>NZ_JAMYWQ010000136.1 GCF_024160145.1 Serratia nevei
GCCAATCCTATGGGATGCAGCAGTGGGGAATATTGGACAATGGGGGCAACCCTGATCCAGCCATGCCGCGTGTGTGAAGAAGGCCTTAGGGTTGTAAAGCACTTTCACTGGTGAAGATGATGACGGTAACCAGAGAAGAAGCCCCGGCTAACTTCGTGCCAGCAGCCGCGGTAATACGAAGGGGGCGAGCGTTGTTCGGAATTACTGGGCGTAAAGGGCGCGTAGGCGGTCTTTTAAGTTAGGCGTGAAAGCCCCGGGCTCAACCCGGGAACTGCGCTTAAGACTGGAAGACTAGAAAACGGAAGAGGGTAGTGGAATTCCCAGTGTAGAGGTGAAATTCGTAGATATTGGGAAGAACACCAGTGGCGAAAGCGGCTACCTGGTCCGATTTTGACGCTGAGGCGCGAAAGCGTGGGGAGCAAACAGGATTAGATACCCAAGTAGTCCGCTCAT
>NZ_JAMYWQ010000137.1 GCF_024160145.1 Serratia nevei
ACTGATGGACTACTTGGGTATCTAATCCTGTTTGCTCCCCACGCTTTCGAGCCTCAGCGTCAGTTAAAGCCCAGCAGGCCGCCTTCGCCACTGGTGTTCCTCCTAATATCTACGCATTTCACCGCTACACTAGGAATTCCGCCTGCCTCTACTTCACTCAAGACAAGAAGTTTTGAACGCAGCTACCAGTTAAGCCGGTAGATTTAACATTCAACTTTCTCGCCCGCCTACGCTCCCTTTACACCCAGTAATTCCGGACAACGCTCGCTCCCTACGTATTACCGCGGCTGCTGGCACGTAGTTAGCCGGAGCTTCCTCTTTGGGTACCGTCATTTTCTTCCCCAAAGACAGAGGTTTACAATCCGAAGACCGTCTTCCCTCACGCGGCGTCGCTGCATCAGAGTTTCCTCCATTGTGCAATATCCCCCACTGCTGCATCCCATAGGTCAAGT
>NZ_JAMYWQ010000029.1 GCF_024160145.1 Serratia nevei
TTGTGCAGTATTGGATAAAAACATAGCTATCTCCCGCCGATAATTTTCATATCAGATCGGGAACAGGTGAAAAGATTCAAAAAAATCCCCAGACAACTGACCTGGGGATTTGTGTAGAAGAGACAGGGCAAATGCCGGCCCTTTTTGCTTTTCTTACCGCCTGAAACGTCAGGCGATCCCGACCGGGAAGGCCAACACGTCGCTCAGGCTCTCGGCGCCCAGCGCCAGCATCACCAGGCGGTCCACGCCCAGCGCCACGCCGGAACATTCCGGCATGCCGTGCTGCAACGCCGCCAACAGGTTGTAGTCGATCGGCTGCTGCGGCAGGCCGCGCTCCGCGCGCTTACGGTTGTCCTGCTCGAAGCGCTGCTGTTGTTCACGGCCGTCGGTCAGCTCGCGGAAACCGTTCGCCAGTTCGATGCCCTTGAAGTACACCTCGAAACGCTCCGCCACGCGGTGGTCTTCGGTGCTGATCTCCGCCAACGCCGCCTGGCTGGCCGGGAAGTGGTAAACGAACGCCGGCTTTTCACGGCCGATATGTGGCTCCACGCCCACGGTGAACAGCAGCTGCAGCAGCGTATCGCGGTCTTCTTCGGTATCGGCGATGTTGCTCAAGTCGAGTTTGGCCGCCGCTTCGCGCAGCTGCGCCTTCTCCGCCGACAGCGGATCGATGTCCAGATGGCGCAGGAAGGCCTGCTGATAAGACAGGGTCTCCGCACTCTCGCAGTCCAGCACCTGTTGCAGCAGATCGTCCACCTCGTTCATCAGGCGGTACATGTCGTAGTGCGGACGGTACCACTCCAGCATGGTGAATTCCGGGTTGTGATGCCGCCCGGCCTCTTCATTGCGGAAGCTGCGCCCCATTTGGTAGATCGGGCCGCTGCCCGCCGCCAGCAGGCGCTTCATGTGGTATTCCGGGCTGGTCATCATGTATAGCGTCAGGCCCTCTGCCGCCCCCGGCCCGACGAAACGCGTCTCGAACGGGAACAGGTGAACGTCGGTGACCGTCGCCTGGCTCATGGTGGGCGTCTCAACTTCCAGCACGCCACGATCGGCGAAGAAACGCCGGATCTCAGCCAGAATCGCTGCGCGTTTCAACAAATTGGCGATGGGTGCACTAGGCTGCCAGCTTGCCGTTTCGCTCATGGTAATTAACTCCGAAATCAAACAGGGGATGCAGTCTACTCGCATCCTTGCAGCCAAACAAATTCTTCACGATGCGCAACCGGCCATAACGCCAATTTCCGATAAATGGGCGGCAAAAGCGCGTTAAAAAGGGTAAAGCACGCCGAACACGCGAAAAGACAGACGGGCCTGTTGGGCGAGCGTTAATCGACAAAACAATCGATCACATCAAATTTCGACTACTTAACTTTAGGTATAGTTAATTCCCCATTATTGGTGGGAGATATCTATCCTTAACCTTTAAGCAACATTAAGCGGTTCAATTAGTTAGCACCCGAAGAGTTCGCTAAATTTTAAGCATAGATATTTAACTTGCCGTTCTTAACAAGAACATTGGAGGAATGCAGTGCAAACCTTTAACGCCGATCTTGCCATTATTGGGGCCGGGGGCGCTGGTTTACGTGCAGCAATAGCCGCAGCGGAAGCCAATCCCCAACTGAAAATCGCGCTGATCTCTAAGGTCTACCCGATGCGCAGCCACACGGTCGCCGCCGAGGGGGGCTCCGCCGCCGTCACCCAGGATCACGATACCTTCGACTACCATTTCCACGACACCGTCGCCGGCGGCGACTGGCTGTGCGAGCAGGACGTGGTCGATCACTTCGTGCATCAGTGCCCGCGCGAGATGACCCAGCTAGAGCAGTGGGGCTGCCCGTGGAGCCGCAAACCGGACGGTTCGGTCAACGTGCGGCGTTTCGGCGGCATGAAGATCGAACGCACCTGGTTCGCCGCCGACAAGACCGGCTTCCACATGCTGCACACCCTGTTCCAGACCTCGCTGAAATACCCGCAGATTCAACGCTTCGATGAGCACTTCGTGCTGGATATCCTGGTGGATGACGGCCAGGCGCGCGGCCTGGTGGCGCTCAACATGATGGAAGGCACCCGCGTGCAGATCCGCGCCAACGCGGTGGTGATGGCCACCGGCGGCGCCGGGCGCGTCTACCGCTACAATACCAACGGCGGCATCGTTACCGGCGACGGTATGGGCATGGCGTTCCACCACGGCGTGCCGCTGCGCGACATGGAGTTCGTGCAGTATCACCCGACCGGCCTGCCCGGTTCCGGCATCCTGATGACCGAGGGTTGCCGCGGCGAAGGCGGCATCCTGGTGAACAAGGACGGCTACCGTTACCTGCAAGATTACGGCATGGGCCCGGAAACCCCGCTGGGCGAACCGAAGAACAAATACATGGAGCTGGGCCCGCGCGACAAAGTTTCCCAGGCCTTCTGGCACGAATGGCGCGCCGGCCGCACCATCGCCACCCCGCGCGGCGACGTGGTCTACCTCGATCTGCGCCACCTGGGCGAGAAAAAGCTGCTGGAGCGGCTGCCGTTCATCTGCGAACTGGCCAAGGCCTACGTCGGCGTCGATCCGGTGAAAGATCCGATCCCGGTGCGCCCTACCGCGCACTACACCATGGGCGGCATTGAAACCGACCAGAACTGCGAAACCCGCATCAAGGGGCTGTTCGCAGTCGGCGAATGCTCCTCCGTCGGCCTGCACGGCGCCAACCGCCTCGGCTCCAACTCGCTGGCGGAACTGGTGGTGTTCGGCCGCGTCGCCGGTGAGCACGCGGCCCGCCGCGCGCTGGAAACAGCGCCGGCCAACGGCAGCGCGCTGGATGCGCAAACCCGCGACGTCGAAACCCGCCTGAGCAACCTGATGAAGCAGGAAGGCAACGAAAACTGGGCGAAGATCCGCGACGAAATGGGGCTGTCGATGGAAGAAGGCTGCGGTATCTACCGCACGCCGGAGCTGATGCAAAAAACCATCGATAAGCTGGCGGAGCTGAAAGAGCGCTTCAAGCGCGTCAAAATCACCGACAACGCCAGCGTGTTCAATACCGATCTGCTGTACACCATCGAGCTGGGCTACGGCCTGGACGTCGCCGAATGCATGGCACACTCCGCGTTTAACCGCAAAGAGTCGCGCGGCGCTCACCAGCGCCTGGACGAAGGCTGCACCGAGCGTGACGACGTCAACTTCCTCAAGCACACGCTGGCGTTCCATAACCCGCAGGGTGCGCCACGCCTCGAATACAGCGACGTGAAAATCACCAAGCTGCCGCCGGCCAAACGCGTCTACGGCGCAGAAGCCGAAACGCAGGAGAAAAAGAATAAGGAGCAGGCAAATGGCTGAGATGCAAACCCTGAAGATCGAAGTCATGCGCTATAACCCGGAAAGCGACGCCGAGCCGCATTTCGTCACCTACGCCGTGCCTTACGACGAACAGACCTCGCTGCTCGACGCGCTGGGCTATATCAAGGACAACCTGGCGCCGGATCTCTCCTACCGCTGGTCCTGCCGCATGGCGATCTGCGGCTCCTGCGGCATGATGGTCAACCGCGTGCCGAAGCTGGCATGCAAAACCTTCCTGCGCGATTACGTCGGCGGCATGAAGGTCGAAGCGCTGGGCAACTTCCCGATCGAGCGCGATCTGGTGGTCGACATGACCCACTTCATCGAAAGCCTGGAGGCGATCAAGCCGTACATCATCGGCAACGATCGCAAACCGGAAGACGGCCCGAACGTGCAGACCCCGGCGCAGATGGCCAAATATCACCAGTTCTCCGGCTGCATCAACTGCGGCCTGTGCTATGCCGCCTGCCCGCAGTTCGGCCTCAACCCCGAGTTTATCGGCCCGGCGGCGATCACGCTGGCACACCGCTACAACCTGGACAACCGCGACCACGGCAAGAAACAGCGCATGCCGCAGCTCAACGGCCAAAACGGCGTCTGGAGCTGCACCTTCGTCGGCTATTGCTCCGAAGTCTGTCCGAAACACGTCGATCCCGCCGCCGCCATCCAGCAGGGCAAGGTGGAGAGCGCCAAAGACTTCATGATCGCCATGTTGAAGCCGCAATAAGGGAGAAAAATTGCCATGACAACTCAACGTAAGCCCTATGTGCGCACCATGACGCCCACCTGGTGGCAAAAGCTTGGCTTCTACCGTTTCTACATGCTGCGCGAAGGCACCTCGGTGCTGGCGGTCTGGTTCAGCATCGTGCTGCTCTACGGCGTGTTCGCGCTGAAGGGCGGCGCCGAGAGCTGGGCCGGCTTCGTCGGCTTCTTGCAGAACCCGCTGGTGCTGCTGATCAACGTTGTCGCCCTGCTGGCGGCGGCGCTGCACACCAAAACCTGGTTCGATCTGGCGCCGAAGGCCGCCAATATCGTGGTCAACAGCGAAAAAATGGGGCCGGGCCCCATCGTGAAAGGGCTGTGGGCCGTCACGATCGTCGTCAGCGTGGTCATCCTGGCCGTGGCCCTGATCTAATCCGGAGGAAATATGATAAATCAAGCACCTAAACGCTCCGACGAGCCGGTTTTCTGGGGATTGTTCGGCGCCGGCGGCATGTGGGGCGCGATCGTCGCGCCGGCCATCGTGCTGCTGGTCGGCATTCTGCTGCCGCTGGGGCTGTTCCCCGGTGAAGCGCTGGGTTACGAGCGCGTGCTGGCGTTCTGCCAGAGCCTGATCGGCCGCCTGTTCCTGCTGCTGATGATCATTCTGCCGCTGTGGTGCGGCCTGCACCGCATCCACCATGCGATGCACGATCTGAAGATCCACGTACCGGCCGGCAAGTGGGTGTTCTACGGCCTGGCGGCGATCCTCAGCGTGGTCACCGTTATCGGCGTCGTCACCCTGTAAACCGCTCAGGCGGCCAACGCCCGTTGGCCGCCCTTTTCTCATCGGCTACACTGTCTACTCGCCCCCGGTAAACAGGAGTCACCGATGCGTTTATGGTCAAAGCTTAGCGTCATGCTTTCCGCCCTGCTCTCCGTCGCTTGCAGCGTCTCCCCGCCCAAAGACATCAAGGTCGTGACCCCTTTCGACAGTCAGCGCTATCTCGGTACCTGGTACGAAATCGCGCGTCTGGATCATCGTTTTGAACGCGGTTTGCAGCAGGTGACCGCCCACTACAGCCCACGCGCCGACGGCGGGCTGAAAGTCATCAATCGCGGCTTCAATCCGCAGAAACAGCAATGGCAAGAAAGCGAAGGCAAAGCCTACTTTACCGGCTCACCGCAGGTCGCGGCGCTGAAAGTGTCGTTCTTCGGCCCCTTCTACGGCGGCTATAACGTGATTGCCCTGGACCCGGACTACCGCTACGCGCTGGTTTGCGGCCCAAACCGCGACTATCTGTGGATCCTGTCGCGCACCCCGACGCTTGACGCCGGCGTACGCGACAGCTTATTGCAGACGGCCAAGGGCTACGGTTTCGCCACCGATGCGCTGATCTGGGTGCAACAGTCCGCCGATCAGTGACTGCTGAACTTCAGCCCGAGGATGCCGACCACGATCAGGCACAGACTGATGATACGCGCGATATTGGTCGACTCGCCCAACAGCACCATGCCCATGATGGCCGCGCCCACCGCGCCGATGCCGGTCCACACCGCATAGGCGGTGCCGGCGGGCAGCGTTTTCATGGCGTTGGCCAACAGCAACATGCTGACCACCATCGCGGCGATGGTGATGATGCTCGGCGTCAGCCGGGTAAAACCGTGGGTGTATTTCAGACCGATAGCCCAAACCACTTCGAGCAAACCGGCGATAAGCAGAATAATCCAGGCCATGAGACGGCCTCCCTACCACTGGGGTCGTCCCCGATATAATGACGCGTAAACGGGTCGTCCCGTTCAGCGGGGTGATGAACGGCGGGTAACCTCACCCGCACTGCGGCAGGATAGCAGCAGCGTTAACACTCAGGCAAGAGGAGGAAATGCGGCGGCCCTCCGCGCGCGGAACGCCGCCGGGTGGAGAACGGATTATTCCGCGCTGCGCTGAATGGCTTTGCCGCCGGCCTGGATGTCTTCACCCACGCCACGGGTGGTATTGCAGGCGGTCAGCGAAGTCAAAATCATCAAAGAGAAGATCGCGATAATACTTTTCTTCAGCATAAGAAAGTCCTTATTTGTCGTTGATGAAAAAGTACGGCTTTCTAAGCTTAGTCAAAATTGACGCAGGGCGTGGGCTCGCCACCGGCTTTGTGGTGCCAAGGCATCGGGTGAAAGGGCGGGATCAGCCTGCCGTACGCGAGATGGCGCTGCCGAGATGCTGAACGTCTTCGCCGAAACCGCGAAACGTATTGCAACCGCCAAGGGAGAAAAGGAACAACAGGGAGAGCACGGCCAACAACGTTTTCTTGAACATGCGGGTTTTCCGGAGATGGGATAAAGCAGAGGAACCGCGGGGGTTCCTCTGCTTTGAAACTTATTTAACGCGAGAGACGTATTCGCCAGAGCGAGTGTCAACTTTGATCACTTCGCCGATCTGGACGAACAACGGCACTTTAACCACGGCGCCGGTGCTCAGGGTCGCCGGCTTGCCGCCAGTCCCTGCGGTATCGCCTTTCAGGCCCGGATCGGTATCGGTGATTTCCGCTTCGATGAAGTTCGGCGGCTGCACGGCGATTGGACGGCCATCCCACAGGGTGATGATGCACTCTGCGTTATCCTGCAGCCATTTGGCCGCGTCGCCGACGGTTTTGCCGTCAACCTGATGCTGTTCGAAAGACTCAGGGTGCATGAAGTGGTAGAACTCACCGTCGCTGTACAGGTAGTTCATGTTGGTGTCCATCACGTCTGCGCCTTCGCAGGAATCGGTAGACTTGAAGGTTTTTTCCACGCGGGTGCCGGTCAGCAGACGACGCATTTTCACGCGTGCAAACGCCTGGCCTTTACCCGGCTTAACGAACTCACTGGCTTCGACGGCGTAAGGTTCGCCCTCGAACATGATTTTAAGACCCGGACGGAAATCGTTGCTAGAATAAGTCGCCATGATGGCCCTCTGAATATTTGAACTGGTAGCTTAGCCAAAAAAATGGCACACATTATAACCCAAAGTACGGCACATAGAGAAGATTGGTTGCATCAACTCGCCGATGTTATTACCGATCCTGATGAATTACTGCAGCTTTTGTCACTGAATACGCACCCGGAACTGCCGCAGGGGCGCGATGCCCGCCGGCTGTTTGCCCTGCGCGTACCGCGCGCCTTTGCCGCGCGCATGCGCCCCGGGGATGCCAACGACCCGCTGCTGCGCCAGGTGCTGACCGCCAGAGAAGAGTTCATCAACGCCCCAGGGTTCACCACCGATCCGCTCGATGAGCAGCGCAGCGTGGTGCCGGGCCTGCTGCACAAATACCGCAATCGCGCGCTGCTGCTGGTCAAGGGCGGCTGTGCCGTCAACTGCCGTTACTGCTTCCGCCGCCACTTCCCCTATCAGGATAATCAGGGCAACAAGAACAACTGGCGGCAGGCGCTGGATTATATCCGCCAACACCCGGAACTGGACGAGATCATTTTTTCCGGCGGCGATCCGCTGATGGCCAAAGACAGCGAGCTGGAGTGGCTGGTCGGCGAGCTGGAAGCCATCCCGCACCTGAAACGCCTGCGCATCCACACCCGTTTGCCGGTGGTGATCCCGGCGCGCATTACGCCGGCGCTGTGCCGCCAGCTGTCGGCCTCGCGCCTGCAGGTGCTGATGGTCACGCACATCAACCACGCCAACGAAATTGACCGCGAGCTGCAAAGCGCCATGGCGCAGCTGCGTCTCGCCGGCGTCACGCTGCTCAACCAAAGCGTGCTGCTGCGCGACGTCAACGACGATGCCGACACGCTGGCGGCGCTCAGCAACGCGCTGTTCGACGCCGGTATCCTGCCTTACTACATCCACGTGCTGGACAAGGTGCAGGGCGCGGCACACTTCATGGTCAGCGACGATGAAGCGCGTGCCATCATGCAGGCGCTGCTGAGCAAGGTGTCCGGTTATCTGGTGCCGCGTCTGACGCGCGAAGTGGGCGGCGAACCGAGCAAAACGCCGATCGACCTGCGCCTGATGCAGGAGTGACGCGCACCAAATCTCCCAACGAAAAGAGGAATGCCGTGGCATTCCTCTTTTTTATCTCTTTGCGGCTGCGATCTCAGCGCCTTATGGGCACTTGTAAACCTGGCCGACCATTTTGCTGTCCAGCGGGGCGAAGCTGGAGAGCAGGTTCTGGCTCGGGCTGTTGGCGCCGTAGATCACGTTGCCGCCCATCGCCGCCGCCTTGTTGCGCAGATCGTTGGCCGCGCCGCGCATGGAGCTGCCTTCACCGCCGTTGCCGGACAGCCAGTTGCTCTGGGTGCCGGTCACTTCCCCCAGCAGCTGGCATTCCGCCGCCGGCTTGCTGTCGGTGAACTTGATCTGCTGACCCCCAGCGGTCAGTTCATTCGTGCTGCTGCAACCCGCCAGCAGCATCGCTGCCGAAAGACCCAGTAAGGCTTTAATCCGCATCTTGTTCCCCATTCGATGTTGAGAATTACGCAAAAGCTTATCAGAAAGCGATGCCATCTCTTAAGCATCCGTTGCCACGCGAGCGGGCCAACGTCTTGAGCGACAGCTGATGACTTATCAGTTTACCAGCTAAATCGCCCCGGGCAGCAAAAATATCATCCAATTCAGTGCGGCGGCGTTATGCCAGGCCGGCAACGGCCGCCGATACCGGCGCTTCACCCTGGCGCGCTTCCCCCTTCGCCAGCTGGAATACCGCCACCGCCTGCGCCAGCAAGGCCGCCTGCTCCTCCACACCGACGGCAGTGGTCGCCACCTCCTGCACCAGCGCGGCGTTCTGCTGCGTCACCCGATCCATCTGGCTCACCGCCACCCCGACCTGCTCAACGCCCTGGCTTTGTTCTTCCGATGCAGACGAAATGTTCTCCATCAGCGACGTCACCTGGTTCACCGAGCCGGCGATGGCATTCATCGTCTCGCCCGCCTGTTCCACCAAGCGCACGCCGGCGGCGATATCGCCGGTCACGCCGTCGACCAGGCTGCTGATCTCCTTGGCCGAAGTCGCGCAGCGCTGCGCCAGATTGCGCACTTCGCCGGCCACCACCGCAAAACCCCGCCCCTGTTCGCCGGCCCGCGCGGCCTCCACGGCGGCGTTCAGCGCCAGGATATTGGTCTGGAAGGCGATGCCGTCGATCACGCTGGTAATATCCCCCACCTGACGCGCGCTGTCGTTGATCGCCCGCATCTTGTCGACCGCGCTGGCCATCAGCGTTTCGCCGTTGCGGGCAATGCCGGCGGTTTGATTGACCATCCCGGCGGCCTGGTTGGCGTTATCGGCGTTTTGCCGCACCGTAGCGGTGATCTGTTCCATGCTGGCGGCGGTTTCCGTCAGCGCGCTGGCCTGTTCTTCCGTGCGGCTGGAAAGATCGGCGTTGCCAACGGCGATCTCGTGCGTACCGTGGTTGATCGACTCCACGCCGTCACGCACCTGCTGCACAGTGGCGCTCAGTTCTTGCTGCATCGTCTTCAGGCTGGCGAACAGCATGCCGATCTCATTGTTGTTGCGTACCGCGATCTCGCTGCGCAGATCGCCGCGCCCAACCTTTTGCAGCTGTTCGGCAATCTGGCGCAGCGGCAGGATCAAGCGCCGGCGGAAATCACGTTGCACGGCGACCAACAGCAGCAGGATCGCCGCCAGGGTGCCGCTCAGCAGGCGTGCGAAGACCTGTTGGGTCTGCTCCGCTTCTTCCACCGCCAGACGGTGGGCGGCCACCGTGGCCCGCATGTAGTCGGCAAACTGGTTATCCAGCCGCTGGCGCACCTGGCGCTTCTCGGCCGCCATGGCGTGCAGCCGCTCGATCAGCGCCGCCTGCGGCGTGTCGGCCAGCAGCGTCAGCTCTTGCTTCAGCACCGCCTGCTGCGCCAGGTAGACCTTTTTCATCGCCTCGCCCAGGTCCGGGCGCGTTACCGTCAGCCCAGGCGTATCCCAAAACTGGTTAAAAGCGACGTCGGCGCTGCGCAGCTCATTGCGCGCCTCAATGATGCCCTGCCGGATATCAGCGGCGTCCGTCTGCGCCATGCGCTCGAACGCCATGTTGTCGATCAGCGTCTGCGTTTGCAGCAAAGCACGCCAACTGCGGTTCAGCGCCGCTTCCTCGTCGGAGAAAGTGCTCATCCTGCCGATGCTGTTGCCGTTTTGCTGCATGAAATAGAAGGCGATGGCGCCGGTTCCCATGGGCATCAAGCCCAGCAGCAGCAGCATCAACATCAGCCAGGTGGCTATCTTCATATTTTTCAGCATAAGTCGTCTCCGTTGACAGTCACACCGGCGAAGGAAAATTCCCCGCCCGGTAGGGGCTATATCGGTACGAAACGACAACGGTTTAGGGTAAAAACAAAATAATGCAATAATTCATTCACGCAACTAATAACAAGCTAAACAAACATTCTTTTTATTGATTTTAAAGATAAAAAAAACCCCGGTCGGTTGACCGGGGTTCTCAGCACACAAGCGTGTGGGGGATGATTACATCATGCCGCCCATGCCGCCCATACCACCCATGCCGCCAGCTGCGCCCAGATCCGGTGCGTCAGCCTTCGGCAGGTCGGTGACCATGCATTCGGTGGTGATCATCAGGCCAGCCACGGAAGCCGCGTACTGCAGAGCAGAACGGGTCACTTTGGTTGGATCCAGGATACCCATCGCGATCATGTCGCCGTATTCTTCGGAGTAAGCGTTGTAGCCGTAGCTGCCTTCGCCCGCTTTCACCTGGTTGGCGATAACGGAAGCTTCTTCACCGGCGTTCACCACGATCTGACGCAGAGGGGCTTCCATTGCGCGCAGCGCAACTTTGATACCCACGTTCTGGTCTTCGTTGTCGCCTTTCAGCGCGGCGATTTTGCCTGCAACGCGGATCAGCGCTACGCCACCGCCGGCAACCACGCCTTCTTCCACTGCGGCGCGGGTCGCGTGCAGGGCGTCTTCAACGCGGGCTTTCTTCTCTTTCATTTCAACTTCAGTGGCTGCGCCAACCTTGATAACGGCAACGCCGCCGGCCAGTTTCGCTACGCGCTCCTGCAGTTTTTCACGATCGTAGTCAGAAGTCGCTTCTTCGATCTGCTGACGAATTTGAGCAACGCGGCCCTGGATGGTCGCTTCGTCGCCCACGCCATCGATGATGATGGTGGTGTCTTTGTTGATCACAACGCGTTTTGCCTGGCCCAGGTCTTCCAGGGTGGCTTTTTCCAGCTCCAGACCGATCTCTTCAGAGATAACGGTACCGGCAGTCAGGGTCGCGATGTCCTGCAGCATGGCTTTACGGCGGTCGCCGAAGCCAGGCGCCTTAACGGCAGCCACTTTCACGATGCCACGCATGGTGTTGACCACCAGGGTCGCCAGCGCTTCACCTTCAACGTCTTCAGCGATGATCAGCAGCGGTTTGCCTGCTTTGGCAACGGCTTCCAGCACCGGCAGCATTTCGCGGATGTTGGAGATCTTTTTGTCAGCCAGCAGGATGAACGGGCTTTCCAGCTCAACGGAACCGGTTTCCGGCTTGTTGATGAAGTATGGGGACAGGTAACCGCGGTCGAACTGCATACCTTCAACCACGTCCAGCTCGTCTTGCAGGCCGGTGCCTTCTTCAACGGTGATAACGCCTTCTTTGCCCACTTTCTCCATCGCTTCCGCGATCAGTTTACCCACGGTTTCGTCGGAGTTGGCGGAGATGGTGCCTACCTGAGCGATAGCTTTGGAATCGGAGCAAGGTACGGACAGTTTTTTCAGTTCTTCAACCGCAGCGACAACCGCTTTGTCGATGCCGCGCTTCAGATCCATCGGGTTCATGCCTGCTGCAACCGCTTTCAGGCCTTCGGTGATGATGGATTGAGCCAGTACGGTTGCCGTGGTGGTGCCGTCGCCCGCCGCGTCGTTCGCTTTGGAGGCCACTTCTTTCACCATCTGTGCGCCCATGTTCTCGAACTTGTCTTCCAGTTCGATTTCACGCGCCACGGAAACGCCGTCTTTGGTGATGGTCGGTGCGCCGAAAGATTTATCCAGCACTACGTTGCGGCCTTTCGGGCCCAGGGTCACTTTTACTGCATCAGCGAGAACATTCACGCCGCGGAGCATTTTCACGCGAGCGTCATTGCCGAATTTTACGTCTTTAGCTGCCATTGGTATTTCCCTTCAACTCGTTCAGTTCAGAAGATAAAGCGCAATTACGCTTCAACAATTGCCAGAATGTCGCTTTCGGACATGATCAACACTTCTTCATTGTCGATCTTCTCTGCTTTCACGCCGTAGCCGTCGTTGAAAATCACGATATCGCCAACTTTCACATCCAGCGGTTGGATGTTGCCGCTTTCCAGCACACGCCCTTTACCCACTGCAACCACTTCGCCGCGAGTGGATTTACCCGCCGCAGAGCCAGTCAGGACGATGCCGCCAGCAGATTTTGATTCAACTTCTTTGCGCTTGACGATAACGCGGTCATGCAATGGACGAATACTCATTGAACGCTCTCCTGTAAGAAGGTCTCTATCAGATTTAGGGTTGTACACCGGATGGTTGTTATTACCGGCCTCGTGGCATTTGAGATGGGGGCGTTCCAGTCCCCTTCAAGGGGGCCAACGAAAAAAATTTCGCATTTTTGGTCGCGCGGGTGTTACAGAGATGAAAAACGCGGCCTGAGCCGCGTTTGCTTAACGATCGTGAGGCTTGCGTTCCTCGTCCGGGCGGTGTTCCAGCACCGGGCGTTCGTCGTCCTTGCGCTGGAATTCGCCGTCGAAGGTGTTGCCGTTGGCGGCGGCGTCGCCCGTCCAACCGCCAGGGCGATAAACCGACAGATGCGGCATCAGCTTGAGCGTCAACGATTTTTGCACCGGCGGCAGCAGCAGCAGCAGGCCGAGGAAGTCGGTGAAGAAGCCCGGAACCAGCAGCAGGAAGCCCGCCAGCACCAGCGAAACGCTTTTCACCATTTCCGCCGCCGGGCTTTCGCCGGCCGCCAGTTTTTGCTGCATCTGCACGAAGGTTTTCATGCCCTGATTGCGCACCAGCGAAATGCCGACGCAGGAGCTGAACACCACCAGCAGCAGGGTGACAGCCACGCCGAGCACGGCGGCGACTTTGATAAAGATGGATATTTCTATGTAAGCCAGCAGAAATATCAGCAGTAGCGGTAACCAGCGCACCTGGTTCTCCTATCGGTAGGTAAAGCGCGGCCGCCACGGGGCGACGGCGCGAAAAAAGAGGCCGTAAACGGCCGACACCATTACAATGAGGGCATCACCCCACCATTTCAACCGAGAGCCGGTTTTTATTGCTAAAGTTCACAAACGTGAAAGAGGTCACAGAACCGGAAAAGGGCATATCCTTAAACACCATAAGGTGATCTGGATTCAGTCATTTCTTACCAACCAGCATATGATCTGGGCAGCAACGGGCGATTTGGTTAATCGTTTCACGCCCCAAGCCTTCGGCAATATTAATTTAGGCTGTGCCCTTACTAGCCTTGACCTGACAAATTATTAATTCGGCAGCAACACATAGAGAAGGTTCTCATGTCAAACAACATTCGTATCGAAGAAGACCTGTTAGGCACACGTGAAGTCCCCGCAGACGCTTACTACGGAGTTCACACTCTGCGTGCGATTGAAAACTTCTACATCAGCAACAGCAAAATCAGCGATGTCCCCGAGTTCGTTCGCGGCATGGTGATGGTGAAAAAGGCCGCAGCGATGGCCAACAAAGAACTCAAAACCATCCCGCGCAAAATCGCCGACGTGATCATCCAGGCCTGCGACGAGGTGCTGGATAAAGGCAAATGCATGGATCAGTTCCCGGTGGACGTGTTCCAGGGCGGCGCAGGCACCTCGCTGAACATGAACACCAACGAAGTGCTGGCGAACATCGGCCTGGAGCTGATGGGCCACCAAAAAGGCGAATACCAGTACCTGAACCCGAACGATCACCTCAATAAGTGCCAGTCCACCAACGACGCCTACCCGACCGGGTTCCGCATCGCGGTGTACGCCTCCAACCAGAAACTGATCGACGCCATCAACCAGCTGCGCGAAGGCTTCGACCGCAAGGCGAAAGAGTTCGAAACCATCCTGAAAATGGGCCGCACCCAGCTGCAGGACGCGGTGCCGATGACCCTCGGCCAGGAGTTCCACGCCTTCAGCGTGCTGCTGAACGAAGAGACCCGCAACCTGCACCGCACCGCGGAGCTGCTGCTGGAAGTGAACCTGGGCGCCACCGCGATCGGCACCGCGCTCAACACCCCGGAAGGCTACCAGCCGCTGGCGGTGCAAAAACTGGCGGAAGTCAGCGGGCTGCCGGTGGTGCCGGCGGAAGACCTGATCGAGGCCACCTCCGACTGCGGCGCCTACGTGATGGTGCACAGCGCGCTTAAACGCCTGGCGGTGAAACTGTCCAAAATCTGCAACGACCTGCGCCTGCTCTCCTCCGGCCCGCGCGCCGGCCTGAACGAAATCAACCTGCCTGAGCTGCAGGCGGGATCGTCCATCATGCCGGCCAAAGTGAACCCGGTGGTGCCGGAAGTGGTCAATCAGGTGTGTTTCAAGGTGATTGGCAACGACACTTGCGTTACCATGGCGGCCGAAGCGGGCCAGCTGCAGCTGAACGTGATGGAGCCGGTGATCGGCCAGGCGATGTTCGAGTCGATCCACATCCTGACCAACGCCTGCTACAACCTGCTGGAAAAATGCATTAACGGCATCACCGCGAATAAAGAAGTCTGCGAACACTACGTCTTCAACTCGATCGGTATCGTCACCTATCTGAACCCGTTCATCGGCCACCATAACGGTGACATCGTCGGGAAGATCTGTGCCGAAACCGGCAAGAGCGTGCGTGAAGTGGTGCTGGAACGCGGCCTGCTGACCGAAGCCGAGCTGGATGACATCTTCTCCGTGGAGAACCTGATGCACCCGGCCTATAAAGCCAAACGCTATACGGATGAAAATGAACAATAACAGACCTACCCGGTAGCCCTGAAAGGCACGCTAAATCCTCTGGATAGCGTGCCTTTTTACTTTCCGGCGCCCACAAAATTTTAACGTTTTATTTTCAATTTACACCCTAAATCATTGGGACTGCATCAAGGCGGCAAGAGCGCAAGTCCCCAGGAGCTTACTCAAGTAAGTGACTGGGGTGCGTGCTCGCAGCCAACACCGATGCAGTTTCAAAGATGACGGGAAATCTCATTTTAAGGAGTAAACACTATGCTAGCCTTGGAATTGGTTATCGTTCTGCTGGCCATCTTTTTAGGGGCCAGGTTGGGCGGTATCGGTATCGGGTTCGCGGGGGGATTGGGCGTTCTGGTCCTGGCGCTGATCGGCGTCAAGCCGGGCAGCATTCCCTTCGACGTGATTTCCATCATCATGGCGGTGATCGCGGCGATCTCCGCGATGCAGGTCGCCGGGGGGATGGACTATCTGGTGCAGCAGACCGAAAAGCTGCTGCGCAAGAACCCCAAGCACATCACCATTCTCGCCCCTATCGTCACCTACTTCCTGACCATCTTCGCCGGCACCGGCAACATCTCACTCTCGGCGCTGCCGGTGATCGCCGAAGTGGCGAAAGAACAGGGCATCAAGCCTTGCCGGCCGCTGTCGACCGCCGTGGTGTCCGCCCAGATCGCCATCACCGCCTCGCCGATCTCCGCCGCGGTGGTGTACATGTCTTCGGTGATGGAAGGCCACGGCGTCAGCTACCTGCACCTGCTGATGGTGGTGCTCCCGTCCACCTTCTGCGCCGTGCTGGTGATGTCGCTGCTGGTGACCTGGCTGTTCGATTCCAAACTGTCTAACGACCCGGTGTACCTGAAACGCCTGGAGGAAGGCCTGATCACCCTGCGCGGCAACAACGCGCTGGAGATCAAACCGCGCGCCAAAGCCTCGGTGCTGCTGTTCCTGCTGGGCGTGCTGTGCGTGGTGGCCTACGCCATCATCAACAGCCCAGGCCTGGGCCTGGTGGCCAAGCCGCTGATGAACACCACCAACGCCATCCTGATCATCATGTTGAGCGTCGCCACGCTGACCACCCTGCTGTGCCGCGTCGACACCGACATGGTGCTGAACTCCAGCACCTTCAAAGCCGGCATGAGCGCCTGTATCTGTATCCTCGGCGTCGCCTGGCTGGGCGATACCTTCGTGCAGGCCAACATCGACTGGATCAAAGAGACGGCCGGCAGCGTCATTCAGGCGCACCCGTGGCTGCTGGCGGTGATCTTCTTCTTCTGCTCGGCGCTGCTGTACTCGCAGGCCGCCACCGCCAAGGCGCTGATGCCGATGGCGCTGGCGCTGAACGTATCGCCGCTGACCGCCGTCGCCTCCTTCGCCGCCGTCTCCGGCCTGTTCATCCTGCCGACCTACCCGACGCTGGTCGCCGCGGTGCAGATGGACGATACCGGCACCACGCGCATCGGCCGTTTCGTGTTCAACCATCCGTTCTTCATTCCCGGCACCATGGGCGTGATCTTCGCCGTGGTATTCGGCTTCCTGCTCGGCAGCATCATGCTGTAACGCTTCGACCGGGGCTGCGGCCCCGGTTTTCCTTCTGGCGATAAACTCACCTTCTAGCCAATCCGCCTTCAGGGTATAGTGCCCATTCGAACCGATGAGAGGGCTGAAGATGTCTGATTGCGAAGCTGTCGTCATACTCTGTACCGCACCCGATGAGGCCAGCGCCCAGGAACTGGCGGCGCGGGTCCTGGGCGATAAGCTGGCGGCCTGCGCCACGCTGCTGCCCGGCGCTACCTCGCTGTATTACTGGGAAGGGAAACTGGAACAGGAATACGAAGTGCAGATGCTGTTCAAAAGCGATTGCCGCCGTCAGCAGGCCCTGCTCGACACCCTGAAACAACATCACCCTTACCAGACGCCTGAGCTGCTGGTGCTGCCGGTGATGGCCGGAGATAAAGACTACCTGTCATGGATCAACGCTTCCTTAAACTGATTTTGCTGCTGTGCAGCCTGTGCTTCCTGCCGCAGGCAGCGCAGGCTTCGCTGTTCGCGCCGCAGGGCGGCAGCCAGTTCGTGCCCGTCGATCGGGCCTTCGCCTTCGATTTCAAACAGCAAGGCAGCCAGGTAACGCTGAACTGGCAGATCCGCCCCGGCTACTACCTGTATCGCCAGCAGATCAAACTGGTGCCGCAGCAGGCGACGCTCGGCGCCTTTACCCTGCCCGCAGGGTTGAGCCACAAGGACGAGTTCTTCGGCGAAGTGGCGATTTTCAAACAGCAGCTGAATCTGCAGGTGCCGCTGCAACAGGCGGCAGCCAGCGCCAGCCTCAGCGTCACCTATCAGGGCTGCGCCGAGGCCGGCTTCTGCTATCCGCCGGAAACCCGGATCATCCCGCTGGATGCCGTCAGCGCCGGCGCGGCCGCCCCGCTCCCGGCCTCTACACCGGCTAAAGTGCCCGCCGCACCGGCCAGCCTGCCGTTCTCGCCGCTGTGGGCGCTGCTGATCGGTATCGGCATCGCCTTCACCCCGTGCGTGCTGCCGATGTACCCGCTGATCTCCGGCATCATCCTCGGCCGCGACCGGCCGCAAAGCAGCGGCCGCATTCTGGCGCTGGCGGTGGTTTACGTGCAGGGCATGGCGCTCACCTACACCCTGCTGGGGCTGGTGGTGGCCGCCGCCGGCCTGCAGTTCCAGGCGGCGCTGCAGCACCCTTACGTGCTGATCGGCCTGTCGGTGCTGTTTATCGCGCTGGCGCTGTCGATGCTCGGCCTCTATTCCCTGCAGTTGCCTTCGGCGCTGCAAACCCGGCTGGCGAACTGGAGCAACACCCAGCGCGGCGGCTCGCTGACCGGCGTGTTCCTGATGGGTGCCCTGGCCGGGCTGATTTGCTCGCCCTGCACCACCGCGCCGCTCAGCGCCATCCTGCTGTATATCGCCCAGAGCGGTAACCTGTGGGCCGGCGGCGGCACGCTGTACCTGTACGCGCTGGGGATGGGCATTCCGCTGGTGATCGTCACCCTGTTCGGCAACCGCCTGCTGCCGCGCAGCGGCCCGTGGATGCAGTACGTGAAAGAGGCCTTCGGCTTCGTCATTCTGGCGCTGCCGGTGTTCCTGCTGGAGCGGGTGATCGGCGATCTGTGGGGCCTGCGCCTGTGGAGCCTGCTCGGCCTGGCGTTCTTCGGTTGGGCCTTCGCCCTGAGCCTGAGAAGCGCGCGCGGCTGGGCACGCGCCCTGCAACTGCTGCTGCTGGCGGCGGCGGTGATCGCCGCGCGGCCGCTGCAGGACTGGGCCTTCGGTGCCGACCAGGCGCAGTTGGCGGCTCAGCCGCACCTGACTTTTACCCGCATCAACAACGTCGAACAGCTCGATCGGGCACTGCAACAGGCGCGCGGCAAGCCGGTGATGCTGGATCTGTACGCCGACTGGTGCGTGGCCTGTAAAGAGTTCGAGAAATACACCTTCAGCGATGCGGCGGTGCAGGCGAGCCTGGCCAACGCGGTGCTGCTGCAGGCGGACGTCACCGCCAACGGCGCGGAACAGGCGGCGCTGCTGAAGCACCTGCAGGTGCTGGGATTGCCGACGATCCTGTTCTTCGATCCGGCGGGCCAGGAGCTGACGGCCCAGCGGGTCACCGGTTTTATGAAGGCGGAAGCCTTCAACGCGCATTTGCAGAAAGTGATGTGATATACCCTATAGCTTTCGAGTTGCAGCTAGGCGGCAAGCACAGGAGTCCCCAGGAGCTTACTAAAGTAAGTGACTGGGGTGACAAATCTGCCGGGAGCAGATTTGAACACTGCCTACAGTGGCCCCGCAAGGGGTGAGGCCCATGGAGGGGCCGAATAACGGTGAGCAGCCAACAACGCTGCGGCTCGAAAGATGACGGGTATAATAAATAACACTGAGGTTCTGAACTGAAGAGGAGGAAGCACAAGTGCAACGTGAACACGTCCTTGATACCGCGCTGGGCCTGTTGGAACAACAGGGCCTGGCGACCGCCACATTAGAGATGCTGGCGGAAAAACTCGACGTTCAGCCCGGCGATCTCAAACGGTTCTGGCCTGATCGCGAGGCGTTGCTGTACGACTGCCTGCGCTACCATGGCCAACAGATCGACACCTGGCGCCGCCAGCTGCTGCTGGACGAGCATCTCAGCCCACAGCAAAAGCTGCTGGCGCGCTATGACGTATTGGCGGAATACGTGCAGCAAGACCGCTACCCCGGCTGCCTGTTCATCGCCGCCTGCAGCTTCTTCCCGGAAACGGATCACCCGATCCACCAGCTGGCGGAGCAGCAAAAGCTGACCTCGCTGGAGCTGACCCGCGAACTGCTGCGCGACATGGACGCCGACGACGCCGACATGGTGGCACAGCAGATGGAGCTGATTCAGGAAGGCTGCCTGAGCAAACTGCTGGTAAAACGCCAGCTCCAAGACGTATCGGTCGCTAAACGGCTGGCGGAAGACATTTTGCAGGTGGCACAGTGCCGCCGCAACGGGGCGCTGAGCTGAGCGCGCTGCGCTTGCGGCACCGCCAACCCAAGGCGATAGCCTGAACAAGCGCATTTTTTGCGCCCCTTGCCTGAAAAGCCAGCAACCGGAGGCGTTTTAACGTCTTTCATGCATAAAGCCGTTGACGGCTATCGGCCAATACGGTTTAATGCTGCCCGTTGCCCGGATAGCTCAGTCGGTAGAGCAGGGGATTGAAAATCCCCGTGTCCTTGGTTCGATTCCGAGTCCGGGCACCAAATTCATATCAACGGACCTCCACGGAGGTCCGTTTTTGCATTCTAAGCCCGCAAAAATCAACACATCCGCAATACCTTAACTCCACCCAACTCAATCAATTTCAACCCGCATCAAGTCCCTTGCGAGGGTACAACTGAGGGTATAGTCTGATTCGATAAAATTTGTTCCCCTTTTACTAGCAGGAGATACCGCCAATGGCGCTCACTGACGCTAAAATCCGTGCAGCTAAACCGGACGAAAAACCGTATAAATTTGCGACAGTGGCAACATGTTTTTGCTCGTTCACCCTAACGGCTCGCGCTACTGGCGACTCCGTTATCGATTTCTGGGCAAAGAGAAAACGCTCGCTCTGGGTGTCTATCCTGAAGTCTCGTTATCAGAAGCCAGGGAAAAGCGCGATACAGCAAGGAAGCAGATAGCTGAAGGAATTGACCCCTGCGAACAGAAGCGGATCAAAAAGTCTGTTCCCGAAACAGCTCAGACATTTGAAGGCATCACAAGACAGTGGCATAAGAGCAACAAAAAATGGTCAGTCTCACATAGTGAGAAGATACTGAAAAGCCTCGAAACTCATGTGTTTCCCTTTATCGGCTCACGTGACATTACCCCCTCCGGACTCCCGATTTACTTCTCCCCGTCAAAGCTGCCGAAGCCAAAGAGATATACGAGATCGCAGCCCGTCTTCAGCAACGTATCACTGCAATTATGCGCTATGCTGCCCAGTCAGGCATTATCAGCTATAACCCTGCCGTGGATATGGCTGGCGCTTTAACGACGGTGAAACGCCAGCATCGCCCTGCCCTCGCCTTAAATCGCATTTCTGAGCTACTTGAACGACTGGATGCCTACAGAGGCCCGACTGGCGACTCTCAGCCAGACGCGGGATTTTCGGTATTACGTGGGGGTGGTGTATATGCATCTGGAAACGTATCTGACCGCTGCGTCGTACATGTTGCTGGTGTTTCTGGTACGAACAGTGGTGCTGTGTTTAAGCCTGCCGCTTTTTGCGATGGCCACGTTTGTTGGCCTGGTCAATGGGTTAGTGCGGCGTGATGTGCGCCGCTTTGGTGCGGGACGTGAATCGGGCTTTATCTATCACCGCGCCAAGGCCAGCCTGATACCGCTTATCATGCTGCCCTGGATGCTTTATCTGGTGCAGCCGTTCAGTATCAGCCCACTCTTTGTGCTCTTGCCCTGTGCACTGCTACTAAGTATCGCGGTGAATATTACAGCGGGAAGTTTTAAAAAATATCTTTAATTATCAATAGAAATTATTACCCCTCCTCGGGTTCTTCATATAAGCATGACTACAATTTACTGTCTGTCACAGAGTTCAAGATTGTTTCCTGCGACAGGCATTTTGCAAAAAAATCAATAAAGATGCTCAGCTTTGGTGGTAAATGCCGGATTGGCGGATTGAGTGCCCAGAGATCTTCACAATAATTGGTTTTAAACAGCCAATCCGGCAGCACCTGAACCAGCCTCTCCAGCCCCAGAGCATACTTTGTGGTGAAATAAGGCAGCCTGCCAATATGCTGTAATACAGCATCAAACCACGTCTCTGTATTTTCTAATTATTATTTTTAATAAAAATCAAAGCATTCATTTATTTTATCAATGCTTAGTTATCGGAATGAATACAACTTGTAATTGTTTTGTGAAAAAGATCGCAATTAAGCAACTTAATACTAAACTTTTTTATTCTCTTATCATAAATAAAAAGAGGCGACAGGATTTGACTTCCTGAAGGTTTTGCCTGAATTAAACTGTTATTCATAAAATTTATCAAACGAGGATTTATTATGGAAAGTGCAATTGAACTGTTCGTAACTGAGTCATCTGCAGATAACTACGACTTTAACAGTGTAGCTTGGTAATATCCAGGAAAGGGCAGCTCCGCTGCCCTTTTCCAGTGAAGAAGCTCATAATTCAGGAGGCGGAAATGGAAGATTTAGGCCATCATTACGTTCTGGATATTGTTTTAGATGACAAGAGTTTTCTTAAAGATGAACACCGTCTACAGACATTTTTTCAGAGCGTATTGAATAAGACAAATTTTAATATAATCGGCTTTTTGTCTCATAAATTCACATCAGGAGGTGAGGGCGTCACGGGGATATTCTTGCTGAGTGAGTCCCATCTTTCATACCACACTTATCCCGAAAGTAATTATATCAGCATTGATGTTTACACCTGCGGGGGGAAGTGTTTTTCAGCTGTAAAAGAAATTGAATCCCGTCTTAGTTTAGTGACTAGAATAGTCGTTCGTTATATTGAACGCGGGAGTCACATCAAAGCACCACTATTTAACAAAGCTAACATAACTGCTGAGAAGGTGATCTGAGATGAACATCAAAGACAATGGTATATTCAAGTTTGATTACCAATTCCCAGTATATAACTTTTTTTTCCCGAATCAGGGAAAAAATATTTCATCTGAAAGCTTGTCCGACGTCCTAAGTCACAGCAACTCCAATGTCTCATCCAGAGCACTTTATTTTCATATCCCATTCTGTGAAACTATTTGTACTTTTTGTCCTTTTACACGCGGAGCCTACAAAAACAGTGAGTTAGTTGATCAGTATACCCGTGCATTAATCAAAGAAATCGAGATAAAGGCAGAGTTTAATGATTATCATGCTGTTCCAGTAAAATCAATATTCTTTGGCGGAGGAACACCCTCACTTCTCTCGCCAGAGAATATTGCTCAGATTGGTGCAGCAATACATAAAAATTTCTCTCTTTCATCTGACTGTGAATTTTCATTTGAAATTGAAATAAAGAGCCTGGATGAGGAAAAAGTTTACGCAATGAAGGAGATAGGCGTAACGCACCCACGTTTCGGGCTGCAGACGTTTAATCCTGTATGGCGTGAGCTTTTTAAGCTGACATCAACGTTTGACCACATTAATTTTGCCGCAGACATACTCAATCGCAATTTCAGCACCGTCCTTTTCGACATACTTTACGGAATGAATGGACAGGACGAGGAAGATATTATAAGAGACTTAGAACAGGCTATTTCTCTCGGAACGACAAATATCGATATTTATCCTATTGACAACGTCATGACGCAACCAAAACTGCATAAATCCATTCAGGATAAAGGAATGCCAGTTACAACCGCAACCCGGAAATTCACCATGAATATGCTGGTTGATGCTTATATGCGGAGTAAAGGATTTATGCCACATAACGGTCATGGTTACGTTAGAACGAATAATGTTGATAATTCTGTTGTGAGTCAGGATTACAGTTTCGTATATCATGAACACGTATACGGATATGCCGATCATGATTTACATGGTTTTGGAGTCAATGCCGTCTCTTCTCTTCGCGGACATGTCATTACGAACACGTCAAGTCGTCAGAAGTACATTAGATCGGTACTTGAAGCCAATACTGTTCCATCGACTATAAGTAGACATCCCGAAATTCTGGATGAAATGAAACCGTTAATCCTGCGACTACCCTATCATGGTGAAATAGAAAAATCTAAAGTGAGCATGTCGCAAATACCATTTGCATTGCAGGAAAAGCTTTCTCAGTTGAAAGCGCATCGGCTTGTCACAGAGGATGCAGAAAAATTATACCTCACGAAACTTGGTTGGTACTGGTATACCAACATAATGTACTGGCTAATGCCAGAGGCCGATCAAACGGCCATGAAACGGTTCATTACCGAACAGTTAGAAACTCCAGGAAAATTTATTGCTAAAAAAGAGCTTCTATATGTCTGAATTATCATTGTCACTTACTGAAGCATATAAGCAGCGATATGATGCAATCGCCTGTGATGACAGTGAGCATAGAGGCATCTATTATCATGCCGACAAAAAATATTGGATTATTTATGATTACCAGTTATGTTCGCGGCTGCTGAACAGCCCGTACGTCACGAAAAAAAGAATGATGATTCCCCTCAGCATGTTTGATGAGGAAAAGACTGTCGTTGAACGTTTTCTCCTACTCATCAATCAGTCACTGATTTTCCGGGACGAGGGCAAAAGTGATATCGCCCGGATCATTCATCAGAATTTTAAAAATACTCCGTGCGATGAATTGATTAAAGAGACGCTCTCTTCGCTCAATCGGAGGAAATACCTTGATGAGCATGATCTTATTACTCTCAATAATACGCTTGCAGCCAGGCTGGTCGGCTTAGAGTCCCCCAACACACTGGAAGAGCATGCCCACAACGTGGGCATGCTCTTCGACGGTAGGATCCAAGGAAAAGAACATTTCGTCCAAATAGCCCGTTCTTTCCTTACTATATTTGATACCTTCAGGAACCAGAGCACCGATGATGTCCCTTGCAGTGATATCAGTGCCTCAGACAAAGCCATAGCCTATATTGCGGCTCATCAGACAACCATGCAACTCATTGTGGCTGCGTTCTGGGCGATATCACACTTTAATCTGAAAGTTGATGCAGAGAATGCCCGAGACACGGTGATTGAGGCTTCACGCTTATACAGCCCCGTTCTCTCCGTAGGTAGAGTGATATCTCAGGATACCACTCTCAGTGGGCAGAATCTGAAAAAAGGTGATAGGGTGATGTTCTATACTGGGTTGGCCAATTTCGATCCAGAAGTTTTTGAAGAACCCCTCCAGTTCATTCTAGGTCGGAAAGAAAGACCCCTTTCCTTCGGGACCGGTGTGCATATGTGCATCGGTATGGGAATTGCACTCAGCTTTGCTTCATCGTTTATGGCTGAAATTGGTGTGCTCTGCCTAAACAAGAGAGTCGTCAGCATAACCGACCTTGCAGAAGGTGTGTCAGCGTTGGGAGCATCACGTTTCAACATTGGAATGGACTGTCATGAACTGGCTGAAAGTTAGAAATTTTCGTACACTTCTCGCCTCTCTTTTTATCTCAAAGTCCGGCGATTATGCCTATGAGGTGGTTTTCGTCTTTATTGTGCTGGAAAGCACGCACAACGACTACCTGCTTACCGGCTTTGTTTATTTTTTCCGGTTTATCCCTTTCTTATTCTTCGGTCCCGTTGGCGGCTGGATGGCAGATAATTATCGTCTAAAAAATAACATGCTACTTAGCGAATGGCTGCGTCTGACGGTTTCACTGCTTCTCTTCATCAGCAGTCTGAGTGGTTCGGTCAGCATTACCATTCTTATCATGGCGTCAGTTTTGACAACTATCGGTCGCAGTATTTTCCAGCCGAGCTACCAGACAGCCGTACCTAGAACTGTCAGTACTGACAGACTTACCGGTGCCAACAGTGTGTCGCAGGTAGCAGAGGAAACAGCTTCAGTGGCAGGCCCTCTCCTCTGCTCCCTTATCCTTTCATTCGCTGACAAGTCATGGGTGTTGCTATTCAATGCTGTAACGTATGCCGTATCGATAATTTTTCTCTCCGCGTTTTCAGAAAAAGCCGAGGTAAAAAGATCATCTTTCCAGATTAAAAACGTGTATCAGGAAACCTTTTCCTATATTCAGCAACTCTATCAGGGTACCCGCAGCTTGTTTATCATCATCTTGGGATCCTCCGTCTGTATTCTGTTTACTGGCTCGGTTATCCGTTTTATCATTCCTGCAGTGGCGGTCAATCAAGGTCAGGGTGAGGTATTTACCAGTTGGGTATTTTCACTTATGGCTGCCGGCACAATCACTGGTGGATTGCTTTACGGAAAATTTGTTCGGTCAACCTCTCCAGAAAAGGTAATGCGACACTGGTTCATTTATGGTTTGCTACTATTGTTAATGTCCTTAACAGCCCTACATTCACTGATGTTTCTTTTGCCACTCGCGTTCGTTCTTGGTATTAGTGGTGCGTTTGTGGATATTTCTCTCGTCACTGTTATCCAGTCATGGTCTCCTTCGGGGAACATTGGCAAGACATTCGGCACGTTTTCAACTCTGGCGAACACAGCCGAAGCACTTTCTGGGCTTATTTCTGGGCTTATTGCCGTAGGTGGTCTGATGACTGCTTTTGTGGGAATGAGTTCACTTATTGCACTAACTGGCATAACCAGTACGGTTTTTCTCGCTGGGAAAACAGTGAAAAATACCCAGAATAACCACAGCAGCTAAATGGGAAAAAATGAACCCGATGCCTTATATTGAGAGGCGGGATTAGCATTGAGCCAGGATAATGCCTGCTGATGGCTTTTGCAGTAGCGGTAAATGGACTGCAACACACACCTAATTATCCGCCGCAGCAGAATACACGCTAAAACGCGATGAACCTAAAAAAACCCGCCATAAGACGGGTCTGAGCAAAGCCGGCAAACAGCAACAAATCGCATAGCACTCTTTATACCGCAGATCCTTGGGCGAAAAAAACAGGCGGAGCGTCGCCGCTTCGCCTGTTCGATGTGCGCTTACCCTCGGCGGGATTATTTCAGCGCTACGCGGATCACGTCGTCCGGCGCGGTGGCTTCTTTCTCGCGGCTGGAAGCCTGCTTGACGCTGACATACAGCGTCTGGCCGTCCGGCGACAGCGCCAGGCTGTTCGGGTGGGTCGGCGTCTTGATGGTGTTCAGCACCTTGTAGCTCTTGGCGTCGATCACGCTCACTTCGCCCGCCTGGCGATGGGTGACGTAAACTTCATTGCGCGCCGGGTTGAACAGCACCGCCAGCGATTCCGGCACGTCGATCTTGCTCAGGATGTTGCCGTTACGGGTATCCACCACCAGCACCTGCGGCTGCTTGGAATCGGTGATGAACGCGCGATGGGTAGCGGTATCCAGGCTGATGTTCAGGAAGAAGTGCTCTTTGGCCTCATCCAGCTTCTTGCGCGACAGCACCTTGTTGGATTGGGTATCGATGGTCACCAGCTCGCCGTCGGCGTTGGTGACGTACAGGCGTTTGGCGGCGGCGTCCAGCGCCAGGCCGGTGCCGTATTTGCCGGTGTCGGTCACGGTGGCGCGCAGGGTCAGATCCTTGCCGTTCACCACCCACACCACGCTGGAATCACCCAGCCCGGTGATGTACAGGGTATCGCTGTCGGCATCCGCCACCAGTTCGCGCGGCGCCAGCGGTTTGACGGTTTCGGAGCGTTTGCGCGCGTCCAGTACCAGGCGGCCTTTCACGTCGCCGGTTTTGGCGTCGATGGCGGTCACCGAGCTGTCAACGGTATTGCCGAAGAACAACGTGCCAGTCTTGGCGTTGACGGCGGCGCCGAACGGCTTGATGTCGTTATGGATAATCTGGGTCACGTCCAGCGTGGTCGGATCCAGACGGTAAACGATGCCGCCCTTGTCCAGCTTGCGGCTCTGCGACGTCGCCAGGTAGAGTGCGTTCTCGCTCGGGCTGTAGGCCATTTCATAGGCGCCCTTGCCAACCGGCTTGCGCAGCACTTCCGGCGCGGTCTGTGCCAGCAGCGTATTGGAGAACAGCAGCGTGGACAGCAGCATCAGCGGAAATGCCGCACGTTTTCCCTTGGTGATCAAAGCGTTCATTGAAATCTCCTTATGAGCCAACGGGGCGGCCAAGCGGCCGCCCTCTCATCGTTATTAAAATCAGGCTTTCTCTTCGGAAAGCAGCGCCCACCAGCTGTCGATGGTCGGGTTGCGCGCCAGCGCGATAAAGTCGATGTCGCTGCGGATCTTGCGCCAGCGGGTCGCCAACTCCATGATGCGTACCGAATCCAGACCGTAATCGATCAAGTTTTCATCGTTGCCCATGTCTTCGCTGTCTTCGTCCAGCAGCGGCAGGATCTGCTGACGCAGCGCATCGATGCTGGCGATGCCGGCCGCCGGCAGCAGAGACGCGGTGGTCACCACCCGGCCGCAGCGGCCGGCGGTGTAGCGCAGCGCCATCAGGTGTTCGTCGCGCGAGAAATCCGCCAGGCCGTCGGCCACCATGAAAGGTTGGATGTTGCGCATGAAGGCGTCGATGGCGGTGGTCAGGCAGCCAATGTGCGCATACACGCCGCAGATGATCAGCTGATCGCGGCCGGACTCCTGCAGGATCTCCTGCAGCGGCGAACGGTGGAAGGCGCTGTAGCGCCATTTCACCAGCACCGTGTCGTCTTCGTCCGGCGCCAGCGCGGCGGTCACCGCCTGCTGCTCAGGGTGTTTGTTCAGGCCCGGCCCCCACATGTCGTTCAACAGTGCGCGATCTTCATCGCTCTGCTGGTTCGGCTGCGCGGTATAGAACACCGGAATACCCTGCTGCTTGCAGTAGCGGCGCAGGCTGGCGATGTTCTCCACCACCTGTTTAATCAGCGCGCTGTCTTCACCCCAGAAATTGAGGAAATACTGCTGCATGTCGTGGATCAACAGCGCGGCGCGCTGCGGCTCTACCTGCCAGGTGACTTTATTTTGCGGCAGTTCGTCCGCCGTCGGCAGCGCGTAATCATTAAGTTTTGGAATGGCCATCGATTAATCTCCCTGAGCCTGAGTCTGTAGCTGCGCCTCGAGCTGTTCGCGCAGCCGTTTTTTGTCCACTTTGCCGACCGGTGTCAGCGGCAGGCTGTCCACCTGAATAAAGCGATCCGGCAGTTTGAAGTCCGCCACGCCCTGTTCGCGCAGGTGGCGACGCAGCACCACCGGCTTCAGCGGCACGTTGGCGATGATATAGGCGCAGCTCTTCTCCCCCATCAGCGCGTCCGGCATCGACACCAGCGCGGCGTTGATCACGTCCGGGTGACGCAGCAGCAGGTTCTCGACCTCCTCGGCGGCGATCTTCTCCCCGCCGCGGTTGATCTGATCTTTCTGCCGCCCCTGCACGGTGATGTAACCGTCTTCGCTGATGCTGATCAGATCGCCGGAGCAGTAAAAACCGTCGGCGTCGAAGGCGCTGGCGTTGTGCGCCGGGCTCTGGTAGTAGCCGCGGAAGGTATAAGGCCCGCGCGTCATCAGCCGCCCAACCTCGCCCGCCGGCAACGGATTGCCGTCGTCATCCGCCACCCACACTTCGTCGTCCGGCGACATCGGCCGCCCTTGCGTCGTCAGGATGTGGCGTTCGTCGTCGTCCAGCCGGGTGTAGTTCACCAACCCTTCCGCCATGCCGAACACCTGCTGCAGCCGGCAGCCGATTTCGTTCTGAATGCGCGCCGCCAGCGCCTCGCCCAGCTTGGCGCCACCCACCTGCAGCAGTTCCAGGCTGGCGAGCTGGGCATTACTGCCCCACTCTTCGATCGCCTGCAGCCACAGCGTCACCGCCGGCGGTACCAGCGCCGTCACGTTGATTTGGTGCTGTTCAATCAGGCGGAAGCACTGCCCGGCGTCCGGATCGGCGGCGAACACCACCAGGCCGGCGCCATAAAACACGCCCAGCACGCCCGGCGAACTCATCGGGTAGTTGTGCGCTACCGGCAGCGCGCACAGATAGCGGGTCTGCGCGTCGAAACGGCAAATCTCCACGCTGCGGCGAATGCTGTAGTAGTAGTCGTTGTGGGTGCGCGGGATCAGCTTCGGCGTCCCGGTGCTGCCGCCGGAAAGCTGGAAGAACGCCACCCGATCGGCCGCGGAAGGCTGCGCGACGAAACCGTCGCTCGCCTCGTCCAGCCAAGCGGCCAGCGCCAGTTCGCCCTCGGCCTGGCTGCGCAGCGCCACCACCCGCAGCGAAGGATGCGCATCGCGGAAGGCGTTCAGGAATTGATCGTCGGCAAACAGCCCGTGCTGGCGATCGGCGATCAGCAGCGCCGGTTTGATCTGCTCGGCATAGGCGTTCAGCTCGCTGCGCTGGTGGCTGAACAGCGCGTTGACCGGCGCCACGCCAATTTTCAGCAGCGCGAAGAACACGATATAGAACTCCGCCACGTTGCCCAACTGCACCAGCGCAGTATCGCCGGCTTTCACGCCGCGGCGCAGCAGAGCCGCCGCCAGGCGATCGGCGCGCTGCTGCAGCTCGCGGTAGGTCAGGCTGCCCTGGGCGTCGATAATCGCCGGGGCGTCGTTGTTGGCCTGGCGGTCGAGGATCTCGGTCAGCGGCTTGTCAGTCCAGTAGCCGCGTTCGCGATAGCGGCTGGCGAACTCCGCCGGCCAGGGGGTAAAGGCAATGCTCATCTTGTCGTTATCCTTGATTCATACCAAAGGCACGCAGAATGGTGCTGAGTTTGGTGCCTGTTTCATGCCATTCAGATTCGGGTGAAGAGTCTTCCACAATGCCGGCGCCGGCGAACAACCGCACCCGGTTGCCGTCAACGATGCCGCAGCGAATAGTCACTACCCACTCGCCGTTGCCTTCGTCGTCGCACCAGCCGACGATGCCGCCGAACAGGCCGCGATCGAACGGCTCCAGTTGGCCGATCAGGGCGTGCGCCTCGGCCGTCGGCATGCCGCACAGCGCCGGCGTCGGGTGCAGCAGGCAGGCCAGCGACAGGGCATTTTCGTCTGGAGACGCCGCCTCGCCATCGATCGGCGTGGAGAGATGCCACAGCGTCGTGGTGGTCAGCAATTCAGGGGTGTGCGGCACGTTCAGGTAGCGGCAGCGGCCGGCCAGCACGTCACGCATGCTTTCGGTGACGATGCGATGCTCGTGGCGATCTTTCGCCGAGGCCATCAGCCGCTCCCCCACTTCGCGATCGCGCTGCGGATCGGCCTCGCGCCGGGCGGAACCGGCCAGCGGATTGGAATAGAAACGGCCGCCGTCCTGGCGCAGCAGCAGCTCCGGGCTGGCACCCAACAGCGCGCCCTGCTCCAATGGCACATGGAAATGGAAACCGTTAGGGTTCTGCGCGATCACGCGCGCCATCAGCGCATGGCGATCCACCGGCTGGCGCGTTTCGATCTCCAACAGGCGCGACAGGACCACTTTGTCCAGTTCACCGGCCTTCATCGCCTCAACGGCGTCGCTGACCATGTTCATGAACGGCTGCTGCGGCGGCAGCTCCGTCACGCCGGCCAACTCCGGCCCATTCTCCGCCGGCCGGACGCCGGCCATAAAGGCGGCGCGGTCGAACCAGCGGCTCTGCTGCGGAATAAACAGCGCCGAAGGCTGCCGGGTATCGAACGGGATGGCGCCGCACAGCAGCGGTTTTTTGATACCGGCCTGGCGGGCCTCGGCAAACGCCTGCCGCACGCGGCGCTGGAACTCGCCGTTCAGATCGGCGCCGTCTGCGGCCGGCAGGCGAATGCGGCTGAAACAACCGGTGGTGGTCAAGCTGCGGAAAGGGGAGGTAAAGAAGAAGCCCGACGCCGGAGAAAAATCAGCGGCGAACCGGTGTTCTTCGCGCTCCTGCATTTCCTTTCGATTGATGTCGTTCACGGCAGTATCCATCGCTTCGCCCTCAAGGATTTGAAGTGATAACCAATATAATAATGATTATCATTTTGGTTAATTCCGCGCTAAATTACTCGCCGATATTTGCTATGTCAATAAACGTAAGCACTTCTTTCATTTCGAAATCATGACATAAACGCTGTGGGTTTTACGCATGCCGATGATAAGCCAGGCTGCGCCCCACCCTTGACCGTGGCGCCGTCGCAGACCCAAAAGCCCGTAATCAAGGCGGAGGGTGCAGGGCATAGCGGGCCTATGTTCAAGCCCGACAACGCGGAGTACGGGCTTTTGGGGCGCGACCCGAAGGGCTGGGGCCATTTGGACGCGCATCGGTGTTGCGAGTCGCTTATTTGGCCCACCAAACCTCACGACTCGCGCCTTGCTGCGCGCCCAAATGACCGCCAGCGGCGCTCACGTGCAAGGGTGGGACGCAGCCTTTTATTTGATCCCACAGCGTTGTCTTAACGCGTTCGACTACTTTTCTGTGGCGGGCTGCTGCTCCGGTTGGTGCAGCGTCACCTGGCGCAAACCGGTCATGGCGAACAGCAACAGGATGCCGAGCACCGCCGCGCCGAAGCCGAAACCGCTGGCGCTCATCGCCGGCAACATGAAGACGCCCATCGCCCCCAGCAGCAGTGCGCCCAGCGCATCGCCCACCACGTTCTGCGCCGTCCACAGGCCGTTGATGCGGCCGAGGAAGTTGTCCGGCGTCAGGCTCTGGATCAGGCCGTATTGCAGCAGCGAGTTCAGCGCGCTCAGGTAGCCGAACGCCACCAGGCACAGCAATGCCAGGCTGTACCACGGCATCAGGCCGAACAGGCCGATGGCGGCGAACGCCGCAATCGCCGTCAGCAGCATCACCCAGCCGGGGCGCGCCACGTGCGCCACGCGCCCGCTGGTGAACGCCCCAATGGTCGCGCCGAGCGGCACGGCGGCGTACATATAGCCGAGGTGGGCAGCGTCGATGTGCCAGCCTTCCGCCATCGCCGGGTACAGCACGCGCACCGCGCTGGCCATGGTCAGCAGCGCACCGATCAGCGCCACCATGCCAATCACCTTGTTCTGAAACAGGAAGGCGAAGCCGCCCGCCAACGCACGCAGCGGGTGTTCACGCGGCTGCGGCGGCGGCATCAGCTGCGGCAGGCTCAGCAGCGGCAGCAGCGTCAACAAGGTGCCGAACGCCGCCAGGCCGTAGTTCCAGGTGATGCCCATATGGGCAATTACCAGGCCGCCGATCGCCGGAGAAAGAATCGAGCCGAAGCGCACCGTCAGCATGCTGATGGCGCCCGCCTGCACGATGTTTTCGCGGCCCACCAGCGCCGGCGTGGCCGCCAGCAGCGCCGTCACCCCCACCGCGCCAAAGAAGCCGTCCCACACTGCCAGCAGATAAATGGCCGCCAGCGAAGGCGACGGCAACAGGGCATTGAGGCACAGGCCGACGAAACCGATGCCGCAAGTGGAGCGCGCAAACAGGATCAGCCGGCGCCGCTCATAGCGATCGGCCAATACGCCCCCCATCAGCAGCCCGGCGAACATACCGCCGCCGGCCAGCGTCACCGCCAGCCCGACCTGCAGGGTGGAACCGGTCAGCGCCTGGATCTGCACCGGGATGGCGATCGCCATCAGCCCCAGCGCCACAATGGAGATAAAGCGCGCGCAGAATACCGCGCGGAAAGCCCGGTTGGTTTTCAGCAGGCTAAAATCAAGCAGGATGGAGGGTTTGCTACTCATCGGTTGTTCACCACATCGTTAAACGGGGATACTGCAGTTGCGGGGCGCTATGCTAGCACAGATGACAAAATCAATAATGATAATAAAACTCATTGATATTCAACCGTAAGCGGCCACAAGAAACGCCGCCACACGCGGGGTAATCCCCTGTCTGGCGGCGAGATGACGGGCGCGCTTACAGCGTGCGCAAGATCCGGTTCAGCAGCGGCCCCAACACTTTGAACGACGCCGGCGAAACGATATCGACATGCGCGCAGTCCAGCTCGTGCGCCTGCAGCGTATCGACGTACTGCGACCAGGTCTGCTGGACGTCCATCCCTTCCTGCAAGGTGCGTTTGGCGACGAACAGCGTCGCCTGGCCGTGGAAGCGGGCGGTACGCGTGTGCGACAGCAACCGCACCGAATCGGCGTAGTTGGCTTCGATGTTGTCGAACATCGCGGTGCGCGTCTCGCCCAGCGCCGGATCGAGCGTATCCTGCGACACCGCCAGGAACTGCTCGCGCTCGCGCTGCACTTCCTTCAACACGTTGTCGTCCAGCATCACGTCCCAGTTTTGGGTCTCCGGCGGATAGGTATCCAGCAGGCCGAGGAACGCCACCTGTTCGCCGCGCGCCTGCAGCCGGGCGGCGATGCCCTGCGCCAGCGTGCCGCCCAGCGAATAGCCGATGAAATGGTACGGTCCGTGCGGCTGCACCTGCAGCACCGTCTGCAGGTGGGCATCCACCACCTGATCCATGTCTTCGCTCAGCGCCAGCGGGCCGTCCGGCCGCGGCGACTGGATGCCGACCAGCGACCAGTGCTGATCGAGATAGCGCGGCAATACGCTGAACTGCCAGGAGAAACCGGACGCCGGATGCAGACAGAACAGCGTCGGCCCCTCGGTCACGCGCAGCGGCAATACGCTGTCGAAGCCGCTGCGATCGGCCTCTTCCTGCGTACGATCTTCCGCCAGCAAGGCGGCCAGTTGCTCGACGCGCGACGCCACCATCACCTGGCCGACGGACACCGCCTTGCCCAGATCGCGGCGCAGCTCCGCCGCCAAGCGCATCGCCAGCAGCGAATGGCCGCCGAGCGCGAAGAAGTCGTCATCGGCGAACACCCGCTCGCGCTGCAGCAAACGGGCGAATACCACCGCGATCTCGCTTTCCAGCCCGGCCTGCGGCGGCCGCCCAGCCTTGCGCTCACCGCCCTGCGGCTGCGGCAAGGCCTTGCGATCCAGCTTGCCGTTGGCGCTCAGCGGCAAATCACTCATTTCCACCAGCGCCACCGGCACCATGTGTGGCGGCAGGCGGTCGGCCAGCGCCGCGCGCAGGGCTTGCGCATCCCAGCTCGCGCCGGGCTGCATTACCAGATAGCCCACCAGCTGGCGTGCATCGCCGCCGGCGTCCACCGGCGTGCCCTGCAGCACCAACGCGTGCGTCACCGCCTGGCGCACGCCCGGCAGCGACAGCAAGGCGTGGTCGATTTCGCTCAGCTCGATACGCTGCCCGCGGATCTTCAGCTGATCGTCGCTGCGGCCCAAATATTCCACCGCGCCGTCCGGCAGCCAGCGCGCCACGTCGCCGGTGCGGTACATGCGCCCGCCCTCGCCGAACGGATCGGCGACAAAGCGGCTGGCGGTCAGATCCGGCCGGCCAAGGTAGCCGTGCGCCAGCTGCACGCCGGTCAGATACAGATCGCCCGCCACGCCCGGCGGCACTGGCCGCAGGCGCGCATCAAGAATGCGCAGCCCGGTATTCCATACCGGCAGGCCGATCGGCACGTTGGCGCCGGTCACCTTCGCCAGCGCGTCGCCGTAAGCCGGATGCCAGGTCACGTCCACCGCCGCTTCGGTCGGGCCGTAGAGGTTGTGCAACGGCACCGCCGTGCGGCTTTGCCACAGGCGGCACAGCTCCGCCGGCAGCGCTTCGCCGCTGCAGAACACCTGGCGCAGCGCGGCGCAGCTCGCCACCGCCGCCTCGTCATCCAGGGCGGCAACGAAGGCCGCCAACATCGACGGCACGAAGTGCAGCGTGGTAATGCGATGTTGCGCGATCAGCTGTTGCAACTGCTGCGGATCGCGATGCGCCTCCGGCGGCGCCATTACCAACCGGGCGCCCACCATCAACGGCCAGAAGAATTCCCACACCGAGACGTCGAAACTGCACGGCGTTTTCTGCAACACCGCGTCGTCCGCCCCCAGCGGATACTGGTGCTGCATCCACAGCAAGCGGTTGACGATCGCCTGATGGCCAACCAGCACGCCTTTCGGGCGCCCGGTGGAGCCGGAGGTAAAGATGATATAGGCCGCATGGTCCGGCGTCGGGCCCGCGATCGCCACCCCGGCGGCGTGATCGGCCGCCAGCGGTGCGTCATACAGCAAGATCTCGCCCTTGTCGGCGAAACGCGCCTGCTGCGCCGGGTTGGTGATGACCAGCCGCGGCGCGGCGTCTTCCAGCATCATCGCCAGCCGTTCGTCCGGATAACCGGTGTCCAGCGGCAGATAGGCGGCGCCCGCTTCCACGATCGCCATCAACGCCAGCGACAGGAATACCGAACGCGGCAGCGCCACCGCCACGATGTCGCCCGGCCGCACGCCCTGCGCCACCAGCTGGCGCGCCAGCGCCGTAACCTGCTCGCGCGTTTCGCGGTAGGTGAAATTGAAATGCGCATCGGCCAGCGCCGGCGCGTCCGGCGTGGTTTGCGCCTGCTGCGCCAGCAGTTGGCTCAGCGTGGTCGCCGGCACCGGATGCGCCGTGTCGTTGACCCGCGCCAGCAGCGCGTGATCGTCGGCGGTCAGCATATCGGCTGCGCCGATCGGCAACGTTGCCTGCGCGGCGAACTGCGCCAGCAGCAGCGGCAACCGTTGCAGGTGCGCCTGCAGCTCCTGGCGACTGTAACGCTCGGCGTTGGCCAGCAGTTCGACCTTCAGCTGGTGGTGTTCGTCGATAAACAGCGCAATCTCCAGATCGCGCACCGGCCCGGAGGCCAGATCGTGGGTGATGCCTTCGATACCGGCGAAGTCCAGCTGGTAATCGAACATTTTGAAGTTGAAGACCGTGCCGTACAGCGGTTCGCCGTCGCCGATGCGCCCCAGATCGCGCTGCACCTGTTCGGCGTCGTAGCGCTGATGGCGGCGCACCGTTTTCAGCTCGCGGCTGATGCGGGCGGCGGCCTCATACAGCGTGGCCTGCGGCTCGAGGTGCATCTCCATCGGCAGCACGTTGATCACCGGGCCGGCGGCGCACAGGGCGGCCGATCCGGTACGGCGCATGAAGATAAAACCGGCGCTGAAGCTCGGTTGGCCGCTCAGGCGCGATACCCACAGCGCCACCAGCGCCACCGCCATATCGGCGGCATTCAGCTTCTGCTGCGCGCCGCACTGCACCAGTTCGGCGAAGGCCTGCGGATCGCAGCGCTGTTCCAGCCGGTGGATGCGCGGCGTGGGGGTTTGCCCGGCCAGCGGCTGCGGGCAGAGCGTGGCCGGCGGCGGCAGCTGCCGCGCTTTTTCGAGCCAGAAATCGGCGTCGCGCTGCCAGGCCGGTGCCTGCCGGTAAGCCTGGTATTCCGCCACCACGTCGCTGAACGCGGAGAAAGGCGTCGGTTCCAGCGCGTCGCCGCGGCAAAGATGGGTGTAAATCGCCGCCACGCGGCGAGCGATGGCGGTGAAGCTGAAACCGTCCACCAGCAGATGGTGATAGCGCTGATACCAGAACCAGCGGTCATCCGCCAGGCGCATTACCACATGGCGATACAGCGGCGCGCCGCTGCCGGCGCGCAGGTCGCTCGCCAGATCGATATCCATCAGCGCGCGTGCGGCAGCTTCGGGGTCCGGCGACGTCGTCAGATCGACGAGTTCCGGCTCGTGCACCACCAGCGCATTATCCAACCATTGCACCGGCACGCCGTCGCGTTCCGCAAAACGCAGGCGCAGCATGTCCACCTCGCCCAGGCCCAGGGTAATGGCCTGCAGCAGAGGTTCCACGGCGATAGGGCCGTTGAGTTCGATGGCATGGGCCACCGCGTAGGCATTGCGATGCGGGGAGATTTGATCGGCGACCCAGATGCCGGGTTGCGCCGCGACCAGCGGCCATTCGCCCGCAAGCGCCGGGCCGCTGAGAGAGTTAGGGGTGTGTGACACTGCTTATTGCTCCCGTGATTACCTGGCGCCGGTCACGCCTCGCGTGCTGCGACCGGCAGAATGTCTTGCCAATGTTGCTCCAGCCACTCGGCGCACGCCATGCGCGCCGCCGGGCCGAAGACGATCGTCCATTCGGACGGAATGGCGCGGAAATCCGGCCACAAACTGTATTGTTGTTGTACGTTGCGCAGCACCAGGCTGCGCTGCTGTTGATCATCGAACGGATTCAGGCTTTCCATCATGTGTTCCTCGCGCCGTTGCCGTCGCCGATGCCGGATAAGCGGTGGCGAAAGCGGGGGCCCAGACCGCCTGCAGCCCATCGGTCAGGCCGCTGCGCCAGCACAGCGCGTCGTGCCCGCCTTCCACTACCCGGTAGTGCACCCGGTGGCCGTCGTCGCTCAGGCGCGCGGCCATTTCACGGCTGACCCGGTGCACCAGTTTTTCCTGCGAACCGGCTTCCATAAATACCTTCAGCGTGCCGTGGTTACCCAGGCCGTGCCGTTCCACCTGCTGCATCAGCCAGCAGGCGTCGTCGGGAATGCTCGGCATCTGCAGCATGTCGCGCCGCGGCCACCAGTAGGAACCGGACTGGGTGATCACCGCGCCAAAACGCTGCGGCCAGCGCAGCCCGGCGTACAGCGAAGCCAGGCCGCCAAAGCTTTGCCCCACCACCACCGTATCGGCCGGTTTGTCGCTGTGCGGCGCCCAGTCGGCCAGCTGCGGCATCAGTTCTTCCTGCAATGCCAACCAGAAATCGTCCTTGCAGGTCAGTTCACGCGCCCGGTGCGGCAGATCGATGATGTCGATCAGCACATACACCGCTGCCGGCAACGCCCCCTCGCGGGTGAGCTGCATCAGTGGCTCCCAAACCGGCATCTGCTTCGCCCAGAACTGGCCGTCGAGCAGGATCGCCAACGGGCGCTCGGCCTGCTTGCTGTCGCCGGTGGTATAGATCCAGACGTCGCGGCTGTTGCCCAGGCGTTCACTCTGCCAGGTATGGCGCTGCAAACGCGCCGGCAGCGGCGGCGTGCAGCGCCCGCTGGCGATCTCGTACTCGTCGAACGAGCGCCATACCGGCTGCGGCGGTGCATCCGGCATGTGCAGGCCGGAGACACTGTGGCCGCTGGCGCTTTGCCAGGAGCGATACGGGTTGAGCAGATCGGGGGTGGCGCTGGCGAACACCTGGTGCCACCAGTGGCGCAGGTTGTGCATGTTCGCGTGCGCATCGTCGCCGCTGAACGCCGGCGGCCGCTCGTCAAAGCAGGGGATAAAGCAGTAGCTCCCGCGCCAGGCGCCGCTCAGCTCGGTTTGCCAGTACCACACGTCGGTGCCGGCCAAACGCTGCAGACTTTGCGGCGGATTCGGCTGGTGATGGTCGGTCAGGCAGTTGATGTTGATCCACACGCGACGGTAGGCGGAGGTCAATTCGCATCCCTGAGGATCGCGCCAGAAAAAGGTAGTGCGCCAGCGGCCGTTACCCGCCGGTTCTACCCATGGCGTACCGCGCCGTGCCACCGTCAACCACCACCCCGGACTGCCCGCATTGCTGCTGGCCAATAATCTGCTGCTTTCTGACTGTAGTTCTGTATTCACAACGCCTACCCATTTTGTAGTTGGCGGCACCGGGAACGTCGACTTTTCCCTATCGCCGGCCACCGCCCGAACGCACTGTACGCCAAATACTATTGATAATAATTTGCATTTGCAATAGTGTGTAAGGCTTGGAGATCGTGCTGGTATTGCGCGCAACGGACAGGGATCGGGGATACATCAATGGCATCCCTTGCCGCAGCCGATTTCTATTTCCAACTACACAAAAACTACAACCGCCTTTCCCCCCGTTCGGCGAGGGATGGCAGCAAGGTAGGACACTCAGATGAAAAGCAAGCTATCACGTTATTCTTTAGCCACTCTTATCGGCTTGGGATTGGGCGCGTCCGCGTTCGCCAACGCCGCGCAGCAGACCGACACCACCACCACGGAAGAGAACAGCGGCACCACGGATAAAAAGCCGCGCGGCGAAGACACCATCGTCGTGACCGCCGCCCGGCAGAACCTGCAGGCGCCGGGGGTGTCCACCATCACCGCCGACGAGATCAAAAAACGCCCGCCGGCGCGCGACATCAGCGAACTGATCCGCACCATGCCGGGCGTTAACCTGACCGGCAACTCCACCAGCGGCCAGCGCGGTAACAACCGCCAGATCGATATCCGCGGCATGGGCCCGGAAAACACCCTGATTCTGATCGACGGCAAACCGGCCTCCAGCCGCAACTCGGTGCGTCAGGGCTGGCGCGGCGAGCGCGACTCGCGCGGCGATACCGCCTGGGTGCCGCCGGAAATGATCGAACGCATCGAAGTGCTGCGCGGCCCTGCCGCAGCGCGCTACGGCAACGGCGCCGCGGGCGGCGTGGTCAACATCATCACCAAGAAGGCCGGCGATGCGCTGCACGGCTCGCTGAACGGCTACTTCAACGTCCCGCAGCACAAGCAGGAAGGCGCCACCAAGCGCACCGACTTCAGCCTTTCCGGCCCGCTGAGCGACACCCTGAGCTTCCGCCTGTTCGGCGGCTACAGCAAAACGCAGGCCGACGCCTGGGATATTAACGAATCGCATAAATCCGAACGCGTCGGCGCCTACGCCAACAGCCTGCCTGCCGGGCGCGAAGGGGTGGTCGATAAAAACATCGACGCCTTGCTGCACTGGGAGTTCGCCCATCGGCAGTCGCTGGAGTTCGAGTACGCCTACGGCCGCCAGGGCAACCTGTACGCCGGCGATACCCAGAACACCAACACCAATGCCCTGGTGCAGAGCAACTACGGCAAAGAGACCAACCGCATCTACCGTGAAACCTTCGGCCTGACCCACCGCGGTGCCTGGGACAACGGCGTGAGCACCAACAACTATGTGCAGTTCGAGCGCACCCGCAACACCCGCCTGAACGAAGGCCTGGCCGGCGGCACCGAAGGTATCTTCGACACCAAAAACACCGGTTTCGGCACCACCAAGCTGGACGACTTCCTGGCGCACAGCGAAGTCAGCGTGCCCTTTGAGCTGGGCGTTGCGCAAACCGCCACGCTGGGTACCGAGTGGACCCAACAGCGGATGAAAGACGGCACCTCCACCAGCCAAACGTTGATGGGCGGCACCATTCCCGGCATGGGCACCGGCACGCGCAGCCCTTACGCTTCCGCGCATATCTTCTCGCTGTTCGCCGAAGACAACATTGAGCTGACCGACACCACCATGCTGACGCCGGGACTACGCTACGATCTGCATTCCGAGTCCGGCAACAACTGGAGCCCGGCGCTGAACCTGTCGCAGGAGATGGGCGACTACTTCACGCTGAAGATGGGCATCGCGCGCTCCTATAAAGCCCCGACGCTGTTCCAGACCAACGGCAACTACCTGCTGTACAGCAAAGGCCAAGGGTGTGCGGGCAGCGACGTCAGAAACGGCTGCTACCTGCTCGGTAACGACGATCTGAAAGCGGAAACCAGCGTCAACAAAGAGATCGGGCTGGAGTTCCATAACGACGGCTGGCTGGCCGGCGTAACCTACTTCCGCAACGATTACCGCAACAAGATTGAGGCGGGTAACTCGCGCATCGCCACCAGCAGCACCGGCACGGCGGTCTATCAGTGGGAAAACGTACCGAAAGCGGTCGTACAAGGGCTGGAAGGCTCGCTGAACGTGCCGGTCAGTGAGACCGTCACCTGGAGCAACAACGCCACCTACATGATCGAGAACAAGAACAAAACCACCGGTGATTACCTGTCGGTGATCCCGAAGTTCACCGTCAACTCGACCCTCAGCTGGCAGGCTACGCAGGATCTGTCGATGCAGTCCACCCTGACCTGGTACGGCCGTCAGAAGCCGAAGAAGTACAACTACCAGGGTAAGCCGGCCACCGGCGGCGAAACCCGCGAGGTCAGCCCTTACGCCGTCGTCGGCGCCAGCGCGACCTATGACCTGACCAAAAACGTCAGCGTCACCGCCGGCATCGACAACCTGTTCGACAAACGCCAGTTCCGCGCCGGTAACGCGCAGAACGTGGGCGACCCGATTACCGGCGCGATCAACATCGCCGGCGCGGGCGCGGCCACCTACAACGAACCGGGCCGTACCTACTACATGAGCATCAACACCCACTTCTGATGACATGACCCAACGACAAAGGGCGCCGATGCGCCCTTTTTTATATTTATATTCAGTTAGTTGGTATGCAGCTGAATGCGCACCACGCTTTCCGGCTTGCCGGCCTTGGTGGAAGCGCCGTCGTTTTTCACCGTCACGAACAGCGCGTCGCCTTTCGGATCCAGCGCCAGGCTGTTAGGGTGCGGCGGCAGATCGACGGTTTGCAGGCGCTTGAGCGTTTTGGCGTCGAACACCGTCAGCGTACCGGCGCCATGCTCTACGCGAACCCCCTTGCGGTTGGCAACATACAGCCGCTGGCTGCGCTCATCGAGCAGCAGGCCGATCGGCACCTCATCCGTCAGCTCACTGGCCAGCACCTTGCCGCTGTCCGCATCCAGCGCAAACACCCGATGGCCGCTGCTGCGCTTCACGTAGTCGTGCCCCAGATGATGGTTGCGGTAGTCGTCGCGATCGATGCCCTGATCGACGCCCAGCAGGCGATTGCTCGCCGGGTCATACACCAGATTCAGCAGCTGATCGGCCTGTACTTCGTGCGTGGCGGTGATCGCCAGCGTGTCGGCGTTCAGGGTGATCACCTGCCCCTGCATGTTGGAAACGAACACCCGGCGGCCCTTCTCATCCAGCGTGATGCCCACCGCGTTGTAGCCGAAGCCCGGGATCACCTTCTCCAGCTTGCCGGCCTTGGTGTCGACCACGTACAGCACGCTGTCGACGCCGAAGCCCAGCCCCGGCAGGAACAGGCGGCCGCTTTGCGCGTCATACTTGATCTCGCGGATGCGGTACAGGTAGTCCTCGGTGATTTTGAACTTCTTCAGCTCCGCCAACAGGAAATCCAGACGCTTGCCGCTGATGCCCGCCTGCTTGTAGGCCTGCTCCAGCACTGCTTTGTCCAGCAGTTTGATGCTGCCGAGGGCGTGGTTGGTAGTGGTGTCCACCACCCCGACTTCGCCGTTGAAGGCCTGCGTCAGGTACAGGCGATTGCCCGCATCGTTCAGCGCCACGCCGAAGCCTTTCACCTGCAGCGGGATCTCCGCCTTGATCGCCAGGGTGTTGGGATCCAGCCGCAGCACGCGGGAGCGCGCCTCTTCCTTCCAGTCCGGCGCGCTGACGAACAGCGCCTGTTGCGAGGTGCTGTAGGCCATCTCCACCACCGCCGACGACAGTGCCTCACGCTTGATGTCCTGCGGTTTGATGCCGACATCGTCCGCCTGCGCAGCGCCGGCCACCACCAGAGAGGCCGCCACCAGCAGCGACAGTAACGCGCGCGGGGTTGCTAGGGTTCCAGACATCCTTTTATCTCCTTGAAAATCATACTTTCGGTTAGAGTGAAACAACGTCATGCCTGCGGCCCGGGCGGCAGCGCCGCCAGAGCGATATCGCCAGCGATGTGCTGCGCAAACTGGGTAAAGACGTGCTGAACGCCGTCGGCGATCAGATTGGCCTGTTCCCGGCTATAGTGATCCTGGCGGTAGGTCATCATCACCCGCAGGGATTTCACCCCGGCCAGATCGTCTTCCATCACCTCAAACTGCAGGCCGAGCAGCGACTCGGCTTTTTCCGGCTCCACCTGACGGTAGGCGATCGCGCTGCCGTCCTGCAGCCGGAACTCGCCGTTCAGCTTGATGCGGCTGTGGATCTGGATAAACACTTCGAACATGTGGTTCTTGCGGTCTGCGTCAACGCCGAACAGCCCTTCTTCCACCAGATCGATCGGAATATCGGTGTACGGCAGCGAGCCGTTGATGGTGTTTTTCACTTGGCTGACCAACCCGGCCACCGTCAGCCCCTCGTCGAAGCGCACGCGGTGCACCACCACGGTGGTGAAGTAGCCGACGGTATCGAAGAACTCGGCGTCATTGCGGCCGGAGGTCGAGGTGCCCACCAGCAGATCTGCCGGGCCGCCGAGCAGGCGCAGCGCCGAGGTAATCCCGGCATACACCACGTTAAACAGCGAAGCGTTGTTGCGGCGGGCGAGCTGATACAGGCCTTCCGCCACGGCAGGATCGACCTCGAACTCCAGCCAGCCGCCGTTGACGTCCGCCGGTGCCGGCACCGCCGGGTGGGTGGACGGCTCTTGCCGGAAGATCGGCTGGCCGACCGGCGCGCCGCGCAGCGCGTCGAGCCAGTAGTCCAGATGTTGCTGCTGCACCCCGGAGGCCCGCTGCTGCCGGGCGAAAGTATGGAACTGCGGCGGCTGCCCGCGCCACTGCGGCGCCTGGCCGACGACGCGATGGCGATAGGCGACACCCAGCTCGTCCATCATCAGGTTGAGCGACCATTCATCCAGCACCACATGGTGGAACAGCAGCGACAGCAGCTGCTGGCCGTTGTCCGCATCGCGCAGCAGCGTGACGCGCAACGGCAGCTCGGCGGCCAGATCGAACCGGTGTTGGCCGGCTTCGGCCAACAGGGCGGCGGCATTGCCCGCCGGCGTCTCATGGGAGAAGCGGAACCACTGATAATCCGGCAATTCTGCGGCCGGCACCACCACCTGCACCACCTCGCCCTGTTGCTCAACGAAGCGTGAACGCAGCACGGTATGGCGGGTCATGACGTCGATAAACGCCTGACGCAGCGCCGTTTCATCCACCGCATCGAAGAAGCGCAGAGAGAACGGCAGGTTGAAGATCTCGTCATGGCCAAAGGCTTCATACACCTTCCACAGCGATTCCTGCGCCAGCGACAGCGGCGCCTGCGCGCGATCATGGTCGTCGGCGGTGGCCACTGCGGCATTCGGCTGCGCGACGTTCAGGCGTTTGGCGTAGCCCGCCAACCCGCGCGCCGTCGGATGGCTGAACAGATCGTTAATGTTGATTTCGATCTGATGCAGGCTCAGCAAGCGGCCGATCACCCGGGTGGCAACCAGCGAATGGCCGCCGCGATCGAAAAAGTCTTCATCCAGGGTCATTTCCGGCGCCACCAGCGCCTCACGGAACTCCTGCAAAATCAGCGGTGCAACGCTTTCGTCCGCATCGCCGTTCGCCGCCGGCACGGCCATCGCCGGGGAGGCGGCCTCAGCCACCGGCAGTGCGACGGCAATGCGCTGCCCGGCCAGGAACGCGCTGAACTGCTCCAGCAGGAAAGGCGCCACATGAGGAGACAGGCGCGGGTCGGTGACCAGCTCCAGCGTCAGCGTTTCTGCCTCCGGCAAGCCCAGCAGCAGCGCCAGTTCAAACGGCGTATGCAGCGGCGGCAGCAACAGGCGTTCGGCGTGAACGCCTTCCAGCCGCCACTCTGCGGCCAGATCGTCGCGCCAGGCCACCAGCAGCTGCGCCCGTTGCGGGTCCGGCTGTTCAGCCACGGCCTGCGCCAGCAGCCGCTGCCCGACGTCGCCCTCGCCATGCTGCACGGTCAGGCGCATCAGCGGCGCCGCCGTCAGGCCCAGCTCCAGGCCGACGAACTCCGCCGTTTCTGCGGCCGGCACGCACAGCTGCACCGCTTGGCCGCCGGCCTGCACGGCGACGAACTCGGCAAACCGTGCCGCCACCGCCGCCAGCAAGGCCCGCGGCGTGTCGTTGGCGGGCAACAGCGCGCGATCAATGCGCGTGACCACGCGCGCGCCCACCGGCGGCAACGCTTCAGCGCGCTGCGCCGGGCGGCGGTAATCCTGCAGCGAGACCGCCTGGCGCACCCACGGCAGCTGCGGCTCCGGGATTTCCGCCAGCTCGGCCGGCGCCACCGCGAAAGGCAGAGGCATCACATCCCCGTTATAACGGGCGGACAGCATCGCCGGCAGGTGGCGCCAAGGCAGCGTTTCCGCCAGGATGTCATGCAAGACCACGCCCAAAATCACGGCATCGCCCGGCGTGAGCAACAGCAGGCAGCGCAGCGGCGCTTCGCTTTCCAGTTCAAACGGCGCCGCCTGCACCTGCAGCAGGCAACCGATGGCGTGTTGTTCGTCCGCCACCTGACGAAGGCTCACCGGCAACGGCGCCGAGCCGGCTGGGCGTTTCACCAGACCGTTTTCGTCATCAAAAACGTAGCGCACGCCCACGCCCGGCGTTTCCCGCACCAGCGCCTGCAGCGCCGCCGTCAGCCGGGCGATATCCACGTCCCCCGTCAGGCGCCAGGCCAGCGCCCGCTGCCCGCGAGCGTCACCCTGCTGCAGATGGGCAAACCATGCCCGTTCTTCGGCTTCGCTTACCGGCCGTTCGCCGTTCGCCGACGCCGCGCCCAGCGCCTGAAACGCGCTCTCCAGCCGCTGGGCCTCTTCATCGCTCAGAATGCTGTCAAAATCACCGATCACTGCGTTATCTCCTTTGCCCGGCCGTGCCGGGATAGCGCATAAAAAGGGGGACATACGTCCCCCGTCATCGCGATAGCGTTAGAAATTCAGCTCAACCGCCGCGCCGACCAAGCGGCCTTGCTGAATATTCGCCGTGTAAATGTCGTTATTTCTGATCATTTCGCGGCGGTCGGAATCAAACAGGTTTTTCGCATACAGCGTGGCGCGGCCGTAGGAGAAGGTGTAGGCCAGCTGAGCGTTGGCCGTCCAATAAGAGCCGATGCGCCCTCGTGAATCGTTGTCGTATTGCGAATAGTAGGAGTCGGTAAACGCCACGTTGCTGCTCAGCTCCCATCCTTTCAGGAACTGGTATTTGGCGCCCATGTTGGCGGTGTAAGCCGGTGCACGCGCCAGCTCATGCCCTTCCACGCCGCTGCCCGAGAATTTCTTGATGTCGGTTTTCAGCAGGCCGAGGTTGCCGAACAGCTCGAAGTCCCAGCGCGGCTGCCAGGTGGCGCCGATTTCCGCGCCGTAGGTTTCCACCTTGTCGGCATTGCGGATCACGCTGGAGTTATCACCTAACGAATACGGCAGCTGCATATCTTTGTAATCGTTATAGAAAATGTTACCCGTCAGCACCACGTTGGCATCTTTCAGATGATGGCGGGTGTACAGCTCGTAGTTCCATACATACTCGGAACCGTAGGTGTAGCTGACCACCGGCGTGCCGAAAGTAATGCCGCCGCCGCCGGCGTTATAGCCACGAGCAATCTTGGCGCCGTAGGTTTGGGTATCCGTCGGTTTCCAGGCCAAGTCCAACTTCGGCAGGAACACGGTGTAGGTTTCGTCGAAGTCGATACGCACCGACTGACCACCGCCGTCGCGGCGGCGGTGCTCGCGTTCCAGGCGACTGGCGGCGGTCACGTCCACCTGCGGCGTCAGCGCATAGGTCAGCTCGGCGAACGCCGAATGGGTATCGGTTTTATCCTTGAAGCGCGAACCGCCGAAGATATTGACGTACTCATCCTGCGTGCCGTGGAAATAACGCAGCCCCGCCAGCCCGTGCAGGCGGCTGTCCGCACCGCCGAAGCGCACCACCGGTTCCACATGCACTTCTTGGCCCTGGATATCGGCGGCATAAGGCATGTTGTAGGCGGTCGGCCGATTGATATTGAAGTCGGTGTAAATAACGCGGTTTTCCAACGTCAGCGCATCGGACTGCTCCCAGGCCAGATCCCAGATGGTACTGTTCATGTTGCTTTTGAATATCGGCCGACGCGACTCATAGCGCGGGTTAGTCGGATGCGGCTGCGGATTGAGGCTTTCGTTTTGCGGCGCGTTGCTGCCGAAGTGGGTAAAGGTCAGCTTGGTGGTCAGATCGCGCAGGCCGGCCGGGTTGAACAACAGCTTCGCGCGGGCGGTGGTGGCTTCCACTTCGCGCGGATCGCCCACCGGGGCATACGACGGCATATCGACTTCGCTGCGGCGGCGCTGGCGATCGACGCTGACGCGGAACGCCAGCTGATCTTCCACCAGCGGGCCAGACGCCATGGCCGCCAGCTGTGAAGAGTGCTGGTTGCCTGCCCCGCCCTTGAAGGCGCTTTCCCATTCGAAAGTCGGATCTTTACTGGCCATAACGATGGCGCCGGCGATGGCGTTGCGCCCCTGAATGTAGCTTTGCGGGCCGAGGAACACTTCGACGCGATCCAGATCCCACAGCGACTGCGGACCGAATGCCTGTTCGTTATAGGTCAGCGAACGGCCGTCCAATGACAGATTGAGGCGCGGACGGGTGCCGCTGAGGAAGGCGTTGGCGCCGACGTTCGGGCCGGAACCGTCGATGCCGCGCACGGTCGGCAGTTCGTTGCCGATACCCAGATCCACCACGTTGGGGGTCATGCGCAGCAGATCGGGGATCTGCACCGCGTCGGGCATCGAAGCGATGCGGTTGCTGTCGAACACCTGCACGCTGGAGCCGGTGTCGAAAATGGAACGTTTGATCTTCTCACCGGTGACCAGCAGCGTTTCCGCATCCTGGTTGGTTTCGTTGCTCTTGGTTTCCGCCGCGTTAACGTTACCGATCGCCAGTGAACAAATCCCTAAAAATACGGAGGAAAACGCCCCAATGGCTTTCAACCCCGCTTTTTCCCCGTTTCTTACGCTTTCATGCCGTTGAGCCGCAAAATGCTTGCCCATAGATGTCTTCTCCTTTCATCCCAGAGGTGCACAAAATTTGATTTTTTTTACACAACCTACATCGACACTCACACAGACCATGACGCTACGGCCTTCCCGACCTTGGTGTTGCTTATCCCTGCGGCACAACAATGCCCTTCGCGGCCGAACGGGCCGACCCCGCCCACGGCCAAACCACCGATACGGGGCGGCAGACGACGGACATAAAAACGTAAAATAATGTTACGAATGATAATATTTTGCATTTTCCAATGCAAATCATTATCAATAAAGGTGTGAATCCAACCGAGATAACAGCCAGAAAACCTTATACTTTCGCAGGTAAAACAAGCGATGAAATATCAAGCAATAATTGCAATGCTAAGAATAATATAAATAAATTATTCACAACCAACAGCTTTCCGGCCTACAGCCAAGAACCCTCCTTATAGATAACACTCCCACCCCAAACGGAACAAATAATAATAATTTTCATTCCTATTAACATTTGGATATATTCTTGCAGTCTCTCTCGTTGGCTGAATCAAAATGGATACCCGATGAAAGCTTTGACCACGATGCAGGCCGCCTATTGGGTAGGCCGACAGTCCGCTCCTCCTCTCGGCGGCATGGCCGCCCACCTGTATGCGGAGTTCGACGGCGGCGAGCTGGACGTCACCCGCTTGCGTCAGGCCGTCGATGCGCTGTACCTGCATCATCCGCTGTTACGCCTGCGCATCACCGATGATGGCCGGCAGACCATCGCGCCCCCTGGCCCCCGCCACACCTTGCATCTCGACGACTGGCGGCATGCCGATACAGCGACGCTAACAGCCGCGCTCGCCGCCAAACGCCAGGCAAAAAGCACCCAATTGCTGCCGCTGGAACAGGGCGTGCCCTGCGATATCAGCCTGAGCCTGTTGCCGGAAGGGCGTAGCCGTTTGCACGTCGATCTCGATATGATCGCCGGCGATGCCATGAGCTTTCGCCTGTTGATGGAAGATCTGACGGCGTTTTATCACCAGTGCCCACCGGCCCCCTCCCATGACGCGCCGCCGGCCTACTTCGATCACCTCACACAACGCGACGCTGACGACGCGCTGCGCCGGCGGCGCGAACGCGGCCAGCACTGGTGGCGTGAACGCCTGGCGCAGGTGCCGCCGGCGCCGCGCCTGCTGCGCACGCCGGACCGCTGCCGTAGCGATCGCCTGGCCATACAGCTGAATGCAGCAGAAACCCGCGCGCTGGAGAGCGTTGCCAAACGGCACCGTACCTCGCTGTCGACGTTGTTTTTAGCGCTGTTCGCGCTGGCCGTCGGCCACGGCTGGAACATGACGCGCTTTCGGCTCAACGTGCCGCTGTTCCACCGCGAGAGCGAACGGGAGGACGCGCATCGCCTCATCGGCGATTTCTCTAACCTGGTGCTGCTCGGCGTGGAACTGAACCCGACGGAGAACCTGAGCGCCTTCTGCCGACGCCTGATGACGCAGCTGGCGGAGCTGATCGAGCATGCGGATTACCCCGGCGTGAGCGTGATGCGCGATCTGTCGCGCCTGCACGGCAGCCTGCAGCCTTCGCCGGTGGTGTTTACCGCCGGTTTCGGCATCCGCGGCAAGACGCTGTTTTCCGAACGGGTCACCGACACCTTCGGCCGTCTCGGCTGGGTCATCTCTCAGGGGCCACAGGTGGCGCTGGATGCGCAGGTCGCCCACGTCGACGACGGCATTCTGATCAACTGGGACGTGCGGCTGGACGCATTCCCCGAGCAGGTGCTGCCACGCCTGCTGGCCTGTTACCGGGCGCTGCTGCACCTGGCCGCGCGGCAAACGGAGGCGTTCGATCGCCCGCTGTCGCAGCTGCTGGCGCAATGCACGCCCGACGCGCTGGCGCAGCAGGCGCCGGTGCGCCAGGTGCTGCATCGGCTGCTGGCGCGGGTGGCCCCCGAGGCCGACTTGCACGACCACGACGATATCCGCCGCTTGGCCTTGCCGGATGCCGGGGTGAACGCGCTGCTGACGGTGCTCAACAAGTATCTGGCGGCGAGGCTGACGGCGCAGGATCTGGCGGCACATTCCTCCCCGGCGGCGCTGGCGGCATTGATCTGCCAACGCTCGCCCGAGGCAGGAAGGCATGCGAAAACGCTGCTCGCCGCGCTGGCGCCGCAGCACTGAGATCGGCTTCCGGGCGCGCGGCGCCCGGCTCGTTTTAATCGGTTAGCGACTATAGGGAAGTACCATGGAGACAGCTTTAACCGCACTTCAGCAGGCCTATCTTCTGGGCCGCAGCGATCGATGGCCGCTCGGCGGCGTGGCGATGCACGACTTTCGCGAATACCGCGCCCGACAGCTGGACGTACCGCGCCTTGAAGCGCGCCTGACCGAGCTGGTACAGCATTACCCGGCGTTGCGCACCTGCATCGATGTGCAGCGCGGGACGCAGCACGTACGCCCGGAGGTGACGCTGCATCTGGATCGCCACGATTTGCGCGCCCTTGATGGCGAAGCGGCGCAGCGCCAGGTCGAACAGCTGCGCGCGCGTTACTCCCACCAGCGCCACGACCCGAGCCAACCGCTGTGGCGCATCGCCGTGATCCAACGGGCCGAACAGCAGGATCCGACGGGATCGCCGTACGATACGCTGATCTTCACCAGCTTCGATGCGTTGATCCTCGACGGCCAGGGGATCTCCACCGTGATCGCGCGCCTGTTCGACGATCGTCCTCTGGCGCCGACCGCCGCCGCGGTGCCGCTCCCCGCCGCACCGGCGGCACAGCGCCAGGCCGATGCGGCCTACTGGCGCGAAAAACTGCAGGATGTCACCACCCCGTCGGCACTACCGTGGCGCGCCCCGCTGGCCAATCTCACCTCATCGCGCTATCGCCGCGCCCGCCTGACGCTGCCGCGCGACACGGTAAAACAGCTCGGCCGCCTGGGATCGCCGCATGCGCTGCTGCGCAACAGCCTGCTGTCGGCGCTGATCCTCGATACGCTGGCCCACTGGACCACCGACGGCGAGCTGTGCGTCGGGGTGCCGGTGGCGTTCCCCGCCGCCGACGGCGCCCTGGGCAACGCCTCCAGCTTCGTGGCGGTACGCTATTCCCGCCACGGCGAAGACTTTATCCAGCGCGCACAAGCCCTGCAGGACGACGTGCTCGGCGCGCTCGACCACCTGACGTTTTCCGGCGTCGATCTGGCGCGGCAGTTGCTCAGCCAAAGCCAGGGCGGCCCTGCGCTGCCGGTGATCCTCACCAACTGCCTGGGCTGGGAAACGCTGCCGGCCGAGGCGCCGGTGCGCTTCCACGACGGCCTGACCCAAACACCGCAGGTCGCCATCGATATCCGCCTGACGCTGGACAGCGAAAAAAACCTGCAGCTGTGCGTGGACTACGCCGAGCAGGCGCTGCACGGCGAACAGGTAGAAGCCATGCTGGCGGCGTTGCAGCGACGCATCCTGCACAGTTGCCAACGGGCCGATCTGGCGATCGCGCCGCATGACTTCATCGATCTGGCGCATTACCGCCACAACGACAGCGAAGCGAATTACGCACCTTATCCTTATCTGGCACAGCTGGCCGAGCGGCTGTTCGGCGCTCAAGACGGCGGCAACGCGCTGATCTGCGGCGAACAGACGCTGAGCTACCGCGAGCTGGGCCAGCGGATCGCCACGGCGATCGCCAACCTGCAGAACCGCGGCGTGCAGCCGGGCAACGTGGTGGCGCTGTATCTGCCACGCAGCCCGGAACAGATCATCTTCAGCCTGGCCTGCGCTCTGCAGGGCGTGATCTGGGTGCCTGTCGATATCAACTCGCCGCCGGAACGCACCGCCTACCTGCTGGAAAACTGCCGGCCGACGCTGGTGGTGCACAGCGGCGATCTGGAGACGCCGATCGGCGTGACGCCGGTGACCCTGCTGGCGCCGACGGATCGCGCCCCGATGCTGCCGGATGAACACACGTTGGCGGAACGCAGCGCCAGCCCCGCCGCGAGCTACTACCTGTACACCTCCGGCACCACCGGTAAGCCCAAATGCGTGGTGCTCAACAACCGCGCCACCGCCAACGTTGTCCACCAGACCCAACTGCGCTGGGCGGTCACCGCCGACGACGTCTTCATTTCCGTCACGCCGCCGCACCATGACATGTCGATGTTCGATCTGTTCGGTTCGCTGTGCGCCGGCGCCACGCTGGTGCTGCCAGCGCCGCATCAGGAAAAGGACGCCATCAGCTGGAACCAACTGGTGGAGAAACATCGGGTCAGCCTGTGGTGCTCGGTGCCCGCCATTCTGGAGATGCTGCTCACCTGCAAAACGGCCGACAGCCTGCGTTCGCTGCGCCTGGTGGCGCAAGGCGGTGATTACATCAAGCCGGCGACGGTACAAACCCTGCGCACCCTGCGCCCGGATCTCGCACTGTTTTCGCTCGGCGGGCCGACCGAAACCACCATCTGGAGCATCTGGCACCCGATCGCCCCGCAGGAGAGCGGCACCGTGCCTTACGGCCGCCCGCTGCCGGCCAACCGCTACTTCATCTGCCATGACGACGGCAGCCACTGCCCGGCCGGCGTGGTCGGCCGCATCCATACCGCCGGGGTCAACCTGGCGTTGGGCTACCTGGAGCAGGGGGAGCTGAAGCAGCACGATTTCGTTACCCTCGAAGGGCCGGAGGGGCAACCGCTGCGCGCTTTCCGCACCGGCGATCAGGGCTACTACCGTGCAGACGGCAACATCATGTTCGCCACCCGGGTGAACGGCTATGTGAAGATCCGCGGTGTACGCGTCTCGCTACCGGAAATCGAAGACGTGCTGCGCCGCCATCCGGCGATCCAGGACATGGTGGTGGTGGATTACCCCAGCGGCGAGAACAACGAGGCGGCGCTTGGTGCCCTGTATCTGACCCGCGACGGCAAACCGCTGCCACTGTCCGAGATCCGCGCCTTCGCCACCGGCTATCTGCCCTGTACCCATATTCCCACGCGCTTTATTCATGCCGAGGCGCTGCCGCTGTCCGCCAACGGCAAAACCGACCGCCATCGCATCCGCGCCGACCTGAGCCACCAGCAAACCGCGCCGGCGCTTAACGCCTGTGCGGCACCGCCGCCGAACGCGCCTTTGGCGCGCAGCGCAGAGATCCTGACCATTTACTGGCGGGCGATCGGCGTGACGCCACGTCCGGAATGGGGAGAAGAGACGGCGTTTATCGCCATGGGGCTGAAGCTGCCGCATATCAAACAGGTGGCGGAGCGCCTCAATGACGCTTTCGGCACCCGGCTGGTCAGCAGCTCGCTCCTGCCATGCAAGAACGCGCGCGAAGTGGCGGCGTTGCTGGCCAACTGAAGCCATACCACTCGGGCGGGGATAGACCCCGCCCGCATTTTATCAGGCGGGCAACGCCGTCAGGGCCGCCAGCGGTTGCTCCCAGGCTTCCCGCTGCAGCGCGCGCAACAGAAATTCCTGCAGCGCCTCGCCGTAATCCAACGCATCCTCCGTCGGGAATTGCTCCAGATAGATATCGATATCCACCTGCAGATCGCGGGCGTCGGTACGGCCGCGATAAGTCAGGTTAAAACCGTCGCCCGAACCGCCGGCCAACACGCGGCGGGTGCCGCTACAGCCGGCGAAACGGGGCGCATCGAAGGGCTGCACGTTGATGAAGGGGGAAATAAAGAAGCGCGAATCCGGCTCCACGCCGCGATCGGCGGCCAGCTGGCGCAGGCGATAGCCGGCATGGCTGCGCAGCTCCCGCAGTTGCTGCGCCGTCGCCATCAAAAAGCCCCCCAGCGTCGCCGACGAGGGGAGCGACACCAGCAGCGGCAGGGTATTAACCGCCAGCGAAGGCACGTTGGTGGCGGCCTGCCCGCGGCGATTCATCGCCGGTATCCACATCGGCAGCGCCTCGCCCTGCCGGGTGTTGCGCGGTATCACCTGAAGCAGCCAGGCCGCCGACAGCGCCACCAGCAGGTCGGGCCAATTGATGCCACAGCGTTCCGACTGTTGTGCAAGCAGTTGCGCGACTTCTGTCGGCAACCGGCGGTTGACGCTCAGACGCCGCACGCCATAGGCCTCGCCGCCTTTGCGCACCGTCGGCAACGCCTGTGACGGCGGCAGATAGGCCTGCCAAAAGCACCGGTCGCGCTCACAGCGTTCAGAATCAGCGTAAGCCAGTTCGGCCTGTTGAAAGGCAGCAAAGGCGCCCAGGGGAATACCCGCGCTGCCCTCACCCAGATAGTGCGCATATAACGCGGCGCAGCGGTGTTCGATCAGCGCCATGCCGAAGCCATCGACCAGAATATGGTGCGCACGCACGTACCAGAGGTAACGCTGCGGCCCCAGCTTGAGCAACCAGGCGGCGGCTAACGGCTCGCGGTGCAGCGCCCGGCGCTGCGCGATATCTTCGCGCATCAGGTTTTGCGCCGCCTGCCAGGGATCGCCGTGCGTTTGCAGATCGATGCGTTGCAATAGCGGTGTGCGCTGTGGGTCGTGACATAACGGCGGAGGAGAGTCGCCACGCCGTTCACCAAAGCGCAGGGCAAACGCCTGCGTCTCGGCGAGAGTAGTGACGATCGCCCGGCAAAGCGCTTCTTCCTCCACCGCGCCGCACAGTTCGGTGCAATGCGCGACGGTGGATAAGGTCTGCCCGGGGTGCAAAGTGTATTCTTCCCAGAAATCAAGCTGCGCTGGCGCCAGCGGCAACCATTCAGAGGCCAAAGCGGTGTCCGACATGTTACCTACCTTTGATAAGCCCGAATAAAGGCGCCGAACGGACGTAACCCCCACCGTTCAACGGCTTTTGCGTGTCTCCATACATCAACAAATGAAAATGATAATAACATCTATTATCATTTCTACTAATTTGGTAACACTTTAGATTCTGTTAAGCGGGGATGCAAGCCGCACAGCGGGGACGGAGAAAAGAAAGTGGCAAGTTGAGGGATCATAAAAACAAAACGCCCCGGGCACCTGTGCCCGGGGCGTTTTTAACATCAGCAATATTCGGCGATCAGGCCTGATTGGCCGGCTTCACCTTCTGCGCCAGAAACTCCGTTTCGTAGGCCTGCGCCTTCTTGCGATCGAACTGGTGCTCCCACTTGGCGATCACCAATACCGCCAACGCGTTACCCACCACGTTCAGCGCGGTGCGCGCCATATCCAGGATACGGTCCACGCCGGCGATGAACGCCAGGCCTTCCAGCGGGATGCCGACGCTGCCCAGCGTGGCCAGCAGCACCACGAACGAGACGCCCGGCACGCCGGCGATCCCTTTCGAGGTGACCATCAGCGTCAGCACCAGCACGATCTCCTGCCCCAGCGATAGCTCGATGCCATACAGCTGGGCGATAAAGATAGCGGCGATGCTCTGGTACAGCGTCGAGCCATCCAGGTTAAAGGAGTAGCCGGTCGGTACCACGAAGCTGGTGATCGACTTGGGCGCGCCGTAAGCCTCCATCTTTTCGATGATGCGCGGCAGCACCGTTTCTGAGCTGGCGGTGGAATAAGCCAGGATCAGTTCGTCTTTCAGGATGCGGATCAGCGTCCAGATGCGCAGGTTGCACAGCCGGGCGACCGCCCCCAGCACCACCAGAGCGAAGAACGCGATGGCGAAGTACACCAGCACCACCAGCTTGGCCAGCGGCAGCAGCGAAGCGAAACCGAAGTTGGCTACCGTCACTGCGATCAGGCCAAACACCCCGATCGGCGCATAGCGCATGATCATGTGGGTGACTTTGAACATGCTCTCGGACACCGCCTTGAACACCTTCAGCAACGGCTCTTTGGTCTCCTTCGGCAAGGATGACAGCCCCAGACCGAACAGCACCGAGAAGAAGATAATCGGCAACATGTCGCCCTTGGCCATCGACGAGAAAACGTTCGATGGGATCAGCGACAGAATGGTCGCCACCAGACTGTGCGAACCGCTTTGCACCTGTTCGGTGGTTTTCTCATACTGCGAAATGTCCACCGTGGTCAGCGTCGACATATCGATGCCGTGGCCGGGTTGGAATACGTTGGCCAACGTCAACCCCACCACGATGGCGACGGTGGTGATCACTTCGAAGTAAATAATGGTTTTCAATCCGATGCGGCCCAGCTTTTTCGCATCCCCCACGCCGGCAATACCGACGATCAGCGTGGAAATAACGATCGGCACCACAATCATCTTGATCAGGCGAATAAAGATATCACCTGCCGGGCTGAGAATATTGCTGACCAGCCACTCACGGGATTCTGTCTGGTTGTGCAATACCGCGCCAACAATAATACCCAGTACCAACGCGATCAGGATTTGCCAAGCCAGGCTAATTTTTACACTTTTCATACCCAAAAAGTCCTCAAAGACGCTTTTCGCCGTACAAAGTCGCAACACAGCGAAAAGAATACTTAATCATTTATTACAGGCTTATGTTAATTTCAGTGGAAGCGTTCACCTGCCCTGGGTGCGACGCAGTATAAATCTGTATCATCCGGGCGGCATGCTCTGCAAGCCTTGATTTTTCAGGGTTGAGCGCTGAATCGAATCACAAAAACTTCGCGTTACTATTTCAAATGGCATAATTGCTTGTTATTAAAAACATAATTTTTCATATAATGAAGCACATAACCGTGCCGACGACGCTTTTTTGAACGCCATGAGAATGCGTTATTTTTCGTCCATTCTGCATATTTAGTCCGCACTGGATGTTTATACTTTGTTACTTAAAAGTCAAATAAATGAGAATTAATCGAGTGACACTTTCCTCCATAAATGCAGCATCACTTTATATTTCGCTTAAAAAGCGAGCAATATCGCAGAGTGAATTACCCTCGGGTATCACCCGACCTTTCATCAGGAATTAAAGGTTAATAAAACGTTATTTCACGATGTGCCGTCCATCGTTATATCGCGTTAATACCAACTTCGAATATTAATAACGAAAAATAATCCAAAAAGATTTATAGCGCTGAATAATGCAGATCTTTTCCCCACTATTAAGAACGAGGCGAATAGTCTCGTCTTTGTTTATTCTTTTTTGTTCTTTATATAAGTGTTTTTGGCTAAAAAAGCGGGTTTATGATGATTTAAACGCCAAAGAGATAGATACGCCCTGCAAATACGACAGAACTATTACAAATCAATATCTTTGTTGCGTGATCTGCCGCGCAAAAAAGAAACAAAGAATCGTAGCAAACTATACTTAACCTTCAGTTGACATATCATTAACAACTTCAAGGAGAAAAGCTATGAGCCAACTGCATAAACACGCTATTCCTTCTGCAATTGCAGAGCGCGCCCTGATTAATCCGGCACAATACCAACAGTATTATCAACAGTCGGTTCAAGACCCAGAGGCTTTCTGGGGTGAGCATGGCAAAATCCTGGACTGGATCAAACCCTATACCAAAGTTAAAAACACGTCGTTCGATCCCGGCCACGTCAGCATTCGTTGGTTTGAAGACGGTACGCTGAACCTGTCTGCCAACTGTCTGGACCGCCATCTGGCCGAGCGCGGCGACCAAACCGCCATTATCTGGGAAGGCGATGACCCGACCCAATCCAAGAAAGTGACTTACAAACAGCTGCACCACGACGTCTGCCAGTTCGCCAACGTGCTGAAAAAGCTCGGCGTGAAAAAAGGCGACGTGGTGGCCATCTATATGCCGATGGTGCCGGAAGCGGCAGTCGCGATGCTGGCCTGTGCGCGCATCGGCGCCGTACATTCGGTGATCTTCGGCGGCTTCTCGCCGGAAGCGGTCGCCGGACGCATTATCGACTCCAATGCCAAACTGGTCATTACCGCCGATGAAGGCCTGCGCGCCGGCCGCGCCGTGCCGCTGAAGAAGAACGTCGACGATGCGCTGAAAAATCCCGGCGTAGTCAGCGTGGCCAACGTGGTGGTGTTCCAACGCACCGGCAAGCCGGGTTACTGGCAGGAAGGGCGCGATCTGTGGTGGCATGAGCTGACTCTGGGCGTCTGCGCCGACTGCCCACCGGAAGAAGTGAACGCCGAAGATCCGCTGTTTATCCTGTACACCTCCGGCTCGACCGGCAAGCCGAAAGGCGTGCTGCACACCACCGGCGGCTACCTGGTGTACGCCGCATTGACCTTTAAGTATGTGTTCGACTATCACGACGGCGACATTTACTGGTGCACCGCCGACGTGGGCTGGGTCACCGGCCACAGCTATCTGCTGTACGGCCCGCTGGCCAGTGGCGCCACCACGCTGATGTTCGAAGGCGTGCCTAACTATCCGGGCGTCAATCGCCTGTCGCAGGTGATCGACAAGCACCAGGTCAACATTCTGTATACCGCGCCGACCGCCATTCGCGCCCTGATGGCCGAAGGCGACAAGGCGATCGAGGGCACCCGACGCGATTCGCTGCGCATCATGGGCTCGGTCGGCGAGCCGATCAACCCGGAAGCCTGGGAGTGGTATTACAACAAGATCGGCAACGCAAAGTGCCCGATCGTCGATACCTGGTGGCAAACTGAAACCGGCGGTTTCATGATCACCCCTCTGCCGGGTGCCACCGAGCTGAAGGCCGGTTCCGCCACGCGGCCGTTCTTCGGCGTACAGCCGGCGCTGGTCGATAACGTCGGCACGCCGCAGGAAGGCGCCTGCGAAGGCAACCTGGTGATCGTCGATTCCTGGCCGGGCCAGGCGCGTACCCTGTTCGGCGATCATGACCGCTTCGAGCAAACCTACTTCTCGACCTTCAAAGGCATGTACTTCAGCGGTGACGGCGCTCGCCGCGACGAGGACGGTTACTACTGGATCACTGGCCGCGTCGACGACGTGCTGAACGTCTCCGGCCACCGTCTGGGCACCGCCGAGATAGAGTCTGCGCTGGTATCGCACCCGAAAATCGCCGAAGCGGCGGTAGTCGGCATTCCGCATAACATCAAAGGCCAGGCGATCTACGCCTACATCACGCTGAATCACGGCGAAGAACCGACGCCGGAGCTCTATACCGAAGTGCGCAACTGGGTGCGTAAAGAGATAGGGCCGATCGCCACGCCGGACGTGCTGCACTGGACAGATTCGCTGCCCAAAACGCGCTCCGGCAAGATCATGCGGCGTATCCTGCGCAAAATTGCCGCCGGCGACACCAGCAACCTGGGGGATACCTCCACGCTGGCGGATCCGGCCGTAGTCGACAAGCTGTTGGAAGAAAAACAATCAATGAAAGTGCCGTCATAATTTACGCCGCTTCAGGCCGCTCATTCGGATAACCTGCCGTTGAGCGGCCCTGGCGCGGCGTACTCTCTCAATACCGACTGGAGACACTCTGATGAATGACACCATTTATCAAGGGATTGAAGAAAACCCGCGCTTTAAAGAGCTGGTGAGAAAACGCGGCCGGTTCGCCTGGCTGCTTTCGCTGATTACGCTGGCGCTGTACGTCGGCTTTATTCTGTTGATCGCCTTCGATCCGCAATGGCTCGGCACGCCGATCGCCGCCGGATCGACCATCACCCGCGGGATCCCGGTCGGCGTCGGGCTGATCGTGATCTCTTTCGTCTTGACCGGAATCTACGTGTTTCGCGCCAACGGCGAGTTCGATCGCCTCACCGCAGAAATCCTGCGTGAGGTGAAACAATGAAGCGCTTATGCTCCGCCCTTTCCGCCGCCGCGCTGCTGTTGCTGCCCGGCCTGACTTATGCTGACGCTATCGGCGGTGAAGTGCATCGTCAGCCGCTGAATATCCAGGCGATCGTGATGTTTATCCTGTTTGTCGGCGCCACCCTGTACATTACCTACTGGGCGTCCAAACGTACCCGTTCCCGCCAGGACTACTACACTGCGGGCGGGCGCATCACCGGCCTGCAAAACGGGTTGGCGATCGCCGGCGACTTCATGTCCGCCGCCTCGTTTCTCGGCATCTCCGCTTTGGTCTACACCTCGGGCTATGACGGCCTGATCTACTCCATCGGCTTCCTCATCGGCTGGCCGATCATTCTGTTCCTGATCGCGGAGCGCCTGCGTAACCTCGGCCGCTATACCTTTGCCGATGTCGCCTCTTACCGTCTGCAGCAGAAACCGATCCGCACCCTGTCGGCCTGCGGCTCTTTGGTGGTGGTAGCGCTGTATCTGATCGCGCAGATGGTCGGCGCCGGCAAGCTGATCCAGCTGCTGTTCGGGCTCAACTACCACGTGGCGGTGATCCTCGTGGGTATCCTGATGGTGCTGTACGTGCTGTTCGGCGGCATGCTGGCCACGACCTGGGTACAGATCATCAAGGCGGTGCTGCTGCTGGCCGGTGCCAGCTTTATGGCGCTGATGGTGATGAAGTCGGTTAACTTCGACTTCAATACCCTGTTCGCCGAAGCGGTGAAGGTGCATCCGAAAGGCATCGCCATCATGAGCCCCGGCGGCCTGGTCTCCGATCCGATTTCCGCGCTGTCGCTCGGCCTGGCGCTGATGTTCGGCACCGCCGGTTTGCCGCACATCCTGATGCGCTTCTTTACCGTGAGTGACGCCAAAGAAGCGCGCAAGAGCGTGTTCTACGCCACCGGTTTTATCGGTTACTTCTATATCCTGACCTTTATCATCGGCTTCGGCGCCATCTTGCTGGTCAGCGCCAACCCGGCGTTCAAAGACGCTACCGGCGCGCTGCTGGGCGGCACCAACATGGCGGCGGTGCACCTGGCCAATGCCGTTGGCGGCAACTTCTTCCTCGGCTTTATCTCGGCGGTGGCCTTCGCCACCATTCTGGCGGTCGTTGCAGGCCTGACGCTGGCCGGCGCCTCGGCCGTTTCCCACGATCTCTACGCCAGCGTGATGAAAAACGGCAAAGCGACCGAGCGCGACGAGCTGAAGGTCTCCAAGATCACCGTCGTGGTGCTCGGCCTGGTCGCTATCGCGCTGGGGATTTTGTTCGAGAAGCAGAACATCGCCTTTATGGTCGGGTTGGCGTTCTCTATCGCCGCCAGCTGTAACTTCCCTATCATCATCCTGTCGATGTACTGGTCGCGTTTGACCACTCGCGGCGCGATGATTGGCGGCTGGCTGGGCCTGCTGACGGCGGTGATTCTGATGATCCTCGGCCCGACGATCTGGGTGCAGATCCTCGGCCATGAAAAACCGATTTACCCGTATGAATACCCGGCGCTGTTCTCGATGATCGTGGCCTTTGTCGGCACCTGGCTGTTCTCGATCACCGACGGCTCGCTGGCCGGGCAGCAGGAGCGGGAACGCTTCCGGGCTCAGTTTGTCCGTTCGCAAACCGGGCTGGGCATCTCTCAGGGCAGCTCGCATTAACCGAATAATAAGTGAAAAAAAGCAAACACACCCTAATCAAAGGCCCTTCGGGGCCTTTTCTCTGGCTGTTTATCGGAGAGAAGCTGGGGAAAGCAGCGCAGCGTAGCTGCGCTTTTTGCGTTTTACGCATAGCAAAAAGCCCCATGCTTTCGCATGAGGCTTGTTGTTTTATTTGATGCCTGGCAGTGTCCTACTCTCGCATGGGGAGACCCCACACTACCATCGGCGCTACGGCGTTTCACTTCTGAGTTCGGCATGGGGTCAGGTGGGACCACCGCGCTATTGCCGCCAGGCAAAT
>NZ_JAMYWQ010000003.1 GCF_024160145.1 Serratia nevei
TATGAACAGGCGAAATGGCTGGTACTACCAGGGCGCAGAGAGCGAAGTTATCCTAGAGAACTCCGGGCCAGAAGCAGGAAATATCCAGATAAAAAAGTTGCTGGTCACCCTTAAGTGACCAGCATTAGGCAATAGGCCGGCCTTTGTTGTCTGCGAGGCGATAAATCTACTTCTTCTTGGCGTATTTCAACGAGTCCAGCGCCACGGCGAAGATGATGATGCTGCCCTTGATAATGTACTGCCAGTACGGGTTGATGCCGATATAGGTCAGGCCGTAGTTGATGACGGTGAAGATGATCACCCCGGTCACCACGCCCCACACCGTACCCACCCCGCCGGCGAAGGAGACGCCCCCGACTACGCAGGCGGCGATGGCGTCCAGCTCGTACATAAAGCCGAGGTTGTTGGTGGCGCTGCCGATGCGCCCTGCTTCCAGCAGGCCGCCGAAGGCGTAGAACACGCCGGACAGCGCATAGATCATGATCAGGTTCAGCGGCACATTGACCCCGGACACCTTGGCCGCTTCCGGGTTGCCGCCGATGGCGAAGATGTTCTTGCCGAAGCGGGTCTTGGTCCACAGGATCCAGACGAAGACGATGGCGATCAGCGCATAGAAGGTAATGTACGACAGCTTAAAGTCGCCGAAGCGCAAGAAGCCCTGGGCAAAGGCGGAGAACTTCGGATCGAAGCCCGCCACCGGCGAAGCGCCGACCGAGTCGTAATACAGCGAGTTGATGCCGTAGACGATGATCATGGTGCCCAAGGTGGTGATGAACGGCGTCACGTTGAGATAGGCGATAATCAGGCCGTTAACCAAACCGATCACCGCGCCGACCGCACACACCAGCAGGATGACCAGGGGAATCGACCAGGTTTCCATGTGCGGGAACACCTTGTTGACGTTATCCATCGACTGCAGCAGCGTCGCCGCCACCACCGCCGCCAGCCCTACCTGCCGCCCGGCGGACAGGTCGGTGCCCTGGGTCACGATCAGCCCCGCCACGCCCAGCGCGATGATGATGCGCACCGAAGACTGCGTCAGGATGTTACTCAGGTTCATCAGGCTGAGGAAAGTCGGATCCTGAATGATGATGATGGCCAACAGCACCAGCAACACCACGTAAATGCCGCCTTCCTTGAAATAGGTAAATAAGGTTTTTTTATTTAGCGCGTTCATAATTCCGATCCTTAAAGGTGCAGGGAGGCAAGACGTAAGATTTCATTTTGCGAGGTCTGTTTGGTGTTAACGATGCCCGCAACCTGACCATTGCTCATCACCAGAATACGGTCGGTGATCCCCAAAAGCTCCGGCATTTCGGACGAGACGATAATGATCCCCTTGCCCTTCTTCGCCAGTTCGGTCATCAGCTGGTAAATCTCGAACTTGGCGCCCACGTCGATGCCGCGCGTCGGCTCATCCAGCATCAGGATCTCCGGCTGCGTCAGCAGCCAGCGGCCGATGATCACCTTCTGCTGATTGCCGCCGGACAGCGAGCCGATATGGGTGTGATGCCCGGGCGTTTTCACCCGCATGGCGTCGATCACCCACTGGGTGTCGCTCTTCATCCGCGCGTTATCCAGCAGGCCGAGCCTGTTTTTATAATTGCGGATATTGGAGATCAGCGAGTTGAAGCCCACGTCGAGGTAGGCGTAAATCCCGGTGGATCGGCGCTCTTCGGTCACCAGCGCAAAACCGTGGTTGATCGCTTCGTTGGCGCTGTGGTTGTCGATCGCCTTGCCGTGCAGCTTGATGGTGCCCGCCACCTTTTCGCGAATGCCGAACAGCGTCTCGACGATATCGGTGCGCTTGGCGCCCACCAGCCCGGCGATGCCGAGGATCTCGCCTTGATGCAGATCGAAGGACACATCGCGGATCGAGGGCTGGCGCAGCGACGTCAGGTTCTTCACCTCGAGGATCACGTCACCCGGCGTGTTCTGCCTGTCAGGGAAGCGCTGGCTGAGCGAGCGGCCGACCATCATGGCGATGATCTTATCCATGTCCAGCCCTTCCAGCGGCTGGGTGGCGATCCACTGGCCGTCGCGCAGCACCGTGATCTCGTCGCACAGCTGGAAGATCTCTTCCATCTTGTGCGAGATATAGACGATGCCGCAGCCGCGCTCTTTCAGCTTGCGGATGATGGTGAACAGGTGGTTGACCTCTTTTTCCGTCAGCGAGGAGGTCGGTTCATCCATGATGACGATCTTGGCGTCGTAGGAGAACGCCTTGGCGATCTCGATCATCTGCATCTGCGACACCGACAGGTTGCCCACCTTTTCACGCGGGTTGATGTCGATATCCAGCTCGTCGAAGATCGCCTGGGTGTCCTTGAGCATTTTTTCCTGATCGACGAACAGGCCTTTGGTCGGGTAGCGCCCCAGCCACATGTTGTCCATCACGGTGCGTTGCAGCACCAGGTTCAGCTCCTGGTGCACCATGGAAACGCCGTGCTCCAGCGCTTCCTTCGAACTCTTGAAATCGATCTCCCGGCCCTGAAACACAATGCTGCCGCTGTCTTTTTTGTAAATGCCGAACAGGCATTTCAGCAACGTCGATTTCCCCGCGCCGTTCTCCCCCATCAGGGCGTGAATCGAGTGCGGACGGACGCGTAAATTGACATTGTCCAAGGCTTTGACGCCGGGAAACGACTTACAGATATCCGTCATTTCCAGCAGAAACTCGCGTGAGCTATCGGCCATAAATACACCTGGCTTAACGATCTTGCAGTCGTAAACATCCCCGCCTGCGGTATTCCTGGTGTTGGCGCCGCAGGCGGGGTCTTAGCGGGATCTCAATTCTTATTTAATGAACTGAGACAGGTTGTCTTTATCTACGCCGACGTAAGGAATACGCACGACTTTATTTTCGATTTTATATTGGGTGCCTTCGGTGGCCGGTTTGCCCGCCGCCAGGTTCTTCGCCAGCTCGAAGGTGGCTTTCGCCTGATTGTCGGCGTCGTTCAGCACCGTGCCCGCCATCGCGCCGGATTTCACCAGCGCCAACGCTTCAGGCAACGCATCGACGCCAAACACCGGGATACTGGTCTTGTTGTGCGCTTTCAGCGCTTCCACCGCGCCCATCGCCATAGCGTCGTTGTTGGCGATCACCACTTCAATCTTGTTGGCGTTCGGGCCGGAGAGCCAGGCGTCCATCTTGTCTTTCGCCTGCGCGGTATCCCACATCGCGGTATCCATCTGCAACTGCTGGGTCTTGATGCCCAGGTCGTTCAGCGTTTTCACCACGTAGGTGGTGCGCGCTTCGGCATCCGGATGGCCCGGTTCGCCCTTCAGCAGTACATACTGGATCTGGCCGTCCTTGTTCAGATCCCAGGCCGGGTTGGCTTTCCAGTGTTTGGCGATCAGCTCGCCCTGGATCACGCCGGACTCTTTGGAGTCGGTGCCGACGTAATACGCCTTGTCGTAGCTGTCCAGCGCCTTGCGGGAAGGTTCTTTGTTGTAGAACACCACCGGGATATCGTTTGCGCGCGCCTTATCGATAACCACCGGCGCCGCGGCCGGGTCGACCAGGTTGATCGCCAGCGCTTTCACGCCTTTGGCCAGCAGCACGTCGATCTGATCGTTCTGCTTGGACTGGTCATTCTGCGAGTCATTCATCAGCAGGGTGACGTCCGGTGAAGCCTTGGCGTCTTTCTCGATCGCCTTGCGCACCACCGACATGAAGTTGTCGTCGTATTTGTAAATCGTGACGCCAATACGGGTGTCAGCATGGGCTGCGGCGCCAAACATCATGGCTGCGGCCATGGCGGCCAGGGTGAAAACCTTCTTATTCATTGTCAGTCTCCGGTTCTGTGTAGGGTATTACTCGTCTTTGAGCCAATGGTCACCGGCAGTGCGCACACCCCAGGCCAGGCGATTTCCACTCAATACCTGTCGTCCGTGGATCTTGTTATTTCCGAGAAATGCTGTGTCAGCGCGAGGTTAGGTTACAGCGGCAAGGGCCTTTGCGCCGGAAAACGCCTAGAGCATAGACGGCGCGATGTTAATATTCTGTGAATTTTCTCACAGATTGAAAACGGTTACACAAGATTAAATCGTCAGAGAGTGACCGTCGCCTCACTTTGCCAGGGGGCGACAGAATGGCGGCGCACCAGCGTCGGCATGAACAGATGACCGGCCTGCGGCTCCGCCAGGCCTGCTGCGCCTTGCAGTGCCAGCTCGGTCGCCAGCGTGGCCATCGAGACGATCGGGTAGCGCACCGTGGTGAGTTTGGGGCTGGTGTAACGCGCGATGGGGATGTCGTCAAAGCCAATCAGCGAGAAATGCTGCGGCACCGTGATACCGTTTTCTTTCAGCACCGCCATGGCGCCGGCGGCCATGGCGTCGTTGTAGGCGAACACCGCGCTCAGCTGCAGGTTGCGCCCCAGCAGCTCCACCATCGCCGCCTCGCCGCCCTGCAGATCCGGCGAACCGTAGGCTCGCCAGTTGTCGGGCGTGGCCAGCCCGGCGGCGGCCATCGCCTGCGCATAGCCCTGCTGGCGCAGCGGCCCGTCTTCGATCGGGTGATTGGAGCCCAGATAGCCGATGCGCCGATGGCCCTGCGACAGCAAAAGGCGCATCGCCATTTCGGCGCCGCAGACGTTATCCAGCCCGACGCAGCGCGGCTCATAGCCGGGGATAATCCGGTTGATCAGCACCATGCCCGGCACCTGATCCAGAAAGCCGATCAGCTCGGCATCGCTCAGGGCTTTGGCATGGACAATCAGGGCGTTACAGCGCTGGCGGATCAGCACTTCGATCGCGTGGCGCTCTTTGTCCGCCTGATGATAGCTGTTGCCGATCAGCAGGTATTTGTGGTGTTTCTGCGCCACCGTGTCTACCGCTTTCACCAGCGCGCCGAAGAACGGATCGGAGACGTCCATCACCACCACCCCCAGGGTATCGCTGCTTTGGGTCGCCAGCGCCTGCGCATTGGCGTTGGGGCGATAGCCCAGATCCGCCACCGCCTGCAGCACCTGCTCGCGCGTCTCCTTGCTGGTCAGCGCGCTGTGGTTCAGCACGCGGGAAACGGTCGCCACGGAGACCCCGGCGCGTTTCGCCACGTCGCGAATGGTGATCGGATGAACTGGAGGCATGCGGGATCCTGAAATCGGGGTAGTGGCCGGTGGCGCTATCCTACCCCGATTGGCCCGCTGCTCGCGTGAATTACGTCACAGGAAAGAAAACGTTTACATACATTTTTTTAACCTGCCGGCCAGCGCTCACTTCAGCGCTTTGGGTTCCGCTGCGCCGGCGGCCAGCTGCGTCAGCTTGCGCCACAGCCACTCCATCGGCCCCTGCGCGAAATAACGCAGCCACAATGCGGAAAACGCCAGGTTAGCCAGCCAGACCAGCGGCACAAACGCCAGCAGCTGCAGCCGATCGAACTGCTCATAAAGACCGAAGCGATAAAACAGCGTGGTGCAGATCAGCGTTTGCAGCAGGTAGTTGCTCAGCGCCATGCGCCCCACCAGGGTCAGCCAGCGGGCGATGCGCATGCGCGACAGGGCGGGCCAGAAACCGTAACACAGCGCCAGATAGCCCATCGCCTGCAGCGGGGCGCCCAGTTCGCGCGGCACCTGCAGCAGGAAACCGCTCCAGCGATAGTCCCAGTGGACCTGCCATTGCAACGCCACCGCCGGCAGCTGGATCAGCACCGAAAGCGGCAGCAGCCACGCCGCCTGCCGCAGGTAATAACCGGAGGAATAACTGCCGCGCAGCCAGCCGCTGCGCATCAGCCCGGCACCGAACAGCATCAGCCCCGCCAGCTCCCAGCCATACTGCGCGCCGATGGCCAGCAGGCTGGACGAGAGCAGATCGGCGCGGCTGCGCCAGGCTTCGAAACCGCCCTGCAGCTTCCAGAACTTCTCGTACTGCAGCTCCGCCACGCCCGGCTGCCAGAAACTGCCCGGCTCACCGTGCGAGACGAAGCCAAGCAGCAGCAGCACCGCTACGCCGATCAGGTACAGCACCACGCCGGTTTTCAGCAGCTGGAAGGTTTCTTTGGCTTCGCGGATCATGCGCCAGCACACCAGGCCGATCAGCCCATAGGCCAGCAGAATGTCGCCGTCCCACAGGAAGATGGCGTGCGCGAGGCCGAACAGCACCAGCCACGACAGCCGCGCGCGGATCCAGCTTTTGCCGCGCCGCAGCAGCATTTGCAGCCCGGCGCCGAACAGCAGCGCGAACATCGCCAGGAACTTGGCCTGGGCGAAGAGATCGAGCAGCGCCCAGGTCCAGGCGTCGCGCGATGACGGCATGCCCAGATAGGCCGGGTTAAGGTAGGCGGCCTTCGGCAAGCCGAAGGCGCTGATGTTCAGCAATAAAATGCCGAGAATGGCGATACCGCGCACGCAGTCCAGCGTGGCGATACGCGGCAGAGGGTGACTGTTCATTTTTTATCGCTGTCTTCCGCTCATGAAAAAGGCGCCCGCAGGCGCCTGTTGTCGTCGTGCGGGTCGCCCCGCAACGCCATCACCCCTGGTGATGACGCACCGCGCGCAGGAACTCCTGGCGGGTGTTCTGGCTGGACTTGAACAGCCCCCCCAACGAGGTGGTGGTGGTGGCGCTGGTCGCGTCGCGAATGCCGCGCGCCTTGACACAATAATGGACCGCATCGATCGATACCGCCACGTTATTGGTGCCGAGCAGGGTCTGCAGCGCCACCAGGATCTGCTGGGTCAAGCGCTCTTGCACCTGCGGGCGCTGGGAGAAGAACTGCACGATGCGGTTAATCTTCGACAGGCCGATCACCGAGTCTTTCGGGATATAGGCCACGGTGGCCTTGCCGTCGATGGTCACGAAGTGGTGCTCGCAGGTGCTGGTCAGCGTGATATCGCGCACCGTCACCATCTCATCCACCTTCATCTTGTTCTCGATAACGGTGATTTTCGGGAAGTTGGCGTAGTCCAGCCCGGAGAAGATCTCGTCGACATACATTTTGGCGATGCGATGCGGCGTCTCCGCCAGGCTGTCGTCGGACAGATCGAGATTCAGCAGCTGCATGATTTCGGTCATGTGCTCTTTGATGCGGCGCTTACGCGTTTCGCGATCCAGCACTTCCCCGCGCAGCGGCGTCTCCAGACCACGCTCTTCCAGCGCCGCATGCACCAGCGCGGCTTCTTTACTTAATGATGTCATGTACTTGTTCTCCTGCGGACGGAACCCGCCGGCGGCCTGGTAGGGCGTGCGGCCGGCGAATTGCTTGCTCTCGTGACGGCAAGGTTTGCGTGATGGATAACGTGAACCCGGTCAAGATTTTGCCCCCACTGTAGATGAGAGCGCGGCGATTATCCAGTGATTGTGCGTCATCCGCAGGTGAATTATTCGCATTTAGCACAATCAGGCCGGCTGCGGGATCCCACGTTTTTTGTATGGATTTTAATCACCGCATTGCCGTTTTTTGCGCCAACCGCCGCGCCGGGGTATCCACCACCAGCGCACCGGCCACCAACAACACCGCCACCGCCACGTATAGCGCCGGCTCCAGCCGATGGGTCATGGCGGTCGACAGCGCCGACAGCATCGGCCCAACCAGCTGGCCGATCGCATAGCCGGTGGTCAGCAACCCGGCCATATAGCGCGCATGGCGCGGCGCCAATTCACGGCCGTGCTGAAGGGCAAGCTGCACCACGCAGAGGAAACCGCCGCCGGTCAGCAACGCCCCGAGCGCCAGGCCGGCCACGCCCGGCACCACTTCGGCGCTCAGTACGCCCAGCGCCTGTACCCACAGCGTAATCGCCAACCGAGTCTGGGTGGTCAGCCGCCGGCGGGTCAAAATACCGATAACGATCCCCAGCACCGCCGCACCGCCGAATACCGGCCAGACGAACTGCGCGAACAGGCTGCCGGGAAAACGCGCCGCCGCCATCTGCGACAGGAAGGTCGCCGGCAGGATGTAGCCGAAACCGGCCAGGCTGTAGCTCCACACCAGGCGCTTGAGCGCCGGCGTCAGCAGCAGCGGCTCCGGGGCCACGTCCGGGCGATGCAGTTCGCCGCTACGCGGCAGAAAGGCGCTAATCGCCCCCACCAACACCAGCGCCAGCCCGCCATACACCAGCCAGGCCTGCGCCGCCGTCAGCCCCAGCGTGTTAATGCCCACCGCCAGCATGCCGCTGAGGAAGATACCGGCACCGGGCCCGGCGAACACCGCCGCGCTCAGCGCCGGCCGGCCATAGTGCGCCAACCGCTCGTTGGTCCAGGCCGCCACCAGCACCATCGCCCAGCCGCTGGCCCAGCCAATCACAAAGCGCAGCGCACCGTGCGTCCACTCATTCTGCGCCAGCGCCGACAGCAGCGTCAGCAGCACCGCGCCCCACACGCCAAGCCACAAACGCCGCTCGACGTGGCGCGTGGCGCGCATCGCGTCGTAGGCGCCGCACAGGTAGCCCAAATAGTTGATCGCCGCCACCAGCCCGGCGCCGGTCAGGCTGAACTGGTGTTCCGCGATCATCAGCGGCACCTGGGGAGTGAAAGCGAAGCGGCCAATGCCCATCGCGACGATCAGCGCGGCAAAACCGCTCAAGGCAATACGTAAAGCCATACCGGTATCCAAAAGGTTAAAAGAACGTTGCCAGTATCATGCCGCAGTATTAAACTCACAAAAACTGAATAATAGTTATCAAGTTCATCACGAAACGAGAATATTATGGATCTGACCCAGCTTCGCATGTTCTGCTGCGTGGCAGAAACCGGCTCGGTCGCCCGCGCCGCCGAGCAGCTGCACCGCGTGCCGTCGAATTTGACCACCCGGCTGCGCCAGCTTGAGCAGGAGCTGGGCGCCGATCTGTTTATCCGCGAAAAACAGCGCCTGCGCCTGTCGCCGATGGGCCATAACTTTCTGTGCTACGCCAACCGCATCCTGGCGCTGAGCGACGAGGCGATGAGCATCACCCACGCCGGCGAACCGGCGGGCAACTTCGCCCTCGGCTCGATGGAGAGCACCGCCGCCACCCGCCTGCCCTCGCTGCTGGCGGCTTACCACCAGCGCTTCTCGCAGGTTTCGCTGTCGCTGACCACCGGCACCTCCGGCGAAATCGCCGATCGAGTGCGCGCCGGCACGCTGGCCGCGGCGCTGGTCGACGGCCCGGTACCCTATGACGAGCTGAACGGCTGCATCGCCTATCCTGAACATATGGTGGTGATCTCCTGTCTCGATCACGCGCCGATCCACAGCGCCAAAGACGCCCATGGCGAAACGCTGTTCGCCTTTCGCGCCAGCTGTTCCTATCGCCTGCGGCTGGAGGCCTGGTTCAAGCGCGAAGGCGCGCGGCCGGGGCAAATTATGGAGATCCAGTCCTATCACGCCATGCTGGCCTGCGTCGCCAGCGGCGCCGGGCTGGCGATGATCCCGCACTCGGTGCTGAGCCTGCTGCCGGGCCATGAGCGGGTCCGGGTTCACCCCCTGCCGCCGGACGTGGCCGACACCGCCACCTGGCTGCTGTGGCGCCGCGACGCATTCGGGCCGAACGTGCGCGCGCTGAAAGAGTTGATTATTGAACAGACGGAAACCGCCGCTGTTGATGCAAGCACCCCCAACGATTTATCAGACGTTGTCGAAATCGCCTGATTTAAAAAGAAAACCACTGAGGAGACTATGATGGAGATGATCAAAACCCGCGCCGCCGTTGCCTGGGGCCCGAACCAGCCGCTGAAGATCGAAGAAGTCGAGCTGATGCCACCGCAAAAAGGCGAAGTGCTGGTGCGGATCGTCGCCACCGGCGTTTGTCACACCGACGCCTACACCCTGTCCGGCAAAGATCCGGAAGGCGTGTTCCCGGCGATCCTCGGCCACGAGGGCGGCGGCGTGGTGGAAGCGGTCGGTGAAGGCGTCACCAGCGTGGCGGTCGGCGATCACGTGATCCCGCTCTACACCCCGGAGTGCGGCGAGTGCAAATTCTGTAAATCCGGCAAGACCAACCTGTGCCAGGCGATCCGCGCCACCCAGGGCAAAGGGCTGATGCCGGACGGCACCACCCGCTTCTTCAAGGATGGCAAGCCGATCTTCCACTACATGGGCACGTCCACCTTCTCCGAGTACACCGTGGTGCCGGAAATCTCACTGGCGAAAATCAACAAGGAAGCGCCGCTGGAAGAAGTGTGCCTGCTGGGCTGCGGCGTGACCACCGGCATGGGCGCGGTGATGAACACCGCCAAAGTGCAACCGGGCGACACCGTGGCAATCTTCGGCCTGGGCGGCATCGGCCTGTCGGCGATCATCGGCGCGCAGATGGCCGGCGCGGGCCGCATCATCGGCATCGACATCAATACCAGCAAGTTCGATCTGGCCCGCAAGCTGGGCGCCACCGATCTGATCAACCCGAAAGACTATGACAAGCCGATTCAGGAAGTGATCGTCGAGCTGACCGACGGCGGCGTCGATTTCTCCTTCGAGTGCATCGGCAACGTCAACGTGATGCGTTCCGCGCTGGAGTGCTGCCACAAGGGCTGGGGCGAATCGGTGATCATCGGCGTCGCAGGCGCGGGCGAAGAGATCGCGACCCGTCCGTTCCAGCTGGTGACCGGCCGCGTCTGGCGTGGTTCGGCGTTCGGCGGCGTCAAGGGCCGTTCGCAGCTGCCGGGCATCGTCGAGCGCTATCTGGACGGCGAATTCGCGCTGAACGACTTTATCACCCACACCATGGGGCTGGAGCAGATCAACGAAGCGTTCGATTTGATGCACGAAGGCAAATCGATCCGTTCCGTCATCCACTTCGACCAATAAGCCAGGAGGCAGAGATGACGTTGTCATTGGAACTTCTCGAAGAGCACCGTATGTTCGGCGGCTGGCAGCAGCGCTATCGCCACGCGGCGCAGAGCCTGAATTGCAACATGACATTCAGCATCTACCTGCCGCCGCCGCGCGATGACAACCCGCCGCCGGTGCTGTACTGGCTGTCGGGGCTGACCTGCAACGACGAGAACTTCACGTTGAAAGCCGGCGCGCAACGCATCGCCGCCGAGCTGGGCCTGGTGCTGGTGATGCCGGACACCAGCCCGCGTGGCGACGAAGTGCCGAACGACGAAGGCTACGATCTGGGCCAGGGCGCCGGGTTCTACCTGAACGCCACCCAGGCGCCGTGGGATCGCCATTTCCGCATGTACGACTACATCAGCGCTGAACTGCCGGCGCTGATCGAACAGCACTTCAGCGTCAGCGATCGTCAGTCGATCTTCGGCCACTCGATGGGCGGCCACGGCGCGCTGATGATGGCGTTTCGCAATCCGCAGCGCTTCCGCTCGGTATCGGCGTTCGCACCGATCGTGAACCCGTGCCAGGTGCCGTGGGGCCGCAAGGCGTTCACCGCCTATCTGGGCAGCGACGAAAGCCAGTGGCTGCAGTACGACAGTTGCCATCTGCTGGCCAGCGGCGCGGAAAAAATGCCGGTCCTTATCGACCAGGGCGACGACGACCAGTTCCTGGCCGACCAGCTGCAGCCGGCGCGGTTGGCGGAGCTGGCGCGCCAGCGCGACTGGCCGCTGACGCTGCGCATTCAGCCGGGGTACGATCACAGCTACTTCACCATCGCCACCTTCGTGGAAGATCACCTGCGCTTCCACGCCGAGCACCTGTTCCGCTGATAAAAAAATCCGGGCGGTTAACCGCCCGGATTTCTTCAAAAGCCATCAATCAGAAAATCGATGGCAGCTTTAATTTGATTCCTATGCTCATTGGCATTACCAACGGCCTTCCCGATCTGTGAAATACGTACGGCAGCCATCTCATGGGTCATAACGAGAAACTTTTCGCCGTTTACCTCAATCTCCGGGCATAAACGTGCAGAAATTTTAACCCTGACGTTATCCAACGCATAAAGAGGGATCATTAACCGGGTCGAGAGGACATCAATAAGATCGCTTTGAACGTCCAGTAAGTAGGGATAGGCTGATGCCGGATACGTATTGTCATATACGTTAAACTGCATATTCAAAATGTCCGATATTCATCAGACAACAAACCATTTTCTTCAGTGATGCGATTAAGTTCTTCTAACGCCGCGCGATTTTGCTCGCGCCACTGTTGAATCTCAATGTCCCTGACACGAACGCTCAATGCGTCTGTCAATACGGATGACACGTTGACGCCCAGGGATTTTGCGCGCTGGAAAAGATCGCGATCGATGGTTACGTTGACTGTCTTTTTCGTCACATTGTTATTTGCCATATCCATTCCTCATCCCTGTAATATACAAGGGTCAAATTTTCACCAATTATACTCGTAACACAGGGGTATGCCAATTCAGTGATACCCTCACCCCTTCAGTTTCGGATCCAACGCGTCGCGCAATCCGTCGCCCAACAGGTTGAAGGCCAGCACGGTGATGAATATCGCCAGGCTGGGGAAGATCGCCACGTGCGGCGCGATCACCATATCGGCGCGCGCCTCGTTGAGCATCGCCCCCCACTCCGGCGTCGGCGGCTGGGCGCCCAGGCCCAGAAACGACAGGCTGGCGGCGGTGATGATCGAGGTGCCGATGCGCAGGGTGAAATAGACCACGATCGAAGACAGGGTGCCCGGCAGAATGTGCCGCAGGATGAGGGTCCAGTCCGAGGCGCCAATGCTGCGCGCCGATTCGATATAGGTCAGGTGCTTCAGCACCAGCGTATTGCCGCGCACCAGGCGGGCGAAGGCCGGAATGCTAAAGATCGCCACCGCAACGATCACGTTGGCCATGCCGCTGCCCATGATCGCCACCACGCCGATCGCCAGCAGAATGCCGGGAAACGCAAACAGTACGTCGCAGACGCGCATGGTGAGGCGATCCCACCAGCCTTCATAGTAGCCGGCCAGCAGCCCCAGCAGGGTGCCGATCGCCCCGCCCGCCAGCACCGAGAACACCCCGGCCGCCAGCGAAATGCGCGTGCCCATCAGGATGCGGCTGAAGATATCGCGTCCGAGGGAATCCACGCCCAGCCAGTGCATCAGCGAAGGCCCTTCGTTCAGCCGGTCGTAATCGAAATAGTTTTCCGCATCGAACGGTGCCAGATAAGGCGCCAGCAGCGCCGCCGCAATCAGCAACAGCACCAACAGGCCGGCGACCAGCGCCGCCCGCTGGCGACGAAAACGCCGCCAAAACTCGCTCCACGGCGTGCGTACCGCGTTGGAGTCGATAAGCGGCATCGCCTTCAGTGCGGCGTTGCGCCGCCAATGCTTAATCATGCCGCGTCCTCATTGATAACGAATCGCCGGGTTGATCGCCGCGTACAGCATATCCACCAGCAGGTTGATCAGAATGAACTCCAGCGAGAACAGCAGCACCTCGGCCTGGATCACCGGATAATCGCGCATCTCCACCGAGTCCACCAGCAACCGCCCCAACCCCGGCCAGTTGAACACCTTCTCCACCACGATCGAACCGCCGAGCAGGAAGCCGAACTGCAGCCCCATCATGGTCACCACCGGGATCATCGCGTTGCGCAGGCCGTGCTTCATCACCACCACGCTTTCCCGCACGCCCTTGGCGCGCGCGGTGCGCATGTAGTCCTCCTGCAACACCTCGACGAACGAAGCGCGGGTGAAGCGCGCCATCACCGCCGCCACCGCCGCCCCCAGGGTGATCGAAGGCAGAATGTAGTGCCGCCAGCTGTCGGCGCCCACCGTCGGCAGCCAGCCCAGCTCGACCGAGAACACCTGCATCAGCAGCATGCCGAGCGCAAAGGCCGGGAACGAGATCCCCGACACCGCCAGCGTCATGCCGAGGCGATCCGGCCAGCGGTTACGCCACACCGCCGACACCACGCCGATCGCCAGGCCGAACGCCACCGCCCACAGCATGCTGGTGACGGTCAGCCAGAAGGTCGGCATAAAGCGCGAGGCGATCTCTTCGCTCACCGGGCGTTTGGACACCATCGAGATGCCGAAGTCGCCCCGCAGCGCGTTGACGAAGAAGTGCGCGAACTGCTGCGGCAGCGGCTTATCCAGCCCCAAATCCTTGCGCACCAGCTGCACTACCGCCTCGTCGGCCTCCGGCCCCGCCGCCAGCCGCGCCGGATCGCCCGGCAGCAGGTGGACGAACAGGAATACCAGCACCGCCACGATCAGCAGCGTCGGGATCAGGCCCAGCAGTCGTTTCAGAAAATAATTGAGCATCTCATTCCTTCCCCCGCCCGCCGCCGCTTGGCCACGGGCGGGGATGGGCGCCTTATTTCAGATCGGCGTTATCAAAGTTGAACGAGGTATCCGGCATCACGTAGAAACCGCTCAGCTGTTTGCTGTTGGCCGACAGCAGGCGTTCGGTCGCCAGGAAGATCCAGGGCGCGTCGGCCCAGATGCGATCCTGCGCGTCCTGATACAGTCTCTGCTTCTCGGCGCGATCGGTGGTCGCCAGCGCATCGGCCAGATCCTTGTCCACCTGCGGATTGCTGTAGAACGCGGTGTTGAACTGCTTCGGCGGCGCCGCCTGAGTAGAGAACAGCGGCGACAGCGCCCAGTCCGCTTCCCCGGTCGAGGCCGACCAGCCGGTGTAGAACAGCCGCACGCCGGTGTCTTTCACCCCGACGCTCTCCACCTGCGCCGCACGCTGCCCGGCATCCATCGCCGTCACCGTCACTTTCACCCCCACCTGCGCCAGCTGCTGCTGGGTGAACTGCAGCACCTTCTGCGCGGTGCTGTGGTTGTGGGAAGACCACAGCGTGGTGGTGAAGCCGTTCGGGTAGCCGGCCTCTTTCAGCAGCTCGCGCGCCTTGGCCGGATCGTACGGCCACGGCTTATAGCGGGCGGCGAAGTCGATGGCCGGCGGCACCGGCCCTTCCGCCGGCACCGCGTAACCGGCGAACGCCACCTTGATCAGCGCGTCCTTGTTGATGGCGTAGTTCAGCGCCTGGCGCACCTTCGGGTTGTCGAACGGTTTTTGGGTGACGTTCATGCTGATGTAACGTTGCAGGATCGACGGCGCGGCTACCACGTCCAGCCTGGCGTTGCCCTCCAGCACCTTGGCCTGCTCGTAAGGGATTGGGAAGGCGAAGGTCGCCTCGCCGGTCTGCAACATCGCCGCACGGGTGTTGTTATCCACCACCGGGCGCCAGGTGATGCTGTCGAGCTTCGGCAGCCCCGGCTGCCAGTAGCCGTCGAACTTCTTCACCTTGACGAAATCGGTCTGGTTCCAGGTCACGAACTGATACGGCCCGGTGCCGACCGGGTGGAAACCGATCTCCTTGCCGTATTGCTTCAGCGCCGCCGGCGAGATGATCGCCGCCGCCGGGTGCGCCAGGTTGTTGACGAACGCCGAGAACGGCGCCTTCAGCACGATCTTCACCGTATTGGCGTCCACCGCTTCGGTTTTGTCGATCATCTTGAACAGGTTGTAGCGCTTGAGGTGGCTGTCCGGGTTGCTGGCGCGATCGAGGTTTACCTTCACCGCCTCGGCGTTGAACGCGGTGCCGTCGTGGAATTTAATTCCCTGGCGCAGTTTGACGGTGTAGGTCAGGCCGTCTTTGCTGACCTCATAGCTGTCCGCCAGCACGTTCACCAGCTTCATGTCCTTGTCGAAGCCGAACAGCCCCTGATAGAAAGACTTGGCCACTGCCTGCGACAGCGTGTCGTTGGCGTCGTAAGGATCGAGGGTGGTGAAGTTGGAGGCCACGGCGATCACCGCGTCCTTCGCCGCCCAGACCGGGCCGGTTCCCGCCGCCAGCAGTACGGCGGCCAACAGCGCATTGCGTTTGAATGTGTGCTTCATGTCGCTTGTCTCTCCTGAGGTCTTTAAAAAGCACCGGCGATCGGGTGGCGGGCGACAAAGTGCCCGGCGCCAACCTGCACCAGCGGTGCGGTAACGGGTTCATCGCCCAGCGCGCGCACCGGGCTCGGGATCTCATCGGCCGGCAGCGGCTGCCGTTTGTGGGCATGAGCGGGATCGGCCACCGGCACCGCCGCCATCAGCTTGCGGGTGTAGGGATGCTGCGGGTTGTCGAACACCGCCTGCCGTGGGCCGATCTCGACGATCTGCCCGAGGTACATCACCGCCACCCGGTGGCTGATGCGCTCCACCACCGCCATGTCGTGTGAAATAAACAGAAAAGCGATGCCGAACTCGCGCTGCAGATCGAGCAACAGATTGACGATCTGCGCCTGAATCGACACGTCCAGCGCCGAGACCGCCTCGTCGGCGATCACCACTTTCGGGTTCAGCGCCAGTGCGCGCGCGATGCAGATACGCTGGCGCTGGCCGCCGGAGAATTCGTGCGGGTAGCGGCGCGCATGCTCCGGCAACAGGCCGACGCGCTCCAATAGCCAGGCCACCCGTTGCTCCGCCTCCCGGCCGCGCATCACGTTGTGCACCAGCAGCGGCTCCATGATGGAAAAACCGACCGTCAGGCGCGGATCGAGCGAGGCGTAGGGATCTTGAAAGATAAACTGAATATCGCGCCGCAGGTGCTGCAGCGCCGGCCCCTTCAATTGATCTATCCGCCGCCCGGCGAAGGTGATGGTGCCGCTCTGGCTGTCCACCAGCTTCAGCAAAGAGCGCCCGGTGGTGGACTTGCCGCAGCCGGACTCGCCCACCAGCCCCAGCGTCTCGCCGGGGTAAAGATCGAAACTGACGTTTTCCACCGCGTGCACCCGGCGAGTAACCCGATTGAACAGCCCGCCGCGCAGATCAAAGCGCGTAACCAGATGCGCCACCCGCAGGATCGGCGCAGCATCTGGCGGCACGGTATCCTGCGGCGCCGTATCCTCCTCGCCGCCCGGCAGCGGAAACTTCGCCGGCAGCGGCCGATCGGCCATCGCCCCCAGCTTCGGTACCGCCGCCAACAGCGCCCGGGTATAGGCCTGCTGCGGCGCGGCAAACAGCTCGCGCACCCGATTCTGTTCCACCTGCTCGCCGCGGCGCATCACCAGCACCCGATCGGCGATCTCCGCCACCACGCCCATGTCGTGAGTAATGAAGATCACCCCCATCTGCATCTCCCGTTGCAGCACGCGGATCAGCTGCAGGATCTGCGCCTGAATGGTGACGTCGAGGGCGGTGGTGGGTTCATCGGCGATCAGCAGCGCCGGTTTGCAGGAGAGCGCCATGGCGATCATCACCCGCTGGCGCATGCCGCCGGAAAGCTGGTGCGGGTAGCGCCCCAGCACCTCTTTGGCCTCCGGAATGCGCACCAGATCGAGCATGCGCAGCGCCTCCTGGCGCGCGCTGCGGCGGTCCATGCCCTGATGCAGGCGCAGTGATTCGGCGATCTGCTCGCCGACCGGAAATACCGGGTTAAGCGAAGTCATCGGCTCCTGGAAGATCATCGCCATGTCGGCACCGCGCACCGTGCGCAGCGTGCTCTGCGAGGCGCGCGCCAGATCGAGCAGCGCGCCGTCGCGCCGGCGCAGCGTCATGGCGCCGCCGACGATGCGCCCGCCGCCCTGCTCCACCAGCCGCATCAGCCCCAGCGAAGTCACCGATTTGCCGGAGCCGGACTCACCGACGATCGCCAGCGTCTCGCCGCGATCGAGATCGAACGACAGGTTGCGCACCGCTGCCACGGCGCCGTCCGCTTGAGGAAAACTGATGCTCAGATCGCGCACCGTCAGCACCCGCTGCGGCGGCAATGACGGCCCGCCGCCAGCGGGCCGGAGTGAAACGTCGGTCATGCACCCTCCCGGTGAACGCTTAGCGATAAATCCCGACGGATGGCGCATCGCCGACATAACCAAAACCGCGATACATCCCCTCGCAGTTGAACGGCAGCGCAATATTGCCGTGACGATCGACGGCGATCATGCCGCCGCTGCCGCCGAGCGCCGGCAGCTTCTCCATCACCACCCGATCGCTGGCCGCCTGCAGGCTTAGCCCACCGTATTCAATCAGGGCGGAGACGTCATAGGCCGCCACGCCGCGCATGAAGATTTCGCCGGTGCCGGTGCTGGAGACCGCCACCGTGGCGTTGTTGGCATAGCAACCGGCGCCGATGATCGGCGTGTCGCCCACCCGCCCGGCCTGCTTGTTGGTCATGCCGCCGGTGGAGGTGGCGGCGGCGAGGTTGCCCAGCGCATCCAGCGCCACCGCGCCGACGGTGCCGAATTTGCGATCGGGATCGAGCGGATCGCCGGCCTGCGCCGCGCCGTCGTGATCGAGCAATACCCGGCCCTGCTCCGCCTGGGCCCGGTGCAGCTGATCGAAACGTTCCTGGGTAAAGAAGAAATCGGGGGTGACCAGTTCCAGGCCGTGGGCCGCGGCAAACTTCTCGGCGCCTTCGGCGGCAAACAGCACGTGTTCGCTGTTTTCCAGCACCGCGCGCGCCGCCAGCACCGGGTTGCGTATGCGGCTGACGCCGGCGACGGCGCCGGCATCGCAGGTGCGGCCGTCCATCACGCAGGCGTCCAGCTCGTGGGTGCCCTGATGGGTGAACACCGATCCTTTACCGGCGTTGAACAGCGGGCACTCTTCGAGCAGCCGCACCGCTTCGGTCACCGCGTCCAGCGCGCTGCCGCCCTGCGCCAATATCGCCTGCCCGGCGGCCACGATCTCGGACAGCGCCTGGATATACAGCCGTTCTTTTTCCGCACTCAGCGCCGCCCGGGTAATTGCGCCCGCGCCGCCATGAATGGCAATCACTGGTTTGCTCATTTGCCTGACACCCTGTGTTAATCCCGCCGTTGCGCAGCGAATAAGCTGAGCGCGGTATCATTATTATTCAGTCTTTTTCGACTCTATTTAGTCCTGCAGTGGAAGTACAGCATAACGTCCACGCCCCGCTTTTAGCGTAGCGCGCTTAGACCGTTTCGCACCTTGAAATAGCTTATTGGAATAAAAACAGCAGGTTATAAAAAACGACAAACCGCTTATCCTGCGGCTGAGATGATTGGTAATTTCGCGTGCGGAAATAGCGGCATGGCGTAAGGAAATAAACGTTCGCGCTGAATAACGCTTATTGTGGCGCCCGGCCTGCTGTTTTTTCCCCGGCCGGGCGCAGATGATCCAACGATTAAAAGCCTGATCCAGGCTGTTGTAAAAAGGCTTCTTCTTCCGGCGTGCTGGTGCGCCCCAATATCGCATTGCGATGCGGGTAGCGGCCGAAACGATCGATGATCGCCTTATGCCGCAGCTCGAACTCCAGCTGGTCGCCGTTGTTGAGCTCGGTATACAGCACCAGCGCCTGCTGGTGGATCAGCGGCGATTCCGAATGCATGAACGGCAGATAGAGGAAGCCACGCTGCTCGCGGCTCAGCCGTTCGCACTCGCCGCTGCGGATCGCCTCCTGCGCCAGGATCAGCGCCATGCCGTCGCAGGCGAACGACTGCGGCGTGCCGCGGAACAGGTTGCGGCTGAACTGATCGAGCACGATCACCTCCGCCAGGCGCCCTTCGATGGTGTCGCGCCAGTGCGCCAGCTCCCCCGCCGCCGCTGCCCGCCAGATTTCGCCGAAACGGCTGTGCAGCAGACGATCGAAATCGTCGTCCTTTTTAAACCACATGATCGGTTCGATCTCGTCGAACCAGAACTCGATAACCTGTTTATGCATTATGATGCTCCTCTGTTTTGCAGAGTTTATACCCATTCACCCCGGCGCCGCAGTACGAAAGATGGCAAGCATAACCCGTTCTCCCCCCCGGCGTTCTCTGCCATAATACCCGCACTTTGTCGCTATTTTAGCGCACCCTGATTACGGAGTTTCCTTTATGGATCATTGCCATACTTCCGATCTCATCTCCCTGGAGCAAGCGCTGGAAAAAATGCTTGGGCAGATCGCGCCGCTGCAGCAAAGCGAATCCGTCGCCCTGACCGCCGCCGCCGGCCGCATCACCGCCGCGCCGGTGGTCTCGCCGCTCGACGTGCCGCCGTTCGCCAACTCGGCGATGGACGGCTATGCGCTGCGCCTCGCCGATCTGGCGGCCAATGCGCCGCTGCCGGTCGCCGGTAAGGCCTTCGCCGGTGCGCCGTTCGACGGCCAATGGCCGGCCAACAGCTGCGTGCGCATCATGACCGGCGCGCCGATCCCGGCCGGGGCGGACGCGGTGGTCATGCAGGAGCAGGCCGAGGTGAGCGACCAGGGCGTGCGTTTTACCGCGCCGGTTGAAGCCGGCCAGAATATCCGTCTGGCGGGTGAAGACATTCGCCGGGGCGCGAGCGTGTTGCCGGCGGGCGTGAAGCTGGGCGCCGCGCAGCTGCCGCTGCTGGCTTCGCTTGGCGTCGCCGAGGTGCAGGTAATGCGTAAGCTGAAGGTGGCAGTGTTCTCTACCGGCGACGAGCTGCAGCCGGTCGGCCAGCCGCTGCAGGCGGGCCAAATCTACGACACCAACCGTTTCGCGGTGCGCCTGATGCTGGAACAGCTGGGCTGCGAGGTGCTTGATCTCGGCATTATCCGCGACGATCGCGATGCGCTGCGCGCCGCTTTCGAACGGGCGGACAGCCAGGCCGACGTGGTGATCAGCAGCGGCGGCGTCTCGGTCGGCGAAGCCGACTACACTAAACAGATGCTCGACGAACTGGGCCAGGTCAGCTTCTGGAAGCTGGCGATCAAACCCGGCAAACCCTTCGCCTTCGGCAAGCTGGGCCACGCCTGGTTCTGCGGCCTGCCGGGCAACCCGGTTTCCGCCGCCCTGACCTTCTACCAGCTGGTGCAGCCGCTGCTGGCGAAGCTGGCCGGCCACAGCGACTGGCGCCTGCCGCCGCGCCTGCGGGCGCGCGCCTTGACGCCGCTGAAGAAATCGCCGGGCCGCCTCGATTTCCAGCGCGGCGTGTTCAGCAGCAACGCCGCGGGCGAACTGGAGGTCAGCACCACCGGCCACCAGGGCTCGCACGTCTTCAGCTCCTACAGCCAGGGCAACTGTTTCATCGTGCTGGAGCGCGAACGCGGTTCGGTGGCGGTAGGCGAAACGGTGGAGATCGAGCCGTTCAACGCCCTGTTAAGGAGCTGAGCATGCTGCCGGAATTGACCGACGCCGAAGCGCTGCGCTACAACCGCCAGATCGTGCTGCGCGGCTTTGACTTCGACGGCCAGGAGAAGCTGAAGGCCGCCCGCGTGCTGATCGCCGGGCTGGGCGGGCTGGGCTGCGCCGCCGCGCCTTACCTGGCGGCGGCCGGCGTCGGCCATCTGGTGCTGGTGGATTTCGACACCGTCTCGCTCTCCAACCTGCAGCGCCAGATCCTGCACCGCGACGATCGCATCGGCCAGAGCAAAGTCGCCTCCGCCAGGCAGGAACTGAGCGCCATCAACCCGCATATCCGCATCGACGCGATCGACGGCCGTTTGGAAGATGAGGCGGTTGCGGCAGAGATCGCCGCCTGCGATCTGGTGCTGGACTGCACCGACAACGTGGCGGCGCGCGACGCCCTGAACCGCCTGTGCCACGCGCAGCAGAGGCCGCTGGTTTCCGGCGCGGCGATCCGCATGGAGGGCCAGCTCAGCGTGTTCACCTATCAGCCGGGCGAGCCCTGCTACCGCTGCCTGAGCCGGCTGTTCGGCGACAGCGCCCTCACCTGCGTCGAAGCGGGCGTGATGGCGCCGCTGGTCGGCACCATCGGCACCCTGCAGGCGATGGAAGCCATCAAGCTGCTGGCCGACTATGGTCAGCCGCTGCGCGGCAAGCTGTTGATGTTCGATGCGATGAGCATGCAGTTCCGTGAGATGAAGCTGCCGAAGGATCCGCACTGCGAGGTGTGCGGCGGGAAATGACGGATAAAAAAAGGGCGGGATAATGCCCGCCCTGATGCGTTGCCGCGAGGGTTACACGATGCCCTGGCTGCGCAGATAGTCTTCGTAGTTGCCGGTAAAGTCGATCACCTTGTTCGGGGTGATTTCCAGAATGCGCGTCGCCAGCGAGCTGACGAACTCACGGTCGTGGGAGACGAAGATCAGCGTGCCTTCGTACATCTCCAGCGCCATGTTCAGCGATTCGATGGATTCCATATCCAGGTGGTTGGTCGGTTCGTCCATCACCAGAATATTCGGGCGCTGCATCATCAGCTTGCCGAACAGCATGCGGCCCTTCTCACCACCGGACAGCACCTTCACTTTCTTCTTGATGTCGTCCTGGCTGAACAGCAAACGGCCCAGCACGCTGCGCACCGCCTGCTCGTCGTCTTTTTCCTGCTTCCACTGGCTCATCCAGTCGAACACGGTCAGGGTATCGTCGAACTCGTATTCGTGATCCTGCGCGTAGTAACCGATGCGGGCGTTTTCCGACCACTTCACGGTGCCGCTGTCCGGCTGTGCGTCGCCCACCAGCGTTTTCAGCAGGGTGGTTTTACCGATGCCGTTGGCACCCAGCACCGCAACCTTCTCTCCCACTTCCACCATCAGGTTCAGCTTGCTGAACAGCGGGCCGTTGTCGAAGCCCTTGGTGAGCGCTTCCACTTCCAGCGCGTTACGGAACAGCTTCTTGTCCTGATCGAAACGGATGAACGGGTTCTGGCGGCTGGAGGCCTTCACTTCTTCCAGCTGGATCTTGTCGATCTGGCGGGCGCGCGAGGTGGCCTGCTTGGATTTGGAGGCGTTGGCGCTGAAGCGGCTGACGAACGATTGCAGCTCGTTGATCTGCGCCTTCTTCTTGGCATTGTCGGCCAGCAGACGCTCACGCGCCTGGGTGGCGGCGGTCATGTATTCGTCGTAGTTGCCCGGATAAACGCGCAGTTCGCCGTAGTCCAGATCCGCCATGTGGGTGCAGACCATGTTCAGGAAGTGACGGTCGTGCGAGATGATGATCATGGTGCTGTTGCGTTCGTTCAGCACCTGCTCCAGCCAGCGAATGGTATCGATGTCCAGGTTGTTGGTCGGTTCGTCGAGCAGCAGGATTTCCGGATCGGAGAACAGCGCCTGCGCCAGCAACACGCGCAGCTTCCAGCCCGGCGCGATTTCGCTCATCGGGCCGTAGTGCTGTTCCACCGGAATACCGACGCCAAGCAGCAGTTCGCCGGCGCGCGCTTCAGCGGTGTAACCGTCCATCTCGCCGTAAGCGACTTCCAGATCGGCCACTTTATAGCCGTCTTCTTCGCTCATCTCCGCCATGGCGTAGATGCGGTCGCGCTCTTCCTTCACCGCCCACAGTTCGGTGTGGCCCATGATCACGGTGTCCAGCACGCTGTATTGTTCGAAGGCGAACTGATCCTGACGCAGTTTACCCAGGCGCTCGTTCGGATCGAGGAACACGTTGCCGCCGGTTGGCGCCAAATCGCCGCCGAGGATTTTCATAAAGGTGGACTTGCCGCAGCCGTTGGCGCCGATCAGGCCATAACGGTTGCCGCCGCCGAATTTAACAGAGATGTTTTCAAACAACGGCTTGCTGCCGAACTGCATGGTGATGTTGTTGGTGCTTAACACAGCGCTCGCTCTTTATATGCATAGGGAATGTGATTTGGCGCGCATTATGCCACAACGGGGTGCAGAGATCGCGGGAAGTTTTGGTGACATTTTGAGCGGTGGCAGCGCATGAGTCATACCTGCGTTGAATAACGCCGATGAAAGTCACGGGAGGAATTCACGCAACCGGGCGTGCAATAGTTGCAACCAATTCACCAAATATATTAATTCACTTTTTTAATTAAAATGGAAAATGAAATTTATTCTCGCCAGATACCGTCACTGATACGAATAAATCGCGCAAGATCACCTCTTGGAAATCATTAATACAGTCAACACACGTCTATTTAACTCTATTTATTGCCGACTCTCGCCACATATTCTGCTTTACGCGACATTTTGTGACCGCCTTCTTAAATGTCTGGGATTTTTAGATGATTAATGCGTTGTAGCTCACTAAAACGGCACTGCCTATTTTTGCCACCCTAAGATAAAAATCAAACAAAGACGATTTAATACATTAAGATAGAAAAATCAAACCTCCATTCGTCCGTTAGCTGTACTCTTATTGCATATGATTGTACATACAAGTATATGTAAAAGTGACATTGCCATTTTGTTGGCGTTTTGGAGCACGATGATCGTCGCCCCGGATAACGCCACTCTGGCCAGAAAATAATAACAACACACTGTCCACCTATCGCGAGAGATAACGATGAACGCTGCTGAAAACACATTGCCCAAAAGCCAAACGGCGGAGAAAGGCGCGGTAAATTACAAAGTGATTGTCGGCGCCAGCCTGGGCAACGGCCTGGAGATTTTCGACTTCACCGTATACAGCTTCTTTGCCGCCATTATCGGCAAACTCTATTTTCCCAGCGACAGCGCCTACGGCTCTTTATTGATGTCGGTCGCGGTGTTCGGCGTCGGCTTTATCATGCGCCCGCTGGGCAGTATGGTGCTGGGCGCCTATGCCGACCGGGTCGGCCGCAAGGCCGCCATGCTGGTGACCATCATGCTGATGGGCATCGGCACCGCCCTGATCGCCTTCGCGCCGACCCATGCGCAAATCGGCGTTCTGGCGCCGCTGCTGATCGTGGTCGGCCGCCTGATTCAGGGCTTCGCCGCCGGCGGTGAAGTGGGCTCGGCCACCACGCTGCTGCTGGAATCGGCCGGGGCCAACCAGCGTGGCTTTTTCGTCAGCTGGCAGGCGATCAGCCAGGGCGTCAGCGCCCTGCTCGGCGCCTCTTGCGGGCTGGCGCTCACCTATTTTCTGCCGGAAGAGGCGCTGTATGCCTGGGGCTGGCGCGTGCCGTTCATCATCGGCCTGCTGATCATTCCCGTCGGCGTGTATATCCGTAAGCATCTGGAAGAGACCTACAGCGGCGAGCAGCCGGATCACGCGCGGCAGCCGCTTAACCCGGTGTGGGATCTGGTGCGCAACCATGCCAAAGATCTGCTGCTGGGGGTGCTGGTCATCATGTCCGGCACCGTGATGGTCTACGTGGTGCTGCTGTACATGCCGACCTACATGATGCAGACCTATCACATCGCCGGCCCGACCGCCTATCTCTTCAGCTGCATCGCCTCCGTGGTGCAGATCGTGGCGGTCTACTACGCCGGGCGCTATGTCGATCGGATCCAGAATTACAAAAGGCCGCTGCTGTTCTCGATCTTTACATCGCTGATCCTGATTTACCCAACCTTCTGGTTCCTCGGCGCCACGCAAACCCTGTGGCTGGCGATCGTCTTCCGCATCCTGCTGATCGGCGCGCTGGGGATCAACATGCTGGCCAGCACCATGCTGATCGTCTCGGCGCTGCCGCGCCACGTACGCGCCACCGGCACCTCGATGATTTACGCCTTCGGCGTGACGCTGTTCGGCGGCTCGGCGCAGCTGATCGTCACCTGGCTGCTGGAGACCAGCGGCAACCCGCTGGCGCCGGCGTGGTACGTAACCGGCATGCTGACCGTTAGCCTGCTCGCTACCCTGCTGTTCCGCGAACGCCACACCGAGTAAGGGCCTGCGGGTGGCCGGCCAGTGCAGGTGTTTTTCCAGCCGCGCACGCATGTTCGCCACCACCCGCGTCCTCTCTCTGGCGCCATTTTCGCGCCGCATCACATGCTCCGATCCCGCGTAATTGACTTAGGTAATGTTCGTTTTACCGACGGCCCGCAACTCACCGATCCTGTTGTCGCCCCCCTTGGCGTGATGCTGCGCAGGGTGGTGAGCTGATCGATGTTCAGCAGGCCTGTCGCCAGCCTCATTACTTCCCCCTTTTCCCTGCGGCGTTCGGTTAATTCGCCTTTTCTGGTCTACGCTTCATGCCAACCACTTTGCTGACAGGGAAGCGCTACCATGCCACACCTCTATAACACCGCACTGCTGATCGGCGCCGCGCTGAGCGCCATCGCCGCCCTGCTGCATATCTGGGTGATCGCCGCCGGGCCGCGCGGCTATCGGCTATGCGGCGCCGGCGATCGCTTCATTAAGGCGGCGGAAGCGGGTAAAAAATTCCCGGCAATCGTCACCGCCGGTATCGCGCTGATGCTGTTTATTTGGTCGCTGTATGCGCTTTCCGGCGCAGGCCTGATCGCGCCGCTGCCGCTGCTGCGGCCCGCGCTGTTTATCATCACCTTTATCTACCTGCTGCGCGGCGTCGCCGGCCCGTTCGCTCTGCGCGATACCGGCCGCAGCCAGCGCTTCATCGTCGTCAGCTCGCTGATTTGCCTCGGCTTCGGGCTGGTGCATCTGCTGGGGATGACGCAGCGCTGGGGCGCGTTGGCGTAACGCCCTGTTCCTGCAATACGGCAATAAACGCCTGCGCGGCGGCGCTGCGGTAAGCGCCTTTGCGCTGCAGCCACACCGCCTGCCGCACCGGCATGGCGTTGGCCAGTGCCACTTTTTTCAACTGCCGGTGCTCGCGCGCAATGGCGGCCGGCAGCAGCGTGGCGAGCTGCCCGCGCCGCACGATCTCGACGATGGCGCCCAGCGCGTTGGCCTCCACCGCCACCTGCGGCCGAAATCCCAGCTGCGTGCAGTAGCGATCGATAAACTGGCGCGTGGCGAAGTCGCCGCTCAGCAAAGCCAGCGGCAGATGTTGCCACTCCGCCAACGTCAGCGGCCGGCGATGAGACGCCAGGGGATGGTCGGCGCCGACCATCAGCTCCAGCGTCTCGCAGAACAACGCCGCCGCTTCCACCTCCGCCGACTGCGCCATCTCGAAGGCGATCCCCAGATCCAGCCGATCCTGCGCCAGCAGCGCCTCAATTCGCTCTTGCGCCATCTCCTCAATGCTCAGGGTAATCCCGGGATAGCGGCGGTAGAACGCATCGATCGCCGGCCCCACCAGATAGGCGGTGAAGGTCGGCGTCATGGCCAGCCGCAAATGGCCGCGCGCCAGCGTCGCCACGTCATGGATCGCCCGCGCGCCGGCGTCCAGATCTTGCAGCGCCAGCCGCGCATAGCGCATCCACGCCTCACCGGCGTCGGTCAGGCGCACGGCTCTGCCGCTGCGATCGAACAGCGGCGCCCCCAGTGTGTCTTCCAGCTGCTTGATCTGTTGAGACAGCGTCGGTTGCGAGACGTGCAGCGCTTCGGCGGCGCGGGTGAAGTTGCCCTGTTCGGCAACGGCCAGAAAATAACGGATGTGTCGCAGCAGCATAGCGCCCCAGCTATTAGTAAAACCTATAGCCAGCATTATAAATGGGTCTTAGACCCTATAGCCAGCAGCGTTCATCATGCCGCCATCGCATAACGACACCCAATGGAGAAACGGATGAAAGAGGTGATTGAAGGCTTCCTGAAGTTCCAGCGCGAAGCCTTTGTTGAACGCACGGCGCTGTTTCAGCAGTTGGCGACCCGCCAAAACCCGCGCACCCTGTTTATCTCATGTTCCGACAGCCGCCTGGTGCCGGAGCTGGTCACCCAGCGCGAGCCGGGGGATCTGTTCGTGATCCGCAACGCCGGTAACATCGTGCCTTCTTTCGGCCCAGAACCCGGCGGGGTTACCGCCTCGGTCGAGTACGCCGTCGCAGCGCTGGGCGTGGAGGATATCGTGATCTGCGGCCATTCCGACTGCGGCGCGATGACCGCCATCGCCACCTGCCAGTGTCTGGAGCACCTGCCGACGGTCGCCGGCTGGCTGCGTTACGCCGATTCCGCCAAGGCGGTCAATCAGGCTTATCCGCACGCCTCCGACGAGGCCCGGGTCGCGTCGATGGTGCGCGAAAACGTCATCGCCCAGCTCAACAACATCAAAACGCACCCTTCCGTCGCCCTGGCACTGGATCAGCGCCGCCTGACGCTGCACGGCTGGGTCTATGACATCGCCAGCGGCGCTATCGAGGCGCTGGACGGCGAAACCCGCCGCTTCGTGCCGCTCGCCACCCATCCCGACGTGACCGCCACCCCGGCGATCGCCCGTTTTTAAGTCAACAAAAGGAGCTAACATGACACACTCTCTGCATAACGCCGCCCCGCGCGAAGCGCTCACCGACACCATCATGGCCGCCAAGATCCGCCATAACCTGACGTTCGAAGCGCTGGCCGAGGGCACCGGTCTCAGCCTGGCGTTCGTCACCGCCGCGCTGCTGGGGCAGCATGCGCTGCCGGAACCGGCGGCGCGCACGGTAGCGGCCAAGCTGGGGTTGGACGAAGAAGCAGTGCGGCTGCTGCAAACCATCCCGCTGCGCGGCAGCATTCCCGGCGGCGTGCCGACCGATCCGACCATTTATCGCTTCTATGAAATGCTGCAGGTTTACGGCTCCACGCTGAAAGCGCTGGTGCACGAGCAGTTCGGCGACGGCATCATCAGCGCCATCAACTTCAAGCTGGATATCAAAAAGGTCGCCGATCCGGAAGGCGGCGAACGCGCGGTGATCACCCTGGACGGCAAATACCTGCCGACCAAGCCTTTCTGATTGCCCTTTCGCCGGCGGCCCGCGCCGCCGGCAAATTGACAGCCAACCGGCCATTGGCTACATTAACTGCGCTGAAACGCCGCCATGGCGTTTTTCACTGCCCGAGGCCTGTATGTTGGAGATTGTAACCACCCGATAGTCGCTTCCTTGCCGTATGGCGAGGGACTCTGACGTATCCGACGCGCGTTTGCGCGGGGATGCGCGTATCTGGGGTTATTACAGGATCTCCCAACATGAACATTTCCAAAGCGGAACAACGCGTGCTGCACGTGTTGGCCAAAGGCGGCTATATCGCCTTCACCCGCAACGACGCCGGTCGCGTCACCCACGTCGAATGCTACACCCGCGAAGGGCTCGGCCTGGCCGACTGCTCGCTGGCCGTCTTCACCAAACTCAAAACCAAACGCCTGATCCTCTCTCGCCAGGGGCGCCCTTATCGCGTCACCTTCGCCGGGCTCAAGGCCGTGCGGGCGCAGCTGGATAACCGTTAATCATCGATACCGGCCGGGCAGGCAGCCCGGTCGGCTCAGCCTCATTTAATCAGGATACAACCATGAACATCACTTTACGCCACGAAACGCCGGCCGACGTCGACGCCATCGCCACCCTGACCGACGCCGCGTTCCTGCATGCCGAACACAGCAGCCACACCGAGCAGTTTATCGTCAACGCGCTGCGTGCAGCAGGCGCTCTCACCCTGTCGCTGGTCGCTGAGCACAATGGCACACCGATCGGGCACGCATCCGTCTCGCCGGTCATACTCAGCAACGGCACCGCCGGTTGGTACGGGCTGGCGCCGGTGTCGGTGCTGCCGGCCAGTCAGAGCCGGGGGATCGTCCGCCGGCTCGACAGCCGCGAGCTGCAGCTGACCCCCGCCGGTAAAAAAGCGCTGGCCGCACATTTTGAGCTCACGGTGTAACCCGGCGGCGGGGTAGTTTTACTGCAATACTCAAGGGGTATGCTTAAGCGCCCCCCGCCAACCCGAGGAGTTTCCATGCTCGATTCCACCCAATTCCCGATCGTCAAACGCTGGCCGGCTCAGCATCCGGAACGGCTACAGCTCTATTCCCTGCCGACGCCGAACGGCGTCAAGGTGTCTATCATGCTGGAAGAGATCGGCTTGCCCTATGAGGCGCACCTGATCGACATTGGCAGCAACGAAACCTGGACGCCGGAATTCCTGGCGCTGAACCCGAACGGCAAGATCCCGGCGATCATCGATCCCGATGGCCCCGGCGGCCGGCCGCTGGCGCTGTTCGAATCCGGTGCCATTCTGCTCTACCTGGCGGAAAAGAGCGGCCATTTCCTGCCGCAGGATCCGGCGCAGCGTTACGAAACCATTCAATGGGTGTTCTTCCAGATGGCCGCCGTCGGGCCGATGTTCGGCCAGCTCGGTTTCTTCCACAAATTCGCCGGGCGCGAGTATGAAGACAAACGGCCGCTGGAGCGCTACAAAAACGAATCGAAACGCCTGCTCGGCGTGCTGGAAACGCGCCTTGAAGGACGCAACTGGATCATGGGCGCGGACTACACCATCGCCGATATTTCGCTGCTGGGCTGGGTGCGCAACCTGATTGGCTTCTATGAGGCGCGCGAGCTGGTGGAGTTCGACAGTTTCCCGCGCGTCGCGCAGTGGCTGGAGCGCGGCCTGGCGCGGCCGGCGGTGCAGCGTGGGCTGGCTATCCCGGCGCGCGCGGCCTGACGCCAAGCGGGGTGGCCGCCAGGCCATCCCGCCTTTCGCTGTCATAAAATTGTCATCCCTCTGCTCTACTCTCCTTACGTAACAATTTGATGTTATTTACATTGTTGTATTACGACAAGGAGCTTACCCATGCAACCTGCTGTATCCCTGATCGCCGGCGCCGTGCTGTCCGCCCTGCTCTGTTCCTCCGCCATCGCGGCGGAAACCTCGGCCAATGCCGATGGCCTGACCGAACGCGCCGCGCGCGGCAACCTCACCGAACCGGGCGGCGCCCGTCGCCTGGCCGGCGATCAGACCGCCGCGCTGAAGGCGTCGCTGTCGGACAAAACGGTGAAAAACGTGATCCTGCTGATCGGCGACGGCATGGGGAATTCCGAGATCACCGCCGCGCGCAACTACGCCGAGGGCGCAGGCGGTTACTTCAAGGGCATCGACGCCCTGCCGCTGACCGGGCAATACACCCATTACTCGCTGGACAAGAAAACCCACAAGCCGGATTACGTGACCGACTCCGCCGCCTCCGCCACCGCCTGGGCCACCGGGGTGAAAACCTATAACGGCGCGCTCGGCGTAGACGTGAACGGCAAAGACCAGCCAACGCTGCTGGAGCTCGCCAAGGCGGCCGGCAAGGCCACCGGTAACGTTTCCACCGCCGAACTGCAGGACGCCACGCCGGCGGCACTGGTGTCGCACGTCACCTCGCGCAAGTGCTACGGGCCGGAGGAAACCAGCGAGAAATGCGCCGCTAACGCGCTGGAAAACGGCGGCCGCGGCTCCATCACCGAGCAGTTGCTGAAAACCCGCGCCGACGTCACGCTGGGCGGCGGCGCGAAATCCTTCAACCAGCTGGCGAAAAGCGGCGAATGGCAAGGCAAATCGCTGAAGGAGCAGGCGGCGGCACAGGGTTATCAGTGGGTGAGCAACGCGGATGAACTGCAGGCCGTCACCCTGGCCAACCAGCAAAAACCGCTGCTGGGGCTGTTCGCCGACGGCAACATGCCGGTGCGCTGGCTGGGGCCGAAAGCCAGCTATCACGGCAACCTCGACAAACCGGCGGTGACCTGCGAAAACAACCCGGCGCGCACCGCCGCCACGCCAACGCTGGCGGCGATGACCGAAAAAGCCATCGCGCTGCTGAAAGATAACCCGAACGGTTTCTTCCTGCAGGTGGAAGGCGCGTCGATCGATAAGCAGGATCACGCCGCCAACCCGTGCGGGCAGATTGGCGAAACCGTCGATTTGGACGAAGCGGTGCAACAAGCGCTAGCCTTCGCCCGCGCCGACGGCAACACGCTGGTGATCGTCACCGCCGACCACGCGCACTCCAGCCAGATCGTCGCCGCCGACGCCAAAGCGCCGGGTCTGACCCAGACCTTGACCACCAAAGACGGCGCGCCGATGACCCTGAGCTACGGCAACTCGGAAGAAGAATCGCAGGGGCACACCGGCACCCAACTGCGCGTCGCGGCCTATGGCCCGCACGCCGCCAACGTGGTGGGGTTGACCGATCAGACCGATCTGTTCTTCACCATGCGTGATGCGATGGGCATCAAGTAACCGCCTTGTGGATCCTGGCCGTCCGTAACGGCGGCCATTTATTCTTGGTTACCGATACGTATTTGCAATTTAACCGCAATTATTGTGTGATAACGAAATAACGTTTAATTGCGCGGCAATTAACCCCTGAGAATAACGCGGTTATACGGCCTTTCTCCCCTCTCTGTTTATTCCTGCGACAACAACCGACCGATTTTTGCTTATATTCATTTTTTTTAGTTACAAAAGTAGTTTTTAACATTCTCGCAAACAATAATACCCCGCCAGTAACGTGAACCGATCAATTTGCATCCGGACGGCCTGCAATAGTTCACTTTTCGTTAAAAACCCTATTAACAAAAAGGCATTATCGCTGCCTATCGGCTCACGCCGGGCGGTCGGCTTCATTATTTTCCAGGGTAACTCCCGCTAAATTCTTTCACCTGCAATGAGTAGAATTTACACACAAGAGATTTAATTCAATGAGAAAATTACTCGTCCTGATTTTCAGTCTCAGCCTGTTTAGCGTTACGCAGCAGGCAGCGGCTGAAGAGAAGAATAAAACCGTCGACGTGGTGTTGATCGGCGGCGGCATCATGAGTGCCACCTTGGGTACCTATCTGCATGAGCTGGAGCCGACCTGGACCATCGACATGTACGAGCGCATGAATGGCGTAGCGGAAGAGAGCTCCAACGGCTGGAACAACGCCGGTACCGGCCACTCCGCCTTCAGCGAAATGAACTACACGCCGGAAAAAGCCGATGGCACCATCGACATCAGCAAGGCGGTGAAGGTCAACGAGTCTTTCGAAATCTCCCGCCAGTTCTGGTCTTATCAGGTGAAGAACGCTGTCCTGAAAGATCCGAAATCTTTCATTAACAGCGTGCCGCACATGAGCTTCGTGTGGGGCGACGACAACGTCAACTTCCTGCGTAAACGCTACGCGGCGCTGCAGCACAGCACTCTGTTCCGCGGCATGGAATACTCCGAAGATCCTGCGCAAATCAAACAGTGGGCGCCGCTGGTGATGAACGGCCGCGATCCGGCGCAGAAAATCGCCGCGACCCGCATGCCGCTGGGTACCGACGTTAACTTCGGCGTAATCACCCACCAGCTGGTTGACGCGCTGAGCACCAGCGACAAATTCAAGCTGAACCTGAGCCACGAAGTGCGCGACATCAAGCGCAACGCCGACCAGACCTGGAGCGTGACCGTTGCCGATCTGAACCGCGACGGTAAAGAAACCACCGTTAACGCCAAGTTCGTGTTCATCGGCGCCGGCGGCGCGTCCCTGACCCTGCTGCAGAAATCCGGCATCCCAGAAGCCGACGGCTACGGCGGCTTCCCGGTCGGCGGCCAGTTCCTGGTCACCACCAACCCGGCGATCGCCAACCAGCACCTGGCCAAAGTGTATGGCCTGGCCAGCGTAGGTTCGCCGCCGATGTCCGTGCCGCACCTGGATACCCGTATGCTGGACGGCAAGCGCGTGCTGCTGTTCGGGCCGTTCGCCACCTTCTCCAGCAAGTTCCTGAAGAATGGTTCGCTGTTCGATCTGCTGCACTCGCTGAGCACCTCGAACCTGATGCCGATGACCCACGTCGGGCTGGATAACTTCGATCTGGTGAAATACCTGGTCGGCCAGCTGATGATGAACGACGACGATCGCTTCGCCGCATTGAAAGAGTACTTCCCGGACGCCAAGCAGGAAGACTGGAAACTGTGGACCGCAGGCCAGCGTGTGCAGATCATCAAGAAAGACGCGGATAAAGGTGGCGTGTTGCAGTTCGGCACCGAAGTCGTCAGCTCTGAAGACGGCAGCATCGCCGCTCTGCTGGGCGCTTCGCCGGGCGCTTCCACCGCTGCGCCAATCATGCTGCACCTGATGGAAACCGTGTTCAAAGACAAAGTGGCGACGCCGGAATGGCAGAGCAAGCTGAAAGAGATCATCCCGTCCTACGGCCACAAGCTGAACGGCGATATCGAGATGACCAACAAGATCCGCGGCTACACCAGCAGCGTACTGGGTCTGAACTACATTGAAGTGAAACCGGAAACCAACTGATTTTCCACCCGTTTCCAGCTGAAAAGGCCGCTTTGTGCGGCCTTTCTTTTATCCCCCTGCCGTTCAAAGAGCATTTTTGGCCACCTTTCCCCCCCCCGGTTTACCCTTGCGTAACGGCGCACTCACGCCTATTATCAAAGCATATTCTTGGATAATTAAGCTAAGTCATTGTGACCTGAATGTCGTTTTTGCGGGAGAACTTAAACCATGGATCGCGTCAATATCATTCACGATTTACTAGACTGGATTGAAACTCATCTGGACCAGCCGCTGCTGCTGGATAACGTCGCCGCCAAGTCAGGCTACTCCAAATGGCACCTGCAGCGCATGTTCCGCAGCACCACCGGCCACGCGCTCGGCAGCTATATCCGCGAGCGGCGCCTTTCGCAGGCGGCGCAGGCGCTGCGCTCCAGCCCGCGCCCGATCCTGGATATCGCCCTGCAATACCATTTCGACTCTCAGCCTTCGTTTTCACGCGCCTTCAAGAAACAGTTTGGCAAAACCCCGGCGGTCTACCGCCGCACCACCCGCTGGGACGTCGCGGAATGGCCGGCGCAGCCGGTAGAAGTAGAGGCCGAACCGCGCCACGATGCCCCCACGCTGCCTCGCTGGTATGCCGGCAAGCCGCCGGAAGGCGTCTGCACCAGCTGGATGGGGCTGCGTTGATAAGCGCGACATAACACGCAAAAAGGGTTCAGTTCGCGAGAACTGAACCCTTTTTTACTGAAGCGACACCGGATTATTTGAAGGTGACGTCGACGTTGGCGGTGGCGTTGAACACCCCGGTCGTCGGCGTATTGGTCAGCCACTTCAGGTTAGCGATAAAGGTCTCTTTCACTTCGTTCTGCTTATCCTGCAGCACGCCACCAAAATCCACGTTGGTCTGCAATGGGATCGGCGTTTTGTTGGTGTCGCGCTGCTGCGTCAGGAAGATCGCCACGCCCGGTTTGGTGGTCGGCAGGATCTGCGTGTTATCTGACGGATCGGCATTGGTGCTGCTGAAGCTGGCCTGCAGAGACTGGCCGGCACATTCGCCGCCGCTCAGGCTGGCCTTGATATCAAACGGCACCTGCTTGGCGATAGTGCCGATTTTGGCGCTGGAGCTGGTCAGCACGCCAAAATCAACGCTGGCGCCGTTGTTGGCCAACACGGTGATCTGCGGGTTGCATTGGATCACGCGGATCTTGTCCAGCCCTTTGATATAGGCGTTAAAGTTGCCATCCTTGGTGGAGTTCAGGCCACCCACGCCGTCAATCTGGAACAGCGAAGCGCGCGCCAGCGGCGCGAAGTTGCCCGCCGGCGGCTTCACCCCGGTGGCTTTGATATACACCGAATAGGTCGCAGTCACCGCCTGCGGCGCCGCCGGACTTCTGCCGTTGGTACGGATCGTACCCGGCCCCAGATTTGGGCCGGTCGGCGTCTTGCCACTCTGCAGCAGGTTGACCGAATCATAGTCGATGCCATTGATAGAAACCCCAATGGACAACGACTTGTCCAAGGCGCCGAACGAGTTCTGCGGGTTCCAGTAAATGTAGGCGTTCTCCCCCTTCGGGTTACTGTCGGTATCCCAACAGGTAAAGGTGGAGGTAAAGTTCTGCGAACGCCAAATCAGATTGCCCGCCACAAAGTCGCTGGCGGCCAGCACGATCGGGCGGCCGACGTCGATATCCTGCGTCACGCTGCCGGTTGGCTTGCTACTGCCGGTCGAGTTGCCGAAACGGCACTGCATCGCCGCCGCCTGTTGCGCCATCGCCAACCCCGCCAGCCCCACCACCGACAGAAGTGTGTTACGTGCTAATTTGCTCAAGTTCATGGTGTACCTTACAGTTTTTGGCATTGCAGGGTCAGTTCCTGATATCCCATGGCCGCTTGTTTGTCGCCCACGTTCGCCGGGATCGGCAGTACGCATTGTTGATCGGCTTTCGGGCCCCATTTGATCGTCAGTTTTTCACCCGCTTTCACCCCGGAAACATAGGTCGCGCCGTTCAGGCCCACGGTGCCGCTGTTGCGGCCGGACTCGTTGAACACGCCGGCGCCGATGGCCGGATAACCGTTATCACCCAGACGAGCGTTAATCAGCAGGCTGACGCCCTTGAAGGTATCGAAACTCACCTTCACCACCGATTTCTCGGTCGGTACGACTTGCTTACTGGCCACCGGCACATCCAGGCCCGGGCCAAAATCTTCGGTGCGCAGCGCCACATAGTTGTAGCGATAAGCGGTGGCCGACGGTACAACCGCATAACCGAAGCGATCGATGGTCACGCCCGGCTGGTTTTCCAGACGCACGCCTTTGGCGTCTTTCGCTTCCACCAGCAAGATGGTGTTCTGCAACGGCTGCGTCAGGGTCGCGCCGCCGGAGTGCACCAGCAGGCCACCGGAGACACCCAGCCCTTCCTGACGGTATTTCGAGCTGTAGGCATAGCTACCGTCGATGTTACCGATGCTGCTGCTGTAGCCCAGGTTCAGGTTGCTGCTCTGGCCGGAGGACTGCGTATGCCCGGTGGAGACCGAGTAGTTCATGCGACGGTCGTCCAGCATGGTGCCGCTGATGCCGGTCGAGTAGCTGTCGCCGCTCTGTTTGCTGTGCGCCGCGCTGAAGTTGGCGGTGGTCGAGTTGTTGTTCTGGCCCCAATCCAGCGGGATCGACACCGTGAAGTTCACGCTGCGGTCGGAATAACCGTACTGGCCACGCGTATCCTGCAGATAAACGCCATAGGAAATACGCTTGAAGCCGTCGTTGTAGCCCAGCTGAATCGTGCGATCGTTGCCGGACATGCCCCAGTAGTTCTGGTGGCTGACGTTGGCATACAGGCTGGCACCCGCCCACAGCTGCTGGCTGAGCGACAGCTCGACGCGTTCGCGTTTGTTGCCGTAGCGCGCAGTGTATCGGGTGCGTTTCTGGTTGTTGCTCCAGGAAGGTTGGCCCGGCAGCAGATCGTTCGGATCCCAGTAATCATTGGCATAGACGCCGTTGCGCCAGCTGTTGCGTTCCTGGACCGCATCGCTGAGATCGTAGTAACCGGACGTCGCATAGCGATAGCCCGCCAACTGGAAGTTGGTGCCCATCTGGTTGAGCGACTTGGAGTACAGGAAGCGGAAGCTCTGCCCCTGCTTGCGATCGCCGTTCGCCAGCTCGGTGTCGGAGACTGAACCGTCCACGGAGATGGCGCCCCAGGCTCCCAGGCTCTTGCCGATACCCACGGCGGCGGAACGGTAATGCTCGGCGATGATGGCGCCGCCGAACGGCGTCAGGCCATAGTTCATGCCGTATGCCGCAGTGCCCTGGATCAGCTTCGGCTGATAGCCGCCGTTACCGTTGTGGTATTTACCGGCGGTCAGCTGGAAATTCCAAATGCCTTCGCGCAGCATGTTGGCCACGGAAGAGTAGGCGACGCTGAACGTTTTGTGCGAACCGTCGGCCTCGTTCACAGTGACCTGCAGGTCACCGTTGTTGGTATGCGGATAGACGTCGTGGATCTCGAAAGGACCCGGCGCGACGTTGGTGCTGTAAATGACGTAACCGTTCTGGCGGATCTCGACGCGGGCGTTGGTCGCCGCTACGCCGCGCACCACCGGCGCATAACCGCGCAGGCTGTCCGGCAGCATGTCGTCAACGCTGGAGAGTTGCACCCCGCGGAACTGGAAGCTGTTGAACACGCTGTTGTTGGTGCTCGCCTGCCCCATCACCAAACGGCTGCGCCATGGCACGATGTCGGTCTCGGCCCAGGAGGAGACGTTGGTCCAGTTGCTGCTGCTGCCGCTCTGTTTGTCCCAGGTGGAGTTGTTGCGCAGGCGCCATCTGCCCAGGTTAAGGCCACTGTTCAACGCGAGGAACATGTACTCACTGTCGTCAGCGTCATCACGGCGATAGCTGTTCTTGTTGTAGTTGAAGTTATAGTTGGCGAACAGCGCGTTGATGCCTTCATCGTACATGCTTGGCGGGATCGCACCGATCGCGCTCAGATCCATCATGGTCTGAGGTACGGAGATGTTGATCTGCTGCACCGCCGCGTCATAGCTGACGGTGGCGTCTTTAATCAACGCGGGCAGATCAACGCAGCTGCCGGCCTGCAAGGTTTCCGGCAGTTTGATGCCGTAGTTGCGCAGGTCTTCAACTCTCAGGCAGGGTTGAGACGCGGCCTGGCCTTTAACCTGACGAAAAGTAACATCCTTATGATCGACCTGAGTCAGGTTGACGTAGATGTCGAATGGGTAAACGCCCGGTTGCAAAGCATCGCCCTGGGCGACCGCTTCCGCGTTGCTCAGGTTTTCATCGCCGTGAATAAACGACATGTTAAATTCTGCCAGCGCCGATTCACTCCATAACATCGGCGCACTGGCGGCAATGATTGCAATTCGGATCAGCCTTGTCAGCCGCGTTGTTCCGCCTGCTACTTTTCGTTGATTTGCCATTCCCTGTCTCTCTTATTGTACTGGAACGTCCTTGACTTCCGTTCTACCGCCAAAATCGTTGATATAACTGAAAGCAATCTTGTTGCCGACGCTGACGCCGGCCGGGATGTTGATCGATAAGCGATCTTTCGGGTTCACCATATTGGCGTCCACATCCACGGTCTTGCCCGCGCTGTTTTTCAAGTGCAGCGCCCCAAAGGTGATATGCAGCGGGCCATCGTTAACCACTTGCAGGCGTGAACCTTCACGCTGCCAACGCAAGTTTTGCACTTGCTCGTCCAGCGTCGTTTTCAACGCCACCGGCCGGTAAAAAAGTTTGATTCGGGTACGCACCGCAACCTGAAGCACGTTTTCCTGCTTCGGCGCCGGTGGAATTTCCTGCACGTTAATCCACAGCAGGGTTTCTTTATCTTGCGGTAAACCATTACCGGAATAGATAAAGCGCAGCACCGCGGTTTTGGCGGCGTCCAATTTCAGAATCGGTGGAACGACAACGACAGGCAGATTTTTCGGCACTTGGTTTCTGTCACCAGTGTCCAGCCAGGTCTGCACCATATAAGCTTCTGAAGCATCGTTATGAATTGGCAACGAGGCGGATTTGTCGTCGCCTTTATAGATCACGCGAGTGGCATCTACCTGGATACCGGCGTAGCTGTTAAAGGCGCCCAGCATCAGCAGAGCAGCAAAGAACTTTTTCATCGGTTTCCTCAACGGGCCATCCTTGGCCGTGTGTGTCCTGAAAGACGATTATTTGTATTCGATGGTGAACGGGCTGGTGGCGTTAGCCAGACCTGCGGTCACGTTGCTGTTGAATGAACGGTAACGAGCCTGCAGGTTGAAGGTCGCTTTACCGTCAGCAGCGACGGTGACTTTCGCTACGTCGTCTTTGATGTTGGTACCGTCGCCGATAGCGAACGGTTTGTTGTTGTTGTCGGTGATTTCGATACCCACGCCGGTAGCTGCAGTGCCGGTGCCGCCAACGTTGCTTACGGACAGCAGGTCTGGGTTGCCGGCAACGGTATTACCGTCGAAACGCAGGCTGTAACTGCCGGCATCACATTTTTCCAGAGAGATCTGGAAAGCTTTGGAAGCAGATTTAGAACCCACAGTTGGGAAAGCGGAAGTTGGGTAAGTGCCCAGGTAAACTTCTTTATTCTGAGTATCGCTAGTTACCTGGCAGGTAGACTGTTTGATTTCACCAGTGAATTTAACAGTGCCGTTTGCTGCCATTGCGTTGGAAGCAGTTGCAGACAATACCAGGGCAGCCAAAGGCAATAATACTTTTTTCATTTCCAGCTCCATAGAACAATAAAATAATCGATTCAGTGGCGGGCTTATATATATATTGCCGCCACTGAGCATACACTCAGCGATAGCACTCCCTTGCTGAAAAGGAGCGTTGCCTCGATGAACTCATTGCCGGACGAAATATAGACTAAGCATATTCTTAATGTTAAATCGTTTAAAACATTCATACGCCCCCTCTTGATAGGAATAAACTATCGGCGAATACCTATCGATCGATGTTGACGATTCATATGAATAGGAATAATCTGTGTTTGGGAAAGCTGCAAAGTTCAAGATTTTGCTTTAAGGCCTGAAAATTAGGATAATATCCTGAATATTTACATTCAGTAACATATTGCGACGTTTGGACTTTGGCACGAATGACGCGTTAAATGGTCTGTCGACACGCTTCGGTCACCCTGACGTTTTAAATAAGAAATTTACCAATAAACCCGGAGTAACTTTCTTTTTAATCATTTAAAATCAACAAGTTAAATATCAATCCAAGGATTGGGAAATGAGCGGTTCTTTCAGAGAGAAAAATAACGGCATTAATTATGTTTTTCAGCCAATGTTCGCGAAATCGGGACAATTGCTGGCCGTTGAATGTCTGTCTCGCTTTACGTTTAATAGCGAATATGCCCATTTTTCTCCTGAACAGTTCTTTCGCCACGCCGATAGCGCAACCCGGATTGAGATTTTGCTGGATCAGATCAACCTGATCGATAAATACAAACACTGGTTTCATGAAAACCAAGTGATCGCCACTTTGAATGTTGACGATTATTCTCTGCAATCGCTGGCGAATAGTCACTTTGCCGAAAGAATTAATGCCATGCGCTGTATTCATTTCGAGATCAGCGAGAATTCAACCCGGCTGGTGAAAGATCGCGTGCACGGCGATCCGTCATTGAATAGTTATTCATTTTGGCTCGATGATTTTGGTTCTGGCTATGCGGGTTTTTCCGCGTTGTACAACAGCCAGTTCCGCTTCGTTAAGCTCGACCGTTTTCTGCTTTGGGACTTCATGAAGAAGTCCGGCGGCGAGGGCTTGATGCGCGCGTTACTGCGCTTCTTTTACCTTAATCATTACAAGGTAATTATCGAAGGAGTTGAAACTCCCGAACACAAGAAATGGCTGGATGAAATGCCATATTACGCACTGCAGGGAAAGCTGTGGAAGGAATCCAGCATCAAGGATTTGAACTCGCTTCTTACAGCTGAATACTTTTAACTCGGTATTGGTGTTTGCCCTATGTCTAAAAACAACGTTCTTGTGATTAGTGAGTGTAAGTACAGCTATGTTGGCCTGTCGGTGCTGCTGAAGAAACACTACGGCGCGTACGATATCCGCCTGTTTTCCGATTTCATGCACGGCGGCGCCAAAGCAGAGAAGATCACCAAGCACGATATCGCACTAATTTTCACCTCGCAAAACCTCGAACAGAGCGTCAACGTGATCGAAAGCCTGGTGTCCCTGCACCAGCAGTACAACAGTAAAACGCGCCTGTTGGTGTTCTATGACGACGAGCGCGTGGTGAAACTGTTGTCGATCCTGGGGATTTCCGTCGAGTTGGTCTCCACCCGCATTCCGCTTTATTCGCTGCAGGAAAAAATCCAGCGGCTGCTGGAAAGCAAAGAGCCGGGCGGCATCCGGGTACAGAAAACCCGCGAGCTCAGCCCGGCGGAAAGCGACGTGATCTTCAATCTGCTGCGCGGCGACAGCCTGCTGCACATTGCGGAAAAGCGCGGTACGCACCCAAAAACCATCTTCTCGCAGAAATACAGCGCGATGAAAAAGCTGCGGCTGCGCAGCATGAGCACCATCTTCGTCGCCGGCAAATAACCTGCCCTGGCTTGTTGCGCGGTACGCCGCGCGGCAACCTGCCCTCCCCCGCCAAGTTAAATTAATGTAACAACCGGCGACAAAGCAGCAACAGACACACAACATCCTCTCCTGTTGGCTACGATTTGCACACGGATTATCCGTGAGTCATGTCGTGTGGATTAAAATAAACATCAGGAGATGTTATGAAGTCGTCCTTATTCAGCCGCTACACCTGCTTTGTGCTGAGCATCTTGCTCACCCTGGTTTTCTTAATCATGATGCGCAACCATCCGTGGTTCTGGCTGCCGGCCCTGGCCTGCGGTGGCTTGATGGTGCTGGGTATTTACGATCTCACGCAGCAGCGCCACGCCATCTGCCGCAACTACCCGATCATCGGCCGCCTGCGCTTCTTCTTCGAATTCATCCGTCCGGAACTGCGCCAGTATTTCCTCGAGCAGGATAATGAGGAGATCCCGTTTTCGCGTACCCAGCGTACGCTGGTGTATCGCCGGGCGAAAAACGAGATGGGCGACAAGCCGTTCGGCACGCTGCTGGACGTCTACCAAACCGGCTATGAGTGCATCGGCCACTCCATGCGGCCGGTGGAAGCCGCCGATCCGACCAGTTTTCGCATCACCATCGGCGGCGCCGACTGCCGCCAGCCCTACTCCGCGTCGATCTTCAACATTTCGGCCATGAGCTTCGGCGCGCTCTCCGCCAACGCCATTCGCGCGCTCAACCTCGGCGCGGCCAAGGGCAATTTCTACCACGACACCGGTGAGGGCAGCATCAGCCGCTATCACCGGGAAAACAACGGCGATCTGGTGTGGGAGCTGGGCAGCGGCTATTTCGGCTGCCGCACCGCCGACGGCCATTTCGATCCGCGGCGCTTTGCCGAACAGGCGCAAAGCCCACAGGTGAAAATGATTGAAATCAAGCTCAGCCAGGGCGCCAAACCCGGCCACGGCGGCATTCTGCCGGCGAAGAAGGTGGATGCGGAAATCGCCGCCACCCGCGGCGTGCCGCAAGGCGTCGATTGCATCTCGCCGGCCTCGCACAGCGCCTTCACCACGCCGCTGGAAATGATGCATTTCATCCAGCAGTTGCGCGAGCTGTCCGGTGGCAAGCCGGTCGGTTTCAAGCTGTGCATCGGCCATCCTTGGGAGTTTGTCGCCATCGTCAAGGCGATGCTGCACACCCGCATCCTGCCGGATTTCATCGTGGTAGACGGCAAGGAAGGCGGCACCGGCGCCGCGCCGCTCGAACTCTCCAACTACATGGGCATGCCGCTGCGCGAAGGGCTGCTGTTCGTGCATAACACGCTGGTGGGCTGCGGCCTGCGCGACCAGATCAAGGTAGGCGCCAGCGGCAAGATCATCAGCGCGTTCGACATCGCCAGCGTGCTGGTGCTCGGCGCCGACTGGGTGAACTCGGCGCGCGGCTTTATGTTCGCCGTCGGCTGCATCCAGTCGCAAAGCTGCCACACCAACCACTGCCCGACCGGCGTGGCGACGCAAGATCCGCTGCGGCAAAAGGCGCTGGTGGTGCCGAACAAGGCGGAACGCGTCTACCACTTCCATCAAAATACGGTGAAAGCGCTGGCGGACATGCTGGCGGCGGCCGGCGTCAGCCGCCCGGAGCAGCTGACCTCGCACCATATGCTGCGCCGCATCACGCCGACCGAGATCAAGGTGTACGCCGATATCTATTACTACCTGGAGCCGGGCGCGCTGCTGCAGCCGGAGATCAAAAGCGAGTTCTACGCCCGCATGTGGCGTATGGCGACGCCCACCAGTTTCGATCAGGCGATCTCGCTGCCGGCGGCATGATGGGATACAAGAGAGTTGCCCCCTCGCCTTGGGGAAGAGCATATGGAGAGGGGTTGCTTGCTACGGCGGCCCTCCCCCTCAACGGCGAGAGGGCGTGTCGGTTACTGCTTGCGCACCGGCGCATCGCCGGCGACGTAATAGTCGGCGGTGCTGCGCGGCAGCGGCGCGCGCCGGCGAATGCGATCGGCTAACTTCTCGGCGATCATGATGGTGGTGGCGTTCAGGTTGCCGGTGATGATCAGCGGCATGATCGACGCATCCACCACCCGCAATCCTTCCATGCCGTGCACCCGGCCCTGCCCGTCGACCACCGCCATCTCATCCTCGCCCATCTTGCACGAGCAGGACGGGTGGAAGGCGGTTTCGGCGTGCTCGCGCACGAAAGCGTCCAGCTGTTCGTCGGTCTGCACCTGCGGCCCCGGGCTTATCTCGCGGCCGCGGTATTCGTCCAGCGCCGGCTGCGCCATGATCTCGCGCGTGATGCGAATAGCATCTCGGAACTCCTGCCAGTCCTGCTCGGTCGCCATGTAGTTGAACAAAATGCTCGGGTGCTGGCGCGGATCTTTCGACTTCACCTGCACCCGGCCACGGCTTGGCGAACGCATCGAGCCGACGTGCGCCTGGAAGCCGTGCTCCTTCACCGCGTTGCTGCCGTTGTAGTTAATCGCCACCGGCAGGAAGTGATACTGAATGTTCGGCCAGGCGAACTCTGCGCGGCTGCGGATGAAGCCGCCGGCCTCGAACTGGTTGCTGGCGCCGATGCCGGTGCCGTTGAACAGCCATTCCGCGCCGATCTTCGGCTGGTTGAACCATTGCAGCGCCGGGTACAGCGACACCGGTTTCTTACAGGCGTACTGCAGGTACATCTCCAGGTGATCCTGCAGGTTTTCCCCGACGCCCGGCAGATCGTGCACCACCTTGATATCCAGGCTGTTCAGCAGCGCCGCCGGGCCGACGCCCGACCGCTGCAGGATCTGCGGCGAGGCAATGGCACCGGCGCACAGCAGCACTTCGCGCCGCGCTTTGGCGTGGGTCAGCTGATTGCTGTCGCCCTGCAAATAGTTGACGCCCACCGCACGCTTGCCGTCGAACACGATATGGTCGGTCAGCGCATGGGTGACGATTTTCAGGTTCGGCCGCGAACGCGCCTGATCCAGATAACCGCGGGCGGTGCTGGCGCGGCGCCCTTTCGGCGTCACGGTGCGATCCATCGGGCCGAAGCCCTCCTGCTGGTAGCCGTTCAGATCGTCGGTGCGCGGGTAACCGGCCTGCACGCCGGCTTCCACCATCGCGTGGAACAGTTCGTTGTTACCGGCTTTCGGCGTGGTGACGCTCACCGGGCCCTCGCCGCCGTGGTAATCGTTCGGGCCGATATCGCGGGTTTCCGCCTTGCGGAAATACGGCAGGCAGTCCAGATAGGTCCAGTCTTCCAGACCCGGCGCCTTGGCCCAGTTATCGAAGTCCATCGCGTTGCCGCGAATGTAACACATGCCGTTGATCAGGGACGAACCGCCCAGCCCTTTGCCGCGGCCGCATTCCATCCGGCGGTTGTTCATGTGCGGCTCAGGATCGGTTTCATACGCCCAGTTATAGCGGCGGCCCTGCAGCGGAAACGCCAGCGCGGCCGGCATCTGAGTACGGAAATCCATCCGATAATCCGGGCCGCCGGCTTCCAGCAGCAGGACGCTGACGTCGGCGTCTTCGGTCAATCGCGTGGCTAACACGTTGCCGGCGGAACCGGCACCGATAATGATGTAGTCAAATTCCATTCATTATCTCCTTACTTTATAGAGGCCTGGTCAGGCAAAGACGCGAAGTGCGGCTTGGCAGCAGGCTGTGTATTTGGGCGCTCTAGAGATTGTCGGCCGCAGCCAACGCGGCTGCGGCTCGAAAGACGACGGGGATAGTTAAAATACCGAGGCGTATTCGCCCAGCTCGACCTGCACCGATTTGATCTGGGTGTAGTGTTCCAGCGTCGTCAGACCGTTCTCGCGGCCGACGCCGGACTGCTTGTAGCCGCCGACCGGCATTTCCGCCGCCGACTCGCCCCAGGTGTTGATCCAGCAAATGCCGGCCTCCAACTGGTGGATCACGCGGTGCGCGCGAGCCAGATCGTTGGTCACCACGCCCGCGGCCAGGCCGAAGGTGGTGTCATTGGCGCGGCGCACCACTTCCTCTTCGCTCTGGTAGCTGAGAATGCTCATCACCGGCCCGAAGATCTCCTCGCGCACGATTTCCATCTCGTCGCGGCAGTCGCTGAATACCGTCGGCGCCACGTAAGCGCCCTTGCCGAATTCGCCGTGGGTAACGCGTTCGCCGCCGCACAGCAGGCGCGCGCCGCTGTTCTTGCCGCTCTCGATAAAGCGCAGCACCGACTCCATGTGCGCGAAGCTGACCAGCGGCCCGAAGTTGGTCTGCGGATCGGTCGGATCGCCGAGGTGAATACGCTTCACGCGCTCGAGGATTTTCGCCTCAAACTGCGCCTGCAGCGCAGCCGGCACGAAGACGCGGGTGCCGTTGGTGCACACCTGGCCGGAGCTGTAGAAGTTGGCCATCATGGCGATATCGGCGGCGCGATCCAGATCGGCGTCGTCGAAGATAATCAGCGGCGACTTGCCGCCCAGCTCCATGGTGACTTCCTTCAGCGTCGACCCCGACGCGTTGGCCATCACCTTCTTGCCGGTTTTCACCCCGCCGGTGAAAGAGACTTTGGCGATGCCCGGATGGTCGGTCAGGTACTGCCCTACCTCCGCGCCGCTGCCGGTTACCACGTTGAACACGCCGTCCGGCAGGCCGGCTTCGGTGTAAATTTCCGCCAGCTTCAGCGCCGTCAGCGACGTGACTTCGCTCGGTTTGAAGATCATCGCGTTGCCCGCCGCCAGCGCCGGCGCGGACTTCCACAGCGCGATTTGAATCGGGTAGTTCCAGGCGCCGATGCCGGCCACCACGCCCAGCGGTTCGCGGCGGGTGTAGACGAACGAGGTTTCGCGCAGCGGGATCTGTTCGCCTTCAATGGCCGGGATCAGGCCGGCGTAGTACTCCAGCACGTCGGCGCCGGTAACGATGTCCACCGCGGTGGTTTCCGACATCGCTTTGCCGGTATCCAGCGTTTCCAGCGCCGCCAGCTCATCGTTGCGCTCGCGCAGAATATCCACCGCGCGACGCAGGATGCGCGAACGCGCCATCGCCGTCATCGCCGCCCACACCTTCTGCCCGCTGGCCGCGCTGGCCACCGCACGATCGACGTCTTCAGCGCCGGCGGACTGGACTTCAGCCAGCACTTCGCCGTTCGCCGGGTTAATGGCGTTGAAGGTTTTTCCAGCGGTGCTGTCTACATAGGCGCCATGAATATAGAGCTTCTGCAAGCCAAAACGGGACATAGGATCTCCTTGGGTTATCCCCCGGGCGGCGTCTGCCCCCGGAGTTGGAACGTGATGTATTCGGTCGTGAGCGCCAGCGCCTGCGCCTGGTTGAACGCCGCGCCGCGCAGTGCGCTGCGCAGCCACAGTCCGTCGATCAGCGCCGCCAGCCCCTTGGCCGCTAACCGCGCCTGCGGCTGCGGCATGACGCGGCGAAACTCGGCGCACAGGTTGGAATAGAGCCGGCGGCCGTTCACCTGCTGCAGCCGGTTGAGCTGCGGTTGGTGCAGACTGCTGGCCCAAAAGGCCAGCCAGGTCTTCATCGCCGCGCTGTTGATCTGGCTGTCGTCGAAGTTGCCGGCGACGATCGCCTGCAGCCGCGCCGCCGGGCTGTTATCGGTCAGCGCCTGCAACCGCAGCTTCACCGCCTCGCCCAGATGGCTGATCAGATAGCGCATCGTGGCTTCCAGCAGGCCATTCTTGTCCTTGAAATAATGGCTGATGATGCCGTTGGAAACGCCGGCCCGCCGCGCAATCTGCGCGATGGTGGCGTCATGCATTCCCACTTCGTTTACCGCGGCGAGCGTGGCATCAATCAACTGCTGCCTTCTGATTGGCTGCATTCCTACCTTTGGCATATTTCGACTCTCACAAAACCGACTTCGGCCTTATCTCAGCGGGCAAATTTCACTGCCGTTTCGCCCGTGATTCAGGTCATCATGCGGACTATTAAACTTTTTTTTGATTGAACGTTCAATAAAAATTGCATATATTTTATTGCCGCCTGGTTAAAAATTTGTACTATCTGGTTGTGGAACTGGCTGATTTTTGTGAGGTAATTAACGAATCTGACCAAAATCAGTGGCTGTAAGCGGTTCCCGCCGCGAAGCGCGCCGGCGCTTCATTAACAGGCGAAAGCGGCATCATTCAGGCCCTCCTCTACGGAGACGGCCGCCGCCTTCATTCGCCCGTTTTTCAGCGGCCAACGCGCCCCGGAATACGGAGCGGCACGATTTTCTCAGTTCAGAGGATGACGATGACAACCCACGAAACCTCCTCCAAACCGCAGCAGGACCGCCTCAACCCTGTGGTTTTCTTCACCTCGGCGGGGCTGATCCTGGCCTTCTCGCTGATGACCATTTTTTTCACCGACTTCTCCGGGCAGTGGATCACCCGCACGCTGAATTGGGTGTCGGCCACCTTCGGTTGGTACTACCTGCTGGCGGCGACGCTGTATATCGTGTTCGTGGTGTTTATCGCCGCTTCGCGCTTCGGCTCGATCAAGCTCGGGCCGGAACAGTCCAAGCCGGAGTTCAGCCTGATGAGCTGGGCGGCGATGCTGTTTGCCGCCGGCATCGGCATCGACCTGATGTTCTTCTCGGTCGCCGAGCCGGTGACCCAGTACATGATGCCGCCGGAAGGTGACGCGCAAACGCTGGAGGCCGCGCGCCAGGCGATGGTCTGGACGCTGTTCCACTACGGCCTGACCGGCTGGTCGATGTATGCGCTGATGGGCATCGCCCTCGGCTACTTCAGCTATCGCTACAACCTGCCGCTGACCATCCGCTCGGCGCTGTACCCCATTTTCGGTAAGCGCATCAACGGCCCGATCGGCCACAGCGTGGACATCGCTGCGGTGCTCGGCACCATCTTCGGCATCGCCACCACGCTGGGCATTGGCGTGGTGCAGCTCAACTACGGCCTCAAGGTATTGTTCGAGATCCCGGAAAACCTGACAGTGCAGGGCTCGCTGATCCTGCTGTCGGTGATCATGGCCACCATCTCGGTCACCTCGGGCGTCAACAAGGGCATCCGCATCCTGTCCGAGCTGAACGTGCTGCTGGCGCTGGGCCTGATCCTGTTCGTACTGTTCTTCGGCGACACCGAGTTCCTGCTCAACGCGCTGGTGCTCAACGTCGGCGATTACGTTAACCGCTTTATGGGCATGACACTCAACAGCTTCGCCTTCGATCGGCCGGTGGAGTGGATGAACAACTGGACGCTGTTCTTCTGGGCCTGGTGGGTAGCGTGGTCGCCGTTCGTCGGCCTGTTCCTGGCGCGCATCTCGCGCGGGCGCACCATTCGCCAGTTCGTGGTCGGCACGCTGATCATACCGTTTGTGTTCACCCTGCTGTGGCTGTCTATTTTCGGCAACAGCGCGCTGTACCAGATCATTCACGGCAACGCCGAGTTTGCGCAGGAAGTGATGCAGTTCCCGGAGCGCGGCTTCTACAGCCTGCTGGCGCAATACCCCGGCTTCACCTTCAGCGCCTCGGTGGCCACCATCACCGGCCTGCTGTTCTATGTCACCTCGGCGGACTCCGGCTCGCTGGTGCTGGGCAACTTCACCTCGCGCCTGGCCGACATCAATAATGATGCGCCGAACTGGCTGCGGATTTTCTGGTCGGTGGCCATCGGCCTGCTGACCATCGGTATGCTGATGACCGACGGCGTGCCGGCGCTGCAGAAAACCACGGTGATCATGGGCCTGCCGTTCAGCTTCGTGATCTTCTTCGTGATGGCCGGGCTGTATAAATCGCTGCGGGTGGAAGACTACCGCAAGGCCAGCGCGCTCAGCACCCTGGCGCCGGTGCCGGTCTCCAGCCACGACGTGCTCAACTGGAAACAGCGCCTGTCGCGGGTGATGAACTACCCAGGCACCCAGTACACGCAGAAAATGTTGGATAAAGTCTGCCGTCCGGCGATGCAGGACGTGGCGCGCGAGCTGGAGCTGCGCGGCGCGAAGGTGGAGTTCAGCGAAGTGCCGCCGACTGAAGACGAGCGCCTGAACCACCTGGAGCTGTTGGTGCGCCTGGGCGAGGAACAGAACTTCATCTATCAGATCTGGCCGATGCGCTACTCGGTGCCGGGCTTCACCTACCGCGCCCGCTCCGGCAAGTCGCACTACTACCGGCTGGAAACCTTCCTGATGGAAGGCACCCAGGGCAACGATCTGATGGACTACAGCAAGGAACAGGTGATAGGCGATATCCTCGACCAGTACGAGAAGCACCTGAACTTCCTGCACATTCATCGCGAAGCGCCAGGAGGCACCCTGACCTTCCCGGATATGTGACGGTCGATAAATAACGAGAGGGCGTAGCCAGGCTACGCCCTTTTTTATGCCGGCTCGGCCGGCAAGTCGGCTTTCAGCAGCACCAGGGAACCGGCCAGCAACACCAAATCCTTGATTAAAAAACTGGTGGCGCCGGCCATGGCCGGAAAACCGCCGGCGGAAGGCTCCCAGGCCCCCGGCGTGGAAAAGATCAGCGTCAGCGTGGTCAGGTAGGTTACCGTCGATCCGATCGCCCCCAGCAAGCCCAGCCGCCGCGACCAGAATCCCGCCAGCAGCAGCAAACCGAAGCTCCACTCGGCGACGCCCAGCGCATAGCTGGCGCCGCGGATGCCGAACGCCTGATGCATCCAGCTCAGCAGCGGGCTGTTGCCGATCAGCGGTACCAGCCCCTGCGCCTCGTAATCAAACCATTTGGCGTAACCGAAGGCGGCGAAGATCACCACCAGCGCTGCGCGCATAAAGATAACGTCGCCGTTCGAGCGCTGAAAGCGCCGCAGCCATGTCGCCAGCATCATCCTCTCTCCTTATGTTGCCCACGGCCGCCGCGGTTCGCCCGCTTGCGGCCGCGGGGTGCGGCGGCTTAGTGCCCCATCGCGTCCTTCTTCATTTCGTCTTTCTTCATGCCGTCTTTGGCCATACCGTCTTTCGCCATGCCATCCTTTTTCATGGCGTCTTTCTTCATGCACTCCTTGTCCATGCACGCTTTCTTCATGCCGTCTTTGGCCATGCCGTCATGAGACATCTGGCTCATGCCGTCCTTTTTCATCGCGTCTTTGCTCATGCCATCGGCGGCGTTGGCACCGGCCACGCCCAGCATCAGCGCGCTGCACATCATCATTGCGAATAACTTTTTCATGGTATTTCCTTCCGTCATGTCAAAGGCACGGAGTGCCGGAGAATGGCCGGCGGCCGCCTCAGCTGCCGCCAAACCAGTTATAACCCTGGTCTTCCCAGTAACCGCCCGGGAAGCGGTTGGTGATCTCGATCACCTGAATGTGTTTCGGATTCTTGTAGCCCAGCTTGGTCGGCATGCGCAGCTTCATCGGGTAGCCGTACTTGCGCGGCAAGATCTGGCCGTCATAGGTCAGCGCGATAATCGTCTGCGGATGCAGCGCGGTGGCCATGTCGATGCTGGTGTAGTAGTCGTCGGCGCATTTGAAGCTGACGTAGCGGGCGCTCAGATCCGCGCCGATCGCCTTGAGAAAGGTCGCGAACGGCACGCCGCCCCACTTGCCGATGGCGCTCCAGCCCTCGACGCAGATATGGCGCGTTACCTGGCTGACCTGCGCCATTCGGTGCAGCTGCGGCAGGCTCCAGGCGCGTTTGTCTTGCACCCGTCCGGCCACCTCCAGCCGGTAGTCGTCACCGTTGATGTCCGGCGCGTCCTCCTCGGCGTAGAAAGCGTTGAACGGGAACGGCCGGGTGATCATCGATTCCGGGTAGACCGGCGCCAGGCGATCGCCGTTGAACAGCCAGCCCTGTACCCGATCGTTGAAGCGCGAGATGCGGCTCAGCGCCTGTTCGACGTTGGCGTTATCGCTGAGATCGCAGCCGGTGAGCATGGCGATGCCGCCCAGCGTCAGGCCGTTGCGCAGGAAGCGGCGGCGCGACGACGCGCTCAACAGCCGCTGCGCTTCTTTGACAATCGCCTGCCCTTCATCGATCGTCATGATCCGTTTATCCTTTTCCATCGTGAACTCCTTAGCGTCCGCGCAGCATGGCCAGCAGCGTCCGGGGCACCAACGCCACCATCACCAGGTGAATCGCGACGAAGGCCACCAGCGCCGACATGGCAAAAAAGTGGATATAGCGCGCCGCCTCATAGCCGCCGAGCAGCGTGCGCAGCAGCGGAAACTGCACCGATTTCCACAGCACCAGCCCGGACAGGGCGCTCAACGCGCCGAGGATCATCACCGACAGATAGGCCACGCGTTGCACCATGTTGTAGTGGCGCAGGTCGGCGTGTTGCAGCCTGCCGCGCAGCGCGGCGCCGGCATCGGCGAGAAACTGCCGTGGGCTGAGCGGCCAATACTTGCGTTTGAAACGCCCGCTGGCCAGATTGATCAGCAGGTAGCACAGCCCGTTGACGCCGAACAGCCACATGCCGGCGAAGTGCCACTGCAGCGCGCCGCCCAGCCAGCCGCCGAGCGTCAGCTCATTGAGAAAGCTGAAGTTGAACAGCGGCGAGGCGTTGTAGATGCGCCAGCCGCTGGTCACCATGATCAGCATCGCCAGCGCATTCAGCCAGTGCGTCAACCGCAGCCACAGCGGGTGCACCGTCTGTCGTTGTTCCGGGGTGAGGGTGAGGCTCATGCGAACTCCTGGCGACCAATGAGGCGATGAGCCGAGTATTCCCCGAATTTGTTCCCCAAGACCTCACGCAAAGTTAAATAAAATGTGATAACTCCGCCGCGGGGGGTTGTGTAGACTTCAGAGAGAAACGGGCAATCAGCGGTAATGAGAATGGACAAGCCAAAACGAATTTTGATCGTCGAGGACGACGGCGACATCGCCGAGCTGCTGCAGCTGCATCTGCGCGACGAGGGGTACGCCATCAGCCACGCAGCCGACGGCAACCGGGGCATGGCGATGCTGGATCAGGGCGGCTGGGACGCCCTGATCCTCGATCTGATGCTGCCGGGCGTGGACGGATTGGAGATTTGCCGCCGGGCGCGCACCATGACGCGCTACACGCCGATCATCATCACCAGCGCGCGCTCCAGCGAGGTGCATCGCGTGCTGGGGCTGGAGCTGGGCGCCGACGACTATCTGGCCAAGCCCTTCTCCATGCTGGAGCTGGTGGCGCGGGTCAAGGCGCTGTTTCGCCGCCAGGAAGCGATGAGCCGCAACCTGCGCATGGACGCCGGCGTGCTCAGCTTCAACGATCTGACCATCGACCCCATCGCCCGCGAAGTGCACCTGCACCAGCAGCCGGTCGAGCTGACGCCGCGCGAATTCGACCTGCTGTACTTTTTCGCCCGCCACCCGGGCCAGGTGTTCTCGCGCCTGAGCCTGTTGAATCAGGTCTGGGGCTATCAGCACGAGGGGTATGAGCACACCGTCAACACCCATATCAACCGGCTGCGCATCAAGATCGAGCGCAACCCGGCGGAACCCGAGCGCATCCTCACGGTGTGGGGCATGGGCTATAAATTCGCGGCCGCGCCGCAAGAGTGAGCCATGAAAAACCTTACGTTAGCGCAACGCCTCACGCTGATCTTCGCGCTGCTGATCGTCATCGGCTGCGCCTTTTCCGGCTGGATGCAGGTGCGCAGCAGCACCCAGTACAGCCAGGCGGTGATCCAGCGCCTGTCCGGCAACCTGGCGCAGCATATCGCCGACAGCAACCCGCTGCTGGGGGTGAACGGGCCGGATCCGCAGGCGGTGCATACCCTGTTCGATCAGCTGATGGCGGTGAATCCCAGCGTTGAGGTTTACCTGCTCGACAAGCAGGGCACGATTATCGGCAACGCCGCGCCGGCCGGGCATCTGAAGCGGCAGCGGGTCGCGTTGCCGCCGCTGCAGGCGCTGCTCGGTGGCGCGCCGATGCCGGTGTATGGCGACGATCCGCGCAGCGCGGACGGGCGCAAGGTGTTCAGCGTCGCGCCGCTCAAGGTCGATGGCCGGATCGAAGGCTACCTGTACGTGGTGCTGCTCGGCGAGGATTACACGGCGCTGGCCAGCAACGCCCAGTTCAACTCGGCGGTCAGGATGGCGCTGTGGACCTCAGGGCTGATGGTGCTGTTCAGCCTGCTGGCCGGCGGCTTCGCGTTTTATTGGGTGACGCGCCCTATCCGTCGCCTGACCCGGCAGGTCAGCGCGCTGGACAGCGGCGGCATCGAGGCGGTGCAGGCCTACGCGGCGCTGCCGGCGGTACGGCCCGGGCGCGACGAAGTCAGCCAGCTGCACCAGGCCTTTCACCGCATGGCGCAGCGCCTTGCCGAACAGTGGCAAACGCTGGCGCAGCAGGATCGGCTGCGGCGTGAATTCATCGCCAACGTCTCGCACGATCTGCGCACCCCGCTCACCTCGCTGCACGGCTATCTGGAGACGCTGTCGGTCAAGGCCGCCACCCTGAGCGAAGCCGATCGGCGGCGCTATCTGGAGATCGCGCTGGCACAGAGCCGCAAGGTGGGCAAACTGGCGCAGGAGCTGTTCGAGCTGGCGCGGCTGGAGTACGGCGTGGTGAAACCGCAGAAAGAGCCTTTTTCCCTCAGCGAGCTGTTGCAAGACGTGTTCCAAAAGTTCGAGCTGGCGGCGGAGGCGCGCAACCAGCGGCTGCACGCCGACATTCCCCCTGGCATTCCACCGGTGTTCGCCGATCTCAGCATGATTGAGCGGGTGCTGACCAACCTGCTGGACAACGCCATTCGCCATACGCCGCCCGGCGGCGACATTGGCGTGCGGCTGTGGCGGCAAGACGATCGGGTGATGGTGCAGGTCAGCGACAGCGGCCCCGGCATTCCGCAAACGCTGCGCGCCGATCTGTTCGTGCGCCCGTCTGTCCTGAGCGGCACCCGGCGCCCTTCCGGCGGGCTGGGCCTGATGATCGTGCGGCGCATTCTGCAGCTGCACGACAGCGATATTCAGCTGATCGAACAAGCGCACAGTGGCGCCTGCTTCCGCTTCGCCATTCCGCCGCGTTAATCGAGGCAGCTGCGATCGACGCTGATAAACTTGTCGTTATAAATAATGAATTTCTGCCCTTTCAGCCGAATGCCCGCATGGGTCAGCGTATCGCCGGGGCGCAGGTATTCGGTGACGCCCTCTTCATCCGTACTGTTGCAGCCCGGCTTGAGCAGGAACTTGAAGTAGGTGTTACCGGTGTTGGTGAGCGTGCCGCGTTGGGTATCGAGCCGATAGGCAAAGTTTACCTGGCGCGGGCGCACCACCAGAATGGTGTCCATCACCACGATCGGCTCCAGGTTGACGCCGGCGCCCTGACGCGGCCCCGGCTCGAACAACCGGGTAGGCACTTCGCGAAATGATACCCGGTAATAACGCTCGCGATTATCCTGCGGCCCGCGGTAGAAAAATTTGTAGTACTCCGCCTGCCCGGCCTGTAGCGTCAGTTGACGCGGCGCGAACAGCAGTTCGCCATCCGCCGGCCGGCTGCGCACCTCGCGTTCTCCCGGCCGATCGATGGCGCGAATGCTCACCTGATACAGGCGCGCGCTGCGGTTGTTATTCAACACCCGCTTGGCGGTGAATGAGCGATCCTGATCCATGGCAAACGTCAGGGTACCGACATTGATCGCGGCGGTGGTAAAGGGGAAAGACAAACACAGCAACCCTATCAGCACAAGTTTCACACCCTGTCCTCAATTGATGTTGCGCCAGGTGGCTTCGACATGAATTTCACCGGCGGCGCTGACGTCGCCATACCAACCGTTGCCGTCGACGGTTCTCAGCGAGATCGGATTATTCATTGGAATGCTAAAGGTCACGCGGGTCTTGTTCAGCACCCCCACTTCGCCGGAGATATCATTCCACGGGGTGCTGCTCCAGAGCGCGTTGGTCATGTCGTGCCACTGGCCATCGCAACCGGCGGCGAAGCTCTGCTGGCCGTTGGTGCTGGTGGTGATGCCGAGGGTGGCGGGGAACGGCACCCGGGTACTGTTATCCGCAGAAGAAAAGAGGCAGTAGTTCACCCCGTCGATCGCCTGAGTCGGCCCGGTCGCCATCACCCTCACCTGATCGGCAGCGGTTTTGCCGCTGGTGGTCACGAAGTAGCCGAACTCCAGCGCCGGCTCCGTCGGGCCGACATAGCCTTCACGGTGTGGGCTGTTGTCGTAATCATCGGAAATGATGCTGATGCTGAAATCGCGCGGCTTGATAATCAGCTGGTTTGAGGTGGAAAACTCATACCATCCCGACTCCGGCGAGGTGGTGTTCTGAAAACGGAAATTGATCAGATCGCGGGTGCCGCTGTCGGAAATCCCCAGTGCGACCATCTGTTTGAAGAAGTTGCTGGAGAAGAACACATAGACGGCGTTGCTGCTCTTCAACTCGTTAAAGGTATAGTAGCTGCCGGTGCCCGACGTGTTTTTCCAGGTGTTGCCGTTCAGACTGAACTGCAGGTCGGCGGCGTTCACCGCGGATGACAGCGCCGCATGGTTAATCGCCGGGAAAATATGAATCGAGGTATTGCTGACGCTGCCGTCGGTCTGCAAATCGTAGTTGACCATCTTGCACATGATGCCTGAGCGGGCGCCGATGGTCTGGTTCTTGCAATCGGCATTGCCCTCGCCGATGATCGGCACCCCATCGCTGTTGACGAACACTTCCGATACGGCGTTGGTATTGACAAAGCGCAGGTGGGCCGCCTTGCTGTGCGTGACGGTGCGCTTGTACCAGCGGCCGCTGGCCTGATCCCGACAGCGGCCGCCGGCCGCGGCGTCGTAAGCCACCGACGTTTGGCAACCGTTGATCTGCATGCTGAAAGCTTCGCCCGCCGCCATCTGTTTCAGATACTGATAGAAGCTCGGCGACATCATGCCGTGCATCCATTTTGCGCCGCCGGGTGTGACCACGGCACCGTAAAATCCCTTTTCGTCGGTGGTCTGCGGCAGAATCAAGCTGGTATCCATATTACAGCCGGCATACCAGTTGATGCAGCGCAAGCCGAGGAACGGATTCTTGATCGGCGCATTTTCCAGCCACATGTCATAGCGCCAGTTGGCATTCAGCCCCGTGTTGTAACCATTATCCACGTACCCCAGGCTTTGCTGATAGACAGTGCCTGAACCGCCGTATTTTAGCCCGGTCCACTTGTTGGCACCGGTCATGCGCGGATCCAGCCCGCCGGCCGGCGTGACGAAAAAGTTGTCGTCGGCGTTGTTCTCCACGAAGACAAACTTCATTACCGCCGCATCCGGCCAGTTGGTCTCGCTGACCGCCGCCTGCAGCGCGGGGGCGACCAGCGCCAACAACAGCGCAACGTTAGCTCTCATGGTCAGACTCCCCGGATGGCATATTGCCCGCATAGGTTTTCAGCCCGGTGCAGACCACGTCGCCGACCCACACGGCGCCTTGCGCCTTGCTCAAATCCAAATCCACTTCGCATGTCTGATTGCCGCCGTGGGTAAAATCGATAACCGGGAATTTCTTGTCGACGTCCATGATAAATTCGCCTTTCTCATCGGTGCGGGTGCGGCCGATATGGTTCTTGATATAGGCGTTGGCCAGCAGCGTGCCGTCCTCCGCCTTGATGCGGCCGAAAACCGTCACCATCTGTTTTATCTCCGGCGAGATCACCGCCACGTTGCCCGGATACAGGGTGAGCTTGCTCTTGCGCCTGGTGACGATGTCGAAGCTCTCCGCCGAGTTCTTGTTGTTCATCAGCTCAACGTCGTACTGACCGTACGGCGATAACGGCAGGTAATTCTTATTGCCGCTCAGCTTCACCATCCGGCCGTCAACCCGTGCGGTCAGCAGGCCGTCGTTTTCAATGCCGGTATTGAAGATAATCCCGGCGTTGCCTTCGTTGCGGCCGCTGATGGCAATATCACGCCCTTGCCAACCCACGCTGCCGCTCGCGGTCAGGCTGCTGTTAACGTAGCCATCGGCGGAGCTGCTGACGTTGAGCGTGCCGGCGGAATACTTGGTGTCGAAGCGCGCATAGCCGCCACCGTTGAAGCGGCTGTCGCTGCGGGTATCACCGGAAATCGCCCGCGACAGGTTAGCGCCCAGGGTGCGGATCGGCCCGTCCTTGATGTCCTTGCGCGCCGCCAGGTTGGCGGTGGTGTAGCCATTCTGGTTGGAAACGCCGGCGCTGAACCAGTTGCCCATCGGCAGTGAAAAATCGAGCGCGATGTACTTGCCGGTATTGGCGTTACTGCTGCCGTTGTTATAGCGTTGCACACCCGCACGTACGCCCAGCGTGCCGAAGCGGCCGGTAAAGATATTCTGGTAATAATCGGCGTTGTAATAGTGACTGTCGTTCTTCTTATCGTCGTTGTAGCTGGCGCTCAGGGTGCCCAGCGGAGACCACAGCGCGCCCAGGTTAAGGCTGCCGCCAACGGCGCGGTTATAGGCGTCATTTTGCCTCAGACGATCGCCAATCTGCGTTTTCTCCTGATTGATCCATACGCTGCTGAAGCCGCCGGGCAACGCGGCGCTGACGCTGTTGACCAAACTCCAGGAGCGATCGGAGGCCGCCATATTTTGCAGGTTGATCTGAATCGACTCGGTCACCGGCAGGCTGATGCGGCTCTCACCGACGGCGTTGCCGTCAAACGAATACCCCGACAGCGCCCAATTAAGCGTTTGCAGATTGCCGGTAGCCGAAGCGCCAAGCAAATAAGAGTCCTTCGCCGGGCGGTGGCGATCCCGTTCGCCGCGCCAGTCGTCCATGCGCAGCATCCCGCCCCAGAATTGCCAGGCCAGCGGCGCATTCGTGCCGCGATTGGGGCTGAACAATTTATTCACTCGTTGCATGCGTTTATCCACCACTTTGCCGTTGACCACGACCTCCACCTCTACGTCATAAATGCCGTAGGGCAAACTGCCGGTGTCCACTTCATGGTTGCCCATCGTGAAGTTTTGTACGCTGAGCAGCCGCCCGTCGCGCGACAGATGCACCTCGCCGGCCGAGGGGAAAAAAACCACGATCGGCGTCAGCGATTGGGAATTATCGAATACCGTCGAGTTGGCGCGGTTGCCGTAGGACAGACCATAAATCTTGCTCGAGTTGATGGTCGTGACCGGCCCCAGCGACTGCAGATTCCAGCTGTCCAGCATGCCGGCGGCGAAACGGCGGCCGGCGAAATCACGCTCGTACATCGCTTTGTACAGCGTGGCGTTTTCATCGCCGCTGCCGATACCGTAGATTGAAGCGTTCAACTCCACGTGGTGTTCACGCAACGCCGTGACGCTGTTGAGCGATAAATAACTGGAGGTGTTGCCTTCGCTGGCGCGGGCCCGGTTATCGTAGACCCCGAGGTTATAATCCAGCGTGCTGCTTACGGCATCCACGCTGGACGCGCCGATGTCGCTCGAGCGGGCGCGCAGCACCGTCCCCAACGCGGATTCTTTCACCACCAGCTGCAGGTTGAGCTGCCGGAAATCCAGCGCCAGCCAGGCGTCGTCCGCGACCCGGATATGCTGCTGCCGATCGAATGGCGCATCCTGCAAAGCCTGCAGCTGGCCGGCAATCGCCGCCGTCAGCCGGGCGCCGTCGTCGTTATCCTCCAGCGTCACCCGACGAATCTTCAGCCTGGCCTGATCCAGGTAGAGAAAGGCATGCCCGATGCGGCTGTCGTCTTTGACGCCATCGCTCTTTTCATAATGCAACAACAGCGGAATACTCATCCCCTCGCGCAACGCCAGGCTGAAGGTTTGCGGGATCAGTACGCCGTTAATCTGCGTCAAACCGGCCGCCATCGCCATGCGGCCAGGCAACAGCGTCGGGAGCGCCAGCGCACCGGCAGCCAAAAGCGTTTTCAACAGCACAGCGTTCACATGCCACTCCTTGCGTGATTGTTTTGCATCCATCGTGGATAACGCGCGCATTACTTCACCGGGATAAACTGTTCGCCGTGCCACAGCGCGACGCGCCCTTTTTTATCGTTGACGTCAACCTTGCTGAAGGCGCGATCCTTCCCCGGCATCACGAAATAATTTTCCTTGCAGTCGCTGCCGTCTTGCTTGTTCCTGCAATTGCCGTAGGCCACCACTTTGAACGTGGCGTTGCCGGTGTTTTTGATCCGTCCGTTGGCAAACTGATAGGCGAAGCGATCCTGCCGAGGCGCCACCACCAAAATGGTGCCGATGCGCGCCGACGTGGTGGCCACGGCATTGCGCCGAGCCGAGTTTTGCCCCGCCTCGCTCAGCGCCTGATCAAACCAAACGATGCGGTAGTAGCGCTCCTGAGCGTCATTCGGCCCCTGGTAGTAAAAGCGAATCACATCGCTGGCGTTGGCCGGCAGGATCAGGCTGGCGGGCGACAGCAGCATTTCATCCCGGCTGCCCATCGGGATCGCCCTCCCGGAGGCCAGGGGGCTGGAAATGCGTTCGATCTTGATGTTCACCAGCCGGCCGCTGTCGGTGGTGTTTTTGATTTCCTTGCTCAGGCGCGCGCTGTCGCCTGGCATGAAGGAGCTGATCTCACCCACATCGAGAGCCAAAGCCGGCCGCAGCAGCATTAACATCAGGGTGGCGGCGAGAGAAAAGCGTGTCATTGCGGTATTCCACTGGCGTTGATGAGCGATAAATAGCAGGAGGTCTCCCCCCTGCCAGATGCAGATCGTTCGGGGATTAGGAAGTCCAGGTCGCGTTGAACTCGACGCTGACGTCGCCGCTCCAGATACCTTCCGGCAGCGTGCTGAAATCCGTGACGGCAGTGGTGCCGTTTGACGTCGCGCCGATGATGCTGAAGGTGAACTGATCCTGCGCGCTGGTGCGGCCGGCCTGGTTGTAGGCGTTGGACAGGGCACTCAGATTGCCGCCCAAAATGCCGGCGGTGGTGTCGATCATGATGGTTTCAGCCGTTTTCCCGACCACCGCACCGTTATAGTTCACCCCAACTTCCAGCGTAGAACCGGAAGTATCCAACTGAGTCAGCGTATTGGAGACCAGTTTTGAGGTCAGTTTGAAAGCGGTGGCCGTGGTATCGCCTTCCACGGTGACGTCAAACAGGCCTTTCTGGCTGTTGAAACCTTTAATGCCTTCGGCATAGTTGAAGGCCAGGCTGCCAATCGGCGTCACAACCAGTTTGCTGGTGGTGTCTTTCTTGGCGGTCGCAGACCAGGTTGCCAGCGCCTGAGCGGTAACGTCGGCAGCTTGAGCTGTGCTGACCGCTGCAAAGGCGGAAACGATCGCCAGGGCCAGTGTCATTTTCTTCATGGTATAACTCCCTTCAATGTTGAATATGTTTTCTTTCGTCCATTCTCAGCCAGCCGTTTGCATCACTGCGTTTAGCCAGTCTGCTTGACGCCACAAGAATATCCCCGACCGATCAAAAAAGAATCATTAACTATTAAAGTTCAAATATTTAGATTTAAATCCCGCAATTAATGTTTTAACCCTCATCAATCACATTAAAAAGCGGATTAAGCCTTTGATGAAAGCACAATCACATTGTGGTTTACCCCCTGCAAGGCGGGTATTGTTTAACCACAAATATGCTCTGTTCGCCCTTCCCTTGCCGGTGCAAAATTTCAGCGCCGGCGTTGTTCGGTGAGGGGGAGGATTGATTGGATTTACGCAGGGGGAAGCAGCCAATCCAGATCGGCCGCTGTAGAGAAAAGGGGCTTATCGCCACGTGTCAGGAAGGATATCGGGTTCTCAGGGTAAGAATAAGCCGCATAAAACCGGCCTGATTGAGGCCCAGTTTTCGCATGATATTCAGTTTATGAGAGCTGATGGTTTTGTAACTTCGCCGGGTCACGTTGGCGATGCTTCGTGGAGATGCGCCGGCAACCATCATGGCCAAAACTCGCCATTCACTGTCAGATAACGCGGCCGCCGAATGCACCAACCGGGCGCGAATACGCGGGGAACGATAGCCGGAGAACTCACCCGCAGCCGCAATGGCATCGCTCAGGCAATGCAAAGGATCATCCTTTGCCGCTATAGCTATGCGCGTATCCGTCGCCAACAACGCTAATATACCGGGATGTTCAACAGCGGTGAAAATCACCAAGGGAATTTCCGGCCAGACATTTTTTGCCGTCAGCACGAACCGTAATACATCATACAAATATTCGTTCTGATGATATAACTCCATAATAAGCGCGCGAGGCTTTCCCTCTTTCAAGGCCCCCTCCAGCCCCCTCAGGGTATCGACAAAATAGCTGTCACGTGATCGGGTAACGAGAAAGGCTTCCATTCCTCTTCTCACTAAATAGCTGGGTTCAAAAAATAGCAGCGCATCACCGAAATCGGCTTTAACCATACATAATCACCATAATGAGGTAGAAAGCGGTAGAGAAAGAGAAATACCTCTCGATAAAAGCCACACGGCAACCCGCCAAATGAAAATCGAACGTTCTATTTCAATACTTTAATTTTTTGTCATATCCACTGTCCTTTCAATCGCGTTGGGCCAGCGGCTATCCATGGTCAATTAATAAACTCGGCATTGTCGCTTTCCAAACCTGAACAGATCTCCATTTTATGTTCACGCAAGATCTTGCAGCGCAGCAGGAATAAGCGGGAAATGCCGGAAATGTAAGCCCTGACCTGATTGCTGCGCACCACCAGCAAAAACTCATCGCCGCTGCATTCTCCCGTTTGGTGCGCGGCGTAAGCCAGAATATCCCGATTCAGGCTGGCGTTGACCGTCGCCGAGGCATCAGGCAACGACATGAAAACCTTACAGTTGCCCGACTTTCCCAGGTAGCTCTCCTGCCGGGCCCCCGAGCCGCTGAAATAGGCCGTGACAGCAATAGCCATGAGGATCCCCCCCATGACCAACGCGCTGAACATCAGCCACCCACGGCGGGAATAACCAAGATGAGAAGAGGCCCCGTCGATGACGGTGTCGGACGCCGGATTGACCGCCGCATCGGGCGCAGATCCCGGCACAGCCGCGGCAGGCTCCGCGCCGTGAATATCTTCCGCGTCCTCATAAGACTCGATGGTAATCTCATCACGCAACATAAAACCCACTTTAGGGACCGTAACAATGACCTCATCCTCGACGCCAAGATTTTTAATCACCCGACGCAATTTGCTGACGCACTGATTAAGATTATTATTGCTGGACACCATGCCGTAATCGTCCCAGACCTTCTTGAATATCAGTTCACGCCCTACGGCCTCACCATGGTGGGCAATCAACAACAGCAACAACCGTTTGGAAGGACTGGATATGGATATGGGATCGTCAGAAAAATCTGTTGGGCTAAGGGTTCTGGTGTCTGCGTCAAAGAGAATATGGTTATTAAATCTATATTTCATTTTATTCACATGTTTTCACTATAGCGATCATTTATAGTTTGGCGTCAAATGTTAATGAAATATTAAATAAATATTTAATCAGGTAATTCGCGAAAATACCCAAGCACAGGCAAGAAAAACCACTCAATTAACGCCACGAAATACGCTTTTTCACCTCACCACCGTTTATATAGGATTTTTCTTGTAAACCATAACCAAAGGTTAACCAATCACCACATCCATTGATATATTGACGTGACAAAAACCACAAAGTTAGTTTTTTGTGTTGCAAATTATCAATTTTAAGGAAAATCATCTTAAAAAAAGACCGCAGAACTAAATTTTAATAAAAAAATAATAACACGTGAATGTTGAGCGTAATCACAGACCGCAGTCCATCCGCATTAGCCCGATGAATTAACGCGCTTGCCGCGCCGCAAATGTTAAAATTCAGTTTCGGCCAAGGCGATGAGAAATAATAATGAAAGGAAAAACTTACGAATGACGCCTGTCGCGTTTTCCGCAACGGGCGAAAACATTCGCGGTAGCTCATTGAACTGATGAAGGGAATATCAGGCTCAAGGTCAAGCAAGCAGATCCCTGGCCATCGGAACACTGCGCACGAACCTCACCGCCGTGCAGCGTCATGATGGCGCGCACGATAGACAGCCCCAGCCCACTGGCATGATTGCCGGCGCTGCGCGCGGGATCGGCGCGATAGAAGCGATCGAACAGCTTTTCCAGCTGTGCCGGCGCGATCGACGGCCCCTGATTGATAACCTGTACCCACCAGGCATCGGCGCGCCGTTCAGCCCGCAGGACGATCCGGCTGTTTTCGTCGGCATAACGCACTGCGTTAGCCACCAGGTTGCTCAACGCGCGCTGGAACAGCATCGCGTCCGCCTTCAGCGTCCCCTCTCCTTCGCAGCGCAGTGCGATACCGCGTTCTTCCGCCAGCCCCTCGAAGTAATCTGCCACCCGCCGCAGCTCCAGCGCCACATCCAGTCGACTGTAGTTCAACGCAGACTGCGCCTCGCCGGCGCGCGCCAGGAACAGGATGTTTTCCACCATGCGGGAAATGCGCTCCAGCTCATCCATATTGTTCGACAGCAGGGTTTCGTACTCCTCCACGCTACGGGGCTGGTAAAGCGCCACCTGGCACTGGCCCATCAACGCCCCCACCGGGGTGCGGATCTCATGGGCCAGATCGGCGGAAAACTGCGTCAGCCGCTGATAGCCTTCATTCAACCGATCGAGCATCGCATTGAACGAACGGGTCAGCTGCTGCAACTCCTTCGGCGCCCCCTGCTCGCTGAGGCGTGTCGACAGCGTATTGGGCGCAATTTGCGCCGCCTGCGCCGCCATGCGCCATAACGGCTTCAATCCCCGGCGCATGACCCCATACCCCAAAAGCGCAATCAGCAGGAAAGCCACCGCCACCGCCGCGACGATGCGCCGCAGGTAGCGCGCCAGCATCTTCTGTTCGTTGACCATCACGTGCGCGGCAGAGATCTGCAACAGGCTGCCGTCTTCCAGGCGCACCATCGCCGAAGCCGCGCGCAGCGGTACCCCCAGCGCCGTTTCCCCGCCGCGCACGGCGGCCAACGTCTGCGCCTGGCCGGCCGGCGTCGGCGCGATCGGCGGCAATGCCACCCCGGCCGGGTTCACGTTGATGAGCGGCTTTTGTCCTGGAACTTGGAAAATCAGCACGTCCTGTTCATTGCCCAGCATGTTTTCAAACAGGCCGTTATTGGCGGTAAGACGCGCCAAAGGAAAGCGCTGCCCCAGCAAATGGCGGAAATACTCCACGCGCCCGGTCACCTGCAGATCGCTGCGCAGCGTCATTTCCTGGCGCATGGCGCTATACAGATACCCGCCCGTCCCACTCACCACCAACGCGGCCACCAGCGCGAACAGCGTGGCGGTGCGCAGCGTCAGCGATACCGGCCGACGTGAAGCGCGCCCGCTCACGAGCGTGGCTCGCAAACATAGCCGATGCCGCGCACGCTGTGGATCAGCTTGACGTCGAACGGCCGGTCTATTTTGGCGCGCAGGCGTTTGATGGCCACGTCAACCACATTGGTGTCGCTGTCAAAATTCATGTCCCACACCTGAGAGGCTATCTGCGTGCGCGACAGCACTTCGCCTTCGCGCCGTACCAGCAGGTGCAGCAGCATGAACTCCTTGTTGGTCAACGGGATCACTTGATCCTGGCGCACCGCCCGACGGCGCAGCACGTCCAACTGCAGATCGGCGATGGCATAATGATCGGCTTCGCGCGCCGGCCCGCGGCGCAGCAAGGTGCGCAAACGCAGCACCAGTTCGGTAAACGAAAACGGTTTAATCAGATAATCGTCCGCGCCCAGTTCCAGGCCGTGGATGCGATCCTGCACGCCGTCGCGGGCGGTGAGAAACAGAATCGGCACGTCGCTTTTCTTGCGCAGCACCTCGATAATCTGCCAGCCATCCAGCCCCGGCAGCATCACATCGAGCACGATCGCATCGTAACTGTGCTCCAACGCGCGAAACAGCCCGTCGGTGCCGTTGCGCGCCAAATCGACGCCGTACCCCGCTTCCCCCAGCCCTTTCTTCAGGTAATCCCCTGTGCCGATATCGTCTTCAACTACCAGTATTCGCATGCTCGCCACCTCGTTACGTCTGCAAAAATACTAGCAGCTTCGGCGGACAAACTTGATGACATTAATGTCATCAAACGGCCATGGCGCTGACCCAATGGCTCAACCATGCTTAACCGGCACACTCATTTCAGGAGAACATTATGATTACCCCTTATCGTATAGCCGGTTTACTGTTATCCACCTTGCTGCTGGCCAGCGGCCTGGCCGCCGCCGCTCAAACGCCGGGCAACGTCATCGCGCCGCTGCGCGGTACCATCAGCCAGGTGGCCGACGGCAATCTGCAGCTGACCGATCGCAAAGGCGAGACACTCAGCGTCAAGCTGAACGATCAGACCAAAGTGCTCAGCGTGTCCAAAGCCACGCTGGACGACATCAAACCGGACAGCTTTATCGGCACCGCCGCCGTGCCGCAGCCGGACGGCACGCTCAAAGCGCTGGAAGTGCACGTATTCGCCGCCAGCCTGCGCGGCACCGGCGAAGGGCACTCGGCCTGGGAATCCGCCGACGGCAAAGTGGACACCATGACCAACGGCACCGTCGGCAAACTGGTGAAATCCAACGGCCGTACCCTGACCGTCACCTACGGCAACCAGCAGAAAACCGTCGTCGTGCCGGAGGATGTGCCGATCGTGACGCTGGATCCGGGCGATGTGAGCCTGCTGAAACCGGGCGTGCACATCGTGCTGTTCTCCGCCGTCAACGATAAGGGCGAGCGCATCGCCACCCGCATTTCCGCCGGCAAAGACGGCACCGTGCCGCCGATGTAACCGGAGAACGCCATGAAAACCAACGCGTCGCGGCCGGTGCATCGCTGGCCGGTTCGAATCACTCATTGGATCAACCTGTTCGCCATGGTGTGCATGTTTATGAGCGGTTGGGAGATCTATAACGCCTCGCCGCTGTTCGATTTCCGCTTTCCGCCGCAGATGACGCTGGGCGGTTGGCTGGGCGGCGCGATTGGTTGGCATTTGGCGGTGATGTGGCTATTGGCGCTCAACGCCGTCTGCTATTTGCTGTGGAGCCTGTTCAGCGGCCATTTTCGCCGCGATCTGTTGCCGCTGCGCGTCGGCGCGCTACGGCAGGATATCTGGCTGGCGTTGACGCTGCGCCTGCGTCACCGGCATGGCCACTACAACGCCATCCAGAAGCTGATGTACCTCGGCGTGCTGGCGCTGGGCCTATTGCTGGTGCTGTCCGGGCTGGCGATCTGGAAACCGGTTCAGTTGCAGGGACTGGTCGCCCTGTTTGGCGGGTTCGATTTCGCGCGCTACGTGCATTTCTTCGCCATGGCCGGCATCGGCCTGTTCGTGGCGATCCACGTCTTTATGGTGATCGTCGTGCCCAAAACGCTGTGGGCGATGATAACGGGTGGCAAACATGAATGAGAAAAAGCCGCGGACAACCGCGCCAAAACTGGAACCGGACCAAAAAAAGCAGTTGGTCAATCTGCAGCGCCGCCTGATGCTGCGTTCCGGCCTGACGCTGGGCGGGATCGCCATGCTCACCGGTTGCAACCTGCAAGACGGCGATCGGGTGGATAAGGTGCTGTGGGCCATGTCGCGCTGGAACGACCGGGTGCAGGCCTGGCTGTTCAGCGGCCAGCGGCTGGCGCAAACTTACCGGCCCGATCAGATTACCCACCCTTTCCCCTTCAACGCGTTTTACCCGGAATACAACGTTCCCGAGATCGATCTCGCCGGCTACCGGCTTGAGGTCGCCGGGAAAGTGGAGAAAAAAACCCCCTGGACGCTGGAACAGCTACAGCAGCTGCCGCAGCAAAGCCAGATCACGCGTTTGATCTGCATTGAGGGCTGGAGTGCCATCGGCCAATGGGGCGGCGTGCCGCTACGCACCTTTCTGCAACACGTCGGGGCGGATCTGAATGCCGGTTACGTCGGCTTCAAATGCGCCGATCGTTACTACTCCAGCCTCGACATGGCCACCGCGCTGCACCCGCAGACCCTCCTGGCGCTGGATTTCGGCGGCAAGGCGCTGCCGGCGGACTATGGCTACCCGCTGCGGCTGCGGGTGCCAACCAAACTGGGGTTCAAAAACGCCAAACATATCGCCGCGATCTTCGTCAGCGACGTCAATCCGGGCGGGTATTGGGAAGATCAGGGCTACAACTGGTTCAGCGGCATTTAGTTTTGCGTGGCGCTGCGCATAAGCCTCATCGGCGGCTGGAGGATCTTCTCCGCCTCGGTTAATAATCTGTTCGTCACAACGGGGATAACTATAGGAAAAATAATAGTAAAAAGGATTTTATCATGGAGATTGATGTGAGGGCGTCACACACAGGGATAGCAGACACATACCGGTATCAGATTGCAGTAAGAAAAGGTGATGGTAAAACGGCCGTCTATCATTTGGATTTCAAGAAAATTGGGCAAAACATGCACCATTGGTTTGCCCCAGTGTACGTGGAGACGGCTCTCCTCAATAATGCTTTCTCTCTGGAGTTTTATGATGTCAAGGCGCTGAGCGACGCAAACAGGCATCAGCGCTCAGCTTTCGATACCTATACCGCAATGCATTACACCCTTCTTCAACGCGAACGCTTATTCGTAGCTGGGATCAGGGAAACCCTTCTCAAGTTTGCCTATCAGTATCATGCCAGGATCATCTTCAGTGCACCGTTAAGACCGGTATTAGCTAAAATTTATGATTTTTTGTTGAAAAAATACGCCCATGCAGGGCATTATTTATACAAAGTAGAGTTTGTAAAGGACGGCCTCTATGTCATCGAAATCCCGCGTAGCCCCCATAACCTCCCATACTGACCAGCAGCACGTTAAGGAACAGCGCCTGAAAGAAATGCGAGCCTTCCACGAAGAGTGGTGGGAACAAAGACGCCGCGAATGGCGCGAACGCAGCGGCGTTGAAGCAAGTGAAGCGCCCGCATGGGGCATCGATAGCGAACTTTCATCCTGATTCCGGTTCGTATTTCCTCTTCCCCTGCCGTCAGCCCCCCAAGCCCCGCTTGCTCGATTGCCTCTTGTGCGGCGGCGGTCCGCCTCGACGATGGCCTCAGCGGCTTTCTGTTCACCCGGCCGTTGTGGCTGGCGATGTGATTTCTCTGGCATACTGAACGCCGTTGTTTTTCATCGCCTTTCACCCTGTGCAGGAGCAGCAACATGACCGTCATCAACACCGCGCCAACGCTTATCACCGAACGTCTGCGGCTGGACGCGCACACGCTGGACGACTTCGGTTCGCTGGCCGCATTGTGGGCCGATCCGCAGGTGGTGCGCTACATCGGCGGCACGCCGCGCGACCGGGAAGACTCCTGGGGGCGCCTGATGCGTTACGTCGGCCACTGGGCGCTGTTAGGATACGGGTATTGGGCGGTGCGTGACAAACTGAGCGGCGAGTACCTCGGCAGCATCGGCTTTTCCAACTTCCTGCGCGACATTACCCCGGCGCTCGATGCGCCGGAAATGGGCTGGACGCTGGTGAGCTCGGCGCACGGCAAAGGCTACGCCACCGAGGCACTGCGGGCGGCGCTGGCCTGGGGTAAAACGCACCTGCCTGGCGAGAAAACCGTCTGCATCATCTCGCCGGAAAACCAGGCTTCGCTGGCGCTGGCGAAAAAGGTCGGTTTCTGCGAAAGCCACCGCAGCGAGTATCACCAGAGCCCGATCGTCGTGATGCACTGCCCGCTTTGAATGCCTAAGCGCGTTGCACCGCCAACGCCGTCTGAATGAAGTTGTCCCGCAGCGCGTCCGCGCGCTGCGGATCCCAGGCGATACCGACCTGCCACTCCGTCTCTTCGCCGCTCAGCGGCAGAATGTCGATGCCAACCGGCGCGATGTGCGTGATGCTGTGCGGCAGCAGCGCGACGCCAACGCCGGCGGCGACCAGCGCCAGCAGCGTCTGGATATCGCCGGCCTGCTGCACCACGTTCGGCGTCAACCGATGAGCGGCGATAAACCGCAGCGACTGATCGCTCAGCCCGCGCCCGCGCTTAGGGGTCAGCTGCAACAGCGGCAACTGAGTGAAACGCGCCATCAGATCGTCGGCCCGCAGCGCCAGCGCGCCCGGCGCGGCCAGCACCAGCCGATCGCTCAGTAACGCCACGCCGCACAGCGGCGTAGTGACCGGCAAGCGCACGAACCCCGCCTGCAACTCGCCCTGCAGCAACAGCTGATACTGCCGCTCCGACGGCATGTCCTCCAGCCCAATGGCCACCTCGGGAAAACGCTGGCGGAATGCGGCCACCAGCTGCGGCGCCAGATGGAAGCTGGAGAGGCCAAATCCCAGCGCCAGCCGCCCCGCTTCTCCGAGCGCTACCCGCCGAGCGCGCCGCTGAAACTGCTGGTACTGTTCCACCAGCGCCTGCGCCTCCGGGTAGAGCCGCTGCCCACCGGCGGTGAGCACCGCCCCCTGTCGGCCACGCTCGAACAGCCGCACGCCAAGCTGGGTTTCCAGCGCTTGAATCTGCTTGCTCAGCGCCGGTTGGCTGATGCACAGCAGGCTCGCCGCCTGCCGATAGTTGCCCTGTTCGGCCAGCGCCACCAGGGCGCGCAGTTGTTTTATATCCATTCCATCAGGTTATCGAATAGGGAATTTAATTGATTATACAGTAATCAATCCACCTGCTGTAATCAACGCAGACCCCAACCGGAGAGACACCATGACCCCTTCACTTCGCGCCGCCACGGTGCAATTCCAGCATCGCGCCAACGATAAGAATGACAACCTGTCGACCATGGAGCGCTTTATCGCTCAGGCGGCCGAGCAGCAGATACAGCTATTGGCCTTCCCGGAAATGTGCATCACCGGCTATTGGCACGTACGCCATCTGTCCGACGCCGAGGTGCGCGCGCTGGCGGAACCGATCGCTACCAGCCCTTCGCTGGCGCGCATTCGCCCGCTGGCGGAGCGTTACAACATGGCGATCGGCGTCGGGCTGATCGAACTGGGCGACGACGGCCGTTGTTACAACGCCTACGCCGTTTGCCTGCCGGACGGCGAGCTGCATGTGCACCGCAAACTGCACGCCTTCGAGCACCCGGCTATCGCCAGCGGCGACCGCTATACGGTGTTCGACACGCCCTGGGGCGTGCGCGTGGGCGTCTTGATCTGCTGGGACAATAACCTGGTGGAGAATGTGCGCGCGACGGCGCTGCTGGGGGCGGAGGTGCTGATGGCTCCGCACCAGACCGGCGGCACCCATTCGCGCAGCCCGCACGGCATGAAGCCGATCCCGCAGGCGCTGTGGCAGCGGCGGGCAGAAGATCCGCAGGCGATAGAAGCCGCCTTTCGCGGCGAACACGGGCGCGGCTGGCTGATGCGCTGGCTGCCGGCCCGCGCTCACGATAATGGTTTGTTTGTACTGTTCAGCAACGGCGTGGGCCGCGATGATGACGAAGTGCGCACCGGCAACGCGATGATCCTCGATCCTTACGGCCGCATCGTGGCGGAGACCTGGGCGGCGGAAGACCGAATGGTCAGCGCCGAGCTCGATCTGGCGCTGATCCCGCTCAGCACCGGCCGCCGCTGGATTTACGGACGCCGTCCCGAGCTGTACGGGTTGCTGACCGAACCGCAAGGCTATGAGCGCGACGCCCGCAGCGCGCGCTTCTCGACGCAGCCGACGGGGCGCAGCGGCCAATAACAGATAAAAAAAATCCGCCCGAAGGCGGATTTTTTATCGGTGCGGCAACGTTTGCCGCAGGTTCATGCCCGCAGGCACGAACAGGCTTAGAAGCGGTAGCCTACGCCAACGTTCCAAGAGCCAACGTCAACGCTGCGAATGCGGTTCTGCTCGTAACCGACATCCAGGGCAACGTTCTCGATTGGGTTGAACTGCAGACCGGCACCGTAGGTGAAGCCGTAGTCAGCGGTGTCGTGACGAGAAGTGCCGTTCTGAGCGTTGGTAGTGAATTTACCGTAACCCAGGCCAACCAGACCGTAGATGCTCGCCCAGTCATTGATGCGGTAAGCTGGACCGGCAGAGATAGAGTTGTACTGAGCTTTGTTGTAGAAACCGTCCTGAGAACCGTCCTTTTCCAGATGGGTAAAGGAACCGATTACGCCCAGTGGGTTGTTGTCGAACTCGTAACGGTATTTCAGGTTGAAACCATCGGCCTTGTTAGCAACGCCTTGGAAATCGCCCTGCGCATAGCCAGCGGATACGGTGCTCTGACCAGCGAATGCGGTACCTGCGCTAACTGCTAATACGCAAGCTGCTACTGCGGAAAGACATGCAATTTTTTTCATAACCACCTCAAACGCGTTTTATTATTAAGTACATCCATTTGTTCATACATTGAAAATATAACAAAAATTAGCGTGAAACTCTGCCTTGAAATGAGTGTCTAATGCTTTATATCGTGTAACAGAAGATTTCAAGAACAGTGTATCTTCTTCTTTTCGCTCTATTTTCGGCCGTATTCTACGGCTTTCTGTGACAAAAATCACCTATTTAATATCCAGATAATTCTTAAGAAAAAGCGCACTTTTTGACCAAATTCGCCACATCTCATCCGAGGATCGGCGGATTTCACCGCGATGCGCGCTTTTCTCAGACAGATTTTCGCCATTTCATTTACACTGCTCGCATCCCCGTTACGACCGTTTTCTCAAGGCTGAGGAACGGCGCATAAAAGGCCTGTTAAGGATGTCATTATCTACTTCCGGCAGAGCGCCCTCCGCGCTGCTGCCTATCTGTCTGTTAATCATCGCCATGGTATCGATCCAGAGCGGTGCCTCGTTGGCCAAAAGCCTGTTCCCGATCGTGGGCGCGGAAGGCATCACCACGCTGCGTCTTTTCATCGGCACCCTGATTCTGTTCATTATCTTCCGCCCGTGGCGCATGCGCATCGCCGCCGGCAGCCGCTTGCCGCTGCTGATTTACGGCCTGTCGCTCGGCGCGATGAACTACCTGTTCTACCTGTCGTTGCGCACCGTGCCGCTCGGCATCGCCGTGGCGCTGGAATTTACCGGCCCGCTGGCGGTCGCCATGTTTTCCTCCCGGCGGCCGATCGACTTCCTCTGGGTAGCGCTGGCGATCGCCGGACTGTGGTTCCTGCTGCCGCTCGGCCACGGCGTAGGCGGGATCGATCCGTTCGGCGCCGCCTGCGCACTCGGCGCCGGTGCCTGCTGGGCCGTCTATATCATCTTCGGTCAGAAGGCCGGCGGCGATCACGGCCCCGGTACGGTGGCGCTCGGCTCCTTGATCGCCGCGCTGGTGTTCTGCCCGATCGGCGCCTGGCAAACCGGCAGCGCCCTGTTCAATATCGATATTCTGCCGGTAGCGCTGGCGGTGGCGCTCCTCTCCACCGCACTGCCCTATTCGCTGGAGATCATCGCGCTGCCCAAAATACCGGCGCGCACCTTCGGCACCTTGATGAGTCTGGAACCGGCGATGGCGGCGCTGTCCGGCATGCTGTTCCTCGGCGAACACCTGAGCGGCGTGCAATGGCTGGCGCTGGCGGCCATTATCGCCGCCTCGATGGGATCCACTCTGACCATCCGCCCCAAACCGCGCCTCGAAAGCCTTTCCTGATCGCTGACTCGCCTGCCTACCGCAATGCCGGAATGCAGGCGGGTTAACTGTTTTCCGCGTGACAAATCGGCATACTTCCCCTTAGCCTGTATCGCAGGCTCTTTGGACTTTCGCTCACATGGAGAATAACAGTGATTCACAACAGCCTGTTCAACCCACGCTTCGGCCGCGGACTCGCGCCGGCACTGGTTTCAACCCTGACCGAACTACGTCGATGCGATCTGCCCGAGCTAACGCCGGGGCATCACCCTATCGACGGCGACAACATCTTTATGGACGTGATGACGCTGACCACCGCGCCGGCGGCGGAGAAGCGCGCCGAAATGCATCAGGAATACATCGCGCTGCATCTGTTGATCAGCGGCGAAGAGCGCATCGAATACGGCCTGGCGGGCGACTGGCATCGCGAACGGCCACACGCAGAAAACAGCGATCTTCTGCTGCTGGACATCAAACGTCACCCGCAAACGCTGCATATGACGCACGGTATGTACGCGATCTTTTTCCAGATGGAGCCGCACAAAACCGGCTGTCTGTGGCAACGGCCGCAGCAGATCAAAAAAGCGGTGGTGAGGATCCATCACCGGCTGCTGCTGTGACCCTGCGGCAGCGTCCGTAGAAAATCAGCGGCCTGGCGGGGAGAGCGCAAGCGCATGAAACGGCATCCGCCGCCGGCACGGGCCATCTCCGCCAGGTATTTTCGCCGGTTCTTGCGGTAGGTGCGGATCGTCCACAGCACGATCGACTCGCGGCTGAAGAAAGAACGACGGAAGCTTTCCCGGTTGCCGGTGCCCGGCCACAGCTCGCTTTTGCCGGCTGCACGCCGGCACGCGCGGCGCACGGCTTGCCACAGCGTACGGCCGAAACCGTAATCCAGCCACAGAATATAATCGACCTCGCGCCATTTGATCGGCTGCGTGCGGCTGTAGTTACCGTCCAGCACCCAGCCTTCGCCCGCTTCGGCCAGCGCCCGTTCAAGCCGCGCCAGGAACAGGCCATCGGGTGTCCCCTGCCACCCAGGCCGCCAATACAGCCTGTCCATCTCGATATAGGGAACGCCGAGGCGTTCCGCCAGTTGACGCGCCAGGGTGCTCTTACCGCTGCCGCTGGTGCCGACGACGTTAATTTTCATCACTCGCCACTCATACAGAGAGGATAATTTCCTTACTGTAACTACATCAATTACGGCTATCAATCTGAATAGGCTTAAAATTAACACTGCGATAACAAATAGACAATTAACCCGAAAACAACAGGCGCAAAGAAAATAAAGCAACAGGGATAAACCGTCACTGTAATAAATAATAAATTTATGCATCAATATAAAAATAACGAATTAAATCATTTGGTTAATTAAAACAAAAACTCAAAAAAAAACATCATCATTAGGCCATTCCTATTTGTGCAATAGCCATTTTCGTACGGCAAAAATAAACACCCCTGCTATAATTGAAGCCGTAACGAAATAGGACAACGACTAATCAAGAGGATATCTGATATGAGTACCGCTAAACTGGTGAAAACGAAATCTTCTGATCTGCTGTATACCCGTAACGACCAGGACGAAAAAGTCAAACTGGCCGCCATCAAGGCGCTGAACCATCAGGTCGTGCAATTCATCGATCTCTCGTTGATCACCAAACAGGCGCACTGGAACATGCGCGGCGCGAATTTTATTGCGGTCCATGAAATGCTGGACGGCTTCCGCACCGCCATCATCGAGCACCAGGATACCTTCGCCGAGCGCGTGGTGCAGTTGGGGGGCGTCGCGCTGGGCACCGTGCAGGTAGTCAACGATCGGACGCCACTGAAAAGCTATCCGACCAATATCCACAGCGTGCAGGAGCACCTGAAAGCGCTGGCCGACCGCTACGGCGTAGTGGCCAATGATATCCGCAAGGCGATTACCGAAGTGGAAGATGAAGACACCGCCGACATGTTCACCGCCGCTTCGCGCGATCTGGACAAGTTCCTGTGGTTCATCGAATCCAATATCGAGTAACGCGCAAGCGTTGCAGAGCGCCCGACGTTCCGGGCTGAACAGGCTGGGCTTTGCCCGGCCTGTTTTCTTTTGCTCGGCCGTTGCACGGTACGAAAAACGGCCCCTATTAAACGGTAAGGCAACCTTGTCAGGAGGTGATGATGGCCAGCGGCTGGACGGCAGACGGCGCCGTACAAGATCAGATTGATTCCACCGTCGACGATGCGGTGCAGCGCGCGCGTGAAGCGCTCGGGCACGGCGAGAGCGAACGCTATTGCCAGGAATGCGCGGAGGCGATCCCCGAAGCGCGCCGCAAGGCGTTAACGGGCGTGCGTTTTTGCCTCGCCTGCCAGACCGAACAAGATAAAAAGCACTCGGCCATCCGCCTGTACAACCGGCGCGGCAGCAAAGACAGCCAGCTGCGCTAGCCTTATCTGCTGCCCTTTTCCCCCTCGCGCCCTCTCCCTTGCACCGTCAGTGCGTCATGAAAGTTAGAGTTAGTTATCAATATTGAAGCAAAATCGTTAAAGAACGGTTGTTTCACAGCCAAAGTTTGGTTAATGATAGCGCCGTGCACCAAGATAATTCTTACGCACCATTTCGGTGCCTCACTTTGGTGCATAACCATAACAATTCGCCTTTACGGCACAACATCACGAACTAACTCTTTGTTTTTATAGTAGTTGAAAACATGGCACGATTTTTTCATGGCACCAACTGCAATATAAAAAATGGGTAATCCGCAACCTGTACAGGAATTCCTCTCATGAAGTCGATTTTTAAAGTCTCCCTGGCCGCACTTTCTCTGGCCTTTGCCGTAAGCGCCCACGCAGCAGACAAACTGGTGGTTGCCACCGACACCGCTTTCGTTCCTTTCGAGTTCAAGCAAGGCGACCAATATGTCGGCTTCGACATCGATCTGTGGGCCGCCATCGCCAAAGAGCTGAAGCTGGACTACACCCTGAAGCCGATGGACTTCGGCGGCATCATTCCGGCGCTGCAGACCAAAAACGTCGATCTGGCGCTGGCCGGCATCACCATCACCGATGAACGCAAGAAAGCCATCGAGTTCTCCGACGGCTACTACAAAAGCGGCCTGCTGGTGATGGTCAACGCCGACAACAACAGCGTGAAAAGCATCGACGATCTGAACGGTAAAGTGGTGGCGGTGAAGAGCGGCACCGGCTCGGTGGATTACGCCAAGCAGCACATCAAAACCAAGGATCTGCGTCAGTTCCCTAACATCGACAACGCCTATATGGAGCTGGGCACCAAGCGCGCCGATGCGGTGCTGCACGACACGCCAAACATCCTATACTTCATTAAGACGGCCGGCGCCGGCAAGTTCAAAACCGTAGGCGATTCGCTGGAAGCACAGCAGTATGGCATCGCCTTCCCTAAAGGCAGCGACGAGCTGCGCGAAAAGGTGAACGGCGCGCTGAAAACCCTGCGTGCGAACGGCACCTATAACGAGATCTACAAGAAGTGGTTCGGCACCGAACCTAAGTAAGCTGTGAATTTAGCAAGCTATTAACTTAAGCACAGGGGGTCGCTTAGCCCCCTGCGCTTCGTTGTATCTGATACCCACGTTTGGGATCACCGGGAGAAATATCATGCAGTTCGACTGGAGCGCCATCTGGCCCGCCATTCCTATCTTGTTAGAGGGCGCCAAAATGACCCTGTGGATTTCGGTCCTCGGTCTGATTGGCGGCCTGATCATCGGCCTCGTCGCCGGCTTTGCCCGCACCTACGGCGGTTGGATCGCCAACCACATCGCGTTGGTGTTTATCGAAGTAATTCGCGGCACGCCGATCGTGGTACAGGTGATGTTCATCTACTTCGCCCTGCCGATGGCATTTAGCGACTTGCGCATCGATCCGTTCACCGCGGCGGTGGTGACCATCATGATCAACTCCGGCGCCTACATCGCGGAAATCACCCGCGGCGCGGTGCTGTCGATTCATAACGGTTTCCGCGAGGCCGGCCTGGCGCTGGGCCTGTCGCGCCGTGAAACCATCCGCTACGTCATTATGCCGCTGGCGCTGCGCCGCATGCTGCCGCCGCTGGGCAACCAGTGGATCATCAGCATCAAAGACACCTCGCTGTTCATCGTGATCGGCGTGGCGGAGCTGACCCGTCAGGGTCAGGAAATTATTGCCGGTAACTTCCGCGCGCTGGAAATCTGGAGCGCCGTGGCGGTTATCTATCTGATTATTACCCTGGTGCTGAGCTTCGTGCTGCGTCGTCTGGAAAGAAGGATGAAAATCCTGTGATTGAATTTAAAAACGTCTCCAAGCATTTTGGCCAAACCCAGGTGCTGCACAACATCGATTTGAAGATCGACAAAGGCGAAGTGGTGGTGATTATCGGGCCGTCGGGCTCGGGTAAATCCACCCTGCTGCGCTGCATCAACAAGCTGGAGGAGGTCACCAGCGGCGATCTGATCGTCGACGGTCTGAAGGCCAACGATCCGAAAGTGGACGATCGGTTGATCCGCCAGGAAGCCGGCATGGTGTTCCAGCAGTTCTACCTGTTCCCGCACCTGACGGCGCTGGAAAACGTCGCCTTCGGCCCGATCCGCGTGCGCGGCGCGAAGAAGTCCGATGCGGAAAAACTGGCGCGCGAGCTGCTGGCCAAGGTCGGTCTGGCGGAGCGCGCCCACCACTACCCGTCCGAACTGTCTGGCGGCCAGCAGCAACGCGTGGCGATTGCGCGCGCGCTGGCGGTGAAGCCGAAAATGATGCTGTTCGACGAGCCGACCTCCGCGCTCGATCCGGAGCTGCGTCACGAAGTGCTGAAGGTGATGCAGGATCTGGCCGAGGAAGGCATGACGATGGTCATCGTCACCCACGAAGTCGGCTTTGCCGAAAAAGTGGCGTCGCGCCTGATCTTTATCGACAAGGGGCGGATTGCCGAAGACGGCAACCCGCACGACCTGATTAACCATCCGCCAAGCCCGCGTCTGCGGGAGTTCCTGCAGCACGTGTCATGATCCTGGCCGGTTAACGGCGCCCGCAGGGCTGGGCGGCCAGGAAGGCCGCCACGTCCTGCCGGTAGGCGTCGTATTGCACCGAGCGCGGCGCAAACAGCCCCACCAGGTTAACCAGCCACGGATGGCGGGCGAACAGCGGTTTGATCATCACGTGGTCGGCTTCGTCGATGCGCGTCACCGTCAGCAGCGAGGCCGGGATCGTCTGCCGATAAACGCGCTCGGTTTCGTCCGCGTCCACGTTGAGGTCGCGCCCGCCCAGTATCAGGTGCACCGGCGTGTTGAAATTCCGCAATCCCGCCGTCGCGTCGCTGGCCATGTTGGCGCGGATAAAGCGCCAACGGTCGGCGCTCAATGCAGCGGCGGCGCCATACTCGCGGCGGTACTGCGCGTAGCCGCCCGGTTGTTCAAGCAGCGTCTGGATATGGCGCCAATGCGCCTCGCGCGCCTGGATGTGCGCTTCATCGTCCCCTGCCGCCGCCATCGCCGCCCGGGTGTTATAGCGCCCCTGCCGCAGCCAGTTGATCGCCGGTGCCAGCGCCAGCGTGAAGGCAATGTCGGGGCGCAAACGCGCCACCTCCGGCATCACCCACCCCGCCTGGCTGGTGCCCCACAGCCCCACACAGCGCGCATCGAAGCGCCCGTCCCGCCGGGCCCAGTCGATGATATCGGCGGTTTCCCGTGCGCGATCCGCCATGGTCTGATGCAGCCAGTTGCCGCCGGAGCCGCCAACGCCCGGCTTATCGAACGATAAAACCGCGTAGCCCTGCTGCGCCATCGCCTCCCAAATGCCGTAATAGCCTTCGTCGCGGCTGGCGTTGGCCGGCCCATCGCCATGCACAAACACCACGACGCCGGGCTTGACCGGCGCATGCTGCGGCAACACCAGCGTGCCGGTCAGCCGGTTGCCGCCGGCGGTCACCGTGACCGGTTCGGTGACGAAGCGAAAGTCGTTGACGAAAATGACCCACCCAAGCGCCAGCAGGAACAGCACCACGCTGCACAGTCCTATTTTGCGCACGTCGCCTCCCCGCAGCGTCTCTCCATCAACACCCAGTCGGCCTGACCGAACAGCCATCCCAACGACGCGTAATGCTCTTCTCGCCGCACCTGAAAACCGCAGCGCCGATACAGGCGCAGCGCATCCACGTTGCGCCGGCTGACGTGCAGGCTCAGGCGCCGGCCCGCGCCTTGCCCGGCAGCGTAGTCGTTCATCCACTGCAGCAGCCGCTTGCCCACCCCTTTACCGCGCTGATTCTCGGCCACCGCCAGGTAAGAGAGATACAGTTCATCGGCCGCCGGAGTGTGCCGCAACACCGCCATTTGCAGATACATGCGCCAAACGTTCAGCCAACCATAGCGGCGGCACAGCCGCCAAATCGTCAAGGCATGCGGACGCCGCCCGGCGTTGTTCTCGTCGGCGGCGGCATTGAGGGCAAAGGCCGCCACCACCTGTTCATCCTGCTTCACCACGAAGCTGCGCTCCCGGCTGCCGCCTTGCTTCCAACTCCACAGCCGATAGAACAAACGCCACTGCAGGCGGGGGCTCAGACGGCGCGCTCGCTGGAACTTGTCGCAGAACGCGGCGTAGATCAGCGCCGCCGTTTGCAGGCGGTCAGCATCGCGGTACGGCTCAATGTGCAGCATATCCACCTCGACTAGGGATGCCGGTAGAGCAGCTGTTCCAACAGCCGCACCGGCGTGGTCTCCTCCGGCGCGGACGACGTAAAGATCGCCTGCCGCCAGGCCTGACTGTCGATCACGTCCAGCACCAGCTGCGCGAGCGGTAACGGCGCTATCGCCGGTGCAATCTCACCGATTTGCTGAGCCTCGGCGATAACCGTCGCCAGCGCCTCAATCAGCTGCCGCTGGTTGGCGCTGAACGGTTCGGCCAACGCCGGGTTGCGCGCGACCTCCGCCACGATCTCCGCCGACAGTTGCACGTTGGCCGGTTCAGCGACAAAGGCGTGATAAGCGGTGAGAAAGGCCGACAGCGCCTGCTTCGGCCGCTTTCTGTCGGCCCGTAACCCGGCGGCGAACTCGGCGAAAACGCCGTTTTCCAGCAGCGCGATTTCGCCGATCAGCGCCTCCTTGCCGGTAAAGTGGTTATAGAGGTTGCCAACGCTGACGCCCGCCGCCTGCGCGATATCCCGCATGCTGGTCTGGTGAAACCCCTTATGGGTAAAGCTGTGCAACGCGGCCTCGACAATCTTTTCTCGGTTTCCCATCGGCCACTCCCGAAACGGTGAAGGGGGGCGCCTGGCGCCATCGAATAAACATTAATTAATGAACGAACGTTCATTCACATTTAAGGATAGCATAGGCCGGTAAAATTGAACCACGGCTCAACAGCGCGCGAATCGGCGGGAAGATAAAAACGCCGCCCCGTTTTCGGCGGGCGGCGCGACGAAATCTCAGTGCAGCGCGTCGCCCTGTTTCACCGACGTAAACGCCTGCATCAGCTTCACGACGTCGTGCATGCCGATGTTGACCTGGTTGATCACTTCCCCGGCATCGTGGGTCAGCGCCACGCCGCCGCCGGCCTGCTCTACGCAGGTTGCCATGCCGGCAATCGCCGCCGCCACGCCTTGCTGAATGGACTTGGTCATGCGTTCGATCTCGGTCGCCGCCTTGCGCGACTGTTCCGCCAGCGTGCGCACTTCGTTGGCGACCACCGCAAAACCGCGCCCGTGCTCACCGGCATGGGCGGCTTCGATCGAGGCGTTAATCGCCAGCAGGTTGGTTTGGGAGGCGATTTTACGAATGGCTTCGACGATGGTGCCGATCTGCTGAGAACACTTACCGAGCTCGGTGACCACGTCCGAGGTTTCGCGCGCCGCCGCTTCGACCTGCTGCATGCCTTTCACCGCCTGCTGCACGATGATCGCGCCCTGCGCCGCCTGCCGATCGGTATCGAGCGACAGATGATGCGCGTTACGCACCATCTCTTCTTCGTGCTGCTGCTGTTGCATCAGCCGGGTGATGTCCTGGGCAATCTTCACCACTTTCACCACCTGGCCTTCGTTGTCGAGGATCGGGTTATAGCTGGCCTCCAGCCATACCCGTTCGCCGCGCCGGTTGAGACGCTCAAAACGCCCGGTGATGAACTCGCCGCGCGCCAGGCGCTGCCAATGCCGCCGATAATCGTCGGAAGCGGCGAACGCCGGCGGGCACAGCACCGCATGCGACTGCCCGCATGCCTCTTCCAGCCGATAGCCCATCAGCGCCAGCATATTGTCGTTGGCGCTGACAATGGTGCCCTGCGGCGTGAAAGCGATCATCGCCATCGAGCGATTCAGCGCCGCCAGCAAGCTGCGGTGTTCCTGCGCCTGGGTCACTCGCTCGGTCACTTCGCTGGCGATCTTGACGATTTCCACCACCTTGCCCTGTTTATTCAGCACCGGCGCATAGGTGCCCTGCAGCCATACCGCCTCGCCGTTTTTCGCGATGCGTTTTATGGTGTCCGTGATAGGTTGCCCCTGATTCAGCGTCTCCCAATGTTTGCGGTACAGCGGGCTGGCGACATAGTTCGGATCGCAGAAAATACGGTGATGCCGGCCAATCACGTCATCGCGTTGAAATCCCAGCGTGCTGAGGAAAAGATCGTTGGCGCGCAATACCGTGCCATCGGGGGAGAATACGATCATCGGCACGGCGTGTTCTATCGCGCTCAACTCGGCGCCTTTGTGGGTAGTTAACTGACTGAATCGTAAAAGCATAAGGTGTAGTCCTTGTAGCAGATGATGGCGCTTTTCTTATTTTTCCTGGCCACATGCCGCGCCCACACGCAGACGTGCCATCGCGGAAGGAACGGGCAGCGCCGATCCTTCTGGTTATTGCTATTAACCGGATTAAATTTATTTATTCAGTAAAGTAATTATTCGAATTTAAATAAACCAACAGCCTAAGATTTTTATTATTAAACCCGTATTGAGAATAACGTAAGTGATGAAAATTGAAAGGTAAAATGCGGATTTTTGTCGGCGCCGGCAGGTGACCGGCGCCGGAAGGATTAACGCCAGCGTTCGGCTGCCCAGGCGGCCTGTTGCTCGGCGTCATGAAAGGTCCAGGCGACGAAGCGGCTGATCTTCTGCCCCTGCGCCATCTCGATGGTGCGCACCTCGGCCGCGCCCGCCACCTTCAGCGCATGGTAAATGGCCGGCAGCGTGGTGTTTTTCGAGATGAGCGAGGTGAACCACAGGCAGTTGTTGGCCTTGCCGACGCTCTCTTCCACCATCTTGCGCACAAAGGCTTCTTCGCCGCCTTCGCACCACAGCTCGTTGTTCTTGCCGCCGAAGTTTTGCACCGGTTTGTCGGCCACTTCCCCTTTGCCCAACTTATGCAGCTTGCGGCGGGTGCTGGCGCGCGCTTCCTGCTCGGACGCATGGAACGGCGGGTTGCACAGGGTGGCGTCGAATTTCTCGGCCGCGCCGATGATGCCGCCAAAAATCAGCTCAGGCTGTTTTTGCAGCCGCAGACGCACGCTGTTACGCAGCGTCGGGTTCATCTCGACGATCATCTTGGCCGAGTTGAGCGACACCGGATCGATTTCAGACCCGGTGAAACGCCAGCCGTATTCGCGCAGGCCAACGATCGGGTAAATACAGTTGGCGCCGACGCCGACGTCGAGGATCGCCACACCCTTGCCGCGCGGGATCTCGCCGCCGTTGCTGGTCGCCAGCAGATCCGCCAGGTGGTGCAGATAATCGGCGCGGCCGGGGATCGGCGGGCACAGGTAGTCCGCCGGAATATCCCAGTGCTCGATGCCGTAAAAGTGTTGCAGCAACGCACGGTTGAGCATTTTCACCGCCGCCGGATCGGCGAAGTCCACCGAGACATCGCCCCAGGCGTTCGGTTTCACGAACGGCGCCAGCGGCGGGCAGCTGGCGATCAGCGCCGGGAAGTCGTAGCGCGAACGATGACGGTTGCGCGGATGCAGGCCGCTTTTCTGCTGCGGGAAGGTTTTCTTTTTTTCCACCGTGACGGGCTCTCTTGAAGGTATTTCCGGCGCGTAAGATAACACATCCCGCCCACAATGGCGCAGCGGCGGGAAACCCGGCACAATGAAAGCTTCATCGATTGCCACAGGGTCCCCCATGAGCCGTGAATCTCGCTACTATTATGAACCCGCCGCCGGCCACGGCCTGCCGCACGATCCGCTGAACGCCATCGTCGGCCCGCGCCCCATCGGCTGGATTTCTTCGCGCAGCGCCGCCGGCTTGCGCAATCTGGCGCCCTACAGCTTTTTCAACTGCTTCAACTATCGCCCGCCCATCATCGGTTTCGCCAGCACCGGCTGGAAAGACAGCGTGGCGAATATCGTGGAAACTGGCGAGTTCGTCTGGAATCTGGCGACGCGCCCGCTGGCGGAAGCGATGAACAACAGTTCCATCAACCTGCCGCGCGGCGAGGATGAATTCGCCTTCGCCGGCGTCACGCCGCTGCCTGGGCGCCGGGTTAAAGCCGAGCGCGTAGCCGAAAGCCCGGTTAACTTCGAATGCCGGCTGACCCAGTGCATTCAGCTGCAAACCGCCGCCGGTGAACGGGTGGAAACCTGGCTGGTATTGGGCGAGGTGGTGGCGGTGCACCTCGATCCGGCGCTGCTGGACGAACACGGCGTCTACCAGACCGCCGCCGCCGAACCTATCCTGCGTGCCGGCGGCCCGACCGCCTACTACGGCATTTCCGAACAGCAGCGTTTCGATCTGACGCGTCCGACGCGCTGATTGTCACCCCCGTTTATACCGCAGAGGGACGGGGGAATTAATAATCAAAAAATCTGAATAAAAACTTCAACACTCTCCGATTTCATCCTGCCTGACACTGCGCAATAATCCTCCCATCGAAAGGCATCCCCTTTCTCCCTAATTCACTTTGACAGGAATGACGAACATGAAAACCATCAAAACTTTTGCTGCTGCTATCGCCCTGGCCACCGTTTCTTTCACCACTTTCGCCGCTGAACACGTCAGCGCCCAGGATGCCGCCCAATTCGAAAAAGCCGGCGTGATCGTCGCCAGCGGCGCGACCGACCTGAGCAGCCTGAAGTCGCAGCTGGCCGCCAAAGCCGATGCGGCAGGCGCCAAGGCTTTCACCATCACCTCCACCAGCGGTAATAACCTGATGCACGCCACCGCGGTTATCTACAAATAACCACCGCCCCAGACGTCAAAAAGCCCGCCGGCTCTCACCCCGGCGGGCTTTTTTTATGTTCAAGTGCATTAGCGCTGAATGGGTAAGACAGCGAGTTTCTTGCCGTCCGCTTTGTCAGCACCCCACGCCTAAACGAACCGGACAATGCTGCCGGAAACGGGTAGAAACCCCGTATTTAGTGGGGTTTGCAGGGGGGATGAACACACATTTTTTTACCACCCCATTGCTGGACTAACGGGAGAGGATGATTATCATGTTACGCAGACTACAGATGCAGAGAGCGTTGTATGCAACATATCATTGAAGGTTTCCTCAGTTTCCAGAAAGAGATTTTCCCGCAGCGTAAAGAACTCTTTCGCAGCCTGGCCTCCAGCCAAAATCCTAAAGCGCTGTTTATCTCCTGTTCTGACAGCCGTCTGGTGCCCGAGCTGGTGACACAGCAAGAACCCGGGCAACTGTTCGTTATCCGCAACGCCGGTAACATCGTTCCTTCCTTTGGCCCGGAGCCGGGTGGGGTTTCTGCGACTATCGAATACGCGGTGGTGGCACTGAGCGTCACTGATATCGTGATTTGTGGCCACTCGAACTGTGGCGCCATGAAGGCTATCGCATCCTGCCAGTGTCTCGATCCCATGCCTGCGGTAGCCCACTGGCTGCACTACGCGGATGCGGCCAAAGCGGTGGTCGAGAAGAAAACCTGGAATAGCGAAACAGACAAAGTTAACGCTATGGTGGAAGAGAACGTTATCGCACAGCTAAATAATATCAAAACCCACCCTTCTGTGGCGGTGGGTCTGCGCAACAGCGGGCTGCGCCTGCACGGCTGGGTGTACGACATCGAAAGCGGCGAAATTCGTACGCTGGACAGAAACACCAAGAGCTTCGTTTCCCTGGCCGATAATCCCGACGTCTATTTCGAATAAAATAACGCCCGGTTTTAACCATTAAATAAAATCCACGCTGCCGCGTGGATTTTATTGTCAGCCTTAAACCAACCGCGCCTCTATCGCGGCGGCGAAGTCGCGACACATCCGTTCGTCACCGTCGGCGTTGTCCGCCAATACCGTCTCGCCGTCCAACACCCGAATGTGCGCTGCCAAATCGAAATCCGCCGGCGGCTGAGGGCGCGCGGCGGCGGCGGCCATCGTCTGCTGCGCCTCATGCCACGCCTGCGCCACCGTCTGGTTACAGGCCTGCGCCAGAGAGTCCGGGTTAAATCCTTCGCCGGTCAGGCTGCGCAGCGTATCGTCATGGCTGACGCTGTTGCCCGGCAGCCAATAATGTCGCGCCAGATCCGGGCCGATGGCCGGATTGTCCGTCAGGTAACCGTCGCGCTGCAGGAAGAACTGGCGGGTTTGCTCCACCGCCATCATCGCCAGCAGATAGCCCTGGTAAGAGCAGGCGGACTCCAGCGACAGCAGATGCGGGATTGCCAGCGTCGGGCGCGGGCTGCCGCTGATGCCGAGGATCTTTTGCTCGACCTCGCGCGCCAGCGCGGTGATGGCTTCCGGCGTGCGCTGCTCGTCATCCCACTGATACAGCGCCCACTCGAAGTACGGCACCAGCAGGATATGGCGTTCGTTGAACGCGCGCATCGGCTGGCGCGCCGCGATGCCGGCTTCGATCAGCGCATCGGGCACCGCTTCGCCGGCGGCGTTTTTCGCATAGCGTTTCAGCCAGTCGGCGTCGTCCAGCAGGCTGTCGCAGAACATCGACTGGGTTTCGGCATAGGCCATCGAGGTCGGCGGGAACTCCTGCGAGAAACACGGCGCGTTCTGGCGAATGTTGGCGAAGTGCGCCGCGTGGCCGCCCTCATGGAACAGGGTATTAAGCCCGTAAGCCCCGCTGCCCACCTGTCCCGGCTGTGCCAGGCTGGTGAAGTTGATGCGCGCCGGCACCCATTCCCCCTGGCGTACAAACGGCGGCACCGGGCCGTGCATAAAGCCGTTCTCATACTTGCCTTTGCGCACCAGCAGATCGAGGTTCATCTCGGCGCCGCCAAAGCCGATATGCAGGCGCTTGAAGCTGTCGACCCAGCGCTCCAGCGAACGAGCAAACGGAAAGTAAGGATCCAGTTGGCGGGTGACGTCGCCGGCGCTGGCGAAGCGCACGTTCCACGGCTCCAGCGCCTGGCTGCCCTTGTCGGCCGCCAGCTGCTGCAGGCTGCGCGCGTTGGCCTCGCGGGTTTCCCCCTCGAAGCGATCCAGAATGGCGAACAGCTGCTCCGGCGTCATGCGCTCGGTCTTGTTCACCTTGTAGTCGAAATAGTTGCGATAGCCCATCTGGCGCGCAAAGCGGTTGCGCAGGCCGATCAGCTCCGGCAGGCCGTTATGCAGCAGCCATTGCTCCAGATCGCGCAGCGCCTGCTGCGAGCTGCGGCGGTAGTCTTCGTTCGGGTTGGTCGCCTGATTGGTCAACAGCTCGCCGAGCGAGGCCGCCACCCGCCGGCCGTCGGCATTCAGGTGCGTGAGCTGGTAGCCCTTGCGGCGCGAGTAGAGATCGGATTCGGCGTGGATGATCTGATCCAACAGCGCCTGCGCCTGCGGATCTTCAATCGCGTTACAGTCAAAGAAACGCAGCCAGCCTTGCAGGCCGTGGATCAACGCATCGCGCTGCGCCTCCTGCGGCAGCGCTGCCAACCCGGCCAGCAGATTGCGGATCTCCGCCAGCCGGCGCGGTTCGGCGATAAAGCGCTTATAGGCGCTTTCCGCGGCGGAAAAGCGCGCCGACACGTCTTCACCGCCGGTGCCCATGTAGTTTTGCCAGAACAGCTCTTCTTTGGCGCGGTGTACGTCGAGGTAATCCTGGTTCAATTGATTGAAGTAATCGAGAGCCTGTTGCATAACCGTCCTTCTCAGCCGATGAGGAAATATCCCAGTATAGTCGCGCTTAGGCCTGATGCAGGCGTTTCAGCCCCTGCTCCAGCGTTTCGCTCTGGCCGGCGGCCACCAGGCAACAGGCGATCTGCCGCTGGATGGCCTGCGGGATCGCCACCTCACCCGCCAGGCAGCGCTCGGTCCAGCGCGCAGTGGTTTCCGCGTCTTTCGCCGCCGGCAACGTCGGCGTTTCATCCTGCAAGGTACGCTCCAGCAATACGCGCTGTTCGCCGCCGACAATATAGTGAATCTGCGGGCAGCGCAGCGGGTTGGCATAGGCTTCCCCTTCGGTGCCGTGCATCAACAGCCCGCGGGCGCCGATCTGACGGAAAAACGACGCCACCCGGCCGACATACTCCGGGTGTGAGACGCTGGCGAGGCGCAGTACATCCTGTTCGCCGAACGGCGTCGCCAGCTTGGCCAGCGTATGGGCGCTGTTGCGCACCCCCATGCGCCAACGCAGCCCGAGCTGCCGCGCCAGCGGCGCCGACAGCGCGGAAACCGGCATGAATACCGCCTCGCCGTTATCGAGACGCTGCTGGGCGTGAACGGCCAGTTCCGACCACGGCAGCCCCAGGGCGCGGAAAATCTCGGCGCTGGTCACGCGGGTGCTGTCGTCCAGCACGCCGTGCACCACCACCGGCAGGCCCACTTTCGCGAGCAGCAGCGCCAGCAGCGGCGTCAGGTTGGCCTGCTTGCGCGCGCCGTTGTAGCTCGGCAGCACCACCGGCAGCGGCCGCCCCTGCGGCGCCTGCAGCGGCAAAACCTGCTGCTGCATCGCCTGGTAGAAGCCCAGCATCTCCTCTTCGGCCTCACCCTTAATGCGCAGCGCGATCAGAATGCCGCCCAGCTCCAGCTCGGGGACCGCCCCGGCCAGCATCGCCTGATACAGCTCAAAAGCGGTCTGCCGGTCCAGGTCGCGCGCATGGTTTTTGCCACGGCCTATTTCTTTGATAATTTTGGTGTAATCCATCCGAAGGTTCCCTCAGCTCACTCTTCGGTTAGCATACCCTATCCGCGCCGCCGCTCAACCTCCGCCGCCAGCCGCCGCTGCGCCTCATCGCCATCGCGCAGCCCGTCGATCACCCCGGCGGCATCGTCGGCGCTGCGGTTTTGGCTCATCTTCCATTTGCCTTCGCGCCGGGTGACGGCGATCTCGATACCGACGATGCCTTTAAGCTGCGCGGCGATGTAATTGGCCGGCGCATCGTCGAGCCGCCAGGGCGCCGGGCGGTGCTCTTCCTGCTGCGCGGTCAGATCGATCAGCTGGCGCCGCAGCCAGGCCGGGTCGTCCATCACCGTCGGCACGCCATACAGCTGCACCACGCTGTAATTCCAGGTCGGCACCACCTTGCCGGTCTGGCGCTTGCTCGGGTACCAGCCGGGCGACACATAGCCCTCTATGCCCTGAAAAATCACCAGGCACTCCGCTGTATTTTGCAGCCGCCGCCAGTGCTCGTTGGCGCGCGCCAGGTGCGCCCGCAGCCGGATCTGCCCCTGTTCGACGTCGGCCAAAAACGGCAGCGGATCGGCCGTCAATCCCTGCTCACCGTGGCTGACGAGCAGCCCCAGCGGGTGGGCGCGCACCAGCGCCAACTGGGCATCCAGATCGTCTTCGCGAAATGCGGCGGGTTGAAACATCAGTATGGCTCCTTATCGCTCTCTCATGATAGCGACAGTAAAGCACCCACCAGCGGTCTACTTAAGATCCAGTATGCGGAGTAATGGGGTGATCCACTTAAGCCAGAAAATGATGAGCGCCGCCGTTGCGCGAGCGCGCATCATGAAAGGATTTAGCGGCGGCTGTCGAAAATGAGCTTGCAGGCCAGCCCGGCGAACACCCCGCTCAGCAGGTAGTTCGGCCAGCGGGCGCTGAAGCGGCGGCCGGCGAAGCGGCTTTTCATGCCGCTGACCGCCAGGATCACCCCGCCGTTAATCAGCAACCCCACCAGATTCAGCACCGTCGCCAGCGCCAGCATCTGCACCACCACCGAGCCTGAACGCGGATCGATAAACTGCGGGAACAGCGCCAGCACGAACAGCGCCATTTTCGGGTTGAGGATGTTGGTGAACAGCCCCTGGCGGAAAATGCGCGCCGTCGGCACCGCCTGCAACCCGGCGGAAGCCTGCAAACTGCTGCCGGTTCGCAGCGTTTTCCACGCCAGATAGAGCAGATAGGCGGCGCCCAGCATTCTTACCGCGTCGTAGGCCAGCGGCACGGCGACGAACAGTTGCGACAACCCCAGCGCCGCCGCCAACGCGTGGCAATACGTGCCGAGCTGAATGCCCGCCAGCGAAGCGAAACCGGCGCGCCGCCCCTGGCTGACGCTGCGCGAAGCGATCAACAGCATATCCGGGCCGGGGGTCAGCGCCAGCGCCACGCAGGCACCGGAAAACAACAACAGCGTTGCGGCATCAATCATGAATCACCTGATAAGAAGAGGGACGGGAATGGAGCGTCCATCATAGCGACGCCGACGTGGCTTGTCAGCGTCACTCGCGTCAGATCACCCACAGATCGAGATACTCGTTGACCGGCATCTGCGCCAGCCGCTGCCGGTCCAGCGACACCTCGAGAATGCGCTGCTGCTGCAGGGCCGGGAACTGGCGCGCCAGGTTGGTTTTGAACTTCTCGATCAGCAGCGGAATGCCCTCTTCGCGCCGCCGCGCATGGCCGATAGGGTACTCCACCGCCACCTCATCCAGGCTGCTGCCGTCGGCGAACTCTACCGTCAGCGCATTGGCGATCGATCGTTTTTCCGGATCGTGATAATCGCGGGTGAAGGCGGGATCTTCGTGACAGCGGATCTTGCCGCGCAACGCATCGATGCGCGGATCCTCGGCCACCCGATCCTCGTAGTCCGCCGCCGTCAGCCGGCCGAACAGCAGCGGGATCGCCACCATATATTGAATGCAGTGATCGCGATCCGCCGGGTTATCCAGCGGCCCCTGTTTGTCGATAATGCGCAGGCAGGCCTCGTGGGTGCGGATGCTCACCCTGGCGATGTCGGCGGCGGTTTTACCGGCGGCCTGCATCTGGCGGTGCAGCGTCATGGCCGCCTCCACGGCGGTCTGGGCATGGAACTCCGCCGGGAACGAAATTTTAAACAGCACGTTCTCCATCACGTACGCGCCGTACGGCCGCTGGAAGCGGAAAGGCTTGCCGTTGAAAGAGACGTCGTAGAACCCCCAGGTTGGCGCCGTCAGCGCCGAGGGGTAGCCCATTTCGCCGGTGGCGGCCATCAGCGCCAGCCGTACCGCGCGGGCGGTCGCATCCCCCGCCGCCCAGGATTTGCGGGTGCCGGCGTTCGGCGCGTGGCGATAGGTACGCAGCGACTGCCCGTCCACCCACGCCAGCGACACCGCGTTCAGGATCTCCGCCCGGCTCAGGCCGAGCAGCTGCGCCACCACCGCGGTGGACGCCACCTTCACCAGCAGCACGTGATCCAACCCCACCCGGTTGAAGGCGTTTTCCAGCGCCAGGCAGCCCTGGATCTCATGCGCCCTGATCATGGCGATCAGCACCTGCCGCATGGTCAGCGGCGCCTTGCCCGCCGCCACCGCCTGGCGCGAGAGCCAGTCGGCCACCGCCAGGATCCCGCCCAGGTTGTCCGACGGGTGGCCCCACTCCGCCGCCAGCCAGGTGTCGTTGAAGTCGAGCCAGCGGATCATGGCACCGATATTGAACGCCGCCTGCACCGGATCCAGCTGGAAGCGGGTGCCCGGCACCCGGCTGCCGTTCAGCACCTCGGCGCCCGGCACCACCGGCCCCATCAGTTTCTTGCAGGCCGGATAGCTCAGCGCCTCCAGCCCGCAGCCGAGGGTATCGAGCAGGCAATAGTGGGCGGTGCGGTACGCCGCCGGGGTATCGACGGCCTCTTTCATCACATAATCGACGATATCGATCATTTCGCGATCGAACGGCGGACGGCGGGTATTGGCAGACTCAAGCATCATGATTCCCGAAGACTCCATAGTGAATATCGATCGGCGCTCAGCGCTGATCCAGCGGTACGAAGGCCCGCGCTTCCGGCCCGGTATAGTTGGCGGACGGGCGAATGATTTTGTTGTCCTGCCGTTGCTCGATGATGTGCGCCGACCAGCCGCTCACCCGCGCCATGACAAACAGCGGCGTGAACATTTCGGTGGGCACCCCCAGCTGGTGATAAGACACCGCCGAGAACCAGTCGAGGTTGGGGAACATCTTTTTGGTGTCGCGCATCACGCTTTCCAACCGATCGGCGATGTCATACAGCTTCATCGCGCCCGCTTCCTGCGACAGGCGCCGCGCGATCTCTTTGATCACCTGATGGCGCGGATCGGAGACGGTGTATACCGGGTGCCCGAAGCCGATCACCACCTCTTTGTTGTCGATGCGGCGGCGAATGTCGGCTTCCGCTTCGTCCGGCGTTTCATAGCGTTGCTGGATCTCCAGCGACACCTCGTTGGCGCCGCCGTGCTTCGGCCCGCGCAGCGCGCCAATGGCGCCGACGATCGCCGAATAGACGTCGGATCCGGTGCCGGCGATCACCCGGCCGGCGAAGGTCGAGGCGTTAAACTCATGCTCGGCGTACAGGATCAGCGACGCGTGCATCGCCTCTTCCCAGCTGGCGGAAGGCACTTCGCCGTGCAGCAGGTGCAGGAAGTGGCCGCCGATGGAATCGTCGTCGGTCTCCGGCTGAATGCGCTCGCCGTTGTGGCTGTAGTGATACCAATACAGCAGCATCGATCCCAGCGACGCCAGCAGCCGGTCGGCGATGTCGCGCGCGCCGGCCGCGCCGTGCTGTTCTTTTTCCGGCAGCGTGCAGCCGAGGGCCGAGACGCCGGTGCGCATCACGTCCATCGGGTGAGACGCCGCCGGCAACGCCTCGAGCACCGTGCGCACGCTGGCGGGCAGGCCGCGCAGCGCTTTGAGACGGTGTTTATAGGCCTGTAGCTCATCGCGGTTAGGCAACTTGCCGTGGATCAGCAGGTGGGCAACCTCTTCAAACTCGCAGTGGTGCGCGAGATCGAGAATGTCGTAACCGCGGTAGTGCAGATCGTTGCCGCTGCGCCCTACGGAGCACAGCGCGGTATTCCCGGCGGGCACGCCGGATAACGCCACGGATTTTTTCGGCTTATCGCCAGTCGGGCTTTGCGGGGGGATCGCTTGGCTCATACTGTCCTCGTTTGGCTTCTGCGTGAATGGCGCCTATTCGTCGCGCTGGCGAGCGAACAGAGCGTCGAGTTTCTCTTCAAACAAATAGTAGTTGATGCTGTCGTACAGCTCGTTGCGGGTCTGCATGGTGTCGATGACGCTTTTCTGCGTGCCCTCCTCGCGCAGGGCGCGGTACACCCGCTCCGCCGCGCGGTTCATCGCCCGGAAGGCCGACAGCGGATACAGCGCCATATCCACCTGGGCACTGCGCAGCTCGTCGGTGGTAAACAGCGGCGTCGCGCCGAATTCGGTGATATTGGCCAGGATCGGCACCTGCGTCGCCTCGGCGAAGCGGCGATACATGCCCAGTTCGGTGATCGCTTCCGGGAACAGCATGTCGGCCCCGGCCGCCACGTAAGCCTGAGCGCGCTCGATGGCCGCCTCCAGTCCCTCCACCGCCAGCGCGTCGGTGCGCGCCATGATCACAAAGTCCGGATCGCTGCGTGCATCCACCGCCGCCTTGATGCGATCCACCATCTCTTCGGTGGAGACAATGGCCTTATTGGGGCGATGGCCGCAGCGCTTGGCGCCGACCTGATCTTCGATATGCAGCGCCGCCGCCCCGGCCTTGCTCACCGATCGCACCGTGCGGGCGACGTTGAACGCCGAAGCGCCGAAACCGCTGTCCACATCCACCAGCAGCGGCAGCGGGCAAACGTCGGTGATGCGGCGAATGTCGGTCAGCACATCGTCCAGGGTCGAAATGCCCAGATCCGGCAGCCCCAGCGAACCGGCCGCCACGCCGCCGCCGGAAAGGTAGATGGCCTGGAAGCCGGCCCGCTGGGCCAGCAGCGCATGGTTGGCGTTGATCGCGCCGGCGATTTGCAGGGGTTTTTCTTTACTCAGGGCCTGACGAAAGGCGAGCCCGGGTGAGCGCAGCGTCATGACGTTTTCTCCGATTATCCAGATGAAACAGACAAAGCAAGGGGCGGGCCAGGTTGTACTTCGGTGAGGGGAAAAATTAAAAGCGATAAAAATAAGTGAGTTACAAAATGCTCTCCGCCATCACCCAGGCCAAGGGATAAAAAACGTTTCAGTTAACGTTTCAATTGCTGTTTCACGCAACGCGTTTGAAACATCACTGAAACCGGGCTACACCTAATGCCGCCTCTTCCATTTTTGGTAAAGCAATATGAACGATCACATCACGCCGCCCCGCGCGCCGGACAAACCGGTGATCTGGACCGTCTCCGTCACCCGCCTGTTCGATCTGTTCCGGGATATCAGCCTCGAGTTCGACCATCTGGCGACCATCATCCCGATCCGCCTCGGCTTTGAGGAGGCGGTGCAGCACATCCGCGCCCGCCTGGCGACCGAGCCTTGCGACGCCATCATCGCCGCCGGCTCCAACGGCGCCTACCTGAAAAGCCGCCTGTCGGTGCCGGTCATCCTGGTCAAGCCCGGCGGTTTCGATCTGCTGCAGGCGCTGAGCAAGGCGCGCAGAACCGCCGATCGGATCGGCGTCATCACCTATAAGACCCCTCTGCCCGCGCTGCTGGAGTTCCAGCAAACCTTCGATCTGCCGCTGGAGCAGCGCAGCTACGTCACCGAAGAGGATGCGCGCAGCCAGATCGCCGAGCTGAAAGCCGCCGGCATTCAGGCCGTGGTCGGCGCGGGCCTCATCAGCGATCTGGCGGAAGAGGCCGGGCTCACCGCCATTTTTCTCTATTCCGCCGCCACCCTGCGCGCCGCCTTCAGCGATGCGCTGGACGTGTCGCGCCTGATGCTGGGCGGCGGCAAACGCGGCGGCGATTATGCCGCGCGCAATACCCTGCAGCCGCGCTACGGGCTGGGTGATTTGCAGGGCGACTCCCCGCAGATGGCGCAGGTGCGATGCACCATCATGCTGTACGCCCGTTCGCCGGCGGCGGTATTAATTGAAGGGGAAACCGGCACCGGCAAGGAGCTGGCGGCGCAGGCGATCCACCGGGAGTACTTTTCCCGGCGCGGCACGGCGTCCAGGGGCGCGACGCCGCCGTTCGTCGCCATCAACTGCGGCGCCATCGCCGAATCGCTGCTGGAGGCGGAGCTGTTCGGCTATGAGGAAGGTGCCTTCACCGGCTCACGGCGCGGCGGCCGACGCGGGCTGCTGGAAACCGCCAACGGCGGCACCCTGTTTCTGGATGAGATCGGCGAAATGCCGCTGCACCTGCAAACCCGGCTGCTGCGCGCGCTGGAAGAGAAGGCCGTCACCCGGGTCGGCGGGCAGCAGCCGGTGGCGGTCGACTTTCGCGTCATCAGCGCCACCCACAACCACCTGGAGCAGGCGATCCAACGGGGCGACTTTCGCGCCGATCTGTTCTACCGCCTGAGCGCCCTGCGGCTGCAGCTGCCGCCGCTGCGGGCGCGCGGCGGCGATATCGCGCTGCTGGCGGAACACTTTCTGAAACAATCGCTGGCGGCGCTCGACGTGCCGTTGACGGGGCCGCTGCGCGCCGCCATAGCCGGCTGTTACGCCGCGCTGGGTCATTACGCCTGGCCCGGCAACCTGCGCGAACTGCGCAACATGATGGAGCGGCTGGCGCTGATGCTGAGCACCGGCGCCGCACCCAGCGGCGAGACGCTGCGGTGGCTGCTGCCGGAGCTGGCGGCGGGCACGCCGCCCGAGACGCCGGCGGTGCCCGTCTCCGCTCATGAAGCGCTGGCGCGATGTGGGGGCGACCACGCCGCCGCCGCCCGGTTGCTCGGGATCAGCCGCACCACCTTATGGCGTCGCTTGAAGCACCCGGTCTGACGCTCAGCCGGCGCGCCGGCCGTCCGAGGCCGGCAGCAGCCGCGCTCGCCGCTCGCCCAGCAGGTTCATGCCCGCCGCCGCCAGCAGAATGATCGCCGCGCCCAGCAGCTGCCACGCCGACAGGCGGTGGCCAAACGCCAGGCGATCCACCAGCATGGCGGCGACCGGGTAGATGAACGACAGTGAGCCGATCAGGTTGGTCGGCAGCTTCTGCAGGGCGCCGTACATCAACACATACATCAGGCCGGTGTGCAGCACGCCGAGCGTCGCCAGCATTCCCCACTGCCCAACGCTGGCCGAAACGTGGAAATCCACCAGCGGCAACAGCATCACCGCCCCCACCGCCACCTGGATCAGCGCAATAAGATGCGGCGGCGTGCCCTTCAGCCGCTTGGCCGCCAGCGCCATCAGGGCGTAGAAAAACGCCGCCCCGAGCGCCAGCGCAATGCCCGCCAAATAATGACTCTGTTCCCCTGCCTGCCGCGGCTGCGCCAGCACCACCAGCATCATGCCGCCGAACGCCAGCCCCAGCCACAGCAGCTTGCGGGCGGTCAGCCGCTCCCCCAGAAACAGCGCCCCCAGCCCCACCAGTATAAACGGCTGGGTGTTGTACACCGCCGTGGCGATGGAGATAGAGGCATAGGAATAGGCGGCAAACAGCAGCAGCCAGTTGATCACCAGCGCGACGCCGCCGGCGATCGCCAGCAGCAGCGTGGCGCGCGTCAGCGCATCGCGCCGCAGCTGCCCCAGCGCGCCGCACACCGCCAGCAGCACCAGCGCCCCCACCGCGCAGCGCCAAAACACCACGTTGACCACCGGCTGGCCGGACATCAGCACAAACCAGCCGATGGAGCCGGAAATCAGCATCGCCGCCGTCATCTCCAGCGAGCCGCGTTTTATCTCTGCATTCATTCTGCGTTCCTCCAAACTTGCCCAGAGGCATAGCTTGCGGCTTCGCCGGGCGGCTTTCCATAGCATAAAAAAGGCAGATATGCTTAACTGCCTTTTTCTCGTAGCTATAATAAAGAAAATACCTAACGGAGGCGTTATGGATGATATCGATCGCCAGATCCTGACTCTTTTGGCGCAGGACGCACGCGCGTCGTTGAAGACGCTGAGCGCGCAGGTGGGGCTGTCATCGCCGAGCACGTCGGAAAGGCTGCGGCGGCTGGAGGAAAGCGGCGTGATCCAGGGCTATACCCTGAACGTCAATCTGCAGGCGGTGGGCTACGCCTTCGAGTCACTGGTGCGTATCAAGCCGCTGCCGGGCATGCTGAAGAAGGTTGAACAGCTGATTCAGGCGATCCCGGAAGTGGTCGAGTGCGATAAGGTGACCGGCGAAGATTGCTTTATCGTGCGGCTGGTGGCGCACTCGATGGAACAGCTCGACCACACCCTCGATCGGCTGGCCGAGCATGCGCAGAGCAACACCTCGATCGTGAAAACCACGCCGGTCAAACGCCGCCTGCCGCCGCTGCTCTGATTAACGCCGCCGCTTGCGGGCAAACGGGTTGCCGCGCTTCTTCTCTTTTTTGGCCGCGTCAGCGGCGGATTTCAGCGCCGCCAGATGCGCCTTGTCGGCCTCCGGCACCGCGCGCTGTTCGATCGGGAACACCGGCAGCGACGCCAACAGCCGCGAACCGTAGTTTTTGGTCAACAGCCGGCGATCGTAGATCACGATCTCGCCGTAGCATTGGTTGCTGCGGATCAGGCGGCCGACCTGCTGGATCAGGTTGAACGAGGCGCTCGGCAGGCTCTGCACTTCGAACGGATAGCGCTTCAGCGATTTCAGCCACTCGCCTTCGGTAATGATCACCGGGCTGTCGATCGGCGGGAACGCAATTTTGTGAATGTGTACCTGGGTCAGCAGCTCGCCTTTCAGATCCAACCCTTCGGCGAACGATTGCAGCCCCACCAGCACGCTGGCGACGCCCTTCTCCACCCGCTTGCGGTGCTCTTCCACCAGCCGGTAGCGCGGCTGGTCGCCCTGCACCAGCAGCATCAGCCGCAGATCGGTCACGTAGCTGAGGAAAGTCTGCATCGCCCGGTGGCTGCTGAATAGGATCAGCATGCCTTTGTGTTTGCCGCTCGCTTGCTCGGCGCGGAAACATCGCGCCATCTCCTCGAGGTGCTCCGCCTCGTTGGCGAGCGCTGGTTCATAGCGCATCTGCGGAATGACAATCTTGCCCTGTTCGACATGATTGAACGGCGAAGAGAGCGTTTCGAAGCGATCGCCGGCCTTCTCGCTCAACCCGCTCATCTCCTGCAAACGCGCGAAGCTGTTCAGCGAACGCAGCGTGGCCGAGGTGACCACCACGTGCGGCACCTTGCGCCACAGCAGCTTCTCCAGCTGGTCGCTGACGCGGATGCCGACGCAGTGCAGGTAGAGATGGGTAACGTTATCGCGCAGCTCGCGCGTGACCCATTTGGAGATCGGCGCGTTGGACGACTTGTCGAGCGCCGCCAGCCGCCACAGCTTGCTCATCGCTTCCAGATAGCCCAGCGTGCGGCTCATCTGAATGATCGACCGGTGCAGGCGCACGATGTCATGCTTGCCGGTCTGCTCGGTGAGATCGTTAAGCACGAACTCCGCCAGCCCGCGCAGCGCATCGGTCAGTTTGAACAGCCGCGCGCAACTCTCCACCATCTCCGCCGGCAGCTCGCCCATTTCAAAACGGTGCTCGGCTGCCACGCTGTCGCCGGGCAGGTAGGCGCTGACCTGATGCTCGAAGATCTGCACCAGCTCGCGCAGCTCCTCACAATGGTTCTTCAGCCGCTCGCTGTTGGCCAGCCCCGGCGGATTCTTCGGCCGGTACTGCGTCATGCACTGCTCGACCTGCCGCACGATCATGTCCAGCTGCAGATTGGTCGACAGCGCGGTAATTTCCCCGTCGATCTCCAACGCGTCGCGTGCCACCTCCGGCAAATGGTGGCCTTCGTCCAGCACCAGCAGCAGCTCTTTCGGGTTCGGCAGCACCGATTCCGTCTCCAGCGCCGCCATCACCAGGGCGTGGTTGGCCACCACCACGTCGGCGCTCTCGATCTCTTTGCGGGCGATATAGAACGGACATTCGCGAATATAGTGGCAGTTGCGCCCCAGGCAGTTGGCCTTGTCGGTGCTCAGCTTGGCCCACAGCGGATCGTCGATGCTTTGTTGATAGTGATCGCGCAGCCCGTCCCACTCAAAGCGGGCCAGCGCCTTGGTCAGCTTCTGGCACAGCGCCTGCTCTTCGCCGCTGGACGGCGCCAGCTCGTCGTCGAGGAACAGCGTCAGATCGCCCTGTTGGCTGACGTCGGTGCTCATCGCCGCCAGGTTGCGCGGGCACACGTAGCGCCCGCGGCCAAAGGCGCCGGTAAATTTCAGATCGGGGATAATCTTCTTCAGCAGCGGCAAATCTTTGCTGTAGATCTGGTCCTGCAGCGCCACGTTGGCGGTGCTGACCACCAGCGGTTTGCTCTCCGCCCGCCCGACGGCGATGCCCGGGATCAGGTAAGACAGCGTTTTACCGACGCCGGTCGGCGCCTCGATCGCCAGATGGCGCGGGTAGTCACCGGCCAGCGTCTTCGCCACCTCGGCGATCATCTGGCGCTGGGGCGCGCGGGAAATAAAATCCGGTATTTGCTGCTGCAGGGCTTTGTACCACTGGCCAATCTGATCTTTAACTGCGGAGGAGAGCGCCATTCAACTCTTATCTAAACGAAATGATGGCGCTATTGTCCCACAGACCGCCCGCGGCGTCAGCCCGAGTTACGTCTGCGGATCGATCATCGAGGCGCGCCCGGCGCTGAACGACCACTCGTCCAACTGGGTGGTGGTGATCACCACCATCACATCCTCGGGGCGCAGCCGCAGGTTTTCCGCCAGCAGCGCCGCCAGCCGCCCGTAGAAACGCCGCTTGGTATCGGTGTCGCGCGGCCGCCCGGCGGTGATATAAAACAGCACGAAATCCGCGCTGCGCGGCCCGCCGAGATAGTCGCGATCGTAGATAAGCTCACCGGGGCGGTATTGATCGATCACCTGAAATTTATCCGTCGGCGGCACCTCAAAGGCCTCCACCAGCGCCTGATGCAGGCTGTCGGACAGGGTTTGCAGATAGTCGGCGGACTTACCCTGATGCAGGGCGATACGGCTAAACGGCATGATTGGCCTCCTGTTCCAGCTCGCGCAGGCGCGCCACGGCCGACGCCGCCGCGGGCCAGCCGGCGTAGAACGCCAGATGGGTGATGAGCTCGGCCAGCTGCTGACGCGTCACGCCGTTGCGCTGCGCCAGCTGCAGGTGAAACGGCAGCTGTTCCACGCGGTTGAGCGCCACCAGCGCGGCGACGGTAATCAGGCTGCGCTCGCGCGGGCTCAGCGCCGGCCGCTGCCAAATATCGTCAAACAACACTCGGTCGCTGAGCTGCGCCAGCTTGGGGGCAATATCGCCGAACGCCTGTTGGCCGGCCTGGGATTCTGATGGCATCACACTCTCCTGTCAGTTGCGGATAGCCTTACGCTACCCGCCGGCGCGGCAGGTGAAAATCGGGATTTTCGGCAGTCTCGGTTCAGAAAAACGGGAGGGTTCCCCGCCGGGCGGCGGGGAGGATTCAGGATTCCAGCGGGGCAACGCCGTCGAACTGCGCGCTCAGCAGCGCATTCAGCTCCGGCCGCTGTTCCACCCGTTCAGCGATGGCGTACAGCCGCGGACAGTGTTGCCGGAACCACGCGCGACCCGGCCGCCAGTGGCACATCACCGCCACGTACAGATCCAACGCGCTGAAGCTCTTGCCGAGAAACCACGGGCCTGCGGCACCGGCGGCGGCGTTCAGCTGCTGCAATAAACGCTCGCGATAAGCCATTACCGCGTTTTTCAGCTGTTCCGCCCCCGCCGCCTGCGGCTGCCAGCGCTGCGGATGGTCGGCATAGGTGAAGGTGGGGTAAATCTCCGCGTTGATGAACAGCAGCCAGCGCAGAAAACGCGGCAACAGCGGCGAACCGCCGGGTGGCGCCAGCTCGGCGTGCGGTGCGCGATCGTGCAGCAGCAGGATAATCGCCGCACTCTCCGTCATCACTTCGTCATTGGGCAACACTAAGGTGGGCACCTGACCCAGCGGGTTCAGGGCTAACAGGCGGTCCCGCTCCGGGCCGTCCTGCGTGTAATCCACTTCCTCGTAGCCCCAGGGAAAAGCGGTCAGCGCCAACGCGGCGGCCACGATCGTCGAGCCACAGCCCTGCGTACCGAACAACGTATAAGTATCGTGCATGATTCCTCCCGCAGCGGAACAAGGTATCGGTAACTGTAGACCAGCCACCGACCGTCGGCTGAAGAAAAAATTCACCCTTTGCGCGACTTTTTTAATCGTTCGACATAAAAATGAATTTTTTGTCATAAATAGATCACATTACTACGGTAAAAATTCTCCGCCGCAAACAATCAGGCGGCACAGTAAAACAGCAATGCAACTGATGATAAGCGTCTTTCAATCGAATAAAGCAGGGTAACTCATGAAACGTAATCTTCTGGCCGTTATTATTCCGGCACTTTTACTTGCGCAAGCGGCACAGGCAGCAGAAATCTACAATAAAGACGGCAACAAACTCGATTTTTACGGCCGTGTAAAAGCCCTGCATTATTTCTCCGATGATGCCGGCAACGACGGTGATAAAACCTACGTCCGTATCGGCTTTAAAGGCGCGACCCAGATTAATGACATGCTGACCGGTTACGGCCAGTGGGAATATCAGATCGCCGCCAACCATTCTGAATCCGACGGTACCAAAGACACCAAAACGCGTCTGGGCTTCGCCGGCCTGAAATATAAAGACTTCGGTTCTTTCGACTACGGTCGCAACTACGGCATTATTTACGACGTCGGCGCCTGGACGGATATGCTGCCTGAATTCGGCGACGACGCTTACGTCAAGACCGACAACTTCATGAACGGCCGCACCAACGGCGTGGCCACCTACCGTAATAACAACTTCTTCGGTCTGGTTGACGGCCTGAAATTCGCCGTGCAGTACCAGGGCAAGAACGAAAACGACGGCCGCTCTGCCAGCAAGGCGAACGGCGACGGCTGGGGCCTCTCCTCCAGCTATGAAATTATCGACGGCCTGAGCGTGGGCGCCGCCTATGCCTCTTCCAACCGAACCGCCAGCCAAAAAGCGGGCACCTTCGGCAAAGGCGACAAGGCCGATATCTGGGCCGCCGGTCTGAAATACGACAACAACGATGTTTACCTGGCCGCCACCTACTCGGAAAGCCGCAACATCGCGCCTATTTCCGGCACCGCCACCATCAATAACCGCTCCACCTCCGTCAGCGGCTTCGCCAATAAAGCGGAAGGCCTGGAACTGGTTGCACAATATCAGTTCGATTTCGGTCTGCGTCCATCGCTGGGCTACGTTCAGCAGAAAGGCAAAGATATTGAAGGCATCGGCGATACCGACCTGGTGAAATATATCGATGTGGGCGCCTACTACTATTTCAACAAGAACATGTCGACCTATGTCGATTATAAAATCAACCAGCTCGACAGCAATAACAAACTGGGTCTGAAAGACGACAACGTGATTGCCGTCGCCCTGACCTACCAGTTCTGATGTGATGAATGAATAACCACCACTGCAAACTTTAGCGTCACTTGATACCCAGAGTTTTATTTCGCCGGGCGGCTGCGCCCGGCTCTTTTGTTTTTATTTTCCCGCCAACGAATTCCCCCGCTTGCCTTGCCAAACAAACGGGTCTACATGTATAGCTTTCCCCCGAGCGGAATCAGCCATGCATCACGACGGACGCTTCGACTACCACAACGCCTTGCGTTACAGCAGCGACGAACTGGCGAAAATCCTCAGCCACTGTTTTGAAAACTACATCGTGCGCTTCGCGCTCGACGGACCGACCTTCGCCGCGCGCTTCGGTGCCGAAGACCTCAGCCTGAACGACAGCCTGATCGTCACCCACCGCAATCAACCGGTGGCGCTGGCGCTGATCGCCCGCCGCGGCCGGCACAGCCGGATCGCGGCCTTTTCCGTGCGCCCGGAGATGCGCGGCCAGGGGCTGGGCAAGGCGCTGATGCAGCGGCTGATGGCAGGAGCCCGCCAACGCGGCGACCGGCGGCTGTCGCTGGAAGTGATCGAAGGCAACGACGCCGCGCTGGCGCTGTACCACCGCGCCGGGCTGCGCATCGTGCGTACCCTGACCGGCCACCAGGCGCCGGCACAAGTGCCGCCAGGCACGGCGGCGCTGCAGGCGGTCGATCCGCTGACCGTCAGCCATCGCCTGACTGCGGAAGGCGCCACCGACCTGCCCTGGCTGATCGCCCCCGAATCGCTGTTCAAGCTGCCGGGCAAACCGCAAGCCTATACGCTCAATCGTCAAGCCTACGCCGTGGTGATGCCCGGCGCCGAGCACTGCTGGCTGCGCCTGATCTACGTGCCGCCGCAGCACCGCGGCCAGGGGCATGCGCGCACCTTGCTGGCTGCGCTGCAAGCGCGCTTCGCCCCTTGGCCGCTGACCGCCAACGTCTTTGTACCCGAAGTGGCCGCCCCCTTCTTTACGCATCTTGGCTGGCGGCAGGATCCCCTGCGCCAGTTCGAGATGGATATGCTGCTGGACAGCCCACAAGAATAAAACCGAGAGAGATAACGATGGCAGGAAAACAGGCAAGGAAACTCACCCTCGGCGCGGCGGTCGGCGTCGCGCTGCTGACGTTGGCCGGTTGCGCGCAGCCGCCGCACACCGACGCCCAGGCCCAGCAACGGCTGGCGGATCAGTCGGTGCTGGCGGTGAACTGGTTCCAACAGTCCGGCGAATACCAGGCGTTGGCGCATCAGGCGTTCAACAGCGCCCAGCGCGCCTTCGATCAAGCCAGGGCCGCACCGGGCCGTAAAAAGGCGGTGGTGGTCGATCTGGATGAAACCCTGCTGGACAACAGCGCCTACTCCGGCTGGCAGGCGCAGCAGGGCCAGCCGTACGACGGCGCCACCTGGGCCAAATGGACGCAGGCCGAACAGGCCGGCGCGGTACCGGGCGCAGTGTCGTTCGCCCGCTACGTTAACGCCCATCAGGGGACGATGTTCTACGTCTCGAACCGCAAGCAGAGCGCATACGGCGCCACGGTGGCCAACATGCAGAAGCTCGGTTTCACCGGCATGTCGGAAAAGACCGTGCTGCTCAGCACCGACACCGCCAATAAGCAGGCGCGCTTCGACGCCATCAAACAAGCCGGCTATGACATCGTGGTGTACGCGGGCGACAACCTGAACGACTTTGGCGCCGCGACTTACCACAAGGACAATGCGCAGCGCCGGGCGTTCGTCAGCGAGAACCAGGGCAAGTTCGGCACCGAATTCATCGTGCTGCCCAACCCCATGTACGGCGATTGGGAAAGCGGGCTGGCCCGTGACTATAACAAGCTGACGCCGCAGCAGAAGCTGCAGGTGCGCCAACAGGCGATCAAAGCCTGGAGCGGGCGCTAAGCCTCACAGCAGTTTGTACATATAGCAGGTGGCCTCCAATGCCCCGCCGTCGCTGGCGCGGGCGTATTGCGGGATGTCGCCCGCCGCTTCGAATCCCAATTGGCGGTACAACCCCTGCGCCGCGCTGCCGCTCAGGGTATCCAGCACCAACAGGCTGCGGCGATGATGTGCCGCCAGCGCCTGCACTTCCTGCATCAACAGCCGCGCGACGCCCTGCCGCCGCGCCTGCGGGTGCACCATCAGCTTGACCACTTCCGCCCGGTGGCGGCCGTTGTCCGGCATCGCCAACAACAGTTGCACGGTGCCGACCGGCCGCCCGTTGGCGAGCGCCACCAGCATCGCGCGCTCTCCCCGCGCCAGGGCCGGCAGTAGCCCCTGCCAAAACGCCCGCGCCTGTTCCAGCGTAAAAGGCATGACAAAACCGATGCTGGCGCCGTGCGCCACGCTGGCGTGCAGCATCTCGGCCAGGTCGGCCACGGCGTTTTGCGCCGCGTCGGCGCCCCACTGTTGCAATTCAATCATGGCTATGGCCTGCAGATAACGAGCGTGTAATGGGCCGGCTCATCGCCGGGAACATGGAAACGGGAAGCGCCGAACAGGCGGTAGCGCAGGCAATCGCCGGGCGACAGCCGGAAAACGCGCCCTTCCAGCGTCAGCTCCAGCCGCCCGGACAGCAGCCAGAGGTGATGCTCCAGCGCCGGAATCGACGGCAGGTCGTAATCGATCTGCGCGCCGGCATCGAGCCGGGCTTCGATAAACTCGGCCTTATACAGCGCGGCAGGCGGGGAAACGGAGCGACGGTGAAAACCGCTGGCGCGATCGACCCACACCGGTTGCTGCGGCGGCCGCAACAGCTCCGGCGGTTCGTCTTCGATTTCGCTCAGCAGGCGCGACATGGTCACCCCGTAGGCGGCACACAGCCGGTTCAGCAGCGCTGCCGTCGGGCTGGTTTCGGCGCGCTCCACCCGCGAGAGCGTCGCCCGGCTAAGGCCGGTACGCTGCGCCAGCGCCTCCAGCGACCCCCCCTGCTGCTGGCGCAAATCCGCCAGCCGCTGCGCCAACCTCAGATCGGCCGTCTCCAAACCGTTATCCATCGCTCACACTCCGCTTAAAAATCCCACATAAGAGAAATAATCTCAAATAAGAGATATGGCAAGCGAATTTTAAAAAATGCCGCGCAGCGCGATGAATATCAACATGCTCAGCAACACCACCGCCAGCATATTGCGCAGGAAGAATGCCAGTATCACCGCAAATACCGCCCCCCACAGGTAAGGGTTATCCGGCGCGGCGCGCAGCTGGTCGCCGCTGAAGGCGACAATCGGCCCGCAAATTGCCGTCAGCACCGCCGGCACGGAAAAGCTCAGCAGGGTTTTGACGCGCGGCGATAAGCGCAGCGGCAATCCCGGCGCCAAAAAACAGTAGCGGTTGAAGAACACCACCAGCCCCATCAAGACCATCGTCAGCCAGATCATCGGCGCCCCCCGCTGCACAGCAGCCCGACCAGCATCGCCGTCACGGTGGCGATCGCCAACGCGCCCGGCGTCTGGAAATGGTGCAATACAATGGAAAGCAGCAGAGCGGTCAGCACGCAGGCCAACACCGGCAGGCTGCGCACCAGCGGCACCACGATGGCGATAAAGGTGGCGGCGATGGAAAAATCCAGCCCATAACCGTCCAGATCCCCGGCGCTGCCGGCGGCTACGATGCCGAGCAGCGTGGAGAGCAACCAGCACAGGTAAAAGGTCAGCCCGGCGCCCAGCGCATACCAGCGGTCGAAACGCGCCGGCGCCTGTTCGCCGGTCAGCGCAAACAGTTCATCGGTGAGCAAGAATCCCAGGGCCAGCCGCCAGCGTAACGGCAGCGGCGCAATGCGCTCCCGCAGCCGCAGCGCATAGAGAAAATGCTGGGCGGTAACGAAAAAGGTCGACAGCAGGATCGCCAGCAGCCCGGCGCCGCCCTTGAGCATGCCCATCGCCACCAGCTGCGCCGCCCCGGCGAACACGATGGCCGACATGCCCAGCCCCTGCGCCGGCATCAGGCCGTTTTGCAGGGCCATCGAGCCCGCCAGTATGCCCCACGGCACCACCGCCAGGCACAGCGGCAAGATCGCCACCCCGCCCTGCAGCGCAGGGCGCAGGCGGGCAGACGGCGGCGTGATGAGGGGGATTGAATCAGTCATGGGCTTCTCCTTCGGTTGAAGAAGCCAGCTTACGGCGCAGGCGCACACGGGTATTGCACCCGATTGCCCGGTTATTTCAGCGATTTGACGTAGTCGCCCGGCGTGATGCCCATCGACTTGCGAAAATGGCGGTGGAAATGGCTTTGATCGTGAAAACCGCAGCTCAGCGCGCTGTCCAGCACGCTGCTGCCGGCCTTCAGCATGCCGCGCGCCTTGCGCAGCCGCGCCTGAATTTGATAGGCGTGCGGCGGCAGACCGGTGGCCAGCTGAAACTGCCGCAGCAGGTAATAAGGGCTGAGCGCCACCCGCTCCGCCAGCTCCAGCAGCGAAATGTCCGCCTCGGGGAAATCGTCGAGAAAGGCTTTCACCCGCGCCACCTGGCTTTGCGCCCGGCTCTGCGGCGCGGGATCGATGCGGCTTTTGCCGTGCCGCAGCATCAGCCAGGTCAGCGCCGAGAACACCATGGTTTCTTTCATCAGCCGGTTCTCATCGCTGCGCAGCAGGCTGAACGCCATCCGCAGCTGGCCGGCCAGGCCGACGTCGTGCACCACCGGGTTGGGGAAATAAGGCGTCGCGCCGGCGCCGGTTTTCAGATCGCGCGACAAAAACGCCAGCAGCTCCGGCGTCGGGTACATCGCCTGATACGACCATCCCTCTTCGGTGGCGGAGCTGCCGGTGTGGATGTCGTCGGCGTTGACCAGAATGATGCTGCCCAGCGGCGCCACGTGTTCGCCGCCGGTGCGGTAGAAGCGCTGGGCGCCGTCGTCGATGACGCCGACGCAGAAGCCTTCATGGCTGTGGCGCGAGAAGGTTTGGCGGCGGTAGGTGGCCTGCAGCACTTCCAGCCCGCCGAGATCGTCGACGTGCATGAAATGGGCCTGTTCCCGGGATGCTTTGCGCGCTGCGCCTTCCACCTTCATCTTGCCTACCTCCGCTGAATGAGCGCCATTCTAGCACTCACGCGAGGGCGGGGTTTGTACAAAATTGCCCGTCTCGGCGCCCGGCAGCGCGATCGCCGCGCAGCGCCAGGCGCTGAATACCGCCAGCAGCGGCGCCAGCGCGAACGCCAGGAACAGCCAACGCGCCGCCGACGCCGCACCCACCGCCCCGCCCGGATCGTTCAGCCCCGCCAGATTGGCCGTCATCCCGGCCAGCGCCGCCCCGAACGCGGTGGCGAACAGCTGCACCGTGGTAATGGAAGCGCCGGCGATGTCTTTGTCCGCCTCAGGCGCCACCTGCAAAATGCGCGTCAGCAGGTGCGGCCAACCGAAGCCGATGCCGAACCCCACCAGCAGCAGCGCAATGACGATCGGCGCCAGCGCCTGCCAGTGGCCACCGGACGGCACCGGCATCAGGATCGCCAGCGCCAGCAGCCCCACCAGCACAAACAGCGGCCCGCTGACGATCGCCCGGCGAATGCCCGCCCCGCGCCAGCCGGAGCTGAGGATCTCGGACAGCGTCCAGCCGGCGGCCATGGCAGCGGCGATATAGCCGGAGATCAGCGGCGACTGGCCGTGCAGCAGCTGCAGGAAATAAGGCACGAAGATCTCGCTGGTCATGCCGATCACCAGCAATGCGGTCGTGATGTAGAGCGCCGCCAACGATGAACCGCGCCGCAGTGCGCCGTGCGGTAACAGGCGGGCTCTCGAGTGCGCTTCACGCTTCAGCAGCCAGGCCATCAGCAACAGCGAGAGCGCGATGCCCGCCAGGTTGATCCAGGCGCTGTGCGCCAGGCTGCCGGCGGACACCACCAGCACCGCCACGGTCAACAGCAGCAGCTGGGCGGCCGGCAACGGCGCGGCCGCCTGCTGCGCTTTGCCCTTGGGCAGGATCAGGAAGGTAAACGCGGCGTACAGCGCCATGATCGGCAGCAGAATGCCGAAGGCCCAACGCCAGGCGTGCAGCTCGGCGAAAATGCCGCCCACCGCCGGCCCCACCAGGGTGGCGATGCCCCACATCGCCGAGATGAGCGCCATGGCGCGCGGCCACAGCCGCTGCTCGAACACCAGGTTGATCATCGCGTAGGAGAGCGCAAAGATCAGCCCGCCGCCGAAGCCCTGCACCGTGCGGCCAGCCAGCATCACCGGCATGCTCGGTGCCAGCGCGCACAGCGCCGCCCCGGCGATGAAGAACAGCGAGGCCACCAGATAGGCGCTGCGCGCGCCGTAGCCGCTGAGCAAGCGGGCCGACAGCGCGGAGCCGAGGATCGACGCCACCACGAACAGCGTGGTGTTCCAGGCGTAGAGATCCAGCCCGCCGATATCCTGCACCACCGAGGGCAGAATGGTGGTGGCGACCAGAATATTGATGGCATGCAGCGCTACGCCGAGTGAAAGCGCGATCGCACTGGCCGCATTTTTGCCGGAGAAAAGGTCGCTCCAGCGGCTATCGTCATGGGTTATCACGGTTGTCGTCCTGTTTTCAGAGGAATGGCATTGAGTTGGTCATGAGATTGCGTTAAATTTAACAAGAGTTATCTTGGAATAAGTTAGGGCGAGGCGGAGAAATATGTCAAGAATAAACTTGGAAAATAGCGGCAGCACCGCACAATCGGTCAGTGACCGCTTGCTGACGCTATTGAAAACCCGCGGCCCGCAGCAAGCTTCAGACGCAGGAAAGGTGCTCGGCACCACCGGTGAGGCGGCCCGTCAGCAGTTCGTCAAGCTGGCGAAAGAAGGGCTGGTCGAAGCGGTGGCGGAAACGCGCGGCGTGGGCCGCCCGGTGCAGCTGTGGCATTTGACCTCGGCCGGCAACGCGCGCTTTCCCGACACCCATGCGGACCTGACGGTGCAGCTGCTGCGCACCGTGCGCGACAAGCTGGGCGAACAGGCGATCGACGTGCTGATCGAGACCCGCGAGCAGGAAAACCGCATCAACTACAAACAGGCGATGATCGGCGCCACCGATCTGCAGGAGCGCGTGGCGCGCCTGACCGAGATCCGCTGCCGCGAAGGCTATATGGCCGAATGGCGCCAGGAGGAGGACGGTGCCTACCTGCTGGTGGAGAACCACTGCCCGATCTGCGCCGCCGCGGCTGTCTGCCAGGGTTTCTGCCGGGCGGAGCTGAGCATCTTCACCGAGGTGCTGCAGGCGCAGGTGGAGCGCGCCGAACACATTCTGGCCGGCTCGCGCCGCTGCGCCTATCGCATTTCGCTCCTGTAACAGCGGATTTTGCCCACGTTTTCAACCGGTACAGATTATTCTGCTTGTGCACCCCGCACCTTCCCTTCTAAGGTTGAATTATCGAACATTCAGGCAAACGGCGGGCCTTGCGCCCGCGCTGACGAATTCGTCGGCGTGCTTAACGCGCGCAGCGGCAGAGTAACCCCACGGGAGTTGAACGATGAAGAAGCCGCATGCCGGATTCTGGCTGGCGACGCTGGGACTGGGCGTCTGCTGGCTGCTGGCGCTGCTGACTCGCGATCGGCTCAACGGCATACTGCTGGCCGGCGCGGCGCTGGCGCTGATCTTTACCCCCGCCGCCCGCCGTAAAGGTGCGGCCCTGGCCGCCCTGGGCGGTATCGGCATGGATGGGCTATGGAGCTACAGCGGCGTGCTGCATTACAGCGGACAACACGGCCTGCCGCTCTGGACCGTCGCGCTATGGATCGGCTTCGGCTGCTGGTGGTATTGGCTGCTGGACGTGGTCAGAGCGGCCCCCTGGCCGCTGGCGGTGCTGGGTGCCGCCGTCGGCCCCTTCGCCTACGCCGTGTCCTGGAAGCTGGACGCCTTGCTGCCCGGCGTGCCGCCGGAGTTCATGCTGCTGCTGCTGGCCGTCGGCTGGTCGATTTACCTGCCGGCCGTCAGCTGGCTACGGTGGAAACGGCAGGACAGCTGAACCGCTTGCGGCAGCCGGGAAAAATAATGCCGAAAGCCATTGCTTATCCGTTGCCCGATCGGGTTTACTGAGCGTTCTAATAATAATCACCCCTGCAAAAACACAATCCCTATGCTTAGCCAACAAAGCCGTAGCGTCCTGCCGTTGATCGGGGCGTTGTTCACGTTATATATCGTTTGGGGCTCCACCTACTTCGTCATTCGCCTCGGCGTCGCGCAGTGGCCGCCGCTGATGATGGCCGGCATTCGCTTTCTGACGGCCGGCATCGTGCTGTTCGCTTTCCTGGCCTGGCGCGGCCACGCGCTGCCGACGCCGAAGCAGTGGCTGGCCGCCGGCGCCATCGGCATTCTGCTGCTGGCGGTGGGCAACGGCCTGGTGACGGTGGCGGAACACCAACACGTGCCGTCCGGCATTGCCGCGGTGATGGTGGCGACGGTGCCGCTGTTCACTCTCTGCTTCAGCCTGCTGTGGGGCATGCGCAACACCAAACTGGAATGGGCCGGCATCGCGCTCGGGCTGGTGGGCATCGTGCTGCTCAACACCGGCAACAACCTGGTGGGCAACCCGACCGGTGCGCTGCTCATTTTGCTGGCGTCGGCCAGCTGGGCCTTCGGATCGGTATTGGGATCGCGCATCTCGCTGCCGGCCGGGCCGATGGCCGGCGCGGCGGAGATGCTGGTCGCCGGCGTGGTGTTATTGGTCGCCAGTTGGCTGAGCGGCGAGCACCTGGCGCAGATGCCGAGCACCAGCGGCTTTCTGGCGCTGGGGTATCTGATCGTCTTCGGCTCGATGCTGGCGATCAGCGCCTATATGTTCTTGTTGAAGAACGTGCGCCCGGCGGTCGCTACCAGCTACGCCTACGTCAATCCGGTGGTGGCGGTGCTGCTCGGCATCGGCTTTGCCGGCGAATCGCTGGCGCCGCGCGAGTGGCTGGCGCTGGTGATCATCGTGGCAGCGGTGGTGCTGGTGACGCTGGGGAAATACCTGTTCACCCGCCCGGCACGCGTGCAGGCCATCGACAGCGAACGGTAGCGATCGCAAAGGGCGGTCTGTGGGCCGCCGTTAAAAACGATTCTTGTTTCACCCGGCGAAGGGGCTATAATTCCCGCTGTTCCAAGCAACCTGCGAAATTATTCCTATGCTGAAAAAAGCGTTCGTCATCGTCATCGCCCTGTGCGCCTTCGGTTCTTTGGGCGGCGTATTTCTCGCCGGGCTGAACATCTACACCCGTTCTACCACCCCGCACGAAGAAAGCGCGCCCGCCGGGGATGCCGCCGCCACGCCGGCGCAAACCGAAACCCTTCAGGCCAAGTGATCGTCCATCCAGCGCTGGCAGCGCTGCTGTAAAAAGCGCTGCAGTTGCCTGACGCGTTCCGACACCTGCGAGCGATGCGGGCAAAGCAGATTGATCGGCACCGCGTCGCTGCGCCATTCCGGCAACAGCTGCACCAGCCGCCCGGCGCGAATATCCGCCACCACGTCGATCGCCGACTTGCGCACCACGCCGTGGCCGGCCAGCGCCCAACGCCGCGCGATCTCGCCGTCATCGGTAAAATAGCTGCCGTTCAGCGGCACTTCGACCAGCTCCTCACCGCGCCACAGCCGCCATTCCACCTGCCGTTTGCCGCTGGGCTGATACACCAGAATGCTGTGCCGGGCCAAATCGGCCGGCGTTTGCGGCGTGCCGTGCCGCCGCAGGTAATCCGGGCTGGCGCAGATCAGCCGCCGGTGCTGCGGCAAAACCGGCAGCGCCACCAGCGAAGAGTCGGCCAGCGGCCCGAAACGCAACGCTACGTCCACCGGTTCGCGCAACAGATCGGCCTGCCGATCGTTGATCAAAAGCTGCAGCTGAATATGCGGATGCTGTAGCCGGAACTCGTCCAGCCAACAGAGCAGCAGATTGCGGCCAAAATCCGACGGCGCGGAAATCTGCAGCACCCCGGACAGCCCCTGATGCTTTTCGCGGATCGCCTGCTCCCCTTCGGCCAACGCCCCCAGCGCCAGGCGCGCGCTGTCGAGATAGCGCGCGCCCTCCTCCGTCAACCGCAGGCTGCGGGTGGAACGCACCAGCAGCCGCGCGCCCAGCTGCTGCTCCAGCCTTTTCACCGCGACGCTGGCCGCCGCCGGCGTGATATCCAGCGCGCGCGCCGCGGCGGAAAAACTGCCGCCGTCCACCGTGCGGACAAACACCTCGAGATCGACAAATGAGGTCATGCGTTTCCCTTCTTGGAGAGCCGGTTTCACGGCGTAACGGATTGACGATAAAACGCCCAATAGTTATGATTAAGTCATAACAAATGGAGTTTCGATCAATGGATGAACACAATGGACTGGACTACATCCTTAGCCTGCACGGCACGCGGGTCAATCGTGAAGATGGCTATTGGTGGAAGATTGAGGCCTGGACGGTGACCCAAACCGCCTTTATCCCTCACGGCATCCGTTACAATTTGACCCTGCATGATAACCACAATACCTGGGTTTTTGGCATAGACAACGCGCATGCCATTAAAACCCCTCGCAAAGGAAAATTTTCAGGCCGCGTCGTTTACGATCATCAACATGATTCCCGACGGACAAAGGTTCACCCTACGAGTTTTATTCCGCCTATCAGTTGGTGGAGGATTTTTTTACCCGGATAGATGAAGTCATACGCAAGAGAGAAAATCGAGGTTGATGATGAAAGCATTGATTGGCGTGATGCCTGAAGAACTGATTCGCAAGCGCATACTGGCGATCGCGAAAGGAGAATACCAGCCGCAGGAACGTGAACCCAAAGTCTGGTTCACGTCGATGATCGCGCTGGCCCAGGTGCTCAGCAACGAGAATATCGCCCTGCTGCGTCTTATCGACACCGCCCGCCCCGAGACCATCAGCCAGCTGGCCGAACTGTCCGGCCGCCAGGTCAGCAACCTGTCAACCACGCTGAAAACGCTGAGCGGGCACGGCCTGGTGTCACTGGAAAAACAGGGGCGCTCGATAAAACCCCGGGCGCTGTTTACCGACTTCGAAATTATCGTGGATCAGAAGTTAAACGCCCGCTTTAGCGCCGCGTAATCTTTAAAAAATATTAATAAGTGTTTGTCAGCAAGGCCGATTGTTAGGTCATTTTCAATCAGGAAAGATAGATCCCGTTGAAACTTACCCTAAAAGAGGCCTTAACATGACGATTCCCGATTCCCCCCTGAAACGACAAAAACTGGTGATCCTGGGCGGTACCAGCGGCATTGGCGCCGCGGTGGCCTACGCGGCGGCGGCGCGCGGCGCTGAAGTGGTGCTGGCTTCGCGCCGCCTGCCCCACGCCGGAGAGAAGAACGGCGCGCTGCGCCTGATGCAGGCCGATCTGGCCGATGAAGCGTCGCTGCGCGCGCTGTTTGCCGCCGTCGGCGCTTTCGACCATCTGGTGATCACCGCCGGGCCGCTGGTGGCAGCGAAGCCGCTGGCGGAGACCACCCTGGAACAGGCGCAGGCCGACTTCAACGTCAAATTCTGGGGCAGTTTGCGCGCAGTGCAGGCGGCGCTGCCGACGCTGGCGCCGCAGGGTTCCATCACCCTGACTTCCGGCCAGCTGTCGCGTAAATACCTCGGCGGTCAGCTGGTCAAAACCGCCATCAACGCCGCGCTGGAAGCGGCCGGCAAGCAGCTGGCGAAGGAGCTGGCGCCGCGGCGGGTGAACGTGGTCAGCCCCGGCATCACCGCCACCGAAGCCTATGACGGCATGAGCGCCGCGCAGCGTCAGGCGCTGTTCGAACGGGTTGGCGGCAGCCTGCCGGTCGGCAGGGTCGGCCAGCCGGCCGACGTCGCGGCGGGTTACCTGCTGGCGATGGAGAACGGCTTCGTGACCGGCAGCGTGATCGACATCGACGGCGGCGGCCTGCTGTAACGGTGGCTAGAGCGCCGTCACGCCCTGCGCGGCGGCCTGCTGTTCCAGCACGCGGATAATCTGGTAGGCCGAACGCGGCACCAGGCTGAAATCGCCGATCAGCAGGCGGTCGCTGACCGCCTCATCCAGCATCGCCCGGGCGCCGGCGCGCAGGATTTCCACCTGTTCCGGCGGCGTACCCGCCGCAGTGATCAGCGGCAGGCCGGGCACCGCCGCCGTGCGGCCGATGATTTTCAGCCCCTCCAGCGCCTGCGGCTGCGCACGGCGCAGCAGTTCCATGCTGATCGAATCGATGGCGGCGATATCCGCCTGCCCGCTGCGGATCAGCTTCAGCGACTGATAATGCGCGCCGGAGGCAATCGCCGCACCAAAGAATTTCCCGTCCTGCGCCAGCGGTGCGATCAGCGTGCGCAGGCCGTTGTAGCCGGACTGGGAATCGGTGCTGTTATAGGCCACCGTTCGGCCGCGAAAATCCGCCAGCCGTTCGCCGGGATCGCCCGCGCGCACCACCAGCCAACTGCGGTAATTCGGCCCGTCGCACCCTTCAACCCGATAATGGTAGGTGCCGATCAGCTGCACCTGCGGCAAGGTGCTGACCAACGGATAACCGCAGGTTTGGCTGAGCAGCAGATCGTCGCGCCGCCAGTGCTGTGCCAGATCGTCCGGCCAGCTGAGCCGCTCCGGCGCCGCCGGCAGCCCCAGCCGCAGCAGCTTGTCGCGCAATACCTGCCAGAAGGATTCGGCCTGCTCCCGGCCAACGCCGTACATCGGTAGAGACACCTGCATCATTTCCCCCTTATCCCGCCGGAGTGGTCGCCAGCGTCTGCTGACGCCAGGCGGTGAGATAACGCACCCAACGTTCGAACAGCATATCGGTGATAATAGCCAACAACGCCACCACCGCCGCGCCCTGGATCACATAGGCGGTGTTAAACCCGCTCAGACCAATGATGATCGGCGAGCCGAGCGTCTTGGTGCCGACGGTGGAAGCGATGGCCGCCGTGCCGATGTTGATGATCACCGACGTACGGATCCCGGCGACGATCACCGGCGCCGCCAGCGGCAATTCGACCCGCCACAGAATTTGCCAGGCACTCATCCCCACGCCGCGGGCAATCTCGCGCGTGGCGGGCGGCACCGATTCGATGCCCGCCAGCGTGCCCTGCAGAATTGGCAACAGGCCGTACAGCACCAGCGCCATGATCGCCGGCTGTTCGCTGAAGCCCATCACCGGCACCGCAACCGCCAGCACCGCCACCGGCGGGAAGGTCTGCCCCACCGCCACCACCGTTTCCACCAGCGAACGAAACTCCCGGCCGCTGCGCCGGGTCACGGCCACGCCGGCCGCCACGCCGAGCGCCACCGCGATCAGGCTGGAGATCGCCACCAGCGCCAGGTGCGCCCCCACCAGCGCGATAAAGCTGTCCTGCTGATAAATGGGCCGCTCCAGATCGGGGAACCAGGCGGCGAACAGGCCGCGCAGACGATCCATGCCGAACACCAGCGCCAACAGCAGCGCCAGCGTCCAAGGCAGCGGATCGCGCAGCAGACGCCAGACGCGCCCGCTCATGACAGCGCCTGCCCGGCGATCAGATCGTTGAAGTGCAACACCCCCAACGCTTCGCCCCGTTCATCCACCACCGGCAGGCAGTCGCTGCCGCGCGCCACAAACACCGACAGCGCCTCGCGCAGGCTCATGGCGGCGGCGATCGGCTCGCCCTCGGCGGCGCCGGGCCGCACCCGCTCCGCCACCGTTCCCAGCGACAGCAGCTTGATGCCGCGATCGCTGCGGCCGAAGAAATCGCGCACGAAGTCGTTGGCCGGCGCGGTCAGCAACGCCAGCGGCGTGCCCTGTTGCACCACCCGTCCCTGATCGAGCAGCACCAGGCGGTCTGCCAAGCCCAGCGCTTCATCGATGTCGTGCGTCACCAGCACGATAGTGCGACCGGAGAGCTGATGAATGCGCGCGATCTCCGCCTGCAGCGCCGCGCGGGTGACCGGATCCAGCGCGCCGAACGGTTCGTCCATCAGCAACACCTCGGGATCGGCGGCCAGCGCACGCGCCACCCCCACCCGCTGCTGCTGCCCGCCGGACAGCTGGTGCGGATAGCGGCGGCGAAACAGATCCGGCTCCAGGTGCAACAGCTCCAGCAACTCGGTCACCCGATCGCGAATGCGCGCACGCGGCCATTTCAGCAGCTGCGGCACGGTGGCGATGTTCTCCTCCACCGTCCAGTGCGGGAACAGGCCGATCGACTGGATCGCATAGCCCATGCGCCGCCGCAGATCCTGCGGTTTGAACGACTGGATCTCTGCGCCGGCAAAGAGAATCTTGCCCCGATCGTGTTCGATCAGGCGATTGATCATTTTTAACGTCGTGGACTTGCCGGAACCCGAGGTGCCGATCAACACGGTGAATTCGCCCTCGGCGATGTGCAGCGTGAGATCGTCGACCGCCGGCTTGCCCTGAAAAATTTTGCTGACTTGCTCAAAGTGAATCATCGGCGCGATACGTCCAGGATTGAAACCCAAAATTTAAACAGCGAATCGACGATGACCGCCATCATGACCACCGGGATCACCCCCAGCAAAACCAGATCCAGCGCGCTGCTGAGCAGCCCCTGGAACACGATGGCGCCAAAGCCGCCGGCGCCGATCAGCGCCGCCACCACCGCCATGCCGACGGTTTGCACCGCCAGAACGCGTACGCCGGTCAGGAACAGCGGCAGCGCCAACGGCAGCTGCACGCGCAGGAAGATCTGCCCGCGCGTCAGCCCCATGCCGGTGGCGGATTCGATCACCCCGGCCGGCACGCTTTGCAGCCCCGCCACCACGCTGCGCACCAGCGGCAACAGCGCGTACAGCACCAGCGCCACGATCGCCGGCGCCATGCCGATGCCGCTGACGCCGTGCTCCGCCAGCCAGGGCACCGCCGTCGCCAGCCCCGCCAATGGCGCGATCAGCAGGCCGAACAGCGCGATGGACGGCACGGTCTGGATAATGTTCAGCGCGGAGAAAATCGGCCGCTGCCAGCGTTCGGAGCGAAAGCACAGCACCCCGAGCGGCACGCCGATCGCCAGCGCCGGCGCCATCGTCGCCAGCAGAATCGTCAGGTGCTGCAACAGCGCGGCGTCAAACACCTCCTGGCGATTGTGGTACTCCTTCAGCAGCGACAGCTGATCGAGCTGATGCCCGAACAGCAGCAGCGCCGATGGCACCAGCACCAGCGCGTTGCCCAGCATGCGCCACAGGTGCGACGCGGTGATGCGCGCCATGGCGTCGGCGGCGATCAGCAGGCTCAGCGCCATCGTCAGCCAGCATCCGCTGCCCCAGGAGGTGCGCGCCAGGCGCGATCCCTCCTGCGCCAGGCGTTCGGCGGCCTGCCCGCTAATCCAGAAGGCCAGCGTCAGCACCCCGCAGGCGGCCAGCGCCGCCAGCAGCGCCCGCCCCCGCGTCGGCGGCAACAGGCTGAGGATCGCCAATGCCGCCAGCGGCAACAGCAGCCACAGCGCCGGGCCGTGCAGCAGGGAGAACAAGGAGAGGCTTTTGCCCGACAACAGGCGATTGGGGGCATAACTGAGGAACGGCAGGCCGAACGCGGCCAGCAGCAACAGCATGAACAGCGTCAACAAGACGCGATGTTTTACGGCGATAGTCAAAGAAACGCTCCGGCTCCCTCGGTTTACCCCCTCTCCCGACGGCAGAGGGGGCACCTCGGCATTATCCCTTAACAAACCCTTTCTCTTTCAGGTAAGCGGCCGCCACCTGTTTGGCGTCCTGGCCTTCTACGGCGATCTGCGCGTTGAGTTTTTGCAGCGTCGGCCCGTCCAGCGAGGCGAATACCGGCTTCAGCAGCTCAGGCAGATTGGCGTGCGCCTTCAGCGCCGCTTCGCGCACGATCGGCGCCGGTGCGTAGATCGGCTGTACGCCTTTCGGGTCCGCCAGCGTCTGCAGCCCCAGTGCCGCCACCGGTCCATCGGTGCCGTAGGCCATCGCCGCGTTGACGCCGGAGGTCTGCTCCGCCGCCGCCTTGATGGTCACCGCCGTGTCACCGCCGGCCAGGGACAGCAGCTGATCCTGATTCAGTTTGAAACCGTAGGCGTTCTGGAACGCCGGCAGCGCATCCGGCCGCTCGATAAATTCCGCCGAGGCCGCCAGCTTGAACTTGCCGCCGCCGTTGATCCACTTGCCGAGATCCGCCAGCGTTTTCAGATGGTTGGCCTGCGCCACGTCCTGACGAATGGCGATGGTCCAGGTGTTGTTGGCCGGCGCCGCATCCAGCCAGACGATTTTGTTTTTGTCGTAGTCGAGCTGCTTCACCTTCTCGAAGCCGGCCTGGGCCTTCTTCCACGCCGGATCTTTCTCATCGGAGAAGAAAAACGCGCCGTTGCCGGTGTATTCCGGATAGATGTCGATCTCGCCGGAGGTGATAGCCCCGCGCAGCACCTTGGTGGTACCGAGCTGCAGCTTGTTGGTGGTCTTGATGCCGTTGGCTTCCAGCACCTGCACGATGAGGTTGCCGAGCAGCGAACCTTCGGTATCGATCTTGGAGCCGACTCGCACCGAGTCGGCCGCCTGCGCCAGACCGCCGGTGGCCAGCAGGGCCAGCGCGACGGCAAAGGAACGTCCGCGTGATAAGGTGATTGCCATACTTTTCCTCTGGTTATACGTTTTCCGGCTCATGGACCGGTTAGGTTGGAAAATCCTGAGAAACGCGCTTCCAGCGCGCAATAAATTTTTCCGTCGGCAGGGCATCGCCTTCTCCCTGCGGTTCACCGGCGCGCAACGGATGCACGCCAACGTCGATCGGCGTCAGGGCGTAATCGCGCAGCCACTCGCCGTAGCCCTGCGCGACAAATCCCTGGCTGCGCCGCTGATACGCCTCACGCTCCGCCAGATAGATTTCGCGCAAACCATACCAGGGCAGGCCGGGCAGATCGTGGTGCACTAAATGGTAGTTCAGATTGAGAAACAGCAGCCGCCACGGCCAGCCCGCCTCATTAATAATAGATCGTGCCTGCGGTGCGTCCACGGCGCGATGCTCAAAAAACGATCTCACCTTGGTCAGCGCCAGCGCCGGGTAGCTGATGGCCAGCAGGTAAAACGCCATGCCGATACCCTGTGCCTGCAGCCAGTACAGCAGCATCGCCAACAGCGACAGGTGCACTCCCCACATGCCCCAGGCACGCCACTCCCCCGAGATGAGCGCTTTCACCGCCCCGGCCAGGGTCGCGGCGATATCCAGCGCCGGGCCGAGGAACAGCCGGCCGATCAGCGTATTGCGCACGGCGGCCAGCAGCGGCAACAGGCGAGGATAGCGCCGCCACTGCGCGGCGCTGAAGTAATAGCTTTCGGGATCTTCGTGCGGATCGGTCAGGTGGTCGTTGCGATGGTGGCGCAGATGCGAATCGCGATACAGCCCGTAGGGATACCACACCGCCAGCGGCAACAGGCCGAACAGCTGATTGACGCGCGGCCAGCGCGTCGGATGGCCGTGGATCAGCTCGTGTTGCAACGACATATACCAGGTGGTCAGCAGGATCAGCAGCGGCGCGCCCAGCCACGGGCCCAGCGTTTGCCACCCCAGCACTACGCCGAACCAGCCGCCGTACACCGCCGCCATGATCCCCCAGGTGGGCAATTCCATTCGCCAATGTCGGCGCCGATAAAGCTGCCTGATTCGTTCGCGCTGTTCGGGGTGCAAATAGTGGGCGTGGGACATGCTGCGGCTCGCGGTGAGAGATTTTCTCCCAGTATCCGTGAGCCGTGGCGGCGTTCAAAATAACGAAAATGGCAAAGCTAAGTGAAAATTCAGCGGGTTGCGTACCCGTAAAAGCGAAAAAACGGGCCACGCAGGCGGCCCGTCGATGACCTTCCCTTCAGGGAACGAAATCAAGCACCACGGCGTTGAACAGCGCGTACTCGGTGGCGTTGGCCATCGGCGGGAACTGCGCATGCTGCACCGCCGCGCTCGCCGCTGCGCACAGGGGCGCGTCGCCCCTCACGATCTTGCTGCTCGCCAGCTTGCCGTCCGGCCGCAGCCGAATGCTGATGGCGCAACGTTGGCCGCGCGCGCGCTCCGGCAAACGCAGCTCGCGGCTCACCGCGTTATGCACCCGCACCGGATAGCTGAGCGGCGCCGTGGCCAGCGCCTCGGCCTGCGGCCCCGGCAACGGGATGCCGGCCTGACGCCCGGCGCCGCAGCCGCTCAGCAGCAGCAACGCCAACAGGCTTAGTGTCTTTTTCATTCCCTATGTCCTTATTGGGGGGAGTCATCCTTATCGCGCGGCCCTTACTGCGCCGCCGGGTAAGCCTCGCCGTCATCCGCGTAGCGCTGCAATCGCTCACGCCACCACTTGGCCGCCAAGCCGCTGGCGCTTTCCCGCCAGCCGAAATAGGCAACGTCGCTGCAGCGCTCTGACTCAACGCGTTTCGCCACCAGTTCGCCGCTGTTCAGGTAAGGTTCCGCCAGAGAACGCGGCAGATAGCCGCAGCCCAACCCGGCCAACTGCGCCTGAAGTTTGGCGTCGAAACCGTAGACCGTCAGCGTATCCTGCTCTTCGAGCAGGTTCAGGCTCTGCGGCGCGTTGACGCGCGAGGTGTCGCGCACCACCACCGCCCGGTGCTGACGGATTTCGTCCTTCGGCAACGGTTCCGGTAACGTCGCCAGCGGATGCTGCGGCGCGACGGCGAACACGTAATCCAGCTGCCCCAGCCGGCTGAACGCATAACCTACCCGCGATGGCGGCTCGCAGATGGCACCGATGATAATGTCGGCGCAGCCATACACCAGCGATTCCCAGGAGCCGGCCAGCACCTCGTGGCTGAAACGCAGCCGGGTATGATGATGCTGCCGATAGAACTCGTCGATCAGCGGCAACAGGCGGGCAAACGGGAAGGAGGCGTCGATGCCGAGCGTGATCTCACTTTCCCATCCGTTCTCCACGTAGCGCGCCTGCTGCTCCAGATCCTGCGCCGCCCGCAGCAGCACCCGGCCTTTTTCCAGCATCAGCTTGCCGGTATCGGTGAACTTCGCCCGATGGCCGGAACGGTCCAGCAGGGTGATGTCGAGATCGTTCTCCAGCTTTTGCACCATATAGCTGAGTGCCGAAGGGGTTTTAAACAGTGCGGCGGCCGCGGCGGCGAAAGATCCGTGCCGGTCCAGCGCGTCCAAAATCAGCAGCGCTTCCAGGTTTAATCTCATGCTTTCTCCCGTGTATAAAAAAACTCAACAAGTCGGCAAAAATTCTGCGGTATCTTTGAAATCGCCCTCTGCCTACCATGCGTTTTATCGGCGTTACACTCATCAGATGTTCAACCGAAATATCACTGGGAAGGTAAATTATGTCCAAGTTTCAACTGCTTGATAAAGACAACTCCGCACTGATTTTTATCGATCATCAACCACAAATGGCCTTCGGCGTGGCTAATATTGATCGTCAGCAACTGAAAAACAACGTTGTCGGCCTGGCGAAGGCGGGCAAGATTTTCAACGTCCCCACCCTTTTCACCTCGGTAGAAACCGAAAGCTTCAGCGGCTATATCTGGCCGGAATTGCTGGCGGTACACCCTGAAATCACCCCGATTGAACGCACCTCGATGAACTCCTGGGAAGACGCGGCCTTCGTTAAAGCCGTGGAAGCCACCGGCCGCAAAAAGCTGGTGATTTCCGCGCTGTGGACCGAAGTGTGTCTGACCTTCCCGGCGCTGATGGCGCTGGAAGCCGGCTATGAAGTGTATGTGGTGACCGACACCTCCGGCGGCACCTCCGTCGATGCGCACGAGCGTTCGATCGACCGCATGGTGCAGGCCGGCGCCGTGCCGGTGACCTGGCAGCAGGTGCTGCTGGAGTACCAGCGCGACTGGGCGCGCAAAGATACCTACGACGCGGTGATGGCGCTGGTGCGCGAACACAGCGGCGCGTACGGCATGGGCGTCGACTACGCTTACACCATGGTGCACCACGCACCGGCTCGCACGGTGAAATAATCCCCTTGCCCCGGCCCTGCGCCGGGGTATTTTCAGGAGTCGGTTTTATGGCCCATCCGCAGCATGTCACGCTGGTGATCACCCACCGTTTGGCGCCGGGGAACGAGCAGGCCTATGAGGCCTGGCTGAACCGCATCATGCCCGACGCCGCGGGCTTCACCGGCCATTTGGGCGTCAACGTCATCCGCCCTTCCGGCGACGAACAGGCCTATACGGTGTTGGTCCGCTTCGACAACCTCGACAACCTGTACCGCTGGATCCACTCGCCGCTGCGCAAGCAATACATCGAAGAAGTCACCCCGCTGCTGCTGGAGAGCGACCATATCGAGATCCGCCCCGGCGCGGAGTTCTGGTTTACCCCGCCCAACCCCGGCGTGCGCCAGCCGCCCCAGTGGAAGCAGTTCATCATCACCCTGCTGGTGATTTTCCCTTCCACCAATCTGGTGCCCTGGTTTTGGGGGTTGGTGCTGCCGCAGCTGGACGGCACGCTGCTCGGCCATTTTCTCAATGACGCCACCGTGGTCGCCCTGGTGGTGTACCTGTGGATGCCCATCGTGACTCGCGTTTTTCATCAATGGCTGACCCGCCGCTAGGCGGTTCGCCGGGAGAATGTTATGAACCACCACGCTTCATTGATCATCACCAACGGCAAGTTTCACACCGTCGATCGCCAAAATCCCACCGCACAGGCGGTCGCCATCCGCGACGGCAAGTTTCTGGCGGTCGGTAGCGAAAGCGAAGTCATGCAGCACGCCGGGCCGGAAACCCAGGTGATCGACCTGCATGGCCACACCGCTATTCCAGGCCTGAACGACTCGCACCTGCACCTGATCCGCGGCGGCCTGAACTATAACCTGGAGCTGCGCTGGGAAGGCGTGCCTTCGCTGGCCGACGCCCTGCGCATGTTGAAAGAGCAGGCGCTGCGCACGCCAAACCCGCAGTGGGTACGGGTGGTCGGCGGCTGGACCGAATTCCAGTTCGCCGAACGCCGCATGCCGACGCTGGACGAGATCAACCAGGCGGCGCCGGACACGCCGGTGTTTATTCTGCACCTCTACGATCGCGCGCTGCTCAACCGCGCGGCGCTGAAGGTGGTCGGCTACACCAAAGACACGCCGAACCCGCCGGGCGGCGAGATCCAGCGCGACGCCAACGGCAACCCGACCGGCATGCTGATCGCCAAGCCCAACGCCATGATCCTGTACGCCACGCTGGCGAAAGGGCCGAAGCTGCCGCTGGAACAGCAGGTCAATTCCACCCGCCAGTTTATGCGCGAGCTGAACCGTCTGGGCCTCACCAGCGCCATCGATGCCGGCGGCGGCTTCCAGAACTACCCGGAGGATTATCAGGTGATCGCCGAGCTGCACGAGAAAAAGCAGCTGACCATCCGCATCGCCTATAACCTGTTCACCCAGCGGCCGAAGCAGGAGCTGGAAGACTTCGAGCTGTGGACCGACATGCTCAAGCCGGGTCAGGGTACCGACTTCTATCGCCACAACGGCGCCGGCGAGATGCTGGTGTTCTCCGCCGCCGACTTCGAAGACTTCCTGCAGCCGCGCCCGGATCTGCCGCCGGGTACCGAAGACGAGCTGGAGCGGGTGGTGCGCCATCTGGTCGAGCACCGCTGGCCGTTCCGCCTGCACGCCACCTATGACGAGTCCATCAGCCGCATGCTGGACGTGTTCGAGAAGGTGAACCGCGACATTCCGTTCAACGGGCTGCACTGGCTGTTCGACCACGCCGAAACCATTACCGAGCGCAATATCGAGCGGGTCAAGGCATTGGGCGGCGGCATTGCGGTGCAGCACCGCATGGCGTTCCAGGGCGAATATTTCGCCGACCGCTACGGCATCGAAGCCACCAAACATACGCCGCCGGTGGCGAAAATGCTGGCGGCCGAGCTGCCGGTCGGGCTGGGCACCGACGCCACCCGCGTCGCCAGCTACAACCCGTGGACGGCGCTGTACTGGCTGGTTTCCGGCCGCACCGTCGGCGGCATGGCGATGTACGACGACAGCGCCCGGCTGGATCGCGAAACGGCGCTGATGCTGTGGACGCAAGGCAGCGCCTGGTTCTCCACCGAACAGGGCAAAAAAGGCCAGATCAAGGTCGGCCAGCTGGCGGATGTGGCAGTGTTGTCGCAGGACTATTTCAGCGTGCCGGAAGAGCAGATCAAAGGCATCGAGTCGGTAATGACGGTGGTGGACGGCAAGGTGGTCTACGCCGCCGGCAGCTTCTCGCCGCTGGCGCCGCCGCCGCTGCCGGTGCTGCCGGAGTGGTCGCCGGTCACCCGGGTGCCGGGCCACTACCGCTCCGCGCCGCCGTCGGCGGCGGCCAAAGTCGGCGTGCTGAGCCAGGCGCACCAATGCTGTGGCCCGTGCGGTGTACACGCGCATCAGCATGACATTGCGCGCCGTTCCAGCATCCCAGTGTCGGACGAGAATGCCTTCTGGGGCGCGTTCGGCTGTTCGTGCTTCTCGTTCTAAGTTGCCAGGTCAGCAACTTATTATGCAACTAGCTTAATAAGATATTAAGTTAACAACATAACAGCCTAATGGCGCTGTCCACGGGAGAGCGCCATTTCATTTTCAATCGCGGTTGATCTCCAGCCAGCGCCGCTGCTCGGCGGAGGCGGCTATCGCATCCAGCACGCAAGATACCTTCCAGCCTTCTTCAAAGTCCGGCCACATGCGATCGCCCGCGGCGATGCCGTTGACCAGATCGCGGATCTCCACCGTCTTCTGATCGTTAAAGCCGATGCCGTGCCCGGCGCTGATGCAGAACGCTGCGTAGTCCGGGTGCTTCGGCCCCACCAGCAGCGTTTTGAACCCCTGCCGCTCCGCCGGCTCATCGTGCCGATACACCTTCAGCTCCGCCATCCGTTCCTGGGTATAGCTCAGCGTGCCCTTGGTGCCGGTGACCACATAGGTCAGCCCCATCTTACGCCCACAGGCGATGCGCGAGGTTTCGAGAGTGCCCATCGCCCCGCCGGCGAAACGCAGCAGCGCGCTGGCCTGATCTTCGTTTTCCACCGGCAGCAGGCGCGCCGGATCTTGCGGGTCAGGACGCTGTTTGATCACGGTCTGCATATCGCCACAGACCGCCACGACATCGCCCACCAGGTAGTGGGCCATGTTGACGATATGCGCCGCCAGATCCCCCAGCGCGCCCAGCCCGGCGCTGGCGCGGCGGCAGTGCCAGTCGATCGGCGTACGCGGGTCGGCCAGATAATCCTCATTGTGGGTGCCGTAAAAATGCACCACCTCGCCGATTTCGCCGTTGGCAATGATCTCGCGCGCCAGCTGGCTGGTCGGGTTCTTCATGTAGTTGAAACCGACCAGCGTTTTCACGCCCTTGGCGCGGGCGGCCTGCACCATCTCCGCCGCGTCGGCGGCGTCCAGCGCCAGCGGCTTTTCCGAATACACGTGCTTGCCGTGGCGGATCGCCTCCAGCGCCATCTCTTTGTGCAAGAAGTTGGGCGCGCAGATGTCCACCACGTCGATCGCCGGATCGGCCACCAGCTGCCGCCAATCGCCGGTCGAGCGCGCAAAACCGAACTCGCTGGCGCGCTGCGCCGCCAGCTCGGGCGCCACTTCCGCCAGCATCTCCAGCACCAGTTCCCCTTTCAGAGGAAAGACCGTGGGGGCCTGCGCATAGGCGATAGCGTGACAACGCCCGATATAACCGGTGCCGATTAACCCAACGCGTACCTGTTTCATCATTTTCTCCCGTGATCAAAATCCTGCGTAGAACCAGGCGCAGCTCAATGAAACGCGCCGTCTGATAACGGGTTTATATGGAATATAAATTTCAACAACAAGCACACGGGAAAATAAAGTTCACATTCGTGATGCCGTTCATGAAACGTTGACGGGATGATGCAACGCAGAAAGTCCAGACACGGCCTGCCGTATCCGGACGAGATAAAATGAACCGTTTATTTCATATCACGGTAAACCGTTGGCGCCGTGCTGCACGTAGCCGGGGCGTTGCAGCAGGCGCTGCTGATAGGCCGCCAGCGCCGCATAATCCGGTCGTTCGAACGGCGTCATCAGCCAGCGATTCAGCGACAGCCCCAGCACCACGTCCGCCAGCGTGAAGGCGGCGCCGGCGGCATAAGGGCCGTGCTGCGCCAAATGCCTGTCCAGCAGCCCCATCAGCCGGTTCCACTCACGCTCGGCGGCGGCCAGGCTGGCGGCATCCTGATAATCCGCATGCCCACGCACCCGCGACATGAATACATAGCGCCAGGCGCCGTTCAGATCGGTGGCCTGCCAGTCCATCCACATCTCCACCGCCGCGCGCGCGCCGGGCTCCTGCGGCAGCAGATCGCAGCGCCCTTCCCGCCCCGCCAGATAGCGGCATATGGTGTTCGACTCCCACAGCACCCGCTCGCCGTCGATCAGCACCGGCACCAGGCCGTTCGGGTTCAGCGCCAGAAACGCCGGTTCCTGCGTGGAGCGAAAGCCGCTGCCCCAGTCCTCCCGCGCCAGCGGCAACCCCAGCTCCTGGCAGGTCCACAGCACCTTACGCACGTTGATCGATGAAGCCTTGCCCAATAGTTTCAGCATTTGCTTTCCTTATTCTCTCCAGAACGGTTTATAGCCTTCACGCCGGGCTTCCGTCTGCGTCAAGCCGATGTCCGCCAGCTGCCTGTCGTTCAGCAGTAACAGCTCCTTTCTCGTTCTGTGTCGCAACAGATAGAGACGCCAGCGTGACCCCCCTACCGAGCGCCGCCGCGGCGTACCAGCAAACAGAGGCATATTGTTATTCTCCCTGATGTTTTCACGTTGCAGTCATCATGCTCGCCGGGAGGAAAACAATACAGATTCACGCTGGCGCTATTTTTTTCATACAGCTGTGCCAAAAAAACCGCTGAATGGTTTACTTTGAAAGCATCTGTACCGGTTTTTTAATTCTTCATCCTGATAAGAGGCCTCTGTATGACACGCTACGCCACCCTGGCCGCCATTCTCAGCCAACGCATTCAGCAAGGGCTGTATCCGGCCGGCCACCGCCTGCCTTCGGTGCGCACGCTGAGCCAGGAGCACGGCGTCAGCATCAGTACGGTACAGCAAGCCTACCGGCTGCTGGAGGAACAGCGCCTGGTGGAAGCGCGGCCGAAGTCGGGCTACTTCGTGCATACGCAGCGCGCGCAGGCCGAGCTGCCCGCCATGACGGCGCCGGTGCAGCGGCCGGTAGACATTTCGCAATGGGAGCAGGTGCTGGAGCTGGTGCGCAGCCGGCCGCGCGAGGGCCTGATCCAGCTGGGGCGCGGCATGCCGGATATCGCTGAACCGACGATGAAACCGCTGATCGTCGCCCTGCGCAACGCCGCCCGCCACGGCGACCTGCGCAGCCTGTACTACGACAGCATTCAGGGCGTGGCCGCGCTGCGCGAACAGGTCGCTCGTCTGCTGCTGGATTCCGGCTGCCAAATCGGCCCCGATCAGTTGCTGATCACCACCGGCTGCCAGGAAGCGATCTCTGCCGGGCTGCGCGCCGTTTGCCAACCCGGCGACATCGTGGCGGTCGACTCGCCCTGCTTCCACGGCACCATGCAGACGCTGAAGGGCCTGGGTATCAAGGCGCTGGAAATCCCCACCGACCCGCTCACCGGCGTCAGCCTGGCCGCGCTGGAGATGGCGCTGGAACAGTGGCCGGTCAAGGCCATCCTGCTGACGCCCAACTGCAATAACCCGCTGGGCTACATCATGCCCGACGCCCACAAACTGCGGCTGCTGACGCTGGCGCAGCGCCACGACGCGGCGATCATCGAGGACGACGTCTACGGCGACATCGCCTATCACTACCCGCGGCCACGCACCATCAAGTCGTTCGACGAAGACGGCCGCGTGCTGCTGTGCAGCTCGTTTTCCAAAACGCTGGCGCCGGGGCTGCGGGTGGGCTGGATCGCGCCCGGCCGCTACCTGGAGCGGGTGCTGCACATGAAGTTCATCGGCTCCGGTGCCACTGCCACCCAGCCGCAGCTGGCGATCGCCGAATTTATCCGCGGCGGGCACTATCTGCAGCACCTGCGGCGCATGCGTGCCCGCTACCAGCAGAACCGCGATCGCATGACCGATCTTATCCTGAAGCACTTCCCGGCCGGCACCCGCGTCAGCCGGCCACGCGGCGGCTTTATGCTGTGGATCGAACTGGACGAGGCGTTCGACACCCTGCGGCTGAACCGCCATCTCGAGCCGCAGGGCGTGCAGATCGCCGTCGGCAGCATCTTTTCCGCCGCCGGCAAATACCGCAACTGCCTGCGCATCAACTATGCGCCTAAGCTGACGGCGGAGATCGAACAGGCGGTGCTGCGGGTCGGCGCCACCATCCAGCGGCTGATGCCGAACGGCGTGCTGCAACTTCAGACGGACTGAAGCAAAAACTCCGCCACCCGGCGGCGCAGATGTTCGATGCCCTGCGGATGGTGAATAAACTGCGCCACCGGCATCATCTGCCAGCGCTGGCCTTCATCGCCGAAGCAAATGGCAGCGATCTGCGCCGGGGCGATCTCGCCGGCCATAAACCAGGTCGGCGGGGAGCCGGGCAAGATGCCGTCGTAGCGCCGCCGCCAGGTCACCTGGCATTCGGCGATCGCCACGCCGAATTCTTCCAGCGTCTCCCGCTGCACGCACTGCAGCGGCGTTTCGCCGTTTTCCCGCCCGCCGCCGGGCAGATCCCACAGGCCGGGCCACGGAATGCCCGGCTTGTCGTCCCGTTGGTAAACCAGCAAGCGACCGTCGCACAGCAGCGCGATCTTGGCTCCGCCAAACGCCTGATCCGTCATATTTTCTCCGCTCCCCGCCCATCCTCTTTGACTGAACATCATACTTCATCCCCGCGCGGCCTGGTGTATAGTGAAAATCCGTTTTCACAACAGGCGAACAATGACGATGAACTCTCCGTTTCTGGTGACTCCCCAATGGCTTGCGCAGCATATCAACGATGAAAATCTGGCGGTGATCGACGTCCGGATGTCTCCGGTCGGGCTGACGCCGAAGAAAGACATGCTTGCCGAGTTCGAACGCGGCCATATCCCTGGCGCGGTCTATTTCGATATCGACGAGGTGGCGGACCAAAACACCGCGCTGCCGCACATGCTGCCGACGGCGGCAGAGTTTGGCGCGGCGGTGGGCAAGCTGGGCATCAGCGAGCGCGATACCCTGGTGATTTACGATGAGGGCAACCAGTTCTCCGCGCCGCGCGGCTGGTGGACCTTCCGCAATTTCGGCGCCCGGCATGTTTACGTGCTGGACGAAGGGCTGAACGGCTGGACCGCGCTGGGCCAAGCGCTGGAGACCGGCCCGGCGCAGCCTGAGCCGCAGACGTTCAACGCCCGGTTCAACGCCGACGCGGTGGTGGATATGCGGCAAGTGGAACAGGCGTTAGGCACGCCGGTGCAAATTCTCGACGCGCGCGCCGCGCCGCGCTTTTATGCCGAAGCGCCGGAGCCGCGCCCCGGCCTGCACCGCGGTCATATTCCCGGCAGCATCAACATTCCGTACGGCGAGCTGCTGGAGAACGGCCGCTTCAAATCGCTGGAGGCGCTGCGCCAAACCTTCAACGACAAGGGCGTGGACATCAACGGGCCGATCATCACCAGCTGCGGCTCCGGCGTGACGGCGGCGGTGCTGGCGTTCGGCCTGCTGTCGCTCGGCGCGCCGCAGGTCAAGCTGTATGACGGCGCCTGGAGCGAATGGGGCCAGCTGAGCGGCAAGCAGCCTATCGCCCAAGATTAAGTGCCGATCCGTTCGACCACGATCTGCGCCAGCCGCTGCACGGCGGCGGAAGGCTGATCCTCGGCGCGGTGCAGCACCACGCCGAGCTGGCCGAGAGCGGGCAGCAGATCGGGTGCCAGCGGCACCAGGCCAGGCGGCAAACCGGCCGCGGCCCGCACCGTAACGCCCAATCCGGCGCTCACCGCCGCCCACACGCCATTCAGGCTGCGGCTGGTAAAGGCGATGCGCCAGGGAATGCCGGCGCGATCCAGCGCCTGCGTCGCCGCGCTGCGCATCAGGCAAGGCGCGTCGAACATCACCAGCGGCAGCGGCTCATTCCCTTCCCGCCACGGCGCCAGCGCCAAGCCGGGCGAGGCGATCCAGTGCAGCTGCCGCTGCCCCAGCGCCTGATGAAACGGCGTGCTCAAACCGCCATCCCACGCCAGCGACAGATCCAACTGGCCTTTCAGCACCCAGTCGATCAGCTCGGCATTGCGGGCGATGCGCGCCTCGATGCGCACCTTCGGATTGGCGCGCGCGAAGCTGCCCAATACCTGCGGCAGAAACGTCTCGCCGAAATCCTCCTGCAGCCCCAGCCGCACCGTGCCCTGCAGATCCAACCCGCGCACCGCGGCGGCGGCTTCGTCATTGAGCTCCAGCAGACGGCGCGCGTAGCCGAGCAGGGTTTCCCCCGCCTCGGTCATCACCATGCCGCGCCCGGCCTTGCGCAGGATCGGCGCGCCGACCTGCTGTTCCAGCTTTTTCAGGTGGGCGCTGACCGCTGAAGTCGAGCGCCCTAACCGTTCAGCGGCCTTGGCAAAGCTGCCCAGTTCGACGCCGGTAACAAAGCTGCGCAAATCCTCGAGATCGAACGTTATTCGCCCCATGCTGACCATCCTGATTTTCTGAATCATCAATCAAAATAATACCGATTTTACTGATAAAGATGGCGTGTCACGCTCTCCCGGTCAACGTCTTTCCGGAGAATCCTTATGCTCGCGATGCAATACCGTTTCACCCTGCCCGCCGATTACGACATGGCGGTTAGTGCGGCTGGATATCTGGCGCGAACCGCCGCAAAACAGCCCGCCGTTCCGCGTCGGCCATCTGTCCGCCCCCTTTGACCACACTGCGCCGCGGGTTGACAGCCAAACTTGATATTGATAATCATTATCAACACTAAACATTGATTTGCGGTTCGCGGGATGCGGGCCGCTCTCCGGGGTCAACCGCCATGCCGTCATCACCGATCACACCTTACGCCACCACCTGCTGCATCGTGGGGGGCGGCCCAGCCGGGCTAATGCTCGGCTATCTGCTGGCGCGGGCGGGGATCGACGTGACGGTGCTGGAGAAGCACGCCGACTTCCTGCGCGATTTTCGCGGTGACACCATTCACCCGTCGACGCTGGAAGTCATGCACCAGCTGGGGCTGCTCGACGAACTGCTGACGCTGCCGCACCAGCGCGCCGAATCCCTGCACGCCGAAGTCGCCGGGCGCGACATTAAGCTGGCGGATTTCACCCGCCTGCCGACGCGCTGCAAATTTATCGCCTTTATGCCGCAGTGGGAGTTCCTCAACTTTTTGGCGCAGCAGGCCGCCGCATTCCCCCATTTCAGGCTGCTCACCTCGACGCAGGTTCATCAGCTACTCTACGACCGCGGCCAGGTATGCGGCGTGCTGGCCGACACGCCGGAGGGCCCAATCCGCGTGCGCAGCCAGCTGGTGATCGGCACCGACGGCCGCAACTCGGTGGTGCGCGAGCAGGCGGCGCTCAGCAGCCGCTCCTTCGGCGCCCCGCGCGACGTAGTGTGGATGAAGCTCAGCAAGCAGCCGGGCGATCCGGCCTGGTCGATGGGCCATACCGGGCCGAAGCAGAACTTCATCATGATCGACCGCGGCGACTACTGGCAGTGCGGCTACTCGATCGATAAAGGCAGCTTCGACGCGATCCGCCGCAGCGGCCTGGAGAAATTTTTGCTGCACCTCGCCGAGGTGGCGCCATTCCAGGACGATCGCCTGCAGGAGATCGTCGAGTGGGATCAGGTGAAGCTGCTGAGCATCCGCATCGATCGTCTGGATCGCTGGGCCAAACCGGGTGTGCTGTGCATCGGCGACGCCGCGCACGCCATGTCGCCGATCGGCGGCGTGGGCGTCAATCTGGCGATTCAGGACGCGGTGGCCGCCGCCAACGCCCTGATCCCGCCGCTGCGCCAACATCGGCTGCAGCTGAAGCATCTGCTGAACGTGCAGCGCCGGCGCGAATTCCCCACCCGGGCCATCCAGTTTTTGCAGATCAAAATGAGCCAACGCAAGCCGGGCGAACGCCGCGCGGCGGGCGGCTCGCGCCTGATCGCCCGCGTCGGCAACAGCCGCTGGCTGCCGCGCCTGTTCGGCCGCATCATCGGCCTGGGCTTTCGCCGCGAAACGCCGCGACATCTGTCCAGCGAAACCTGCCCGCCGGAATAATATTGGTTGTTTTTCCATCGCACCGTATAATGGTTAAATCGAACGATTTAATTAACTGGAGCGATTAAATGTACGCACTCAGCGCGAACGAGGCCAAAACCCAATTCGGCGATTTGCTGCTCAAGGCGCAGCGTGAGCCAGTGCAAATCAATCGCAACGGCAAACCGGTCGTCGTCGTCATGTCGGTAGAAGACTACCAGGCGCTGGAAGATCTCAAATTACGCGCGCTGCAGCAAAAAATCGCGCAGGCTACCGCCGAGGAAGACGCCGGTAAGGCGATAGACGGCGATGCCTTCTTCAACCGTCTGCTCACCGACGAACCCGACTGATATGCCCGCGTTTCGCCTCACCCCGCAAGCCCAACAAGATCTGTTGGCTATTCGTCATTTCACCGTCGAGCACTGGGGCAAAGCGCAATCTCGCCGCTATCTTGAGCAGTTGAGAGAGGTCATGCATCATCTGGCGGATATGCCGGAAGCGGGTAAGGCCCACTTTCACGATCTGGGCGAAGAGATACGCAGTTTTCCTTACGCCAGCCATAGGATCTACTACCGCAGCCGCCCTGCCGGCATCACCGTTCTTGCCATTCTGCATCAGGCGATGGTGCCCCACCGGCATCTGGAATAACGGCTGTAATTTTTCTTACTCAAAGGGGCACAGATGTTCACCGTCCGTCAGGCATTGCTGGAAGATTTAACGCAGGTGCGCGATATCGGCATCCGCACCTATCGCGCGCACTTCGGTGAGCTGTGGCGCTACCCGCACGAGCTGGAGGCCTTTCTGGCCGAGGATTTTTCCGTCTCCGCGCTGGAACGGACGCTGCGCGATCCCGACGTGTGCTGGCTGTTGGCCTATGAGGATGACGCCCTGGTCGGCTATGCGCGCGTGAACTTCGACAGCCTGTTGGCCGCCACCCAACGGCGCGGCGCCGAACTGCAAAAGATCTACTTCCTGCCGGACTACGCCGGGCGCGGTTTCGGCCGACAGTTTTTCGAACAGGTGCAGCGGCGGGCCGTCGAACGCCGGCAGCCCCTGCTGTGGCTGGAAGTGCTGAAACAGAACGCCGACGCCCAGCGCTTTTATCAGCGGCAAGGCCTGGCCGTATGCGGCGAGGCCCAATACACCAGCGAACAGGGTGCCATCGAACTTTGGACGATGAGCAAGGCGCTGTAACCGCGCCCCGCTCCGCCGTCGTTTAGCGCGGCTCCCGCTGCAGCATCAGGAACAGCAAGGCAAACGCATTGGGCGCCAGGTAGATCAGCGCCCCCAGCTGCACCGCCAGCGGGTTCTCCTTGGCCTGCCAGGCCATAAACCAGTCGCCGGCGACCACCATAAAGCCGATGCCCCACACCGCGATCGCGCAAAGCGCCCCCAGCATCGCCCAGGCTTTGCCCTTGGCGAAGGCGGCGTAAGCGCCTTTCAATCGCCCGATCATCAGCACCACGCCTGCGGCCGCGAATAGGCCGGCCAGCGTTTCCAGCGTGGTGATGACAGCCAACCCCAACATGCAGGCCCAGTCGGCGCTGATCGCGCGCCACATCAACCCCGGCGTCTGATAGGTATCCTGCATGGCGAGCAGCGGGCCCACCGCATTGCGCGCAGTGCCGGCGAAATCCGCCGTATTGTTCAACAGGCTGAACAGCCCCCACAGGGCCGGAAACAGGGACAGGACGATGCAACCGAGGCGTGACACAGTGATTTCGTTCATGGTTATCCTTAATTAATAAACTTGCGGCTTCCGCCCTCATGGCGGTGCCGCAGTCGAGATCCTGAGAGTTTGACGTGCACAATGTAAGAACTAATCTTACAATGATGCAGCATAGCCGAAAGTGAGGGGGAACAATGGGCAGAACATTAACGGTAGATCTGGGTGACGAACTGCGTAGTTTCGTCGAAGACCTGGTGGCCAGCGGCGATTACCGCACGCCCAGCGAAGTCATCCGCGAATCCGTGCGCACTTTGCGCGAACGTACCGCCGCCTCAAAACTGGAAGAGCTTAGGCGCCTGATTGCCGAAGGAGAGAACAGCGGCGAAGCCGTCGAATGGGAACGTGATGTGTTCATGGAAAGAATACGGAGCAAAGCACAAGGATACGCAGGAAAGTAACCGTCCGCCCAAAAGCCTTGGACGATATGGAAGAGATCTATTTTTACGGGTTGGCGCGCTTTGGCTTACCGGTGGCCGAAGACTATCTGCGCCACCGGTATCAGGCTTTCGATAACCTTAGCCACCACCAACTCGGCAGAAATATCGATGCAATCGGCCCCGGCCTATGGGTATTGCCCGTCGCCAACCACCTGATTTATTTTCGTCAGCACAGGCGGGAGGTGAATATCATCAGAGTGCTGCATCATTCCCGCGATCCGCTCAGTCGATCCTTTTTCAGCTGATCCAACGTCAAATCGCCACCAGCCCACGTACGCCGTCCTGTTCCATATTGCTGCCGGCGCCGCGCTGCACGATGCTGCCGCGCGACATCACCAGATAGCTGTCCGCCAGATCGGCGGCAAAATCATAGAACTGTTCCACCAGCAGGATCGCCATATCGCCCTTCGCCGCCAGCTGCTTGATCACCGCGCCGATCTCCTTGATCACCGAAGGCTGGATCCCTTCCGTCGGCTCGTCGAGGATCAACAGCTGCGGCCGGCAGGCCAGCGCCCGGCCGATCGCCAGCTGCTGCTGCTGCCCGCCGGAGAGATCGCCGCCACGCCGATCCTTCATTTGCCGCAGCACCGGAAACAAGTCATAGATCGGATCCGGCACCGCGCGCGCGGCGGCGCCGGAAAAGCGCGCCAGCCCCATCAGCAGATTTTCCTCCACCGTCAGGCGCGGGAAAATCTCCCGCCCCTGCGGCACATAGGCGATGCCCGCCTGCACCCGCTGATGCGGTTTTTTACCGGTGAGGGTTTCGCCCTGCCAGCGGACGCTGCCGCTGCGCGCCGGGACCAGCCCCATCAGGCATTTCAGCAGCGTGGTCTTGCCCACGCCGTTGCGCCCCAGCAGGCAGGTCACCTCGCCGATGCGCGCCTCGAACGACAGGCCGCGCAGAATGTGGCTGCCGCCGTAATACTGATTCAATTCCTCTACCTGCAGCATCGTTACGCCTCCTCAGCGCCCCAGATATACCTCAATCACCCGTTCATCGGCCTGCACCTGCGCCAGCGAGCCTTCCGCCAGCACCTGCCCCTGGTGCAGCACCGTCACGCGATCGGCGATGGTTTCCACAAACCCCATGTCGTGTTCCACCACCATCAGCGAATGCTTGCCCGCCAGCTCGCGGAACAGTTCGGCGGTGTAGTCGGTTTCGGCGTCGGTCATACCGGCCGCCGGTTCGTCGAGCAGCAGCAGGTGCGGCTCCTGCACCAGCAGCATGCCGATCTCGAGAAACTGTTTCTGCCCGTGGGACAGCAGCCCGGCGGGCCGGTGACGCTCATGCCCCAGCCGCAGGGTCTTCAGCATCTCGTCGATGCGGTCGCGCTGTTCGCTGCTCAGGCGGGCGCGCAGGCAGGCCCACACCGATTTGCGGGTTTTCTGCGCGATCTCCAGATTTTCGAACACCGTCAGCGCCTCGAACACCGTCGGTTTTTGAAACTTGCGGCCGATGCCGGCGTGGGCGATCTGCATCGGCGCCAGCCGGGTCAGATCGACGGTCTGATCGTAAAACACCCTGCCGCTGTCCGGCCGGGTCTTGCCGGTGATCACATCCATCAGCGTGGTCTTGCCGGCGCCGTTGGGGCCGATCACACAGCGCAGTTCGCCGACGCCAATACGCAGCGACAAATCGGTCAGCGCGCGAAAACCGTCGAAGCTGACGTTGACGCTGTCGAGCTGCAGCACCGGATCGGTTTGCTGCCGGTATTTATCCGCCGGCAGCGGGTGGGTAAACAGCTCGTCGGTCACTTGCATCGCTTTCATGGGGTTTTCCTCCGGCGCAGCAGGCCGATCACCCCTTTGGGCAGAAACAGCGTGACGACGATAAACATCAGGCCGAGGAAGAACTGCCAGTATTCGGGAATGGCCATGGTGAACCAGCTCTTGGCGCCGTTGACGATGCCGGCGCCGAGCAGCGGCCCTACCAGCGTGCCGCGCCCGCCGAGTGCCACCCAGATGGCGGCCTCGATCGAGTTGGTCGGCGACATTTCGCCGGGGTTGATGATGCCGACCTGCGGCACATAGAGCGCGCCGGCCAGCCCGCACAGCACCGCCGACAGCGTCCAGACGAACAGCTTGAAGCCCTTCGGATCGTAGCCGCAGAAGGTCAGGCGGTTTTCCGCATCGCGCACCGCGGTCAGCACCCGGCCGAACTTGCTGCGCGCCAGCGCAAAGCCGATGGCCAGGCTGGCGGCCAGCAGCAGCACCGTCGCCAGGAACAGCGCCACCCGCGTGCCGGCGGCGGTGATGGGAAAGCCGAGCAGCGTGGTGAAACCGGTAAAGCCGTTATTGCCGCCGAAGCCGGTTTCGTTGCGAAAGAACAGCAGCATGCCGGCATAGGTCAGCGCCTGGGTCATGATCGAGAAATACACCCCTTTGATTTTCGAGCGGAAGGCGAAGTAGCCGAACAGGAAGGCCAGCAGGCCCGGCACCAGCACGATCAGGCACAGCGCCCAGGCGAAATGCTGGGTGCCGCTCCAGAACCACGGCAGCTCATTCCAGGAGAGGAACGCCATAAACGCCGGCAGCCCGTCGCCCGCCGCCTGCCGCATCAGGTACATGCCCATGGCGTAGCCGCCGAGCGCGAAGAACAGCCCGTGGCCGAGCGACAGCAGCCCGGCATAGCCCCACACCAGATCGAGCGCCACCGCCACCACCGCGTAGCACAGGATCTTGCCTGCCAGCGTCAGGGTATAGGTGGACACCGCCAGCGGATGATCCGCCGGCAACAGCGTCATGAACGGCATCACCAGCAGCATCAGCAACGCCAGCGCGCCGATGCTCAACGCCAGCCGGGGCGCTTTCTGCACGCCGGTTACGGTCAATGGTTGGCTCATCAGTCAATCACCCTGCCCTTGAGGGCGAACAGCCCCTGCGGGCGCTTTTGAATAAACAGAACGATCAGCACCAGGATCAGGATCTTGCCCAACACGGCGCCGATCTGCGGCTCGAGGATCTTGTTGACGATGCCGAGGCCGAAAGCCGCCGCCACCGTCCCCGCCAGCTGGCCGACGCCGCCGAGCACCACCACCAGGAACGAATCGATGATGTAACCTTGCCCCAGCTCCGGCCCGACGTTGCCCAACTGCGACAGCGCCACCCCGCCGAGCCCGGCGATGCCGGATCCCAGCCCGAAGGCCAGCATGTCTACCCGCCCGGTGGGCACGCCGCAGCAGGCCGCCATCGCGCGGTTTTGCGTCACCGCGCGCACGTTCATGCCGAGCCGGGTCTTGTTCAGCAGCAGCCAGGTCATCGCCAGCACCAAGAGCACGAACGCGATCACCGCGATGCGGTTCCACGGCAGCACCAGGTTCGGCAGCAGCTGCACGCCGCCCGACAGCCACGCCGGGTTGGCGACCTCGACGTTCTGCGCCCCAAACAGCACCCGCACCAGCTGGATCAACACCAGGCTGATGCCCCAGGTGGCCAGCAGGGTTTCCAGCGGCCGGCCGTACAGGTGGCGGATCACCGTGCGCTCAAGCAGCATGCCGATCCCGGCGGTGATGGCGAACGCCACCGGCAGCGCCGCCAGCGGGTAGAGCGCCAGCCACTGCGGTGCAAACTGCTGAAACAGCCCCTGCACCAGGTAGGCGGAATAGGCGCCGAGCATCAGCATTTCGCCGTGCGCCATATTGATGACGCCGAGCAGGCCGTAGGTGATCGCCAGCCCGAGCGCCGCCAGCAGCAGGATCGAACCGAGCGACAGGCCGCTGAACGCCTGGCCGAGCAGATCGCCGATCATCAGGCGATGCTGCACCTGCTGCAGGCTGCGTTGCGCCTCGGCGCGCACCGCGGCGTCCGGCTCGTGGGCGGCGTCGGTCAACGCTTGCAGCCGCGCGCGGGTTTCCGGTTCGCCCGACTCGCCCAACAGCCGCACCGCATTGAAACGCACCTGCGGATTGCCGTCGGCCAGCTGCAGGTTAGCCAGCGCCAGGCTCAGTGCCTGATGGACCTGCGGGTCTGTTTCCCGCGCCAGCTGCCGGGCCAACAGCGGCAGCTGCTCGCCGTTCGCTTCGCGCTGCAGCGCGCTCGCCGCCTGCAGCCGCACCGCCGCGTCCGCGCTGACCAGCCGCTGCGCCGACAATGCGTTGGCGATCAGAATGCGCAGCCGGTTGTTCAGCCACACCTTCTTCGGTTCGCCAACCGGGGCCGCCTCGCCCTCGAGCGGCAGATAGCGATCGCCCTGGCGGATAAAGGCGCGCTTCGCCCCGTCGATCGCCACGGTTTCTTGCTGCAGCCCCTGCAGCAGCGGCAGGCGCGCGACGTCCGGCTCGGCCGCCCACGCCTGCAGCAGTTTGGCCTGCTGCGCACGGTTGGCCGCCGCAAACTCACCGGCCGGCCCGGCCTGCGCCAGCAGAGGCCAGGCGCACAGCAGCCACAGCCCGACGCGCAAAGAAGATAAAAACGGAGATTGCATCAGCTGCCTCTTCTGTTGGGCCGGCGGGCGTGGGGCCGCGCCGGCGCTGAGTGACGTTACTTGCCGCCTTTCACCGGGTAATCCGGCTTCTTGTCGTTGCCGGCGATATACGGGCTCCACGGCTGTGCGCGCACCGGCGCTTCGGTCTGCCACACCACGTTGAACTGGCCGTTGCCCTCGATCTCGCCGATCATCACCGGCTTGTGCAGGTGGTGGTTGGTCTGGTCCATGGTCAGCGTGAAGCCCGACGGCGCGGCGAAGGTTTGCCCGGCCATCGCCGCGCGCACCTTATCGACGTCGGTGGTACCGGCCTTTTCCACCGCCTGCGCCCACATGTGGATGCCGACGTAGGTCGCCTCCATCGGATCGTTGGTGACCGCGGTGGCGTAATTCGGCAGGTTGTGCGCCTTGGCGTAGGCTTTCCACTGGCTGACGAACTGTTTGTTGGTCGGGTTATCCAGCGATTCGAAATAGTTCCAGGCCGCCAGGTTGCCCACCAGCGGTTGGGTGTCGATGCCACGCAGCTCTTCCTCGCCGACCGAGAAGGCGATCACCGGCACGTCGGTGGCCTTGACGCCCTGGTTGGCCAGCTCTTTGTAGAACGGCACGTTGGAGTCGCCGTTGATGGTGGAAATCACCGCCGTGTTACCGCCGGCGGCAAACTTCTTGATGTTGGCGACGATGGTCTGGTAATCGCTGTAACCGAACGGCGTGTAGACCTCTTCGATATCCTTGTCCTGCACGCCTTTGCTGTGCAGGAAGGCGCGCAGGATCTTGTTGGTGGTGCGCGGATAGACGTAATCGGTGCCCAGCAGGAAGAAGCGCTTGGCGCCGCCACCGTCCTCGCTCAGCAGGTATTCCACCGCCGGGATCGCCTGCTGGTTCGGCGCCGCGCCGGTGTAGAACACATTCGGCGACATCTCTTCGCCTTCGTATTGCACCGGGTAGAACAGCAGCCCGTTCAACTCCTCAAACACCGGCAGCACCGACTTGCGCGAGACCGAGGTCCAGCAACCGAACACCGCCGCCACCTTGTCCTGGCTCAGCAACTGGCGCGCCTTCTCGGCGAACAGCGGCCAGTTGGAGGCCGGATCCACCACCACCGGCTCCAGCTTTTTGCCGAGCACCCCGCCTTTGGCGTTGATCTCGTCGAGGGTCATCAGCGCCACATCCTTCAGCGGCGTCTCGGAAATCGCCATGGTGCCGGAGAGCGAACTCAGAATGCCGACCTTGATGGTGTCGGCGGCCTGCGCGCTCCAGGCCAGGCCCAGGCCGATCGCGGCGGCGGACAGCGCAAAAGCGTTGATAAAACGACGACGTTGCATAGTTCAATCTCCTGATGTGTGTGAAAACGAAATCAAAATCGTTGCGCCGACCGCGCCTGATGCAGCATGTGCAGCGTTATTTTTCGTACCTCTGCCTTGCTGACGGCGATATGCTCGCCGAGCAGCGCTTGCGCCATCCCGCTTTGCCGCTGCAGGATCGCCTGCAAAATGGCGGCGTGTTCGCGGTAGGTGGCGTCCACCCGCGCCTGCTGGGTGAAATCCAGCCGGCGAATGATGCGGATCTTTTCGGTCAGCTCGCGGTGAATGCGCGCCATCTCGCCGTTGCCCGCCGCGGCCACCAACGCCTGATGAAACTGCTCATCGTGCTGCGACAGCGCCTGGCCGTCCGCCAGACGTGGCGCTTCGGTCCAAAAACGGTTCAGCGCCGCCAGCGCGGCCGGCGTTTCCCCGGCCGGCCATTCGCACAGCCGTTTCACCGCCTCTTGTTCCAGCACGATGCGCAGGTCGTACAGCTCTTCGAAGTAGGCAAAATCGAACGGCCGCACCTGCCAGCCGCTGCGAAACAGCACCTCGACATAGCCTTCGCGCTCGAGCCGAAACAGCGCCTGGCGCACCGGCGTGCGGCTGGCCGCCATGCGCTGCGCCACGTCGCTTTCGCTGAAGCGATCGCCCGGCAGCAGGCGAAACTCGAAGATGTCGGCCTTGAGCTGCAGATAAATGCGCGCCGCCAGCCCCTCCGGCCGCGCCTTGTGCTCCCCGTTGGTGATTTGCATCGTCGCCCCGCCGTTCAGACCGCTTTTTCCAGCCACAGCAGGGCGTCGCCCGGCCCGACCGGCCGCCCCTGCCGGCAGCTGATGCGTTTGACGATCCCGGCGCGCGGCGCGGTGACCGCCAATTCCATCTTCATCGCCTCGACCACGATCAGCGGCTGCCCGGCCGCCACCGCCTGCCCCGGCTCCACCAGGATCTTCCACACGCTGCCGTTCAGATCGGCGCTGACCAGATCGCCGTCGATCGCGTCTTCTTCAACCGGCGGCAACAGCTGCGCCTCGGCCTCGTCGTCATCGCTGCGCCAGCGCGCCACTTCGGCGCTGAACGCCTGCTGCTGGCGATGCTGGAAGTCGGCGATCGCCTCGGCGTTGTCGGCCAGGAAATTGGTGTAGGCGGCGAAGTCGAATTCGCTCTCTTCGATGCGCACCTGCATGCGCCCTTCGCGGAACGCTTCGCGCTGCTCGTCCAGTTCTTGCTCGCTGACCGGGTAGAAGCGCACCTGATCGAAGAAGCGCAGCAGCCAGGGCTCACCGGCGGTGAACTGCGGGTTTTTGAGGAATTTGTTCCAGATCGGCAGCGTGCGCCCCACCAGCTGGTAGCCGCCCGGCGAGTCCATGCCGTAGATGCACATGTACATGCCGCCGATGCCGACCGTCCCTTCGGCGGTGTGGGTGCGCGCCGGGTTGTATTTGGAGCTCAGCAGGCGATGGCGCGGATCGAGCGGCACCGCGCAGGGCGCGCCGAGGTAAACGTCTCCCAATCCGAGGATCAGATAGCTGGCGTCGAACAGAATGTCACGCACCTGCTCGCGTCGGCTCAGGCCGTTGATGCGCTGGATGAAATCGACGTTGTTCGGCAACCAGGGCGCCGAGGCGCGCACCGTCTGCTGATAGCGATCCACCGCGCCCAGCGTGGCCGAATCCTCGAACGCCATCGGCAGCCAGACGGTGCGCGTCGGCACCTTCAGGCGGCTGACGTCCCCCAGCGCCCGTTCGCGCGCCAGCAGGCGCTCTAGCAGATCGGCCTGGCTAATCTGTCGGCTGTCGTAGCGGATCTGCAGCGAACGCACGCCCGGCGCCAGCTCCGCCACGCCCGGTATCGCCTCCTCTCGCAGCGACTGCATCAGCAGATGGATGCGCAGCCGCAGCGCCAGATCGAGCACGTTGTCGCCGTACTCCATCAGGATGTAACCGTCCCCCGCCTGGCGATACGCCACCGCCGGGCGCCCTTCCGCCGCCGGCAGCGCCGCCAGCACCGCGGCGGAAACGGTCTCCGCCGGGGCCAGATCCGGCGGCGGCAGGGTGATGGCCTTCACCGCCGCCAGCGCTTCGATGCTGCCCAGCTGCGCCTGCTCCAGCGACTGCGCCTGGCGAAAGCCGATCGGATGGAACCGGATGCGGTCGCCCGGCTTCACCTGCCCCACTTTCCACAGCTCGGCCTTGGCGATGGTCACCGGGCAGACGAAGCCGCCGAGGCTGGGCCCGTCGCGGGTCAGGATCACCGGGAAGTCGCCGGTGAAATTGATTGCACCGATGGCGTACTCACAGTCATGCACGTTGGAAGGATGCAAACCCGCCTCGCCGCCGTCCTCTCTCGCCCATTCGGGCTTCGGCCCCGCCAGGCGCACGCCGAGGCGGTTGGAGTTGTAATGCACCTGCCAGTCGGTGGCGAAGAAGGCCTCTATTGATTCGGCGGTGAAAAAGTCCGGCGCGCCGTGCGGCCCGTACAGCACGCCGATGTGCCACTGGTCGCCGTAGTGCGGGATCAGGCTGTCGTCCATCGCCTGCGGCGCGGCGATCGGCGCCGGCGTGGTGCTGGCGGCCAGCGCCGGTTGAGCGATCGCCAGCATGTCCGCCACGCGCAAGGTGCGCCCGGCGTGGCCGCCGAACTGGCCCAGCGCAAAGGTGGAACGGCTGCCGAGATACACCGGCACGTCAAAGCCGTTGCGTACCGCCAGATAAGTGCGGCAGCCGTGTGTGGCGCGCCCCAGCGTCAGCACCTGCCCGGCCCGCACCGCGATCGGCCGCCAGTAAGCGACCGCCTCGCCATCCAGATCGGCCGGGCAGCTCGCGCCCGTCAGCGCGATGATGGCGTCGCAGTGAAAGCGCAGCGTCGGCCCCTGCAGGGTAAACTCCAGCCCGGCGGCGGCCGGGTGGTTGCCGACGATGCGGTTGGCCAGCCGGAACGCGAAGTCGTCCATCGGGCCGGATGGCGGCACGCCGATGTCCCAATAGCCGAGGCGGCCGGGATAATCCTGCACGCTGCTGTAGGTGCCGGGTTGCAGCACTTCGAGGCAGTGCGGCTGGAAACGCACATTGTCCAGCAGGCGCGTCCAGACGTCGCCGCGCTGAAATTGCGGCGTGGCGATCACCTGCCGCAGATAATCGAGGTTGGTGGCGATGCCGTGCAAACGGGTCGCCGCCAGCGCCACGCGCAGTTTTTCCAGCGCCTGCTCCCGATCCGCGCCGTGCACGATCAGCTTGGCGATCATCGGGTCGTAAAATGCCGAGACTTCGCTGCCGGTCGACACCCAACCGTCGAGGCGCACGTCGGCGGGGAAATGCACCTCGGTCAGCACGCCGGGGCTGGGCTGGAAGTTCTTCAGCGGATCTTCGGCGTAGAGGCGCACTTCGATCGCCGCGCCCTGCGGCGCGCGTTGCAGCGCCGCCCAATCCAGCGCGTCGCCCGCCGCCACCTGCAACATGCCTTCGATCAGATCCAGGCCGGTGACCATCTCGGTGATCGGGTGCTCGACCTGTAAGCGGGTGTTCACTTCCAGGAAGTAAAACTCGTCGCGCGCGGCGTCATAAATGAACTCCACGGTGCCGGCGCTGCGGTAATTCACCGATTCGCCCAGCGCCACCGCCGCCCGATGCAGCGCCTGGCGGGTCGCCGCCGGCAGGTGCGGCGCCGGGGTTTCCTCCACCACCTTTTGGTTGCGGCGCTGCAGCGAGCAATCGCGCTCGCCGAGCGCCACCACCCGCCCCTGGCCGTCGCCGAAAATCTGTACCTCGACGTGGCGTGCGCGATCGACGAAGCGTTCAATAAAGGCGCCGGCGTCGCGGAAAAACTGCTCTCCCAGCCGTTTGACGCTGTCGTAGGCGTCGCGCAGCGCCGCCTCGTCGTCACAGCGCGTCAGGCCGATGCCGCCACCGCCGGCGGTGCTTTTCAGCATCACCGGGTAGCCGATACGCGCGGCGGCGGTAACTGCCTGCTCAACGCTCTCCAGTAAGCCGGTACCCGGCGTCATCGGCACCCCGGCCAACCCCGCCAGCTCGCGCGCCCGGTGTTTGAGGCCGAACTCGCGGATCTGCGCCGCCGTCGGGCCGATAAAGGCGATGCCCGCCGCCTCGCAGGCTTCGGCAAACTCGGCGCTCTCGGACAAAAAGCCGTAGCCGGGGTAGACCGCCTGCGCGCCGGTGGCGGCGGCGGCCGCAAGGATCTTGTCGATGCGCAGGTAGCTGTCGGCGGCCTTGTCACCGCCGAGCGCCACCGCCTTATCGGCTTCGGTGACGTGCGGCGCATTGCGGTCGGCGTCGGAATAAACCGCCACGCTGGTGACGCCCAGGCGTTTCAGGGTGCGAATGGCGCGGCAGGCGATTTCGCCGCGGTTAGCGATCAGTACGGTATTAAACATGTTCGTGCCCCTTAAGGCTGGCGACATAAGGCTGCCAGCCGCCAAACTCAGTGATATCCGTGGCGCCTTCCAGCGCCCAGGCTTCGCAGATAAACCCCTTCACCCGCCGGCCGTCCGCCAGCAGCAGCGTGCCGATGCCCAAGGGCGCCGGGATTTCCGCCACAAACTCGCCGAAACGGGCCAGCGGGATGTCCCACAGCTCAAGAAGGATCGCCGCCCCCTGCGCCACGCGCGCCAGCCCCGGCTTCGGCGGCTCGGTATCGGCCAGCGCGTAGAGGCGGTAACAGGGGGCGGTGACGGTTTGCTCCACCCGCACCGCGTCGCGCTGCGTCAGCTGGACGTTGAGCGGCATACCGCTGAGGTGAGCACCCACTACCGCCAGACGCACGTGCCCCGCCGACGGGGCCGGCGCGGGCTGCGGCGGCAATACCCGGCCGGTAGCCCCGAGCGGCAAGGCGCTTTGCCGTTGCCAGCGCAGGCCAAACGCCGCCAGCGCCCGGTCATGCCAGGCGGGGGCAATCAGGGTGATGCCCGCCGGCAGCCCGTCTTCGCGCAGCGGCCCCGGCAGCGCCAGGGCGCTCAGATCGGCCAGGTTGGTGAAATTGGTGTAAGTGCCGAACTGCGAATTGAACAGCACCGGCTCCTGCGCCATCTCCGCCAGGGTGCGGATAGTGGGCGCGGTCGGCACCACCAGCGCGTCGAACGGCGCCAGCCGCTGGGCGATTTGCCGCGCCAATTCGGCACGCAGGTATTCCGCCTGGTAGGCGTCGCAGGCGCTGTAGCCCAGGCCGTTGCCGACAATCCCGCGCACCACCGGATCGATAGCCTGCGGGCTCGCTTCCAGTACCTGCTCAATCGCCACGGTGCGCTCCGCCACCCAGGGGCCGTAATACAGCTGCTCCGCCAGGGTGCGAAACGGCGCGAAATCGAGAGGTTCCAGCGTGGCGCCGCCCGCCTGCAGCTGCGCCAGCGCGCGGTGAAACGCCCGTTCGGCCTGCGCGTCACCGAAAAACTCCAGTTGGGCGGGGATGGCAAAACGCGGCGCGGCGGGAATATCCGCCGGCGCGGTATGCGGATCGGGGCGGGAATACGGATCTGCCGCGTCAAAGCCGCTCGCCAGCTCCGCCACCTGCGCCGCATCGGCCACCGTCAGCGCGAAGACCGATACCGTATCGTTCAAGCGGCAGGCCGGCACCACGCCGCGGTTGGACAACCGCCCCTTGGTCGGCTTCAGCCCGACGATGTTGTTGAACCCGGCGGGCACGCGCCCCGAACCGGCGGTGTCGGTGCCCAGCGCGAACGGCACCAGGCCGCGCGCCACCACCGAGGCGGAGCCGGAGCTGGAACCGCCGCTGACGTAGCGGCTGTCGAAGCTGTTGACCACCGCGCCATAAGGTGAGCGGGTGCCCACCAACCCGGTAGCGAACTGATCGAGGTTGGTTTTACCGAGGGCGATCGCCCCGGCGGCACGCAGGTTGGCGACCACGGTGGCGTCCGCCGCAGCCTGATAGGTGAACGCCGGGCAGGCGGCGCTGGTTGGCCAGCCGCCGACGTCGATATTGTCTTTGATGGCAAAGGGCACGCCGAACAGCGGCAGGCGGCTGAGATCGCCGGCGACCGCCGCCAGCAACTGTGCCAGTTGCCGGTACTGCTGCTCGCGCTGCGCCGGCGTGGCGAGATACAGCCAGGCGTTATCGTCCGGGTTCAGCCCGGCGACCAGCGCTTCGATCGTCGCGCTGACGCAGGCGAGGCGCTCGCCCGCCGGACGGGTTTGATAATGGTGTTGCCATTCACTGAGGGTAAAACCACAGGCTTCAACAGGATCGCTCATCGGCTGAATTCCATCTGGTACACAAGATGGGATTCAACAGAGCAACCGGCGTGCCAATTTTTAATCTCATGATTTCAATAAATTATAATTAAAACTTATGACGGTGACGGCGAACGGCCTGCACCAGCGGCGCGCAGCGGGAGAACAAAAAGAGTGCAATGGCGGGATAACGAAGCGGAAAAACCGGGGCGACGGCACTCGCCGCCCCGGTAGGCCGATGGGGATCAATCCTTGATGCGTTTCAAACCGACCGGCGTAATGCAGTAGGTCTGTTGCTTGCCCTTCTCCGCCAGCCGCACATGCTGCATCTCGTTGACGATCGCCAGACGGTTGTCCGGCTCTTCATGCCGCAGATGGATCACCTCACCGCCGTAGCCTGACAGCGGCAGCACCCAGATTTTAGCCTGTTGATTTTGGCTGCCGATGACGTCGTAGCTGAGCAAGGTGTTTCCGTCCGCATCCGTCACGCTGATGAAGGCGTAGCTGTCGGCAAAATAGTGGTGAGCAATCCCCGCCGCCAGCGTCACGGTCACGGTTTTCTTCACCAGATCGACGGCGCAGGTCAAAAACTGGCGATCGCCGATCCCTTTGCCGGCCACGGTAAACGCATTGCCGACGTTAGCGCCCGGCGGCGTATTATCGGCCGGCAGGCAATCCCGATAGGTCGCCAACAGTGGCTCGCGCTGCGGCTCGGCGAAGGCGCCGATCGCCAGATAAATATCGTCCTTGAACGACGATGACGGCGCGTAGTAAGCCGGCAACAGGCGGCGCAAACGCTGCGCCGCCTGCTCCAGGCGCGCCAGCAGCGCCTGCTCGGGATCGCCGGACAACGCCGGGTTTTTCAGCCCGCTGGTTTCGATACGCAGCACGTTGGTTTTGTTTTTGTTGTCGATGACGCCGGCCGCCGCCGGATTCAAACGCACCCGGCTCGGCTCCACATGATAAATCTCGATGTCGTCGCCTTCGGCAAACGGCAGCTCGTCATGACTCAATGTAGCCTCAGTGCCCTGAATTTCCTTAGTGAAACGCACCGCACCCTGCCGATCGCGCAGCGTCACCCGGGCATAGGTTTCACCGGGGAAGTAGGCGTGCGGCGTGGTGCTGGTCACGTCAACCACCACCGCCCCTTTGGCGCGATCGACGACCACGGTGGCGAAGACCGCATCGCTCAGGCCCAACAGGTTGATCTCCTGCGACACGATCGGCGAAGCGGCTTTGCGCTCGAAGCGAAGCGTCACCGCGTTTTTCCCCTGTTTCACCGTCAGATAAGCCGCCGTCGGCCGATATTTGCGATCTTTGCCGGTCGGCAACCGCAGGGTGTACACGCCGATCGGCAACGCATTCAGGGCCAGGGTCGGCGCGTCGATACGGACCTTGTGGGCATAGCGCGCCCCTTCCATCAGGACAAGATCCTCACCGTAGATCTGCGCAAAGTCATCGATATCCAGGCTCAGGGCGACATCGCCTTTCAGGCCGCTCGCCTTGAGCTGAGAGGAATCGACCAGGCGCAGGGAGGAATCCAGCTTCAGCTGTGCCTGCACCGCCGGCAAACTCTGCGCATCCACCAGTTGATACAGCGGGTACACCGCCTTGGCGTGGCTGAACGCGTTGAGATCGCGCTGCGTTTGGGTGATCACGCCGCCGGTCAGTTCGACGAACGGCGTCACGTCGATTTGCTCGCCGGCCGCGGCGAAGCTTGCCGACAGCAGGTCCAGCAAGGCATGTTCGGACGGCACGAAGCCCGGCGTATTGCAGCTTTGGCGATACTGCTGGTTAAAGTGCGTGAAGGCGTTCTTGCCTGCCTTGTCGACCATCAGCATCGCGAAGAACAGCTTGGAGCGCAGATCCCACTGGTTGAGCGGCGTGCCCTGAGCGATCAGATCGACGATTTTCTTCTCGACGCCGGCCGCGTTGCCGTAGTTATACAGCCATCCCTCCTGGTATTTGCGTTCCCCCAGCATCACGTCCTGATAGCAAGCGGCGTAAATATTGTTCCACATCTCACCGGTGGAGAAATATTTGTCGCCCATAAAGTGCCCCTGATAGCCGTGCGCGATCTCATGCAGGCTGCCCCAGTTGCTGTCTTTCGGCGTCAGCCAGAAGCTGCTGACCGAATCGCTGGTTTCCGCCGTCCAGCGGCCGCCGTAATACGCGGCGCCGGCGCCGTGCTTATCGGCCTTCATAAAGTAGCGGTTGCGAATATTGCGATCGGATTCGTGTTCAGCCTCGAACGAGACGCCGGTCAGCGCATTGTAGAAGGTGAAAATGCGGTCATAGTAGGCGATCAGCCCGTCGATGTTTTTCGCTTCGCCCAGCGACTTCAGCGCCGGCTTACTGATTTTCGGCACCAGCAACACCGCGTATTCCGCATCGACCAGCGCAAACTCGGCGTCCCGATCGTCCCAACGGGCGAAGAATGCGGCTTCGTTTTCGCCACGGCGATAAACCGGCAGCGCTTTCGCCGTGTCCGGATACTCGAACTCCAGCGCCGGTTCGCCCTGCCCGTACGGCGTATCGATGAACGGCACCGAGACGGCATTGACCTGGGCCTCGACCCAGCTCGCGCCGACGCTGAATTCAGCCTCCGTTTTGCTGTCGTCATTCAGCAAGCGCAGCATGAGCTTGCCGGTAAACGCCGCGTTGGTCTGCCGCACTCGCAGCACCTGCCCGGCGGCGAGAATGATGCCCAGGTGCTGGCGATCGTGATCGATACCTTTGCTCATGCCTGCCGCATCCAGCCAGACCGGCCGGGTCAACGTGTAAAGTGATTGGGTTTTCGTGATGGTTGGCATCCTGCTTTCCTCATGGTTTCGGTGATTGAATTGACCATGAGAAAGTAACCGGAGGGGCGGCCGCCCTCCATCGATGGCGGATGGCTGAGGGCCAGTACAACAACGGCGGGCGGGAGAGCGGCAATAAAAAAGGCGCAACCTTGCGATTGCGCCTGAGGCTCGGTGAACGCTGCGCGTTACTCGCCGCGAACGCGCTGCGCCAACCCTTTGAGGAAGTAGCGCAGCATCTGATCGCCGCACGGGCGGTAGTTCTTGGTGCCTTCTTTGCGGAACAGCGCGCTCAGCTCCGGCTTGGAGATGCGGAAGTCCACCGCGGTGAAGATCTGGTGCATGTCGGTGTCTTTCAGCTCGAACGCCACGCGCAGCTTTTTCAGCACCAGGTTATTGGTGATCGGCAGCTCAACCGCCGGCGCCGGGAACTTGTCGTCCTTGCCGCGCTTGAAGAACACCAGGCCGTTGAGGAAGTGCGCCATCACTTCGTCCGGGCACTTCTCGTAGCCCGGCTCGCCTTCTTTGATCACGTAAGCGTCCATCGCCGACACCGCCACCTCGAAATCGTCCAGTTTGATAATCTCGACCATTTTGGCGTTGTTAATGCTCAGCATATAGCGCACGCTGCGCAGCACGTCGTTGTTCATCATGGGATTGCATTGCCTTTACTTGTCTAACGGGGACGTGCGCATTGTAAAAAAATGCCCCATACCCAAAATAATTGGAGTTGCATCGCGGCGGCAAATTTGTAAGCCCCCGGAGCATAGTTAACTATGTGACCGGGGCGCGCAAATGCAGCCAACAAAGAGGCAGCTCCAAGTATGACGGGTATGGCCGCACACCTTGAATGTGCGGCAGTATAGGGATCGGCAAGGGGTTTCTCAATCGATTTGGCTTTTTTGCTGATACAGCGGGATGTCTTCGCCGATGATGTACTTGTTGCGCAGCATCGACGAGACCTTGTCCATGATCATCACCACCACCACCAGGATCAGGGTGATGAACATCACCACGTCCCAGTTCCACAGCCGCATGTTCTCCGCGTACACCAGGCCGATGCCGCCGGCGCCGACGAAGCCCAGCACCGCCGCAGAGCGGGTGTTGGACTCGATCTGGTACAGGCTGAGCGCCAGGAAGGTGGGGAACGATTGGGTGAAGATGCCGTAGCGGTGCTTCTGCAACCCGTTGGCGCCTACCGCCGTCAGGCCGCGGCTGGGGGACTTGTCCACCGCCTCGTGCCCTTCGGCGTACAGTTTGCCCAGCAGCCCGACGTCCTGCATCACGATCGCCAACACCCCGGCCAGCGGCCCCATGCCGACGGCGCGCACGAAGATCAGCCCCCAGATCGCCATGTCGATACCGCGCAGCACGTCCAGCAAGCGGCGCACCACCACCGAAATCGGCCGCAGCAGCGGCGTCGACATCACGTTGCGCGCGGCGAAGAACGACAGCGGCAGCGCGATCAGCGACGCGGTGATGGTGCCGGCGAACACGATGGCGATGGTGATGCCGATCTGCTGGAAGTAGTACATGAACGGCCAGTTGACGAAGTCGTGCCAGACGAACATGCGCAGGAAATAGCGCCCCAGCTGCTGGCAGCCGTTGATAAACTGCGGCCAGCTAATGCCGAAGACCAGGAAGAAGAACACGTAATACAGCACGATCGCCAGCGCGATCAGGCCGACGGTGCGCAGGTAGCGCCCCTGCTGCGCAAAGATCGCCGGATGCTGTTGTTTCAACTGGCGCAGCGTTTCCGCCGACGCCGGAGTGCCCGCTATCATTTTGCCCCCTCCACCACGCGCTTGCGCAGCTCGCCCGACACGTAGTCGAGCACGGAAACCACCACGATGATCAGCAGCAGCGTCATGCTGACCTGATCGTAGCGGTCGAGTTTAATGTTGGTCATCAGCTCCTGGCCGATGCCGCCCGCGCCCACCAGCCCCAAAATGGTCGACTGGCGGAAGTTGATCTCCAGCCGCATGAAGCTGTAGGAGAGAAACACCGGCTTCACCTGCGGCCACAGGCCGAAGCGCATGCGCTGCAGCGGCGTAGCGCCGCAGGCCGCCAGCCCGCGCACCGGTTTGTTGGAGGCGGTTTCGATCGATTCGTAGAACAGCTTGGTCAGGCTGCCGATGGTGTGCAGCGCCAGCGCCAGGAAGCCGGGAATGGCGCCGATGCCGAACGCCATCACGAACATCACCGCCCACGCCAGCTCCGGCATGGTGCGCAAAAACGCTACCAGCGTGCGGATCGCCAGCCGCACCGAGGCCGGGGTATAGGTGTTGCCGGCCGCCAGAAACGCCAGCACGGTCGCCACCAGCACCGAGAAAATGGTCGCCGCCAGCGCCAGCTGCAAGGTCTCCCAGATCAGCGGCAGCTGGATATTCAGGCGGTAACCCCAGTAGGCCAGCGAGCCCTCGGTGCGCCCGTCGGCGAACAGCAAATGCCAATGCAGCGTCGGAATGGTTTCGGCCAGGTAGTCGAAGAAGTGCGGAATAGACACCCAAACGGTGTGCAGGTTGAACTCGGCGAGGTTGCCGGCGCCCAGGTACAGCACCACCAGCCCGAGCGACCACAGCAGCGCTTCGCGCTTTTGCTTGCTGCGGATCCGTTGGTAATAGTGTGCGAAATCGGTATTCAAAACAGGTCTTCCATCTTTATGGAACAAGGGGTTCAGCACGCTGAACCCCTTCATTCGGACGGCCGAGGCAGCCGGGAATTAACGGTCGCCTTTGGTCAGCTCGCGCTTCATATCGATGATGTTCTGGTATTCCGCCAGGGTGGTGTCGCCGATGTGCTGTTTGCCGCCCATCGCTTTGATAAAGCACTGGTGATCGTCTTTATCCAGCTTCTTGATGGCGGTGACGACTTTGGCCTTGAAGTCGGCCGGCAGCGAGTTGCTCACCAGGATCGGGCCGTTCGGGATCAGCGGCGACTGCCAGATGATGCGGATCTGTTTCATCAGGTCCGGGTGATCCATGCGGATCATGCGGGTGAACGCGCCGCTGGTGTAGCCGGTGTTGTAGTCGCCGATCATCGACGCCCAGGTCACCGCGCCTTCGAACTGGCCGTTCAGCACGCCGAGGATGTCCTGCTCGTGGCCGCCGGAGAAGGTGACGCTGGAGAAGGTGTTGTTGTATTTGTTGTCGACCGTGCCGCCGAACAGCTTTTTAAACGCCTGGTTTGGGATCAGGAAGCCGGAGGTGGAATCCGGATCGGCGAAGCCGATGGCCTTGCCTTTCAGGTCTTCCAGTTTCTGGTACGGGCTGCCGGCCTTCACCACCACCACCGAGTGGTAGCCGCGCGACTGGTCGACGTCGTCGACCGCGATGCCGACGATATCCACCGCTTTCGGATCCTTGATGTAGACCGAAGCGAACGACGACGGCGACATGCTCAGCACCAGGTCAATCTTGCCGCCCAGCAGGCCCTGGATCACGCCGGAATAGTCGGACGAGTTGCGCAGCTTGGTATCGACGTTCAACTCTTTATCCAGAAACTGCTTCACGCACTGGTTATCGCCGATCTGCTGGGTGGCGTTCTGGCCGCCGAGAATGCCCAGGTTCAGCTCTTTCGGCGCATCCGCTGCGGCAGCATTAAATACCATCATCGCGCCGGCCATCAGGGTGGTCAGACTCAATACTTTTTTCATTAGGTGTGCCTTGTGTGTAAAGGGTAAAGGTCAAAAGTGCTTCAATGGATCTGATTGGCTTCTTCGCCATACAGCTGGTGCAGGATCCGTTCGTTCAGTTGCGAAGGATGCCCGTCAAACACGATCTTCCCGTGGGCGATGCCGATCACCCGCGAGCAATACTCTTTCACCAGTTCGACCGAGTGCAGGTTCACCATCACCGCGATGCCGTCTTCGCTGATTTTTTGCAGCGCGTCCATGATGCGGCGGGTGTTTTTCGGATCGAGCGACGCGACCGGCTCATCGGCCAGCAGGATTTGCGGGTTTTGCATCAGCGCGCGGCAGATGGCGACGCGCTGCATTTGGCCGCCGGAGAGGTTCTCGGCGCGCTGCAGCGCGTGCGGCAGCATGTTGAGCCACTGCAACAGCTCGATGGCGCGAGCGCGGTCGGCGTCATCGAACAGTTTGAAGAAGGATTTCAGGGTAGACGTGTGGCTCAGACGGCCCAGCAGCACGTTGGTCATCACGTCCAGCCGCGGCACCAGACAGAAGTCCTGGAAGATCATGCCGCAGCGCGCGCGCCACTGGCGCATCTGGCGGCCGGCCAGCTGGGCGATATCCTGCACCGCGCCATCGTCTTCGAAGTGCAGCATCTCGCCGCAGCTGGAAGGAATGGTGCCGTTCAGGGTGTGCAGCAGCGTGGACTTGCCCGCGCCGGAGCGGCCGATCACCGCCACGAATTCGCCGGCGTGCAGATCGAAATTGATGTCATCCAGCACGCGCTGCTGCGCTTTGTAGGCCTTGCCAAGTCCCTTTACCGATAATACTTTGCGGGATGCGGCGGCGTGCTGCCCTGGAAAGTCGTGCTGTGCCAATTTTAACAGTGCCTGAGCCATATGATATCTCTGGTTTCAGTGGCTAATCATTATGGGCACCTATTAACGGATAAGTTTATGACAGTGGGATGATGGTTTTATGGCCGGGGCGTGACGCGTGCCGCCCCGGCGTTCGCCTCACGCCAGGGTGAAGAAGTCCAGCCCCAGCGCCGTCTTGACCTGTTGCAGCGTCTGTTGGCTGACCTGATGCGCGCGGCGGGTGCCGTGCTGCAGGATGCGCGTCAGCTCGCCTTTATCGGCGATGAATTCGGCGCGGCGGGTGCGGATCGGCTCGAGCAGGCTCTGCAGGCAATCCTCCAGCAGCCGTTTGATTTTCACGTCCCCCAACCCGCCGCGCCGATAGTGCGCCTTCAGATCTGCCACCAGCGCGGCGTCTTCGCAGAAGGCGTCCAGGTAGGTGAACACCATGTTGCCCTCCACCCGGCCGGGATCGCTGACGTTGAGATGGCCGGGGTCGGTGAACATGCTCATCACCGCCTTGTGCACCTCGTCGGCGCCGGCGCCAAGCTGGATGGCGTTGCCGCGCGATTTCGACATCTTGCCCTGCCCGTCCAGCCCCGGCAGACGCCCGACGTGGCTCAACAAAGGCTGGCACTCCGTTAATATCGGTTGGCCGACGATGTGGTTGAAACGCCGCACGATCTCATTGGTTTGCTCCAGCATCGGCAGCTGATCCTCGCCGACCGGCACGTGGGTGGCGCCAAAGGCGGTGATGTCCGCCGCCTGGCTGACCGGATAAATCAAAAAACCGGCCGGCAGGCTGCGAGCGAAATCCTTCTCGGCGATTTCGTTTTTCACCGTCGGGTTGCGTTCCAGCCGCGCCACGCTGACCAGGTTGAGGTAGTACATCGTCAGCTCGGCCAACGCCGGCAGCGCCGACTGCAGGCAGATCGTGGTCTTGTGTGGATCGATGCCCACCGCCAGATAGTCGGCCACGACGTTGAGCACGTTGGCGCTGATTTTTTGCGGGTTGTTGCCGTTGTCGGTCAGGCCCTGCAGGTCCGCCACCATCACCGTTTGGTTATGCTGGTGCTGCAGTTCGACACGCTGGCGCAGCGAGCCGACGAAGTGGCCTAAATGCAGTGGGCCGGTGGCGCGATCGCCGGTAAGAATGGTGTAGCTCATGACAGTGCTCCTGAAGGTCTGTAGACCGCCGGATCAACGCCACAAAAAATAATGCCGCCAAACCGGCGGCATTAAAAAGAGATGTGAATACTCGTGCCGCCTCAGAAGAGGCGCCACCATGACTGATTGTGGGTGGAGTGCATCGATATATTCATGCCATCAAGGTATACCCGCAGCGGCAGCGCGTCAATAGCCCGCCGCCGGCGCGTAAGACGGCGTGATCGCCGCCGAGAAGCATTCCCCCGCAGGATCCCGTCTGGCGCTGGCCAAGGTGGCGGCGCGGCGGGCGGGTCTGAAATAACGAACGGGGGCCTCGGCCCCCGTTTTTCCGTTCTCAGAACACGATGTCCGCCGCGGGAACGGCGCGGATCGGCACGCCGAAGCTTTCGATATTCGACAGCGTCTCGTTATGGTGGGTGCGGATCAGCAGACCGTCGGCATAGGGTTTGTCGTGGCAGGTATGGGCATCCGCCGCCAGCGTCACCGGATAGCCGTGCGCCGCCGCGCTGCGCACCGTGGTGTCGATGCAAAACGGCGTGGAGTAGCCGCAAACCACCAGCTGCGATACGCCGTTGGCGATCAGCAACGCACCCAGTGAGGTGCGCAGGAACGAGTCCGGCGTGGTTTTATCCACCCGGTGGTCGCCCGGCGCCACCTTCAGCGCCGCGAGCACTTGCCAGGCGGCGCTGCCGTGCCGCAGCTCGTCGTCCGGCGTGTGGTGCTGAATCACGACAACCGGCACGCCCGCCCTGCGGGCGCGCTCGCTCAGCTGATTGATGCGCGCAACGGTACCCGCGGCATCCGCCGGCGGCGGCGTAAACAACCCTTCCTGCACATCGATAATCAACAGCGCGGTGGTCATGGCGGCTCCCGAAGCGAAGATAAGTGGCGTCAGCACACCGGCTGGCGCGGGCGGAAAATATGGTCGACGCCCTGCTCCCGCAGCCGGTTCACCAGATCGTGCCCGCCGTTCGGCGTGGCGTGCGCCAGCTGCCGCTCGGCGGTAAACACCGGGCTGGCCCAGAACAGGTTCACCGGATCGCCGTACTGCTGCGGCAGAGTCAGGTGCGCGCTATGCGGGTAGAAGGACGACGATAAAATATAGCCCTCGTAGCCCAGCGGCGCCACGTCCGACTCCAGCGTATGCCCTTCGCCGATCCAGGTCAGCCGCGCCCACGGCGCGTGCGCGAAACCGGCCAGCGCGCTGGCCATCTGCACCGCGTTGTCTTCGGTCATGTATTGGCTGTCGATGGCGATCGCCATCTCCATGCGGCGATAGCGCGAAGCCTCGTCGTTGAACAGGATCTCCACCCACGGCATCGGCCGGATGCTGACCCCCATGGTGAGGAAGTAGTAGATGCCGTCGCGCTCGTGCTGGGTGATGGCCATCGGCGGCCACTTGCCCTGATCGATGGCGTAGTACTTCACCGAAGGGCCAAAATGCGGCTCATAGCGCGCCTGAAAATCGCGCTGCATCTTCGGCCACGGGTTGCCCTCTTCACGCTGCCAGCTGCGCCAGAACTGGCGGGTACTCTCCGCCTGCGCATACTGGGTGTTGGTCGAGGCCGAGCCGAGCGGATAAGCCAACGGGCTCTCTTTGATGCAGCTGGCGGAATAGCACACCGAATGGTCAATATACAGGCTCCAGCCGGGGATCACCGCCAAAAGCTGGCCGTAATACCACAGGGCTGCGCCGTCGTCGCTTTCGTTCCACACCACCATCAGCCCTTCCGGGTTCAGCGGCGCTTCGCCTTCCAGATTGCGGCAAAACTCCGCCGCCAGCATCGGCGGCTGCCCTTGATCCAGCGCGGCGCGATCTTCCTGCAGCGGCGCGGCGGCCAGGTTGCGCAGCCAGCAGGCGCGCACCTGATAGCGATCGCTGTAGGCTTCGGCGGGATAGATATAAAAATAGGCGGCCCTGCTCCCTTGCTGAACCACCGCGACCAGCGTCTGGTTCTCATTGCTGACTTCAGCAAGTACGTATGACTCGTTCATATCACCTCAATAGGGTCAGGGCACGGCAGAATCGGCTGCGCGCCAAAAATGGAATGTGGCTTTGCCCCCAAGTGTAAAACGCATTACTGGCCGGATCACCCGTAAAAGTCTCAAAAGCGTCCGTAAACGAAGATAAACAAAGACGAATTATAGCGGCTGTGGCTCATGACGGCTGAGTGATGCGCCGCACCGCGCGCTGATAGGAACCGTTGCGCATCGACGCGCCCAGCACCTTGCCGAGGCCTGCGGCGCCCGTTCGCACCAGCCGCCGCCGCAGCGCGCCCGGATGAAAACCGAACTGCCGCTGCGCCCATTCGGGCAACAGATCGATGCCCGCCTGCATCACCAGCCCGCCAAGCGGGCGCGCCAATGCGCTCGGCGCCGGCGCCTTCAGCAGAATGCGCGCCACCTCGCGAGTGCGTTCATCGCAGACCAGCTGCGGCTGCATCGCCTGCAGGTACTCTTCGACCTCCGCGCAGGACTGAGGAATTGCGGTCGCCCCCAGCGCGGCGGCCACGCGTGCCGCTTCGCGGTAGTATTGATCCTGCAAATCGCGGGAAAGATGCGGGTTGCGGTAGCGCAGGTGGCTGGCCAGAAAACGGCTGCTCTCCGCCACATGCACCCAGGTGAGCAGCGCCGGATCGCTGGCGGCATAAGGCGTGCCCTCGCTGCCGACGCCGGTCACCCGCAGATGGATGGCTTTGACTTTGGCGATCAGCCGCTCCGCCTCGGCGGTCGGGCCGAAGGTGGTGACCGACACGAACTGGCTGGTGCGGCGCAGGCGGCCAATCATATCTTCGCGGAAGTTGGAGTGATCCCACACCCCGGCCAGCGCCAGCGGGTGCAGCATCTGCAGCAGCAAGGCGCTGACGCCGCCGCACAGCATCGGGGTGAAATCGCGGTGAACCTGCCAGATGACCGACTGCGGGCCGAACAAGCCCGGATCGCCCGGCGGGTTCTCAAAATCGACGCCGCCGAGCGCCAGCCCGGTCAGGCTGAGCACCTGTTTTTCTATCGCTGCGCGTACCGCTTCCATCCTGCTGCCCTCTCGCTCATTCAGCGGCCAGTGTAGCACGCGGCGGGCGCCCCATTACGCCCTGCGGCGGTTGAAAGCATTAACTTACTGAATTACAGTTGTTATACCGCTTGTCATAAGGCGGGCCTATTCGATCCACTGCAGAGGCGCTTTGCAGGGCGTTAACCCACGTTAATTCGGCACTAACCCCACAAAACCTCTATCTAGTTTTTTTCCTCCAACTTAGATAGCAGAGAGTTCGATGATTACCATCAGAGCACGCGCGGCGGAAGACAACGCGCAATTGGCAGATATCTGGCTGCGTTCGGTGCGCGCCACTCACCATTTTTTAACCGAAGACAATATCGCACAGCTGTTCCCGCTGGTGCTGAACGACTACCTGCCGGCGGTTAACGTCTGGGTGGCCGAAGACCGGCCGGGGCACCCCTGCGGCTTTATCGGCCTGAACGGCAACAAGGTGGAAATGCTGTTTATCGACGCCGATCGGCGCGGCAAAGGGGTGGGCAAAGCGCTGCTGACCCACGCGGAAACGCTGCACGATGAACTGCAGCTGGACGTGAACGAGCAAAACCCGCAGGCCAGCGGCTTCTACCGCCACTACGGGTTTGTCATCACCGGCCGCTCGCCGCTCGACGGCCAGGGCAACCCGTTCCCGCTGCTGCACATGAAGCTGGACAAACACTAGCCCTCCGCCGGCCGCCCTGCGGCCGGTTTTCTCCCCGCACGTTTCACCCGCCGTCTAATATATCAAATCAGAATAAGTAATAGATTTTACATTCTTCCTGTCACTATAAACCCTCGGTAGGATTGCCCGGTATTCACCCGCAACAGAGGTTCCGTCCGCCACTTCCCGCCGGGTTGTGCCCGCCGTAAAGCCGAACGCCCCCTGTCCGGCGCACCGCGCTCCGGACGGAATGCTGTGAAGTATCGATAAGGATCCGCTTCGCTATGATCGTTCTTTCGAACGTTTGCAAAACTTTTGACAGCACACAGGGCCGCATCGTGGCGGTAGACAACGTCAGTCTGGCGGTAGAAGCCGGGCAAATTTACGGCATCATCGGCTACAGCGGCGCCGGCAAAAGCACGCTGATCCGCCTGCTCAACGGCCTGGAAACGCCCACCAGCGGCCGCATTGACGTAGGCGGCTTCGATATCGCTCGCGCCAAAGGCAGCCATCTGCGCCAGGCGCGGCTGAAAATCAGCATGGTGTTTCAGCACTTCAACCTGCTGTGGTCGCGCACCGTCAGCCAAAACATTGCTTTTTCCATGCAGATCGCCGGCGTGCCCAAGGCGCAGATTGCGCCGCGCGTGGCGGAGCTGATCGCGCTGGTCGGCCTGCAGGGGCGTGAAGACGCCTACCCGTCGCAGCTCAGCGGTGGCCAGAAACAGCGCGTCGGCATCGCCCGCGCGCTGGCCAATAACCCGAGCGTGCTGCTGTGCGACGAGGCCACCTCGGCGCTCGACCCGCAGACCACCGACGCCATTCTCGACCTGCTGCTAGACATCAACCGCCAGCTGAAATTGACCATCGTGCTGATCACCCACGAGATGCACGTGGTGCGCAAAATCTGCCACCGCGTGGCGGTGATGGAAAACGGCCGCATCGTCGAAGAAGGCCCGGTGCTCGACGTGTTCACCCGGCCACAGCAGCCGATCACCCGGCAGTTCGTCAAACAGGTATCGCAGTATGCGGACACCGAAGAGAGTTTCAACCCGCTGCTCACCGCCCATCTGCCGGGGGCGATTTTCAAGCTGACCTTTGTCGGCGTGCAAACCCATCAGGCGGTGATCGCCGAAGTGATCCGGCGCTACGCCCTGTCCATCAACATTCTGCACGGCAAGATCAGCCACACCCTCAACGGGTCGTTCGGCGAACTGTACATCCACGCCGAAGGCAACGAACAACAGGTCGCCGACATGCTCAGCCTGCTGCACGAAAGAGACATCGCCGTCGAGGTTATCCAACATGATTGAATCCCTGTTCCCCCACCTGCGTCTGGACCAACTGTGGGACGCCACCTGGGAAACGCTGTACATGACCGGCATCGCCGGTTTGGCCACGCTGGTGCTGGGCATCGTGCTCGGCGTGCTGCTGTTTTTAACCTCGAAGGGCCAACTGTGGCAGAACCGGGCGATCTACTCGCTGATCTCCGTGTTGGTCAACGTCTTCCGCTCCATTCCGTTCATCATTCTGATCGTGCTGCTGATCCCGTTCACCAAGTCGCTGATCGGCACCATTCTCGGCGCGGACGCGGCCCTGCCAGCGCTGATCGTCGGCGCGGCGCCGTTCTACGCCCGGCTGGTGGAGATCGCGCTGCGCGAGGTCGACAAAGGGGTGATCGAGGCGGCGCGCTCGATGGGCGCCAAAAACCGCACCCTGATTTTCCGCGTATTGCTGCCGGAGAGCTCGCCGGCGCTGGTTTCCGGCATCACTGTCACCCTGATCGCGCTGGTGAGCTACACCGCGATGGCCGGGGTGATCGGCGCCGGCGGCCTGGGCAACCTGGCCTACCTGGAAGGGTTCCAACGCAACCACAGTGACGTGACGCTGGTGGCGACGCTGACGATTCTGCTGATCGTTTTCGTCATTCAGTTCATCGGCGACACCCTGACAAGAACGCTCGATAAACGTTAATTAACCAAGGAAAACAATGATGAAAAAGCACCTACTGATGTTGGCTTTCGCCTCCGTCGCCACCCTCGCCGCTTTTGGCGCCACGGCGGCGACCAAGCTGGTGGTCGGCGCCTCCAACGTGCCGCACGCCGAGATCCTCGAACAGGCCAAGCCGATACTGGCGAAGGAAGGCATCGATCTGCAGATCAAGCGCTTTCAGGACTACATCCTGCCGAACACCGCGCTGGCCAGCCACGACATCGACGCCAACTACTTCCAGCACGTGCCTTACCTGAACTCGGTGCTGAAAGACCACGCCGACGACAAGAACTATGACTTCGTCAGCGCCGGCGCGATCCATATTGAGCCTATCGGCATCTACTCGAAGAAGTACAAGAGCCTGAAAGATCTGCCGGAAAACGGCAAAATCATCATGCGCGACGCGGTGGCGGAAGAAGGCCGTATCCTGTCTATATTTGAGCGGGAAGGCGTGATCAAGCTGAAACCGGGGGTGAGTAAGGTGGACGCACGCATCAGCGACGTGGTGGAAAACCCGAAACACCTGAAGTTCCAGGCTAACGTCGAGGGCGCGCTGCTGCCGCAGATGTACAACAACGACGAAGGCGACGCGGTGGTGATCAACGCCAACTACGCCATCGACGCCGGGCTGAATCCGACCAAAGATCCGATCGCGGTCGAAAGCGGCGAAAACAACCCGTACGCCAACATCATCACCGTGCACAAGGCCGACGTGAACAAGCCGGAGATCGTGGCGCTGGTCAAGGTGCTGCACTCCAAACCGATTCAGGACTTTATTCGCGAGAAATACCAGGGTGCGGTGATCCCGGTCAATCAGTAAGGGGTTACACGGCCCGGTAAAAGCCGGGCCGGTTGTTACACCTTATTGCCAATCTGGCTGAGCCGCGGCCACACCAGCATCAACGCCTCCAGCAACCGCAGCAGATCGCTCCGGCTTGCCCCTTCGCGCGCCTGTACCGACATACCTTCAATGGTGCAAATCACGTATTTCGCCAGCAGCGCGGTGTCGGTTTTCGCCAGCAGTTCGCCCTGCTGCACCTTGCGATCGAAGCAGGCTTTCAGCGCCGCTTCCTGCGCATGATGCTTCCTGCGCAGCATCTGCGCGATGTCATCGGATGCCGACGACAGCGCGGCGGAGGCGCACACCATAAAGCAGCCTGACGGCGTATCGGGGTCGGTAAATACGTCGGCGGAAGAACGCACGTAGGCTTCGACGATCTCGGCCACCGGCAGATCCTGCTCCAGCAGTTGGTTGGCGCACTGCGTGTACTTTTGCAGATAACGCTCTACCGCCGCACGAAACATCCCTTCCTTGTTGCCGAACTCCGCATACAGCGTTGGTGCCTTGGCGCCGGTCACTTCCACCAGATCGGCCAGCGAGGTGGCTTCATAACCGTGCCGCCAGAACAACTCGAGCGCGCTTTCCAGCGCCCGGTCGCGATCAAATTGTTTCGGTCTGCCACGGCTTTTTTTGCCGCAGACCGTTTCATTGATGCTCATCGTTCCTCTCCTGTCCCGCTCCACAGCAGGGTTAGCACAAATAACTTAACGATCATTATAAAAAAATATTGCGCGCTCGTCGAGAACCTATTAGCATTTAGTTATCGATCGTTAAGATAAATTAGCGAAGCGGATTAAAACCCTCTATTTACCGTTATCGGAAAGGAAATAACATTATGAAAAACTTAAAATTAACCTTAGCAGCACTCACTCTGGCCAGCGTTTCCTTCGGCAGCTTCGCCGCCGATTTAGTCCAGAGCCAACCGGCTGACCAGCAGAAAGTGGGCGTCGTTACCGTCAGCGGCTCGTCGGATCTGACCTCGCTGGAAAGCAGCCTGGCAGCCAAAGCCGATCAGGCCGGTGCCAAATCCTTCCGCATCATCGGCGCCGGCGGTAACAACCAGCTGCATGGCACCGCAGAAATCTATCAATAACAACGTATTAAGCCAACGGATTGCCTGTTCTTTTGCTCACAACGCCAGGGCGTAAAAAAAATTAATTAACGATTATTAAAAAAATACTTGCAATCTGTCAAACCGGCATCTAACATTAAATTATCGATCGTTAATTAATTTAACGACCTTACCAAACAAACATTGTAAAGAACACAGATAGGAAATAAGACTATGAAAAACCTGAAAATGACCATCGCCGCCATCGCACTGGCTTCCGTCTCCTTCGGCAGCTTCGCCGCCGAACTGGTCAATGCTCAACCGGCCGATCTGCAAAAAGCCGGCGTCGTCACCGTCAGCGGTGCGTCCGACCTGAGCAGCCTGGAAAACAAACTGGCGGCCAAAGCCGACGCAGCCGGCGCCAAATCCTTCCAGATCATCGCCACCACCGGCGACAACAAACTGCACGGTACCGCGATCATCTACAATTAATTGCCACACCGGCAATCGCGCAAAAGGGCGGCTCAGGCCGCCTTTTGTTTGTTTTGACGCCAACGTTCTGTTGTAAGCTGTAGCAACCTTTTCTTGCTGAGCCGAGCAACGCCATGACTCCCCTGCTGTTTCACAAATATCACGGCCTGGGCAACGACTACCTGATATGCCACCATTCGTTCGCCGATCGTCTGAGCCAGGAACAGATCCGCCTGCTGTGCCACCCGCATTACGGCATCGGTTCCGACGACCTGCTGATCGACAGCGGCGACGCCGCTTTTTGAATATCTGTCAAAGTGGTTCCTACTACTTTGGTGGAAACCACTTTGGCAAATGTGTCAGAAAATCACCAGACGGTACACGATGTACGCTTACCTTTGCCCATTGGTTCACCTGCGAAATTTTGAGGTGGGCATATCGCCTCAACTTAGGTGGCCAAATTCAGTTTGCCACTACAGGTGACAACAATTCAGAAAAACAGCATGTTATCTGACGCTACCTTAATACGACAGAGCCGGATGTTTGCGAGCAAAGGCATTATGTTGGCAAACCGCTATACTTACCCGTTGAATCTGAACCGAGTAAACTTGCTGCTGATTAAGCCACTCCAGGCCGTATCGTTGTGACACGTACTACAATATCCTTAAGCGCCCCCTCTACTTTTTTGCCAGACTCCGGTAAGGAAACGGGTGATATCATTCTCAATCATGCTGTGCAGAGCCACTCGATCGATCCCCGGTGGATCTTCACACAACAGTGGCATGGCAGTCCGCAATTCTGTCGAGCAGGGGGCAAGGAAGACAAAATGCCCGGCGCCAGAAATGACTTTCAGTTGTGGTTTGACGGGCAGAATTTTTGCCAGCTCGCCGGTGTTCTCGCGCCAGGAGAGCTCTTCATCCTTATCACCAGTGAAGATTAGCGTCGGTTTGGTGAAGATTTTAAGGGACTCAGGGGCGAAAGGTGCACTCACTGGCGCCATCAGAACCCAAGCTTTAATGCGCGGGTCCGATTCAGGTGCGAGAGCGGGACCATCGTTTTTAATATGCCCTTTTGCCAGACACAGGGCTTCTGCCTGATGATTTTCACAGTAGCTAACGTAGCGTGATGGATCAATCCTGCCACCTGCCAGTAGTAATCCCGTTTCACCACCGGATGAGAAACCGATAAAAGCAATTTTGTCGGCGTCAACATGCTGGCGTATATCCGGGGTACTCAGCGCTGCCGTAATCGCAGCGGAGATTTGCAGAGGGCGGCCGTACAGGGTGCTCGCCGCACCCGCGCCTGACTGATCTTTGTAATTATCGCCGGGGTGACTCAGGGTGATCACGATATTGCCCTGACGGGCAAGCGAGGTTGCCAGATCATGATGGCTCCACAAACTTCCTGCGTTGCCATGTGAAATTACAATCAGGGGATAGCGCCCGGGTGCCATTTTCACTGCGTTGCGTGCCGACACATGGTAGGGGCCAAAGTTGCTCATCGTATTCCCGCTCATATTCCCGGGATAGAACCAGACCGCTTCCATTGGTTTCTTCGCGACAGGGTCAATGACTGCCAGCCTGCGAAAACCCGCCTCATCAGCGGGCTGGGCCCAGGCAAAAAATGTAAAGCCCGAACAGAGGGCATAAAGCGCGGTATGGCGAATAAACTTAATTGCACCGCTGAGTAACTTACTCATTAAAATCATCACCTTTTATTCAATCGAATCTGACCTGACTCAGACCAAAACCTCTGCCGCGCTTTTCTGGCTAAGAAAACCGTTCGGACTGGCGGTCAAACCATAAGCGCCTGACTGGAAAATAACAATATAATCCCCCGGTCCTGCTACAGCGATATCCCCCTGGTTCAGCAAAATATCCAGCGGTGTGCACAACGGGCCCACTTCGCGTTGTTCGCCCTGCACTCTGTTACCGATGACGGCTGGATAGTTGCGACGGATAAGCTGACCTAAGTTGCCTGAAGCAGCAAGATGATGGTTCATCCCACCATCAGCGACCAGATAGGTCACGTCATGCGATACCTTGCGGTCAATGATTTTCGCAACATAGATCCCCGCAGGTGCGACGAGAAAGCGTCCAAGTTCCAGAATGATCTCGGCTTCGGGCAGGTGCTGCTCTGCTTTGGCGACCAGGGCATGCATGGCCTCCCCTACGGATGCCACATCCAGCTCTTTGTCGCCCTGAAAATAAGGAACACCAAACCCGCCACCAAGATAGCTGGGACGAGCCGACGATCGGGTTAGCGTGCGGATGCCGGGCGGCGAACTGCAGATCGCCTTCAGCGGCGATTTTCAGGTCAGCATGCGCGGACCGGTGCATAAAATCGCCACCCTGACGCTGGACGAAGATTGTTTTGCCGGCGGCGCGGGGCTGTTTACGGGATCCACCCCAGCAGCCTGAACCACAGATAGTCCAACGGCACCAGCAGCGCAAAGCTGAGCGCGGCCAGCAGCAGGCACAGCTTCAGCCCTTCACGCGCCGGCACTTTGCCCATCCCCATCGCCACCACGATCGGCGAAGCCTGATACGGCAGCAGCGGCGTGGCGTAACCAATCACTTGGGTCATCAGCACCGTCAGCAGCGGCAGGCCGCTGCCCGCAGACAACGCCTGCGCCAGCGGGGTAAACAGCGCCGGCACGCCGTTGGCGGTCACCACGAAATTCAGCAGCGCGGTGATCCCCACCAGCGAACCGAACGCGGTAAACGGTTTGCCGTGCAGGTCCGGCATCATCGCCAGCAGCGCACCGCCCAGCCGATCGCCGAGACCCGAATGGCTGACCAGCGCGGTCAGGCCCAGGATCCCCGCCACGTAAATGCAGGTGCGCACGTTAACCCCGGTGGCGAACTGCTCGCCGTTGAGAAAACCGATGCGCGGCAGCAGGCAGAAGCAGGCCGCCGCCAACCCGATCCAGGCGGGAGCGATGCCGTGCCAGCTGTCGGTCATCCACAGCAACACCGTAGCGCCCAACAGCGCGATCAGCCGCCATTCGGCGGCGCTGAGCGGGGTTTGCGCCGCCTCGGCCGCCACCGGCTGCGGCCGCGCACGGAACAGGCCGCAGATGCACAGCGTCAGCAGCGCGCCTTTGGCGAACCCGAGCACCGGGGCGTGCAACAGCAGGTAAGAGAGATAAGCGAAGTGGCTGCCGTAGGCGCTTTCCGCCGCGCCGCTCATCACCAGATTGGGCACGTTGGCCGGCAGGATGCTGGCAGAGAGCTGGAAGGTGCCGAACCCCACCGCCAGCGCCAAACCGATGCGGCCGCGCGAGCCCTCTACCAAACCGGCGCGATCGGCCAACGCCATGACAATTGGCATCAGCAGCGTAATGCGCCCCATGTTGGAAGGCATGACAAACGCCAGCGCGTAACTTATCGCCACCACGCCGCCCACCAGGCGGGGCCAGGAGCCGGCCAGGTGCGGTAACAGCCGGTTGGCCAGGCGATCCGCCAAGCCGGTGCTGCGGATGGCGGTGCCCAGCACGAAACCGCTGAGCACCAGCCAGAATGCGGAAGACGCGAAACCGGAAAAGGTCACCGCGGCGGGTGCCAGCTGCAACACCATCACCGCCGCGAAGAACAGCAGCGCAACCAAATACTCCGGCAAGCGGGCGCTGGCCCATAACGCGATGACCACCAGCGTGACCAGCGCGGACAGCGCCATCGGATCCCCCAACATAGTTTTCTCCCTGATAAAACGTTGTGATTGTTATCAAACGGTTAACAGGGTGGCACAAGGCGCGGGCGCTAACCTTGAAACCGCTCACATATCGTCGTTCTGCAGATTTTTAAGCATGCACACGTTGCAGCCGTGGTGGCCGGTATTGCCGCGCCGTTCCGTCAACAGCGTGAACCCCAGGGCGTAGTACAACCCGATCGCCTCTTTCAACTGTTCGGTGGTTTCCAGGTAGCAGTAGCGATACCCCGCCGCCCGCGCCGCCTTCAGCGCCTGCACCACCATATAGCGCGCCATGCCCAGCCCGCGCGCGCCGGGTTTGAAGAACAGCTTCTGCAGCTCGCAATAGCCGGGCTCTTCGCCCGCCAGCGGCGCCATGCCGACGCCCCCCACCACCTGCCCGTCCCGCTCCAGCACCCAGTAGTGGCCGCCGTTGTCGCGATACAGACCGGTCAGCCGATCGAGATCCGGATCGTGCAGGCTGACCCCTTCCATCTTGTCCATGCCGTACTCGCGAAACACGTCGCGAATGATCGCCGCCATGGCCGCGTCGTCGCGCGCGTCGATCGGCCGCACCCGCAGGTTGGCGTCACGCTGTTTGCGTGCGCTGCGCAACGCCGCGGTCATCTTTTTCATCGCCGCCGTGGTGCTCGCCAGCTCATCGTCGTCCAGTTGCGCCAGCGCCGCCTGCATAAAACCGTCGGCGTCGTTCTCGATACCGGCCAGCGTCTTGCCGCCCTTTTTACTCAGCCGATGCAGGTTGTGCCGCTTGTCATCCGGGTGGTCCACCGTTTCTACCACGCCGGCGGCGACCAGGCCGCGCAGCGCCCGGCTGGCGCTGGCCTTGTCGATGCACAATCGGGCCGCCAGCTCGGTGACGCCCAGCGGCTGCTCGCTGACCTCGATCATCAGATGGATCTGCAGCGGCGAAAAGCGCGAGCCGTTGCTCTGCTTATTCAACATGCCGAACTCTCTGACCAAACTACGCGCCAATGCTCTGAAATCTCTGATGTCCACAATTGATATCCCCGGTTAGCTACAGCTGAAGAATGACACTTGGTTGATAGTGTTACCTAGTTTTCACTACCTTAACGGATCCTTAAGCCGCCATGAACCCCGATATGACGGCGCAGCTGATGCAAAACGTAACAGTGGTCAAAATAAAAAACCAGTTAACATAAATATTTCATGATAAAAATCCGTTAATTTACGATTGATAAAACAATAAACCAGTTAAAAAACGCACAATCGTGAAAATCATGCAACGAAGCGCGCAGAAATGATACCAACCCATTGTATTACAATGGGTTACAGCATTGTTAATCGCGACATTAATGCCGATATCTTGTTGTAATTTGTTACACATTCATGGCAGGATCGCGCCGTTTCTATAACGGCGGCAACGCCGCTGTAGAAACGTCGGGCGCGGGTTGCTCCCGCGCTGTTTTATGCTCATGGAGAGATTGCATACCAATGAAAAAATCACTCGCCGTCTGTTCCGTCGCCCTTTCCGTCACTTTGCTGGCGGGTTGCGCGACCGAATCATCCCGCTCCCTGGAAGTGCCGAAAGTGGCTTCCTACAACACCACTTATCAGGGCCCACGCAGCCCTATCGCCGTCGGTAAATTCGATAACCGCTCCAGCTACATGAACGGTATCTTCTCCGACGGCGTCGATCGACTGGGCAATCAGTCCAAGACTATCCTGATCACGCATCTGCAGCAGACCGGCCGTTTCAACGTGCTGGACCGCGCCAATATGGAAGAGTTGAAAACCGAAGCCGGCATCAAGGGGAAAGCGCAAACGTTGAAAGGTGCCAACTACGTGATTACCGGCGATGTCACCGAGTTTGGCCGCAAAGAAGTCGGCGATCATCAGCTGTGGGGCATTTTGGGCCGTGGTAAATCCCAGGTCGCTTACGCCAAGGTCAATCTGAACGTCGTTAACGTACAAACCTCAGAAGTGGTCTACTCCTCGCAAGGCGCCGGTGAATACGAACTGTCCAACCGCGAAATCATCGGTTTCGGCGGCACCGCCAGCTACGACTCTACCCTCAACGGCAAGGTGCTGGATCTGGCCATGCGTGAAGCCGTCAACAACCTGGTCGCCGGTATCGAAAGCGGCGCATGGCGCCCTGCCAACTAACGGAATAGAAGCAGAAAGATGATAACTAAAAAAATGGGCGGGGCGCTGTTCGCAGCAACCCTGCTGGCCGGCTGCGCCGCGCCGAAAACGCTTTACAATTGGGATGGCTACCAAACTTCTCTCTATCAATACTACCAGCAGGATGGGCAAAGCCCTGAGCAGCAGATCGCCACGCTGAAAGAGATCGTCGAGAAATCCCGCGCCAAGGATAAAGCCGTACCGCCAGGTCTGCATGCGCAGCTGGGGCTGCTGTACAGCAAAACCGGCGCTGGCGAGCAAGCAATGGGTGAATTCAACACGGAAAAAACGCTGTTCCCGGAATCGGCACCGTTTATGAATTTCCTGATGGCCAAGGATAAGGGGAGTTTTAAATGAAGCGCGTACTCGCATTCCTCGGCGTTGCCGCTACCCTGTTGCTGAGCGGCTGTGCCAAGCAAACACCTTATGACTATGCGGCGTTCCATGAGAGCAAGCCGAAGTCAATCCTGGTCTTGCCGCCGGTTAATCAGTCGCCGGACGTCAAAGCCAGCCACAGCGTGCTCGCCAGCGCCACCTTACCGTTAGCCGAGGCCGGTTACTATGTGCTGCCGGTCGCCGTGGTGGAAGAAACCTTCCTGCAGAACGGTCTCACCAACGCCAACGACATTCGCGCCGTCAGCTCGCAAAAACTGCACCAGATTTTCGGTGCCGACACCGTGCTGTATCTGGATGTCACGCAATACGGCACCAGCTATATGGTGATCAGCAGCGAAACTCGCGTGACCGTAACCGCTCGCCTGGTCGATCTGCGTAACGGCAAGCAGCTGTGGGCCGGCAGCGCCACCGCATCCAGCAACGAAGGCAACAACAACAACTCCGGAGGCCTGCTGGGCATGGTGATCAGCGCCGCGATTTCACAAATCGCCGATACCATCAGCGACAAAGGATTCGATGTTGGCGCCATTGCCAACACCCGCCTGCTGTCGGCGACCGGCCAGAACGGCGCCATTCTATATGGCCCGCGCTCGCCTCATTACGCCAGCCAGCGTTAAGCGGTCTCTCGGGCGGCCTTCTCGGGCCGCCCATGCCAAACTTGTCCCTTTTGCCAAAAGTAGCCCATGCTTTAACAGCGCTTCTCCCTCTGGCTAACCGGGACTCTGCCTCATGACGAAAAAAACCACCCTGCTGCAATTCTTTCACTGGTACTACCCCGACGGCGGCAAACTGTGGCAGGAGGCAGCCGAACGCGCCCCGCACCTTGCCGAACTGGGTATCACCGACCTGTGGCTGCCGCCCGCCTGCAAGGGCGCTTCCGGCGGCTACTCCGTCGGCTACGACACTTACGATCTGTTCGATCTGGGCGAGTTTGACCAGAAAGGCAGCGTGGCCACCAAATACGGCGACAGGGCGGCGCTCGAACATGCCGCCACTACGCTGCGCGAACACGGCGTGGGGGTGCTCTACGACGTGGTGTTCAACCACAAGCTCGGCGCGGACGAGAAAGAACAGGTACACGTGTTCAAGGTGGACGCCGACAACCGCAACAACATCGACGATCAGGGTTTCGACGCGCTGGCCTACACCCGTTTCACCTTCCCCGGCCGCCAGGGTGTGCATTCCGAATTTATCTGGGATTACAAATGCTTCAGCGGCATCGACTACGTTGAGCAGCCGGACGACAAAGGGGTATTCAAAATCGCCAACGACTATGGCGACGACGGCTGGAACGATCAGGTCGACGACGAAAAAGGCAACTACGACTATCTGATGGGGGCCGACGTCGAGTTCCGCAATGCCGCCGTGACGGAGGAACTCAAATACTGGGCGCGCTGGCTGCTGGAAACCTTGCCGTGCGACGGCTTCCGCCTGGACGCCGCCAAACACATTCCCGCCTGGTTCTTCAAAGAGTGGGCGGATCACGTGCGCGGCAGCGCGCAGCGCGACCTGTTTATCGTCGCCGAATACTGGTCGCACGATCTGAGCGCGCTGCAACAATACATCGAGTTGGTGGACGGCAAGGTGATGCTGTTCGACGTGGCGCTGCACCTGAAGTTTCATCAGGCGTCGAAACAGGGCGACGGCTTCGACATGGCGCAGATCTTCACCGATACCCTGACCGCCGCCGATCCGGCCCACGCGGTAACGCTGGTCGCCAACCACGACACCCAGCCGTTGCAATCGCTGGAAGCGCCGGTGGAACCCTGGTTCAAGCCGCTGGCCTACGCGCTGATCCTGCTGCGCGAACAGGGCGTGCCCTGCGTGTTTTACCCCGACCTGTATGGCGCCAGCTACCGCGACAAGGGGCGCGACGGCGGCGAGTACCAGATTGACATGCCGGCGATCCCGGAGCTGGAGAAGCTGATCGCCGCCCGCCAGCGTTTCGCCAACGGCCCGCAAACCGATTACTTCGACGACCGCCACTGCGTGGCCTTCAGCCGCGCCGGCACCGCCGAGGCCCCCGGCTGTGTGGTGGTGCTGACCAACGGCGGCGAGAGCGGCAAGACGGTCGCGCTGGGCGCCAATTTGGCGCACACCGCCTGGCGCGATTTCCTCGGCAACCGTCAGGAGGAAATCACCACCGACGACCAGGGCAGCGCCCATTTCCCGGTCAACGCCGGCAGCGTCAGCGTCTGGGTGCCGGCCGCCAGCCTGTGAGCACCCGCCGCCACGTCATGATGGCGAGGCGGCAAAACTAATGTTTGCCTTTCGGGTCTAACTTACGCTATCAACTGCGCAAGCCATTCACACCGGAGCCTAAATAGGGTACAAGGCTGCATGAAAATTCCAAAACGACTCCAGCCGCTGGTTGATGACGGATTAATCGACGACGTCATCCGCCGGTTGAAAAGCGGCAAAGAAGCCGACGTGTTTATCGTGCGCTGCGGCGATGAGATCCGCTGCGCCAAAGTGTACAAAGAGGCCGAGAAGCGCAACTTCAAGCAGGCCGTGCACTATCAGGAAGGGCGCAAGGTGCGCAACAGCCGCGACGCGCGCGCCATGAGCAAAGGCTCCAAATTCGGCCGCCAGCAGCAGGAAGAAGCCTGGCAAAACACCGAAGTGGACGCGCTGTATCTGCTGGCCAAGGCCGGGGTGCGGGTGCCGCAGCCGGACATCTGCCTGGACGGCGTGCTGCTGATGGAGCTGATCACCGACGAAGATGGCCTGGTGGCGCCGCGCTTGAGCGATGTCATCCTGACGCCGGAACAGGCGCGCGCCGATCACGCCCTGATGATGAACTACGCGGTGCGCATGCTGTGCGCCGGGCTGGTGCACGGCGACCTGTCGGAATTCAACGTGCTGATGGATAAAGACGGGCCGGTGATCATCGATCTGCCGCAGGTGGTGGACGCCGCCGCCAACAACCACGCCAAAAGCATGTTCGAACGCGATATCGGCAATCTGGCCGAGTATTACGGCCAGTTCGCGCCGGAGCTGCGCGACAGCCAATACGCCAAAGAGATTTGGGCGCTGTATCAGGAAGGCAATCTGACGCCGGACAGCGTCCTCAGCGGCCGGTTCAGCGAACTCCAGAAGCGCGCCGACGTCGGCTCAGTGCTGGAAGAGATCCAGGCCGCCGGCGAGGAACACCGGCGCCGCATGATGGCGCGCAACGCGGAAGAGTAACGCGCCGCGCTATTCGACGCGAAATACGTCCGGCCGCTGCGGCGTCGCCGCCTCATGATAGATATCCGCCAGATAGCCGGCGATCTCCTCTTCGCGCAGATCGGCCGGCAGCACGATATCGTAGCTGGGGGCATACTTGCGCTCCGGCAGCGTCACGCGGAACAGCCGCCATTCGTCCCCGATGCGCTTCACGCCCAGCAGACGGCCGAACACGTTAAAAATCATCATCCGCCATTCCCCCCCCTCGTCGCTTTCAGGCTATAACACTGTGATGCCGCCGCAGTTCTTGCGCGACGCACAGCGGGAGCATGCCTCATCCCAGCAACACCAGCAACAGGGTAAACCCCAACGTGGCACCGAACACGTGGCGTTGGGTCGCGCCAAAACCGAATTGCGCCCCGGCGCTCAATGCGACGATGTTGACCGGGCCGGGCGTGATGGAAGCCGCCAGCGCAAACGCGGCCATGGAAAGATAGATATGCATGATGGGCACCTGAGAAAATATTCGCAGGAGCCAGGGTGCCAGGCGCCGCCGACAAGGTATTGAACGAAATTGCCCTGTGCGGGTTAACGCGCGATCGCCGCCCGGCGGCGCGGCAGCCCGAAGGTGTTGACCGCCATTCCGGCCAGCACCAGCAATGCGCCGCCGAACTGCGCCGGCGACAGCGCTTCGTCCAGCAGCAGCCAGGCGGCGAACAGCCCGATCAGCGGCACCAGCAGCGTCAGCGGCGCAACGCGCCAGGTCTCGTAGCGCCCCAGCAGGCTGCCCCACACCGAATAACCGAACAGCGTGGCGGCGAACGCCAGATAGGCGATCGCCAACCAGGTGCCGACCTGTACATGGCTCAGGCTGCTCAGCACCGCCTGCGGGCCGTCGAACAGCCAGCTGCAAACCAGGAATGGCACCACCGGGATCGGCGCACTCCACACCACCAGCGACAGAATGTTGCGCTGCGGGAAACCGGCCAGGATCTTCTTGTTGGTCAGATTGCCCAGCGCCCAGGAGAACGCCGCCGCCAGCGTCAGCAGCAGGCCCGCCAAGGGTACGGCGCCGCTGCCCGGCCTATGCAGGCTGGCCTGCGCCAGCAGCCACATGCCGCCGCTGGCGATAGCGATACCGACGACATGGTTGCCGCGCAGCTTGTCCCCCATCAGCACCACACCCAGCAGCAGGGTGAAGAACACCTGGGCCTGCAACACCAGCGACCCCAGCCCCGCCGGCATGCCCACCTTGAGGGCGACGAACAGAAAGGCGAATTGCGCGAAACTCATGGTCATGCCGTACAGCAGCAGCCATTTCCACGGGATCGTCGGGCGCGGGATGAAAAAGATCGCCGGCAGCGCCACCAGCAAAAAACGCATTCCGGCCAGCAGAAACGGCGGCATGCCCTGCAAACCAAACTTGATCACGACGAAATTCACGCCCCAGATCACCACCACCAACAGCGCCAACAGCCGATCGCGCAATGTCATCCTCGCCCCGCTTATCCCATTGAAAATTCGCTTTAGCTTGCAGGTTACAACCAAACCGGGCGTCTGGACACCGGCAAACGCCGACGGTTATTCGGGCATCAGGCCGACAAAGGTGGTTTTCTTGCGTGGGCCGGTCATCAGCGCTTCCAGCTTCTCCACGCACTGCAGGTAGTGCGGGGTCTGCTTGTGCGCCGCCACCGCCTGCTCATCGCGGTAGGCTTCGTAGATGTAGAACCGCGTTGGAATATGCTCATCCTGCAGCACGTCGAAGCGCAGGTTGCCCGGCTCTTCGATCGCCCCCAGGTGGTTGGCGCGGAAAACGTCGATAAATTCGTCGATCTTGTCCTGTTTAACGTTGATTTCAACCAATGTGACGTGCATGGCAACTCCTTGTTTAGACGGCGTACCGCAAAATGACTCTTTCCAACCATAGGTTTATTCCCGTCGATTGCCCGCCGCAACGGCAATTTTGCCGTCTGGCTCACAAATCGCACCGGCGATGCCCGCTTCTCCCCCGGCGGGGTAAGGCGGCGGCATCTATAGTTAACACTCCTCCCCCTGAGAGCATAGGCTATGGACAACTACTTGATGGCGCTGGACGCAGGAACAGGCAGCATTCGCGCGGTGATCTTCGATGTGGCGGGCAACCAGATCGCACACGGCCAGGCGGAGTGGCAGCATCTGGCGGTGCCGGGCGTGCCCGGCTCGATGGAGTTTGACCTCAGCCGCAACTGGCAGTTGGCCTGCCAGTGCATTCGCCAGGCCTTGCAGCGCGCCGGGCTGACGGCGCAGGCAATACGCGCGGTGGCCTGCTGCTCGATGCGTGAAGGCATCGTCCTGTATGACCGCAACGGTGTGCCGATCTGGGCCTGCGCCAACGTCGATGCGCGCGCCAGCCATGAAGTCAGCGAGCTGAAAGAGCTGCACAACCACGGCTTCGAACGCGAGGTGTATCAATACTCCGGCCAGACGCTGGCGCTGAGCGCCATGCCGCGCCTGCTGTGGCTGGCGCACCATCGGCCGGACATCTACCGCCAGGCGGCGACGCTGACCATGATCAGCGACTGGCTGGCCAACATGCTGAGCGGCGAGCTGGCGGTCGATCCTTCCAACGCCGGCACCACCGGCATGCTGGATTTGGCCAGCCGCGACTGGCGGCCGGCGCTGCTCGACATGGCCGGGCTGCGTGCCGACATCCTGTCGCCGGTGAAAGAGACCGGCAGTGTGCTGGGGCGCGTCACCGAACAGGCGGCGCAGGAAAGCGGGCTGCTGCGCGGCACCCCGGTGGTGATGGGCGGCGGCGACGTGCAGCTCGGCAGCCTGGGGCTCGGCATCGTGCGCGCCGGGCAGACGGCGGTGCTCGGCGGCACCTTCTGGCAGCAGATCGTCAACCTGCCGGAGCCGGCCATCGATCCGGAGATGAACATCCGCATCAATCCCCACGTCATTCCCGGCATGGCGCAGGCGGAATCCATCAGCTTCTTTACCGGCCTGACCATGCGCTGGTTCCGCGACGCCTTCTGCGCCGAGGAAAAGCTGCTGGCGGAGCGGCTGGGAGTCGACACGTATAGCCTGCTGGAAGAGATGGCGGCCAGGGTGCCGCCGGGCGCCTACGGCGTGATGCCGATTTTCTCCGACGCCATGCATTTCAAAACCTGGTACCACGCGGCGCCGTCGTTCATCAACATGTCGATCGACCCGGAGCGCTGCAATAAGCAAACGCTGTTCCGCGCGCTGGAGGAGAACGCCGCCATCGTCTCCGCCTGCAATCTGCAGCAGATCGCCGCCTTCTCCGGCGTGCAGGCGCGCTCGCTGGTGTTCGCCGGCGGCGGCGCCAAGGGCAAGCTGTGGAGCCAGATCCTCAGCGACGTCACCGGTTTGACGGTGCGGGTGCCGGTGGTGAAAGAAGCCACCGCGCTGGGCTGTGCGATCGCCGCCGGCGTCGGCGCCGGGCTGTACGAGTCGCTGGCCGAGACCGGCGAGCGCCTGGTGCGCTGGGAACGCGAGCATCAGCCTGACCTGACCAACCATGCGCTGTATCAGGAACAGAAAGAAACCTGGCGGCAGGTTTACGCCGATCAGCTGACGCTGGTGGACAACGGCCTGACCACTTCGCTGTGGAAAGCGCCGGGGCTGTAAACATTGCCGGGCGCCGCAGGGCACCCGACATGGCTATTGTGCGCTCAGGTTTAAGTAAGGGTCTCAGGCAAGACCAACCCGCCGTCGACGACGATCGTCTGCCCGGTAATATAACCGGCCTCCTGCGAGGCCAGGAAAAACACCGCCGCAGCGATATCGTCCACGGTGCCCAAACGTTTCAACGGGACGCCTTTCTCTATATCTGCAATATAGTCCGCCCCCATTTCACTCAATCCGTCGGTAATAATATTGCCCGGCAAAACGGCGTTGACGGTAATATTATCGGCGGCAAACTCAAGCGCCGCAGAGCGCATAAAGCCCAGCTGCGCCGCTTTGCTCGATGAGTAATGCGCCCAGCCGGGATACCCCGTTAAAGGTCCGGTAATCGATGAGGTCAAAACAATTCGCCCACACGCCGATTGCTTCAACCAAGGGTACGCCGCCTGTACGCTGAAGAAGGTCCCCTTGCTGTTAATGGCATGCACATCATCCCACTGTTGCTCCGTCATCTGATGCAGCGGCACGGAAGGAAAAACGCCCGCATTGCAACACAACACATCCAGTCCGTTGTTTTCCAATGAAAACGCGTCTACGACCGCCTTGAGTTTATCGGCGTTCCGGATGTCGCAAGCATAACCCTGCAGCGCCAATCCCATCCCCTGCGCTTTTTCTTGCGCGACGGCGATTTTCTCTGCGCTTCGCCCCACAATCCCCACCCGAGCACCTTTTTTAGCAAAATAAAGCGCAATGCCCAACCCGATGCCGCTGCTCCCGCCGGTCACCATGACCGTTCTACTTTCCATGCTGCTCTCCATTAATAACCACCTCTGTTGAAACTGAAAAATAAAATCAATTAACGTTATAATTGAAGAGTCGACAAGTCAAACAAGCCACGTTTAATATTAATTAAATACCTAATGAAAAATTAGAGAGAAAATTATTTCAATAAATACCATTGCGCTTAAATAAGAATATTGGCGCTGCTTTATAACGCTATTTTTATTAATGGTTATTCGTCGTTCCATTCACCGTCAACCCCGATTGTTTCCCCTCAGAAACAGTGTTACCACCGCCAACGGATTTATCCGCCGCTCTCGCCTGCCGTAAATTGTGACTTCGGTCACGCCGCGCCCCGAGCGCGGCCTGCGCATTCACCCAAGACGAGCGGCATTATGCTGAATCATAAAGATAAACCTGCATCATCCCCGTGGCCGGCGATCTTCTCGCTGACGGTCGCCTGTTTTGTCATGGTCACCACCGAGTTTCTGCCGATTGGCCTGCTGACCAACATCGCCCCCTCGCTCGGCGTCAGCACCGGGACCGCCGGGCTGATGGTCACTATGCCCGGCATCGTGGCGGCGGTGGCCGCCCCCGCATTGAGCCTGATTTCCGGCCGTCTGGATCGACGCTTGCTGATGCTGGGGCTGTCGCTGCTGCTGATCGTCTCCAATCTGGTGGCGGCGCTGGCCGTCAACTTCCCGATGATGCTGCTGGGCCGCGTGCTGCTGGGCATCTGCGTCGGCGGTTTCTGGTCGTTCGCCGCCAACTACGGCCGTCATCTGGTGCCGGAAGCCAGCCAGGGCCGCGCCACCGCGCTGATCCTCAGCGGCGTCTCGGTCGGCGCAGTGTGCGGCGTGCCGGCGGGAGCGCTGATCGGCGATCTGCTCGGCTGGCGCGCCGCCTTCTTCGGCGGCGCGGCGCTGGCGATCGGCGTGCTGCTGGCGCAGCTGCGCTTGCTGACCTCGGTGCCGCCCTCCCGGCCGGTTACGGCGCGCGATTTGGTGCTGCCGCTGCGCCTGCCGATGGCGCGCATCGGTCTGATCGCCATCGTGCTGTTGTTCATCGGCCACTTCGCCGCCTACACCTACCTGCGGCCCCTGCTGCAACAGGTATTCGTGCTCAGCCCGTCGGCGATCTCGCTTCAGCTGTTGGCCTACGGGGCCATCGGCCTGCTGGGTACGTTCCTTGGCGAGCGTCTTGGGGAGTACAGCCTGCGCGCCACCTTTATCCTGATCGCCGCCATGCTGGCAGCCATCCTCATCGTCTCGCCGCTGCTCAGCGGCCTCGGCGGCGCCACGCTGCTGGTGATGGTCTGGGGATTGGCCTTTGGCGCCGTGCCGGTATGCGCCACCAACTGGATGTTCACCGCGGTGCCGCAGGCGCCGGAAGCCGGCCAGGCGCTGCTGGTGTGCGTCGTGCAGATCGCGCTGGCCTCGGGCGCGTTGCTGGGCGGCGAGGTAGTGGACTGGCAGGGCGTCAGCAGCGCCATGCTGTTCGGCGGCGCGCTGATCCTCTCCGCCACGTTGGTGTTCGGCCTCAGCTTGCGCTCCGGCGCGATTGGCGCTAAACAGTGTTAATCCTTATTTATCCGCAGAAACGCGCCCCGGCCGCCGCCGGGACGTTGTGCTGAGAGCCTATGGATCATCATTTACTCGCCATCCGGGTGTTCAACCGCGTAGTAGAAACCGGCGGCTTCACCCGCGCCGCCGATTCGCTGGGCATGCCGAAGGCCACGGTCACCAAGCTGATCCAGAATCTGGAGGATCACCTGCAGACCAAGCTGTTTCAGCGCACCACCCGCAGCGTGTCGGTCACCCGCGAAGGCGAATGCTATTACCAGAATACGGTGAAATGGCTGGCGGATTTGGAGCAGGTGGAAGGCTGCCTGACCGAATCGCAAAGCTCTCCGCAGGGCGTGCTGCGCATCGACACCGGCGGCGGCACCGCACGCCGGCTGCTGTTGCCCGCCCTGCCCGATTTTCTGGCGCGCTACCCGCAAATACAGATCGATCTGAGCGTCGGCGACCGCGTGATCGATCTCATTAGCGACAGCACCGACTGCGTGATCCGCAGCGGCCCGCTGGCCGATTCCAGCCTGATCGCCCGCCGCCTGTTCGATCTGGACTGGGTAAGCTGCGCGACCCCGGCCTACCTGGCATGCCACGGCACCCCCCACCACCCGTGCGATCTGGAGCAGGGTTTTCCGATGGTGCACTATCGCCATCCGGTCAACGACCGCATCCATCCGCAACGCTATGTCGAGCGCGGCAAAGAGATCGCCATCCAGCAACGCTATCCGGTCAGCATCAACGAAGGCAACGCGCTGCTGGCGGCGAGCCTGGCCGGGTTGGGCATCATCCAGACCTATCGCTTTATGGCGCAGCCGCACCTCGACAGCGGTGAGCTGGTCAGCCTGCTGCACGACTGGCAGCCGCCGCCGGAGCAGATGTACGTGGTTTACCCTTCCAACCGCCACCTCAGCGGCAAGCTGCGGGCGTTTATCGACTGGGCGGTGGAGACATTTCATTAACCGCTCTCGCCGGCTATAGTGGCTTATCTTCCGGGCAACGAAATGGTCGCACCATGCGTATCGAACCTTTGCCGGCACATCGCCGGCGTATTGACGAACTGGCCGAGTTACTGCATCAGGAATGGGGCGCCTTTGCGCAATGGAGCAGCCGCGACACCATCAGCCAGCGTCTGGCCGAACGCTGCGCGCCCGGGCAGCGGGGCGTCGTGCTGTTGGCGCTGTCGCCGCAACAACAGATTCTCGGTACCGCCAGCCTGACGTTGTATGAACTGGCGGATAAACCGGAGCGCCAATACTGGCTGAGCGAAGTCTTCACTCACCCGCAGCACCGCGGCCAAGGCATTGCCCGTCGCCTGATTGCACGCTGCGTCGAACACGGCCGGGCCCAAGGCATAGACGAACTCTATTTGTACACGCCCGATCAGCAGGCGCTGTATCAGAAACTCGGCTGGCGCTCGCTGGAGCAACGCCAGATCGCCGGCGAAGCCGTCACGGTGATGAGCCGCACGTTGTAGCCGCACGCAGTGTGTTATTATTTGCCGCATAGTGATTCACGACGGACGACCACCATGGCCTATATCCCCAAAAACTATGCGAAGCTGGAAACCGGCTACCGCGAAAAAGCGCTGAAACTGTTCCCTTGGGTGTGCGGGCGCTGCTCGCGCGAGTTCGTTTATTCCAACCTGCGCGAACTGACGGTGCACCACATCGATCACGATCACAGCAACAACCCGGAAGACGGCAGCAACTGGGAAATGCTGTGCCTGTATTGCCACGACCACGAGCACTCGAAATACACCGAGGCCGATCAATACGGTTCGACGGTGGTGGCCGGTGAAGACGCGCAGAAAGATGTCGGCGTCGCCACCCACAACCCGTTCGCCAACCTGAAGGCGATGATGAAGAAATAATGTCGGCAACAGCTTAATAAGTAACTAACTTATTAAGCTGTCAAATTAATAAAACCCGCCACCGCATCGCCATTTCCCAGAGAATTCCTACTTACCCATCCGGCCCATGCACCGCAAAATAAGCTGCGTAGTTAACGACATACTGGCTTGGCAAGCCGCCGCAGTTGGTGCATATTGTTCGCGAGTTGTTGTTGTTAACCTGTTTGATTATCAACCTAACAAGCACATTAACTTAATAAGTTATCAGCTTAATAACTTGAGAGATGGCAGCATGATTGTTCTGATTGGCTCGCAAAAAGGCGGCGTCGGCAAATCGACGAAAGCGGTGAATATCGCCGGGTATCTGATTCTCAAGCAAGGCAAGACGGCGATCATCGTCGACGCCGACGACCAGAAATCGATCATGACCTGGTACAACGACCGTCAGAATGTCGAAGGGCTGCCGCACATTCCGGTGGTGGCCGCCTCGGGCAAAATCAAGGAAACGCTGCTGGAGCTCGATCGCCATTACGACTACGTGATCGTCGACACCGCCGGCCGCGACAGCGCCGAATTGCGTTCCGGGCTGCTGGCCGCCGATCTGTTCCTCTCGCCGCTGCGCCCTTCGCAAATGGATCTCGACACCGTCGGCTATCTGTCGGAGATGTTCTCCACCGCGCAGGAATATAACGAGAAGGTCAAAGGCTACATCGTGCTGAACATGTGCCCGACCAATATCTTCATCAATGAAGCCAACGAAGCGGCGCAGGTGCTGAGCGAATACCCGGAGTTCACGCTGGTGAGCCACCGCCTGTGCGACCGCAAGATTTACCGCGACGCCTGGGGCGAAGCCATCACCGTGCATGAGGCGAACAACGAAAAGGCGCAGACCGAAATTGAATGTCTGGTGAAAGAGGTGATCCTGTGAAGAAACGCACCCCCACCCACCGCATGTCGGAAGACGAATTCATCAACAGCGCCACCTCGCACACGCTGCCGGTGGCGGCGCCCGCGCCGGAAGCCAAACCGGCCGGCCGCAAGCGCACCTACAAGGCGATCTCCGTCAGCCTGACGGACAACCACATTGACGCCGTCGATGAGGTGATCGTCCAGGCGGCACGCAGCGGCATCGTGCGTATCACCCGCTCCGACATCATCAAGCTGGCGATCGACGGGCTGGCGGAGAAAAACGAAGCGCAGCTGCTGGAACTGCTGAAGAAACTCTGACCGCACGGCAACCGCCGGCCAAGGCAGCCGGCGAGTTGTCATCATCTTCAGTTCCCCGCCACTGCGCATTGGTAGTCCTGAATTTCACCGGCCGAGCCCAGGTTCAGATCGGTCAGCTTCAAACGGTTTGCCAACAACAGCATCTCGCCCTGCGGGCTGACCGCCAGCGCCAGGCCATAATTAGCCATACTGTCGCCCTGCTCACTCACATAGTTTTGCAGCAAACGGAACGGGTCTTCTTTCGTTAAATCAGTACCCGCCAATTTTCTGGCCAGATATTGATGGCCAACCAATTTTACCGCCAGCGGCCGCCATTGCTGGTCTAATTGCTGCACCTGTTCCCCCAGTGCGTTATAGACATCCTGACGCAGGCAGGCAACGTGAATATGCAGTTGATTCTGAGAACGGCCATATTTCGAATTGATCGCCAGAGAAACCCACGCGTCTTTTAACGGTTTACCCAGCTCGCCGGATATATGTTCGCGGTTATTCCAGGCCTGGGCGAAATAAGGCGGCGCCTGCTCCGTCTGCAATACCGGGCTCTCGATGCCGCTGACCTTGTCGGTTGGCATCACCAGATCGTGGTAAGGGCCTTTGTTGTCCTTAAACAGCACATAACCTTCGGTTAAATCGACCTTTAGGCAGGGCGCCGGATCGTTGTTCTGCTGCTGATTGGGCACGCACTGTTGGCTGACTATCTGCCACAGCGCATTGGGGTTGCCGCGCCCGAAGAACCACCACAGCACCACGGCCAGCAGCAAAATGACAAGCAAAATAATTAATAGTCTGAAAAGCCTTTTCATCGCGACGTCCTGTTTATCTATTCGATACCGAAAGGAACATCAGCATAAACCAAGGTTTTTGTGTCGACCAGAATATTATCCTTAATGTCACCTTTCATTGACTTCTTGTTATCAAAACAAATTAAAAATAAGCGCGCGCCTGAGTAATTTAAGGTAAATTAATACCGCGAGTTGAATATGAGTGTGATATAAGCAGCCGGGAATATCTTTATATAAGGAACCGATAAGATGCCAACGATGGGCAAATCCCTGCATTACCTCGACGTGGGTTCAGGTTTTCCGTTGCTGTTGGGCCACAGCTATTTGTTCGATCTGAACATGTGGGCGCCGCAGTTTGAAGCGCTGGCTAAACGCTACCGTCTGATCGTGCCGGATCTCTGGGGCCACGGCGACTCACCGGCGCTGCCGGCCGGGCGAAACAGCCTGTCGGATATCGCCGCCGATCATTTGGCGCTGATGGATCATTTGGATATTGAAGAATTCGGTATCGTCGGCCTGTCCGTCGGTGGTATGTGGGGCGCCGAGCTGGCAGCACTGGCGCCGGAGCGGGTCAAGGTGCTGGCGCTGATGGACAGCTACCTGGGCGACGAAACGCCGGAGGCGCGGCAGCGCTATATGGGCATGCTGGCCGACGTTGAACAGGCCGGCGCCATCACTTCGCCACTGCTGGAATATATCGCCGCGCAGTTCTATTCCGACGAAGTGCCCGATGCGTTGTCACAGCCATTGCTGGCCCATCTGCAGAGCCTGCCCGCCGATCGCCTGCGCGAGAGCATCGTGCCGCTGGGCCGGATGATCTTCGGCCGCCCCGACAAGCTGGCGCTGCTGGAAAAAGTCACCGCCGCCTGCATCGTCATCACCGGCGCACAGGATAAGCCGCGCCCGCCGGCGGAAGGCCAGCGCATGGCGGATCTTCTCGGCTGTCGGCACGTACAGATCCCCAACGCCGGGCACATCAGCAACAAGGAAAACCCGACGGCGGTCAACGAAACGCTGCTGGCGTTTCTGGCTGAAAACACCACCCCGCTGTTCTGGTAAGATTCTCCGGGCCGCCTGGCCCGGCGAGTCATTCCGTGCGCCGCATAAATCCGTGCCGGCTCAGGATTTCCTGCCCCTGTTCGCTCAAGATAAATGCGGCCAACCGCTGTGCGCCGTCCTCCAACAGGCATAAACCGTAATCCGCCTCAATGTCCAGCGGCGGCAGCAACGGCCGCACCGCCAACGCAGGGTAAACCGCCAACGCCGGAGCATAGCTGGCGTAGCCGAGAAAAATATCCGCCTGCCCGCCGGCGATCAGATACTCCGCCGCCAGCCGGCCCGCCGGCACCGGCGCGGAGTCGATGCCGCCCACTAACGGCAGCGCCCGGCGGCGCAACGCTTCCCCTTGCCCCGGCCAGTATTGCTCACAGCGCTCGAAAAGCCGCTGCGCATAATCGCCGGAGGGATCGGCCCCCGGCGTCGAGGTGGCAAGGCGCCAGCGCGGGTCGAACAGCACCTCCGGCAGCGGACGCCCGGTGAGCGCCGGCACGTTGCGTACCGTAGCGCAGAGCCGGTTACGCGCAAAAACCTGCACTGCGCCCGCCATCCCAAGATCCGCCAGCCTTTGCGGGTGCGCCAGGTTGGCCGAAGCGAACAGCTGTGGCCGCTCGCCGTTCTCTATCCGTTGGCGCAACAACCCCGCAGGGCCGAATTCCGCCGTGACTTTTTGCCCGATGTGCCGCTGAAACGCCGACAGCAGCGGCGCAAACGCCAGCCGCAGGCTGCCGGCGGCAAACAGCAGGATATCACTCATCATGTCGCTCCAGTTGGCTGCGATACAACGGCACCAGCGTGGCATAGCGGCGGCCCGCCACCGTCAGCGGCACCCGTTCGATAGCCAGTTCGAACAGGGGCGACAGAGACTGCGCCGTTAACACCTCGCGGCAGGGCCCGAGCCGGCTGCGCCCTTCTTTGCCCAGCAATAAGGCCCGATCGGCCACCGCGTGGGCATGGTTCGGCTGGTGCGTGGAGAACACCACCGCCAACTGCTGCTCCCGTGCCAGGCGAGCCATCAGGCTCAACACCCGATCCTGGTAATGCAGATCCAGCGCCGAAGTCGGTTCATCCAGAATCAACACCTCGCAGCGCATCGCCAACGCGCGCGCGATCATCACCAACTGGCGCTGGCCGCCGGATAGGCTGCCGAATTCACGCGCAGCCAGCCCCTGCAAATCCAACGATTGCAACGCTTCTCTCGCCAGCCGATGGTCCTCGGCTGACGGTGAACGGAACAGGCCGACATGGCGCGCCCGCCCCATCAATACGATATCCAGCACCCGATAGGCGAACGGCGGCGCAAAGTGCTGCGGGACAAAGCCCATCTCACCGTGGCGCTCAATCTCGCCGGACTGCGGCGTCAGGCTGCCTAACAACAGCTGCAACAGCGTGCTCTTGCCGCGCCCATTCGGGCCCAATACCGCCAGCACCTCGCCGCGCCGCAGCTGTACATCCAGCCGTTGGAACAGCGGTGCCCCGCCCGGCCAGGCGAAATGCACACCCCTGGCGGCCAATAAGGTGTCAGTCATGCCAGCCTCTCACTTGCGCGCGGCGCAGCAGCAGCGCGAACAGCGGCGCGCCAATCAGCGCGGTCAGAATGCCCAGCGGGATTTCGCTGCTGCTCAGCGTGCGCGCCAAATCGTCGATCACCAACATGTACAGCGCGCCCAGGCAAAGCGCAGCCGGCAGCAGACGCCGATGATCCGGCCCCACCAGCCGCCTCGCCACGTGCGGGATCACCAGACCGACCCAACCGATGCTGCCGCTGACTGCCACCTGGGCCGCCACGATGGCGGCGCACAGCGTCAAAATCAGCCAGCGGGTGCGCTCAACGTTGATGCCCAATGCGCCGGCATCCTCATCGCCCAACGACAGCAGATTGATGCGCCAACGCAGCGCCAGCAGCAAGCCGCCGGCCGACAGCAAAGGCACAAACAGCATCAGCAGCTTTTGCCGATCGGCGGTGGCAAAGCTGCCGAGCAGCCAGAACACGATGCTCGGCAGTTTTTCTTCGGTATCCGCCAGATATTGCATCAGGCTGACGCAGGCGGAGAAGAAACCGCTGAGGATCACCCCCGCCAGTACCAAAGAGAGAATATTGCGCCGTGCAATCGCGCTGGTGAGAGTGAAAATCAGCAGCAGCGCCGCCATGCCGAAAACAAAAGCCGACAGCAACAGTGCCGCCAACGGCAGGCTGAGCAGAATAGCCAGCGTGCCGCCAAACGCCGCGCCGGAAGACACGCCGATGATATGCGGATCGACCAGCGGGTTGCGAAAGACGCCCTGCAAAGCCGCGCCGCACAGGGCCAGCGCCGCGCCGGCGCCCATCGCCAACAGCACCCGCGGCACGCGCACCCCCAGGATCACCTGGCGTTGGATAGCATCGATGCCTGCATAATGCTGCCCGGTGAACGGCTCCAGCAAAATCATCAGGCTGTGCGTCATCGGCACCTGAAAGCGGCCAACGCCGAGCGAAAACAGCGCGCAGCACAGCGTCAACAACGCCAGCCAGCCCAGCCTCATTGCCCGCTCTGGCAACAGGTGGCGCGGTAATAACGTTGATAGTAAGCGTCGATCCGCTGCTGCAGATTGATATCGGCAAAACGCTGCGGGTAGAGTTTTTTCGCCATCCACAACTCACCCAGCGCCATCGCCTCCGGCATCGGATACCCCCAAGCCTTGGCATACTCCGGCATCAGATAGACCCGCTTATTCTTCACCGCGTCGATCGGCTGCCACTGCGCTGACGTCAGGATCTGTTTCACCACGTCCGGGTAGCGCTCCTGCACGAAAATCACCGCCGGGTTCCACTTCAGGACATCCTCGATAGAAACCTGTTTGAACCCCTGAATCTCCTTCGCCGCCACGTTGACCGCACCGGCATGCCGCATCATCAACCCGGTATACTTGCCGGCGCCGTAGGTGGTGAGATCGGGGTTGGCCATATACACCCGCACCCGTTGATTTTCCGGCAGATCGCGCAGCCGTTCGGCGACCAACGCGCGCTGTTGGATGACGTCCTTAATCAGCGCTTCGGCCTGAGGCTGACGCCCCATCACCTGGCCAATCAGGCGAATGCCGTCCTGCAGGCCCAGCGTATAAGCCCGATCTTCATCGCCCAGCCGGGGATTCATTTTGCCCGCCTGATCGGCCGCTTCGCGGCGCAGCGAGACCGCCACCACCGGAATGCCCGCCCGTTCGATCTGCGCAATCATCTCCGGCGGCGCATAGTTGGCCACGAACACCACCTGCGGATGCAGGCCGAGCAGGCTCTCGATGTTCACCGAGGTCAGATCGCCCGGCATCGGCAGGGTTGCCAGCGCCGGTGCCAGCCGCAGGTAGTTTGGCCCCAGCTGTTTTTTCCAGCTGCTGAGCACACCGACCACCTGCGGCATGGCGTCAAGCTGCACCAGCAGGTTCAGCGCTTGGTGTTGCAACACCACCGCGCGGGTAATGTGATCGGGCAGCGTAACCTGGCGGTTAAGCTGGTCGGTGACCTGGCGATCCGCCAGGGCGGCGGAGGAAAATAACGCAAGCGCCAGCAGCAGGCGCGGGAGAAAGTTAAACATGGCAGTGACCGGTTGACTATCGTTATATAGATAATGATATAGCGATGAGCCTGGTGAAACAATCAGCGGGATCAAACCGGGGTGGCGGCTCAGGCGGAAAGAGGCAGCGTGAATAGGAGCCAGGGAATGAACCCGCCGGCATTGGCGATGTTGAACAGACCCAGGTTCGTGCTAATCATGCCGGTCGGAATGCGTTTTTCAGAGTTGACTCCTTTTAATAATGAAGGCATTAAATTTTAATTATTCATAAAACGAAAGTGAATATCGATGGACGCCGATTTGCCTCAGCAGAGTGCGTTGATAACTGCGATTAAATTAACCATTAATACAATAAAAAACATAATTGAGTTATCGTTTTCCGTCCGGCATTATTTTATTGCGCGTGCTCTCAATAAAAATAATCTCACCAAGAGATTATTCGCCATACAAGCGTTGGTGAACGGGATATTTTGCGCCGCCCTTTGCCAAAATCGCAGGCATGACATAGCCTCTCAGGGTGTACCACACCTCAACAGGAGAAGCCCCGCATGAATCATTCCATACGGCCGCCGCAACACGATGACAAGATCATTTTCGATATCACCATGAATCTATACCTTTATCCCGCGGTAATTATTGCGCATCGCCTGGGGATATTTGAACTTATTGCCGAACGCCCCTGCGGCCTGGCCGATATTTGCACCGCGACCAGACTGGAAAGGCGACCGGCCGAAGCCATAACGGCAGCGTTGGCCGCATTGAAATTAGTGACCACTAATAAAGGAAAGTTTCACCTTACAGCGGAAACAGAAACTTTCCTGCTAAAAAAAAGCCCGCACTATTTTGGTTATTATTGGGATTTATTGTATGAAAACGGCGAAAATTTCTCGCTGAAAAACCTGGAGGGTGCGCTGCGAAAAAACACGCCTCAGGTCTACGGCGAACAGGAGGTGTACGAAACGCACGAGATCGATGCCGACAAAGCCGATCGATTCACCCGCGCCATGCACAGCCTGAGCATCGGCTCGGCCAGCCTGTGGCCAACGCGACTTTCCCTGTCGACGCACCGCGTGGCGCTGGATATCGGCGGTGCCTCCGGCACTCACGCCATCGGTATGATGTCCCACTGGCCGGAATTGACGTGCATCGTCTTCGATCTGCCGGAAGTGTGCCCGTTGGCCACCGACTATGCGCAGCGCTACGGTTTCAGCGACCGCATCAGCACACACGGCGGCAATATGTGGCACGATCCCTATCCAACGGCGGATTTGCATCTGTACTCCAATGTCTTTCACGGCTGGACGGCGGACAAAAACCGTTTTCTGGCGCAAAAGAGCTATGACTCGCTCCCCGTCGGCGGCAGGATCGTCATCCACGAAGCGCTGTTCGACGACGGCAATGACGGCCCGTCCACGCTTGCCGGTTACAACCTGCTGATGCTGGGTTGGACGACGCAGGGCCGCCAATATTCCGGCAAGGACATCAGCGACCTGCTGAGCGACGTCGGCTTCGATACCCCGCAGGTGATACCGTCGCTCGGCTACCACAGCATCGTGACAGCGCAAAAGACCTGAGCGCCGGAGCGTTTAGCGGTTGATTGAACGCGCCATGCGGCTGTAGGTGTGGCGCACGCCGCGAATCGCCACGCTGTAGGCGAAGATATTTTCCGGCAGCGCCAGCCCCAGATAGCCGGTATCGCCGATATGGTGCAGATCCGCCCCGGCCATTTTGCTCATCAGCGCGATCTGCCGTACGGTCTGCACGTCGGCGCCTTCCTGCGAAGTGCCGATCGCCGTCATCGCCAGCGCGCCTTGCCGCTGGGCAAAGGCGATCAGCGCCGCCACTTTCTCCTGCGACATGCCGGGAAGGGTGCCCGGCGCCGGCAGCAGCACGATGTCCGCGCCGTTCTCCACGAACAGCGCGATGTCCTGCTCGCCGATCAGCTGGCTGCCGCTTTCACGCACGATGCCGGCGCCGTGCATTTTTCCGGTCACCAGCACCATCTCGTCGCCCACTTCATCGCGGATCGCTTTCAGCGCGGCGGCGATCGCCCGATTACTGACGCCGTTGTTCGGGTTGCCGGTCAGCACCAGCATGCGCGCGCCGAGCTGATACAGTTTGCGCGCATTCTCGGCGGTAGCGGCGCGGCCCGCCGTCATCTGCCAGAAGTCGTTATGTTTGGTGGCAAAGGCCGGATCGACAGCCTCCAGGTTCACCCCGATCACCCGCCCGGTCAGGCGCTGCAGCGTGCGCAGCGCCTCCTGCGGCGGCACGTCGGCGGGCAGGCCCGCGATATGCGGCTGATCGACGTCGAACAGGTTCAGCAGCAGCAGGTCGGCGCCCTGGCTGGCCGCCAGCTCGGCGTTGGTGACGTTATTGAGCAGCGGCTGAGTGACCGCGATGGTTTCGCTGACCAAGATGCGCCCTTCGCTGGCGCGAATGGCGTAGAGCAGATCGGCTTTGCCGATATCGGCCAGATCGCTGGCGCTGCAGTCCAGATAGCGTTTCATGAGGCAAGCTCCGATGACGTTAGCGGGAATGGATGCCCCCTCGCTCAGCGCGGCGAACGAGGGGGACAGGGTTACTTCAGCGTAAAACTTTGCGCCTGCACGTTGTCGGAGTCCAGGCCGACAAACACGTTGAATTTGCCCGGCTCCGCCCCCCATTTCAGGCTGGCGTTGTAGAACTTCAGATCGTCTTCGCTAATCGGCAGCTCAACCTGCTGCGACTGGCCGGCCTTCAGCGTCACTTTCTTGAAGTTGCGCAGCTCTTTTACCGGCCGGCTGACCGAGGCGGTCACGTCCTGCAGATACAGCTGCACCACCGTGGCACCGTCGTACTTGCCGGTATTTTTCAGCGTGACGCTGGCGGTTAGCTTGCCGTTGCGCGCCATCGTCGGGCTGGACAGTTTCAGATCCGACAGGCTGAAGGTGGTGTAGCTCAGGCCGTAACCGAACGGATACAGCGGGCCGTTCGGCGAATCGAAGTAGCGCGAGGTGTACTTGCCCGGATTCTCCTTGCCGAACGGGCGGCCGGTGTTCAAGTGGTTGTAGTACATCGGGATCTGGCCGACCGAGCGCGGGAAGGTCATCGGCAGCTTGCCCGACGGGTTGTAGTCGCCGAACAGCACGTCCGCCACCGCGTTGCCGCCCTCGGTGCCGCTGTACCAGGTTTCCAGCATCGCGTCCGCCTGCTCGCTCTCCCAGCTCAGCGCCAGCGGCCGGCCGTTCATCAGCACCAGCACCAGCGGCTTGCCGGTGGCTTTCAGCGCGGCGATCAGATCGCGCTGGCTCTGCGGGATGGTGATATCGGCGCGGCTGGAGGCCTCATGCGCCATACCCTGCGATTCCCCCACCACCGCCACGACCACGTCGGCCTTGTTCGCCGCCTGTACCGCTTCGTCGATCATCTGCTGCGGCGAACGGGTATCGAACGCCACCGCCGGCTCATACTCGTTCAGGTAGTCGATGATGCCCTTATCCTGCGTGACGTTGGCGCCCTTGGCGTAAAGAATGCGCGCCTTGTCGCCCACCGCCTGCTCCAGCCCTTCACGCAGGGTCACCGACTGCTTGACCACTCCGGCGGCCGACCAGCTGCCCATCACGTCGCGCTGGCTGTCGGCCATCGGCCCGACCAGCGCGATGGTCGCCTGCTTGCTCAGCGGCAGCGTCTGCTTATCGTTCTTCAACAACACCATCGTTTTGCGTGCCACCACCCGCGCCTCGGCGCGGTGCAGACGGCTTTCGGCGTTGGTGTCCTGCGGGTCGGAACCCGCCGGGCCCAGATGCACATACGGATCGGTGAACAGCCCCATGTCGTACTTGGTGTTCAGCACGTCGCGGCAGGCGCGGTCGATATCGCTTTCAGGCACCAGCCCGTCTTTCACCAGACCCGGCAAGTATTTGTCGTAAAACTCGTCGCTCATGCTCATGTCGACGCCGGAGGTGATTGCCAGCCGCACCGCGTCGCGCGCGTCGGCGGCCACGCCGTGTTTAATCAGCTCTTTAATTGCGCCGTGGTCGCTGATGGTGATGCCTTTAAAGCCCCACTGGTCGCGCAGCAGGTCTTTCAGCAGCCACGGGTTGGCGGTGGCCGGCACGCCGTTCACCGAGTTGAGCGACACCATCACCCCGCCGCTGCCGGCATCCACCGCCGCTTTGTAAGGCGGCAGATAGTCCTGATACATGCGCAGCGGGCTCATGTCGACGGTGTTGTAATCGCGGCCGCCTTCGACGGCGCCGTACAACGCAAAGTGCTTAACGCTGGCCATCACCGAACCGGGCTTGGCCGGGTCGCCGTTCTGGAAACCGTCGACCATCACTTTGGCGATTTTCGACACCAGCCAGGTGTCTTCGCCGAAGCCTTCGGAGACCCGGCCCCAGCGCGGATCGCGGGTGATATCGACCATCGGCGCGAAGGTCATGTTCAGACCGTCATCGCTGGCCTCCTGCGCCGCCACGCGGGCGCTGAGCGCAATGGCTTCCAGATCGAAGCTGGCCGCCAGCCCCAGGCTGATCGGGAACACGGTGCGCTGGCCGTGCACCACGTCATAGGCGAAGAACAACGGAATTTTGAGGCGACTGAGCTGCATCGCCTGATCCTGCATCACCCGAATGTCCGGGCGGGTGACGGTATTGAAGATGGCGCCGATCTGCCCTTTGCGGATGCCCTCGCGGATCGCTTCTTTCGGGTTATCCGGCCCGACGCTGATCAGCCGCAGCTGGCCGATCTTCTCTTCCAGCGTCATCTGCTTCATCAAATGGGACACGAAGGCGTCGCGCTGCTGGGCGTGAATGCCCTGCGTTATCGGCGTTTCCTGCGCAAAAGCCGGGCTGAGGGCCAGACCGGACAACATACTCACCACACAAAGCCATTTCATCTTGTTTTATCTCAGGCGTGTTTCCGCTGCCAACGCCGCGGGGTTTAATCGGAGTGAAGAAACAGTTTGCCACACTCTGTTTCATCGCCAAGGGAATTCGCATCGGTAATGTTTACAAAGCATTACAGGTTATCGGCAGGTAATTCTGCAGCCGGGCGCGGCTGTCGGCGGCCTCCGCCGTCAGAAAATCGATCAGCGGCGCCAACGCCGGCTGCGGCGCCCCGCGTTCAGGATAGACCAGATAATAGGCCGCGCCGCTGCTGACGCAGAGCGGGAAAGGCGTGACGACGCGCCGCGCCTGAATATCCTCCTCCAGCAGGCACAGATCGCCGATGGCGATGCCGAACCCCTGCAGCGCGGCGCTCATCGCCAGATCGAGAGTATCGAAATGCTGAGCCTTGCCGGACGGCAGCGCATCGGCCCCCGCCGCCTTCAGCCAGCGCAGCCAGTCGCGCCGATCGCGCGTCGGGTGCAGCAGGGTTTTGTCCGTCAAATCCGCCAGCCGGGGCGCCGGCGGCAGAAACGTCGGCGTGCAGACCGGCGTGAGGATTTCGTCGAACAGCAGGTGCGCGGCCAGCTTTTTACCCGGTGGCCGGCCGAATACCACCGCGGCGTCAAACTGCTCGGTGCTGAAATCCAGGCCGTGCGACACCGAGGCAGTCAGCTCGATATGCATGTCCGGCCGTTCATTCTGCAGGCGAATCACGCGCGGCAGCACCCAGCGCATCGCGCAGGTCGGGCATTTGATGCGCAGCGCCCCCGGCGGGGCGGCGGCCCGCGTCAGCGCCTCGTCCAGCTGCCCCAGCGCCTGCTGCACCGGCGCCAGCAGCTGCGCGCCCTGCGGCGTCAGCGCCAAACCGCGCGCCTGGCGGCTGAACAGCGGATAACCCAAGCGCTGCTCCAGCCCGAGAATTTGCCGGCTGACCGCCCCCTGCGTCAGGTGCAGTTGCCGGGCGGCATGGGTAAAGTTGAGGCGTTGCGCCACCACCACGAAGGTTTTCAACACGTCGAGCGACGGCAGGGATATCGGCATAGCGGGCCTCGATTAGGTATGATCGTAGTGCATGGCAAGTATGACAAACTTTCCCTTGTCCGCCTACGCCGGCTGATGCTTAATCGCTCAACACTTCCCTGTTTGCCTGGAGCCCATCATGCAGAGCGCCTGTTCATCCCGCTCGAAGCTGCCGGACGTCGGCACCACCATTTTCACCGTCATTGGCCAACTCAGCACCGAACATCAGGCCCTCAATCTGTCGCAGGGCGCGCCCAACTTCGCCGGCGACCCGCAGCTGATCGAGGCTACGGCGCAAGCCATGCGCGCAGGTCATAACCAATACGCGCCGATGAGCGGCGTGGCGGCGTTACGTGCTGCTCTGGCGGAAAAAGCTGAACGATTGTATGGCGCACGCTATGACGCCGACGAAGAAATCACGGTGATCGCCAGCGCCAGCGAAGGGCTGTACTCGGCGATCAGCGCGCTGGTGCATCCCGGCGACGAGGTGATCTATTTCGAACCGGCGTTCGACAGCTATGCGCCGATCGTGCGCCTGCAGGGCGCCACGCCGGTGGCGATCAAACTGTCGCTGCAAGATTTTCGCGTCGACTGGGACGAAGTGGCCGCCGCCATCAACGGCAAAACGCGCATGATCATCGTCAACACGCCGCACAACCCGACCGGCGCAGTGTTTGACGAGCACGACATCGAACGCCTGACCGCCCTGACCCGCGACACCGACATCGTGATCCTGTCCGACGAGGTCTACGAACACGTGGTGTTCGACGGCGAAATTCACCACAGCATGGCGCGCTATCCGCAGCTGGCGGAACGCAGCGTGATCGTGTCGTCGTTCGGTAAAACCTACCACGTCACCGGCTGGCGCGTCGGCTACTGCCTGGCGCCGGCGGCGCTGATGGACGAGATCCGCAAGGTGCACCAGTTTATGGTGTTCTCCGCCGATACGCCGATGCAACACGCCTTCGCCGCCGCGCTCGCCAACCCGCAGAGCTACCTGGGGCTGGCGGCGTTTTACCAACAAAAGCGCGATCTGCTGGCCAGCGCCTTGCAGGATTCGCGCTTTGAGCTGCTGCCCAGCCGCGGCAGCTTCTTCATGCTGGCCCGTTTTAGCGGCTTCAGTCACGAAAGCGACAATGATTTCGCCGTACGCTTGATCCGCGAAGCGAAGGTAGCGACGATCCCGCTGTCGGCGTTCTACAGCGACGGCACCAATACCGGCCTTATCCGGCTGAGTTTTTCCAAAGATAACGAGACCCTGCTGGAAGGCGCGCGCCGCCTGAGCCAGGCGTAATTTTTTGTCCGACCATGGGAAAGGGGCACTGCCTATGAAAGCACTGAAAACGCTGTTCGCCGCCGGATGCCTGCTGGCCGCCGGCTCTTCGCTGGCGGCGGAAAACAGCCTGCGCTTCGGCCTGGAAGCGCTGTATCCGCCGTTCGAATCCAAATCCGCCAGCGGCAAACTGGAAGGGTTCGACATCGAACTGGGCGACGCGGTATGCGCCGCCGCGCAGTTGAAATGCAGCTGGGTGGAAACCTCGTTCGACAGCCTGATCCCGGCATTGCAGGCGCGCAAGTTCGACGCCATCAACTCGGCGATGAACGTGACCGAACAGCGGCGTCAGGCGATCGCCTTTACCGACGCCATCTATCAGGTGCCGAACCGCCTGATCGCCAAGGCCGACAGCGGCCTGCTGCCGGACGCCAAATCGCTGGCGGGCAAACACGTGGGCGTGCTGCAAGGATCGATTCAGGAGATTTACGCCAAAACCCATTGGGCGCCGGCGGGCGTGGACGTGGTGTCTTATCAGGATCAGAATCAGGTTTACCTCGATCTGGCGGCCGGTCGGCTCGACGCCACGCTGGTGATGGCGCCGTCGGGGCAAAGCGGCTTCCTGTCGCAGCCGGACGGCAAGGGCTTCGCCTTCGTCGGCAAGGCGGTGCGCGACGACAAAATCCTCGGTGAAGGCATCGCCTTCGGCCTGCGCAAAGGGGATGAGGCGCTGAAGAAAAAACTGGATGCCGCCATCGCCAAAGTGAAACAGCAAGGCACGGTGGCGGCGCTGTCGAAGAAGTATTTCGGCGATATCGACGTGACGGTGAAGTGATAGACGGGGGCGGCACCGCCGCCCCCTGCCGCGTTTAGCGATCGAACACCGAGCTGTTCAGCGCACGATCCTGCTGATGGCGCTCCAGCGCCAATTCGATCAGGCGGGTGATCAGCGCCTGATAGCTGACGCCGCTGGCGGCCCACAGCTTGGGATACATGCTGATATTGGTGAAGCCCGGCAGCGTGTTGATTTCGTTGATTACCACCTGGTTGTCCGGCGTCAGGAACACATCAACCCGCGCCAGCCCGAAGCACTCCAGCGCGCGGAACGCCTTCAGCGCCACCTCGCGGATGTGGTCGCTCACTTCCGGCGCGATTGCCGCCGGCACCACCACCTGAGCGCCCTGCTCATTGATGTATTTGGTGTCGTAAGAGTAGAAGGCGTCGCTCAGCACGATCTCGCCGCACACGCTGGCCTGCGGATCGTCGTTGCCCAGCACCGCGCACTCGATCTCGCGGCCGACGATCGCCGACTCCACCAGCACCTTGTGATCGAAGCTGAAGGCCAGCGATACCGCCGCGTCGAACTCGGCGCGGTTTTCCACCTTGCTGACCCCGACCGACGAGCCCTGGTTGGCCGGCTTGACGAACAGCGGCAGGCCGAGGCGCTCGCTCAGTTGCTCAAACGTAAACCCGGCGCGGTTGGCACGCGTCAGGGTGACGAACGGCGCCACCGCCAGCCCGGCGTCGCGCAGCAGGCGCTTGGTCACGTCTTTGTCCATGCTGACCGCCGAACCGAGCACGCCGGCGCCGACGAACGGCATATTGGCCATGCGCAGCAGCCCCTGCAGCGAGCCGTCTTCCCCCAGCGTGCCGTGCACGATCGGGAAGATGACGTCGAGCTGGCCCAGCGCGCCGGCGCTGCCCGCTTCGATCAGCTGCTGTTTTTCCTGGCCCGGGATCAGCGCCACGTTCTTGTTCGAGCGGTTCAGCGCGATCAGCGCCGGGTTCTCGGCGTTGAGCAGGTAGTTGGAGGCGTCGTTGATGTGCCACTGCCCCTGTTTGTCGATCCCCAGCAGCGTGACATCAAACTTCTCTTTGTCGATTGCATCCACAATGTTTTTGGCCGACTGCAGCGACACCTCATGCTCCGCCGATTTACCGCCAAAAATCACCCCAACACGTAGTTTAGTCACGCCTTAAATCCTTCTGAAAAATCATGGCAAAAAAGTCGTTCATCACAATAAACGCATTGTCTGGCGGCGGCAATCGTTGTTGCCAGAATCTTCTTACGCCACAGAATGCCACATCGCCACCATCCATAACGTATACACTTCGTATATTGTTCACTTAGGGAGACGCCGATGGGCATCGTAAAAATTTCAGACGCGCTGCATGACGATCTGCGCCTCGCCAGCCTGACCATGACGCGTTCTATCAACGCGCAGGCCGAGTACTGGATCAAGATCGGCATGCTGGCGGAGTTCCATCCGGAACTGACCTACCCGCAGCTGGTAAAAAAGATGATGAAAGATAACGCGCTGACGCTGAAGGAGATTGTCGGGTGAAACAGATTGTGATTAAAACGCCGGAAGAGATTGCCAAAATGCGCCATTCCGGCGCCCTGCTGGCTAAAGTGTTTGCTATGCTCGATGAGGTGATTGTCGAAGGCATCTCCACCATGGAGATCAACGATCGCGCCGAAGCGTTTATCGTCGAAGAGCTGAAGTCGCGCCCGGCCAGCAAAGGGCAGTATGATTTCCCCTATGTGCTCAACACCTCAATCGACGATGTGGTGTGCCACGGGGTGCCGTCGGCCAGCAAAATTCTGCGTTCCGGCATGACCGTCAACGTGGACATCACGCTGGAAAACGACGGCTATATCGCCGACTCCAGCAAGATGTACTGCATCGGCCAGGTGACGCCGCTGGCCAAACGGCTGGTGAACAACGTCTATGAATCGATGTGGCAGGGCATCCGCGCGGTGAAACCGGGCGCCACGCTGGGGGATATCGGCCATGCCGTCCAGCGGCACGCCGAGCAGGCCGGCTACAGCATCGTGCGGGAGTATTGCGGCCACGGCATCGGCCGCGATATGCATGAAGAGCCGGCGGTGTTGCACTACGGTCAACCCGGCAGCGGTATGGTGCTGCAGGAAGGCATGGTGTTCACCATCGAGCCGATGATCAACCAGGGCGACCGCCGCATCAAGCAGAAGAAAGACGGCTGGACGGTGGTGACGCGCGACAAAAAACTGTCGGCGCAGTGGGAGCACACCGTGGCGGTCACCGCCGACGGCGTGGAGATCCTGACGCTACGCGACGAAGAGCGCCGGGCCGGCTACGCCGAGCGCTACTAAACCCGCAAGCCATTAGCCTGGCAAGCTGATAGCTTAATAAGTTATTTAATTGATAGCCTCTTAGCTTATATGCGGCACTCCGGCGCCGCAGTTAAAGCAACGGGGATGACAGGGAGACAGGCAGCATGCAGTCAGGCAATCAGGCATTTATCAACCAGCTTAAAGACATTGTCGGCGGCCCGCAGCTGTTGACCGGCGATCGCAACACCGAGCGGTATCGCAAGGGATTCCGCTCCGGCGAAGGCCAGGCGCTGGCGGTGGTGTTTCCCACCAGCCTGCTGCAGCTGTGGCGTATTTTGCAGGCCTGCGTGGCCGCCGACAAAATCGTCATCATGCAGGCCGCCAATACCGGCCTGACCGAAGGGTCAACCCCCAGCGGCAACGACTATGACCGCGACATCGTCATCGTCAGCACCCTGCGCCTCGACCATATTCAGGTGCTGGACAACGGCAAGCAGGTGGTCGGCTTCCCCGGCAGCACCCTGCACCACCTCGAGAAATTGCTCAAGCCCTACGGCCGCGAACCGCATTCGGTGATCGGTTCCTCCTGCATCGGCGCCTCGGTGATCGGCGGCGTGTGCAACAATTCCGGCGGCTCGCTGGTGAAACGCGGCCCGGCCTATACCGAAATGGCGCTGTACGCCCAGCTAGGGGAAGACGGCCAGCTGCGCCTGGTGAACCATCTGGGCATCCGCCTCGGCGACACGCCGGAAGAGATCCTCACCCGGCTGGAAAAAGGCGACTATCGCCCGGAAGACGTCGAATACGGCGAGCTGCGCGCCTCGGATAACGAGTACGCCAGCCGGGTGCGCGACGTCGATGCCGACACCCCTTCCCGCTTCAACGCCGACAAACGCCGCCTGTACGAAGCCTCCGGCTGCGCCGGCAAGCTGGCGGTGTTCGCGGTGCGGCTCGACACCTTCGAGAAAGAGGGCAAAGAGCAGGTGTTCTATATCGGCACCAACGACACCGCGGTGCTGACCGAACTGCGCCGCCACATGCTGAGCCAGTTCGAAAACCTGCCGGTGGCCGGTGAGTACATGCACCGCGATATCTTCGACATCGCCGAGGTGTACGGCAAAGACACCTTCATGATGATCGACAAGCTCGGCACCGATCAGATGCCGCGCTTCTTCACCCTGAAAGGCCGTATGGACGCCAGCCTGAGCAAGCTGCCGCTGCTGCCGCACAACCTGACCGACCGGCTGATGCAGGGCCTGAGCCATCTGGCGCCGAGCCACCTGCCGACGCGCATGAAGGAATACCGCGAACGTTTCGAACATCACCTGCTGCTGAAGATGGCCGGCCCCGGCGTAGACGAAGCGCAGCGCTACCTGACCGAGTACTTCGCCCAGGCCGAAGGCGCTTTCTTCGCCTGCACGCCTGACGAAGGCAAAAAGGCCTTCCTGCACCGCTTCGCCGCCGCCGGCGCCGCCGTGCGCTACCATGCGGTGCACGCCGACAAGGTGGAGGATATTCTGGCGCTGGATATCGCCCTGCGCCGCAACGACACCGACTGGTTCGAAACCCTGCCGCCGGAGATCGACAGCCAGCTGGTGCATAAGCTGTATTACGGCCACTTTATGTGCCACGTGTTCCATCAGGACTACGTGGTGAAAAAGGGCGTCGACAGCCACGCGCTAAAGGAAAAGATGCTCGAGATCCTCAACCGGCGCGGCGCCGAGTACCCGGCGGAGCATAACGTCGGCCACCTGTACCACGCCAAGGCGGATCTGCAGGCGTTCTACCGCACCGCCGATCCGACCAACAGCTTCAACCCCGGCATCGGCAAAACCAGCAAACGCAAAGGCTGGGCCGAAGAACGTTGACAGCGCTCCCTGTTACGCCGTGGCGCAGCAAAAGGTGTTGCACGCCCCGGCGAACTTGACTATGTTTAAGGCAGTTCGTCTTATTCCCGGTTTCCAGGTTCCCACATGACTCCATTGGCGCACAGCACAGATCCGACCAACGCGACCGTTCCGGCCGTCGTTTTGCTGTGTGCTTCCTCCGCCCCACCCGCCGTTTCCTCTGTCGTTTCAGCGGTTGCCGCTTACCCGCCACGCAGTGTGGTTGTGCGCTAAGCCAAACCGACTTTTTACCTCCGGCTTATTGATCTGTTGCGTTCAGGCGTAGACCGCCGCGCGCGCCGGAGCCTGTAATTTTCACGACAGGTGAAATTGATATGCGATTACCTTCTCTCTGGGCCAATGCCGGCCTGGCTACGCTGTTCGTCCTGCTTTGGAGCAGCGGCGCGATCTTCTCCCGTTGGGGGTTGGAGCACGCCTCCGCCTTCGCTTTCCTGTTCTTCCGCTGCGCCATCGCGCTGGCGGTGCTGTTGGCCATCGGCCTGTGGCAGCGCCAGTGCCTGCCCGCTCCCGGCACCCGCCGGCGCGTCGCGCTGATTGGCGTGCTGATGATCGGCAGCTATCAAATCTGCTATCTGCTGGCGCTGGAACAGGGTATTACACCCGGCGTGCTGGCGACGCTGCTCGGCGTACAGCCGATCCTCACCCAATTCATCACCGAACGGCGCTGCACCGGGCTGCGGGCGCTCGGCCTGGCGCTGGCAATGGTCGGGCTAACGCTGGTGGTGTACCAAAGCCTGATGGTGGCCCACTTCTCGCTGAGCGGCATGCTGTTCGCCTTTATCGCGCTGGGCTGCATGACCGCCGGCACCCTGCTGCAAAAAGGCATGACGCAGCCGCCGCTGTCGGTCTTGCCGCTGCAGTATGCCGTCGGGTTGCTGATGTGTACGCTGGCGCTGCCGTTTGAGCCGCTGCGGGTCGACTGGCGGCCGGCGTTCGTGCTGCCGCTGCTGTGGATGGCGGTGGTGATCTCGGTGCTGGCGACCTTCTTGCTGTATCGCCTGATCCAGCGCGGCAACCTGGTGCAGGTCACCAGCCTGTTCTATCTGATCCCGGCGGTGACCGCCCTGCTGGACTACCTGTTGCTCGGCCACGCGCTGGCGGCGCTGAGCCTGCTGGGCATGGCGGGCATCGTGCTCGGCGTGATGCTGGTTTTCCGCCGCGTATAAAAGCAAAAGCCCCCGCGCCGTTCCACCGGCGCGGGGGCGAACACAACAACCGTTAACTCAGAACAACCAGGAACCGTACCCCCACAGCAGCACCGTCAGCCCCAGCAGCAGCTCGAGCAGCAGAATGCCGATGGCGAAGGTCGAGCTGGAGAAGATGAACCCTTCCTTACTGTCGATATTCAGGAAGTGCGGGATCCCCAGATTCAGCAGATAGCCCGAATAGCACAGGCCGATTATGCCGACAAACAGACACAGCCAGACGACCGGATAGAGCGCCACCACGCCGCTGAGGAACATCGGGGTCGCCACGTAGCCGGCGAACACCATGCAGCGGTGCAGCGTTGGGCGCGATTCATAACGCCGCGCCATCCAGTGAATGACTTTCCCCATGGCCGCTACGCCCGCCAGCATCAGCAGGTAGAACGCCACGGCGGTATAAAGCGCGGTAAACATGTCGAGCCTGATGGCATGTCCCTCGCCGGAGAGCCAGCCCAACTGGGTGGTGCCGATAAAGGCGCAGACCACCGGGATTGCCGCCAAGAGCAACACGTGATGGGTGTATAGGTGCGAGACGCTTTCATTCTCGCTTTTGATCTGTTCGAACTCGGCGCTGGGATGCGCCAGAAGTCCCCAAACATGACTGACCATGAGACACCTCCTATCTCGCCGTAGGCCGCGATCGGCGAACGAATTTCACACCTCCGACGGACAGCTACCCGTGCGAGGATTGCGGCCACGGGGCTCTCTCCCCTGTACTCATTATAGTCTTTCGGCGAAAAAACGTGCGGAAAGCGCAACGCCGCAGCGCTTTGTCTTATACTCCCACCATAAAAACCAGGCTGCGAGGAAGGTCATGTCATCCGTTATCACTACCCGCCAGGCGGGGATCGTCGACGTCGACGCCGGGCGCAACGTCACCGTTGTCGAGCCCTGCAATCTGTACGGCTGCCGGCTCGGCGACGATGTCTTCATCGGCCCGTTCGTGGAGATCCAGCGCCACGTCAGCATCGGCGCGCGCAGTAAAATTCAGTCGCACAGCTTTATCTGCGAATACGTCACCCTCGGCGAAGCGTGCTTTGTCGGCCACGGCGTTACCTTCGCCAACGATCTGTTCAAAAACGGCGCGCCCAATGCCGATCCGGCCAGCTGGGGGCGCACGCGCGTCGGCGATCGGGTGTCCATCGGCTCCGGCGCCACGGTATTGGCGGTGGAAATCTGCAGCGACGCGGTGATCGGCGCCGGGGCGGTCGTGACTCGCGACATCACCCGCAAGGGGATCTATGCCGGCAACCCGGCGCGCCTGCTGCGGGAGCTGCCGTAATGACCCCGGTCATCCGCATCGCGGCCATTGAGGCGCTGCCCGATGATTACCTGACGCGTGGCGATTTCGGCTTTACCATCCGCTGTTACGCCCTGCCACAGTTCGACAGCCCGGTCGATAGCTGGCCAACCCGCCCGGTGGCGCCATTTCGCAAGCAGTATCCCCTGGCGCCGTTCGCCAACGAAGACAGCGCAACCTTCCTGGCCTATCGCCAAGACGAAGCCGTTGGCCACATCACGCTGAGCAAAAACTGGAACGGTTACACCCTGATCGACGAGATCGCGGTCAGCGCTCACGCGCGCCGTCAGGGCATCGCCGGGGCGCTGCTGGACTGCGCCAAACGGTGGGCGCGGCAGCAGGAAACCTCGGGTATGATGCTCGAGACGCAGAACAACAATCTGGCCGCCTGTCGCTGCTACCAGCATTACGGGTTTATTCTCGGCGGCATCGACCGTTTGCTGTACCGCGCCGAGCCGGAGATCGCCGATCACGAAATCGCGCTGTTCTGGTATTTGCCGTTCAATAGCGAAATCGGTTACTGATTTATCGGCCGCCATTGAGGCTATGTTTACTTTTTAACCCCTACCATCGGATGAGAACTGTTATCACTGACTCTGATAAACCAGCGACACCCAGGGAGGGCCGTATGAACCAGAACAAGGTTGTTTTACTGATGTTAGCTATCGCCATGAGCGGATGCGCCGATCGCCCCGCCGCCGTCACCCCCGCAACGCCGCCGACCGACGTCACCGTTTCGCCGCCGGGCGTGCAGCCGGAGATGGACGCCGGCACCCGCAGCAAGCTGCGTGAGATCCTCGCGCTGCGCGCCGGTTGGCCCGCCGCACAGCCGCATGGCCGCACCGTCGATTTGATTTCGCGCGAGTTTCTCGGCACGCCCTATCTCGCCAACCGTCTGATCGGTTCGCAGAGCACGCCCGAGCAGTTGGTGATCGACTTCCGCGGGCTGGATTGCTTCACCTACATCGATTATGTGGAAGCGCTCAGCACCGCCCGCAGCGAGGGCGAGTTCGTACAGCGTCTGGTAGACATTCGCTACGTCGACGGCAAAATCGCCTTCCCGCAGCGCAAACACTTCTTCACCGACTGGGCGCAGCGGCCGCACCAGGTGGCCGAAGACATCACCGCGCAGCTCAGCCCGCACGCCGTCACCCTGGTGAAAACCCTCAACCGCAAGGCGGACGGCAGCAGCTACCTGCCCGGTTTGCCCAACGTACAACGCAGCGTGACCTATATCCCCAGCGACAACGTCGACGACAAGGTGCTGGCCCAGCTGCGCACCGGCGATTACATCGGTATTTACACCAACCTGGACGGGCTGGACGTGACCCACACCGGCATCTTCGTGATGACCGACAGCGGCCCGGTGCTGCGCAACGCCTCTTCGCGCCAGGCCAACATGCGGGTGGTCGATTCGCCCTTTATGGATTACGTGATGGCTACGCCGGGCATCGTGGTGCTGCGTTCGCTCAGCCGATAATCCCCGCCGCATAACGGCTATAAGCTATAGCCGTTTATGCTGAGCGAGCGTTTGACTTCATCGGCGGTTCAGGCTTAGCTGTAAGGACAAAAAACAACTGATTTTATTGTTCTTTTCAGGGAGAATTCGATGACCTTACGCTGGCGTATCACCCCTCTGGCAGCGGCCTTCGCCGCCGTATTGGCGCTTCAGGGCTGCGATCAAAAAACCGATCAGAATCATATCAAGGTCGGCGTCGTCAACGGCGCGGAACAGGACGTGGCGGAAGTCGCCAGACAGGTGGCGAAGGAGAAATACGGGCTGGACGTCGAGCTGGTCGGCTTCAGCGGTTCACTGCTGCCGAACGACGCTACCGACAAGGGCGAACTGGACGCCAACGTGTTCCAGCACCGCCCGTTCCTCGAACAGCAAAATAAAGATCACGGCTATAAGCTGGTGGCGGTCGGCAATACCTTTGTCTTCCCGATGGCCGGCTACTCCAAAAAGATAAAATCGCTCAAAGAGCTGCCGGACGGCGCGGTGATCGCCATCCCGCTCGATCCGACCAACCTGGGGCGCGCCCTGCTGCTGCTGGAAAAAACCGGATTGATTACGCTGAAACAAGGCAAGGGGTTGTTGCCTACCGCCCTGGACATCAGCGCCAACCCGCACCATTACCAAATCATGGAGCTGGAAGGCGCGCAGCTGCCGCACGTGCTGGACGATCCAAAGGTCACCGTCGCCGTCATCAGCACTACCTACATCAACCAGACCGGCCTGTCGCCGACCAAAGACGGCATCTTCATCGAGGATAAGGACTCTCCGTACACCAACATCATCGTCACCCGCGAAGACAACAAGGACGCGCCGAACGTGCAGAACTTCATCAAGGCCTATGAGTCTGACGAAGTGGCCAAGGCCGCCGAGAAAATCTTCAACGGCGGCGCGGTGAAAGGCTGGTAAATTCGGCCACCATCAAGGCGGATTCTGCGTACGAATCCGCAATATTTCACTTTCATTCCCCGTTTACTTACGCCACACCTTTCTCTAAAAGCAAAACGCCCGCATGCTCATTACTCCATAACACGGATTGTTCACAACAAAGGAGTGTCTCGATGCCGATCAAATTTGCCCCCAAGGTCGGGGAAATTCTCGAGTGCAACTATGGCAACTATCCCCTCTCAGTCTGCCAACCGCATGAAGCCGGCTTTTATGATGGCCACATTCCACCAGAAATGGTGAAGAACCGTTTAGTTGTTGTGTTAAACGGCAAAATTAACGGCAACGCCTGCATTATCGTACCGCTGTCGACCACCAGAGATTCGAACAAGATCGAACGGGGATTGCACATCGAAATTACGCGTGAACTCATCGAAGATATGAGATTCTTTCATCCGCAAACGCGCTGGGCAAAGGGCGATCTGGTGCAGCAAGTTAGCCGCCAACGGCTGAACAGAGCCCGTAAAGAGAGAGGCTTTCTTACCCAGTGTCTGTCGCGCGAGCTTGTTGCTGACATACAACGCGCCGTCATTAAGTCGGTCAATGCCAGAAATATGCTGTTCTGACCAGTACGCTGTTGTTGACAAAACAGGCAAATCAGGTGAAATTGTCGCCGTAGCCGATAAAGGCCCTTATGCTATACCCTCCCTTTCAGGGACCTGCGAAGCCCAGCCATCAAGCTGGGCTTTTGCCTCTCTGGCGCCCACCGATTTTTAAATCGCAATCTTCTCTCCCCGCTCCTGCATTACCGTTCGCACACTGCATCATGACGACAGCCAGGGTTTGCCGATGCGCGGCTGACAACCCCATAGGGTTTTCTTATCTCACCATAAGAAAACCCGATTTACCCCGGCGGCGAGCGGCGCGCATAATGGCGTTCATCCGCTGATTTCCAAGGTAAACAGGCATTACCATGACGCTCTCCGCTCCCTTACTCAGCCTCCTCGATGCCACGCCGGGCGATATGGCCGCCGTGCTGCGCATATACACCCACCACGTGCTGTACGGTGCCGCCTCGTTTGAAGAACAGCCGCCGACCCTGGCGGAAATGCAGCTGCGGCTGAGCAAGGTGCAAGAAGCCGGGCTGCCCTGGCTGGTGGCAAAAAGCGAAGGCCGTATTGTGGGCTACTGCTATGCCACACCGTATCGCCCCCGGCCGGCCTATCGCTTTACCGTGGAAGACTCGGTGTATATCGCCGAGGGGCAACAGGGCAAAGGCGTCGGCAAGGCGCTGCTGAGCGCGCTGATCGCCCGCTGCGAGCAAGGCCCCTGGCGCCAGATGCTGGCGATCGTCGGCGATTCCGCCGCCAACCGCGGCTCGCTGGCGCTGCACCAGTCGCTCGGCTTTACCAGCGTCGGGACGTTAAAGGCCGTGGGGTTCAAACGGGGGGAATGGCGCGACACCCACCTCATGCAGCGCGCGCTGGGCGCGGGCGACAATCGGCATCCCTGAATGCAAGGCGACGCACGATAGGAAGTTAGCGTCTATAGTGAAGAATGATTTCATTGAGTTAGCGCCAGTTGCGCGCCACATTTAACGGGTAAGGGAGAATCAAATGAAAATTATTCTGTGGATTGTCGCCATCATCTTTATTGTCGGTTTGTTGACGATTACCGGCGTTCTCAAACTGATTTTTTAAAGCGTCTGCACCGTCCCGCCCCGCCCGGGGCGAGACTTTTCATCATGCCTTGAAACGCGCGCGCACCGCGCCCAGCGCCGACACCACCGCCAGCACCACGCCGCCGGCGACCAGCCCGAACGCCACGTTCAGCAGCGCCGGAACCGCACCCTGCAAGATATGGCCAAACGTCGGCACCACCGTGGTGTACGAGGCCCAATCTTCGAAAAGGTGATGCACCGGCGGCAGGCCGTGGGTCAGGATACCGCCACCGACCATAAACATGGCGACCGTGCCGACGATCGACAGCGTTTTCATCAAATAAGGCGCGGCGCGCACGATGCCGCCGCCGAGGGAGCGCGCCAACGCGCTGCTTTTGCGGCTCAAATACAGCCCCAGATCGTCCAGCCTGACGATGCCGGCGACGATGCCGTACACGCCGAGCGTCATCACGACGGCGATGCCGCATAAAACGATCACCTGCTGGCTGAAGGTGGCGCCGGCAACGGTGCCCAGCGTGATGGCGATAATCTCGGCGGAGAGCACGAAGTCGGTGCGTATTGCGCCTTTCACCTTGCGCTTCTCATAGGCCGCGGCATCCTCATTGGCGCCGGGCCCGTCCGATTTTTCCTCCTGCGCCGCCTTGCCGTGGCTCAGGCTGTGAAACACCTTTTCGAACCCTTCGTAGCACAGGTAGGCGCCGCCCACCATCAGCAGCGGCGTAATCGCCCAGGGCGCGAAAGCGCTGATCAGCAGCGCCAGCGGCACCAGGATCGCCTTGTTGATCAACGAGCCTTTGGCGACGCTCCACACCACCGGCAGTTCGCGGTCGGCTTTAACACCGGTGACCTGCTGCGCATTGAGCGCCAGATCGTCCCCCAGTACCCCGGCGGTTTTTTTCGCCGCCATCTTGCTCATCAAAGAAACGTCGTCCAGCAACGAGGCGATGTCGTCGATAAGGGTAAGTAAGCTACTTCCTGCCAAAATGATTCATCCTTTTCATATTCACGATTCATTATCCGTTTAGCATAGTGGTAAAGCGTTATGAAAGGATATGGGAGGATCGCGGAAAACGCCGGGCGGACGTTAAAACCTCTCGCCTGACAGGCTCTCATCAGCGCCGAGAGCGAACGCGCGTGAGATATGTTGAAGGACCGGGCCGTGGGCCTCAAAGACGCACGATAAATGCGTACTGCCCTCAAGCAAACCAAAGGCAACATGCACACTGCCATGCTGTTCGACGAAACGCTGCAAGGATTGCGCGCTGAACAACTCATCCTGCGCTGCCGCCAGCAGCAAGGTCGGCAATCGCAGCGCCGCCAGTTGCTTTGCCGGGGTGCGTGGCGTCAAGGCGTTAGCCATATTGACGCTGTATTGGCAGACAAAATCGGGGGCGGCGGCCAGCACGGCCGGGGGAAAATTCAGGCTGACCGCCCGGGATTGCCCAAACCACCGCCCACCGCTGAGCGCATTGGCCACAAAAGGCCATTGCCGCACCTGGGCAAAACGGGCCGTCGCCGCCAGATCGCGGGCCATCCCGGCAAATGGCCCCAGCTCGGGCGCCAGCAGGATCAGGCTGTCCGCCTGCTGTTCGCAGGGATAGCGGGTCAGGTAGTTGAGCAACATCCCGGCGCCGCTGGAATGGCCAAGCAGGTGCCTGCGCGCTAACGGAAAACGCAGGCGCATTTCCGCCAGGATGACATCGACATCGCGCCAAATACGCTCAGGCCGCTCAACCGTCCCCCGCTCTCCCGTGGAATCGCCATGCCCGCGAATATCGACCAGGCACACCGCGAGCGTTGGCTCGGCGGCCAGCTGGCGCGCAAGAATGTCATACCCGGCGGCGCTGTTAACCCCGCCGCCGTGATAAACCACGATCACGTCTTCGCTCTCGGCAGTTTGCCGATACAGGCGATAGCTCAAGCCCTCAACGCGGCCGGACAACGTATCCCCCCCCCGCCCCCGGCCACTCAGCGTAAGACTTCGCTTGCTCAACATAGCGGTCAAAATCAATCAAAGTGCACCTTTCCCTGATGTTGTCGGTATTTCCTACGGCAGCACCCCTGCCATTCCGGCGGTAAGCATATGAAATAACAGCAGCAACTGCCATGCCTTTTGCACGCTCCCCCTCAGCCTCAGGGCAGATCCCCCGCCGGCACATTGAGCTGCCAGGAGAGCCCAAAACGATCGTTGAGCCAGCCGAAGCGGGCGCTGAAGCCGTAGTCGTCGAGAGGCATCAGCACCTTGCCGCCCGCCGCCAGGCGGTGGAAAGCCTGCTCCAGCGCCTGTTCGTTCGGCAGGTTGATGAACAGCGACACCGCCGGCGTAAAGCCGAAATCATGGCTGATCGGGCTGTCGATAAACACCAGGTTCTGCCGGTCGAAATCGATGGCGGCATGCTTGATCAATCGCCGGCCGTCCGGCGTCGGGTCGTAATGCTGTACCTGCATGAGCCGAAAACGATCAAACACCTGGCTATAGAGGTCGATCGCCTGCTGCGCCTCCCCCTGGAACATGACAAAGGTCGAAACCTGACTCATAACATCCTCTCCGGCAATCGTTGTGGTATTAATGGAGGATAGCGGATTACCGTTGAAGCGGCGGAAAGGAGCAACCATGAGCATCATTCATCGCCTGGCGCAGCCGGACGATCTCAACGGCCTGTTGGCGCTGTATCGCGAGCTGCGCCCGCAGGACGCGCCACTGCGCGCCGACGACGCGCGCCGCACCCTGCAGCGCCTGCTGGACGATCCGGCGATCCGTCTGGTGGTGGCAGCGGACGAGGAACAGCCGATCGCCACCTGCATGCTGGCGCTGATCCCGGGGCTGGCGCATCAGGCGCAGCCGTTCGGCGTCATCGAGCACCTGGTGACGGCGGAACCCTATCGCGGCCACGGCGTGGCGCTGGCGATGATCGAATACGCGCTGCAGCTGGCCTGGCGCAAAGGCTGTTACAAGGTGATGCTGCTGTCGGGGCAGCAGCGCACTGGCGCGCACCAGCTTTATCTCAAAGCGGGTTTCGACGGCGATCGCGAGCGGGGATTTGTCATCAGGCGGCCCGAGGGCCGATAGCGGCCTGCTGCAAAAGAGCAGGCCGCCAGGCGGGTTATTCGCTGTCGTTCTTCGCCAGGCTGGCGTCTTTTTGGCGACGATAGTCGCGGGCGGCGGCCGGGATCGGCGTCACCTTGCCGGTTTCAATCCAGCTGCGCAGGCGATTGGCGTCGGCGAAGTGGGTATATTTACCGAAGGCATCCAGCACCACCAGCGACACCGAGCGGTTACCGATCACGGTACGCATCGCCAGGCAGTGGCCCGCCTGGTTGGTAAAGCCGGTTTTGGTCAGCTGAATGTTCCATTTCGGGTTGTACACCAGATGGTTGGTGTTGCGGAACGGCAGCGTGTAGTTCGGGTCTTTGAAGCTGGCCATCCGCTCAGTGGTGGTGCTGAGCTGGCCGATCAACGGGTATTGCTTGGTGGCGATCAGCAGCTTGGTCAGATCGCGCGCCGTCGACACGTTATGGATAGAGAGCCCGGTGGGTTCGACGTAACGGGTATGAGTCATGCCCAGCGCCTTGGCCTTGGCGTTCATCGCGTTGATAAAGGCGTTGTAGCCGCCCGGGTAGTGATGCGCCAGGCTGGCGGCGGCGCGGTTTTCCGACGACATCAGCGCCAGCAGCAGCATATCCTTGCGGCTGATTTCGCTGTTCAGCCGCACCCGCGAATAAACCCCTTTCATCTCCGGCGTCTGGCGGATATCCACCGACAGCATCTCATCGAGCGGCAGGTGCGCGTCCAGCGTGACCATGGCGGTCATCAGCTTGGTGATCGAGGCGATCGGCACCACTTCATCCGGGTTGCGCGCATACATCACCTTATGGGTTTGCATATCGACGACCATCGCGCTGCCGGAGGCCAGCTCCGGCTGGGTGGCATGCAGAGCGGCGGCGTTGTCGCTGGCCAGCGCGCGCGGCGCAAAGCCTGCACCCGCCTGCAAAGCGAGCAGGGTCAGAACCAAAACACGTATTTTCACAGGCATTACTCTGAAATGGGGGCTTGAACTCAGCGAATTATATGTGAGGGTTCAGCGCTTGGCACTGGGATTGTATGGCGGATTTGTGACAAATTCTGTCGGCCGAAAAACGACGCAGCCCGCGGGCGCTCTGGGATGAACGCCCGCATAAAAAAAGTTACAGCGCCGGCTGCCAGGCCGACTGCGGCAACAGGTACAGCCCCGGCGTTTGCCGCGCCCCCGCGCCGACGATATGGCCGATACCGGCCGCCATCACCGCCAGCGTCACATCGAAGGCGTTGAGGCTGTCGCCGTAGCCGGCGGTCAGGTTGAACATCGAACCGTTGGCCAGCAAATAGACCGTCTTTTCATTAAGTTGGTAAGCGTTCACATAAGGCATCGGCTCGTGGTGCGGCAGGCCTTGCAGGAAGCCGACGTCGATCTCTTCCGCCACGTGGCCGACGTTAAGGATAAACACGCCGTCCTGCGCCTGTTGCAGATGCTGCACCGAGAGCACGTTTTTGGCGCCGGTCGCGGTGGCGATCACGTCCGCCTGGGCAACAGCGCTCGCCAAATCCACCACCTGCCAGCCGTCATAACGCGCCTGCAGCGCGCGCGCCGGATCGATTTCCGCCACCATCACCTGGCCGCCGTAAGCCCTGGCCGCCGCCGCCGTCCCCTGCCCGACCAGGCCCTAGCCGATCACCAGCACGCGCTTTTCGTGCAGCGTCAAATGGGTGGTCTGGAAGAAGGTGTGCCAGGCGGTCAGCCCGACCATATGCCGATTGTGCAGCCCCTCTTTCACCGGCAGATCGTCCCAGTTGAAGATCGGGTAGCGCGGCGCCACGCCGTTCAACCGGTTGATGCCCGATCCGGTGGCTTCCAGCCCGGCGACGATCGGCGGGCCGCTCGGCGATTGGTGCAGGCGGGTGGTCAAATCCGCTCCCATTTCGCACAGGTGAGTCGGTTGCCAGGCCAGCGCGCGGTCGAAGGACGCCGACCATTCGCCGGCGCTCATGTCGCGCCAGGCATAGGCCTGCGCGCCCCGCCGTTCCAGCCAGGCCACCACGTCGTCCTGCACCGTGGTGGGATTGCAGGTGGTCAGGAAGATCGCCGCGCCCTTGTCCAGCAGGCCGGCCACCAGCGGCGCCATTTTCAGATCCAGGTGCATATTGCACGCCAGCCGCACCCCGTGCAGATCCGGCAACGCCGCCACCGCCGCCCGGGTGCGCGGCATATGGCGCATCGCCCAGTTCAATTCACTGTCGAAATCCTGATACATCCGTTGCTCCTCTGCTGCGCCCCGCCGCCCGGCGTGGCAAAAAAGTTATCCCGCGCGGCCAAGCCGGCGGATCGCCTGCGGCGACAGGCCAAAGACGCGGATAAACGCCCGCCTCATGCGCTCCGGATCGCTGAATCCCACCGAACGGGCGATCGCCTCCAGCGGCTCGGCGCTCTCTTCGATGCGCACCCTGGCCGCCTCCACCCGCAGCTGTTCGATCACCTTGGCCGGCGTCTGCCCGGTTTCGGCGCGGAACAACCGACCGAACTGGCGCTCGCTCAGGCAGGCGGCGTCGGCCAGATCCGCCACCGACAGCGGCAGGTGCAAGTGCTCGCGCGCGAACGACAGCGCGGCGCGCATGCGATCCGACGACGGGTTCAACGCCAGCAGCAGCGAGTACTGCGACTGCCCGCCGGGGCGCCGGTGGTAGACCACCAGCTGCCGCGCCACGCCCGCCGCCATCGTGGCGCCAAGGTCGTCTTCTATCAACGCCAGCGCCAGATCGATGCCGGCGCTGATGCCGGCCGAGGTCCAGATATCGCCGTCGCGAATGAAGATACGGTTACTGTCGACGCGGATGCGCGGATAACTCTGCTGCAGCCGCGCCGCATGATACCAGTGGGTGGTGGCGCGCTTGCCGTCCAGCAAACCGCAGGCCGCCAGAATAAACGCGCCGGTGCACACGCTGGCGATGCGCCGCGCTCGCTGGCTGTGGGTCGTCAGAAACGCCACCAGCGCCGGCGACTGCGCCGCCATCACGTTGCCGCTGCCGCCGGCCACCACCAGCGTATCGAAACGCTCGTCGCCGCACGGCTGCGTGGCGATCTCCACCCCGGCCGAGCTGGCGACCATCCCGCCCTGCGGCGAGATCGCCACGCAGCGGTAGGCCGGTGGGTCGGTAAACTGGCTGACGTTATCGAACGCCGCCAGCGGGCCGGCAAAGTCCAGCAGGTTGAAACCGGGAAAAACCACAAAACCGATCGTTTTCATGATGGCGCTTTTTGAGGGTTATCTGTCATAACAGCCAAAAACAGGGCGGCTATTATGGCCCAGGTCCAACGATAAAAATGAGGCGAATGTCATGTCTGAACCACTCGTGATTGTATTTCCCATCTATCAAGGCGTCACCCAACTCGATTTCACCGGCCCGCTGCAGTTTCTGCGCCACATGCCGGGCGCGGAAATCATCGTCGCTTCAGTAGACGGCGCGGATGTCGAATCGGAAGGCCTGCATTTCACCCGGCTGCGCCCGCTGCCGGAGATCGCGCGCTGCGACGTGCTGTGCGTGCCGGGCGGCAGCGGCTGCACCCAGGCGCTGCAGGATGAAGCATTCATGCGGCAAATCCGGCGGCTGGGCGCCGATGCCCGCTACCTGACCTCGGTGTGCACCGGTTCGCTGATCCTGGCCGCCGCCGGCTTGCTGCCGGGCAAACGCGCCGCCTGCCACTGGTCGATGCGCGACAGCCTGGCGCTGTTCGGCGCCATACCCAGCGCTGCACGCGTTGAGCGCGACGGCAACGTGATCAGCGGCGGCGGCGTCACCGCCGGCATCGACTTTGCGCTGGCGCTGATCGCCGAACTGCACGGCGAAGACACTGCCCAGACGATCCAACTCTATCTGGAATACGCCCCGGCCCCGCCGTTCACCGGCGGCACGCCGGAACTGGCCCCGCCACACATTTACGCCAGGGTACAGGCGCAGATGGCAGAAAGTCTGGCGCGGCGCAGATCGTTGGTGGCGCAGATCGCTCAGGGCTAGCGATCGGCGTATACTTGCCCTTATGCGTCAGCCACATAAGGAGTGAGGAATGACCGATTTGGCCCACTACATTACGGATTACGGTTACTGGGCGTTGTTTATCGGCTGCCTGGCGGAGGGGGAGACCATCACGCTGCTGGGCGGCATCGCCGCCCATGAAGGGCTGCTGCACTGGCCGTGGGTGATTGCGGTGGTGGCGCTCGGCGGCACGTTGGGGGATCAGCTGTTGTTCTTCGCCGGCCGCCGGTTCGAAGGCCGGATCCTGTCGCGGCTCAAGGGGCAGGAAAAGCGCATCGCACGCGCCAGAAGGCTAATCGCTCGCCACCCGATACTGTTCGTGCTCGGCGTGCGCTTTATGTACGGCTTTCGCATCATCGGCCCGGTGCTGATTGGCGCCAGCCGCCTGCCACCATCGCGCTTCGTGCCGCTCAACATCCTCGGCGCCATTCTGTGGGCGACGATCTTCGTCATGCTCGGCTATTTCGGCGGCCAGGCGATCGAAAGCTTCGTGACCGGCTTCGACAAAAAGCTCTCCAGCCTGCTGTTTGTCGCGCTGGCGATCGCCGCCATCCTGCTGGTGCGCTTCTGGTGGCGCAAACGCCACGCGGAGTGAAGCTCAGCGGCTCAGCATCAGTTTGATGCCCAACAGCGCCAGCACGCCGCCGCTCAAGCGATCGAACCAGGCCTTGAAGCGCAGATAAATCCGGCGCGGGCGCGGCGAAGAAAGCACGAAGGCGACAAAGGCGTACCACGCCACATCGACCGCCAGCGCGATCAAAGGTAACGCCACATACATCCACGGCGCGATCGCGTGGCTGAGCAACGCGGCGAACACGCTGGCGAAGACAATGGCAGTATTCGGGTTGCCCAACTGGGTCAGCAGACCGGTGGTGAAGGCTTTGCGCCATCCCAGCGGCTGCCCGCCAGCGTCACCCACGTTCAGCGGTCGATTGGCGCCACGCAGCATGTTGAACGCCAGATAGATAAGGTAAGCGCCGCCTAACAGCTTTAACGTCCCGTATAGCCAAGGCAGCGCCAGCAACAGCGACTGCAGTCCCAGCAGGGCCAACAGCGCGAAGACAAAGCATCCGACGCCCATCCCCAGCGCGACTGCCATACCGTCGCTACGCGAAGAAGCCACCGCTGTGCGCGCCACCAGAATAAAACTTTGTCCCGGGCTCATCGCCCCCAGCGCAATCGCGCCGGTAATGCTGATTATCGACAGCGCCGTCTCGCTCAACATGCCCACTCTCCGTTGTCATTTTTTATTCAAACTAGCGCAGAGGTGAAAACAAAAGCAATGGCGGCGCGTCAAGATCCCTGCGGCGCCGCGCGCATCAGCTCGACCAGTTCGCGCGCCGCCTTGTCCAGCGGGCGGTGCTTCAGCCAGATCAGATGCATTGGCAAGCGTAGCTCGTTCTTGGTGTTTTTGAATTTCAGCCGCACCAGCCGCCCCTGCGCCAGCAGCGGCTCGGCCAGCGACAGCGGAAAATTGCCCCACCCCAGGCCCGCTTCCACCATGTTCAGCGCCATCGGCAGGCTGTCGGTGCGCCAGTAAGCCTCCGCCACCTGCGGGCGCAGATCGCCGATCGGCAGATCGCGGCTGGCCACCATGATCTGCCGCACGTTGACCAAATCCTCGAGAAACAGCTCGCCCGCTGCGCCGTCCAGCGCCGGATGCTGCGGCGACAGCATCGCCACCAGCGATTCCGCGCCCACGAAGTGGAACTGTTCGGCGCTGTTGATGTTCAACCCGCCGAACGCCAGGCAAACGCCGATGCGCTCCTGGTGCAGCAGGTGCAACACGTCATCTTGCGGCGCGCTGAGCACTTCGATATTCAGCAGCGGATAACGCTGCGACAGCGTTTTCACCGCCGCCAGCAGGCCGGCGCCGTTGATGTCCGACGCCACGCCGATCGAAAGCCGGCTCTCCAGCCCCTGGGAAAGTTCGATGGCGTGCACCTGCAGCTGCTTGAGTTGCCCGGCGATCAGGCGGGCGTGCGGTGCCAGGGCCAGGGCCAGCGCGGTCGGCGTCGGTTCGCGGTGCGAGCGATCGAACAGCGCGAAACCGAGCTCCGCCTCCATGTTGGCGATGCCCATGCTGACGGCGGACGGCACGCGCCGCAGCGCACGGGCGGCGGCGGAAAACGAGCCGCGATCGAGCACCGCCAAAAACAGTTCGATATTGTCGCTGGAAAAGTTCATCGTTAACCTGTCAGTTAAACTGACAGCTCCTGACTTTTTCTATCAATGTGATTGACGCTATCTTAGCCGCCGTCGCCACAGAGGCAACTAAAAACAGATCGGGAGAAAACAATGCAAGGCGTCAAACGCAAACTGGTATATGTCACCGCTTATGAAATCATCGGCATGACGATCTCGGCGCTGGGGCTGGCGCTGCTGTCGGGCCACGCGCCAACCAGCACCGGGCCGCTGGCGGTGGTGATCACCACCCTCGCGGTCAGCTGGAACTTCATTTACAATTCCTTATTCGAATGGTGGGAGAGCCGCCAGGTGTCGCGCACCCGCACTCTTAAACGCCGCATTTTGCATGCGGTCGGGTTTCAGCTGACGCTGGTGGTATTTTTAATCCCGCTGATCGCCTGGTGGATGGGCATCACGCTGTGGCAGGCGCTGCTGCTGGATATGGCGCTGATCGTCATCATTCCTTGCTACACCTTCCTGTTTAACTGGGCGTTCGACAAGCTGTTCGGCCTGCCGGCTTCGGCTCTGCCGGCCGGTGAATCCGCCTAAAAACCCCCTCGTCCGATTCGCCTGCGCACGCCCATCGCCGCGCAGGCGCCATCGCTTTATTTTCCGCCCGCCTTCCCCCTCACGCGAAATAACCTTCAAATCCCTTTAGTTTGCACGGTAATTATTATTCTGTGATTTCAATCACTTTTATCGTTCGATATTTCCGTGTTGATAATGAGACTCATCTTACTGAATAATATGCGCTTTTGTTTTCAGTTTAAAAAATACACACCATTGCTCACGCTTTGCGCACAGGTTTTTTTGCCACATTTATCGGGAAACGGTAGCATGCCACGCCGTTATTTAACGGCGGCTGTATACACAATAAACAGCGGAATGATGCCACGACCTCATTCTCATTACGATTGCTGATGGCAATCGTTTGCTCTGCAGCTCAGGGCGAAGTTCATCATAGACAGGTAAACAGGACGGATAATGCATTCACAAAAAAAGTCGGCGGACGACAAACACGCCGCCAGAAGACGCTGGCTAGACTCCCATGAATCCGGTTATCACAAAAGCATGGGCAACCGGCAGATCCAAATGATCGCCATCGGCGGTTCGATCGGCACCGGCTTGTTCCTCGGTACCGGTGGCCGCCTCGAACTGGCCGGGCCGGCGCTGGCGCTGGTCTATCTGGTGTGCGGGATCTTCTCTTTCTTCATCCTGCGCGCGCTGGGCGAACTGGTGCTGCATCGCCCTTCCAGCGGCAGCTTCGTTTCTTACGCCCGCGAATTTCTCGGTGAGAAAGCCTCTTACGTCGCCGGCTGGATGTACTTCCTCAACTGGGCGATGACCGGCATCGTCGACATCACCGCGGTAGCGCTGTACATGCACTACTGGGGCACCTTCGCCGACGTGCCGCAATGGCTGTTCGCCCTCGGCGCGCTCGGCATCGTCGCCACCATGAACATGATCGGCGTGAAATGGTTCGCCGAAATGGAGTTCTGGTTCGCGCTGATCAAGGTCGCCGCCATCGCGCTGTTCCTGATCGTCGGCGTGGTGTTCCTCGGCACCGGCACCCCGGTGGCCGGCCACACCACCGGCATGCACCTGATCACCGAAAACGGTGGCATGTTCCCGCACGGCCTGCTGCCGGCGCTGGTGCTGGTGCAAGGGGTGATCTTCGCGTTCGCCGGCATTGAGCTTATCGGCACCGCCGCCGGCGAGTGTAAAGATCCGGCCAAAATGATGCCCAAAGCGATCAACAGCGTGATCTGGCGCATCGGCCTGTTCTACGTCGGTTCCGTGGTGCTGCTGGTGCTGCTGCTGCCGTGGAACGCCTACCAGGCCGGCCAAAGCCCGTTTGTCACCTTCTTCAGCAAGCTGGGCGTGCCTTACATCGGCACCATCATGAACATCGTGGTGCTGACCGCCGCGCTGTCCAGCCTCAACTCCGGCCTTTACTCTACCGGCCGCATCCTGCGCTCGCTGGCGATGGGCGGCTCCGCGCCGAAGCTGATGGCCAAAATGAGCAGCCAGCAGGTGCCTTACGCCGGCATCCTGGTCACCTGCGGCATCTACGTGATCGGCGTGGTGCTCAACTATCTGGTGCCGTCGCAGGTATTCGAGATCGTACTGAACATCGCTTCGCTCGGCATCATCGCCTCCTGGGCATTTATCATCGTTTGCCAGATGCGCCTGCGCAAAGCCATCCGTGAAGGCCGCGCGCAGCCGGTGTCTTTCAGAATGCCGGGCGCGCCGTTCACCTCCTGGCTGACGCTGGCGTTCCTGCTGATCGTGGTGGTGATGATGGCGTTCGATTACCCGAACGGCACCTGGACCATCGCCACCATTCCGGTGCTGGCGGTGCTGCTGACGCTGGGCTGGTTCGGCCTGCGCAAGCGCGCGCAGGAAGTGAAGCTGGAACAGCAGGCTCACGAAGAGCAACACCCGCACTGATTCGACAAACCGCCCTCCGGGCGGTTTTTTTTATCCGCTATAACCGGCCGTAGAACGTCATTCTGGCGCTTTCCGACAGCATCACGTCCGGCTGCGCATTGTAGGCCAGCACCACCAACATGCGCGTGGTGTCGCCTTCAGTCGGCGTCACCCGGTGCAGGGCGTTGCGCCCGCGAAACAGCACCAAATCCCCCTCCTCGATCGCCAGCCGTTTGACCGCCCGCTCCCCGTCCAGCACCTGCGTGACCCCGGCATAGTTCATCTCGCCGCGATCGGCGTCGCGCAGGTTCTCCACGTACTCGAAACGCCCGCCCGCCTGCGGTTTCTGGATCAGCAGCGTGATGGCAAACGACGAGTTGTCGAAGTGCCATCCCAGCTCCTGGCCGGTGTGGGCGTAATGCAGGTTGATAGACGACAGCCGATCGGCGTAGGGATACAGCTGCGCTTCATCCAGCACCGCACAGAGGAACGCGCGAAACGCCGGGGCATCGTACAGCGCACGCAGCGGCGAGTGCGGCGGAATATCCTCGTCGGTAATGCAGCCCTTGGACGACACCACCAGCCGGTTGCGCGCGTGGTCGGCCGGCAGCGCGTCGTCCTGCGGCCGCAAATAAACATTGTGTTTGCTGGTGGCGTAAAACGCCGCGTGATGCTGTTCGGCGCCTTCCAGCCGCACCGTCGCCAGCGCGGCGGGGCGCAGAAATCCCGGCAGCACCAGCGCACCGGTGCGCTCCAGCGTTTGCCGGCAACGGGCGCGGAACGCGGCGCCGTCGATGGGATGGGCGGACAGATCGATAATATCGGCAAGTTGCGGCATGACATTCCCCTCGTGTGCGATAGCCGGATGCGTCTCACTGTAGCGAATGGCGCATTGCCGCCATAACAAAAATACGTTATGGATAAGCTAACCAATTCTTAGCGATAGCCCTGCCCATGCACTCACCCTCCCGTGCACGCTTGCCCAAACTGAGCGCCATTCTGGCGTTCGAAACCGCCGCCCGCACCGGCAGCCTGGCCCGCGCGGCGGATACGCTGGCGCTGACCGCCGCCGCCGTCAGTCAGCAAATCCGCCAGCTCGAACAACACCTGGGGATCACGCTGTTCATCCGCGCCAAAAGCGGCGTTACGCTGACCGAACAGGGCGTGGATTACCTGGCCTACGTGCAGGAGGCATTCGAAACGCTGCGCGTGGCGCAGCAGCACGTCGAGCGCCAGCGCGGCAAACAGGCGCTGACGGTGTTCGCCCTGCCGGCGTTGGCCTCCAAGTGGCTGAACCCGGCACTGGGCGACTGGCTGGCGCAGTGCCCCGACGGCGATCTGCGGCTGCACGCGACCCATGCGGCGGTCGATTTCGCCCATTCGGCGGCGGACTTCGCCCTGTGCTTCGGCGATCAAGACTATCCGCTGCTGGAAAAGGTGCGGCTGTTTCAGGATCGGGTGCAGCCGGTGTGCAGCCCGGCGCTGCGCGATCGCGGCGACTGGACGCAACAGCCGCTGATCCACGTCGACTGGGGCAAGGAGAGCCAGTTTCTGCCGGGCTGGCACGAGTGGTTCACCGCCGCCGATCGAATGCCGCCGGCGCGGCGTGGGCTCACCTATAACCTGACTTCGCTGGCTATCGACGCCGCCGTGCAAGGGCGCGGGGTGCTGCTCGGCCAGCGGCGGCTGATCGCCCGTGAACTGGCGGAAGGCCAGCTGGTCACCCTGGCCGAACCGGCGCTGCCGCTCAGCAAACCCTACTACGTGATTTACCCACCGCGCACGCTGGAAAAACCCGGCGCGGCGGCGTTTCTGGGCTGGCTGCAGGAGCTGGCCCAGTGAGCGGCGTATCGTTCAGGTTTTGGCCATCATTTCGCCCAGCAACAGGTTCGTGGCGCGCGGTTGATACACCTCATTGCCTGCACCGGGGGTGAGCGTCAGTTCGCCGATATAGAGCCTGTCGCGCGTCAGGTAGAAATCGACCCGGCAGTAGTCCAGATCGGCGGCAACGGCTTGAGCGACCTCAATCATCTCATCCCAAAATTCAGGCTTCTCGCGCAACGTATTGATTTGGGGGATACCTTTTTGGCTAAAGAAGCAGTGATGCGCATGGCGGTCCAAAAATTCCAGCGACGTCGGCTCCGGGCCGCCACGCAGCAACTCCACGAACAGGTAAGGCTGATTGCCGTTAAAAACATGCACTTTGTAGTCGATCAGTTCACCGTCGCGTTCGATGTCCAACAGGTTTTCAACCAGAATTTGCAGTGGGATCTTCGCATAGTGTTTCTCACGAAAGCGCTTCCAATACGTTATTTTTGACCATGCCTTGAGAGTATTCGCAATCTCGTCATAACTCACCCTATCTTTATCTCTGACAATTTTCACTTGCTGTGAAGCATTATTTGTTTTGATAACAAAAGATTGAGGCAATGACATGTAGTCCTCCTCAGTAAAATTCCTGGTTATCATGAGAACCGGCGTTAGGTATTTTTCCGAAACGCGACGAGATATATAATCCCTCACCGCCACCTTGTCTGCCAGCAGGCTGAACTCTTCGCGCGGGTAGCGCATCCTGTGATAAATCCTCTCAGAAAAGCTCTTAGGATTCAAAAAGTTGACGAAGCACCCGTGAACAAAATAATGCGACAATTGATAATAAACAAAGTCAGGTGAAACCTTATAGAGGTATTTTACGAATTTTCTCATTCCGTTGACTCATCCATTAATACAATATGATATAAGATCTGCCTAAAGTTTAAATGCAATTGGCTTGAATTGTAAAATAAAAAACAGACTTCGCGATAATGAAAGAGTAAAAAAAGCAGAATAATCCTATATCACCGGGTGTTCAGGGAAGCGTCAGTGAAATTAAAAATCATAGACTTCAGCATAATAAGAAACGCATCCTGGATGATAGCGGAAAAGACGGTGTCGATCCTCGGCGTTGTATTTATCACTGCCTATATGGCCAAGTATATTGGGCCGGAAAGCTTCGGAAAGATCACCTTTGCCACTGCGATTTTCGCCATTACCCAAACGTTGGCCTTGCTGGGTTCGGACACCGTCCTCTTCAAACGCATTAGCCGCAACCCGCGATCCGGCGCAGCGCTGATGTTCTCCACCAACCGGCTTAGGCAAACCTGTTTCGTGGTGCTTTCAGCGATCATCTTGCTTTACACCGGGCTGCGGGAAGACTTCACGACCTTTTACTTTTGCGCCGCGACGTTCCTGGCCTCGTTTTTCTCACTCAAAGACATCTTCGCCATTTACCATGACGCCCGGCTGGAATCGCGTTTCAATACCATGGCCAACGTGGCCGGCTTAGCCAGCGCCTTGTTGGCCCGCTGGCTGATCGTCTATTTTGATCTGCATCTGTACTTTCTGGCCATCCCTATCGTGATGGTGTACCTCATCCCCTATCTGATCCGCCATCACCTTTATCATCGCCGCCATCCGGGCTTTTCGGCCCCCGGCCATATTCGTCGCAAATATGTGCGCTATCTGCTCGCCAGCGGCCTGCCGTTGGCGATATCCAATGTCTCCATCGCCATATATACCCGACTGGCGCAGCTGTTTTTGATGTGGTTCGTTTCCGCTTCGGTACTGGGCATTTACTCCGTCGCCATTACGTTGGCGACCGCCTGGATGTTCGTTACCAATGCCGTCATCACCTCGTTCTTCGCGAAAATATTCGCCTATCGGCGCGAAGACGCGATGCGCGCCGCAGCCAAACTGAATGGGTTAGTGCTGGTCATCGCCTTGGTCATCGTCGCCGGGATCGTTTGGCTGGGCAAACCGATCATCGCGCTGTTGTACGGCGAGCAATACCTGGCGGCCTATGCCGCCATGGGGGTATTGGCCGTCGCCACCCTGCTCTCCGCCCTGGGAACCGTGGCCTATAAATACATCGTGCTGTTTTCCGGTTATGGGTTCCTTTCCCGCAAAATGTTGTTGGTGTTTATCATCAATATTCCCCTGTCGTACTGCCTGATTCGGCAATACGGCATGATGGGCGCCGCTTACAGCACCCTGCTGACCGAACTGCTGTCATTGACCGTACTCAACTACCTCTTTCAACGGGGGGCCGTGCTGAAAATGCATCTGCGCTCACTGAACCCGGCGCTTTACCTAAGACGCCCGCCGGGAAAATAATCCGGCGGCCAAGGCGCAGCACGTAATGCGCTCACAAAAACCGCAAAGCCCGCTATTTTATGCCTACTTTTTCTCATGCGAGACACCCTGTGGATACCCAACGCTACCTGCAGCACATCGGCTTTAGCGGCGCCGTCCGCCCTGACCTCCCCACGTTGCAACAGCTGCACCATCGCCACATGCTGAGCGTTCCGTTCGAGAACCTGAGCATTATTTATCATCAGGGTATTCAGCTGGCGCCGGAGGCGCTGTTCAGCAAAGTGGTCGAGCGCAACCACGGCGGTTTCTGTTATGAGCTGAACACGCTGTTCGCCCTGCTGTTACGGGAGCTCGGTTTCAAAGTCAGCTTTATTTCCGGCGAGATCCGCGCGCGCGACGGCCATTTCGGCCCGCCCTACGACCATCTGGCGCTGCGGGTGGATCTGGCAGGCCAGGCCTGGCTGGTGGACGTCGGTTTCGGCGACTCCTTCCTGACGCCGCTGAAGATCGTCATCGGCGAGCCGCAACCGCAGGCCAGCGGCACCTTCCACCTGGAGCGGGAGGGCGAGTATTACCTGCTGGAACGCCGCAACGGCGACCAACGCTCACATGCCAAAACCCTGTATCGCTTTACCGTTCAGCCGCGCGAGTGGCATGAGTTCGACGAAATGTGCCGCTTCCACAGCACCTCGCCGCAGTCGCATTTCACCCAGCGCCTGGTGTGTTCACGGCCGACAGAACACGGCCGGGTGACCCTCAGCGACATGAAGCTGATCGTGACCGAAGAGCACCAGCGCCACGAAACGACGCTGCATTCGGAAGAGGAACGGCGCGCCGCGCTGTGGCAGCATTTCGCCATCGATGTGGATCGTTGAGAGAGAAGTTCACGAGACAAAATAAATTCTCCGGCACGACGCCGGCACTTAAGCGTTAGAATAACGGCCATCCCGTCTGGGGTGGCTGGAAATAACCGAAAAAACCGTATTTATCTATTTTTACAATTCTTCCCAAGTCCTTGTTCAGCCAAATAATACATGCAACCACATTCAACAAAAAATAACCAACCTGTCCACCAAGGGTGATATTTTTATTTAGATGAGGTAAGCTTAATCTCGCAGTCGAAATTATTTAACGGCCAACTCAAGGAGAAATTCATGAGCAATAATGCAAACGCACAGGCGCAGCTGGATAATTTACGTAACGTCGCTTCCCAGCTGAAGGAAATGCGCCACTATGCGCAGTCGAATACCGAGACGCTCTCCACACACTGGCTGGCCTTCGATCAGGGGGAATGCAAAAATAAGGCATTCGCCGAAGCCATTAACGACCTGCTGAATAAACAGGGTGCCTGCCTGGAAGGGCTTGAAAAAACCATTCAGGATATCGAGATAGAATTAAACCGTCTCGACAAAGCTGCCTGATAACGTCGCCATTAAATAAACCCGCCGCGTGCGGGTTTATTTTTAGCTGCGACAGATGACGCGCGCAATATCTCCCGAGGTTGTCAGCGCGCGTATTTCGCTAAACAGTTCGGTGGCTTCGTCATATTCTTTGCGCAAATAGCCCAGCCACTGTTTGATGCGCGCCACGTGATACAGGCCGGTGTCGCCCTGCTTTTCCAGATGGACGTATTTTTGCAGCAGCTCGACCACCTGTGGCCAGGGCATTCGCGGCTCGTTGTACTTCACCACCCGGCTCAGGTTCGGCACGTTGAGTGCGCCGCGCCCCAGCATGATGGCGTCGCAGCCGGTCGCCTGCAGGCAATCCTGCGCGCTCTGGTAATCCCAGATCTCGCCGTTGGCGATCACCGGGATGCTCAACCGTTGGCGGATCTCGCCGATCGCCGCCCAGTTGATACGATCCGCCTTGTAGCCGTCCTCTTTGGTGCGGCCGTGCACCGTCAGCTCGCTGGCGCCCGCCTGCTGCACCGCATCGGCGATTTCAAAACTGCGACTGGAGGAGTCCCAGCCCAGGCGCACCTTCACCGTGACCGGCAAATGGGCCGGCACCGCCGCGCGCATCGCTTTGGCGCCCTGGTAGATCAACTCCGGATCTTTGAGCAGCGTCGCCCCGCCGCCGCTGCCGTTCACCAGCTTGGACGGGCAGCCGCAGTTGAGATCGACGCCGTAAGAGCCCAATTCCACCGCACGCGCGGCGTTCTCCGCCAGCCACTGCGGGTACTGCCCCAGCAGCTGTACGCGCACCAGCGTGCCCGACGGCGTGCGGCTGGCGTGGCGCAACTCCGGACACAGCCGGTAGAACGATTTGGCCGGCAGCAGCTGATCGACCACGCGCAAAAATTCGGTGATGCACAGATCGTAGTCGTTCACGTCGGTGAGCAACTCACGCACCAAAGAATCGAGAACGCCCTCCATCGGAGCCAATAATACGCGCATGACCAATCCCAGCTAAAAAAAGACCCGCAATGATACGGGTGAATGCCCGCGCCAGACAAGCCTCTGCGGGCATTAAAAGCGCCGTCAGCCCAGCCGGCGGATCGGTTGGCCGGCGAGGAACGCCGCAATGTCCTCGACCGCCTCGGTGAAGTAGGCGCGGTAGTTGTCGTCCGCCACGTAGCCCACATGCGGCGTGGCCAGCACGTTGGGCAGCTGACGAAACGCATCGTCGGCCGGCAGCGGCTCCGTCTCGAACACGTCCAGCCCGGCGCCGGCAATTTTCCGCTGTTGCAGCACCTCCACCAACGCCGCCCGATCGACGATCCCCGCGCGCGAGGTGTTGATCAGGTAGGCAGTGGGTTTCATCGCCGTCAATTCGTCGCGCCCCACCAGCCCGCGGCTGCGATCGCTCAGCACCAGGTGGATAGAGACAAAATCGCTCTGCTCGAACAGCGCCCGTTTGGACGGCGCCAACAGGGCCCCCTCCTGCGCCGCCCGTTCCGCCGTCAGGTTCTGGCTCCAGGCCAGCACCCGCATGCCGAACGCCTGCGCCACCCGGGCCATCTGGCCGCCGATCTTGCCCAGCCCCAGCAGCCCCAGCGTTTTCCCCTGCAGGGTGACGCCGAGATCCCGCTGCCAGGGGCCATTGTTTTTCAGCCCGACGCTTTCCGGCACGATATGCTTCGCCAACCCGAGCAGCAGCGCCCAGGTCAGCTCCATCGGCGCCGCCGATCCGCTGCGGGTGCCGCACACCACCACGCCGCGCTCGGCGGCGGCGGCCAAATCGATAGCGGCGTTGCGCATGCCGGAGGTGATCAACAGCTTCAGCTTCGGCAGCCGCGCCAGCAGCGAGGCGGTCATCGGCGTGCGCTCGCGCATGATGACCAAAATGTCGCACTCCTGCAGATGCACCGCCAGCTCCGCCTCATCGGTAAAGTGCGCGCTGATGGCGGACACCTCCACCCGATCGGCCAGCGCCGACCAGTCCGCCATCTTGAGCGCCACCTGCTGGTAATCATCGAGAATTGCGCACTTCAATTTCATCTCCGTCTCCTGGAATGTAGGGTTAGCCACCGTCCAGCCTAGTACGAAAATGCCGTTCCGCCAGGCAAAAAAAAAGCCGCCCGTATCGGCGGCTTACTCTTTGAGCAATCAGGCTTATTCAGCCGGTTTGCGGTTGCGTGGGCGACGCGAAGCCGGTGCGCCGGAACGGCGCTGGCCATCACCCTGCGGGCGGGCGTTACCGTTGCCATTGCCGCGGTTTTCACGCTGGCCGCCGTTCGCGTTACCGCTGCGCTGACCGCCGCCGTTACCGGAACGCTGGCCGCCGCCGTTGCCGCGCGGGGCGCCGCGCCCGCCACCCTGACGGCCGTTGATGATCGGCTCGGCCTTGATGGTCGGATCCGGCTCGTAGCCCGGCAGCGCGATGCGCGGAATTTCACGCTTCAGCAGACGCTCGATGTCGCGCAGCAGCTTGTGCTCATCCACGCACACCAGCGAGATAGCCTCGCCGGTGCGTTCCGCACGGCCGGTACGGCCGATACGGTGCACGTAGTCTTCCGGCACGTTAGGCAGCTCGTAGTTCACCACGTGCGGCAGCTGGTCGATATCCAGACCGCGTGCCGCGATGTCGGTTGCCACCAGCACGCGGATGCGGCCGTCTTTAAAGTCCGCCAGCGCACGGGTACGGGCGCCCTGGCTCTTGTTACCGTGGATCGCCGCCGCGGTGATGCCGTCTTTGTTCAGCTGCTCCGCCAGATGGTTGGCACCGTGCTTGGTGCGGGTAAACACCAGCACCTGTTTCCAGTCGCCTTCGCCGATCATCTGCGACAGCAGTTCCCGCTTACGCTTCTTGTCGACGAAGTGCACGCTCTGTTCGATCTGCTCGGACGCGGTGTTGCGGCGCGCCACTTCTACCGAAGCCGGGTTGTGCAGCAACTTGTTGGCCAGCGCCTTGATGTCGTCGGAGAAGGTCGCGGAGAACAGCAGGTTCTGACGCTTGGCCGGCAGCTTGGCCAGCACGCGGCGGATGTCGTGGATAAAGCCCATGTCCAGCATGCGATCCGCTTCGTCCAGCACCAGAATTTCGATTTTGGACAGGTCAACTGCGTTCTGATGTTCCAGATCCAGCAGACGGCCCGGCGTCGCCACCAGGATATCGACGCCGCCGCGCAACTTCATCATCTGCGGGTTGATGCTCACGCCGCCAAACACCACCAGCGAACGCAGGCGCAGGTGTTTGCTGTAGGCATCGACGTTCTCGCCGATCTGCGCCGCCAGCTCGCGGGTTGGCGTCAGGATCAGCGCACGCACCGGGCGGCGCCCTTTGACCGGATGGTCATGCTTGCTCAGCAGCTGCAACAGCGGCAGGGTAAAACCGGCGGTTTTACCGGTGCCGGTCTGGGCGCTGGCCATCAGGTCACGACCTTCCAGCACGACAGGGATAGCCTGACGCTGAATTGGCGTCGGTTCGCGATAGCCCTGTTCTTCAACAGCGCGCACAATTTCAGCACTTAAGCCGAGGGTTTCAAATGACATAAAGAGAAAAACTCCAGATCCCCCCTAACCTAACGGTGTTCGGTGCAGTTTCCTGGGAGGATGATCAGACGGGGCATTAAGCATGACCACGAGGGATTGGCACAAACTGCAGTGCACCAGGCGGGGATTGTAACAGAAGTCGCGCAATAAAAAGCACTTTTACGCGCGAAGAGCACAATCTGCCGTAAATTCAGCATTGTCTGAAGCCGATCACATAACTCATTGTGGTTAGCGGTTGCGTTTTAAACAATCTGGCATAAAGTTAATCATATGATTGATTAACTTTGAGCGTGCCCCCATGCCAGCTTCCGTCCCTCATCAGGCCGCCGGCCGGGCGCGCGGCGAGCAAACGCGTCGGCAGCTGCTCGCCGCGGCGACCGAACTGTTCGGCGAATGCGGCCTGCAGGGCGCCACCACCCGCGACATCGCCCAGCGCGCCGGCCAGAATATTGCCGCCATCACCTACTACTTCAGCTCCAAAGAGGGGCTGTACCTGGCCGTGGCGCAGTCGCTCGCCGATTTCATCCAGCAGGCGTTCGCCCCGCTGGCGGACGAGGTCGATCGCTTCCGGCAACGGCCTGCCGCGCAGCGCTCACCCGACGCGGCGCTGCGTTTGCTGCAGCGTGGCCTGCTGGCCTTCAGCGAGTTGATGACCCAGCCGCACACGCTGAACCTGAGCAAAATCATGTCACGCGAACAGCTCGCCCCGACCGAGGCCTACCCGCTGATCCACAGCCAGGTGATCGCGCCGATGCACGAGCGGCTGTGCCGCCTGCTGGCGGCCGCGACCGGCATCGACGAACAGGCGACCCGCCTGGTGCTGCATACCCATGCGCTGATCGGCGAAGTGCTGTCGTTCCGCGTGGCGCGCGAAACCATCCGCCGCCAGGCCGGCTGGCAAGAGATTGGCGAGGACGAAGCGGCGCAGATCGGCGCCGTGCTGAACGAACATATTGACATTCTGGTTACCGGGCTACGCCAACGTCATGGCGCATAAATTCAGGCAGGGAGTGTTATGAACAAAAAACGCAGTGCCTTGATCGTGTTGTTAATTCTGCTGATCGCGGCCGCCGCTTACGGGGTCTGGCATTACCAACAGCAGCAAGATAAGCCGCTGACGCTGTACGGCAACGTCGACATCCGCACGGTGAACCTCGGCTTTCGCGTCGACGGCCGCCTGGCGTCGCTGACGGTGGATGAAGGCGATACCGTTCAGCCGGGCCAGCTGCTCGGTAAGCTGGACGACGCGCCCTACCGCAACGCGCTGCAGCAGGCCGAAGCCAACGTCGGCAGCGCGCGCGCCAGGCTGTCGCTGCTGCAGGCCGGCTACCGCAGTGAAGAGATCGCCCAGGTGCGTTCGGAAATGGCGCAGCGCCAGTCCGCCTTCGCCTACGCCGACGGCTTCCTGAAACGCCAGCAGGGGCTGTGGGCGAAAAACGCCACCTCTGCCGATGCGCTGGAGGATGCGCGCACCGCCCGCAACCAGGCGCAGGCCAACCTGCAGGCGGCGAAGGACAAACTGTCGCAATACCGCAGCGGCAATCGCCCGCAGGAAATCGAGCAGGCCAAGGCCGACGTGGCGCAGAGCGAAGCGGCGCTGGCGCAGGCGCAATTGAACCTGCAAGACGCCACGCTGCTTTCCCCTTCCGCCGGCACGGTGCTGACCCGCGCGGTAGAGCCGGGCACCATGCTCGGCGCCGGCAACACGGTATTCACCCTGTCGCTGACCCGGCCGGTGTGGGTGCGCGCCTACGTCAACGAGACCAGCCTGGGCCAGGCGGTGCCCGGCACCGAGTTGGAAATCTACACCGACGGCCGCCCCGACAAGCCTTACCACGGCAAGATCGGTTTCGTCTCGCCGACCGCGGAATTCACGCCGAAAAGCGTCGAAACGCCGGATCTGCGCACCGATCTGGTATACCGCCTGCGGGTGATCGTCACCGACGCCGACGACGCGCTGCGTCAGGGCATGCCGGTCACCCTGCGTTTCGCCAAACCCTGAGGCCGGCCATGGAACAGGCGCACACCATTGATCTGGAAGGGCTGGAAAAGCGCTTCCCGCGGCTTGCGAAACCGGCGGTCGCCAGCCTGACCACCACCCTGCGCAGCGGCGCGGTGATCGGGCTGGTCGGCCCGGACGGCGCCGGCAAAACCACCCTGCTGCGCATGCTGGCCGGGCTGCTGTTGCCCAGCAGCGGCAAACTGCGGGTCGCCGGGCTGGATCCGATCGCGCAGGATCGGCAACTGCACGCGATCCTCGGCTATATGCCGCAGAAGTTCGGGCTGTATGAGGATCTGACGGTGATGGAGAACCTGACGCTGTACGCCGATCTGCGCGGCGTCACCGGCGATCTTCGCCGCCAGACCTTCGAGCGGCTGTTGAAATTCACCGATCTGACCCGCTTCACCGAACGGCTGGCGGGCAAACTGTCCGGCGGCATGAAACAAAAGCTCGGCCTCGCCTGCACGCTGGTGGGCGAACCTCAGGTGCTGTTGCTGGATGAGCCGGGCGTCGGCGTCGATCCGATCTCGCGCCGCGAACTGTGGCGCATGGTGCACGAGCTGGCTAACGACGGCATGTTGATCCTGTGGAGCACCTCTTATCTCGATGAGGCCGAGCAGTGCCGCGAAGTGCTGCTGCTCAACGAGGGCGAGCTGCTGTTCAGCGGCGCGCCGCAGGCGCTGACCCGGCGCATGGCCGGGCGCACGGTGTTGATCGCCGCGCCCCCCGGCAGCCATCGGTCGTTGCTGCAGCGGGCGATCTGCCTGCCGGCGGTCACCGACGGGGTGATCCAGGGCAAGTACCTGAGGCTGATCCTGAAGGAAGGGGAAGATCACCGGCAGCTGCTGCAGGCGCTGGATCTGCCGGACGCCGAACTGAACGAGGCGGATCCGCGCTTCGAAGATGCGTTTATCGATCTGCTCGGCGGCGGCCCCAACCACCGCTCGGCGCTGGCGGAGATCATGCCGACCGTCAACGGTGAAAGCGGCGAAACGGTGATCGAAGCGGTGCAGCTGACCAAAAAATTCGGCGACTTCGCCGCCACCGATCACGTTGATTTCCAGGTGCGGCGCGGTGAAATTTTCGGCCTGCTCGGGCCGAACGGCGCCGGCAAGTCCACCACCTTCAAAATGATGTGCGGCCTGTTGAAACCGTCCGGCGGCAAGGCGCTGGTGCTGGGGATGGATCTGAAGACCAGCTCCGGCAAGGCGCGTCAGCGCCTCGGCTACATGGCGCAAAAATTCTCGCTTTACGGCAACCTGACGGTAGCGCAGAACCTGAATTTCTTCTCCGGCGTGTACGGCCTGAGCGGCAAGGCTCAGCGCGACAAAATCGACGAGATGTCCCGCGCCTTCAACTTCGCGCCGATCCTCGATCAGACGCCGGACGCGCTGCCGCTCGGCTTCAAACAGCGCCTGGCGCTGGCCTGCGCGCTGATGCACGAACCGGATATCCTGTTCCTCGACGAGCCGACTTCCGGCGTCGATCCGCTGACGCGGCGCGAGTTCTGGTTGCACATCAACGGCATGGTCGACAAGGGCGTCACGGTGATGGTGACCACCCACTTTATGGACGAGGCGGAGTATTGCGACCGCATCGGCCTGGTGTATCGCGGCAAGATCATCGCCGCCGGCACGCCGGACGACCTCAAGCGGCAGGTGGCGCGCGACGACAATCCCAATCCCTCGATGGAACAGGCGTTTATCGAACTGGTGCAGGGCTACGACAAGGAGGGATCACGGTGAGCGATAACCGAACCCCAATCGACAACAGCGGCCTCTCCTGGCGCCGGCTGCGCGCGCTGTGCCTGAAGGAAACGCGGCAGATACTGCGCGATCCCAGCAGCGGCCTGATCGCCTTCGTCATCCCGTTGATGCTGCTGTTTATCTTCGGCTACGGCATCAACCTGGACTCCAGCAAGCTGCATCTGGGCATTCTGATGGAGCAGCAGAGCGAAGACGCGCGCGATCTGGCTCAGGCCTTCGCCGGCTCGCCCTATATCGAACCGACCATAAGCGATAATCGCCGGCAGCTGATCCAGCAGATGCAGGCCGGTACGATCCGCGGCCTGGTGGTGATCCCGGTGGATTTCGATCAGCGCATGGCGCGCCCGCACGACAGCGCCCCTATCCAAGTGATCACCGACGGCAGCGAGCCGAACACCGCCAACTTCGTGCAGGGTTATGCCCAGGGCGTATGGCAAGTCTGGCAGCAGCAGCGCGCCGCCGATCGGGGCCTCAGCAACGAGCCGCTGATTGACGTGCAGATGCGCTACTGGTTCAACCCGGCGGCCATCAGCCGGCACTACATCATTCCCGGCGCCATCACCATCATCATGACGGTGATCGGCGCCATCCTCACCTCGCTGGTGATCGCCCGCGAATGGGAGCGCGGCACCATGGAAGCCCTGCTTTCCACTCAGGTGACGCGCAGCGAGCTGCTGCTCTCCAAGCTGATCCCTTACTACTTCCTCGGCATGGCCGCCATGGCGCTGTGCATGGCGGTGGCAGTCTGGGTGCTCGGCGTGCCCTATCGCGGTTCGCTGCTGATCCTGCTGCTGATCAGCAGCCTGTTCCTGGCCAGCACCCTCGGCATGGGCCTGCTGATCTCCACCCTGACCCGCAATCAGTTCAACGCGGCGATGGTGGCACTGAACGCCGCCTTTCTGCCTTCGATCATGCTGTCGGGCTTCATCTTCCAGATCGACAGCATGCCGGCCATCGTGCGTGCGGTGACCTACATCATTCCGGCGCGCTACTTCGTCAGCACGCTGCAAACGCTGTTCCTGGCGGGTAATGTCGGCACCGTGCTGCTGATCAATCTGCTGTTCCTGATCGCTTCCGCCGCGGTGTTCATCGGCCTGACGGCCTGGAAAACCCAGCGCCGGCTGGATTGAGGAGAAAGAGCGATGTTTCATCGTCTGTTGACGCTTATCATCAAGGAAATGCAGGCGCTGCTGCGCGATCCGCAAACCCGCGCCATCCTGATTATGCCGGTGATCCTGCAGGTGCTGCTGTTCCCGTTCGCCGCAACGCTGGAAGTCACCAACGCCACCATCGCGGTCTACAGCGAGGACAGCGGCCAGGCTTCGGTAGAGCTGACCCAGCGCTTCGCCAAGGCCAAGGCCTTTCAGCACGTGCTGCTGCTGCGCAGCCCGCAGGAGATAAAGACCACCATCGACAACCAGCGGGCGTTGCTGCTGATCCGCTTCCCGGCGCAGTTCTCGCGCGACATCGCCGCCGGCAACAGCGCGCCGCTGCAGCTGCTGCTCGATGGGCGCAACTCCAACAGCGCGCAGATCGCCGCCAACTACGTGCAGCAGATCGTGCAGGAATATCAGAATGAGCTGCTCGGCGACCGCGCCAAACCCAACAACAGCGAACTGGTGGTGCGCAACTGGTATAACCCGAATCTGGACTACAAATGGTTCGTGGTGCCTTCGCTGATCGCCATGATCGCCACCATCGGCGTGCTGATCGTCACCTCGCTGTCGGTGGCGCGCGAACGTGAGCAGGGTACGCTGGAACAGCTGCTGGTTTCGCCGCTGCTTACCTGGCAGATCTTTATCGGCAAGGCGGTGCCGGCGCTGATCGTCGCCAGTTTCCACGCCACCGTTGTGTTGCTGATCGGCATCTTTATGTATCAGATCCCGTTTGCCGGCTCGCTGCTGCTGTTCTATGCCACCATACTGATCTACGGACTATCGCTGGTGGGTTTCGGCCTGCTGATTTCGTCGCTGTGCGCCACTCAGCAGCAGGCATTCATCGGCGTGTTCGTGTTCATGATGCCGGCGATCCTGCTCTCGGGTTACGTCTCACCGGTGGAGAATATGCCGGTATGGCTGCAGGATCTGACCTGGGTCAACCCGGTACGTCACTTCACCGACATCACCAAGCAGATCTACCTGAAGGACGCCAGCTTCGACATCATCTGGCACAGCCTGTGGCCGCTGCTGGCGATCACCGCCACCACCGGCAGCGCCGCCTACGCGCTGTTCCGCCGCAAAATCGCATAAAAAAAGCTCTGCATGTCACATGCAGAGCCTGGTAAATCCTATGGATTTCAAGCGGTGGCTTGAAAAACGACGGATTTAGCGACGGTTGCCGAAGATGCGCAGCAACATCAGGAACAGGTTGATAAAGTCGAGATACAGCGTCAGCGCGCCGACGATGGCGTACTTGCGGAAACCGTCTTTATCATCGGCGTTCAGCTGCTCGCCCATCGCCTTGAGTTTTTGCGTGTCGTAGGCGGTCAGGCCGACGAACACCACCACCCCGATGTAGGTAATCGCCCACATCAGCGCGGTGCTTTTCAGCCAGATGTTCACCAGCGAGGCCAGCACGATACCGATCAGCGCCATGAACAGCATGCTGCCGAAACCGCTCAGATCGCGCTTGGTGGTGTAGCCGTACAGGCTCATGGCACCGAACATACCGGCGGTGACCACGAAGGTGCTGGCGATCGAGCTGTAGGTGTAAACGATGAAGATGCTCGACAGCGTCAGCCCGGTCAACGCCGAGTACAGCATGAACAGCGCAGTGGCCACCGTGCCGCTCAGGCGGTTGACCATGCCGGAAATCACGAACACCAGCGCCAGCTGAGCGATGATCAGACCGAAGAAAGTAATCTGGCTAGAGAATATCACTGCCTGTAGCTGTTGATTTTGTGCGACATACCAGGCAACGAACGCCGTCAGCAGCAGACCACAAGCCATCCAGCCGTAAACCTGCGCCATGTAGGCTTGAATGCCGCTGTTGGCACGTTCGACGATTGAACCATTAGAGCGTGGATATCGGTCCATGACGGTTACCTTTTGCGTAGTAAACAAGATTCCGAAGCCCCTCGAACGGAGCCTCGCCTGCTATAAGCGTACCACAGAATATGCCGGGCGAAAGCGGCAAAGGTCTTGATTTGTTTCCGCTGTTGACGCGCTATTTAGCCGCGTTGTGCCAGCGTTGCGCCGCCTGACGGTCGCTGTCGCGGGCGTCCACCCAACGATCGCCCTGGGCGGTCGCTTCGCGTTTCCAGAACGGCGCGCGGGTCTTCAGGTAGTCCATGATGAACTCGCTGGCGGCGAACGCCATGCTGCGGTGTGCGCCGGTCACGCCGACGAACACGATCTCGTCGCCGGGATACAGCGCACCGACGCGGTGGATCACCGTCACCCGCTGCAGCGGCCAACGGTTGCGCGCCTCGTTCACAATCTCCGCCAGCGCCTTCTCGGTCATGCCGGGGTAGTGTTCCAACGTCAGCGCGCTGACGTCGTCCCCCAGATTATGGTTGCGCACCTTGCCGGTGAAGGTCACCACCGCGCCGTCGGCGTCGCACTGCGCCAGCCACTGGTACTCGTCGCCGACGTTGAACGGCGCTTCGCCCACGCGAATGCGGGTATTTTCCATGCTTACCCCCCGGTAACCGGTGGGAAGAAGGCCACTTCATCGCCGGCGCGCAGCGGATGATCCGCCGCCACCAGCGACTGATTGACCGCCGCCAACAGCTTGCCGGACTCCAGCGCCAGCGCCCAGCGATCGCCGCGCGCACACAGCGCCTGGCGCAGCGCCTCGACGGTTGGGTAATCCGCCGGCATCGACAGGCCGCCGGTGCCCACCAGTTCGCGCACCTGCGCGAAGAAAAGAATATCTATCATACGTTCACCTTAAAATCGCCGGATTTGCCGCCGCTTTTCGCCAGCAGGCGCACCGGGCCGATCACCATGTCTTTCTGTACCGCTTTGCACATGTCATAGATGGTCAACGCCGCTACCGAGGCGGCGGTCAGCGCCTCCATCTCGACGCCGGTTTTGCCGGTCAGCCGGCAGCAGGTTTCGATGCGCACCCGGCTGTGCTGCGTTTGCGCCTCCAGCTGCACTTCGACCTTGCTCAGCATCAGCGGGTGGCACAGCGGGATCAGTTCCCAGGTGCGTTTGGCCGCCTGAATGCCGGCGATGCGCGCCGTGGCGAACACGTCGCCCTTGTGATGGCTGCCGTCAACGATCATCGCCAGCGTGGCGGGCAGCATCTCGACGAAGGCTTCGGCGCGCGCCTCGCGCACCGTTTCGGCCTTGGCGGAAACGTCGACCATATGGGCTTCGCCGGCGGCGTTAATGTGGGTTAGCTGTGTCATGGCTCAGGGCTTCTTCAAATGGGGCTGGAAGTTGCACGGGCGATGGCGCGCGTCCAACTGCTCTTCGATAATCCGCTCCCAGGCGGTGCGGCAGGCGCGGGTTGAGCCCGGCATGGCGAAGATCACCGTGCGGTTGGCCAGGCCGGCCAGCGCGCGCGACTGGATCGTCGCGGTGCCGATCTCTTCGTACGACACCATGCGGAACAGTTCGCCGAAGCCTTCCACCTCTCTGTCGAACAACGGCAACAGCGCTTCCGGCGTGTTGTCGCGGGCGGTAAAACCGGTGCCGCCGGTGATCAGCACCGCCTGCACGTTGTCATCGGCGATCCAGGCGGAAACCCGTGCGCGGATCTGGTAAATGTCATCTTTGACGATGGCGCGATCCACCACCTGATGGCCGGCTTCCTGCGCCGCTTCCTGCAGATATTGGCCGGAGGTGTCTTCCGCCGCGCCGCGGCTGTCGGACACGGTCAGGATGGCGATATGCGCCGGAATAAACTCGCTGCTCGCATGGCTCATGGTTCAATAGGCTCCTATTGGCTGTCAGCCGCCGATAAACGACAGGTTCTGGGTGATCCCGCTGTTGCCCTGATGCAGGAAATGGGTCTGCTTCTTGCTCAGCAGCCCGCTCTGGATGCGCGCCTTCAGCGCGTCGAGCTGGCCGTCGTCCGCCAGCAGATCGCGCAGGGGCACCCCCTGCTCGCCGAACAGGCACAGGTGCAGATTGCCGATGGAAGACACGCGCAGCCGGTTGCAGCTGGCGCAGAAGTCTTTCTCATACGGCATGATAAGACCCACCTCGCCCTGATAGTCCGGGTGGCTGAACACCTGCGCCGGGCCGTCGCTGCGACCGCGCGCCTGGCGCTGCCAGCCCTGCTGCTCCAGCTGCCGGCGAATCACTTCGCCGGAGACATGGTGTTTGCGAAACAGCTCGCCGCCCTCGCCGGTTTCCATCAGTTCGATAAAACGCAGCTGGATCGGCCGGTCTTTGATCCAGGCGAGAAAGGCGCCGAGCTGCTGGTGGTTAACGTCGCGCATCAGCACCGCATTGACCTTGACCTTGCTGAAACCGGCGCTGAAGGCGGCGTCGATGCCGTCCATCACCTGGCGAAACTTGTCCTGGCCGGTGATGGCGTGAAACTGGCGGGGATCCAGGCTGTCGACGCTGACGTTAATCGCCGTCAGGCCGGCGTCACGCCAGGCGGCAACGTCGCGCGCCAGACGGTAGCCGTTGGTGGTGACCGCCAGGGTACGGATGGCCGGGTTTTCGCGCACGGCGGCGATGATCTCGGTAAAATCGCGGCGCAGCGAAGGCTCGCCGCCGGTCAGGCGCACCTTTTCGGTGCCCAGTTCGGCGAACGCGCGGCTGACGCGGCGGATTTCATCCAGCGACAGGAAGCTTTTCGGGCTGCCGCTCGGCTTGTAGCCGTCGGGCAGACAATAGGTGCAACGAAAGTTGCACACGTCGGTGATCGACAAGCGCAGGTAATAGAACTTGCGCTCATAAGCATCAATGAGTTGCGGCACCATAACACCTTTCCAAAGTCGGGAGGTGCGAGCGTTTCCCCTCTGCACCCTGGTGGCTGACTTCGCCACGGCCCAGGCGCCATATCGTTCCTGATGAACAACGTAGGCGCAGGGGCTAGGAGTTTGATTTCTCTTCCCGCTACCTTGAGTAGCCGGAATGAAACCGTGGTTTTCAGCAGAATTCTAGCGCTAATCGGCAACGATAGCCAACGCGTAAATTCGCTATATAATTGTCTATACAGCGTTTTTAGACGCCGCGTATTCGGGTAAACCATGATAAACATCACTTGCGCGGACGAATTGACCGGAATCACGCAAATGACACTCTTATCGCGTTTTTATGCCGGATCCGCTACCTTATGCGGGCAGTTCAGCCTCTTTGTAAGGAAATTTATGCGTAATCGTACCCTGGCCGATCTCGACCGCGTGGTGGCGTTAGGCGGCGGACACGGTCTGGGCCGTGTGATGTCGGCCCTGTCGTCCTTAGGCTCCCGCCTGACCGGCATCGTCACCACCACCGACAACGGCGGTTCCACCGGCCGCATCCGCCGCTCGGAAGGCGGCATTGCCTGGGGCGATACCCGCAACTGCCTCAACCAGCTGATCACCGAACCGAGCGTCGCCTCGGCGATGTTCGAATACCGCTTCAGCGGCAACGGCGAACTGGCCGGCCACAACCTCGGTAACCTGATGCTCAAAGCGCTGGATCACCTGAGCGTGCGCCCGCTGGAAGCGATCAATCTGGTGCGCAGCCTGCTGAAGGTGGACGCGGCGCTGATCCCGATGTCGGAACAGCCGGTGGATTTGATGGCGCACGATCACGAAGGCAATCACGTTTACGGTGAAGTGAATGTCGACCAGCTGACCCATATGCCGCAGGAGCTGATGCTGTCGCCGCCGGTCAACGCCACGCGCGAAGCGCTGGACGCTATCGCGCAGGCCGACGTGATCCTGATCGGGCCGGGCAGTTTTCTTACCAGCCTGATGCCGCTGCTGCTGCTGGACGATCTCACCCAGGCGCTGCGCCGCAGCAGCGCCAGCATGATCTATATCGGTAACCTCGGCCGCGAGCTGAGCGTGGCCGCGGCGGCGCTGTCGTTAAAGGATAAGCTGACGCTGATGGAAGACAAGATCGGCCGCCCGATGATCGATGCGCTGATCGTCGGCCCGGCGGTGGACGCCAGTGAAGTGCAGGACCGGGTGGTGATTCAACAACCGCTGGAAGCGAGCGACATCCCCTACCGCCACGATCGCCAGCTGCTGCGCCAGGCGCTGGATCGGGCGCTGGTGGCGATGGCTGCCCGCCGCTGACTGACGTTAACCATCTCGCCCGCGCAGCCAGGGATTATCGCTGGCTGGAGCAGGATGGCTAACCATATCGATATACAGATCTTCCACCTCTTTGCGCGCCCAGGGCGTGCGGCGCAAAAACTTCAGGCTGGACTTGATGCTCGGATCGCTGCGGAAGCAGTTGATGCGAATGCGCGCCCCCAGCTCGGACCAACCGTAGTGATCCACCAGTTTATTCAGCAGTTGCTCCAGCGTCACGCCGTGCAGCGGGTCTTTGGACTGGTGTTGGCTCATGTTCGGTACTCTTCGTGGTCAGATCGGGCCGCACACCATAACAGCTTTGGCGCGGCCGACAAGGAATTTCGACGCCCGCCGCGCGGGCGCCGTCCAACGGTCAGGAAATCGCGATGAACTGCTCGCGCAGCTGGTGGATCTCGTCGCGCAGCGCAGCCGCCAGCTCGAACTCCAGGTTTTGCGCGTGGGTGTACATTTGCGCCTCCAGATCGCGGATTTTCTGATCCAGCGCTTTCGGCGTGAGGTTCTGCAGCGGCGCGCCACCGTCCAGCGCCTTGCCCTTGCCTTTCCCCTTGGCGCGGTTGACCGGCTGGCCGATCTGCAGAATATCGCCGATCTTCTTGTTCAGCCCCTGCGGCACGATGCCGTTGGCTTCGTTGTAGGCCTGCTGCTTGGCGCGGCGCCGCTCGGTTTCGCCGATCGCCTTGGCCATCGAATCGGTGATGCGATCGCCATACAGGATCGCCTTGCCGTTCAGGTTACGCGCCGCGCGGCCGATGGTCTGGATCAGCGAACGCTCGGAACGCAGGAAGCCTTCCTTGTCGGCGTCCAGAATCGCCACCAGCGACACCTCAGGCATGTCGAGCCCCTCACGCAACAGGTTGATGCCCACCAGCACGTCGAACTCGCCCAGACGCAGGTCACGGATGATTTCGACCCGTTCCACGGTATCGATGTCCGAATGCAGGTAGCGCACGTGCTCGCCATGTTCTTCCAGGTATTCGGTCAGGTCTTCCGCCATGCGTTTGGTCAGCGTGGTCACCAACACGCGCTCGTTGATCGCTGCGCGCTTGCGGATCTCGGAGAGCAGATCGTCCACCTGGGTGGTGACCGGCCGCACTTCCACGATCGGATCCAGCAGCCCGGTCGGCCGCACCACCTGATCGATCAGATCGCCGCCGGATTTCTCCAGCTCATATTTGCCCGGCGTCGCGGAGACATAGATGGTCTGCGGCGCCAGCGCCTCGAACTCCTCAAAGCGCAAGGGGCGGTTGTCCAGCGCCGACGGCAGGCGGAAGCCGTACTCCACCAGCGTTTCTTTACGCGCGCGGTCGCCCTTGAACATCGCGCCGATCTGCGGAATGGTGACGTGGGATTCGTCGACCACCAGCAGGCCGTCCGCCGGCAGGTAGTCGAACAGCGTCGGCGGCGGCTCGCCCTCGGCGCGCCCGGACAGGTAGCGCGAATAGTTTTCGATGCCCGAGCAGTAACCCAGCTCGTTCATCATCTCCAGATCGAACTGGGTGCGCTGCGTCAGGCGCTGCTCTTCCAGCAGCTTGTTGTTGGCCAGCAGCACCTTGCGGCGCTCCGCCAGATCGACCTTGATCTCTTCCATCGCCTGCATGATCCGCTCGCGCGGCGTGACGTAGTGCGATTTCGGGTAGATGGTAAAACGCGGCACCACCTGTTCAATCTGCCCGGTCAGCGGATCGAACAGCGACAGCCGCTCCACTTCGTCATCGAACAGCTCAACGCGCAGCGCCAGCTCGTCCGACTCCGCCGGGTAAATGTCAATCACCTCGCCGCGCACGCGGAAGGTGGCGCGCTGGAAGGCCTGATCGTTGCGGGAATACTGCAGCTCCGCCAGCCGGCGCAAAATGGAGCGTTGATCGATGATCATGCCCTGGGTCAGGTGCAGCATCATCTTCAGGTAAAGATCGGGATCGCCCAGGCCGTAGATCGCCGACACCGACGCCACTACCACTACGTCACGCCGCTCCAGCAGCGCCTTGGTGGCGGAAAGACGCATCTGCTCAATGTGCTCGTTTACCGAAGCGTCTTTTTCAATGAAGGTGTCGGAGCTGGGCACGTAGGCTTCCGGCTGGTAGTAGTCGTAGTAGGAGACGAAGTATTCCACCGCATTCTCCGGGAAAAACGCTTTCATCTCGCCGTACAGCTGCGCCGCCAGCGTCTTGTTCGGCGCCAGCACCATGGTCGGCCGATTCAGATCGGCTATCACGTTGGCGATGGTGAATGTCTTGCCCGAACCGGTGACCCCCAGCAGCGTCTGGTGCGCCAGGCCGTCTTCCAGCCCCTCTTCCAGCTGGCGAATGGCTTCCGGCTGATCGCCGGCCGGTTTGAACTCGGAATGCAGTTTGAAAAGTTTACTCATTGCTCGGCTACCCTGTGGAGATGCGCGCGCTCAGGCGGCCAGCCGGCTCTGCGCCGGACATGGCCCCTAATTATGGAAAGCGTCGGCGATTTGCGCCAGTGCCCATGATACTGGATATAAAACCAGCTTCAAGCGGATTCGTCGCGGTGCCCGACGCCACGGCGGCGCCGTTGCACCGTGGCGTTACAGCCCGGTGACATTTTTATTGTCAATAACAGATTTATCCCCAGAACTTGCCGCGAATTAACTTATTGATAGCACGGCGGCGAAAAATCATACATAGAGACCCAATCAATGCCTTCGTGTCTTGATTTTAAATAAATTATTGATATTTAATTTGTTTTATAAAAAGATGAGAATGCGGGCAAAGCGAACAGAACCCGCGCCCGCTCTCGCTTTACAGCGTTTTTCTAAATCTAATACACAAGGTTATCCACAGGAATAGTGGATAACTCTCACCGCCCCGCCCGGGGCGGGAGTTACAGAAAGAAAGCTTTTCGGCCTTTACACTGGCCAAAATGCCTTTTTTAGTTATTTTTTCATAAAAATATCGCTTTGTTTATGCCGATTAATACTAAAAATCCCCATTGCCAATATCGCATTGTCCCCTTTCCTGCGGATCGCTCTTGACGGCGACGCAACGCCTTGCACCATGCCAGCAGCGAAAAGCACCACAAGCGTGCAAAAAACGTCCGGGTTAACTTCCCCGCGTATTTCCAGGCCGCCACGGCAGCGCACGTCAGGCCTGACCGACAGTTAACAAGGCGATAACAATCCCCGTTTTCACTCGGCGATAAAACTGGCCTGAGAGTTGCTTTATCTTCCTGTACCTATGCGTATAAACGCGGTGCGACAGCATGATGCGGCCTCCCGCAGCGGGTAACCATCCCGGCGCTATCGCCCGGAAAAACGCAAGAACGACACCAAGTCGTCATAAGCGTCGTTTTTAACGACATATTGACCGTCATTCCGTCCACCGCAGACCTTGCTCTGGTCTCATCGGACAGACGGCATTTTGTTCCAGACATTGCCACACTCGGGAAATCCGCCGCCCATGCGGCCTTTGCCATCGCCGTTAACGAGTGAAAATACGTCTTTGAGGAGAATGCCAAATGCTGAGGCTGAGATCGGTCAATCAATTTTACGGGCAGACCCACACCCTGTGGGACATCAACCTGGAGCTGCCGCGCGGCCAGTGCACCGTGCTGCTCGGGCGCAACGGCGTGGGCAAGACCACGCTGGTCAACTGCATCATGGGGCATGTGCCGGTGGTGAGCGGCAGCATGACCTGGCAACCGGCGGATCAGCCGCCGCAAAACCTGCTGCTGCAGCCGATGGAGCGCCGCGCCGCGCTGGGCATCAGCCACGTGCCCCAGGGGCGGCAGCTCTTCTCGCAGCTGAGCGTGGAGGAGAATCTGCAGGTGGCGCAAATGGCCGGGCGCGGCCTGTCTCTTCTACACAAATCCCCAGGTCAGTTGTCTGGGGATTTTTTTGAATCTTTTCACCTGTTCCCGATCTGATATGAAAATTATCGGCGGGAGATAGCTATGTTTTTATCCAATACTGCACAAT
>NZ_JAMYWQ010000030.1 GCF_024160145.1 Serratia nevei
GAAGGGCAAACATCAACAACGAAATCCATATCGTGTTCAGACATAAAAAAATCCGGAATCAGAGGGCTGAATCCGGATTGTCTCTTACTGAGTGGATCGTTCAAGTGTTCTTAAACGATCGGCATTACTGCATAGCAGGGGCTTTGTATCGTGTTACCGCGCAAAGGCGGCGTAGAACGCCGCTAACCGGCAGTATCGACAGGCATTATCGCCTGCAGGTTGTAGAGCGCGATCAGCGTTTTCAGGCGCTCGGTGGCACCGAAAATTTTTAGCGTTACGCCGCGTTGGCGCTGCTCTTCCTGCAGATGCAGCAACAGCGCCAGCCCGGAGGAATCCACGCGCTGCAGTTGCGCCACGTCGATCGCGGTTTTATCCGCCATCAGCGCGTCGCGCTGCCGCCACAGCGGCTGCAGCGTTTCCCGGTCCAGTTCACCGCGCAGGATCAACGTCTGCTGCTCTGATTCGAAGCTGAGCGCTGCCGACATCAGTTTTTCTTGTCCAGGGTGATCGGCTGCGCGGCGGCGGCCTGCAGCTGTTTGGTCAGGCCGTCGATGCCCTGGGTACGCAACGTAGACGCCCACTCGTTCTGCTTGGTGGTGATCATACTGACGCCTTCGGCAATCATGTCATACGCCTGCCAGTAGCCGGTTTTGCTGTTCTTGCGCCATTGGAAGTCCAGACGCACCGGCGGGCGGCCGCCGTTGTCGATGATGGTGACGCGAATGGCCACGATGTCGGCGTTGCCCAGCGGCTGTTCAGGCGCGATCTGGTAAGTCTGGCCGTGATACATCGCCAGCGCCTGGCCGTAAGCCTGCTCCAGATAGGCCTGGAAGGCGGTGAAGTAAGCTTCGCGCTGCGCAGGCGTCGCGTCTTTATAGTAACGCCCCAGCACCAGGGCGCCGGCATATTTCACCTGTACGAACGGCATCAGTTCCTGATGCACGATGGCACGCAGGTAGTTCGGATCCTGCTTGATCTTCGGCTGCTCGTCCTTCAAACGGCTGAAGGTCTTCTGCGCCGCTTCTTGCATCATGCTGTAAGGATTGGTTTGGTCGGCGGCGCTCGCCAGCGGCGCAACCACCAGCAGGGCCACCATCAGTAAACGTTTAAACATGCAGGTTTCCTCTCTTAATGATTTGGAGCAGCGGGTTGCGGTGCGGTGCCGGCAGCCGGCGCAGCGGCCGCATCTCCCGGTTTGTCGCTGTCCTGACCGCCGCTTTTATACAGGAACTGACCGATCAGATCTTCCAGAACCATGGCTGATTTGGTGTCCTGGATGGTGCCACCGTCTTTCAGAATGGCAGTCCCCATATCAGGATCTTCGAAGCCCACGTTAAGCGCCAGGTATTGCTCGCCCAGCAGGCCGGAGGTGCGGATCGCCAGCGAGCTGGTATCCGGGATTTGGTCGTACTTTTTCTGAATATCCAGCGCCACGCGCGGCGTATAGGTTTTCGGGTCAAGTTCGATGTCCGCCACGCGGCCGATGACTACGCCGCCGATCTTCACCGGCGAACGCGGCTTCAGGCCGCCGATGTTGTCGAACGTCGCGTAAATGCGGTAGGTCGGCTCGCTGCCGACAGATTTAAGGTTCGCCACCTGCAGGCAGATAAACACGATGGCGCACAACGCGATCAGCATAAATGCCCCAACCCAGATTTCACTCTTCTTCGTTTGCATCGAATCAATTCCCAAACATCAGTGCTGTCAGCACGAAATCCAATCCCAACACCGCCAGTGACGAATGCACCACGGTACGCGTCGTCGCCCGGCTAATCCCTTCAGAGGTAGGCACCGCGTCGTAACCGTTGAAAATGGCAATCCAGGTGACGGTAATAGCGAATACCACGCTTTTGATCAGGCAGTTGAGCAGATCTTTTTTCCACTCCACGGCGCCCTGCATCGCCGACCAGAAGAAGCCGCTGTCGATGCCCTTCCAGTCCACGCCAACCACCGAGCCGCCCCAAATGCCGATCGCCACGAAAATGATGGTCAACAGCGGCATGCTGATCAGCCCCGCCCAGAAACGCGGCGCCACGATGCGCCGCAGCGGATCGACCGCCATCATTTCCAGGCTGGAGATCTGTTCCGTCGCCTTCATCAGGCCGATTTCCGCCGTGAGCGCGGAACCGGCGCGGCCGGCGAACAGCAGCGCGGTCACCACCGGCCCCAGTTCGCGCAGCAGCGACAGCGCCACCATCATGCCGAGGCTGGCCTCGGCGCTGTAGGTGGTGAGCACGATATAGCCCTGCAGGCCCAGCACCATGCCGATGAACAGCCCGGAAACCATAATGATCAGCAGCGACTGCACGCCGACGCTGTAGAGCTGTTTCATCAACAGCGGCCACTGCTTGCCGGGTTCCGGCCGGCCAATCAACGCGTTGAACAGCATCAACCCGGCGCGGCCGAAGCTGGCGCTGGTGTTGATGCCACTGCGCCCCAAGGACGCTAACGCTCTTAATAACATGAGCTTATTTACTCCCTAAGCCTAGCAGTTCGGTCTGATAATCCCCGGCCGGATAGCGGAACGGCACCGGTCCATCCGCTATACCATCCAGGAACTGGCGCACGCGCGCATCAGGATTGTTCTGCAATTGCTGCGTGCTGCCTTCGGCGATCACCCGGTGATCGGCTACGATGTAGGCGTAGTCGGCGATGCTCAGCACCTCCGGCACGTCGTGCGACACCACGATGCAGGTAATGCCCAGCGCATGGTTAAGCTCATCGATCAGCTTGACCAGCACCCCCATGGTGATCGGATCCTGACCGACGAAGGGTTCGTCGAACATGATAAGTTCGGGATCCAGTGCGATCGCGCGCGCCAACGCCGCCCGGCGCGCCATGCCGCCGGAAAGCTCATTGGGCATCAGCTGAGCCGCGCCGCGCAGCCCTACCGCTTCCAGCTTCATCAGCACCGTGCTGCGCAGCAGCGGCTCCGGCAGCTTGCTGTGTTCGCGCAGCGGATAGGCCACGTTTTCGAATACGGTCAAATCGGTGAACAGCGCGCCCGACTGAAACAGCATGCTCATCTTTTTGCGCGCGTCGTATAACTGACGGCGGGACAACGCGGGAATGTTGTCGCCGTCGAACCAAATTTCCCCGCTGTCCGGCGTCAGCTGGCCGCCGATCAGGCGCAGCAGCGTGGTTTTGCCGATGCCCGATGGCCCCATGATCGCCGTGACCTTACCGCGAGGCACCGTCAGGTTGATGTCTTCAAATATCCGCCGATCGCCGCGCGAGAAGCTCATGTCGCGCACTTCGACCAAATTATCTGCCTTATGGAGCATGTTAATGGACCCTTTACGACTCATCTTTTGCTGAATCTACCCGTGATGTTAAAGCAATGGGCGCAATCCGTCTCATCTTTACAAAAACTTACTGCCATTTCGCGACCAATGGTGCCATTGGTTTTACTTTTCCGCGCCACCCGGTCAAAATTGGCGCCATAACGAAAAAAAACGAAACTGTTCAACTATTAGCCGGGAAAACCGTTGCCGTGGCTCTAACGTACGCAACGGAGGGCAAGCAATACCGCCGCTATTGACGGCTTTAACCAACGAACCGGGATAATACCCGACAAAGGACCCTGCATGTTTCTCGCGATAGCATTATTAATCGTTGGTTTATTTCTACTGGTGTATGGTGCAGACCGCTTAGTTTATGGTGCTGCCGTGATTTCCCGCTCGCTCGGCGTACCGCCGTTGATCATCGGCATGACCATCGTCGGTATCGGCACGTCATTGCCGGAGCTGATCGTGTCGACCACCGCCGCGCTGAACGGGCAGATAGATATGGCCGTTGGGAACGTATTAGGTTCCAACATTACCAACATTTTATTGATCCTGGGCGTGGCGGCGCTGATTCACCCGCTGGCCGCCCGCTCCGAAATACTGCGGCGCGAACTGCCGCTGATGTTAGCGGTCACAGTATTGTGCGGCTTCGTGCTGATGGACGGCACCCTGAGCAGGCTGGACGGCGTGCTGTTGCTGGCCGCCGCCGCCGGCTTCATCCTGCTGATGCTGAAAATCGCCCGGTTGGCGCAGCGCGAGGGCAGCGACAGCCTGACCATGGAACAGCTAGCCGAGCTGCCGCAGGACAGCAGCAGCACCGTGGCGGTGCTGTGGCTGGTGCTGGCGTTTATCATACTGCCGCTCTCCTCCAGAATGGTGGTCGATAACGCGACGGTGATCGCGCACTATTTCGGCCTGAGCGAACTGGTGGTCGGCTTGACCATTATCGCCATCGGTACCAGCCTGCCCGAACTGGCTACCTCCATCGCCGGGGCATTAAAGGGCGAAGATGATATGGCGATTGGCAATATCATCGGCTCCAATATTTTCAACACGGTGATCGTGCTGGGCGTGCCCGCCCTGCTGTCGCCGGGCAGCGTGGACGCCGCCGCCTTCCAGCGCGATTACTGGGTGATGCTGGCGGCCAGCGTGCTGCTGAGCGTGCTGTGCATCGGCCGCAAGCATCGCATCGGCCACCTGGCGGGCGCGCTGTTATTATGCGGCTTTATTGCGTATCTTGCGGTGCTGTTCTTTAACCCTTTCAGTACTTTCGGCTAAACCGACGGGAATGAGTATGTCGAACATTGAGTTGCAACCGGGCTTCGATTTTCAACAGGCCGGCAAAGAAGTGCTTCAGGTAGAGCGTGACGGGCTGGCTCAGCTCGACAGCTACATCAACGCAGACTTCACCCGCGCCTGCGAAACGATCGCTGCCTGCGGCGGCAAAGTAGTGGTGATGGGCATGGGCAAATCCGGCCACATCGGCTGCAAGATCGCCGCGACCTTCGCCAGCACCGGTACGCCTTCATTCTTCGTTCACCCGGCGGAGGCCAGCCATGGCGATTTGGGCATGGTCACCCCGCAGGACATCGTGCTCGCCATCTCCAACTCCGGCGAGTCCAGCGAGATCCTGGCGCTGATCCCGGTATTGAAACGCCAGCAGATCACCCTCATCTGTATGACTAACAATCCGGAAAGCTCGATGGGCAAGGCGGCGGATATCCACCTGTGTATCAAGGTGCCGCAGGAAGCCTGCCCGCTGGGGCTGGCGCCGACCACCAGCACCACCGCCACGCTGGTGATGGGCGATGCGCTGGCCGTCGCGCTGCTGAAGGCGCGCGGTTTCACGCCGGAAGATTTCGCGTTGTCGCATCCGGGCGGCGCACTTGGCCGCAAACTGCTGCTGCGGGTTAGCGATATCATGCACAGCGGCGACGAGATCCCCCGCGTCAGCGCCGACGCCTCGTTGCGCGACGCGCTGCTGGAAATCACCCGCAAAAACCTGGGCCTGACGGTGATTTGCGACGATCTGATGAAAATCGCCGGCATCTTCACCGACGGCGACCTGCGCCGGGTCTTCGACATGGGCATCAACCTGCACGAAGCGAAGATCGCCGACGTCATGACGCCGGGCGGCGTGCGGGTGCGCCCCAATATCCTGGCGGTCGATGCATTGAACCTGATGCAACAACGCCACATCACCGCGCTGCTGGTTGCCGATGGCGACCAGTTGCTGGGTGTGGTACATATGCATGACATGCTGCGCGCCGGCGTCGTTTAATTAAGGAATAGAACGGAATGGGTATGGTAGAAACCTGCTACGGGCCGGTAGAACAAGAGGTTATGGCGCGTGCCGGGAACATCCGCCTGTTGATTTGCGACGTTGACGGCGTGCTGTCGGACGGCCTGATCTTCATGGGCAACAACGGTGAAGAGTTGAAGGCGTTCAACGTGCGCGACGGTTACGGCATCCGCTGTTTGAAAACCTCGGACATCGAGGTGGCGATCATCACCGGCCGCTCCGCCAGGCTGCTGGAAGACCGCGCGCAGACACTCGGCATCACCCATCTGTATCAGGGGCAATCCGATAAGCTTTTGGCCTTCCGCGAACTGTTGGATAAACTGTCGCTAACGGCGGATCAGGTCGCCTATATCGGCGATGACCTGATCGACTGGCCGGTGATGGCGCAGGTCGGCCTGGCGGTCGCGGTGGCAGACGCACACCCGCTGCTGACGCCGCGCGCCCACTACGTCACCCGCATTGCCGGCGGCCGCGGTGCGGTGCGCGAACTGTGCGACATCATTCTTTTGGCTCAAAATAAGCTGGAGGACGCCAAAGGGCTGTCGATATGAGTAAAACCAAACTGTGGATCACCATCCTGTTGACGGTGATCGTTCTGGCGCTGATCGGCTGGAACATGACGGACTTCAGCGACGAAACGGCCCCTGGCCCGGTCAACGATCAGGATCCGACCTACCAGAGCCAGCACACGGTTACCGTGGTGTACAACCCGGCCGGCAAGCTGAATTACAAACTGGTGGCGGAAGAGGCGAAGTATTACACCGCCGGCGAGCTGAGCTGGTTCACCCAGCCGGTGATGACGCTGTTCGATGAGAATGCGGTGGCCACCTGGTCAGTTCGCGCCGATCGCGCCAAACTGACTAAGGACCGAATGCTGTATTTGTATGGTCACGTTGAGGTAAACAGCCTGACTACCACCTCGCAGCTGGAAAAGATTAAGACAGACAACGCTCAGGTAAACCTGGTCACCCAGGACGTCTCCTCCGATGACGAAGTCACGCTTTACGGGACCAATTTTACCTCTAACGGCATGAAAATGCGTGGGAACCTGCGGACCAAAACCGCTGAGCTGATTGATAAGGTTAAGACCAACTATGAAATCCAGAACCAAAAACCAACTCCGTAACCTGTTGCTCGGCAGCCTGGTTTTGGCCGCCAGCGCCCCTGCTCTGGCGCTGAAATCCGACTCCAGCCAGCCGGTGAGCATCGACTCGCTCAAGCAGTCGTTGGACATGCAAAGCAACGTCAGCACCTTCACCGACAACGTGGTGATCAAACAGGGCACCATCGATATCCGCGCCGACAAGGTGGTGGTCACCCGCCCGGGCGGAGATCAGAATAAGACCTATATTGAAGCGTTCGGCAACCCGGTAACCTTCTACCAGATGCAGGACAGCGGCAAGCCGGTCAAAGGCCACGCGCAGAAAGTGCGTTACGACGTGGCGACCCAGCTGGTGACCCTGACGGGCAACGCCTATCTGGAGCAGCTCGACAGCAACGTGAAAGGCGATCGCATCACCTATCTGGTGCAACAGCAGCAAATGCAGGCGTTCAGCGATAAAGGCAAACGCGTGACAACGGTTCTGGTACCGTCGCAGTTGCAAGACAAAAACGGGCAAAAAAAGAGTAACTAATCACTTATGGCAACACTCATCGCAGAAAACCTGGCGAAAGCCTACAAGGGCCGTAAAGTTGTCGAAGACGTCAGCCTGAAAGTGAAATCCGGCGAGATCGTCGGCCTGCTCGGGCCGAACGGCGCCGGTAAAACCACCACCTTCTACATGGTGGTCGGCATCGTGCCGCGCGACGCCGGGCGCATCGTGATCGACGAAGAAGACATCAGCCTGCTGCCGCTGCACGCCCGCGCGCGCCGCGGCATCGGTTACCTGCCGCAGGAAGCGTCGATTTTCCGCCGCCTGAGCGTGTACGACAACCTGATGGCAGTGCTGGAGATTCGCCCCGACCTCACCAGCGAACAGCGCGAGGATCGCGCCAAAGAGCTGATGGAAGAGTTCCATATCTCCCATCTGCGCGACAGCCTCGGCCAGGCGCTGTCCGGCGGTGAACGCCGCCGCGTCGAAATCGCCCGCGCGCTGGCGGCCAACCCGAAATTCATTCTGCTGGACGAACCCTTCGCCGGGGTGGATCCGATTTCCGTTATCGATATCAAGAAAATCATCGAGCACCTGCGTGACAGCGGCCTGGGCGTGCTGATCACCGACCACAACGTGCGCGAGACGCTGGACGTGTGTGAACGCGCCTATATCGTCAGCCAGGGCAAACTGATTGCCCACGGCACGCCGGATGCTATTCTGGCCGATGAGCAGGTAAAACGCGTTTATCTGGGCGAAGAGTTCCGCCTCTGAGCGCCGGCGCGCCCTGCAGGGCGACACCGTTAACGGAAGTAGACAGAAGACTATGAAGCAAGGTTTGCAACTCAGGCTCAGCCAACAGCTGGCCATGACTCCTCAGCTCCAGCAGGCGATCCGCCTGCTGCAGTTGTCCACGCTTGAGCTTCAGCAAGAGATCCAGCTGGCGCTGGAGAGCAATCCGCTGCTTGAACAGACCGATTTGCACGACGAAATCGACGCCAAAGAACCCCAGGAGACCGAGGGGCTCGATACCCGCGAGGCGCTGGAACAGAAAGACATGCCGGAAGAGCTGCCGCTGGACGCCACCTGGGATGAGATCTACACCGCCGGCACGCCGTCCGGCACCGGCACCGACTACAGCGACGACGAGCTGCCGGTCTATCAGGGCGAGACCACCCAGACGCTGCAGGATTACCTGATGTGGCAGGTGGATCTGACGCCGTTCTCCGATACCGACGCCGCCATCGCCACCTCCATCGTCGACGCGGTGGACGACACCGGTTATCTCACCGTGCCGCTGGAAGACATTCTGGAAAGCCTGGGCGACGAGAACGTGACCCTCGAGGAAGTCGAGGCGGTATTGAAGCGCGTGCAGCGTTTCGATCCGATCGGCGTCGCCGCGCGCGATCTGCGCGATTGCCTGCTGGTGCAGCTCTCCCAATACGCCAAAGACACCCCCTATCTGGCCGAAGCGCGGCTGATCATCAGCGAGCACCTGGATCTGTTGGCCAACCATGACTTTCGCAGCCTGATGCGATCAACCCGGCTAAAAGAAGATACACTGAAAGAAGCGATGCTGCTGATCCAGTCGCTCGATCCGCGCCCTGGGCAGTCGATCAATACCGGCGAATCGGAATACGTGATCCCGGACGTGCTGGTGCGCAAGACGCAGAACACGTGGACGGTCGAACTCAACGCCGACAGCGTGCCGCGTTTGAAGATCAATCAGCAGTATGCCGCGCTGGGCAACAGCGCCCGCAGCGAAGCCGACGGCCAGTTTATCCGCAGCAACCTGCAGGAAGCCAAGTGGCTGATTAAAAGCCTGGAAAGCCGCAACGAAACCCTGCTGAAGGTCTCCCGCTGCATCGTCAGCCAGCAGCAGGCGTTCTTCGAGCAAGGCGAAGAGTTTATGAAGCCCATGGTGCTGGCGGATATCGCTCAGGCCGTGGAGATGCATGAATCGACGATTTCGCGCGTCACCACGCAGAAGTTTCTGCACAGCCCGCGCGGCATTTTCGAATTGAAATATTTCTTCTCCAGCCACGTGAACACCGACAGCGGCGGCGAAGCCTCCTCGACGGCGATCCGCGCGTTGGTGAAGAAATTGATTGCGGCGGAAAACCCCGCCAAACCACTCAGCGACAGCAAGCTGGCCACCCTGCTCTCCGATCAGGGGATCATCGTGGCACGGCGCACCGTCGCCAAGTACCGAGAGTCTTTGTCCATCCCGCCGTCGAACCAGCGTAAACAGTTGGTTTGACCTCTATTGAGAAGGAAGACACTATGCAGCTCAACATTACCGGACACCACATCGAAATCACCGATCCGTTGCGCGAGTTCGTGAACAACAAGTTCGCCAAACTCGAACAGTATTTTGATCGCATCAATCAGGTGTATGTTGTATTAAGTGTGGAAAAAGTGCAGCAAATTGCGGAAGCAACGGTGCACGTGAATGGAGGCGAGTTGCACGCCACCTCGGAAGACGAGAATATGTATGCCGCAATTGATACGCTGATCGACAAATTGGCACGTCAATTGAACAAACATAAAGACAAATTGAAGCAACACTGACACCCTAACCCATTCCATGAGGTTGCCTCCGTCGCAGCCTCGCCCTTCGGCGCGTGCCCCCATGGGTGACGCGCCGAACGGTAATCAGGGTTAAAACCGACGAAAAACCGCCTTGCCGGGTGCGCCCGGCGGCGCGGTTTTAAGTGAAGATGAAATGAACAACGAATATATGCAATTAAGCTCGGTGTTAAACATCGAGTGCACCAAAAGCTCGGTACACTGCACCAGCAAGAAGCGGGCTTTGGAAATTATCAGCGAACTGGCCGCCAAACAGCTCAATCTGCCTTCGCAGGTGGTGTTTGACGCGGTTCTCACCCGGGAGCGCATGGGCAGCACCGGTATCGGCAACGGTATCGCCATTCCCCACGGCAAACTGGAAGAGGACACACTGCGGGCCGTTGGCGTGTTTATCCGTCTCGACCAACCCATCGCTTTCGACGCTATCGACAACCAGCCGGTCGATCTGCTGTTCGCGCTGCTGGTGCCTGCCGATCAGTGCAAAACCCATTTGCATACCCTGTCGCTGGTCGCCAAACGCCTGGCCGACAAAACCGTCTGCCGCCGCCTGCGCGCCGCGCAGAGCGATGAAGAACTTTACCAAATCATCACCGAGTGATGCCCGGCCGGCGTGACTTCCAGCCCAGATAACGTTACTGTTTCTCGATGATGGATCCGGCTGTGGCCGGAATAACACAGTTTCCAACGGTGGCGATGAACGCCGCCGCGATGCCAGGGGAGTTGCCACATGGTGCTGATGATTGTCAGCGGCCGTTCCGGTTCCGGAAAATCCGTCGCCTTGCGGGCGCTGGAAGACATGGGTTTTTACTGCGTTGACAACCTGCCGGTGGTTCTGCTGCCGCAGCTCGCCAATACGCTGGCGGAGCGCAATATCTCCGCGGCGGTCAGCATCGACGTGCGCAACATGCCGGAATCGCCGGAAGTGTTCGAATACGCGATGACTCAGCTGCCGGACAGCTTCTCGCCGCAGCTGCTGTTCCTCGACGCCGATCGCAACACGCTGATTCGCCGCTACAGCGACACCCGCCGCCTGCACCCGCTCTCCAGCAAAAACCTGTCGCTGGAAAGCGCCATCGACGAAGAGAGCGATCTGCTCGAACCGCTGCGTTCACGGGCTGACCTGATTATCGACACCTCGGAAATGTCGGTACACGAACTGGCCGAAATGCTACGCACCCGCCTGCTGGGCAAGCGCGAGCGCGAACTGACCATGGTGTTCGAATCCTTCGGCTTCAAACACGGCATCCCGATCGACGCCGACTACGTATTCGACGTGCGCTTCCTGCCGAACCCGCACTGGGATCCGAAGCTGCGGCCGATGACCGGTCTGGACAAGCCGGTAGCGTCGTTCCTCGATCGTCATACCGAAGTGCACAACTTCATCTACCAGACCCGCAGCTACCTGGAACAATGGCTGCCGATGCTGGAAACCAACAACCGCAGCTACCTGACGGTCGCCATCGGCTGTACCGGCGGTAAACACCGCTCGGTGTATGTGGCGGAGCAGCTGGCCGATTACTTCCGCTCGCGCGGCAAGAATGTGCAGTCGCGCCACCGCACGCTGGAAAAGCGTAAACAATGACGGTCAAACAGACGGTTGAAATCAAAAACAAGCTGGGCATGCACGCGCGCCCGGCGATGAAACTGTTCGAGCTGGTACAAAGCTTCGACGCCGAAGTGATGCTGCGCAACGAAAGCGGCACCGAGGCTGAAGCCAGCAGCGTTATCGCGCTGCTGATGCTGGACTCCGCCCAGGGCCGGCATATCGAAGTCGAGGCAACCGGCCCCGACGAAGTCAACGCGCTGGCGGCGGTGGTCGAGCTGTTCAACTCCGGGTTTGATGAAGATTAGCCGCTGAAGCCCTCTCGTGAATGCGTCGTACCGGCGCGTTCGTTCCCTTTGCTTCTTCTCCCTGACACAACCTCCCGCTTTTCACTTTGCGTACCCGCTTCCAAAATCAGCAGTAACTGCCTGTAAATGCGAGGTATGGATTTACCCGCACGGCGCTAACCGCAATAGTGTGCAACGACAAAAACGGGCTGCAACCGGGTATTTCCCTCTCACTGCGAGCGAGGATGATAAGTTTACAATTTGTGAACACCTAAGGCAGCCGCTATAATGTTCACCAGGCAGGAATCGAGGGAACGATGCATATCATTTCCAGGGAACCGTTCAATAACGCAACGAAGCAATACCCTAATGAAGCCGCTGCTCTCGAGGCCATTTATAAAACGTTGCGACGCGGCGAGTTCCGCACGCCGGACGAGTTAAAAGCGCTTTTTCCTTCGCTCGATCGTATGAAATACAAAGAGAAATGGTGGGTCATTGACGTAGGCGGCAACCACCTGCGAATTTTGTTCTTTGCCAGCTTTGAGACACAGAAAGTATTCATAAAGCACATTGTTAGCCACGCCGAGTACGACAAGCTGATGCAGCACTATCGAAGGAGTTCATCATGATTACAGATGCCATTAAGGCCGCCGATGCGCTGCTGCGCGCCGTGCCCTTGTTGCAGGGCAACGGCTCTCAGCAAGACTACCGGGAAGCGCTCGAATTGGTGGAATATCTGCTGGAAAACGATGAACACCATCCGCTGATTGACATGCTGGCAAAAAAGATCGCCGAATATGAAGATAACAGCGCCGAGTTTACCGCATTCAACCAGCGTATCGCCCAACTCCCGCAGGGGGTGGCCGCGCTTCGCGTATTGATGGAACAGCGCCAACTCAGCCAAAGTGATTTTGAACATGAGATCGGCAAAAAGTCGTTGGTCAACCAAATCCTGAGCGGCAAAAGATCGCTGACCATTCCGCACATTATGGCGCTGGCCAAACGCTTCAATCTGCCCCCGGCCCTCTTTCTGCCGGAAGCAGATTAGCCCCTTAACTCCGGCTCAGGCAGTCCAACGCCACCGCTTTAAAACTGTCGAAGCTGTCGCTGCCCAACAGGCGGCTCATTGAGCGTTCACGCACGAAGGTGACGAACAGCTCGTAGATCGCCATCGCCTCTTCATAGTCGCTCTTGCTGATCGCCAGCAGGAAAATCACGTGCGCGACCTCGCCTTCGCCCCAGGCGACGCCCTGCGGCGCCAGCAGCGTCACCACCACGGTCTTTTTGGCCAGCAGCCCCAGCGAGTGCGGCAGCGCGATGCCTTCGCCCAGCAGCGTGGAGACGATCGCCTCGCGTTCGACCAGCGACGGATAAAAGTCCGCGCCGACATACCCCTCTCGCTCCAGCTGGCCGCACACCCGGCTGAACAGCTCCGCCTGCGTCAGCGGCTCGTTGAGCACCATGAAATGTTCGGCATCGAAGAACTTCTCCAGCATGTACGGTCGGGTGCGATCCACCAGCACCAGCTTGCCCAGTTGCTCCAGCTGATAATCGGTCGGGAACGGCGACATCACCACCACCGGCTTGTTCTTTTCACCGATGCGGGCGTTGGAAATCACGAAGTCTTCGTCGATATGCGCAAGCATCTCGTAATCGCGCAGCGAGACGATGCGCGTCATCACCAGCTGTGGATACTTGCGCGCAATCTGCGCCTGGATCATGCGCACCGTCGAGTTGCCGGTATCGCACACCAGCATCACCTGCGGGTGGCGTTCATAACCGATGTTGTAATGCCGCTCCAGCCCTACGCCGATGTGCAGCACCAGATAGCCGATCTCGTTCTCACTCAGGGTATAGGGGGTGTACTTGCCCCAACTGGAGACTGCCGCCAGCGTCACGTCGTAAGCCATCGGATAGTGCTGCTTGATGTTGGCCAACAGCGGATTGGGGATATTGATCTGGTATTTCACCCGCGTAATCATGGTTTTGATATGGGTGAGCAGATCGGCCCGCAGCTGCTCGTCGCCCTGCAGGTTGTAGTTATAGTGCGCGTTGATGTAGGACAGGATGTAGTCCACCAGCGCTTCTTCGTCGTCGGCGTTGATTTCGGTCGGCTGTACCTCCTGCACGCGCCGTGCGGCGATGTTGACCCGCAGATAGGCCTCTTCGGCCATCGAGATCTCTTTGCCGGAGGCCGAGCGCAGCTCCGCCGCCAGGCGGGTCGACACCTGGCGCACCGCCTCGTCGCCGTCCTCCACCTCGAAGTCCGGCAGCGGATAGCCGTCGTTGATGCGCCGCAGCGCCACCGCGCAGTAGAAGATCAGGTACTGCTCGCCCTCGTCGGTCAGGCGAATGGCATAGTGCGACAACAGCGGGTGCAGCACCCCGGCGAACGCCGCCACCTGCGGCTGCAGCAGGATCTCGTTGTTGAGCAGCGGGTTCTCGGCATCGGCCAGTTGCAGCTGGAACAGCAGGTCGGTCAGGCAGGCGCGGATCGCCATCTCGGCGCCGAACAGCTTCATGCCGTAGCGCGGCTTGGTTTCGATCGTCAATTGATAGTGCGCCAGACGCTCTCTCACCTCAGCCATGTCGTTTTGCAACGTACCGCGGCTGACGAACCACTCGTCGGCCAAATCTTCCAGTTTGAGGGAGAAGGCTGAGGTCAAAAAACGCACCAGCAGATAATGCACCCGCTCCTGCGCGCTGCGCGGGGTGGCGTGCTTGCGCCGCTCCTGATGCTGCAGGGCGCTGAACAGCGCGGCGTTATCGACCTGCAGGCGATAACCGGCCCCGCGGTTATGCACGAAACGCGCGCCGTATTTGTCCAGAATCTCGTTCAGCGCGGTGATGTCCGCCCGCACCGTGCGGGTGGACACGGCGAAACGCTTCGCCAGCTCATCCTGCGGCAACGTTTCGGTTTGCAAAGCATCGAACAAGTAAGCCAAACGCGGGTAAGGAAATCGCACCATTCTGTGTCCGTCAATCAGGTAACCCGCCCGGTGAACCGGGCGGGCCACGGGTTACTTCGGCGGCGGCAGGAACGCCATTTGCGAGGGGCTGCCGATCGGCAGATAGCCGCCCACAAAGCTGAGTTTGCCGTCCGTCGCGTTTACGCTGAAGCGGGTGACGTTATCGCTGCGCTGGTTCAACGCATACAGATAGCGGCCATCCGGGCTCAGCGCCAGCGAACGCGGGTAATCGCCACGCGTCCAGGTTTCCGCCACCGGCCTCAACTCACCGCCGGCGCCCACGCTGAACTGGGCAATGCTGTTATGCAGCCGGTTGGCGACGTACAGCGTGTCGCCGTTCTTGCTGAGCGCCAGCCCCGAAGCGAAGCTGGTGCCCTGATAGTCGGCGGGCAGCGCGGAAACCGCATGCAGTTGTTTCAGAGTACCTTTTTGGCGATCAAAACGGTAGCTGGTCAACGTCGAGGCCTCTTCGTTCACCAGCAGCACGGTTTCGCCGTCCGGATGAAACACAAAGTGGCGCGGACCCGCGCCGGCGGACGAGGCGGCGATCCACGGCGGATCGTTCGGCGTCAGCCCGCCGCTCGCAGCGTCAAAGCGCCATTGGTAGATGCGATCCAACCCCAGATCGGTGGAGAACACGAACTTGCCGCTCGGATCGCTGGCGATCATATGGGCGTGCGGGCCGTTATGGTCGCTGACGGCGAAGCTGCCGTTCACCGCCGCCGCCGGTTTGGCCGCGCCCGCCGGGCCCTGCTGTTGCTGCACCGAGCTGGCGGCACCCAGGCTACCGTCCGCTTCAATGGGGAACACCGCCACGCTGCCGCTGACGTAGTTGGCCACCAGCAGATGCCGCCCGTCCGGCGTCGATGAGAGATACACCGGCCCCGCTCCCTGCGAATCCACCTGGTTGAGCTGCGTCAGGCCACCGTCGGCCGGATTGACCCGGTAAGCGGTGATGCCGCCGTGTTTGCCGCCGTTGAAATCGGCCACTTCGCTGGCGACGTACAGCGTCTTGCCATCAGCGGCCAACGTCAGCTGCGCCGGATTCGGCACTTTGCTGACCAGCGTAGCGTGGCTCAGCGCACCGCTGGCCGGATCGACCTGCACCCGGTAAACGCCTTCGCCATTGGGATTGTAGGTGCCGATATAGGCGAAATGAGATGACGTGGAATTCATTGCATCCTCAGCATGCAGCGCCGGGCCGGTCACGGCCAGCAGCGCCAGGAACAACGCGGTGCGTCGGGTTGGAGCCTGCCAGTTTCGCATAGTAATCCTCAGTATATATCCGTCATCTTTCAAGCCGCAGCGTTGTTGGCTGCCCGCACTCACCCCAGTCACTTACTTAAGTAAGCTCCTGGGGCTCCTGCGCTTGCCGCCGGGAAGCAACTCCAATTATTTAGGGCATACCTCATCCCATTGCGCGTTCAGCCCACCAGCTTTTTGGTCATCGCCAGCAGGGTTTTCACGTCCTGCGGACGCGTGTCGCCGCTGGCGGCGTCGATGATCGAGCTGTAGATATGCGGGATCACGCGTTTCACGCCGGCCGCCAGCGCGATCTCGACGATCGGCTCGTAGTTCTCCAGATCGATGCCGCCGGTCGGCTCCAGCATAAAGTCATGCTCGGCGCAGGCCTTGGCTACGTACTGGTACTCGTCCTTGCACTTCAGGCCACCCATCGGGAAATACTTGATCGAGCTGCCGCCCATGTCCTTCAGCAAAGCGATGGCGGTTTCCACCGGCACGATGCCGTCAGGCGCTGCGGCACTCAAGGGGCCGGTAGAGATCTTCACCCAGCCGACGCGGCCGGTCGGCGACACCAGGCCGTTGACCACGCTGTCGTTCTGGCCCAGCAGCGCGCGGCTGGCGCCGACGCCGGTAAACACCTGGTTAACGTGCTGCGGCTGCACCTGCTGAGCGATCAGGCTGACCATCGCCGACTGTTTCGGATCGCCGGCACCCAGGCCGACCGAGAGCGCGTTTTCAATCAGGCGCGCATAGCGCAGCATGTCGGTCACCGCGCTGTCGACGTCCGGGTAGTTCTTGGAGAGCACGCCCACCAGCACATGGCCTTCCGCCGCGGCGTAGATGTCCTGCGCGTTGGCTTTGGAGCCGGCCAGCACGTTCAGGCAGACGCGGTCGCGATAGTAGTTAGGCTGCAGCTTCATGCTTGTTTCTCCGTAAACAGGTTTTTGATACAGCTAAAGACGGTCATCAGCTGTTGCTCGTCGACGCTGCGCACGTCGACCTCAATCTTGCCCTCGTTGGCCTTGTAGCCGCGGAAGTAGATGGCAATATCGCCGGTTTTCAGCGCCTGGACGATGTCATAGGTCGACCGCCCCAGCACCGCCTCGTCGAAGGCGATCTCGGCGCGGGCGATATCGCGGCCGGCGCTGTCCCAGACGGTCTTGGCGCTGACGCCGGTCAGGGTATTGAGGCTGTCGAGGAACGGCGTCATCCGCGCCACCATCTGTTGTCCGGTAGTTTTCTCAAGCCGCAGATAGCTTTCAATCGCCTGCGTCAGGCCGAGGATGCCCTCTTTGCCGACCTTCATCGCCCGGCCAATGCCGCCGGATTGCAGCTTCACCCACTCGACGTACTGTTTTTTGCCGATCACGAGACCGCTGGTCGGCCCCTCGATGGCTTTGGCACCGCTGTAGATCACCAGATCGGCCCCCATCTGGTAGTAACACATCAGATCTTCTTCCGCCGCAGCGTCGACGATCAGCGGCAGGTTATGCTTGCGCGCCACTACCGCCGCCTGTTCGACGGACAAAATGCTTTTCTGCACGCAGTGGTGCGATTTGACGTACAGGATCGCCGCCGTCTGCGGCGTGATGCAGGCTTCAATCTGCTCCGGCGAACATTCGTTGGCGTAGCCCGCCTCCACCACCTTGCCGCCGCCCAGCGCCACCATGGTGTCCACCGGCGCGCCGAAGTTGACGTTGTGACCGCGCGGCAACACGATCTCGCGCGGCACGGCGATCGGCGCCGAGTGCAGGTTCACCAGCAGATTGGCGTTATCTTTGACGATCGCTGCCGCCACCGACTGGGCGATGCCCGCCGAGGCGCAGGAAACGATCACCGCGTCCTCCACGTTGAGCAGGTCGGCGATGTAGGCGCCGGTCTTGTTGACCAGATCCTTGATTTCGAAATAGTGATTCAGGCCGTAGTCAACGGCGTCGATCACGTCCTGGCGCGGCGTGGAAACGCCGAGAATGGTCATGCGGCCGGAGGTGTTGATCACCTGCTTCAAACCGTATTTTTCATAAATCGAAGACATGGGCTGCCTCCCCTTGTTCGGTTAATAGGATTTCCCCGGCCACCACCGCGGCCAGCGGCACCAACAGCTGTTCGCCCTCGGCGGTTTGCCCTTCGGCGTCGGCGAACACTTGCGGTTCGCGGCGCAGTTCAAACAGCGTGAAATCAGCGTCATAACCCGGCTCCAGCCGCCCTTTGCCGCTGAGCTGCAGCGCCGACGCGGCGTTCTCCGTCACGCAGGCGATCACCTGCGGCAGTGTCAGGCCGACGCTGAAGAATTTGGACATCACCGCCGCCAGGCTGTGCACCGGCCCGTTCATGCGGTTGCGGCAGTAAATATCGGAGCTGATGGTATGCGGCAAAATGCCCAGCGTGATCGCCTGGCGCGCCACCTCGAAGCTGAAGCTGGCGGTGCCGTGCCCCACGTCGAGCAACACGCCGCGCCGCAGCGCGCGCTGGATCGACTCGCGCAGCGTGCCCGCCGGCGTCAGAATGCGGTTCGGTTTACCGTTGTAGCAGTGGGTGATGATGTCGCCACGGGTCAGCAGATCGGCGATCTCGTCCAGATTCGGCGGATTGTTGCCGATATGCACCATCAGCGGCAGCTGGCGGTTTTCCCGCTGGATCTCTTTGGCCAACACCAGCGGCCGGGTGCCGTTCTTGCCCACCACGCTGCTGCTCATGCGCGCCTTGATGCCGATGATAAAGCCGGGATGGTTGGCGATGGCCTCGCCGGCCTCGCGCTTGTCGATGTCCGCCAACTCCGCCAGCTCGTTCTGCCGCAGCAGGCCGATGCGCGAAATGTTGAGGAAGGCGAAAACATGGGTTTTGGCGCTGCGCGTCAGCTGATAAAAGGCGTCGATATCGTCGGCGCCGGTGCTGCCGGCATCGACCACGCTGGTGACGCCGCCGGCGACGCCGACCCGATCCGGCTCGTCATGGTAAATCGGCGAGTCGGGATAACAGTGCACGTGCGCATCGATCCAACCGGCGCTCAGGCGGCAGTTGCCCGCCAGATCCAGTTGGCGAACGGCGCTGACGTCCGCCGCCAACCGCCCGACCGAGGCTATTTTGCCGTCTTTCACCGCCAGATCGATCAGCGTGTCGTCTGCCAGTCTGGCGCCTCTGATTACTAAGTCATACATACCGCATTGCTCCTGTTAGCCCGGGCGCCGCCGCATTGGGTGGCGCCTGGCGCAGGCCTCTCAAGAAATGGCTACCGGGAAGATCGCCCCCAGGATCATCGCGCCGAGGATCGCTCCGCCGGTGATCGGTTTACCCCAGATATAGAACAGCAGCGCGCCGAGCAGCGAACCGATGCCGATCGGGATCGAGGCGGTCATCGCCGACAGGATGATCAACGGCCCGAGGAAGCGGCCCGACGAGTTGCCCGCGCCCATCATCACATCCGCCCCGTAGGTGGAGTTGCTCTGATTGATGGTGAATTTGCGCGCCAGGATGATCACGTAACCGATCGCCAGGCCGATGACGAGGCCGGTGGCCAGCGAAGCGGCGAAGTTGGCGACCGGGAACACGATGCCGGCCCCCAAAAGCAGCGCCGGTACGCCCAGCCCGACGCCGGTCTGGATCGCGCCGCCGATATCCAGGATGCCCACCAGCGAGCCTTCGATGATGCGCGCGAACAGGAAGCTGGCGCCGAACGCCGCCACTGCGCCGTACACGCCGGTATCCATCCCCGCCCGCAGCATGGAGACGAACGCGACTTCGTTAAAGGCGCCGATGCCGTACAGGTAGTACATGTGCGTCCCGGCGAACACGCCGGAGGACAGCAGGCCAACAAAAATCGGGAATGACCAGTCGGCGTACCAGAAGCCTTTTTGGGTTTGCTCTTCCATCATCCCGCTCCTTATTTACCGCTCAGGGTATTGTGAATGGCGTCCAGCCAGCCCGGCACGCCGAGGCTGAAGGACTCGAGAACTTTCATGTCGAAGCCGCGGAAGAAGCCGCTCAGCACGAACAGCAGCACGATCACCGCCATCATGATCTTGGTGATCTTGTTCCAGCCGCTCTCTTCCACGCCTTTGCCGATCAGAATGCCCAGCACCAGGCCCGGCACGGCGTTACCCATGATCAGCTGCGCCAGGCCGCCGAAGATGGTGCCCCAGAAGCCGGAACGGCGCCCGGCGTCGATCGCCGCCAGCCAGAAGATCACCGGCATCACGGTGTTCACCAGCAGGTTGGCCGCCGGCACCAGCACCTTGATCGCGGTGACCTGCAGCGCGGCAGGCACGGCGGAGGCGGTGGTATTGAGGAACGCCACTACCAGCATGCCGATGATGCCGCAGGCGATGGCCATTTTTTTCGGATCGTGCAGCGTTTGCGCCAGATTGCGGTTCTTGACCATCAGGGCCGCCGCGCCCCAGTGCGGGATGATGCGGTGGTCGACGTCCTGCGTGAAGGATCCCGCCGCCACGGAAGACGCCCAGGCGTTGAAGAAGAAGCCCAGACCGAATGAGAAGTGAGAAGCCGGATCGCCCTCGCAGGAATTCAGCTCGCCCAGGGTGCGAAACGCCCCCATACCCTGTGTTGTCGGTGCGTGGAACATGCGCGCGGCGCCGGCCCCTACGCCGACCCCCACCAGCCCACCGATAATAATCGATTTAAATAAGATGATTAAAAACATCAGTATACCCTTTCATTTATGCTAACGTTTTTATTTCGTGACGAAGACAACCTTCTCGGTATTGATAATGGTTACGTTCACGGTTATTTCCAGAGAAACGGCATAGCGCTTTCTTTCACGCGGCAAAAAGAAGAAAAGAAATTTCTCTTTAGTTATTTTCTCTTCCGCTTTCACTACGCTGACGTCCTGCGGCTCGATACGCAGCAGAATATTATTGGTGGACTTTAATACCGCGCCCTGCACATTAGCCAAGGCGGAAGCAAAAGCTTTCGCTTTGCTGTCGCCTTTACCCTCCACCTTTACCGATGTGGTATATTGCTCTTTCATTATGGATTGCCATGTTTTTTGACGTAGGCTTCCACCAGTTTCTGGCCCAGCTCTTCTTTATCCATAAAGCCGAAACCCAGCACGTTGTAGCCTTCGTTAATTGCCGTCACGCCCTCTTCTACCGAACGCATGCCGTATTTTGCCTTGTAGCCGTGTTTGGTTTGCGCGGTAATCGCGCCGGCGCCGCCGCTGCCGCAAAAAGAGATGCCCAGCTGCGCGTTTTCCGCTTTCATGACGTCGCCCAGCTTCATATCCGCCGCAACGCCGGGGATGACCACCGCTTTTCCACCTGCGCTTTCAACACCTTGGCCAACTTTCTGCCCTTTGCCCAAACGATCGCCGATCACTACGGTAATTTGACCCATGGTATATTCTCCTGATTGAAATCGATGCGTTAACCGCTATGCGTTATTATCTTTCGCCACTTCGAAGTGCACTGACAGCAAATAGGCCTCTTCGATAGGCAATGTGCCAAACTGATTTACCACGCGCTCCGCCATTTGCATGGATTCGGCAGAGATTTCGTCGAACAACGATTTATCCACCTCGGGCAACGGCTCACCGGTTATTGAACGCAGCACCATGGCGCGAATATGCGATTCCAGCATCTGTTGCTGCACCGCATTGGTATAAATATTTTCAGCATTCAGCATCGCGGTAATATCCGCCAACACCCGAGCGGCGATCGCCCCGGCTGCGCTGACATCGGATTGTTCAATTTCTTTTATCGAAGCAGATCCATCATTCACTTTTCAGTACCCCTAGATCCCACATTAATCAGTAAGCCGTAAAGCGCATCACCTGAATAACCCGCTTTCTGTAATGTCTTTACCCTACCCTCGGTAGGATTTTCTGTGTAGACCGGTTTTTTCCAGTTCGAAGTGGAAATCGAGTGACGCCCGGGGATCCATTTCGCAAAACGACGCTGCGGTGAAAAAGTGGAAGAGATAACAAATACATAACCCGGCTAACGATTTCTTTTGCCGCGATTGACGATAAAAGCCTTCGTGATCGGGATCTCTTTCTTTTCTTGCCCCAACCGCCTACTATCAATGGGACAAATCGACATTACCCACACCCCCGCTCCTCTGGCGCGGGGGTGTTGCTTTGTGTTGTTTTTCCGAATTTATGGGCGCGCAGACTGGCGCCTTTTGATTTGACTGGAGAGTGGAATGACCAAACCCATCATTACTATTAATGAGCTGGATGCGGAACGCCTGGATGCGCTATTGGAACAACCGGCCTTTGCCAACACCGACGTCGCCGCCGCGCTGAACGACGAGTTGGATCGCGCGGAAATCCTGCCGCCGGAGAAAATGCCGGCCAACGTGGTGACCATGAACAGCCGCGTACGTTTTCGCGATCTGCACACCGATGAAGAGCACGTGCGCACGCTGGTTTACCCGGCATCGCTGAAAGACAGCCACGATCAGCTGTCGGTGATGGCGCCGCTGGGCGCAGCGCTGCTCGGCATGCACGTCGGCAAGCAGATCTCCTGGCAATTGCCGAACGGTGAAGAAGCGCGGATTGAAGTGCTGGAGTTGCTGTACCAGCCGGAAGCGGCGGGCGAATACCACCGTTAAGCGGTTCTCAGGGCGGCATCCGGCCGCCCTTTCTGTCTCAGAGGCAGATAGCAATCAGCACGCCGATCAGCAGCAGCACGTAGATTTTGGCATGCAGCGCATCGCTCACCTTAGGCAAGCAGCGCCTGGCAAACACGATCCCCGCAATCCCCGCCACCACCAGCAGCCCCAGAATGTTCAGATTGACGTAGCCCAGATACTGCGGCCCGCTCATCTCACGCCACCCCAACACGATATACATCAGCGCCCCGATCACCGCCACCGGGATCGACAGCGGGTTGGCGGCGCTGACGCAATACTTCATGTCGTAGCCATGGCGGCGCAGCAGCGGCACGGTCATCACGCTGCCCCCCACCCCCAGCAGCGTGGCGATACCGCCGATCAGCGGCCCGCCCCCCCACAGCGTGACGGGAGACAGTTCGGCGCGCGCCGGTTTGATCAAAAAACCCCGGCGGAACAGGCAGTCGGCGATGGTCACTGCCATATAGACCACGAACAGCCCGCGGATCACGCCGTCCGCCAGCAGCGAGGAGGCGAACGCGCCCAGCGCCGCGCCGATGCCGATGAAAAAGATCAGCGGCACGATGGTTTCACGCAGCAGGTTGCCGCTGCGCCAGTTGGTCAGCGTGGCGTAACTCGCGTTGAGGATCATCACCGCCGTCGAGGTCGCCACTGCGATATGCATCGCCTGGCCGGGCTGCTCGCCCGATGCGGAGATCAAGTGATAGACGAAAGGCACCACCACAAAGCCGCCGCCGAAGCCGAACAGAATGGTGGTGATGCCGGTCAGAAAACCGGCACCCAGAACGATTAACGTTTCAATCATGACCGTGCGCCCGCACGAAGTCGTCGAACCCGGCGCAGAACTGCCCCGCCAGCGGGTGGAAGCGATCGCCGACGAACAGCCCCAGATACTGCTCGCGCACGGCATCATGGTCCACCAGTTCAATCCCCTCCTGTTCCGCCCGCGCCAGCGTCTGTGCATCCGGGAACCCCCAATAGCGCGAGTCGCCCTGCTTTTCCGCCGTTATCGCTTCGCTGCTCTCCGCCTGCATCAGCTGACGCGCCAGGAAAATGCCGCTCTGCACGCCCAACAGCATCATGTTTTCCAGGAACGACAGATCGTGACGCAGCTCGGCGGGCAGACGAGCGATCACCGGGCCGGCGTCCCAGTGCTCATCCATTTCATGCAGCGTTACCGCACAGCCCCTGTCACCGTTCATCAGCGCGCGGAACAGCGTCATCACCCCGCGATAACGCGGCAAATCCCCCGGGTGCAGGTTCCACAGCAGCTTGCCGCGTCGGCTGAAGGCGCGCACATAGTCGGCGGAGAATTTCTGATAGCAGCGCAGGGAGATCACCGCGTCCATCTGCCCCAGGCTGCTGATAAACGCGGCATCATTGATGTCGAGGACGCGATGTGCTTTTACTCCGGCGGCGGCCAGGAACAGGGCCGGCGGCTGATAGGCGCCCTCGCAGGCGGCAGCGTTGCGGCCCACGAACGGGAACACGAAATCGTTCAGCACTTCGCGCTCATACAACCCCAGGCGGCGAACCGCCGGCTCCTGCGTGCGCCCGGCGCTTTTCGCCAGGGGGAAATATACCGTAAAGGCACACTCGTCCTTCAGGGCGGCGATCAAATCCTGGCACACCAGCCAGGAGAAAATGTCGTTGCCGACAAAAAGCGCGACGTTTTTCATACTTCAGCCTTCCTTGCGTTGAAAATAGGGTTGTTGAACACGATTTTGCTGATATCCCGCGTGATGGATTCCATCGCCGAGGTGTAAAAGAGATCGCCCTTGGCGGGCGCGCCGAGCGAGTAAAGGTGCTGCTCACGGCCGCGTCGGTCGGCGATTTTCAGCGTATGCGGGTTGCATTTCACGCCGCCGAACAGGTTCTCCTGCACCACCCCATCTTGCAGCAGCTGATGGCTCAGGCGGTTGGGCGGCAGTTGATAGGAAGGCGTGGTGCAGTTGAACAGATACTGCGCGTGCACCCGCGTCTCATGGCAACGAAGGGTAAACCCGTCCGTTCCCTTGCTGATATCCGCCAGGCCGCCACAGACGCGCAGGCGTTGGCTCTCCAGCGCCGCCACGATCTTGTGGGCGTTCTTGATCGGCATGGCGTGCCGATTGCGCATCCAGGAGGAGTTGTAAAAGCGCATGAAGACCTGCCGGTTGTTGGCATCCATTTTGACCCAGGCGGCGCACACCACCGGGTGGATCGCCGCCAGATAGTTGCAGATATGCTCCCGGGCAAAACGCGCGCGATCGAGGCTGTCCGCCAAATCGCGGTAGCAATCGCGCCTTTCCCCCAGCGCCGAGAGCACCGTCAATCGCTCCGGCCCCGGATAGTGCCGCGCCAGCGCGGCGTTGATCGCATGCACCAGATGATGGGCGTCAATAAAATCGCTGCCGGCGACAAAGCGCCGCACCCCCTCCACAAATGCCTCCGGCGGCGGGCGCATCAGCGCCGGCTGCACGCTGGGGAACAGGCCCGAGCGCGACAGGGCACAGATGTCGGTTGCCCCCAGGCGTTCCATCAGCTCGACGATGGCGTCGATCGCCGTCAGGCTGCAGCCGATCACGCCGATGGTCGAGTAAGGGTTGATTGGCGGCAGCTCCCGGTGGGCCTGATAAGCGATCACCCCGTCCACCGGGTAGAGGCATTCCGGCGGGTTGTGCCCCGAACACAGTACCAGCGCATTCATCTGCTCGGCGGCGCCGCAGGCGGTGGTCAGCCGATAGCCGGCCTCGTGCGGCGCGATGGCATTCACTTCCGCGGTCACGAAATTCAGCGTCACGTTACTGTCCGCCGCCATATAAATCGCCATGTCGCGAATAAAATCGAGATATTCCCGATACAGCCAGCGCGGCGGATAGCGATCCTGGCAAAACTGCGGGAAATGCATGGCGATCCAATCGACAAAGTGCGCATCGTCGAAAATATCCGCCGACATATTTTCCGGCGTCATATTTAATATATGGCTGTCAAAATCGCTGCTGTATGCCATACCGCCCTTGAAGCCCTGCTTGTCGAAAACCTTCAGGGAAAGCGGCCTTTTGCAATGATTAACCGACTTATTTTTTATAAAGTTATACGCAAAAGAGATCCCGGCGGCTCCGCCGCCAATCACACCGAACTTATACATGAAATATCACCTTATAGTCATTGAACTGCGCTAAGAACTATTGCTTCAGGTGTTGGAATAAAAGGGTGCTTTATTCCTTATTAACTTCTTGTATTGCGAGAACGAGAACGTTCGTCCCACCCCGGTGTGAAAACTTGCACGGGCTGCCTGGCCGATAAAATAGCGGCGCCCCGAACAAGCATTATTTTTCTGCCCCGATAGTAGGGCGACGGCCGTTGGCTTGCTTTATATGAAGGGCCAACTATCATTGCGTTTCGGCCATTCTGCCCGCCAAAGGGGACATATGCGCAACGTCCGTATTGATGACATCGATCATGTAGCGCGTGCGGTGATCGCCATCGGCACCGACTACCCGCCGGGGCATCTGCTGCCGATGCACAGCCACCGGCGCGCGCAGTTGCTGTACGGCGCCACCGGCGTCATGCACGTTTTTACGCAGCAAGGCAATTGGGTCGTTCCGCCGCAGCACGCGGTGTGGCTGCCGCCGCAGATGCCGCACGCGGTGAGGATGGTCGGCGTCACCACTCGCAGCCTGTACCTCGAACCCGGCGCGTTGCCCGCCGAACGGCCACAGCTGTGCCAGGTGGTCAGCGTCACCCCGCTGATGCGCCAGCTGTTGCTGGCGGCGGTGGATATGCCGCTGGAGTATGAGCGAGAGGGGCGAGACGGAGCGTTGGCGACGCTGCTGCTGCACGAGCTGGCCCGGCTGCAACCTTTACCGTTGCACATTCCGCTGCCCGCCGATCCTCGGCTGGGCGAACTGTGCCGCGCCTTTTTGCAACACCCCGACGCTCATGACTCCGCGCAGCAATGGGCCCCTCGTCTGTACATGAGCATTCGCACCTTCAGCCGCTTCTTTCGCGCGCAGACCGGCCTGCCGTTTTCACAATGGCGCCAACGCGCCTGCGTGGTGCTGGCGCTGGCGCTGCTGGCCGAAGGGCGCAGCGTGACCCAGGTAGCGATGGAGATGGGCTATGACAGCAGCGCGGCGTTTTCAACCATGTTTCGCCGCGTGCTGGGTCAGGCACCCTCCTCCTATCTGGCAGAAGACGGGCGCGACGGTTGACGGGTTAGCGGAATTTCTTGTGGTTGGCGTCGCGGGTCTGCTTGAAACCCTGCGCCAGCTGCTTCGCTTCGGCGACTTTGCCCTGGTTGGCCAGCGCCAGCGCCTGATCGATCTGGCCGATCAGGGTATCCAGCCCGTGGCGGAAATCTTTCATTTCCGGGCTGTCGGCGGCTTTATCCTCCAGCTTCGGCGGAGTACCCTGTTTGGCGTCCTGCGCGGCGGCGCGCATGTTTTGCAGGCTCTGTTTAAGGGTAGCGGCGGAATCGGTATTCAGCACCGTTTTGTAGTTTTCCGCCAGGGTGTCCATATCGTCGCCCAGATCGGCGGCGGCCGCCAGCGAACTGACCGCCAGCAGCGTCAACGCCGCCAGCGCTTTCAGGGTATTCTGCATGTTTGCTCACCTTCCCGTTATTGTTTTAATTAACCCACCGTTACCATAGGCAAGGCCGGGCAAAACCGAAACCGGAGATTTGTAAGCAAGGTTGAGACGGGATAATGCGCAGCCGGCGGGCGCCGGCCGCGCAGAGGATCATTGACCGGCGATCTTCATTTCCGGCAGCAGCACCGAACCGCACTGGATATTGCTGCGGGTTTCGATATCACTGCCGACGCTGACGATGTTGCGCAGCATGTCTTTCAGGTTGCCGGCGATGGTGATCTCGCTGACCGGGTATTGGATCTCGCCGTTTTCGACCCAGAAACCGGCGGCGCCGCGCGAGTAATCGCCGGTAACGCCGCTGACGCCCTGGCCCATCAGCTCGGTCACCACCAGGCCGGTGCCAAGCTGCTTCAGCATGCCGGCGAAGTCCGCGCCCTGCCCGGCAATGCGCCAGTTATGGATGCCGCCGGCATGGCCGGTGCTGTGCAGGCCCAGCTTGCGCGCCGAGTAGCTGGTCATCAGCCAGGTTTGCAGCACGCCGTCCTTGACGATATCGCGCCGCTGGGTGCGCACGCCCTCGCTGTCGAACGGCGTCGACGCCAGCCCTTTCAGCAGATGCGGATGCTCCTCGACGGTCAGCCACGCCGGCAGGATCTGTTTGCCCAGCGAGTCCAGCAGGAAGGTCGATTTGCGGTAGACGCTGCTGCCGCTGATGGCACCCACCAGATGGCCGAACAGCCCGGTGGCCACCTCAGAGGCGAACAGCACCGGCGCCTTCATGGTCGACAGTTTGCGCGGCGCGAGGCGCGCCAGCGTGCGGCGGGCACACTCCTGCCCCACCCACTCGGGGCTATGCAGATCGCTCATCGCACGGCCGATGGTGTAAGCGTAATCTCGTTCCATATCGCCGTCCTGCTCCGCAATGACGCAGCTGGACAGCGAATGGCGGCTGGAACAGTAGCTTTGCAGCATGCCGTGGCTGTTGCCGAACACCTTGATGCCGTAGTGGCTGTTGAAGCTGCCGCCTTCGGTATTGGTGATGCGCTTGTCCGCCGCCAGCGAAGCCTGCTCGGCGCGCGCTGCCAGCTCGATGCAGCGCTCGGCATCCAGCTCGATCGGGTGGAACAGATCGAGATCCGGCGCCTCGAACGCCAGCAGATCTTTCTCCGCCGGGCCGGCGCAAGGATCTTCAGAGGTGTAGCGCGCGATATCCAACGCCGCCTGCACGGTGCGGGCGATGGCGTCCGGGCTGAGATCGGTGGAAGAGGCGCTGCCTTTGCGCTGGCGGTGATAGACGGTGATGCCCAGCGCGCCATCGCTGTTGAACTCGACGTTTTCCACCTCGCCGAAGCGGGTGCTGACGCTGATGCCGGTCGATTTGGTGACCGCGACTTCCGCCGCGTCGGAACCGGCGCGGGCCAGCTCCAGCGCCTGAGAAACGGCCTGTTCCAGCGCCTTGCGCTGTTCTGCAACTTGAGTGACTACTTTCATCAATCTGCCATAATTAATCAGAAAATCGTTGAGAAAAGTGCCGGAGTGGCGTAGTTGTGCACGCGGGGCGGCGCGCAAAAATCCTGAGATCTCTGCCGTTGAGTCTAACAGGAACCGCGTTGAATTTCGCATAAAGCCGAACGGCAAAGCCGGGATAACATGCAAAACTCACGCATCACTCGACGATCAGTTTTACCGACTTGCCGATATTTGCCATCATGTTGACCAACGCATCCAGCGTAAATTTCTCGGTTTTCTGATTCACCACGTCGGACACGCGCGGCCGGGAAGTGTGCAGATAGCGCGCCGCCTCCTCCTGGCGATAACCCTCTTCTTCAATCCACGCGCTGATCTCACCCATCAGCTGTTTTTTCAGTGCGATAAGCTGCGCAATTTCCGCATTGGACTGTGCTTGCAATTGCCGAGCCTCGTCGGCGGAAAATCCCAGATCCGCAAACACATTGCCGCCTGCAGGCGTAACGTGGCTTGAACCGGTATCAATCGGCTTGGTCATGACCTTTACTCCGCTCATTAATGACCGCGTCATAACGCGCTTTGATTATCTGAATATCGTGGCGGCTGGTTTTCTCCGTCTTCTTCTGAAAGCTGTGCAAGACGTAGATCGCTTCGCTGAACTTTGCCACATAGACCACCCTAAATGCCCCGCCGATGGCATATAAACGGATTTCGATAACGCCGCTTCCGCAGCCGGCCATCGGTTTCCAATTACCAGGGTCCAAACCTCTTTGCACTTTACTCAGTTCAAATCCTGCCGCTTTTCGCGCATCGATTGGAAAGGCCAGCAAATCCGCTAACGATGAACCACGCCAATCAATGGCTTTCTCGATGCCATCATCCATGAACACCCCCTCCTTTTGTATAAAATTTTATACAAAAAAGGTGACAAAAACAACAGCACAAATTCGCAGGACGCGCTGCAAGGCGCGATAATGCCCCAACGTGGCAGCTATACTCAGTTTGCTCAGGGCACGCAATTGGCGGGTTGCCGGACAACCTGTTAGGATTAGCCTCTTTTTAACGGAGCCTACCATGAACAAACAGCCTGAAGACTGGCTCGACGATGTCCCGGAGAATGAAAACGAGGACGATGACGAGATTATCTGGGTCAGTAAAAGTGAGATTAAACGTGATGCCGAAGCGCTGAAAGACCTGGGGGCCGAAATGGTCGATCTGGGCAAAAACGCGCTGGACCGCATTCCGTTGGACGAAGATCTGCGTGCCGCCATCGAGCTGGCGCAGAAGATCAAGAAAGAGGGCCGTCGCCGTCAGCTGCAGCTGATCGGCAAGATGCTGCGCGCCCGCGATATCGAGCCGATCCAGACCGCGCTCGACAAGCTGAAAAACCGCCACAACCAGCAGGTTTCACTGTTCCACAAGCTGGAAGCGCTGCGCGACCGCCTGGTGGAAGAAGGCGATGACGTCATTCCGTCTATCCTGGATCTGTATCCGGCCGCCGATCGCCAACAGCTGCGTTCACTGGTGCGCAACGCGCAGAAAGAGAAGGCCGCCAACAAGCCGCCTAAGGCTTACCGCCAGATCTTCCAATACCTGCGCGAGCTGGCCGAAGCGGCCGACTAAGCGCCGCCGCCATCCCGGGATGAACCCGTTTCATCCCCGGTGATGGGCCGGTTCGCCGCTGCTTTCGCGAATATTGAAACGCAGGCTGCCTTCCAGCTCTTCTTCCGCCTCTTCAAACAGCAGAATGATCGCGCCGAAACGACGCTTGCTGCGGGCATTCAGGTGAGTGAACTCGATTTCCACCGGCAGGCCGATATCGCCGGTCACCACGTCCCACAGCGCATCGAGGTTGGCGCCAAACCCCTCGTCCAGCGCAAACTTGTGCGCGAAATCGCGGTAGAAGGCCGGCACATCCTGGATCTGTTCAAAATCAAACTCTACTTTTGCCATCAAACTCACTCCACACGAATGAAGTTTTTGTAATGGTCGCGCGTGACGAAGATCAGACCGTCGCTCGAATACAGCAGGCGATCGGCGCCGCGCCGGCCACACTGATAATTGATGTCCGCTTCGCGCCAGACCCGGCCGCCGGCGGTCGGCAGTTGCCCTTCACGGTTAGAGAATCGATCGCCGCCAATCGCCTTGCCCGGCAATACCGCACAGAGGTTGCCTGAACGCGGATCCCAGCCCTGCTCGCGTGCCTGCTTCTTGGTGACGTAATAGTCCGGCAGCCGCTGATGCTGCTGCAGGTAACTCACCACCGTTTGCTGCTGCGTGAGCCGATCGATGCTCTGCGGCTGCCCCGCCGGGGCCTGGACCACCGCCGGGTTGCCGCCGATCGCACGGTGCTCGTTGCTGCGCAGCGCGCTGAAGACGGCGATGACCACGGCGATAACAATCGCCAACAGAATCCGCTTGTTCATGACATTCCCTGAAATTATGCCGCCGGAGGCGCCGCAGCCCCCCCAGGCTAGTTAGGTATATAGTCGACCTGGATGAAACTAAGATGACCGGCGCGTCACATTTTCGCGGCGGCGAGGGTCTCATCCATTCATGACAATGATGCCACTTTCCAGCCGTTCTGGCACTCGGAGTCTCTCTGAAAACGGGCCGACTCTCACGAGACGGCCCGCCGTACCAGGCACTGGTTTCAGTATAGTCAGGGAAGGCGCCGCGCAACGCGGCGCAACAGGCGGGAACGCATCAATCGATCAAGGCGTGGCGATAGCGATGCAGCATGTCGGCCAGGCGTTTCACCGGCCCGGTGACGCTGAGCGGCGTCTGATTGTCCACCAATTTTTGCTGGTATTCGTTCATTTCACTCAGCAAGCGATCGTAGTAATAGGCGCGCTTGACGTCGTTCTTGGCCGAAACGACCCGATCGGCGGTGCTGCGGATCCGGCGGTGGAAGGCCGACAGTTCTTCGCTGACCGGAATTTCCGCCCGCTGCATGCGCTGGTGGGCGATGATCAGGTTCAGCGCCAGACGGTACTTGGCGATGTCGTTCGGGAACATCATCAGCAGTTGGTTAAGCTGCTGATACAGCGCCGGCAGGTGGTTCTGCCGACGGCGCGCCGCCTTGGTGGTCAGCGCCGACACCGCGCTGCTGACGAACTGGTTGAGCAAGGTGCGGCCGGTACGCTCGCGCGAATTGTCGCGGATCAGCAGCAGCACCATCAGCCCGACGCAGCTGCCGAGGAACTGGCCGAGCGCCCCGTCGAGAAACTGGGTGACGTTGAACTCCATCGGGTTGCTCAGCACCAGAATGTTGATGGTCCCCGCCAGCAGCCCCAGCGAGCCGAGCCGCCGCTTCTGCACCTCGATACCGATGAAAAACGCCAGCAGGCCGAGGCTGAGACACAGCAGCAAAATGCTCTGCTGCGTCGCCGGCAGGATCACCATGAAGAACAGGGAACCGACCGGGATCGCCGCCAGCATGCCCAGCACGAAATCCATCGCCACCATGCGCGGCGCCGGGGTGCGCATCGCCAGCGAAGTGATCACCGCGATGATCACCATAAAACCGCTGCCGGACGTCCAGCCGGTCCACAGCCACAGCAGGCTGCCGAAGGCCGTGGCCACAAAGGTGCGCAGGCCGTTGATCATCGCGTGATGCCCCTCCGCCGAGGTCGGCTTGACCACGGCTTCATTGCTCAACACGCCCTCTTCCACCGCGCTGATGCTGCCGTTGGTGTGTACGCCCTTCGACAGCAGCAGGTAGCGCGTCGCCGCGCCGACCCAGCCGGTGAGGGTTGGCAGCGTTTCATCGGAGCGATGCGTGGTCAGCACCTGGCGCAACAGCTTCATGCGCTTGTGGATCGCCTGTGGGGTTTCCGCCGGCACCATCAGCTGCTCCCGCAGGCTCGCTTGCAGCGCGTCCGGGTGATTCAGCAGGATCAGGTAGGTTTCGCAGGCCTGGGTAATCAGCGTCAGCGACAGGGTATGCAGCGCCTTCACCCGGCGGTTGATCTTCTGCCAGCGCGAGGACTCCATCATCAGGTTGTTGCGCATGCCGTCCAGCGCCGTGGTGCTCTTCACCAGATTGCTCCAGGCGCGGTCGATGTCTTCTTTGTCGGCATTGCTGATGCACATCTGCATCAGGCGGTATTGATCCACCAGCAGTTGATCCACCGCCCGATCGATGTCCTGCTTGATCGAACGCGGCGAGAACAGCAGATCCGCCAATACGGCGCTGACGATCCCAAGCACGATCTCGCTGCAACGCTCGATGGCGAACTGCGGCGCTTCCAGCAGATGGGCCTCGCTGGTGGCGACCGTCACGATGATGATCAGCGCGGTATAGCCGGCCAGCCCCCAGGCGTAGGAGTTCTCGACCTTGATCAGCGAAGAGATCCAGGTGCAGAAACCGGCCCAGATGCAGCACAGCAACAGCATCACCACCGGCGCGCGGGCGGTGGTGACGATAATGATCAGGCCGACGAAGCAGCCGATAAAGGTGCCGATGATACGCAGCCAGCCACGGTGGCGAATGGCGCCGGAGAAAGGTTCACCGCCGGCGGCAAAGGCCGGGCCGGCGGCGACGATGGCGGCGGTCATCGCCGACCAGCGCGGGGTTTCCAGGTTGAGATGGAAGCCGACGAACAGCGCAAACACAATCGCGAAGCTGAGCTTGAAGGCAAATCTCAGCCGGATAAAGGTTGGGCTGTTCATTAGCCGAACTCACGCAGCCGGTGCATCAGACGCACAAATGGCGAGCCGCTGTCGGCATTGCGATCGCTCTTGCCGACGATCACCACGGTGGCGGTGGTACCGGCCGGATACGGATGCTGTTGGTCCTTGGCGTCCAGCAGGATCTTCACCGGCACGCGCTGCGCCAGGCGCACCCACTCCAGGTTGCTGTCGATCGAGGCCAGCCCTTTGCTGTTGACCGTGCTGCTGCTGTTGTTCACCGCCGCCGCCACGCTGTCGACGGTGCCATGCATGATGCGGTTGCTGCCGAGCGGGGTGATCTCCGCGCGGTCGCCCTTATTCAGGCCGTTCAGCTTGGTCTCTTCCAGATACGCCAGGATGTAGAACGAGTCTTTTTTCACCAGCGCCACCGCCACCGATCCGCGGGTGATGTATTCACCGGCGTGGACGTTGAGATTGGTGACCCAGCCGTCGGCCGGCGCGCGCACCGTGGTGCGATCCAGATCCAGCTGCGCCAGCTCGCGCGCCGCCACGGCCTTCGCCAGCTGGTGTTGCACGGTCTGCAACGAGTTGTTCGACTGGTCGATTTCTTCCTGCGACATCGCCTGCACGCCCAACTTCACGCGGCGGCCGGCCTCGCGCCGTTTTTCCGCCGCCAGCGCCTGATAGTAGGCGACGTCGGCGCCGGCTTCCGCCAGCGCCTGCTCATAGCGTGGCCGATCGACCACGAACAGCACCTGCCCTTTCTTCACCAGCTGGTTGTCCACCACCGGCACCTCGGTCAGCAGGCCGCTGACGTCCGGGGCGATCGCCACCACGTCGGCGGTGAACTTGGCGTCACGCGTCCACGGCGACTCGGTGTAGAACACCCAGGCCTTGAATACCGCGGCGATGCCCAGCAGTACAAGAATCAAAGTGATCGCGATTCGGGTTATTTTTATCGAAAAATTTTTCACAGCGACCTCAAACAAAAAGACATGAAATCAGATAAAACAAGCAGCAATACAGCGCGGTGTTAAACAGCGCCGGATGCCAAACAAAATCGTAAATCCCCGTCGGCTGCAGCAGGCGGCGCAAGAGAAAAAACAGCGCCAGCGACACCAGCAGCTCGAAAAACACCGGCGGAAACGACAGTCCGAAGATGACCATAACCGGAAGCAAACTCATCACTTTTTCCTTATTGTTCACTACGCCGGGGAAAAACACATCTCGCCATTCACATTCTCTTTACATTTTAGCGTGCGCGCGCCACAAATCTTGACCGGACAGCTTGTCCAGGTCACGAACCCGAAAAAAGGTTAAACTTTGGGGCAGACATCCACGACAGGGATTGCGAGGGTGCCGGAGGAGCGGCAGGATTGCGTCGCCGCTCGCTCTCGCACGTTGGTAAGGTCTATTCACCCGACCACGTTATATTAGCCTGCTTACTATCAAGGCATCAACAATCTGTGATCTAAATCACTTTTAAGCCAGAGTGAATAATGGAAAGATTAAAACGGATGTCGGTATTCGCCAAAGTGGTTGAGTTCGGGTCGTTTACCGCGGCCGCGCGCCAACTCGACATGAGCGTTTCATCGATCAGCCAAACCGTCTCGAAACTGGAAAATGAGCTGCAGGTCAAGCTGTTGAACCGCAGCACGCGCAGCATCGGCCTGACCGAGGCCGGCAAAATCTACTATCAGGGCTGCCGGCGCATGCTGCAGGAAGTCAGCGAAGTGCATGAGCAACTGTACGCATTTAACAATACGCCCGCCGGCACGCTGCGTATCGGCAGCTCATCCACTATGGCGCAAAACGTGCTGGCGAACATGACCGCCGAGATGATGAAAGAGTACCCGGGCCTGACGGTCAACCTGGTGACCGGCATTCCGGCGCCGGATCTGATCACCGACGGATTGGATCTGGTGATCCGCACCGGCGCGCTGCAGGACTCCAGCCTGTTCTCCCGCCGCCTGGGGCAAATGCCGATGGTGGTGTGCGCCGCCAAAAGCTACCTCAGCCAGCACGGCACGCCGCAAAAGCCAAGCGACATGGTCAACTTCTCCTGGCTGGAATACAGCGTGCGGCCCGACAGCGAATTTGAACTGATATCGCCGGAAGGCATCACCACGCGCATTTCACCGCAGGGGCGCTTCGTCACCAACGACTCCTCCACCATGATCCGTTGGCTGAAAAACGGCGCCGGCATCGCCTACGCCCCGCTGATGTGGGTGATCGAAGAGATCAAGCGCGGCGAGATCGAGATCCTGTTCAAAAGCTACCATTCGGATCCGCGGCCGATCTACGCGCTCTATACCGAGAAGGACAAACTGCCGCTGAAGGTGCAGGTATGCATCAACTACTTAACCGACTATTTCGACCGCGTGGCGGCGGTCTATCAGGGTTATCGCTGAGCGGCGCTCAAATAACGGTGCGCCAGCGCGCCCAACAGCAGCAGCGCCAACATGCCGAGGCCCCACAGCAGCCAGACGGCATAGCCCGCCCAGTTCAGCAGCAGAGGAAAATAGCTCGCCAGCCCGCTGCCCAGCTGTTTCAGCCACGGCAGCCAGGCGTCCAGCACCGTCTGCGGCACCAGACTCAGCGCACCGTTCACCGGCAGCGATGCGCCGCCGGCCGCCTCCGCCAACGCCGGGAGCCAGGCCAGTACGCCGGCCACGCCCCAGGCCAGCAGCGTCCACAGCGCCATGGCGCCCAGCAGCAGCGCGGCTGTCCAACCGCCCCGGTTCACGGCACACCGCCGCCGCACTGCGGACAAAAGCGGCTGCCCGGCGGCAGCGGCGCGGCGCACTGGCCGCAGGTGGCGCTCACCACGGCAAACGGCTGGCCGCAGCGATGGCAATAACGCGCACCCGGTTTATTCACCGCCTGGCACTCCGGGCACTGCGACCCCGTCTCGCCATGCTGGTTATAGCGGTTGCCATGATGCCCGCCGCGGTAACCCGCACGCTGATGACCACCGTTAATACCACCTTGCCCCAACAACCTTTTCAGTAAGCTCATCCCGCCTCTCCTCTGTGCATTAGCGCTGAAGCTCACTGTAAACCCTGGAGTAAACTCTAGGGTAAAGCCCGGCGCGCAGGATTTACGTTTCATTACATCGTAAAAGTAGCAAGGCTTTGATGCCGCTAACAAAAGCAGCATCGGCATTATCCCACGCCGCCGCGCTGCGTTATGCTGCGAGAACCTCTCCCTGCATCAGGAATAACCATGAAAAAAATCATACTGGACTGTGACCCGGGGCATGACGACGCCATCGCCCTGCTGCTGGCCTGGGGCAATCCGCAGATCGACCTGCTGGCGGTCACCACCGTGGTGGGTAACCAGACGCTGGACAAAGTGACGCGCAACGCGCTGGCGGTGGCGCGCATCGCCAATATCACCGGCGTGCCCTTCGCCGCCGGCTGCCCGCGCCCGCTGGTGCGCAATATCGAAGTGGCGCCCGACATTCACGGCGATTCCGGTCTCGATGGCCCGGTGCTGCCGGAACCCCACCTGCAGCTGGACTCGCGCCACGCGGTGGATCTGATCATCGATACCGTGATGGCCCATCCGCCCGGCAGCGTGACGCTGGTGCCGACCGGCGGCCTGACCAATATCGCCATGGCGGTGCGTAAAGAGCCGCGTATTGCCGAGCGGGTCAAGGAAGTGGTGCTGATGGGCGGCGGCTATCATGTGGGCAACTGGAGCGCGGTGGCGGAGTTCAATATCAAAATCGATCCCGAGGCGGCGCACATCGTGTTTAACGAAAAATGGCCGCTGACCATGGTCGGCCTGGATCTCACCCACCAGGCGTTGGCCACGCCGGCAGTCTGCGAACGCATCGCCGCCCTCGGCACCCGGCCGGCCGCCTTCGTCGGCGAACTGCTGGCCTTCTTTGGCCATATGTACCGGCAGGCGCAGGGCTTCAGCGCCCCGCCAGTACACGATCCTTGCGCCGTCGCCTACGTGATCGATCCGAGCGTGATGACGGTGCGCAAAGCACCGGTGGATATCGAACTCACCGGCACCCTGACGCTGGGCATGACGGTGGCGGACTTCCGCGCGCCGCCGCCGCCGGACTGCCACACCCAGGTCGCGGTCAAACTGGATCAGGATAAATTCTGGGATCTGGTGGTGGATGCACTGGAACGGATTGGCGAAGTGGAGTGAGGCCTGTGAAGCGTGGATTAACGCGTTTTTGCAGGCGCGTTAGCCCGCCTTTCGTCACGGCAACAGGGATAGGCCGTTATTTCCACAGGAACAGAAAAATCTTAAAAATATTTAATTTAAAAAAATTAAAAAAAAACCATAAGAGCAAGAACAGTCTTAATAAAAATAAAAACGGGCGTGATAAATAAAGTGTGAAATAAAATAATGAACAGCGATAAATAAAACCACGCCCGCCGCACCGCCATTGGCAACAACGATTTAACAAGAAAATGCTTATCTCATTGGCTCCATCACCTGCTGGCCCAGACGCTCATTGCCGCTCACACGGCGTTTCATTACACACAAGATAATCACAATCAATTGATTTAAATGCAAAAATAAAACAATAGATTAAAAATTGACTGGAGCGAGATAAGTTTGAGAAAATGACAACTCTGTTTTTAAAACAAAGAAAACAATTTTTTCAGGCAACTGAATATGGCTTCCCCATTTTTATATAAGCCGTCCCGCGCTCACAGGGGGAAATTATTTATCACTTCGATATGAAGTCTTTTCAATTCCCATAAAGCATTTCAGGCATTGACGCTTCAGCGAATTTAAACATCAGGATAAGGATAGGGAATCCTCAAAACATGCATTCAATAATCGATATCGCGACATGGCGGGTTAACCATGACCGATAAAACCACCATTAACGCACCGATTCTCGCCGTGCTGCCCCTGCTGCTGATCTGGATGGCGGTGATCCTGCCGGTTTATCACCCCAACATGGGCGGCGGTGGCCTGGCGCTGCCGCAAAACATTCTGGCTTGGGGCGCCATGGCACTCACCACGCTGATAGTGACCGCCACCGTTTGCCTTGGCCGTGCCCGTCTTTCGCTTACACCTACCGCTCGCCTGTTGCTGCTCGGCATCGCCGTGTTGGCGCTGCCGCTGCTGTATACCCGCCCCGAGTGGCGCGAAGACGCCCTGTGGCGCTGCGCCGGTTTGCTCGGCGGCTGGCTGTTCTATGTCGCCTGCCTGCAGCTGCGTCTAACCGCCCGGCAGCGCGACCTGTTGCTGTACGGCCTGCTGTTCGCCGTCGGCGTGCAGGCGCTACTGGCGGCTCTGCAGCTGTTCGCCCCTACGCTGGCCTGGGTGATCCCCAACGGTGGCCGGGTCTACGGCGTCTTTCAGCAACCGAACGTACTGGGCAGTTTTATCGCCACCGGGCTGGCTTTGGCGCTCTGGCTGCTGCTTGCCCCCCTCTGCGCGCCGACGCGGCGGCAACTCCCGCTGCTCGCGCTGCTGGCCATTTTCTCCGCCCTGCTGGTGCTGATCCAATCACGCGCCGCCTGGCTGGGCGGCGCCTTGGCGGCGGCGCTGCTGCTGTGGCGTTTTGCCCGCCGGCACCCGGCCACAAGCCGCTGGGCCGTGGGGGCGCTGCTGCTGGGTGTGGCGATCGGTCTCACTGTGTTGTTCACCGGCTCCGGCCTCGATGGCCGCGCGGGCCTGATCGGTCGGGAGCTTTCCAACAGCGCGCGCCTGACCATGCTGCATGATGTCGGCGCCATGATCCTGGCCAAACCGCTGCTGGGCTGGGGCTACGGCGGCTTTGAATACAGTTTCGCCCACTTCCGTTTGCAGACAATGCCCTGGCGAGACGTGCTGGAAGTCGCCGGCCATCCGCACAATGAAATCCTGCTGTGGTGGGTCGAGGGCGGCCTGCCGGCGCTGGCGGGGATCGTTATCATCCTCGTCGCCGGCGCGCTGCTGCTGAAACGCGCCTGGCAACGGGATCGTGAACAGCCGGCCGGTGCGCGCGTCGGCCTGTTCCTGGTGCTGCTGCCAATGCTGGTGCACACCCAGTTGGAATACCCCTTCTATCTGTCTGCGCCGCATTGGCTGGCGTTTCTGCTGCTGCTGGCGCTGCTGGACGGCCAAACCGGCGAACCCCGCCCGCTGCCGTTCGCCAGGCTCCTGAGCCTGCCGGTGGCAATGGCCGCGATCGGCGTGTTGGTGATGGCAGTCTTCGCCTGGCAAGGGCGTATGGCGCTCACCCAATCGGAGCGCACCCTGCTGGCCACCATCGACAGCATCGAGCAAATGCCGCCGCCCGCCGCCTGGATCTACCGGGAGCGCAAAACCTTCGACGAGCAATCTCACGCGCTGCTGGTCTATAACCAAACGCGTGATGATGCCCTGTTGACCGGCTATCGGCAGTGGGCCAACGCCTATCTGCAGCGCCGCATCGACGCCAACGTCTATGCCACGCTGATCATGATCCTGCGTTATCAGGGCGCTCAGGCGGAAGCCGACGCTCGCCTGCGGGAGGCCACTTTCCTGTTCGCGCGGGATGCGCGGTTCAGGTAGGTAAACGCGGCAAAATCGCGCACGTTTTATCCAGCAGCGATTCTACCGAGGCGCGGTTGCCAACGTCCCAGCCGCGTTTCGAGGCCAGCAAGATAAACCCTTGCCGGCCGGCAAACGTGGTCGGGACGACGACCACGCCATATTCCGCCAGCTGCTGCGGCGACAAATGGAAATATTGCGCGACGTCCTTAATCGGGTAGATACCCATCGCGGTCGGTTGCATCACGCGGCGGGCATAGTAGGTGTGGCGCAACAGCTTATCCGGCAAAGGCCGCCATTGTTCCTGAATATAGGGGCGTTCCGCCTGCAATTGACGCCGCACATCTTCGCGCAGACAGGTCAGGTGAATATGCAATTGGTTCTGACTGCGGCCGTAAGCGGAGTTGATCGCCATGCCCAACATATCGTCCGGCACCGGCCCGCCATACTCGGCGGCCAGCCGGTAACGCATCAGCCATGCATAGCCAAAATAGTCCGTCCGTTCCCCCTCCAGCAGCTGCGGGCTTTCGATGCCGGCAAGCGGCGCCGTCGGCACCAGAATGAAGTGATAGGGATAACGCGGATTTTGCAGCACGCTAAAGCCCTGCGCTTTCCCCTGCGGCATATAAATCTGCTCACACGGGGCCGGATCGCGCTTTTGCTGATAGTTGGCCATGCAGAGCTTATCGACCACGCCCCACAGGGCATCGGAACGGGCGCAGCCCGTCAGGGACAGAACGCCCAGCAACAGCAGCCAACGCCGGGTAGACACACCAAAGCACGCCATCATCATCTTTCTCGGTATCATCGCCGCACAGCTCTTCTTGTGCGGGCGAGAAAAAACGCAAAATGGGGAATGATTAAGGGGCCAATGCATGGCCCCTTGAGGAAAGATTACGCCGTGCCGCCGACGGTCAGCGTATCCAGTTTCAACGTCGGTTGGCCGACGCCCACCGGCACGCTCTGCCCTTCCTTGCCGCACACGCCCACGCCTTTATCGAGCGCCAGATCGTTGCCGACCATCGAGATCTGCTGCATCGCCTCGATGCCGGAGCCGATCAGCGTCGCCCCCTTCACCGGCTTGGTGATGCGGCCCTTCTCGATCAGGTAGGCTTCGGTGGTGGAGAACACGAACTTGCCGGAGGTGATGTCCACCTGGCCGCCGCCAAAGTTCGGTGCGTACAGGCCATACTCGACGCTGGCGATGATCTCTTCCGGCGTCGATTGGCCCGCCAGCATGTAAGTGTTGGTCATGCGCGGCATCGGCAGGTGCGCGTAGGACTCGCGGCGGCCGTTGCCAGTTGGTGCGACGCCCATCAGCCGCGCGTTGAGCTTGTCCTGCATGTAGCCTTTCAACACGCCGTTTTCGATCAGCACGTTGTACTGGCCCGGTACGCCTTCGTCGTCGATCGCCAGCGAACCGCGCCGCCCTTGCAGGGTGCCGTCATCCACCACGGTGCACAGTTCCGAAGCCACCCGCTCGCCCATATGGCCGCTGAACACCGAGGTGCCGCGCCGGTTGAAGTCGCCTTCCAGACCGTGGCCCACCGCCTCGTGCAGCAGCACGCCCGGCCAGCCGGCCCCCAGCACCACCGGCATATTGCCGGCCGGCGCGGCCACTGCGCCAAGATTGACCAGCGCCATGCGTACCGCTTCTTTGGCGTAGGCATCGGCGCGCACGTCGCCGTCGACGGTTTCCAGGAAGTAGTCATAGCCGAAACGGCCGCCGCCGCCGCTGGAGCCGCGCTCACGCTTGCCGTCCTGCTCCACCAGCACGCTGACGGAGAGGCGCACCAGCGGGCGAACGTCCGCCGCCAGCGTGCCGTCGGTGGCGGCCACCAACACCTGCTCGTAAACGCCGGTGATGCTGGCGTTCACTTCCTGCACCCGCGCATCGGCGGCGCGCGCCACCTTGTCGACCCGGTGCAGCAGGGCGATTTTCTCTTCGCGCGGCAGGCTTTGCAGCGGATCGAGCAGCGGGTACAGCGCCCGATAGCCGATCTCGCCCAGGGTATGCGCTCGCCCGTCGCCCTGCTCGCGCACGATGCTGCGCGCTGCCTGGGCGCTCTGCTGCAGCGCATTCAGGGTGATCTGATCGGCATAGGCGAAGCCGGTTTTCTCACCGCTGACGGCGCGCACGCCGACGCCCTGGTCGATATTGTAAGAGCCATCCTTGATGATGCCGTCCTCGATCACCCAGGCTTCATGATAGCTGGACTGGAAATAGAGATCGGCGTAATCGATACGGCGTTCTGCCAGTTGACCCAGTACCTTGTACAGGTCTTGATGACTCAGCTTGTTGGTAGCGAGTAACTGCTCACTGACAAACGTCAGGCTCATAATGGTTTCACTCTTGATTGGAGGATAACTTGTCAGACGGCGCCGTCAGCGACGTCTGGAATCGGTTGTGCTGCAATACCGGCATCTGTTGCCGCAACGTTTGCAGGCTAGCGGTGTCCACGCGCACCTTCAGCGCCGCCACGGCGTCCGGGTTCTCGGCCAGCACCTTGCCCCAGCCGTCGACAGCCAGCGAGTGGCCCCAGGTGCGGCGGGTCGGCCCGTGGCGCCCCACCTGCGCCGGCGCCAGGATCATGCACTGGTTCTCGATCGCCCGGGCGCGCAGCAGAATTTCCCAATGCGCCTCGCCGGTGACCCGGGTAAAGGCCGCCGGCACCGAAATCAGTTCGGCGCCCTGTGCCCGCAGCGCCTGGAACAGCGCGGGGAAGCGCAGATCGTAGCATATGGTCATGCCCAAACGCCCGACCGGCGTATCCACCACCGTCAGGTGCTGCCCGTGCTGGTAGGTATCCGACTCGCGGTAGTGGCCGTGCGCGTCGTTGATGTCCACATCGAACATATGCAGCTTGTCGTAACGGGCGCGGAGCTCGCCCTGCTCGTCGAACAACAGGCTGCTGGTGGTGATAAGCTCCGGGTTTTCACGGCTGATCAGGGGCATCGAGCCCACCAGCAACCACACGCCATAGCGGCGCGCCAGTTCGCGCACTGCGTTTTGCAGCGGACCGTCGCCCTGTTTTTCCGCCTGTTGGCGGTAGGCCGCGGAGTTGGCGAACAGCAGCGCGTTCTCCGGCGTCATGACCAGTTTTACCCCGGCATTGAGCTGTTTGATCTGCTGTTCAATCTGGGCCAGGTTATCGCGCACCTGATCGCCACTGCACAACTGCAACAACGCAACGTTAGCATTCCTCATGACGCCTTATCCTCCTTTGGCTTACGCAGTACCTCGTTGATCTTCGGCTGATCGAGATCGCCGCCGATATGGTAGCGAATCAGCGAAATCTTGCTCCACAGCGGCCCCAACACCTGCGAGGCGGCAAATACCGCCGCGCCGACGATCGGGTTGACGACAAACGCCGTGGCCACGCCGACCGTCGCCGAAATCGCCGGCGCCACCACCGCCTCCATATCGATGCGGCGGCGCGCCAGATCGATCTGGCCGCTCATGGCGATGTCCGCCGCCAGGCCGTCGATCAATAGATTATCTGTATGCATTATGCCATCTTTCAGCCAGGCGGTACTGCGGATGGAATCAAAGTAGAAGCCTTTGCCGAAGGTATCGCTGAAATCGAACTGCAGCTTGCGCAGCAGGGCGTCGAAGCTGACCAGTCGCAGTAACTGACCGGCGCGGCCACCGCCCATGCTCTCGATTTCGCCCTTGCCCATCTTGACCTGCAGCGCGCCGCTCAGCGTATCGACCCGTGGCTGCCACGGCGTGCCATGCCAGTACAGATCGAAATCCACGTCGTAAGGCGCGCCTTTCAGCGGAATGGTGATGCCAAAGAAGGCCGCGGTCTCATCGATCTTGCCGCCGAGCAGTTTGCCTTTCAGCGAACTGCGTTCTTCCTGCGCGTTCTGTTTCCACAGACCGGTGGCGCTCATGCGCCCCTTGCCGGTGTCGACCAGGCCGTGATCCAGCGTCAGGGTATCCCCCCGATTGCTCAGATCCGCCTCGACTTTGCCGAAGTTCTGCCCCAGCACCCAGCACGATTTGCAGCGCAGCATCAGCGAAGGCCAGTCGCGGAAAGACACTTTCTCCGTTGGCGGCGGCGCCGTACCCGCCGCACTTTTCGTCTCAGGGAATTGCGGGTTGTAATACAGGTAATTGATGTCGGCACGCCACGGCCCGCGATCGGCCACCCGCAGGCTGCCGACCAGCTCGTCGCTTTTGGCGCTCACCACGGTGGCGCCAAGCTGTTGTTCGGCCGACAGCGTCAGCTTATGCCAGGCCTGGCCGCCCAACAGCAGCTGCGGCGTGGTCAGCGCCACGGTGGTGGGGAAGCTAAAGCCGCCCACCTGACCGCTGGCGCCGCCCTGTTTCAGCGCCGGTGCCAGCAGCGCCAGCCACTTCTCGCCGTCCAGCGCCGGCAGGGTCAGCGTCATCGACTTGCCGGCCGGCAAAGGCGGCGTACCGCCACCGTTGGTTTGCCAGGCGGCGCGCGCCAGGTTCACCCGTTGCTTGTCGAAGCGCCATTCGCTGTTGAAACGATTCTGTTTGCCCGCGCTGCCGGTCAGCATGAAGCCGTTGAGGCCGCCTTTGACCTTGACGTTCACCGGCAGCGCCTCGCCCGGCGCTTTGTCCAGCGGCGGAGGTAAGTGACTGCTTACTTTCCTCAGATCCGCGTCGATGCCGATATCGTAGCTGGCCGACCCCTGATGCGGCAGCGTGATCGCCACCTGGCTCTGCCAGGGCGCGCTGCCGCTGAGCGCGTCGGTGGCCTCTTTCGGCAGGCCGGGGAACTTGCCCGGCTGCCAGTCCCCCTTCAGGCCGACGTTGATCTTGTAGTCGCGCTCGCCTTCCTGAGTGGTGAAGTTGACCGCCACCGGTTGCCCAAACCAGTTGGCCGACAGCGGGTCGCTTTGCAGGTTGCCGTTGTCGAAGCGGAACTTGCCGCTGAGCTTTTGCAGTTCGCTATCCAGCGGCTTGATCAGCAACGAGTTATTGTTCAGCGCCACTTCACCGGTCGCTCTGACCTGCTCGCCGTCCAGGGGAATCTCGAGATGTAAGCGCCCACTGACATCACCGCCAATCTGCAGCTGATCCAGCGCTGCCCCCAGCGAATCGTGCAGCGGCGTTTGCATGAAGTAGTCGTGCACGTCGCTGCCCGCGCCCGCCACCTCGGCGTCGATCAGCAGCCGCTCTTTCAGGTAATCCGGGATCACCGCGCTGATATTTTTGCCCGCCACCTTGCCCAACCGGGTTTGTGGCGCATGCATCCACAGCCCCTCGTTGGCGAAGTCGAGGTCGATCGCCAAATCGGTCAGCGCCGGCCAGCCCGGTTGGAACTGGAAGGTGGCGTGGCGCAGCGGCACGAAGACTTCAAACTGCCCTTCGTTTTTACGGTACGGGAAGTGCTGCGGATCGCCGGAATAAATCAGCGTGGCGTTATCCACCTGGCCGCCCTGAATAGCGCCGCTCAGATAGTCCACCAGATGCTTGCCCATCAGCGGTTCCGGGAAATAGCGCCAGGCGTCGGCGCCGTCATACAGGCGGATGCCCGCCAGAATGTTCAGCCACGGCTCGCCCTTGGCCGGCTGCTGATAGCGGAAATCGCCGTTGACCCACAGCGACTTCGCCTTGACGTCCAACCCCTGGCTCGCCAGCTCCCAACCCCGATCGTTATAACGCCAGGTCAGCGCGCCGCGCGCGCTGCTGACTTCAAGCGGCGCACGGAACATGTCGCCGTAAGGCAAGGTGCTGCCTGCCAGCCCCAGCGTCAGGCGGCCGTTCTCCACACCGCCGCTCAACGCCCCGGAGAAGTGGTTGACGCCCGGCAGCAGTTCCCAACGCTGCCAGCTGACATCGCGCCACAGCGCCTGGAAACGGCTCTTTTCCGGCTGGTTCAACGGAATGTCGAGCGCCAAGGCCTCCATCGTCCCCTGCGGCTGCAGATCGTTCCAGCGATCGAGCACGTCCGGACTGAGGAACGAGAAGGTCGGCAGCAGCGCCGACAGGCGCTCCAGCTGAAGGTTAGTCGCGCGCACCCGCAGCTCTTCATTCTGCGCCGGCCCCATGAACTCGGTGTTTTCCGGCAGCCATAGCGCGGAAAGTGTGCCCTGCGGCCAGGCCTGGCCGTCGGTGCTCAACCGCAGCTGCGGCACGTCGAGCTGCCAACCGGTGCCCTGGCGGCGCAGCGACAGCGCCAGATGGTCTACGTCCAGCCGGTGCTGCGCGGCGCCGGTATCCCAGTTGGCCGTCCCCTGTTTAAGCAACGCCTGGCCGCCGGCGATCTCGCCGTTCTGCACCTGCAGCCAGGCCGCCAGGCTGAAGTCGGCGCTTTCCAGCCCGGTGTTGGCGCGCAGCCAGCGGGTAAACCAGGGTTTCATGTCGATGTTATCGGCCTGCAGGTAGACCGTGCCGGTGTCCAGCAGGCCCTGATTATCGCGCAGGTCCATGCGCAGCTGCACCACGCCGTGCTGGCCGTTCAGCGTCGACAGGCTGATCTGCCCCTCGGCGCGGTGGCGATCGCGGCCGTTGAGCCAGGTCAGCTGAGGAATGTCGAACTCGGCGCGCGCGCCGGCGGGCGTCAGGAATGAAATGCGGCTGTCGCGCAGATCGAAATGATCGAGCTGGCGCAGCATCAGATCGCTGATTTTGCCCGGCTCAAGGCCTTCGCCCTGCCGGTTGCCACTCAGCGTAGCGTTCAGATCGAGCCGGAATTGATAGAAGGTCAGATCGCGGAACTGCCAGCGCCAGTGCAGCAGCGACTGCCATACGTCCAGCGCCAGCGTCACGCGTTCGATATGCACATCGCTTTTGGGCAGCGTGGCGCTCAGGTTGCGTATTTCAAGCTGTGGGCCGAACGTTTCCCAACTGCCCTGCAGGAAATCCATCTGCACGGGCACGCCGGACAGCTTCTCCAGCTGCACCAGCAGCTGGGGACGGTAGTCGTTCAGCTTCGGCAGCATCAGGCGCAGCCCGCTGATCAGCAGCGCCACAATCACGATTAGGGTGGCGCCTGTTGCTAACAGAATCCCAGGCAGTCGCCTCACGCAGTTCTCCTTGCTCCGCTGCCTGGCAACGGGAATATCTATGCACTGACGGGCCCGGCGTGCCGGGCCCTTACGATGTCGGACGGGCTACATCATGACGACGTCGAACTGCTCCTGGCTGTACAACGGTTCGATCTGCACCTTCACCTGTTTGCCGACGAAGATCTCTACTTCGGCCAGCGCATGCGACTCTTCGCTCTTCAGCGCTTCGCCGACCGCCGCCGAAGCGTACACCAGGAAGCGATCGGAATCGTAAGCATGGTGCACGCGCACAATCTCGCGCAGGATCTCGTAGCACACGGTTTCCACCGTTTTCACGGTGCCGCGCCCATTGCAAGTAGGACAATCGTGACAGAGCACATGTTCAATGCTTTCACGCGTTCGTTTACGCGTCATTTCAACTAAGCCTAGCTGAGAGAAGCCGTTGATCGTGGTTTTTACCCGATCTTTACTCAACGCCTGCTCCAGCGAGTGCAGCACCCGGCGGCGATGCTCTTCGTTGTTCATATCGATAAAGTCGATGATGATGATGCCGCCCAGGTTGCGCAGCCGCAGCTGGCGCGCGATGGCCTGCGTCGCCTCGATGTTGGTATTGAAAATGGTTTCGTCGAGGTTGCGGTGGCCGACGAAGGCACCGGTGTTGATGTCAACCGTGGTCATCGCCTCGGTCTGATCGATGATCAGATAGCCGCCGGACTTCAGCTCCACCTTGCGCTCCAGCGCACGCTGGATCTCGTTTTCCACATCATACAGATCGAAAATCGGCTGGCTGCCGGTATAGAGCTCGAGCTTGTTGGTGATGTCCGGGATGTACTCGCCGGTAAACTCCACCAGCAGATCGTGCGTCAGCCGCGAATCGACGCGGATGCGATCCAGCGCCGCGCCGGCGAAATCGCGCAAGATGCGCTGCGCCAGCGCCAGCTCGCCGTACAGCTTGTATTTGGTCTGGTTGCGCTTTTTGCGCTCCATCACCTTGGTCCACAGGCGCTTGAGGAACGCGGCGTCCTGCGCCAGCTCTTCCTCGCCGATGCCTTCCGCCGCGGTGCGGATGATAAAACCGCCCAGTTCATCGCAGTGCGGCGCGACGATGGATTTCAGGCGTTCGCGCTCGGCTTCGCTTTCAATGCGCTGCGAAACGCCGACGTGCGCCGCGCCCGGCATGAAGACCAGATAGCGCGAAGGCAGCGTGATATCGGTGGTCAGGCGCGCGCCCTTGGTGCCGAGCGGATCTTTCACCACCTGCACCATCAGGTCTTGCCCCTGGCGCACCAGCTCGGCGATGTCGCGCACGTGGAAGTTTTTCCGCTCATCGCCGGCGACGCATTCGGTATGCGGCATGATGTCGGAGGCGTGCAGGAAGGCGGCCTTGTCCAGGCCGATGTCGACGAACGCCGCCTGCATCCCCGGCAGAACGCGGCTGACGCGCCCTTTATAGATATTGCCGACGATGCCGCGTTTGGCTTCGCGTTCGATATGGATCTCTTGCAGAATGCCGCCGTCGATATAGGCGACCCGCGTTTCAGACGGTGTGATATTAACCAGTAGCTCAGCTGTCATGCCTTCTCCTCAGAGCCGGTCGATAATGGCAGCGCCCATCAACCGGTTCTTACATCACGTAATGCGACAAAATTACTGAGCAGCTCATGTGTTTCGACCAGCGGCAGACCGACCACCGCGTGATAACTCCCGGTTATCGTTCTGACGAAACAACCACCCTTTCCTTGAATGCCATAGGCGCCCGCCTTGTCCATCGGTTCGCCCGTAGCAATATAGTCGCGGATATCCTGTTGTGACAGGCTGCGGAACGTTACCTCGGTCACCACCAGTTGGCAGCGCACGTCGTGGCGATCGGCGATTGCCACCGCCGTCATCACCTGATGCTGTTTGCCGGACAGGGCCGCCAGCATTTCCGCCGCATGGTCTTCGTCGCGCGGCTTCTCCAGCACCCGGCCGTTGAGCACCACGATGGTGTCGGCGCCCAGCACCGGCCGGTCTTCCTGCGCCAGCGCCACGCCCGCTTTGGCCTTGTCCTGCGCCAGGCGGCGCACATAGGCTTCTGCGGCTTCGCCTTCCCGGCGCTGCTCTTCGGTATGCGTCAGCAGAATGTCGAACGATACGCCCAGCAGGCTCAGCAGTTCACGTCGACGCGGGGAGCCGGAGGCCAGATAAAGCGAAGTCATTGATATATCCTTACTGTACGGCGAACTGACGGCGGATTTTGCGCATCAACAGGAATAACCACGGCCACAAAATGCCGTTTACCACACTACTCCAGAACACCTCCGGGCGGAAAGAGACGTTGATCACTAAAAACTCAGCCCAGAACACCACCACGTCCATCGACAGCGACAGCAGCACGACGATCAGCGCCTGTTGCCACAGCGCCATATTGCGGAACAGTTGGAATTTGAACGCCACCAGATAGGCGATGATACCCAGCGCCAGCGCGCGCACGCCCAGCGTGGAGCCGAGGATCAGATCCATGATCAGCCCCAGCACGAAGCCGGTGCCGACGTTGACCCGGTGCGGCAAGGCCATCACCCAGTAGATCAGGATCAGCACCAGCCAGGAAGGCCGGAACATGTAGATCTGCTCCGGCCACGGCATGATTTGCAGCACCAGCGCCACCAGAAACGACAGCCAGATTATCCAGCGCCCGTGGCTGCGGTAGCTGTTCATTGCACCACTCCCGCCGCGGCAGGCTGAGGTTGGGCTGATGCCGGAGCGGCGGGTTGCGGCGCCACGCCGGTAGCCGGGGCCGGCAGCTGCGGCCCAACAGAACCGGCAGGCGGCAGCACCTGCGGCATCATCTGCATCAGGCGTTCATTGGCCACGCGGTGCACTTCGTCCGGCGGCAGCGGCATGTCGCCGTTGCGATCGGCGCCCCACAGCAGCAGCAGGTAGCGCAAGCGCTGCAGACCAGCGGTCGGCCGCGCCTGAATCACGGTGTAAGCGCGCTGGTTGTCGACCTTGACCGAGGAGACCACCGCCACCGGATAGCCTTCCGGGAAGCGGCCGCCGAGGCCGGAGGTGACCAGCACGTCGCCCACGCGGATATCGGTGTTGTTCGGCAGGTGCTCCAGCTGCAGATCGTCGGCGCAGCCGCTGCCCGCGGCGATCACCCGAATATCGTTGCGCAGCACCTGGATCGGCAGCGCGTGCGAGGCATCGCAGATCAGCAGCACGCGGCTGGTGACTTTCGCCACCGCCACCACCTGGCCGACCACGCCCTTATCGCTGATCACCGGCTGGCCTTCATAGACGCCGTTATCCGACCCTTTGTCGATCACCACCTGATCGCTATACGGATCGGAACCGGTGGAAATCACCTGGGTGACCATCTTGTGTTCGTCCTGGCGCAGCGGCGAACCCAGCAGCTCGCGCAAGCGGGCGTTTTCCTGCTTGAATTGGCCAAGAAGAAGAATATCGCTGTTTTTCAGCAGCAGTTCCTGCCGCAGAGCTCGGTTTTCCAGCTCCAGCTGTTGGCGGGTGGCCAGCGTTTCTGACACGCTGTCCAAAACTTTACGCGGCCCGTTGGCCAGAAAATAGAAAGGGCTGACTGCGGTGTCCATGTAGTTGCGTATCTTCACGAACGTGCCGAGCCGGCTGTCGGCAACGATCAGGCCAATGGCCGCAATCACCGCCAAAAAAAGTCGCAGTTGCAGGGAAGGCCCCCTGCTAAAGATCGGCTTCATAAATTATGCGAGTTCCTCGACAACAGAAAGAGGAACCGTACCCGATTCTCGCTGTGCGCATTCATCCGATACGATTCCTCCCTCCAGGGGCTGACTATTCTTCGCTGAACAAATCGCCGCCGTGCATGTCGATCATTTCCAACGCCTTGCCGCCGCCGCGCGCTACGCAGGTCAGCGGATCTTCCGCCACCACGACCGGGATGCCGGTCTCTTCCATCAGCAGGCGATCGAGGTTGCGCAGCAGCGCACCGCCGCCGGTCAAGACCATGCCGCGTTCGGAAATGTCGGAGGCCAATTCTGGCGGGCACTGCTCCAGCGCCACCATCACCGCGCTGACGATGCCGGTCAGCGGCTCTTGCAGGGCTTCGAGGATTTCATTGGAGTTCAGGGTAAAGCCGCGCGGTACGCCTTCGGCCAGGTTACGGCCGCGGACTTCGATTTCGCGCACTTCGTCGCCCGGGTAGGCAGAACCGATTTCGTGCTTGATGCGCTCGGCGGTGGCTTCGCCGATCAGCGAGCCGTAGTTGCGGCGCACATAATTGATGATGGCTTCATCGAAGCGATCGCCACCGATGCGCACGGAAGAGGAGTACACCACGCCGTTCAGCGAGATCACCGCCACTTCGGTGGTACCGCCACCGATATCCACCACCATGGAACCGGTCGCTTCGGAGACCGGCAGACCTGCGCCGATCGCCGCCGCCATCGGCTCTTCAATCAGGAACACTTCACGCGCGCCGGCCCCTTGGGCGGACTCGCGGATAGCGCGGCGCTCAACCTGAGTCGCGCCGACCGGCACACAGACCAGCACGCGCGGGCTTGGGCGCATAAAGCTGTTGCTGTGAACCTGTTTGATAAAGTGCTGCAGCATTTTTTCGGTCACGAAGAAATCGGCGATCACGCCGTCTTTCATCGGGCGAATAGCCGCGATGTTGCCGGGGGTGCGGCCCAGCATCTGTTTGGCGTCATGACCGACGGCCGCTACGCTCTTTGGGGAGCCGGCACGATCCTGGCGAATGGCAACCACCGAAGGTTCATTCAGTACGATGCCTTGCCCTTTAACATAAATCAGGGTATTGGCGGTACCCAAGTCGATGGACAAGTCGTTGGAAAACATGCCACGAAATTTCTTAAACATAACGAAAGGATAATCCTGCAAGCTGGGGGCGGAAAATAAAATCCGCCTACTTTACCAACCACACGAAGCAGCGACAAGGCGCAAAAACGTTCTACTTCGGTGAAAAATAGTCTGTATTGTTTCTGCTCGAATGCACGGAAATTGGATGAGGCCTGAATTCCCTGAACAAAGGCTCAGTTTACCACCCTGTCAACGCACGAAACGGCGTAACACAGCTCATAAAATCTAACATATTCCCTGATTGTCGCCGATGGTAAGCACCCACCAACGCCAACCAGATAAAAGCTGACAAGAGCCTATCTCAAATAGGCGTCGTTGTCGCAGGCAGATTGGAGAAAACTCCAAAATGACGGGTGACATGGCCCAGATGGAGCCGGTGCTCATTCTACGTCAATTTTTGTCCGGCAATCAGCTTAAACACGATAACGACGTGAATATTTTTTACGCCCCACGTCGATCGGTTCCGGCGACGCGAAAAAGTCGCCCTGCCCGCCGTGGATCCCACGCTCTTTCAACGTCTGCCACTCGCTGCGCGTGCGTACGCTGGCGGCGAACACCTGCGCGCGCGTGCCCGCGCAGGCGCCGGTCAGGCTCTGCACGAACAGCTGGTTTTCATCCCGCTTGTCGATACTCCGCACCAACCCCGGGTGGAGCTTGACGATCTCCACCTGCAACGACTTGATATAGGACGTACTGACCACGGTTAACCCCGCTTTGGACACCGCAAGGCGGCAACCCAGCCCTGACAACAACCTCAGCACCGGACGCAAACGGTCGATATGTTGACACACATCTGCCTCCGCAAGTTCAATCAGAATTCGCCGACGCTGATTTTTTTCGCACTGTAACAGCGTATCGCGCAGCCAGCGCTGAAAAGAACGCTGCAAAATCGAGTCCACGCACAGCGGGAACGCCAGGGTTTCCTCAGGCCACTGCGCCAGCAAGGGGATGACGCGGCTCACCAGTTGGCGATCGTAACTCTCCGCCAGCCCCAGCTGCTGCACCAACGGCATATACTCCGACGGCAGCAATTCCTGGGAGCCGTCATAGATCCGGCTCATGATCTCGCGATGATGCACTTCACCTTCCACGGTCACCGCCGGTTTCTGATACAGGCGCGGGCCGCCGCGCGCCAACACCTGTTCCAGCAGCGTGCGCCACTTGACGCTGCCGCGCCCCCTTTCAGGCACCTGACTGTCGTACACGTACCAGCCGTTTTCGCCCTGCAGCGTGGCGTGGCGCGTCGCCTGTTCCGCGAAGTCGATCACCTGCTCCGTGGTTTGGCCGCTGCGATACGCCACGATGCCGATATGCAGGAAGGCCTCGCGATCGATCAGCGCCGTGGAAGGCAAGGCGTCGATGGCGTTGACCAGCTGTGAAGCGATGCCGTCGGCCTCCTTCAGCGTACGATGCGGCAACAGCACGGTAAAATCGCTGTGAAAATAGCGCGCCAGCAGCGCTGACGGGTAGCGCATCACGAAGGTGGACAGCAGATTGACCAGCGAATACATCAGCTCTTGTACCGCTACGCTGCCATGCGTGTCGCGCAGGGTATCGAAATCGGGCAGCCGCACCATCATCACGATGCCGTGCGAACCTTCATCTTCCAGCTGAGTGGTCAATTGGTTGTCGAAGAACAGGCGATTGTTCAGCCCGGTTTTGGCGTCCTGCGCGGCGAAGGCGCGGATCAGCGTGTCGACCCGGCTGCGCTCTTCCCGCGCTTCCGCCAGATCCGCCAACAGGCGGTCGAGCGCGCCGCTGACGTTGGCCGGCCATTCGCGCACGTCGCCCTGCATGACGTTTTCACGCTCGCCGTTCAGAATGCGCCGGGCGCGGCGTTCCAGGCGATCTTCGCCGTCGGCCTGTTCGCGCAGCCAGCGCAGGCTGAACAGCAAAATCACCACCATCACGACGATCGACAGCGTGACGGCGGCGGTGGATTGCAGCGTGCGCACGTCGCTGGCGAAGGGATCGAGATACGTCATGTGCAGCATGCTGCCCGGGTGCTGCAACAGCGGCCGCGAAACCTGACGATAGCCGTTCAGCGCATCCCAGGGCTCTTTTTTCAGCGTCGGCAATTTATAGTCGAGGAGCTTACTGGAGCCGGCCTCTACGCTGATCGACACGATGCCCAGCGGACGCATGACGAGCGGCAGCCATTTTTCCTGATCGCGCGGCGATTCGCGCAACATGGCTTGATCGAGAGAGGTGACCAGCGAATCAAAGCGGCGCTCCTGGCGATCCTGGGTAACGTAAAAGAAGCTGTATGAGCATCCCATCAGCATCAGAAACATCGCCAGCGCGACCAACAGAGTGATCAATGCAGAGAGTTTGGTGGTAAATCGCATCCCTGTGCCTTGTCCGCTATGGTTAAGTGAGTGTTCACCCCTTAACGAAAAGGGGTTGGTCAACCCTAACAAGCCTTGCCGAGGAAAAAAACCTGCAAGCGCCATTTTTGTCCTTTATCAGGACTTGGGCCGCTTATTATGCATATAGTCAAATAAATATGATTCAGCCATTGAATAGAAAAGTGTAAACGAGAGGAAGAGTGACATGCGTGCACTGTTATTGGAACAACAAGACGACCAAACTCTGGCTCATATCAAAGATATCGGCAGCGATCGGTTGCCGGAAGGCGATGTCACCGTCGACATCAACTGGTCCAGCCTGAACTATAAGGATGCGCTGGCGATCACCGGCAAAGGCAAGATCGTGCGCAACTTCCCGATGGTGCCGGGCATCGACTTCGCCGGCACCGTGCGCCACAGCCGCGACGATCGCTTCAAAGAGGGGCAAAGCGTGGTGCTCACCGGCTGGGGCGTGGGGGAACACCACTGGGGCGGATTGGCCGAACAGGCGCGCGTCTCGGGCGAATGGCTGGTGCCGCTGCCGAACGGCCTGGATGAGCGCAAGGCGATGATCATCGGCACCGCCGGCTTTACCGCCATGCTGTGCGTCATGGCGCTGGAGGAAGGCGGCGTACACCCGGACGACGGCGATATCCTGGTCACCGGCGCCAGCGGCGGCGTGGGCAGCACCGCCATCGCCCTGCTGGCGGCGCTGGGTTACCGGGTGACCGCCATCAGCGGCCGCGACAGCAATACCGAGTACCTGAAAGCGCTCGGCGCCAAAGAGGTGATGTCGCGCGATGGCTATATCGACACGCCGCGTCCGCTGGAGAAGCAGCTGTGGGCCGGCGCGGTGGATACCGTCGGCGACAAACTGCTGGCGCGGGTGCTGGCGCAGATGAACTATAACGGTACCGTCGCCGCCTGCGGCCTGGCGGGCGGTTATCAGCTGCCGACCACCGTGATGCCGTTCATTCTGCGCAACGTGCGCCTGCAGGGTGTGGATTCGGTGCATACGCCGCTGTATCGCCGCCAAACCGCCTGGGAACGGCTGGCCGGCATTCTGCCGGACAGCTTCTATCAGCAGGCCACGCACGAAATCCCCCTCGAACAGGCGCCGGCCACCGCCGCCGCGCTGCTGAACAACCAAATCACCGGCCGCACCCTGGTGAAAATCCGCTGACCGTCTCCCCCCGGCAACGGGGGGTTTGCTCGCTTCTGCGAAATTTCATATTTTCCCGCGTTCCCTCGCTTCCTGTCGGCTTTAGCGCCATGCTTATTGCATAGAGACCCGTTAGCCGCCCGCTGGCGGCGGGGATCCGTTGCGGAGAATTAAGCATGAACAAACACCCCAAATTGACCGAGGCCGACGTTACGCCGGAGAGCGTGTTCCACCAGCGGCGCAAGGTGCTGCAGGCGCTCGGCATCACCGCCGCTACGCTGGCGCTGCCTAACGGCGCACGGGCGGACCTGCTGTCGTGGTTCAAGGGTAACGATCGCCCCAAGGCGCCGCCGGGCAAAGCGCTGGCATTCAGCAAACCGGCCGCCTGGCAGGCCCTGCTGGCGATGACGCCGGAAGACAAGGTCACCGGCTACAACAACTTCTATGAGTTCGGCCTCGACAAAGCCGATCCGGCCGCCAACGCCGGCGGGCTGAAAACCGAAGGCTGGAAAGTGCGCATCGACGGCGAAGTGGCGAAGCCGATAACGCTGGATATCGACGATCTGATGAAGCGTTTCCCGCTGGAACAGCGCATTTACCGCATGCGTTGCGTCGAGGCCTGGTCGATGGTGGTACCGTGGATCGGTTTCGAGCTGGGCAAGCTTCTCAAGTTGGCCGAGCCGAACAGCAACGCGCGCTACGTGGCCTTCCAGACGCTGTACGATCCGGAGCAGATGCCCGGCCAGAAAGATCGCTTTATCGGCGGTGGCCTGAAATACCCCTACGTCGAAGGGCTGCGGCTGGACGAGGCGATGCATCCGCTGGCGCTGCTGACCGTCGGCGTGTACGGCAAAACCCTGCCGCCGCAAAACGGCGCGCCGCTGCGGCTGATCACACCGTGGAAATACGGCTTTAAAGGCATCAAATCGATCGTGCATATCCGTTTGGTACGCGATCAGCCGCCGACCACCTGGAACCAATCCGCGCCGAACGAGTACGGTTTTTACGCCAACGTGAACCCGCACGTCGATCATCCGCGCTGGTCGCAGGCCACCGAGCGTTTCATCGGCTCCGGCGGTATCCTCGACGTCAAACGCCAACCGACGCTGCTGTTCAACGGCTATGCCGACCAGGTGGCGTCGCTGTATCGCGGCATGGATCTGCGGGAGAATTTTTAAGTGCGCCTGACGCCCGTTCATATCAAATGGCTGAAAGCCGCCCTGCATCTGGCGGCGTTCTTGCCCTTTCTCTGGCTGGTGCTGGCGGTGGATCAAGGCTGGTTCAGCGCCGATCCGTCCAAGGACATCCAGCATTTTACCGGCAGGATGACGCTGAAACTGCTGCTGGCCACGCTGGCTATCGCCCCGCTGGCGCGCTACGCCCGCCAGCCGCTGTTGATCCGCTGCCGCCGTCTGGTGGGGCTGTGGTGTTTTGCCTGGGGTACGCTGCACCTGATAAGCTACTCCACGCTGGAACTGGGGCTGAGCAACCTCGGCCTGTTGGGCAGCGAGCTGGTGAACCGGCCTTATCTGACGCTCGGCATCCTCACCTGGCTGATTCTGCTGGCGCTGGCGGCCACCTCGACGCTGTGGGCGATGCGCAAGCTGGGTGCCAAATGGCAAACTTTGCATAACTTCGTTTATCTGGCGGCGATCCTCGCCCCCATCCACTATCTGTGGTCGGTCAAAACGTTTTCTCCCCAGCCGTTCATCTACGCGCTGCTGGCGGTGGCGCTGTTGGGCCTGCGTTACAAGAAATTCCGCGCCTGGTGGCGCTGAGTCGCACGCCGCCGGCGGGAACTTTTTCTGTGTTCCAGCGCTCATATTCCTGTCACGGACCCCCAGGTTCGTCGATTTGGGGTTGAATATCTTCGCTGATAAGACCAGTATTTAGCTGCGAATTGCTACGATATCGTTATAATGCCCGACCTTGTTTCTGTTCTCAGGGTGAATTTGCCCCTTAACAGGTGACAAATCGGTAACATCGGGTTATTTTCTACGATGATGGTTTTATTGCCGGAGATACCAGCACAATGGCGGATAAGTTTCACATTTTGCTTCTGAACGGCCCCAATCTCAATCTGCTGGGGACGCGTGAGCCGGAGAAGTACGGCAGCACGACGCTGACAGAGATTGTTAACGGATTGGAAAACCAGGCATCCGCATTGGATATTACCCTGAGCCATCTGCAATCCAACGCCGAGCATCAACTGATCGATCGCATCCATCAGGCGCGCGGCAACACCGATTTCATTCTGATAAACCCGGCGGCGTTCACGCACACCAGCGTGGCGCTACGCGATGCGTTGCTGGCGGTACAGATCCCGTTCATCGAGATCCACCTGTCCAACGTGCACGCTCGCGAGCCTTTCCGCCATCACTCTTATCTCTCGGACGTAGCGGTAGGCGTGATTTGCGGCCTCGGTGCGGATGGCTACGCTTTCGCTTTACAGGCAGCGGTTAACCGTCTGTCGAAAACCCACTAATTGCTCCACAAAAAGAGTACGGAATCACACTCATGGATATTCGTAAAATCAAGAAACTGATCGAACTGGTTGAAGAGTCAGGCATTTCTGAACTGGAAATTTCTGAAGGCGAAGAATCGGTTCGCATCAGCCGTGCCGCACCGGCGCAGGCTTACCCCGTCATGCAGCAGGCATACGCGATGCCGGCGCAGCAGCCTGCCCTGGCGACTGCCGTTGCCAGCGCTCCTGCGGCAGAAACCCCTGCGGCACCGGCGGCCATGAGTGGCCATGTCGTTCGTTCTCCAATGGTAGGCACCTTCTACCGCACCCCAAGCCCGGACGCGAAAGCCTTCGTGGAAGTGGGCCAGAAAGTGAACGCCGGCGATACCCTGTGCATCGTTGAAGCCATGAAAATGATGAACCAGATCGAAGCGGACAAGTCCGGCGTCGTGAAAGCCATCCTGGTGGAAAACGGCCAGCCGGTCGAATATGACGAGCCGCTGGTCGTCATCGAATAACGAGGCGCCCCCATGCTTGATAAAATTGTTATCGCCAACCGCGGCGAGATCGCGCTTCGCATCCTGCGTGCCTGTAAAGAACTGGGCATCAAGACCGTTGCGGTTCACTCCGCAGCCGACCGCGATCTGAAACACGTGCTGCTGGCCGACGAGACCGTCTGCATCGGTCCTGCGCCATCGGTAAAAAGCTACCTGAACATCCCGGCCATCATCTCGGCGGCAGAAATTACCGGCGCGGTGGCGATCCACCCGGGCTACGGCTTCCTGTCCGAGAACGCCGACTTCGCCGAGCAGGTTGAACGCTCCGGCTTCATCTTCATCGGCCCGAGAGCCGAAACCATCCGCCTGATGGGCGACAAGGTTTCCGCGATCAATGCCATGAAGAAAGCCGGCGTACCGTGCGTACCAGGCTCCGACGGCCCGCTGACCGATGACATGGATAAAAACCGTGCCTTCGCCAAGCGCATCGGCTATCCGGTGATCATCAAGGCGTCCGGCGGCGGCGGCGGCCGCGGCATGCGCGTCGTGCGCAGCGACAAAGACCTTGAGCAATCCATCAACATGACGAAAGCGGAAGCCAAAGCGGCTTTCAACAACGACATGGTATATATGGAAAAATACCTGGAGAATCCGCGCCACATCGAGATTCAGGTATTGGCTGACGGCCAGGGCAACGCCATCTATCTGGCCGAGCGCGACTGCTCCATGCAGCGTCGCCACCAGAAAGTGGTTGAAGAAGCACCGGCACCGGGCATCACCAGCGAAATGCGCCGTTACATCGGCGAACGCTGCTCGAAAGCCTGCGTAGAAATTGGCTACCGCGGTGCGGGCACCTTCGAGTTCCTGTATGAAAACGGCGAGTTCTATTTCATCGAAATGAACACCCGTATTCAGGTAGAGCACCCGGTTACCGAAATGATCACCGGCGTGGATCTGATCAAAGAGCAGCTGCGCATCGCTGCCGGTCAGCCGCTGTCGATCAAACAGGAAGAAGTGAAGATCCACGGCCACGCGGTAGAATGCCGTATCAACGCCGAAGATCCGAACACCTTCCTGCCGAGCCCGGGCAAGATCACCCGCTTCCACGCGCCAGGCGGTTTCGGCGTGCGTTGGGAGTCTCATATTTACGCCGGTTATACCGTACCGCCGTACTATGACTCCATGATCGGCAAACTGATCACCTTCGGCGAAAACCGTGACGTGGCGATTGCCCGCATGAAAAACGCCCTGGCTGAACTGATCATCGACGGCATCAAAACCAACGTTGAGCTGCAGCAGAAGATCATGAACGACGAAAACTTCCAGCACGGTGGCACCAACATCCACTATCTGGAGAAGAAGCTGGGCCTGCAGGAAACCTAAGGCAGGCACGCAGCATCGTCTGACGAAAGGCCGGTTAATCACCTAATGCCGTTCACTTAAGCCTCACGTGACTTATAGCTGAATGGATATTTAGGCGGAACATAAAGCACCGAACGATCATATCTTCGGTGCTTTCTTTTTTCCGGCAGAATGAAGGCCTTTACGTT
>NZ_JAMYWQ010000138.1 GCF_024160145.1 Serratia nevei
GAGTTAGCATCTACCCGTCAATTCCTTTGAGTTTCAGCCTTGCGGCCGTACTCCCCAGGCGGAGTGCTTAATGCGTTAACTTCAGCACTAAAGGGCGGAAACCCTCTAACACTTAGCACTCATCGTTTACGGCGTGGACTACCAGGGTATCTAATCCTGTTTGCTCCCCACGCTTTCGCGCCTCAGTGTCAGTTACAGACCAGAAAGTCGCCTTCGCCACTGGTGTTCCTCCATATCTCTACGCATTTCACCGCTACACATGGAATTCCACTTTCCTCTTCTGCACTCAAGTCTCCCAGTTTCCAATGACCCTCCACGGTTGAGCCGTGGGCTTTCACATCAGACTTAAGAAACCACCTGCGCGCGCTTTACGCCCAATAATTCCGGATAACGCTTGCCACCTACGTATTACCGCGGCTGCTGGCACTCTGTTATGCG
>NZ_JAMYWQ010000139.1 GCF_024160145.1 Serratia nevei
GATGAATCTACCTTCCGTCAATTCCTTTGAGTTTTAGCCTTGCGGCCGTACTCCCCAGGCGGGGTACTTAATGCGTTAGCTGCGGCACGGAATCCGTTGATAAGACCCCACACCTAGTACCCAACGTTTACGGCGTGGACTACCAGGGTATCTAATCCTGTTCGCTCCCCACGCTTTCGCTCCTCAGCGTCAGTTCCAGCCCAGAGCGCCGCCTTCGCCACTGGTGTTCCTCCCGATATCTGCGCATTTCACCGCTACACCGGGAATTCCATACTCCCCTACCGGACTCAAGTCACAACAGTATCGGGTGGCGTCTCTGAGTTGAGCCCAGAGTTTTCACACCCGACTTATCGAACCGCCTACGAGCTCTTTACGCCCAATAAATCCGGACAACGCTTGCCCCCTACGTATTACCGCGGCTGCTGGCACGTACTAGTC
>NZ_JAMYWQ010000140.1 GCF_024160145.1 Serratia nevei
ATGAGCGGACTACTTGGGTATCTAATCCGGTTTGCTCCCCCAGCTTTCATCCCTCACCGTCGGACGTGTTCTGGTAGACCGCCTTCGCCACAGGTGGTCATCAATAGATCAAAGGATTTTACCCCTTCCTACCGAGTACCGTCTACCTCTCCCACTCCCTAGCTCTGCAGTATTCCCGGCAGCCTGTACGTTAAGCGTACAGATTTAACCGAAAACTTACAGAGCCGGCTACGGATGCTTTAGGCCCAATAATCATCCTGACCACTTGAGGTGCTGGTTTTACCGCGGCGGCTGACACCAGAACTTGCCCACCCCTTATTCGTTAGTGTTTCTAGGACTAACAAAAGATTTCTTTAGCAGAAATCACTCGGATTAACCTTGTCGTGCTTTCGCACATTGCAAAGTTTTCTCGCCTGCTGCATCCCATAGGCCACTGT
>NZ_JAMYWQ010000141.1 GCF_024160145.1 Serratia nevei
CTGGCATACTAGTGCCAGCCGCCGCGGTAATACGTAGGGGGCAAGCGTTGTCCGGAATTATTGGGCGTAAAGAGCGTGTAGGCGGCCAGATAAGTCCGCTGTGAAATCTCGAGGCTCAACTTCGAGCTGTCGGTGGAAACTGTCTGGCTAGAGTCCGGAAGAGGAGAGTGGAATTCCTGGTGTAGCGGTGAAATGCGCAGATATCAGGAAGAACACCCGTGGCGAAGGCGGTTCTCTGGGACGGTACTGACGCTGAGACGCGAAAGCGTGGGGAGCGAACAGGATTAGATACCCTGGTAGTCCACGCCGTAAACGATGGGTGCTAGGTGTGGGCGGTGTCGACTCCGTCCGTGCCGAAGCTAACGCATTAAGCACCCCGCCTGGGGAGTACGGCCGCAAGGCTAAAACTCAAAGGAATTGACGGGTGACGCAATCCG
>NZ_JAMYWQ010000031.1 GCF_024160145.1 Serratia nevei
TGTGCAGTATTGGATAAAAACATAGCTATCTCCCGCCGATAATTTTCATATCAGATCGGGAACAGGTGAAAAGATTCAAAAAAATCCCCAGACAACTGACCTGGGGATTTGTGTAGAAGAGACAGGGATAACCGGCCCTTGTTCGTTACGCTACGGCTCAGGAAGCCAGAGACAGCGATTTCGTTTTCGCGTGTTCCGCCAGCCAGGCCTTCACTCGTGCCTGCTGCGCTTCATCCAGCCACATACCCAGCTTGGTGCGGCGCCAGATGGCGTCATCCAGCTCAACGACCCACTCTTTCTCGGTCAGGTAGCGCAGCTCGGCTGCATACAGACCGTGGCCGAAATCCTCGCCCAGATCGCCGAGGCTGTTGGCGCCGGCCAGGATCAGCTCGCTCTGGCTGCCGTAGGTGCGGGCATAGCGGCGCGCCAGCGCTTCCGGCAACCAGCCGTGCGCACGGCGCAGTTTAGCCGCGTAGCCGTCGCGATCGCCGTTGATGTCACCGCCCGGCAGGATGGCGTTTTTGGTCCACGCTGGGCCGCAGCCTGGGTAGTAGTGGGCCAGTTTTTCCATCGCGTGCTCGGCCAGCTTGCGGTAGGTGGTCAGCTTGCCGCCGAAGACCGACAGCAGCGGCGCCTGACCTTGCTCGTCGTGCACGTCCAGCGTGTAATCGCGGGTGATCGCCTGCGGTGAATCGGATTCGTCGTCGCACAGCGGACGCACGCCGGAGTAAGTCCAGACGATGTCGTCGCGGCCCAGCTGCTTCTTGAAGTGATCGTTGTACACTTTCAGCAGATAGGCGATTTCGTTTTCGTCGATCTTCACGTCCTTCGGATCGCCTTTGTACTCCACGTCGGTGGTGCCGATGATGGAGAACTCGTCATTCCACGGGATCACGAACACGATGCGGTGGTCTTCGTTCTGCAGAATGTAAGACTGTGGCTGATCGTGCACGCGCGGCACCACGATGTGGCTGCCTTTGATCAGGCGGATGCCGTAAGGCGATTTCAGCTTCAGGCCGTCGTCGAAGAAGTTTTTCACCCACGGGCCGGTAGCGTTCACCAGGCCTTTGGCGCGCCAGGTGAAGGTTTTGCCGCTGTCGATATCGACCGCTTCCACCATCCACAGGCCGTTTTCACGCCATGCGCGGGTCACTTTGGTGCGGGTACGCACTTCGCCGCCGCGTTTTTCCACTTCCTGCGCGTTCAGCACCACCAGGCGAGCATCGTCGACCCAGCAGTCGGAATATTCGAAACCGCGCTTCAGTTCAGGTTTGAGGACCGACTCTGGTCCAAAGCGCAAGCCCTTGCTGCCCGGCAGGCTGGTGCGTTTGCCCAGGTGATCGTACAGGAACAGGCCGATACGGATCATCCAGGCCGGGCGCAGGTGCGGCTGGTGCGGCAGGCGGAAACGCATCGGGAACGCGATGTGCGGCGCCAGCTTCAGCAGCACTTCACGCTCGGCCAGCGCTTCGCTCACCAGACGGAATTCGTAGTGTTCCAGGTAGCGCAGGCCACCGTGGATCAGTTTGGAACTGGCGGAAGACGTAGCACAGGCCAAGTCTTGCGCTTCCAGTAGCAGTACCGACAGCCCGCGCCCGGCAGCATCCGCCGCGATGCCGGCACCGTTGATGCCGCCACCGATAACGATCAAGTCTTTGGTTTCCACGTCATCTTCCTCCAGATGTTCGAAATAGCTCTTTCATGTTCGTTTTCGCTCATGATTGTAATCAAAAACCAACAGGCAAGCCAAGACTTAACCAAACAAAAACATTTAGGCGTGATAGAGGTAACAGTTTGGTGATGATAGTCACACAAATGACATGGGTATGCGCGAGCGCGCCAACGGCGGCCGGTGAGGCGAGTGGGGGCGTGAAACGGGGCGGCGGCGCGCCCCGCAGGTTAACAGCGGATCAGCACAGCTCCAGCTGCACGTCGTACTGCTCGATGATTTTCATCACGCTCGGCGGCGGCAGCTGATCGGTAAACAGGTAGTCGATCAGATTCATGTTGCCCAGGTTGACCATGGCGTTGCGGCCGAATTTGGAGTGGTCGGTGACCAGCATCACGCAGCGGGAATTTTCGATGATCGCGCGTTTGGTACGCACTTCGTGATAGTCGAATTCGAGCAGCGAGCCGTCCATATCGATGCCGCTGATGCCGAGAATGCCGTAATCGAGGCGGAATTGGGAGATGAAGTCCAGGGTGGCTTCGCCCATGATGCCGCCGTCGCGGGTGCGCACTTCGCCCCCGGCCAGGATCAGGCGGAAGTCTTCCTTGGCGGTCAGCAGGGTGGCGACGTTGAGGTTGTTGGTGACCACGCGCAGGTTCTTGTGGTTCATCAGCGCATGGGCCACCGCTTCCGGCGTGGTGCCGATATCGATGAACAGCGTGGCGCCGTCCGGGATCTGGCTGGCGACGCGCTGCGCGATGCGGGCTTTCTCTTCCGACCACATCACCTTGCGATCGTTATAGGCAGCGTTGACCGAGCTGGAAGGCAGCGCCGCACCGCCGTGGTGACGCTGGATCTTGTTCTGGTCGGCCAGGTCATTCAAATCGCGGCGAATCGTTTGCGGGCTGACGTCAAAATGTTCGACCAGCTCTTCCGTGCTGACGTAACCCTGCAGGCGCACCAGCTCGATAATTGCGTCATGACGCTGTGTTTGCTTCACGATAATCCCCTAAAACGCCCGCTATGCCCGCTGGGCACAGCTCCCGGCTGTTATTGTTCGTTGTGTGCGCGATGACGCGTATCCCAAAATGCCATCAATAACCCTAACACTAAACCGGCTACGTGTGCCGCGTTGGCGATCGACATTCCTAAAATATCGAAATATCCGGCCACCAGCCACAGCACCGAGAACACCATCAGGCCGCGTGGCAGCATCAGGCCGCGCTCCGGTGCGCGTTCGCCCGTCAGCCACACATAGCCCATCAGCGCATAGACCACGCCCGACAGCCCGCCGAACAGCGCGCCGCTGAACAGCGATTGCGCCCAGCCGCTGAAGAAGGCCGACACCACCGCCAGCACGAACAGCTTGCCGGCGCCGAGTCGTTTTTCCATCTGGCCGCCGAGATACCACCACCACATCAGGTTAAACAGAATATGCAGCAGGGAGAAGTGCAGGAACGCATGGCTGACCCAGCGCCACAGCTGCGTGTATTGGCTGCTGTCTTGCGGCCAGGAGAGCCAGTACATCACGGTGTCGTCGCCCAGCGCCTGCATCAGAATATAGACCGCGATGCACAGCACCATCACGCCGAGCGTCAGCGGCCCGGCCTTGCTGCGCAGGGTGTGCAGGTAGGATTCGCTCTGATAATGCAGGCCGGCGTCGGTATGGCCGGTCTGCCAGCTGGCGGCCTGATAACGGCGGTTGAGCGGATCGACCAGAAACTGCTGCAGCTCGTGTTGCACCTGATCGAGGTGACCGTCGTCGGCCAGCCAGATTTCCGCCGCCTCGCCGCTGTTGCGCAGCTCAAGCCGGATGCCCTGAGTCGCCATATAGTCGACAAAGGCCAGCGCCAGGCGCGGGTTGGATATGGCGATTACTCTAACCATTGCTCTTCCGTCGTAAGTGAATGATTTTGGCCGCGGCTTGCTCGCCGGCGACCCTGACGGCCGATTATAGCGTCGAAATCCTGAGCGCTGGCAAACGGATCTGCGAAAAACCCGCGAAAACGCGCACAAAAATGAAGGGGAAGCCCGCCGGCGCACGGCGGGCGGAGGGAATCAGGCAGAGGTTTCCACGTCTTGCGGGTACTGGCGGGCCCAGGCTTCGAAGCCGCCGTCGATGCTGTAGACCGCGTCGAACCCCTGGTGCAGCAGGTATTGCGCCGCGCTGCGGCTGCTGTTGCCGTGGTAGCACATCACCATCACCGGCCGCTCGAAGTCGTTTTGCTGCATAAAGGCCGACAGGGTGGCGTTGGTGAGGTGAAAGGCGCCCGGCGTATGCCCGGCTTCAAAACTTTGCGGATCGCGGATGTCGACCAGGGCGGCGCTGCCCTCTTTCCAGCGGGTGTACGCCTGCTCAACGTTGATCGCTTCGAACTGTTCCATACTGCTGACTGCCTCGTAATTGGGGGACGCCGCTATTGTAACCAACTCTGCGGCGTTTAAGACCAGATCAAGGATGTGGTTTTGTCACACCAGCAGTACTTCAACGCCTTGTTGACGCAGTTGCTCAACGATCGCCGGATCGGCGGCCCGGCCAGTGATCACCATGGCGATTTGCTCGGTGCGGCTAAACAGCATGCCGGCGCGTTGGCCGACTTTACTGCTGTCAACCAGCACCACCAGTTTACCGACGTAGTTGAGCATCTTTTGCTCCGCCATGGCGGTCAGCATATCCGTTTTATACAAACCCTCGGCGGTAAGGCCGATACCGCTGGTGAACATCCAGTGCCCGGCGTACAGCGTCGCGTCGCCGTCCTGAGGCGCCAGGGTAATCGACTGAGTCTTGTTGTACTGGCCACCCATGATCACCACGCTGTCATGATCCTGTTCGATCAGATAGTTGGCCAGCGGCAGGTAGTTGGTGATCACCTGAACCGGCTTGCCGCAAATCTCACGCCCCAGCAGAAATGCGGTAGAACCGCAGTTGATCACCACGCTTTCGCCCGGCTGACAGAGTTGCGCCGCCGCTGCCGCGATGCGCATTTTTTCGTCGAGATGCTGGGTCTGGTGGATGTTAAGCGGCGTCCAGGCCGGACGCGGGGTTTGCGTGGCTTCGGCGCCGTTGCGCACTTTGCGCAATTTGCCAATTTCATTCAGTTTGTTGATGTCCCGGCGCGCGGTGGCCGGAGAGATGTCAAACGCCGCGATCACGTCCGCCACGGAGATTTGCCTCTTGCGCTGCAAGAGATCGAGAATGGCATTGTGGCGTTGGGACTCTGTCATGCGGGCTCCATCAGGGTGAGAAGAACGTCGTTGCCTTCGATTATATGCGCGCCGTTTGACGATTTGAATCATTGCCGTTCAAAAGCGCGCATCAATATGCAACACCGGTTGATTACAAGAAAGACTTGAAGGGCAAGTCGGGTTCCTGGGTGAAACAATCATCGAACCCACGCGGATAGTGATATTCCAGATTGTCTTTGTCCTGTGGCCAGATGAACTTGCCGCCAACTTGCCAGATAAACGGTTTGAAACCGTACTTGAGCCGGTCCTTTTTCATGTCCCATAACACGCGGATCTCCTGAGGGTCTGCCTGGAAATTCGACCAAATATCGTGGTGGAAGGGGATCACGACCTGGGCGTTCAACGACTCCGCCATACGCAAGATGTCGGCACTGGTCATCTTGTCGGTAATGCCGCGTGGGTTCTCGCCGTAGGAGCCGAGGGCGACATCAATGTGGTGATCGTTGCCGTGCTTGGCGTAATAGTTGGAGTAGTGAGAATCGCCGCTGTGATAAAGGTTGCCGCCCGGTGTTTTGAACAGGTAATTGACCGCACGCAGGTCCATGCCGTCCGGCAGAACGCCCGCCGCTTTTTGTTCCACCGGCAATGTGATGAGTGCCGTGCGATCGAAGGCGTCCAGCGCATGAATTTCAATGTCTTTGATTTTTATCACGTCGCCAGGTTTGACGGTGATGCAGCGCGCCGGCGGCACGCCCCAGCCGATCCAGATATCCACGCAGCTTTTCGGCCCGATAAACGGGACGGTGTCTGGACAGTTCTGCAGCACTGCCGCCGCGACGTTCACATCGATATGGTCATTGTGATCGTGAGTGGCCAAGACGGCGTCGAGCTGGGTAATGGCGAACGGATCGAGCACGAATGGGGTGGTGCGCAGGTTCGGTTGCAGCTTCCGCACCCCGGCCATGCGCTGCATTTGGTGGCCGGTTTTCATCAGCGGGTTGCCGTGGCTTTGCTTGCCGGTGCCGCACCAGAAATCGACGCACAGGTTGGCGCCTTCTTCGGACTTGAGCCAGATGCCGGTGCAGCCCAGCCACCACATGGCGAAGGTGCCGGGCGCGACGTTCTCCTGCTCTATCTCTTCGTTCAGCCAGGTGCCCCATTCGGGAAAGGTGTTCAATATCCAGGACTCGCGGGTGATGTCGTTGACTTTACTCATGGGTCTTTCCTCGTTGGTGGTGATAATAAAATCACAAATAATCATTTAAAGATTTTATGTGATTTATCTTGATCGAATCTAGCACCGTTTTTTTCAACTGACAACGATCTTAATTCACGTTAACGCCGCCTTATTCGCGTATGGCGCTGCCCTTGGCTCTTATGTTTCTCCAGGTTACTGCTATTAAATTCAATGGGTAATAAAATGTGCGTTGCCTAATTCATTGAATGTTAGTGGAATTGATTTTTAACTTGCGAGGTTGTTCACAAATAATCATTTATGATCTTTTTGTGATTTATTGTGATTGGTATGGTGAGGGCGTTACCTGCATGCCAACCTTTTCGGGAGAGCCGTATGGAAACTCTTTACACCATCTTCACCGTCTTTTTTAACCAGGTGATGACCAATGCACCGCTGCTGTTGGGGTTGGTTACGCTGTTGGGTTACACGTTGCTGCGCAAAAGTGCGGCGGTCATTATCAAAGGCACGATCAAGACCATTATCGGTTTCATGCTATTGCAGGCCGGCTCCGGCATCCTGACCGGCACGTTCAAACCCGTTGTGGCGAAGTTGTCCGAGGTCTACGGCATCAACGGGGCGATTTCGGACACCTATGCTTCGATGATGGCCACCATCGAACGTATGGGGGACGCCTACAGCTGGGTCGGCTACGCGGTATTGCTGGCATTGGCGCTGAACATTCTCTACGTACTGCTGCGGCGTATTACCGGTATTCGTACCATTATGCTCACCGGCCACATCATGTTTCAGCAGGTTGGGCTGATCGCGGTATTTTTCTACATTCTGGGTTACGGCATGTGGACGACGGTATTGTGCAGCGCGCTCTTGGCTTCACTGTACTGGGGCATCACCTCCAACATGATGTTCAAACCGACGCAGGCGGTAACGGAAAACAGCGGTTTCTCGATCGGGCACCAACAGCAGTTCGCTTCGTGGTTGGCATACAAGGCCGCACCGTATCTCGGTAAAAAAGAGGACAGCGTGGAAGATCTGAAGCTGCCCGGGTGGCTGAACATTTTCCATGACAACATCGTGTCCACCGCCATCGTGATGACGCTGTTTTTCGGCATCATTCTGTGCTCGTTCGGCTTGGACACTCTGCAGGCGATGGCCGGTAAAACTCACTGGAGCATCTATATCCTGCAAACCGGGCTGATGTTTGCGGTGGCGATTTTCATCATCGTGCAGGGCGTGCGCATGTTCGTCGCCGAATTGACCGAGGCCTTTAACGGTATTTCCCAACGTCTGATCCCCGGCGCGGTACTGGCCATCGACTGTGCCGCCATTTATAGCTTCGCGCCCAACGCCGTGGTGTGGGGTTTTATGTGGGGCACCATCGGCCAACTGATCGCCGTCGGCATACTGTTAGCGCTCGGCTCTTCCATCATGATTATTCCCGGTTTCATTCCCATGTTCTTTTCTAACGCCACCATCGGCGTATTCGCTAACCACTTTGGTGGCTGGCGCGCGGCGATGAAGATCTGTCTGGTGATGGGAATGATAGAGATCTTCGGCTGCGTGTGGGCTATCAAGCTGACCGGGCTAAGCGCCTGGATGGGCATGGCGGACTGGTCGATTCTGGCGCCGCCGCTGATGCAGGGGCTGAGTCTGGGCCTGTGGTTTATGGGGGGGGTGATCATTATCGCCCTGCTGTACATGTTCTTCGCCGGACGCACCCTGCGTGCGGAAGAAGATGCTGAAAAACAATCTGTTGAATCGGCGTCACGTTAATAGGAGTGCAGATTATGACGGTACGAATCCTGGCGGTATGCGGTTGCGGACAAGGCAGTTCCATGATCATGAAAATGAAAGTCGACCAATTTCTAACGCAGCAAGGCGTGGATCATTCGGTCAACAGCTGTGCGGTGGGGGAATACAAATCCGAGTTGAATGGGGCTGACATCATCATTGCTTCCACCCATGTCGCGGATGAAATCGTCGTCAGCGGCAACAAATACGTGGTTGGGGTACGCAATATGCTCTCGGCGGCGGACTTCGGCCCGAAGCTGATGGACGTCATCGGCGCGCATTTTCCGCAAGATTTGAAGCAGTGAGGAGTGAGTGATGAAGCTGAGCGATTCGTTGGCGCAGAATAACGCTATCCAACTGCAGGCGGAGGCTGCCGACTGGCGCCAGGCGGTGCGACTGGGGGTCGATCTGCTGGTGGCCGCCGGCGTGGTGGAACCACGCTATTTTGACGCCATTTTGGCCGGCGTCGAACGGCACGGCCCTTACTTCGTGCTGGCGCCGGGCCTGGCGATGCCGCACGGCCGGCCGGAGGAAGGGGTGCTGAAAACCGGCTTCGCCTTGGTCACCCTGAAGACGCCGGTGTGTTTCGGCGATGAGGACAACGATCCGATAGACATCTTGATCACCATGGCGGCGGTGGACGCCAAAACGCATCAGGAGGTGGGGATCATGCAGGTGGTGAACCTGTTTGAAGATGAGGCGAATTTCGATCGCTTGCGGGCCTGTCGCCACGCGAGCGAGGTATTGGCGTTGATCGACAAAACGTCTACGGCGGCGGCGAATTGAAGGAGACAACCAATGAACACGCATTTACCGATGTTGCAGGTGGCGCTGGATAATCTGTCCATGGCTGCGGCTTACGACACGACTCGCCTGATCGCGGCCGAAGTCGACATCATCGAAGTCGGCACTATTTTGTGCGTGGCGGAAGGCGTGCGAGCCGTGCGCGATTTAAAAGCGCTGTATCCGGATCGCATCGTGTTGGCGGACGCAAAAATCGCCGATGCGGGTCAGATTTTGGCGCGAATGTGCTTCGAGGCGAATGCCGATTGGATCACGGTGATCTGCTGCGCCGATATCAATACGGCCAAGGGAGCCCTGCAGGTGGCACATGAGTTCGGTGGTGACGTGCAGATAGAACTGACGGGGTTCTGGACCTGGGAACAGGCGCAGGCGTGGCGTGAAGCGGGAATTGGCCAGGTGGTGTATCACCGCAGCCGTGACGCGCAGGCGGCGGGAGTATCCTGGAGCGATGACGATATCCGCGCGGTTCGTCGCCTGAGCGAGATGGGTTTTAAGGTGACGGTCACCGGCGGACTGGCGCTGGAGGATTTGCCTCTGTTCCAAGGTATTCCCATCCATGTCTTTATCGCCGGGCGCAGCATTCGCGATGCCGCCGATCCGGTCGCGGCGGCGCGGGAATTTAAACGTGTCATCGCCCAGCGGTGGGGCTGAGGAGCGGTTATGTTGCACAAATCCGTGCCGTTGGGCATCTATGAGAAAGCGTTGCCGCCGGGCGAGGACTGGCTGACGCGCCTGCAACTGGCGGGGGAGTTGGGATTCGATTTCGTTGAAATGTCGATCGATGAAAGCGACGGCCGCCTGGCGCGGCTGGACTGGAGCGCTGAACAGCGGCTCGCGTTGGTTAGCGCCGTTGCGGCGAGCGGTGTGCGCGTCCCTTCTTTATGCCTTAGCGCCCACCGGCGTTTTCCGTTGGGCAGTGAAGACGACGCGACGCGCGAACGGGGACTGGAGATCGTGCGAAAAGCTATTCGGCTGGCGCAGGATACCGGCATCCGGGTGATCCAACTGGCCGGGTATGACGTTTATTACCCGCAGTCTACTGCGCAGACCCGCGCGCGGTTCCGCGCTGGATTGGTGCAGGCGGTAGCGATGGCCAGCCGCGCGCAGGTGATGCTGGCGATGGAAATCATGGACTATCCGCTGATGAACTCGATCAGCAAGGCGCTGGGCTATGCCCACTACCTGAATAACCCGTGGTTTCAGCTGTACCCGGATATCGGCAACTTGTCTGCCTGGGACAACGATGTGCCGATGGAGCTCATGGCCGGGCGCGGACATATCGTTGCGGTACACGTTAAGGATACGCGGCCGGGGGAGTTTAAGAATGTGCCGTTCGGCGCGGGCGTGGTGGATTTCGTATGCTGTTTCGAAACGCTGTTGCAGAGCGGCTATCGTGGCCCCTATCTGCTCGAGATGTGGAGCGAGAAAGCGAACGATCCGCTGCGGGCGGTGCGGGAGGCGCGTGCCTGGGTGGTTGAACGCATGGCCGAGGCCGGGTTGGAAATAAGGAGGTAGCATGCTGGAGCAACTGAAAAGTCAGGTGTACCGAGCCAATATGGCGTTGCCTGAGCACGGGCTGGTGACCTATACCTGGGGCAATGTCAGCGGCATCGATCGGGCCAGTGGGCTGGTGGTGATCAAACCCAGCGGCGTACCTTATGAAACGATGCGTGCTGAGGATATGGTGGTGGTGAATGCGCGAGGTGAGATTGTTGAGGGGCAACTGCGGCCTTCGTCCGATACGCCGACGCATTTGGCGCTGTACCGGGCGTTCCCTCAACTCGGCGGTGTGGTGCATACGCACTCCACCCATGCCACCGCCTGGGCGCAGGCGGGGGAAGCGATACCGGTGCTCGGCACCACCCACGCCGACTATTTTTCCGGCGATATTCCTTGTACCCGCGGGCTGACGGCAGAAGAGGTGGTGCGGGAATATGAGCTGAACACCGGTCGGGTGATTATCGAAACCCTGAAAGGGCGTGAACCGTTGCACATTCCCGGTATCCTGGCGTATCAGCATGGCCCGTTCAGTTGGGGAAGGACGCCGGATGAGGCGGTGCATAACGCCGTGGTGCTGGAGGCAGTGGCGAAAATGGCGTGGATCAGCCGGGATATTAACCCCGGCCTAAGGCGGATCGATGACTATCTGCTGGAAAAGCATTTCAGCCGCAAACATGGCGCCGGCGCCTATTACGGCCAGCGCTGACTCTCAGGCACCGTACCCCATCATCTTCAACAGCTGCTGCGCCTGCTGCACCGCTTCCTGGCGATGGGCCACGCCGAGCTTCTGGTACAGGTTGCGGATGTGCGTCTTGATGGTGGTGGCCGCCACGTCCAGTTCGCCGGCGATCTGGTCGTTGCTGTAGCCGGAATAGATCAGCCCCAGCACCTGCCATTCGCGCTGGGTGAGCGGGCTGGTGCGGATCAGCTCCGGCACCTGCGGATGGGTCAGCAGCTTATCGACGAAGTTCTCGTCAAAATGCGCGAACTTGTGCCGATGATGCTGGTTGATGTCGCGCAGGATGCGCTGGGCGCGATGCTGTTCCAGCTCCGGCAGCGTGTTGAGCTGGATCAGCTGGCGCAGCTGCTGCGCCATCGCTTCGCCCTCGATGACGAAATGGCTGATAAAGCCGGTGCGGTTGGCCAGCGACAGCGCTTCGATCAGCGCCTGCTGGGCTTCGCCCTTGCGCTCTTGCAGCCAGTACAGCTGGTTGCTGAGCAGCAGGTTGCGGTTGAGATCGCTCACCAGCCGCAGGCGGCGGGCGTTCTCGTTCAGCTCATCCAGCACCACGCCGGCCTCGTCATACTGACCGAGCAGGATCTGCACCCGCGCGATATTGCGCCACTGGCCCTGGGTGAAGTGGTTGTCCGCCATGCCGGGCTTTTCGGTGTGGCGCAGCCACTGGGCGGCGGCAGCGGTGTCGCCGGTCATCTGCCAGTGGATCACCCGCGACTTGTCGGTGTTGGTCAGCCAGTCGCGATGGTAGTGGGCACCGTGCAGCAGGGTTTCGCAGCGCTGCAGATGGGTATTGGCATTGTCCAGATCGCCGCGCGCCAGCGAGCATTTGGCCAGCATGGCGATGCACTGCAGCTGCTGTTGCGGCTGGTAGTTCGCCAGGATTTTCAGCCCGGTGCGCGCCGCGTCTTCCGCCTCGTCCAGCCGCGACCATGACCACAGGATCTGCGCGCGAATGCGCAGCAGGAACTCGTGCATCGGCAGCTGTTCCAGGTGCTGTTCGCGGATCAGTTCGAACGCCTTGTCCTGGGTTTCGTAAGCGGCCTGCAGGAAGCCTTGGGCGATGAGGATTTCGCTCTGCTGCAGCAGCGCCCAGAGCGCGTAATGGTTGGCCTGATGGCGACGCGCCATCTGCTCGGTTTGCTGCATCATCGGCAGCGCGCGCGCCAGCTCCCCCTTGCAGTGGTGCACTTCGCCGGTCACCGAGGTGGCGACGATGCGGCTGTAGTAACTGGACAGCGGCAGGAATTTCAACGCTTCGGTTGCCAGCCGCTCGGCCTCTTCCGGTTTGCCGGCGTTGATCGCCACCTGGGCGCGCAGGGCGTCGAATTCGGCGTGCAGCGTTTGGTCTATCTCGATTTTCTGTTCGCGCATGGTGCGCTCGGCGCGCGCCAGCAGGGTGTTGACCTCGCCGTAGCGGTGCTGGCTCTGCGCCAGCCAGGCCTGAAGCAGCGCCAGCTTGGGGTTCTGGATCAGGCGCTCATAGGGCAGCGCGTTGAGGCACTCTTCCAGCAAGGCCAGTTCGCTGTGGTGGAACAGCGACCAGGCGTGTTGCAGCAGGATATCGCGCAGCATGCTGACGTCGCTGGCCGCCAGCGCATGGTGAATGGCCTCTGCCGGATATCCCAGCGCCAGCCAGCCTTCGGCGGCGGCGCGGTGCAACCCCGGCAGCTCCAGCGCCAGTTCCCACTGGCAACGCTGGCGCAGGAAAGAGGCGAACAGCGGGTGGAAGTTGAACCATTCGCTGGTGTCGTCCATGCGGTGGATAAACAGCCCCTGGCGCTCCAACTCCTCCAGCCGTTGCTGGCCGTTGTCTTCGCCGGTCAGCCGCACGATCAGCGCGTCGTTCATCGAGCGCAGCACCGAGCAGCGCAACAGGAAGGCGCGCGCATCGGCATCGACGTGATCCAGCACTTCGTCCACCAGGTAGTCGGACAGGTGACTGGCGTTCAGCCCCGCCAGCCGCTTGGCCGACAGCTGGGCCGACGAGGCGGACTGACGGGCCGACAGCGCGATCAGCTGCAGTGCGGTGGCCCAGCCTTCGACTTCGTCGCACAGGCGGCTGCTGTCCTGCTGTTCCATCGGCGCCGTCAGGCGGCAGTCGAAGAACTGTTTGGCTTCCTGATGGGTAAACGCCAGTTGCTGCGTACCCATTTCCAGCAGCTGATCGCGCACCCGCAGATTGGCGATGCCGAGCGGCGGCAGGGTGCGCGAGAGCAGGATCAGCGTCAGGTTTTCCGGCTGATGGCGCAGGAAAAAGCGCATGGCCTGGTGGATGGCGTCGTTGGTGATCAGGTGATAGTCGTCGATCACCAGGTACAGCGGCTGGTGCCAGTCGGCCAGCTCGATAAACAGCTGGGCGAACAGCGCCGACAGGCTGGCGTACTGATGCTTCTGGCTCAGCGCCTCGCTCTTGACGCAGCGGCCGCCGCTGGCCTGCTGCAGCGCGGCGATCAGGTAGCTGGCGAAGCGCTCCGGCTGGTTGTCGCTCTCATCCAGCGAATACCAGCCCAGATCGGCCTTGCCGGCCGCCCACTGGGCGATCAGCGTGGTTTTCCCGTATCCCGCCGGGCAATTGACCAGTGTCAGGCGATAGTTGCCCGCGCTGGCCAGTTTGGCCAGCAGGCGATCGCGGATCACGGTATTTTGCAGCCGTACCGGGCGGCTCAGTTTTGATGGGATCAGCATAGTATTCCAGGGTATAAATCGCGGTTCCCGCCGGGATTGGAGTGGCGCTAATTATTTTATGGTTCGTAATTAATAGCTCCCCCTAACTTCTGCCAACCCTAAACGTATTGCAACAAGCTTCCGCATCGGCTTGGAGTTAAGTTGCTATCGATCACACTTTTTTACGTTTGGCGCCGGCGCGCGGCGATGCGGCTGTGAATCGCATTTCCGGCCATGGACAAAACTTCAGCAGTGCGAATACTTGTGCTAACGTCATGGTTAACGTTCTCAGTGCTCGCCGCACGTGGTGGCGGGCTTTTTTGCATCGTTGCAAGGGAGTCAAACAGTGCCTGAGATCACAATTCCAGCTACGCCCCAATCCTCCTCCCCAGCTAATCCCCAGGCGGGATGATGCCGTCAGGCTTTCTCACCGGCACGATAGCGGCAATTTGACCCACTTACTGGATAGAGAGTTTTCCTTATGTCACAGCCTACGCTCAAGAAGGATGCTTTTCTGGCGGCGCTTGCCCGCCAGTGGCAACGTTTCGGCCTCAGTTCCGCACAGCAGATGACGCAACATCAATGGTGGGAAGCCGTCAGTGCGGCGCTGGCCGAGCAGTTGGCCGCGCAGCCGGCGCCGCGCAAAAGCGCCAAACCGCTGCGCCACGTGAACTACATCTCGATGGAGTTTCTGATCGGCCGCTTGACGGCGAACAACCTGATCAACCTGGGCTGGTACGACACCGTCGAGCAGGCGCTGGCGGAACAGAACGTCAAGCTGGCGGATCTGCTGGAGCAGGAAACCGATCCGGCGCTGGGCAACGGCGGGCTGGGGCGTTTGGCGGCCTGTTTCCTCGATTCGATGGCGACGGTGGAACAACCGGCCACCGGCTATGGGCTGAACTACCAGTACGGGCTGTTCCGCCAGTCGTTCCAGGGCGGGCAGCAGCAAGAGGCGCCGGATAACTGGCAGCGCGAGAGCTACCCGTGGTTCCGCCACAACGCCGCGCTGGCGGTGGACGTGGGCATCGGCGGCAAGCTGGAAAAGCAGGCTGACGGCCGCGAACTGTGGCGCCCGGCCTTCACCCTGCGTGGCGAAGCCTGGGATCTGCCGGTGCTGGGGTATCGCAACGGCGTGGCGCAGCCGCTGCGCCTGTGGCAGGCGACCCATCAGCATCCGTTCAACCTGAGCGATTTCAACGACGGCAAATTCCTGCAGGCGGAGAAGCAGGGCGTAGAAGCCGACAAGCTGACCAAGGTGCTCTACCCGAACGACAACCATCAGGCCGGCAAGCGCCTGCGCCTGATGCAGCAGTATTTCCAGTGCGCCTGCTCGGTGGCGGACATTTTGCGCAAGCACCATCAGGCCGGCCGCAAGATTGAAGAGCTGCCGAAGTACGAAGTGATCCAGCTGAACGACACCCACCCGACCATTGCCATTCCGGAAATGCTGCGTATTCTGCTGGACGAACACCAGCTGGAGTGGGAGGCGGCCTGGGCGATCACCAGCAACACCTTCGCCTATACCAACCACACCCTGATGCCGGAAGCGCTGGAGTGCTGGGATGAAAAACTGGTGCGCAGCCTGCTGCCGCGCCATTTCTCCATCATCAAACAGATCAACGCCAGGTTCAAAAAGCAGGTGGATAAGCACTGGCCGGGCGACGAGGCGGTGTGGGCCAAACTGGCGGTGCATCACAACAAGCAGGTGCGCATGGCCAACCTGTGCGTGGTCAGCGGTTTTGCGGTCAACGGCGTGGCGCAGCTGCACTCGGATCTGGTGGTGAAGGATCTGTTCCCGGAATATCACCAGCTGTGGCCGAACAAATTCCATAACGTCACCAACGGCATCACGCCGCGCCGCTGGCTGAAACAGTGCAATCCGGCGCTGTCGGGCCTGATCGACGAGACGCTGAAGGTGGAGTGGGCGAACGATCTCGACGCGTTGCGCGGGCTGGAGAAATTCGCCGACGACGCGGCGTTCCGCCAGCGTTATCAGCAGATCAAACGCGACAACAAGGTGGCGCTGGCCAACTACGTGCACGGCGTGATGGGGCTGACGCTCGACCCGGACGCGATTTTCGACGTGCAGATCAAGCGTCTGCACGAGTACAAACGCCAGCACCTGAACCTGCTGCACATCCTGTCGCTGTATCGCCAGCTGCGCGACAACCCGAATCTGGACATCGTGCCGCGCGTCTTCCTGTTCGGCGCCAAGGCGGCGCCGGGCTACTACCTGGCGAAGAACATCATTTACGCGATCAACCAGGCGGCCGAGAAGATCAATAACGATCCGTTGGTGAAAGATCGCCTGAAAGTGGCGTTCATTCCCGACTACCGCGTGTCGGTGGCCGAACTGATGATCCCGGCGGCGGATATCTCCGAGCAGATCTCCACCGCCGGCAAAGAGGCCTCCGGCACCGGCAACATGAAGCTGGCGCTGAACGGCGCGCTGACGGTCGGCACGCTGGACGGCGCCAACGTCGAAATCGCCGAGCAGGTGGGCGAAGACAATATCTTTATCTTCGGCAATACCGTGGAGCAGGTGAAGGCGATACTGGCGAAGGGCTACGATCCGCTCAGCTACCGCAAGAAAGATAAGCACCTGAAGGCGATTTTGGACGAGCTGGCGAGCGGTGCGTTCAGCCACGGCGATAAGCACGCGTTCGACATGATGCTGCACAGCCTGCTGGAAGGCGGCGATCCCTATCTGGTGCTGGCGGACTTCGCCTCGTACTGCCAGGCGCAGCGCCGGATCGATGAACTGTATCGCGATCGGGACGAATGGACGCGGCGGACTATCCTTAACACCGCGCGCGTCGGCATGTTCAGCTCGGATCGCTCGATCCGCGATTACCAGCAGCGCATCTGGCAAGCCAAACGTTAAGGAGAGCGAATGGATCGCAAGCGTATCGATCAGGCGGCAGCGCAGGCGGGGATCGCTGCCGATTTTATCAATGCCCACGGCAAGCGGCAGGCGATTGAACCGCAGACCAAGCGCAAGCTGCTGGCGGCCATGAACCGGGCCGATGCCGCGCAGGAAGGGGCGGTATCGCCGTTACCGGCGGTCAAGGTGTTCTATCAGGGCGCGCCGCTGGCGCTGACCCCGGCGGGCGAAGGCGACTACCTGTGGGCGCTGCAGCGTGAAGACGGCACATGCCTGCAGGGGCGCGTCGGCGCGCGCAAGACCCTGACGCTGCCCGGCGATCTGCCGGCGGGCTACCACCAGTTGACGCTGAGCCAGGGCGCACGGCAGTGGCCATGCCGAGTGATCGTCGCGCCGAGGCGCTGTTTCGAGCCGGACGCCTTGTTGACCGGCAAGAAACTGTGGGGCGCCTGCGTTCAGCTGTATACGCTGCGTTCCGATCGCAACTGGGGCATCGGCGATTTCGGCGATCTGCGTCTGATGGTGGAGCAGGTGGGGGAGCGCGGCGGTGCCTTTGTCGGTCTCAATCCGATCCATGCGCTGTATCCGGCCAACCCGGAGAGCGCCAGCCCCTACAGCCCCTCGTCGCGCCGCTGGCTGAATCTGGCGTATATCGACGTCAACGCGGTGGAGGATTTCCAGCGCAGCGACGCGGCGCAGCGCTGGTGGCAGAAGCCGGCGACGCAAAAGCAGCTGGCCAAGGCGCGCGCGGCGGAGTGGGTGGATTACACCGCCGTGATGCAGCTGAAGCTGGCGGCGTTGAAGCTGGCGTTCCCGCTGTTTCAGGCGCGCAAGCCGAACGACGCGCAGCGTCAGGCGTTCGAACGGTTCGTGGCGGACGGCGGCGGCAGCCTGCATCAGCAGGCGGCATTCGACGCGCTGCATGCCCATCTGGCGGCCAAAGACGCCAGCCAGTGGGGCTGGCCGGCCTGGCCTGAGCGCTATCGGCAGGGGCAGGGTGAAGCGGTGCGGCAGTTCTGCGACGAACATCAGGATGAAGTCCGTTTTTACCTGTGGCTGCAGTGGCTGGCGGCCACGCAGTTCGCGCAGTGTTTTGAGCAGAGTCAGCGGCAGCAGATGCCGATTGGTCTGTATCGCGATCTGGCGGTCGGGGTGGCGGAGGGCGGAGCGGAAACCTGGTGCGACCGCGAGCTGTATTGCCTGAAAGCGTCGGTCGGCGCGCCGCCGGACATCCTGGGGCCGTTGGGGCAAAACTGGGGCCTGCCGCCGATGGATCCGCACGTGATGGCGGCGCGCGGTTATCAGCCGTTTATCGATCTTTTGCGCGCCAACATGACCAGCTGCGGCGCGCTGCGTATCGATCACGTCATGGCGCTGCTGCGGCTGTGGTGGATCCCTTACGGCGAAACCGCCGATCGCGGCGCCTACGTCAAATACCCGGTGGACGATCTGCTGGCGGTGCTGGCGCTGGAAAGCCAGCGCCACCGCTGCATGGTGATCGGCGAGGATCTTGGCACGGTGCCGGTGGAGATCGTCGGCAAGCTGCGCGACAGCGGCGTCTATTCCTACAAAGTGCTGTATTTCGAAAGCGACGGTGAACACCATTTCCGCGCGCCACAGGCGTATCCGGTGCAGGCGATGGCGACTATCACTACCCACGATTTGCCGACGCTGCGCGGCTTTTGGCAAAGCGGCGATCTGACGCTCGGCGACCGGCTGGGGCTTTACCCGGACGCGGAGGTTCTGCGGGAGCTGTTCGCCGATCGGGAACGCGCCAAGCAGGGGTTGCTGGATGGGTTGCATCACTACGGTTGCGTGCCGCAGAAGGTGGGCAAGAAGGCGGCGTCACTCGCCATGAACCCGCTGCTCAACCGCGGCCTGCAGCGTTATGTCGCCGACAGCGCCAGCGCCCTGCTCGGCTTGCAGCCGGAAGACTGGCTGGACATGGCCGATCCGGTCAATATTCCCGGCACCAGCGATCAGTACCCTAACTGGCGGCGCAAGCTGACCCAAACGCTGGAGGAGATGTTCGCCGACCCGCGGATAAACCGGCTGCTGAAGGATGTGGACAAGCGGCGGCGCAAGGTGTCGGTGGGGTAACGAACGAGTGTCGTTGTATTAAGACAAAGGATGAGAACCGTAGCCCTATCCAAATGATGGATACCCGAATTAATTGGAGTTGCAGCTAGGCGGCAAGTGCGTAAATCCCCAGGAGCTTACTTAAGTAAGTGACTGGGGTGCGCGCACGCAGCCAACAACGCTGCAACTTCAAGTAAGAAGGGGAATCAGTAGTAAGAGTGCTCGCCACGCTGGTGCTCGGTCAAATCACGCACGCCCTTCAGCTCCGGGAACTTCTGCAGCAGCTCTTTCTCAATGCCTTCTTTCAGCGTGACGTCGACCATCGAACAGCCGTTGCAACCGCCGCCGAACTGCAGGATCGCCATGTTGTCGTCGGTGATCTCCATCAGCGTCACGCGGCCGCCGTGGCCCGCCAGCTGTGGGTTGATCTGCGACTGCAGCACGTATTCCACGCGCTCCATCAGCGGCGCGTTGTCATCGACCTTGCGCATTTTGGCGTTCGGCGCCTTCAGCGTCAGCTGAGAACCCAGTTGGTCGGTCACGAAGTCGATTTCGGCGTCTTCCAGATACGGTGCGCTCAGCTCATCGACATAGGCGGACAGTTTGTCGAACGTCAGTTCGGTATCCGTCGCTTCTACCGCGTCCGGCGGGCAATAAGAGACACCGCATTCGGCCGTCGGCGTGCCCGGGTTGATCACGAATACGCGGATTTGGGTGCCTTCTTCTTGATTTGCCAGCAGTTTGGCAAAGTGTTCCTGTGCAGCATCTGTTATACGGATCATAGCATTAGCTCAATAGTTGACTTCTATAGTCGGTTATAATACGCCCATTGCCGTGGCACTACAACGTGCGGCAAACGCACCAGATCTGCACCGAGGCGGCGCCTTGCCGCCGCAGCAGCGCCGCGATCTCCGCGACGGTACTGCCGGTGGTCACCACGTCATCCACCAGGGCGATATGTCGGTTGGCGACCGGGGCGGTACAGACGAACGCGTGCTGCAGATTGCGCCTGCGCGCTCCGGCGCTCAGCCGCTGTTGCAGGGCGGTCTTGCGTACCCGGCGCAAGGCGGCAGGCCGATAGGCGCAGCCCAGCCAGCGCGCCAGCGGCCGGGCCAGCAGATCGCTCTGGTTATAGCCACGGCGCCAGCAGCGTGATGCATGCAAGGGTACCGCTAAAATCAGGTCGGGTCTGTTCAGATACTGCTCTCTGCGTGCCTGCTGCCAGCGTAACAGCATCAGGCGCGCCAGCGCCGGTGCCAGCTCGGGCGCGCGGTGAAACTTGAACCTTTTTACCAGTTGGCTGAGGGGCGCAACGTAGTCGCTGACGAACACCAGCCGCTGCCAGGGCGGCGGCCGTTGCAGGCAGCGGCCGCAGGGCATTTGCGTCTCCCCGGCGGGCAATCCGCAGCGCGGACAACACGGCGGGCGGGCCGGCAGATGGCGCAGGCAGCAGCTGCAGATGCCATGACGCATCAGGCTCAACGGCTGCCGACATAGCCAACAGCGGCTGCGGATTGATAGCATAGAGCCCCCGTGACGGATAAGTATGAAAGGACAATAACCAATGACAGCGCTGTACTGGCAAACAATAGGTGAAGGTGAACGCGATCTTGTGCTGCTGCACGGCTGGGGATTGAACGCGGAAGTGTGGAGTTGCATTCAGGCGCGACTGGCGCCGCATTTTCGCCTGCACCTGGTCGATCTGCCGGGTTATGGCCGCAGTCAGGGATTCGGCGCCCTGTCGCTGGAGCAGATGACGGAGATCGTGCTGGCGGCCGCCCCGCAGCAGGCCTGGTGGCTAGGCTGGTCGCTTGGCGGGCTGGTGGCCAGCCAGGCGGCGCTGATGCAGCCGCAGCGGCTCAAGGGGCTGATCACCGTGGCCTCCTCGCCGTGCTTTGCCGCCCGCGATGAGTGGCCGGGGATCCGCCCGGACGTGCTGAGCGGTTTCCAGCACCAGCTGAGCCTGGATTTTCAGCGCACCGTCGAGCGTTTTCTGGCGCTGCAGACGCTGGGCACCGAGAGCGCGCGTCAGGATGCGCGCCAGCTGAAAGCGGTAGTGCTCAACCAGCCGACGCCGAGCGTCGAGGTGTTGAACGGCGGGCTGGAGATCCTGCGCACCGCCGATCTGCGCGCGCCTCTGGCGGCGTTGGAACTGCCGCTGCTGCGCATCTACGGCTATCTGGACGGGCTGGTGCCGCGCAAGGTCGCCGAGCTGCTGGATGTCGCCTGGCCGAATTCCTCATCGCAGATCGTGGCCAAGGCCGCTCATGCGCCGTTTATCTCTCACCCCGAAGAATTTGTGACGATGATCGAAGCGTTTATTGCAGCACATTGAATACGGCGTGAAAACGCACGATAGGGCGCGAAAAAAAACGCCGCCGGGTGGATAAAAGACAAAGCTGTTCGATACTTAGTGGGTCAATGCGTTGGCTGCAAAATGAAAAGACCGCGTGCGGCGCTTTTCATTTTGGCGTTTCGTCTCTGGGAAACAGGCCCCGTCAGGGAAAGCAACGAGGCCTGAGGATGTCGCGGCAGCCTGCTGTACTGCGCATGGATTCTTGACGGCTTTCATAACAGATAAATTATCCATTGAGAGGTTAGTGTCATGAAATCATTGAAGATGATTATTGCAGCGGCAGTGCTGGGTTCGGTGTCTTTCGGCTCCATGGCGGCAACCCTGCTGACCAAGGAAGATCTGGATAAGAACCCGGGTAAATACGAGAAGATCGGCACCGTGACCACCACGGCGCAGACCACCTCGCCGATGGATGCCAAGGATGAGCTGTCCAAACTGGCGGACGAAAAGGGCGGCCAATACTACGTGATCCTGGCGGGCCGCGAGCACGGTAAATTCAGCGCCATCGCCGAAGTGTACAAAGACAAGCAATAAGCCTTCAACGGTAAAGGGGCGCCCATCCGCGGCGCCCTGATCTTCAGGCTTTCAGCCGATAGACGACCGTGCTGCACTCCTGGCCCTGCGGGCAGCTTTTGCAGCTGCCGCTCAGACAGGCGCCGTCATCCTGTTCGATGCGCTCCACTTTCCCCATCGCCGTCAAACGGTCCAGCATTGCCTGCACCAGCGGCAGCGGCGTCGCCAGCGATTGGCTGAGCTGCTGCGCCTGGGCGCTGCCGAGCAGCGCCAGCGCATCGCGCACCTGCAGCAGCCCGGCCATCAGTGACAGCTCCCTTTGGCACCCTGGCAGCAGGCCGCCGGCGTAGCGTTGCCCAGGCGCACCGTAACGCGGCTGCGCGCCCGGCGCAGGCCGAACAGCACCAGCAGGTTCACCGCCACGACCACCAGGATCGCCGTCAGGCTATACTGCGGGTGTTGGTTGAAGGTGGCCACCTGATAGAACAGCGTCGCCAGCGAGTAGGCCACGTTCAGCCCCCACAGAATAGAGAAGGTCATCCAGCCGCGGCTCGATTCACGGGCGATGGCGCCCATCACCGAGACGCAAGGCACATACAGCAGCACGAAGATCAGGTAGCTGTAGGCGGAGATGCCCGAGCCGAATTTGCTGCTCATCACGCCCATCGAGCCGACGCCCATCTCGCCGTCACCCTTGCTGGCTTCGATCGGGTTGGCGAGTACGCTCAGGCTGAAGGTGTTTTTCAGGCCCTCCCAGGTTTGGTGCAGCGCGCCGCCCAGCTCACCCAACAGGTTGAAGCTGGCGGCGTCGAACGCTTCCTTGTTGATGTGCTCGGCGGTGTACAGCGTATTCAGCGTGCCGACCACCACTTCTTTCGCCATCGCGCCGGTCACCAGGCCGACGGTGGCCTGCCAGTTGTCGCTGTGCACGCCCATCGGCTGCAGCAGCGGCGTCAGCACCTTGGAGACCGAGGCCAGCGCGGAGTCGTTGATGCTGTCGACCGTCTTGCCGCTGAACGAGAAGCTGTTCAGGCCGCCGATGAACATGCTGGCCACCACGATCACCTTACCGGCGCGCAGCACGAAGCCTTTCAGCCGCTGCCAGGTTTGCAGCAGCAGGCTTTTCAGGTGCGGCACGTGGTAGACCGGCAGCTCCATCACGAACGGCGAGGCTTCGCCGCGCATGATGGTGTATTTCAGCACCAGGCCGGTGAGGATTGCCACCGCGATGCCGAGCAGGTACAGCGAGAACACCACCCCGGCGCCGTCCTGGCCAAAGAAGGCGGCGGCGAACACCGCGAAGATCGCCAGACGGGCGCCGCAGGACATGAACGGTGCCATCATGATGGTGATCAGGCGCTCGCGCTGGGCGTCCAGCGTGCGGGTGCCCATGATTGACGGTACGTTGCAGCCGAAGCCGACGATCAGCGGCACGAAGGATTTGCCCGGCAGCCCGAGCGCCTGCATCAGGCGGTCCATCACGAACGCTGCGCGCGCCATGTAGCCGGAGTCTTCCAGGAACGACAGAAACAGGTACATCATGCCGATCTGCGGCACCAGCGGCAGCACGGTGTTGATACCGCCGCCGACCCCCTGCGCCAGGAAGACGGTCAGCCAGTCGGGGAAGTGCAGGGTGTAGCCTAGCCACTGAATGCCCTGGATGAAGATCGCCGCCGAGCCGATCTCGAAGATCGGCTGCAGCGCGCCGCCGATGTTGATCGCCAGCAGGAACATCAGGTACATCACCAGCAGGAAGATCGGCACGCCCAGCCAGCGGTTGAGGATCACCTTATCCAGCATGTCGGTCAGGCGATTGGGCATCGCCTGTTGCGAATTGCTGACCGCGTCGCACAGGGCGGCGATGGACTGGTAGCGCGCGTCGGCGATCACCAGCGCCGGATCCTCTTGCTGCTGCTGTTGCAACGCCTGGGTGGCCGCAGGCAACAGTGCGACAGCGGCGCCGGCCAGATGGTGGCTGTAGATGTCGCCTTCCAGCATCTGCAGCGCCAGCCAGCGGCGCTGCACCGCCGGCAGCGTTTGTGGCATGGCATCGCTCAGCGTGGCGACCTCTTTCAGCAATAGCGGCGGGTAGTTCACCAGCGCCTGCTGTTCGTTGATGCGATGATTGTCGATCATCTGCTTCAGCACGCCGATGCCGTCGGCGCGGGTGGAAACCATCGGCACTACCGGGCAGCCGAGGCGCGCCGACAGTGCGGCGACGTCGATATCGATATGCTGACTTTTGGCGATGTCGAGCATGTTCAGCGCCACGATGCAGGGAATGCCCAGCTCCAGCAGCTGCAGCGTCAGGTAGAGGTTGCGCTCCAGGTTGGAGGCATCGACCACGTTGATCAGCAGATCGGCGTCGCCGCTCAAGATGTAGTGGCAGGCGATCTGCTCATCAAGCGAGGTTTGCTCTGAAATGGTGGTCAGGGAATAGGTGCCGGGCAAGTCGACCAGCCGCACGTCGGACTGCGGGGTGGTGAAATGGCCTTCTTTGCGTTCGACCGTCACGCCCGCCCAGTTGCCGACCCGCTGGCGTGCGCCGGTGAGCTGGTTGAACAGCGTGGTTTTGCCGGAGTTCGGGTTGCCGATTAAGCCGATGGTGAGTTTTTTCATAGTTCAGCGTGTCGTCTTCAAGGAGAACAGCGCCGGCGCAAGGTGCGTCGGCAAACGGAGAGCGTGCCGGTTCAGGATTGGGCGTCGAGCTGCAGCAGCGCCAGATCCTTCCTGCGCAGCACCAGGCTGACGCGGCGAGTTTTAATTTCTATCGGATCGCCCAGCGGCGCGACGCGCACCACTTCGAATGAAGAGCCGGGCAGCATGCCGAGCGATAACAGTTTCTGGCGGTAGGCCGGCGCAATTTCACCGGAAAAGCCGACAATTTTATACGTGTGTTTAGGTTGAAGCTGCATGTGATTAACCTTCCGGGTGCCGATGAGCATCGGGCTGATGATAATTGGACGTTGCCGGCGAAAATGCCACGCCGTCGGCGCATTCATCCATAAGGTCATGCAATAAAGTGAGCGCAAATAATAGTAATTATCATTATCCCACTCAATACAAAAAGTAAGGGTATTGTAACCAATTATTATGGCGGCGGCAGTTTTTGGCTGCGTCGTCTTGATAAACCCCGTTTTACCACTGCTCGTAGCCGGGAACAAATGAGAATGGCGAGTTAAATCAGTTGCGTATTTGTAGCCGAGTTTTCTCGTTTGCAAATGTTGATGGCGTGCTTTTCTTATTTATTTCTTGCGAAAGGCAATTCAATAACATTATTCCATCGTAATGCGAGCGGTAACCATTTGTGTTTCGCCCACAATTCGCAAAATGAAACATGCCTGTTAACCAAGTTGTTAATAAACGGCTGCGGAGGGGATTTTTGTTGCTTGAATAATGGGAGGGCGGTCACACAGATAGGGGAAATAAAAAGACGGTGGTTTATTGAGCCGGGTCAAAGAATGCCGCAAGATTTTTTAACAAAAAAGGGCGGAGCTGGCTCCGCCCTTCCGGTTCCGATTTAGCGTTTCTTACCGAACGCCGCCGCCAGCGCGTCGCCCATGGCACTGTTGCCGGCCGGCGCCGCGTTGCGCGGTTTGGCCTTGTTACCGCCTGCCGTTCGGTTGGCGTTGTCGCGTGGCTGTGCCGGCGCGTTGCCGCCGCGGCGTGGTGAACCTTCGCCCGGCTGCTCATCCAGGCGCATGCTCAGCGCGATGCGTTTACGCTGCAGATCGACTTCCATCACCTTCACTTTGACGATGTCGCCGGCCTTCACCACGGTGTGCGGATCTTCAACGAACTTGTCCGCCAGCGAGGAGATGTGCACCAGGCCATCCTGATGCACACCGATATCCACGAAGGCGCCGAAGTTGGTGACGTTGGTCACCGAGCCTTCCAGGATCATACCCACCTGCAGATCGTTGAGGGTTTCCACCCCTTCGGCAAAGGTCGCGGTTTTGAACTCCGGACGCGGATCGCGGCCCGGCTTCTCCAGCTCTTTCAGGATGTCGGTGACCGTCGGCACGCCGAACTTGTCGTCGGTGAAGTCGACCGCTTTCAGGCTGCGCACCGCCGAAGCGTTGCCCATCAGATCCTGCAGCGCCTGCTCGGTGGCGGCCAGAATGCGCTGCACCACCGGATAGGCTTCCGGGTGAACGGTGGAGGCGTCCAGCGGGTTGTCGCCGTGGTTGATGCGCAGGAAGCCGGCGCACTGTTCGAAGGCTTTCGGCCCCAGGCGGCTGACCTTCAGCAGCTGTTCACGGTTGCTGAAGCGGCCGTTCTCGTCGCGCCAGTTGACGATGTTCTGCGCCATCATGCGTGTCAGGCCGGCCACGCGGGTCAGCAACGGCACCGACGCGGTGTTCAGGTCGACGCCGACGGCGTTCACGCAGTCTTCCACCACCGAGTCCAGCTTCTTCGCCAACTGGCTCTGGCTGACGTCGTGCTGATACTGGCCGACGCCGATGGATTTCGGGTCGATCTTCACCAGCTCCGCCAGCGGATCCTGCAGGCGGCGGGCAATGGACACCGCGCCGCGCAGCGACACGTCGAGATCCGGGAACTCCTGCGCCGCCAGTTCGGACGCGGAGTACACCGACGCGCCCGCTTCGCTGACGATCACTTTCTGCGCCCGGACTTCGGCGAACTGTTTTTGCAGGTCGAGATAGAAGCGCTCGGTTTCACGCGAAGCGGTGCCGTTGCCGATGGCCACCAGCTCCACGTGGTGTTTGATGCACAGCGCCGCGACGATGGCGGCGGCTTTGGCCGCTTGCCCGGTGTGCGGGTAGACGGTGTCGGTGGCCACCAGCTTGCCGGTCGCGTCGACCACGGCCACTTTCACCCCGGTACGCAGGCCCGGATCGAGGCCCATGGTGGCGCGCATGCCGGCCGGCGCGGCCATCAGCAGATCATGCATGTTGCGGGCGAAGACGTTGATCGCTTCGTCTTCCGCGCGTTCGCGCACCGTACCCATCAACTCGGTTTCCAGATGCAACAGCACCTTGATGCGCCAGGTCCAGTTGACCACCGCCTTGCGCCAGGCGTCGGCCGGGGCGTTGTTCAGGCGCAGGTTGAGGTGATTGATGATGATCAGCTCCGCCTGGCTTTCGCGCGGCGCTTCCTCAAATTGCGGATCGGCGTTCAGCGCCAGTTGCAGCACCCCTTCGTTGCGGCCGCGGAACATCGCCAGCGCGCGGTGCGAGGGCACCTGGGAAATCGGTTCGTGGTGATCGAAGTAGTCGCGGAACTTGGCGCCTTCTTCTTCCTTGCCCTCGACCACTTTGGACACCAGATGGGCGTTTTTCCACAGGTAGTCGCGCACCTTGGCCAGCAGCGTGGCGTCTTCGGCGAAGCGTTCCATCAGGATATAGCGCGCGCCGTCGAGGGCGGCTTTGACGTCCGCTACGCCCTTGTCGGCGTCGACGTAGCGCTCAGCCAGCTGCTCAGGCTGCTGTTGCGGATCCTGCCACAGTGCGTCCGCCAGCGGTTCCAGACCGGCTTCGATGGCGATCTGGCCGCGGGTGCGGCGCTTCGGTTTGTACGGCAGGTAGAGGTCTTCGAGTTCGGTCTTGCTCAGCGTGGCGTTGATCGCCCCCGCCAGTTGTTCGGTCAGTTTGCCCTGTTCATCGATCGACTTCAGGATAGTCTGGCGACGATCTTCCAGTTCACGCAGATAACCCAGGCGGGTTTCCAGCTGGCGCAGTTGGGTGTCGTCCAGGCCCCCGGTGACTTCCTTACGATAGCGTGCAATAAAGGGCACGGTATTACCTTCATCCAGCAGACGGATGGCGGAGTCGACTTGCTCCGGCCGGGCCTGCAGTTCTGTTGCAATAATGCGGCTCAGTGGGTCATTCATAGGTCTGGTATCTGTATTGAGAACGGTGAATAAACAGGGGACAGTTATACGGATTGATCGCGGAAAATGCCAGCGGAGCGGGCCGCCGCCGCGCGGCTGCGGCGTGAAGAACTGCGCAGGCGGCGGCGTTGGCGGCGGTTCGGAAAAAGCTGAAAGCTTACTTCGGGTAGTCTATCTCGTTTACATACCACTGCGCCTCGCCCAGCGGCGTATTGACGGTGGCGACGTCCCCGACCTCTTTTTTCAGCAGGGCGCGCGCCATCGGCGCGTCGATGGAGATGTAATCCTTGCGGCCGAAGATCTCGTCGTAACCGACGATGCGAAAGCGTTTGGTCTCGCCGTCTTCGTTCTCGACTTCCACCCAGGCGCCGAAGAACACTTTGCCTTCCTGTTGCGGAGAGTAATCGACGATCTTCAACTGCTCCAGGCATTTGGTCAGATAGCGGACGCGGCGGTCAATTTCGCGCAGCCGTTTCTTGTTGTATTGGTAGTCGGCGTTTTCGCTTCTGTCGCCCAGGCTGGCGGCCCAGGTCACTTTTTTGGTCACCTCGGGGCGTTCTTCGCGCCAGAGATAATCCAGCTCTTGTTTGAGCTTGTCATACCCTTCACGGGTTATCAGTTGAGTTCTCATCGCGATTTATCTTTATGGGGCCACCGCCACAGTGTACGTGAATGCGCGGGGCTTTAGAAATGGCGCGCGGGCCTGCGCCTTGTCGCACGGTTTTTATTCAGGTTGCGCAGCTTTTAACAATCGGGAGTATGCTTAGCGATAGCGGAAAAGGAATGTGACGAAAGGAGGATATCTGGCGAGAGAGACAAGGAATTTTGGCGCACAACCCAACACATTGAAGGTATTACCGCATGGAATTTAAAGATTACTACGCAACGATGGGCGTTGAGCCCAACGCCGATCTGAAAACCATCAAAACGGCCTACCGCCGGCTGGCGCGTAAATATCACCCTGACGTGAGCACCGAAGAAGACGCCGAGAGCAAATTCAAGGAGCTGGCCGAAGCCTATGAGGTGCTGAAGGACGAAGAGCGTCGCGTCGAGTACGATCAGATCCGGCTACACCGCAACGATCCGAACTTTGGCCGCCAGGCGCGCGGCGATCGCGGCGGCTATCAGCAGAGCGCTTCATGGCACGGCGGCGGCGCCGACGCGCAAGACTTCTCCGATTTCTTCGAAAGCATGTTCGGCGAGCGGGCGGCGGGCGGGCATCGCTCCGCCTCGCACTCGCACGGCGGGCATGGCTTCCGCGGGCAGGATCTCGAGATGGAGGTGCCGCTGTTCCTCGAGGAAACGCTGCATGGCCAAAGCCGCGAGATCTCCTACAAGCTGCCGGTGTATGACGAACTGGGGCGGCAGGTGAGCGAAGCCAGCAAAACGCTGAACGTGAAAATCCCGGCCGGCGTGGGCGACGGCGAGCGCATTCGCCTCAAGGGGCAGGGCGTTGCCGGCGTGGGCGGCGGCCAGAACGGCGACCTGTATCTGGTCATCCGTCTCGCGCCGCATCCGCTGTTCGAGATTGACGGCCACAACCTGAGCATCGTGGCACCGCTCGCCCCGTGGGAGGCGGCGCTGGGAGCCAGCATCGAGGTGCCGACGCTGACCGGCAAAATCGCGCTGACCGTGCCGGCCGGCAGCCAGAGCGGCAAACGGCTGCGGGTCAAGGGCAAGGGGCTGGCGGGCAAGAAAGAGCCCGGCGATCTGTATGTCATTCTCAAGGTGGTGATGCCGCCGAAGCCGAACGAGAAGGCCAGCGCCCTGTGGCGAGAACTGGCTGAACAGGCGGCGTTCAACCCGCGCGCGGAATGGGAGTAAAGCACATGATGAAAAAAGAGATCACATTCACCGTGGTGGAACTGTGTCAGAGGGTGGAGATTTCAGAGGATGAACTGGTCGAGATCGTCGGGCTGGGCGTGATCGTGCCGCTGGAGCCGGCGCAGCCGAGCTGGGAGTTCGATTACCCGGCGCTCAGCCATCTACAGCGTGCGCGCAGGCTGCGGGCCGAGCTGGATCTGGATTGGCCGGGGATCGCCATGGCGCTGACGCTGCTCGATCGGGTTGATGCGCTGCAGCAAGAGAACCGGCAGCTGCGCCGGCAGCTGGCGCGTTTCCTGCAAACGTCCTGATTCGCTATCGACACGCCACCGGGCGGTTGGCCGGTGGCGAAAGTGCGCAAAATTGGGCCTCTGCCCCACATTGCGCCGATAAAGGGCGGAATTTTGACGAACCCCCGTCGACATTCGATGAAAATTGTTGATAAATGGGGAAAAGAATAAGCTTTGTAACAATTTCGTCTAGAATACATACCATTAAACGCTGTCTCAAATGGCACGGTTTTCTAACAATATTCGAGTCAGGCAATAAAGCCTTTGGGAGTAATACCATGCAAGAGAATCATAAGATCCTGGTTGTCGATGATGACATGCGCCTGCGCGCGCTTTTAGAACGTTATTTAACCGAGCAGGGCTTCCAGGTTCGCAGCGTTGCCAACGCTGAGCAAATGGATCGCTTGCTGACCCGTGAATCTTTCCATCTGATGGTGCTTGATCTGATGTTGCCGGGCGAAGACGGGCTGTCCATCTGCCGCCGCCTGCGCAGCCAAAGTAACCCGATGCCAATCATTATGGTCACCGCCAAAGGCGAAGAGGTCGATCGTATCGTCGGGCTGGAAATCGGCGCTGACGACTACATTCCTAAGCCGTTCAACCCACGTGAGCTGTTGGCTCGCATCCGCGCGGTGCTGCGCCGCCAGGCTAACGAACTGCCGGGCGCGCCTTCGCAGGAAGAGGCGGTGATCGCATTCGGCAAATTCAAGCTGAACCTCGGCACCCGCGAGATGTTCCGCGAAGACGAACCGATGCCGTTGACCAGCGGCGAGTTCGCGGTCCTGAAGGCGCTGGTCAGCCACCCGCGTGAACCGCTGTCGCGCGATAAGCTGATGAACCTGGCGCGTGGCCGCGAATACAGCGCCATGGAGCGCTCCATCGACGTGCAGATCTCGCGCCTGCGCCGCATGGTGGAAGAAGATCCGGCGCATCCGCGTTATATCCAGACCGTTTGGGGTCTCGGCTACGTGTTCGTCCCGGACGGCAGCAAGGCATGAGGCGATTGCGCTTTTCACCGCGTAGCTCGTTTGCCCGAACCCTGTTGTTGATCGTCACCTTGCTGTTCGTCAGCCTGGTGACGACCTATCTGGTGGTGCTGAACTTCGCCATCCTGCCCAGTCTGCAGCAGTTCAACAAGGTATTGGCGTACGAAGTGCGTATGCTGATGACCGATCGGCTGCAGCTGGAGGACGGCACGCTGCTGGAAGTGCCGCCGGCGTTCCGCCGTGAGATCTACCGCGAACTGGGCATCTCTCTCTACACCAACTCGGCGGCGGAGGAGAGCGGCCTGCGCTGGGCGCAGCACTACCAGTTCCTCAGCCAGCAGATGGCGCAGCAGCTCGGCGGGCCGACCGATGTGCGGGTGGAGGTGAACAAGAACTCCCCGGTGGTGTGGCTGAAAACCTGGCTGCAGCCCGATATCTGGGTGCGCGTACCGCTGACGGAAATCCACCAGGGCGACTTCTCTCCGCTGTTCCGCTATACGCTGGCGATCATGCTGCTGGCGATCGGCGGCGCCTGGCTGTTTATCCGCATTCAAAACCGCCCGCTGGTGGAGCTGGAGCATGCGGCGCTGCAGGTGGGCAAAGGCATCATTCCGCCGCCGCTGCGCGAGTATGGCGCTTCCGAAGTGCGGTCGGTGACTCGCGCATTCAATCAGATGGCGTCGGGCGTCAAGCAGCTGGCGGATGACCGCACCTTGCTGATGGCCGGGGTCAGCCATGACCTGCGCACGCCGTTGACGCGTATCCGCCTGGCGACGGAGATGATGAGCGCCGAAGACGGCTATCTGGCCGAGTCGATCAATAAAGACATCGAAGAGTGCAACGCCATCATCGAGCAGTTCATCGATTACCTGCGCACCGGGCAGGAGATGCCGACCGAAAGCAGCGATCTGAACGCCATTTTGGGCGAGGTGGTCGCGGCGGAGAGCGGCTATGAGCGGGTGATTGAAACCGCGCTGTCGCCGGGCGAGCTGATGATGAACGTGCATCCGCTGTCGATTAAGCGGGCGGCGGTGAACATGGTGGTGAACGCGGCGCGTTACGGCAACGGCTGGATCAAGGTCAGCAGCGGCCGCGAGCTGCAGCGCGGCTGGTTCCAGGTGGAGGATGACGGCCCGGGCATCAAGCCGGAAGAATTGAAGCACCTGTTGCAGCCGTTCGTACGCGGTGACAGCGCGCGCAGCACCAGCGGCACAGGTCTGGGGCTGGCGATCGTGCAGCGCATTATCGACGCGCACGACGGCGAACTGGATATCGGCACCAGCGAACGCGGCGGGCTATTGATCCGCGCGTATATTCCGTTGCCGATGGAGAAGAAAGAGTCGGCCAACGGCCATCAAACCGCCAGGGAAAACGCCTGACGCTCTTGGCGCGGGCCGCGTCGCTGCGGCCCGGTCAGGACTTCCTGCTCATCACGTAGTATTCCGCCGCATCCTCATGCAACCGACGGCCGGTCGGCGCCTGCCACGGATCGATTAACTCGATGCCGCAGTGGAGGAAGTCTTTGGTGTTGCGGGTGGCCAGGGCGGCACCGTAATGCAGGCAGGTGGCGGCGATTTGGGTATCCGGCATGCTGACGCCAATGCCTCGGCGGCGATTGGCGCCCATTAATTCCGCATGCTGCATCGCACAGCCGACGTCAAAGGGTAAGATTCTGTCTGAAAACTCTTCCTGCAGCATGTCGCCGAGGTTAGTTTGCAGTTCGAGCTGTTTCTTGCCGTGAGGCATGCAGGCGATGCCCGTATACAGCTCCGCAACCACGATGGCGCTCAAATAGAACCGATACGTATCCTGCTCATCTAACCAGCGCAATACATTGTAGTGAGGCGCCGGCCGCAGCAATTCCGAAACGACGTTGGTATCCAGCACAATCATTTTTCATCGTCTTCATCAAAGTTGACAATACGATGAGGGGCTTCATCACGTGGGGGGATCTCCAACTCAACGCCGCCGAATTCGGCGAAGTACTGATGCATGCGTGTTCCTAACCCATAGCGCGGCGGCTTTTTCACCAGCGCCTGTTTCAGGATCATGCGCGCTTCCTCTTCCATGGAATGGCCGTTTTTCGCCGCTGAAATACGCAGCAGCTCTTTGATTTCGTCGTCCAAATTTCTGACGGTGATAGTAGCCATTGAAACCTCCTTTGCTATCAATGATTGCATTGACTTATTTTCTCGCCTTGCTGGTTAAAAAGCAATCGCTGAAAATAAAAAAAGGCGCGGGATCCGCGCCTTAGCTGAAGAGGTAACGCTACCGAATTACAGCTTAGGGCCGGCGCTGACCAGCGCGGCGCCCGCAGGCGTGTCGGTGTATTTGTCGAAGTTGGTGATGAAGCGCTCGGCCAGATCCTGCGCTTTTTCCTGCCACTGCTCGAGGCTGGCGTAGGTATTGCGCGGATCGAGGATCTCCGGGTTCACGCCCGGCAGCGCGGTCGGCATCGCCAGATCGAAGATCGGCAGGGTTACGGTTTCCGCCTTGTCGATTTCACCGCTCAGGATGGCGTCAATGATGCCGCGCGTATCTTTGATCGAGATGCGCTTGCCGGTACCGTTCCAGCCGGTGTTGACCAGGTAAGCCTGGGCGCCGGCGGCCTGCATGCGTTTCACCAGCACTTCGGCGTACTGCGTCGGGTGCAGCGACAGGAATGCGGCGCCGAAGCAGGCGGAGAAGGTTGGCGTCGGTTCGGTTACGCCGCGCTCGGTGCCGGCCAGCTTGGCGGTGAAGCCGGACAAGAAGTGGTACTGAGTCTGGTTGGCGGTCAGACGCGATACCGGCGGCAGCACGCCGAAGGCATCGGCGGTCAGGAAGATCACCTTGGTGGCGTGACCCGCCTTGGACACCGGCTTGACGATGTTCTGGATATGGTAGATCGGGTAAGAAACGCGGGTGTTCTCGGTTTTCGAACCGTCGTTGAAGTCGATGCTGCCGTCGGCCAGTACGGTGACGTTTTCCAGCAGCGCGTCGCGTTTGATGGCGTGATAGATGTCCGGCTCGGCTTCTTCAGACAGCTTGATGGTCTTGGCGTAGCAGCCGCCTTCGAAGTTGAACACGCCGTCGTCGTCCCAGCCGTGCTCGTCATCGCCGATCAGCTGACGCTTCGGATCGGTGGAGAGGGTAGTCTTGCCGGTACCGGACAGGCCGAAGAACACCGCCACGTCGCCTTTCTCGCCCACGTTGGCCGAGCAGTGCATCGAGGCGATGCCTTTCAGCGGCAGCAGGTAGTTCATCATCGAGAACATGCCTTTCTTCATTTCGCCGCCGTACCAGGTGCCGCCGATCAGCTGCATGCGCTCGGTCAGGTTGAAGGCGACGAAGTTCTCCGAGTTCAGGCCTTGCTGCTGCCAGTTCGGATTGGTGCATTTGGCGCCGTTCATCACCACGAAATCCGGCTCGAAGTCAGCCAGCTCTTCGTCGCTCGGGCGGATGAACATGTTTTTCACGAAGTGTGCCTGCCAGGCCACCTCGGTGATGAAGCGCACTTTCAGGCGCGAGTCGGCGTTGGCGCCGCAGAAGGTATCCACCACGAACAGGCGTTTGCCGGACAGTTGTTCGGTGACCAGGTGTTTCAGATCGGCCCACACTTCCGGGCTGAGGGGTTTGTTGTCGTTTTTGCCCTTGCCCTGATCGGCCCACCACACGGTATCGCGGGTGATGTCGTCGCGGACGATGTATTTGTCTTTCGGCGAGCGGCCGGTGAAGATGCCGGTATCGACGGAGACGGCACCCAGCTTGGTGACTACCCCACGCTCAAAACCTTCCAGAGATGGGTCTGTTTCTTCCTTAAACAGCAGTTCATAGCTCGGGTTGTGAACGATTTCGCTAACGTCGTGAATGCCGTAAGCGGCCAGATCCTGAGGGGTTATACCTTTAACGCGCATGTTACTACTCCTTGGTCACAGAATTTCTGGCGGCAATTGTAGGGATCTAACGGTGCGTAACCGCGATGGGTATCAAATATTTAACGTTTTAGGCGGTATTTCGTTACGATCTGAGAGATAGCACACGGAAAAAAGCAAACGTGCAAACGGCGGGCGTTGGCGGGCGCCGGGCGCGCCCGCCGAAGAGGTGTGACTTAGTGCAACTGGTCGCTTTCGCCGGTGTTACCCGCATACAAAGCGGCAACATCAACCGGGTCAAAGACATAGTGGCTGCCGCAGTAGTCGCAGTGCATGTCGATATTGCCGTCCTGCTCCAGCATGTCCGCCACTTCGTCGGTCGGCAGGGTCAGCAGCGCGTCGGCGCAACGCTGGCGCGAACAGGTGCAACGGAACTGCACGTCCTGCGGTTCGTACAGGGTGACCTCTTCCTGGTGATACAGGCGGTACAACACTTCGTTGGCCGGCAGGCCGAACAGCTCCTCGCTTTTTACCGTGTTGGTCAGTTGCACCAGATGATCGAAATCATCGAGGTTGCCGTCCTGCGCCGGCAGCACCTGCAGCAGCATACCGGCCGCCGCGGCGTTGCCTTCCGCTTCGCCGGTGCGGATGAACAGGCGGGTTGGCAGCTGCTCGGACTGGCGGAAGTAGGCTTCCAGGCATTCGGCCAGGGTTTCACCTTCCAGACCGACCACGCCCTGATAGCGCTCGCCTTCCGTTGGCGAAATGGTGATGACCATGACGCCGTTGCCGATCATCTGATGCAGGGTGCTGTCGTCGGCGATAGGTGCCTGGGTGCGCGCAACGCCGCGCATCTCCTGACGGTTGTTGCCGTTGATCACCGCCAGCTTCAGCGGGCCGTCGCCCTGCAGCTGCACGGTGATGTCGCCGTCGAACTTCAGGGTCGCGGTCAGCAGACTGGTGGCGACCAGCAGCTCGCCCAGCAGCTTTTGCACCGGCGCCGGGTAGTCGTGGTTGTTCAGGATCTGCTGATAGGTTTCGCTGACGGTAACCAGCTCGCCGCGCACCGCGTAGTTTTCAAACAGGTAACGGTGCAATTGGTCATGGTTGGACATAATCTTCTCTCATTGCGGTGAGGGGTTATTCCGGCTCACCAAATTTAAATTTCATCAGGTCGCGCCGCTCCTTTTTATCCGGACGGCGGTCCGGATGCGGCATGGTCAACGCGTTCATCTTGCGCGCCAGCGCCATTTTTTCGCGGTTGGCGATGCTGGCTTCGGTTTCCTGATACATTTGCTGCGCCTCACCGGCGCCGCGGCGTTGGCTGGTCAGCGCCAGCACGATCACCGTGCGTTCTTCATTGCCCTGCCGCAGCTTGAGCTCGGCGTTGAGTTCGACAATCTTGCTCGGTTTGCCGCGCTGGCCGTTGTAATGCACCTTGCCGCCGTCGATCATTTCGCGCGCTAGCGCGCGGGTCTTATAGAAGCGCGCGGCCCACAGCCACTTGTCCAGCCGGACCGCGTCGTCGCGCGTTGCTTTTTCCTTCATGCTTCCCCCCTGGCCAGCGCCGGTATCAGCAGGCGATAGTCGCGCATCGACGGATGGCGCTGGAAGCTTTTTTCCGCCGTACTGGAGTCCGGGTTTTGCACGCCCAGGCAGTAACGAATGCCGAAAGTGCGCGCCGCGTCGAGGATTGGCTCGCCGTCGTCGACGAACAGCGTGCGCTGCGGATTGAATCCGGTGTGCTGCTGCACCGCCTGCCACAGACGCTGATCTTCTTTCGGATAACCAAATGTGTGGGTGGAAAACAATAAATCAAGGTGCCGATCGAGGCCGGTATGCTCGATTTTCACCGCCAGGCTGTGCGGATGGGCGTTGGTCAGCAAAATGGTTTGCAGACCGGCGTCGCGCAGCGCCCGTAAAAACGGCTCGGTGTCTTCCCGCAGCCGGGCGCGGCTGCCCACTTCGCTGGTCATGCGGTAGATATCCAGATCCAACCGTTCGCTCCAGTAATCGAAGCAGTACCAGTTCATGGTGTGCTGCACCGCCTGATATTCCCGCTCAATGATGCCACGGGCTTCGTCGAACGGAATAGCGCGCCTCTCGCTCAGCGCCTGCGGCACCAGGCTGAGCCAAAAGTGGCTGTCGAACTCCAGGTCCAGCAAGGTGCCGTCCATATCCAGCAGTACGGTATCGATCTGCGGCCAGTCAAACTCGGGAACCATAAAAACTCCACGGGCGGACCGACGGGCGGTCCGCAGATGAGAATAATAGCGTTAGCGTAGCATAAGCAGATGACAGGGCGGAGGCCCCGGCGTCAGGTTCAGGCCATCGGCCGCATCGACATCGGATTGAGCTGCGGATTGAAGCAGCTGTCGTAGTAACGCTGGATATCGGCGACACGGTGCTGATTGATGCGCCGACGTTGCACCAGCCGCCAGGCGTTATAACCCAGGCTGACGACCACCGCCAGCAACAGCAGGCTGGTGCCGAGGTAGCGCCACAGGGTAATCATATCCGGTTCGCTGTGCAGCGCCACGTGGCGGGTGCCGTTGGCATCGACGCTGAGGCTGGTGATCACGCCCTGTGCCTGGAACGGGGTATGCAGCAGCAGATTGGAAAGGCGCTGCAGCTCATTCCACTGGTCGAGGGCGTTGTATTCGCTTTGCGGCACCGGCGGTTGCGGGTGGCTGACCAACTGGCGGCCTTCGTCGCTGCTGATCAGGAAGCCACCCGGCGGCGGGCTGTTGAGCGCTGCGGCGGCCAAACGCGTCTCATTGAAGATGAACGACGACGTGGCCACTTTGGTCAGGCTTTCCAGCGACTCGGCGCTTACCGGGCGCAGCAGGACGTTAACGCCTTGCAGTGCGCCGGATTTGGCGCGTTTCACCAGGCCGTTCCAGTTTTTGGCGTTGCCCAGATTGACCAGCGCGTTTTTTAGCCGCACGCAGTCGCTTTCCGCCTGGCACAAGTCCTGTGTTTTCAGCACGATGTCAGAAAAATCGTCCAGCAGAATCATACCGGATTTCTCGATGGCGCTGGCCAACTGCGGGTTGACCTTCTGATCGGCGCCGCTCGGATGCAGCTGGCTGTTGACCGTGGCCAACAGGGCGGTCGCTTTATCGATGACTTCCGATTCCGGCTGCGGCAGCGGGGCGGCGTTGTTCCAGTAAATGCCGGAGCAGTCGAACGGCGCAAAATTGACGGCACCGCCGCCGTTGGCCGGCGGGGGCACATAGCACATGCCGCTGCCGCGTACCTTCAGCGTATCGCCGATGCGCAGCGGCGTGGCTTCCAGCGCCTGCACGCTGGTCACTTCCACTTTTTGCGCGCCTTGCAGCCAGGCCATGCTAAGGGTCAGCGGCAGGTTGAGCGGGATATAGATCAGCAGCAGCAGCAGCACCAGCGCCGAGCTGGCGACCAGCACCGCGTTGCGGCCCCACTGCTGCAGCGGGAAGTTCTTCACTTCGTCATGCAGCGAGAGGAAGCGGCCCTGGCGCACCACCTGCCGATTGAGATAAACGTCCACATCGGTGGTTTTGCCCAGATCCTGCGTCAGGTACGGCTGCCAATGCGGCGGATAGATAAGATCGATGATGCCGAGTGAAATGTTGCTGATCTGCCCCTGGCCGGATTCGCCGAACAGGCCCCAGCGCTTCGGCGTGCCGCGCAGACAGTGGATCTCTTTCAATTCGCGCGCCGCCGGGCGGCGGAACAGGTTCCAGCATCCCCAGGCGATCGTCAGCACCGCGACGAAAATCATCCAGGGGATCACCAGCACCGGGCTTATCAGGCTGAAGAACAGCAGCAGCAGCGCGGCGGAAATGATGACGGCTTCGCGGATGCCGTTCGGCCGGTTCAGCGCATGCTCTTCCGGCGTTTCCTTGCGAATATTCACCAGCTCGACATGCTCGCTCTCTTCCTTGCGGATGGAGGCGTTTTTGGTCGGCGCGGCGGTGACTACCGGCGGCTGCGGCCGGTCGTGAATATGATCTTTCAGCGAGTGCCCGTTGAGCGAAATCACCAGCGGCAGCGTCTGGGTTCGGATCACTTCCACATGGTTGTCGGCGGTGATATAGGGCTCCCAAAACGGCGGCAGGTGCACCTCTTCGGCATCGAGGTAATAACGCCATTTATTGGGATCGTCGCTGGCCAGCCCGTAACGGGTGATGGCGTGCGTCACGGGATACACGCTGTCGCTTTGCGGGGTAAGCGCCAGTTTGGCTGCGGGCAACGTAGCGCCGCCGGGCAACAGCTTGTTGCTCAACTTGTTTTGCTGATTCAGGTAATACTCGACCGCGGCGCGTTCTTCGTTGGTCAGCTTGCGATGAGCGGGTTTGATAAACGGCAGCGTGTGCGCCAGCGCCGATGGGTTGCGGGCTTTGAACCACAGGTACAGGCCGGCGGCAATCAGGCAGACAAGCACTAAGGCCAATATCAACACTATTGTGCTCATGCAATCCCCATCTCACACCCGTGAATTTCGCCAACCTGATGAAAAGCTGAATATTATACGGAGTAAACCGCCAGGAGGCACCCAGAACTAATGAGGGAACAAACAGATTCTCGCTCTGGACCTCATTCCTTCATGACGCAAGGCCATTTTATCACTGATTCTTGCCTGCGTGATACTAGCAACCGGGCTCCGCCGTCGATATCGGTATTATCCTATTTTCATGTACGCCGTTTGCTGAATCAGTACGGAAAATCGCCGGCCTCTGGCTACGCTTGTTAAAAGAAAGTAAATTACTGTTCATGCTCGTTGCGGCGGAGCTTGCCCTTAACGCACAATGTGATCAGGATCGAATTTGGTCAGCGTTTGAGCGCCAACGAGCCGTGCGTTACGCCAATCATTATTTCGGTTGCCCCGTCCACGCCTGGGTAACCTCTTTGAGGCAATCATGGATAAACACCTGCAAAAACCTAAAATTCTGAAAGTGGAAACGGTCGCGCGTTCGCGTTTGTTCAACGTCGAGTCGGTCGATTTGGAATTCAGCAACGGGGTTCGGCGGGTGTATGAGCGCATGCGGCCTTCGGATCGTGAAGCGGTGATGATCGTGCCGGTGATTGGCGATGATCTGCTGCTGATCCGTGAATATGCGGTGGGCACCGAATCCTATGAGCTGGGGTTCCCCAAAGGGCTGATCGATCCCGGTGAGGGGGTGCTGGAGGCGGCCAACCGCGAGCTGATGGAAGAGGTGGGATACGGCGCGAAGCGCTTTGATTTTCTCAGCAAGCTGACGATGGCGCCCTCTTACTTTTCCAGCAAAATGAATATCGTGCTGGCGCACGATCTCTATCCGCAGAGTCTGGAAGGGGATGAGCCGGAGCCCCTGCCGCAGGTGCGTTGGCCGATCGCCGACATGATGGCGCTGCTGGCGGAACCGGATTTCCGCGAGGCGCGCAACGTCAGCGCGCTGTTCCTCTCAGAGGCGTTTTTGCGCGCTGCGCGCTGATACGCTTCGCGCCGAACAAAAAAAGGGCCAGATTTCTCTGGCCCTTTTCGATCAGAACAGCTCGTGGCTTTCACCGCCCGGATCGGTCAACGTGGTGCCGGTATCGCGCGACGGGTAGTCCGTCGGCTGCGTTCCTTCGATGAAGTACTCGGAGCGGCTGCCGCCGCCACCGCCAGAGAGCTTGCCGCTGCTCTTGTCGATGGTGACGCTGATGATGCCCGGCGGCGGCGTGACTTTCTGCTCCGGGATGCCTTCCAGCGCGGTCTTCATGAAGTCGTCCCACGCCGGCTGGGCGCTCTTGGCGCCGCCTTCACCGCCGGAAATCTGATCCGGGATGGCGCCGGATACCGTCGAACGGCCCAGGTCGCGGCGGTGATCGTCGAAACCGATCCACACCGAGGTCACGGTATCCGGGCCATAGCCGGAGAACCAGGCGTCTTTGGAACTGTTGGTGGTACCGGTTTTGCCGCCGATGTCATGACGCTTCAGATCGCGCCCGGCGCGCCAGGCGGTGCCCATCCAACCCGGTTCGCCGAAGATGTTGCTGTTCAGCGCGTCGTGGATCAGGAAGGCCAGCGGCGTGCTGATCACGTGCGGCGCATACTGTTGGTCGCCGTCCTGCTGCACCTGAGCCGGGGTAACCTGCTCCAGCTGCGGCATCGGCACCGTGCTGTTGCTGCCTTCCTGCGAGGTGGCGACGTTTTCGATGTTGTCGTCGGACAGCACCGCCGAACGGTGGGTATCGCCGTAGATCACCGGCAGATTACAGCTGCTGCACACCACTTTCGGTTTGGCTTCGAACACCGTATTGCCGTTGTCGTCTTCAATCTTGGTGATGAAGTACGGGTCAACCAGGTAACCGCCGTTCGCCAGCACCGCGTAGCCGCGTACCAGCTGCATCGGGGTGAAGGAGGCGGAGCCCAGCGCCAGCGATTCGGTATGCACGATGTTCTGCGCCGGGAAGCCGAAGCGCTGCAGATATTCCGCCGCGTAGTCGACGCCCATCGCGCGCATCGCGCGCACCATCACCACGTTTTTCGACTGCCCCAGCCCCTGGCGCAGGCGAATCGGGCCGTCGTAGGTCGGTGGCGAGTTCTTCGGCCGCCAGTCGGTGCCGGCGCCGGCATCCCAACGGGTAATCGGCAAGTCGTTCAGAATGGTGGCCAGCGTCAGGCCTTTATCCATCGCGGCGGTGTACAGGAACGGCTTGATGTTCGACCCCACCTGGCGCAGAGCCTGCGTGACGCGGTTGAACTTGCTCTGGTTGAAATCGAAGCCGCCGACCAGCGCTTTCACCGCGCCGTCGTTCGGGTTGATCGAGACCAGCGCCGAGTTGACGTCCGGCACCTGCGACAGCCACCAGGCCTCGTTCACTTTGCGCACCCACACCTGCTGGCCAGCCTGCACCACGTCGGTGACGCGTTTCGGCGTCGGGCCTTGCTGGGTGTCTGAACGGTATGGCCGCGCCCAGCGCATGGTCGCCATCGGCAGGGCGATACTGCTGCCGTCGGCCAGCATCGCCGTCGCTTCCTGCGGGTTGGCGGCGGTGATCACCGCCGGCGCCAGCGGGCCGTAGTTCGGCAGGTTTTTCAGCGAATCGACAATCTGTTTGCGATCCCAGGCCGCTTCGCCGACTTTCCACAATACGTTGGACGGGCCACGGTAGCCGTGGCGCATGTCGTAGGCCAGCACGTTGTTGCGCACCGACTCCTGTGCCGCCAGCTGCAGCCGTTTGGTGACGGTGGTGTAAACCTTGTACCCGTCGGTATAGGCGTTTTCACCGTAGCGCTTGATCATCTCCTGACGCACCATCTCGGAGAGATACGGCGCGGAGAAGCTGATTTCCGGCGCATGGTAGTTGGCGACCAGATCTTCGGAACGTGCCTGATCGTACTGCGCCTGCGTGATGTAGTGTTCGTCCAGCATGCGCGACAGCACCACGTTGCGGCGGGCAACGGCGCGATCGTGCGAATAGAGCGGGTTGAAGGTGGACGGCGCTTTCGGCAGGCCGGCGATGGTTGCCATTTCGCTCAGGGTCAGCTGGCTGACGTCTTTGCCGAAATAGACCTGCGCGGCGGCGCCCACGCCGTAGGCGCGGTAACCCAGATAAATCTTGTTCAGGTACAGCTCAAGGATTTCATCCTTGGTGAGCATCTGTTCGATGCGCACCGCCAGGAAGGCTTCCTTGATTTTCCGCATCAGGGTGCGTTCCGGGCTTAAGAAGAAGTTACGCGCCAGCTGTTGAGTGATGGTACTGGCCCCCTGCGAAGCGTGGCCGGAAACCAGCGCGATGGAGGCGGCACGGAAGATGCCGACCGGATCGACGCCGTGGTGATCATAGAAACGGCTGTCTTCGGTGGCGATGAAGGCATGCACCATCACCGGCGGAATTTGATCCAGTTTCAGCGGAATGCGGCGCTTCTCGCCGTATTGGGCGATCAGTTCGCCATCGGCGCTGTAAACCTGCATCGGTATTTGCAGGCGCACGTCTTTCAGCGTTGCGACGTCGGGCAGCTGCGGCTCGACATATTTGTACAAGCCGAAAATCGAGGCTGCTCCCAGCACGATGCAACATACTGCAAGGATTAGAAAATACTTTACGAACTTCACCTGAGATTTCCCATTTTTAAGTCATTTGGGCAGTTTATAAACAACCGCGCGGTAGTATAAAGGCAAGCCTGCGACATGGATATGTTCTTTTATCATCTGATGTTATGGAGGCTTGCGAAACATGTTCCCTCAAGCATGGCAGGTGGGGCTGGATATACAAATTGACTGCGTGCGGGCGGTGGCGGCCCAACGCCGCCGCAACGGCTGGCAGTTGCGCCACTGGTGGCAGCAGGCGCTGCCGCAGGCGGTTTTACGCGATGGCTGCCTGGCACCTTCCGAAGCCCTGATCCAGGCGCTGCGGCAATGGCGCGTCCAACTGCCGCGACATATTTCCTTACGCATTGCCCTGCCGGCGCAGCGCGTGTTGCAGCAGCGCATGGCGCAGCCGGACGCGCGGCTGCGCGAGCCGGAACGCAGCGACTATATCGATGGCCACGGCTTAAAACAGTTTCCGCTCGACGGCCAGACGCTGGCGCTTGATTACCGCGCCGCGCCGGCGGATGAGGCGGCGCTGCTGTTGACCGCCGCGCGGCGGCAGGAGCTGCAGCAGTGGCTGCACTGCCTGCGCCAGGCCGGCCTGCACCCGCAGGCGGTCGATATTACCCCCTGTGCGCTGCGGGTAATGGCGACGGCGGCGGGCGTGCCGCTCGCTGCGGGGCTGATGCACCGTCTCGAGCGGGAATGGCTGTGGGTAGCGCCGGCCGATGGCGCGTTCGCCTTTGGTCTGGTGCCGGGCGACGACGAGGCACGGGCGCTGCGGGCGTTGCGCGCGCAGACGTCGGCGGACGATGAGCGGCCGGTCTATGCCGGCAGCGTGTTGGCGGGAGCTTTGCCCGCCGGCTGCCTTTCCTGGTCGCCGCTCAGCGCCTTCACGCAGCTGCGTCCGCCGTTGCCAGCGCATCCCTCGGCGTTCGCATTGGCCGGTGGTCTGGCGCTGCGCGAGGAGGACTGCTGATGTATCAAGTCAACTTTCTGCCCTGGCGGCAACGCCGCGACCGCCGGCGCCTCTATTTTTGGCTGGGCGTGCTGCTGTTGCAGGTAACGGTACTGCTGTCGGCTGCGGGCTTCGTCGCCGGCCAACTGCGTCAGCAGCAGGCGCAGCGGCAGGAGCGGCTGGCGATGTTGGATGAAGAGCTGGCGGCATTGACGTTGCTCGCCCGTCAGCAGCAGCAAGCGCGGGCGCAGCGGGCACGGCAGGGTGCCCGCGCCGAACGACAGGCGCGCAACGCCCAGCATAACCGGCGTTATTTGCAGCTGCTGCAGCGATTGTCCAGCGCCGTTCCCTCACCGCTGTGGCTCACAACGCTGGAAAGCGATGCGGTGAACGGCCTGCGGCTGCGTGGGTTGAGCCGCTCTCCTGCGGGCATCACGCAGTTTGAACGGCGGCTGACGGGGATGCCGGGGCTGCGCTTGGCGGAGGTGGCGCAACGTGGCGACGGCCTGTTCACCTTTCATCTGGCGGCGCAGTGGGGGCGTGATGAATAGCCGTTTACCCGCCGGGCTGCGCTTCTGGCTGAGTTTGCCGGGCTGGCGATTGCCGGTGGCGCAATGGTTGGGCATCGGCACGTTGGCGCTGTTGGGCGGCGGGTGGATGTTACAAGAAGAATGGCGTCAGCGGGAAAGCGCGGCGGAACGGCAGCAGCATCTGCTGCAACAGATCGCCATGGTGCGGCGCCAATTGGACGAAGCACCGCAAGCCGTTACCCCGCCGGTGGCGAACGGCCCGCCCACCGCCGGCGATCTGGCGAGCGTGCTGCAGCGGGCGGGGGGCGCCTTGCTGCGCTGGCAGCGGCAGGAAAAACCGCCGCGGCAAACGCTGAGCCTGCGTATTGATTACGCCGGTTTGCTGGCGCTGCTGGAGGCGCTGCCCGCTGATTTGCGCCTCGAACAATTGAGCGTGGAGACGCTGTCGCAGGGCATGACGGCGCGCATGGTGTTGCAGGATGCTGCCGAGGAGCAGGCCGATGAGTAAAAGAGCCGGCCGTTGGTGGTGGCTGCTATGGCCGTGGGCCTTATGCGCTGAACCGCGCGACCCGTTTGCGCCGCCGCCGTCACCTGTTTGTGCCCAGACGGCGGCATCGCCGGCCGGCTGGCGCCTGAAAGGCCTCATCGGGCAGCCGACGTTGCGCTATGGCTGGGTGGTGACTCAGACCGGGCAGTGGCTGCGCCTGCGGCCGCAGCAGCGGGTGCTTGCCGGGCGCTGGCAGGTCAAACAGGTGCAGGCGCGCAGCCTGACGTTAACGGCGCTGACGGCCGAACCGGATTGCCCGGCGAGCCAGGGCGACATCTCGCTGGTGATGGACAACAAGGATGGCCAACCATGAAAGGACGCGCTGGACTGGGCATGGCGCTGTGGTGCCTGATGCTCGGCGCCGCACAGGCGCAGGATAAACAGGTTATTTCGCTGGAGTTTCAAGACGCGCCGGTCACGGTCATTCTGCAGGCGCTGGCGGATTATCGGCAGATGAACCTGATCGCCGCACCCGGCGTGAGCGGCAACCTGACGTTGCGGCTGGAGAGTGTGCCCTGGCCTCAGGCGCTGGCGCTGACCTTGCGCATGGGCAAACTGGCGATGACGCGGGAGGGCAACGTGATGCTGATCTCGCCGGAGCCGGACGCGCAGGAAAAAAGGCAGCAGCGAGAGGCGTTGGCGCAGCGGCAACCGCTGCACAGCCTGACTCTGACGCTACAGAATGGCGATGCGGCGGAGATTGCCGAAAGCCTGCATGGCCAACGCGGCGCGTTGCTCAGCGAGCGTGGCAGCGTGCTGGCGGACAAGCGCACCAATACGTTACTGATCCGCGACACCGCGCCAATCCTGGCGCAGTTGAAAAAGCGAGTGACGGAAATGGACGCCCCCCTGGCGCAGGTACAGCTGGCGGCGCATATCGTGACCATCAACAGCGAAAGCCTGCGCGAACTCGGCGTGCGGTGGGGATTGGCGCCCGACGACAGGCCGGCGCAGCCGCTGCGGCCGGGTAATCTCGGCGTCAATCTGCCGCTGGAGCGCAGCGCGGTGGACGCCGGTTTCCACCTGGCGCGCATCAGCGGGCGTTTGCTGAGCCTGGAGCTGACGGCGCTGGAGCAGGAGAATCAGGTGGAAATCATCGCCAGCCCGCGTCTGCTGACGGCGCACCTGCAAACCGCCAGCATCAAGCAGGGGACGGAGATCCCTTACGAAGTGTCGAGCGGTGCCAGCGGCGCGACTGCCATCGAGTTCAAAGAGGCGGTGCTGGGCATGGAGGTGACGCCGAAAGTGCTGCCGGACGGGCGCATCACGCTGACGCTGCACATCAGCCAAAATATGCCGGGGCGCGCCGTCAGCCGGGGGGCGGGGGAGGCGTTGACCATCGATAAGCAGGAGATTAAGACGCAGATTACGGTGAAAAACGGTGAAACGCTGGTGCTCGGCGGTATTTTTCAACGGCATAGCGGCAAGACGGCGGACAAGGTGCCGGGATTGGCGGATGCGCCGTTATTGGGAGGTTTGTTCCGACAACGCGGCGCACAGCAGAAAAAACGCGAGCTGGTGATCTTCATTACGCCGACCCTGATTAAGGGATAAGCGGCTGCCTGTCGGCAGGGTGGCAAATTGCCTAAAGTTGATGTGCAGATACACTTTTTTATCCCCTTGGGGGGATCTGCGTTTGACGCTGCGGCCGATTTAGCTTACAAGGGTTACCGAATTGAGCACCGAGGTTTTTTGTTAGCGCCAAGACGCCGTTAAAAACATATGGTTTCCCTCCCGCGGCGTGGATTGCGATTTATTCGGTTGCCAAACTACCAAGAGTGTTGAGATAATTTTTCGTCTGATCTCGCACTATCGCTCATGAGGTTTCAGTTTAGGTCCCGCCGCTGATTTGATTGGCGGGGCGGGTTAACATTAACGAATTGTCTTAGTAATACCGAAAAACATGGCAGAGAAACGCAATATCTTTCTGGTTGGGCCTATGGGTGCCGGCAAAAGCACTATTGGCCGTCAGTTAGCTCAGCAACTCAATATGGAGTTCTTCGACTCCGATCAAGAAATTGAGCGACGTACCGGAGCTGACGTGGGCTGGGTATTCGACGTGGAAGGGGAAGAAGGTTTCCGCGATCGTGAAGAAAAAGTCATTAATGAACTGACGGAAAAACAAGGGATTGTGTTGGCGACCGGCGGCGGTTCGGTGAAGTCGCGCGAAACGCGCAACCGTCTGTCCGCACGCGGCGTGGTGGTCTATCTGGAAACCACGATCGAGAAGCAGCTGGCTCGTACCCAGCGTGATAAAAAACGCCCGCTGCTGCAGGTCGATTCTCCGCCGCGTGAAGTGTTGGAAGCCTTGGCGAAAGAGCGCAATCCGTTGTATGAAGAGATTGCCGATGTCACCATTCGCACCGACGATCAGAGCGCTAAAGTGGTTGCCAACCAGATCATCAACATGCTGGAAAGCAACTGATTGCCGATTTTCGCGTTCGCCGTCGGCCAATGCGGAAAACTGATTTGTGTTCCCCGCCGCTGCGGGGAGCAACCACCGCCGCATCATACAGAGAACTGAGCGCGACATGGAGAGAATTACTGTAACGCTTGGGGAGCGCAGCTACCCGATTACCATCGCCGCCGGATTGTTTAACGATCCGGCTTCTTTTATGCCGTTGAAGGCGGGTGAGCAAGCGATGTTGGTCACCAACCAGACCCTGGCGCCGCTCTATCTGGAGCGCGTCCGGCAGGTGTTGGAGCAGGGCGGCGTCGTGGTGGATCAGGTGATCCTTCCCGATGGTGAGCAGTACAAATCTCTGGCGGTGTTGGAGCAGGTGTTTTCGGCGCTGCTGGAAAAACCGCACGGGCGCGACACGACGCTGATTGCGCTCGGTGGCGGCGTTGTCGGCGATCTGACCGGCTTTGCCGCCGCGTGCTACCAACGCGGCGTGCGTTTCATTCAGGTTCCCACCACGCTGTTGTCGCAGGTGGACTCTTCCGTGGGCGGCAAGACCGCCGTCAACCACCCGCTCGGCAAAAATATGATCGGCGCTTTCTATCAACCCGCTTCGGTGGTGGTTGATCTGGATTGCCTGAAAACGTTGCCGAGGCGTGAACTCTCTTCCGGCCTGGCTGAAGTCATCAAATACGGGATCATCCTCGATCGCGAGTTCTTCGTCTGGTTGGAAAACAACATCGATGCGCTGATGGCGCTGGATATGCAGGCGTTGGCCTACTGTATCCGCCGCTGCTGCGAGCTGAAAGCCGAGGTGGTGGCCGCCGACGAACGCGAAAGCGGCCTGCGCGCCTTGCTGAATCTGGGCCATACTTACGGCCATGCCATCGAAGCTGAAATGGGCTACGGCGTGTGGTTGCACGGCGAAGCGGTGGCCGCAGGCATGGTGATGGCGGCGGAAACCGCACACCGTCTCGGCCAGTTCTCCGTTGAAGATATCGAACGCATCAAAGCGCTGCTGCTGCGCGCCGGCCTGCCGGTCTGCGGGCCGCAGGAAATGACGCCGGGATCCTATCTGCCGCACATGCTGCGCGATAAGAAAGTGCTGGCGGGTGAGCTGCGTCTGGTGCTGCCGACCGCGATCGGTGCGGCGGAAGTGCGCGGCGGCGTAGGGCATGAGCTGGTGTTGGCGTCGATCGCCGCCTGCCTGCCTGCGGAAGCGTAATTAAATCGGACTAAGTAACAGTGGCTTAGCCGCCATTTGCATCTATATTAATACAGTGAGCAGAGCACGACGGGTGTCGCTTTGCCATCATCGGGTTAATCTGCCCGTGCCACGGTAGGTCTACGGTGGTGGGCTTTTGCCTCTAGTTGGAGGGTTTCAGATGGACGAGTTTAAACCGGAAGACGATCTCAGACCTGATAGCAGCGATCGTCGTCCTACGCGTTCGCGCAAGCCGGCCGCCGCGCCGCGCTTCGCCGTTTCGCGCCAGCATTTGATGATTGGCATCGGCATTTTGGTGCTGCTGCTGCTGATTATCGGCATCGGTTCTGCCTTAAAGGCGCCGACCAAACATGAAGCGGCTCAGGACAGCGGCGCGCAAAACGGCGCGGCCCGCGATATCAACCTGTCCGGCTCTTCGTCGCTGACCACCGCCAACAATGGCGTGCCGGGTGGCACCACGGATACCCACGACAACAACGGCGTGAGCGCGACTCAGCCGCAGCAACCGCAGGACGTCAGCGTTCCGCCGATCTCCGGCACGCCGACCGAAGCGCAATCTCAGCCTCAGCAGGGCGGTGCGCAGCAGCGCGTCGATCTGCCGGGCAACATGGCGGATGCGCTGTCGCAGCAGCAGGGGCAGGTTGACGCCGCGACCCAGGGCATGACCGGCGCAGCCTCGACGCTGCCGACCGCACCGGCGACGGTGATGAGCGGCGCCGCGGCGCGCGAGGCGACTCGCCCTGTGCAAGGTACCGCGCAGCAACAGCATAAAACGCCGGCGAAAACCGCCGCCGCCAAACCGACTGCGACGCAGCATAAATCACCGACCACGGTGTATACGCCGCCGGCCAAGCCGTCTTCCACCGCGAAAGCGGGAGCGGTCAGCAGCAGCGGTTCGCTGCAGTCTGCACCGGGCAGCCATTACACGCTGCAACTGAGCAGTGCCTCGCGTTCCGATACGCTGAACGCTTACGCCAAACAGCAGAAGCTGCAGAATTACCTGGTGTACGCCACCAAGCGTGACGGCAAGCCGTGGTATGTGCTGGTGAGCGGCAACTATGCGTCTTCTGCGGACGCGAAGCGCGCCATCGCTACGCTGCCGGCGGATGTGCAGGCGAAAAAACCATGGGTTCGACCTGTACATCAGGTACAGCAAGATCTTAAAAAATAAATCATTTAAATTTGTGCGCTGATGTGCTGTCTGAAACAGAGTACAATCCGCCGCTCTGAATTGTATAAGTAGCTAATTGACGGCATGAAGAAAAACCGCGCTTTTTTAAAATGGGCTGGTGGAAAATACCCGCTGGTAGACGAGATTCGTCGCCATCTGCCGGCGGGAGACTGCTTAATCGAGCCCTTCGTGGGTGCGGGATCCGTCTTCCTGAACACGGATTACGACGCCTACATTCTCGCCGACATCAATAGCGATCTTATCAACCTGTATAACATCGTTAAGCTGCGCACGGATGACTTCGTGCGCGATGCTCGCATGCTTTTCGCCGATGAATTCAATAACTCGGATCAGTTTTACCTGCTGCGAGAAGAGTTCAATACTAGCACCGAGCCTTACCGCCGGGCGCTGCTGTTCCTGTACCTGAACCGCCACTGCTATAACGGTCTGTGCCGTTATAACCTGCGCGGCGAGTTCAATGTGCCGTTTGGCCGCTACAAGAAACCGTACTTCCCGGAAGAAGAGCTCTACTGGTTTGCCGAAAAATCGCGCAATGCCACTTTTGTCTGCGAGCATTACCGCGATACCATGGCAAAGGCCGTGGCCGGCGCCGTGGTGTATTGCGATCCTCCATACGCGCCGCTGTCGGCGACGGCGAATTTCACCGCCTACCATACCAACAGCTTCAGCATCGCCGATCAGCAAAGCCTGGCGCATCTGGCGCACCAGCTTTCGCTTGAGAGCCAGGTGCCGGTATTGATTTCCAATCACGATACCGAGCTGACGCGCGACTGGTATCAGCATGCCTCGCTGTACGTGGTGAAAGCGCGCCGCACGATCAGCCGCAACATTCTCGGCCGCAGCAAAGTGAACGAGCTTTTGGCGCTGTATCGCTAAGCCGGGAGCACCCGGCGCATAACAACTCGACCCTACGTTTGGAGAAGCGGATGAAAAAGTTTTTGATTGCCCCGTCCATTCTGTCGGCAGATTTTGCCCGGTTAGGTGAAGATACCGCCAACGTGCTGGCCGCAGGCGGCGACGTGGTGCACTTCGACGTGATGGACAACCACTATGTGCCCAATCTGACCATCGGTCCGATGGTGTGCGAAGCGCTGCGCAACTACGGCATTACCGCGCCGATTGACGTGCATCTGATGGTCAAGCCGGTGGATCGCATCGTGCCTGATTTCGCCAAGGCCGGCGCGTCTTACATCTCTTTCCACCCCGAAGCTTCCGAGCATGTCGATCGCACCATTCAACTGATCAAAGAGCACGGCTGCAAAGCCGGCCTGGTGTTCAACCCGGCCACGCCGCTGAGCTACCTCGATTACGTGATGGATAAAATCGACGTGATCCTGCTGATGTCGGTTAACCCGGGCTTCGGCGGCCAGTCGTTCATCCACGGCACCCTGGACAAGCTGCGCCAGGTGCGCAAGTTGATCGACGACAGCGGCCGCGATATCCGCCTGGAGGTCGACGGCGGGGTGAAGGTGGACAACATTGCCGAAATCGCCGCCGCGGGCGCCGATATGTTCGTCGCCGGTTCCGCCATCTTTGGCCAGCCGGACTACCGCAAGGTGATCGACGAAATGCGCAGCGAGCTGGCGAAGGTTTCCCATGGCTGATTTCAGCGCGATCCGCGCACTGGCCTTCGATCTGGACGGCACGCTGGTCGACAGCGCGCCGGGCCTGGCGGCCGCCATCGATATGGCGCTGGAAGAGAGGGGCCTGCCGCAAGCCGGTGAGGCGCGGGTCGGCACCTGGATCGGCAACGGCGCCGACGTGCTGGTGCAGCGCGCGCTGCGCTGGGCGGAAGCGGAAGGTACGCCGGAGCAGTGCAGCCGGCTGCGTGAACGCTTCGATCATTTCTACGCGCAGACCGTCGACAGCGGCAGCCGCCTGTTCCCGCAGGTGCAAGAGACGCTGGCCCGCCTGGCCGCGCACGGCTACCCGATGGCGCTGGTGACCAACAAGCCGACGCCGTTCGTGGCGCCGCTGCTGGCGGCGCTGGGCATTGGCGACTATTTCTCGCTGGTGATAGGCGGTGACGACGTGACGGAAAAGAAACCGCACCCGGCGCCGTTGTTCCTGGTGCTCGGCAAGCTTGGGCTGCGGGCGCATGAACTGTTGTTCGTCGGCGACTCCCGCAACGATATTCAAGCCGCGCAGGGCGCCGGTTGCCCGAGCGTCGGCTTTACCTACGGTTATAACTACGGCGAATCGATCGCCCTGAGCCACCCCGATCGGGTGTTGGAGCGCTTCGCCGATTTGTTGCCCGCTCTTGGGCTGTCATCTTTAGAGAATCAGGAAATTTAAACATGAGTAAGCCCATCGTATTTAGCGGCGCGCAGCCGTCCGGCGAACTGACCATCGGCAACTACATGGGTGCGCTGCGTCAGTGGGTGCAGATGCAGGATGACTACGACTGCATCTACTGCATCGTCGATCTGCATGCCATCACCGTGCGTCAGGACGCCGAGAAGCTGCGCAAGGCCACGCTGGATACGCTGGCGCTGTACCTGGCCTGCGGCATCGATCCGGAAAAGAGCACCATCTTCGTGCAGTCGCACGTGCCGGAGCACACGCAGCTGAGCTGGGTGCTGAACTGCTACACCTATTTCGGCGAACTGAGCCGCATGACGCAGTTCAAGGACAAATCCGCGCGCTACGCCGAGAACATCAACGCCGGGCTGTTCAGCTATCCGGTGCTGATGGCGGCGGATATCCTGCTGTATCAAACCAACCAGGTGCCGGTGGGCGAAGACCAGAAACAGCACCTGGAACTGAGCCGCGACGTGGGCCAGCGTTTCAACGCGCTGTACGGCGACGTGTTCAAAGTGCCGGAGCCGTTTATTCCTAAATCCGGCGCGCGCGTGATGTCGCTGCAGGAGCCGACCAAGAAGATGTCCAAGTCGGACGACAACCGCAATAACGTGATCGGCCTGCTGGAAGATCCGAAAGCGGTGACCAAGAAGATCAAACGCGCGATGACCGACTCGGAAGAGCCGCCTGTCGTGCGTTACGACGTGGCCAACAAGGCGGGCGTCTCCAACCTGCTGGATATTCTCGCCGGCGTGACCGGCAAGAGCATCGCGCAGCTGGAAGCCGAGTTCGAAGGCCAGATGTACGGCCACCTGAAAGGCGCGGTGGCGGAAGCCGTCTCAGGCATGCTGGGTGAACTGCAGGAGCGCTACCACCGCTTCCGCAACGACGAAGCTTATCTGCAGCAGGTGATGCGCGACGGCGCCGCCAAGGCTCGCGCCCGCGCCCAGGAAACTCTGGCGAAGGTTTATCAGGCCGTCGGTTTCGTACCGCCGCAGGCGTAACGCCGGCGCAAGCAAATAGAAAAAGCGGCCTTAGGCCGCTTTTTTTTTACGTCGCTATCACGCCATTTGCGCCAGGCCGGCGGGCGGCGCCTCGCTGGCGAACCAGTTGAGCTTGTTGCGCAGGCTGACCACGCTGCCGACGATGATCAGGCTGGGGCTGGCGGCCTGCCGAGACAGGGCACCCAGTTGACCGAGCTCGCCTTCCATTACCCGCTGGCGGCAGGAGGTGCCGTTTTCTACCAGCGCCACCGGCGTGGTGGTCGCCAATCCATTAGCGATCAGTTGGCGTTGGATCTCCGCTGCCTGCGACAGCCCCATATAGAACACCAGCGTCTGTTGCCCGGCGGCCAGCGTTGCCCAGTCCAATCCGCCGTCGGCCTTGGCGTGCCCGGTCACCAGTCGCACGCTCTGCGCATGGTCGCGGTGGGTGAGCGGGATACCGCTGTAGGCGGAGCAGCCGGAGGCGGCGGTGATGCCCGGCACCACCGAGAACGGCACGTTGGCGTCCGCCAACGTCTCCAGCTCTTCGCCGCCGCGGCCGAAGATAAAGGGATCGCCGCCTTTCAGGCGCACCACGCGTTTGCCTTGCTGCGCCTGTTGCAGCAGGATTTGGTTGATCTGCTCCTGCGGCACGCAGTGGTGGCCGGCGCGTTTGCCGACGAAGATGCGTTCGGCGTCGCGGCGCACCAGCGTCATGACCTCTTCCGAGACCAGCCGGTCGTAAACCACTACGTCGGCCTGCTGGATTTGCTGCAGCCCTTTCAGCGTCAGTAAGCCGGCATCGCCCGGCCCGGCGCCCACCAGCACCACTTCACCGCGATCGGCCGGCCGTTCGCTGAACAGCTGCTCAAGTTGGCGTTCAGCCAGCGCCGCGTCGTCGTTGGCCAGCGACTGGGCCAACCGATCGTGGGCGAACAACCGTTCCCAGAAGCGACGGCGTGCGCCGAGGCTGCGGAAGCGTTGCTTTACCCGCTGGCGCAGCGAGCCGCCCAGTTGCGCCAGCTTGCCGAGGTGCTGTGGCAGCATCGCCTCCAGTTTTTCGCGCAGCAGCCGTGCCAGCACCGGCGCTTTACCGCCGGAGGAGACCGCCACCATAATCGGCGAACGATCGATGATTGACGGCATGATAAAGCTGGCGCGTTTCGGATCGTCCACCACGTTGCAGAACACTCGTCGTTGGTTGGCGCATTGGTACACCCGCGCGTTGACTTCCAGCCGGTCAGTGGCGGCGATCACCAACCATTTATCCGCCAGTAGGGCCGGGCTGAATTCGCCCTCGGCCAGCGTTAGCAGGCCTGCTGTCGCCCACTGCTGGAACTGTGGGCTGAATGCCAGGGCATTGACGGTCAGCGCCGCGCCGGCGTCCAGCAGCAGGCGGGCCTTGCGTTCGGCGATCTCGCCGCCGCCGACCAGCAGGCAGGCTTTGTGTTGCAGTTGGCAGAAAATCGGCAGGTAGTCCATCGGCATTCCTCGGGATAAATCGATGTGGGAGCAGATGCCCCCCCAACTCAGGCGATCTTGACGAACGGCGAGGGGTCTCCCCGCCGTTTAGGGCGCCGGCGAACGGGTTATGCCGCGACTTGCACAATGCCGTCGACCACCCGGCTGGTGAAGCTGGCGACGGAACGGCTGTCATCCTCCAGACAGCGGCCGTCATACAGGCGGAAATGTTGTTTCTTCAGCGGGCTGGCGACCCACAGCTCGCCCTGATGCTCGGCGATGAGGCCGCGCGACAGCACGCTGGCCTGGGCGAACGGGTCGATATTGCTGATGGCGAATACCTGCTCGTCAGCATAAGGGCGGAACACCGCCACCTGCCGATCGCCGATCAGGGCGCACACGCCGGTGCCGGGCAAGATGTCGGCGACGGGACAAACGGTAATCCACTGGCTCATGCGTGGCTCTCCTCGGTATCGATCGGGGTGACGGGAATGCGTTCGTCCGGGCGCGCCGGGCGGTGCTGGTCGCGTTCGGCCACTACCTGCACGTTCGGATCGCGCAGCGGGCTGTTGATGAAGTGAGCGAAGCGCAGCTGCGTTTCCGGATGCTCGACCGTCTCTTTCCACTCGCAGATCACCGCGTCGCGCAGGCGGGCGATCTCCGCTTCCAACTGATCGTTGATGCCGAGCCGGTCGTCGACGATCACCTGGCGCAGGTAATCGATGCCGCCTTCCAGGCTTTCCAGCCACACCGAGGTACGTTGCAGCTTATCGGCGGTGCGGATATAGAACATCATGAAACGGTCGAGGTAGCGCACCAGCGTCTCGCGATCGAGGTCGGCGGCCAGCAGGTCGGCGTGGCGCGGTTTCATGCCGCCGTTGCCGCAGACATACAGGTTCCAGCCGTTTTCGGTAGCGATGATGCCGACGTCCTTGCCCTGCGCTTCGGCGCATTCACGGGTACAGCCCGAGACGCCGAACTTCATTTTGTGCGGAGTGCGGATGCCTTTGTAACGATGTTCCAGCGTGACGCCGAAGCCGACGCTGTCGCCGACGCCATAGCGGCACCAGGTGCTGCCGACGCAGGTTTTCGCCATGCGCAGTGCCTTGGCGTAAGCGTGGCCGGTTTCAAAGCCGGCGGCGAGCAGCTTGCGCCAGATGGCCGGCAGATCGTCTTTCTGTGCGCCGAACATGCCGATGCGCTGCGAGCCGGTCATCTTGGTGTAGAGTTTGTATTCCTTGGCGATCTGGCCGATGGCCAGCAGGCCGTCCGGGGTGATTTCACCGCCGGCGGAGCGCGGGATCACCGAATAGGTGCCGTCTTTCTGGATATTGCCGAGGAAGTTGTCGTTGGTATCCTGCAGCGGCGTATGCTGCGGCTTGAGGATGTATTCGTTCCAGCACGAAGCCAGCAGCGAGCCGACGGTCGGCTTACAGACTTCGCAGCCGTAGCCTTTGCCGTATTTGGCCAGCAGCGCCTCGAACGACTTGATGCCTTCGACGCGGATCAGGTGGAACAGCTCCTGGCGCGAATAGGCGAAGTGTTCGCACAGGTGATGGTTGACCTCGATGCCTTGCTTGCTCAGTTCGGCGTTCAACACCTGGGTGAGCAGTGGGATGCAGCCGCCGCAGCCGGTGCCGGCCTTGGTTTCGGCTTTCAGCGCCGCCACGGTGTGGCAGCCTTTGTTGACCGCCTGGATAATGTCGCCTTTGCTGACGTCGAAGCAGGAGCAGATCTGCGCGCTTTCCGGCAGCGAATCGATGCCGATGGCCGGTTTGCTACCCGCATGGGCCGGCAGGATCAGGCCGTCCGGGTTCTCCGGCAGCTCGATGCCGTTCAGCGCCAGCTGCAGCAGGTTGCCATAATCGTTGGTATCGCCCACCAGCACCGCGCCGAGCAGGGTTTTGTTGTCGGCGCTGACCACGAGGCGTTTGTAGACTTCTTTGCTTTCGTCCAGATAGACGTAGCTGCGGGCGCCCTCGGTGCGGCCGTGGGCATCGCCGATGCCGCCGACGTCCACGCCCAGCAGCTTCAGCTTGGCGCTCATATCGGCGCCCTGGAAGCCGTTTTCTCGGCCCAGCAGGTGATCGGCGGCCACCTGTGCCATTTTGTAACCCGGCGCCACCAGGCCGAAGGTGCGATCGCGCCAGGCGGCGCACTCACCGATGGCGTACACGTCCGGATCCGACGTCTGGCAGCTGTCGTTGATGGCGATGCCGCCGCGGCGGCCAATCTCCAGCCCGCACTGACGCGCCAGCTTGTCCTGGGCGCGGATGCCGGTGGAGAACACGATGAAATCCACTTCCAGCAGGCTGCCGTCGGCGAAATGCATTGTTTTGCGCGCCGTGCCGCCGCCGTTGACGATCTCCTGGGTATTTTTGCCGGTGTGCACCTTGACGCCCATGCGCTCGATCTTGCGGCGCAGCTGGTCACCGCCCATCGGGTCGAGCTGTTCGGCCATCAGCACCGGAGCGAACTCGATCACGTGCGTTTCCACCCCCAGGCTTTTCAGCGCGCCGGCGGCTTCCAGCCCCAACAGCCCGCCGCCGACCACCGCGCCGCGTTTGCTGCGGCGCGCGCAGGCTTCGATGGCGTTCAGGTCTTCGATGGTGCGGTAAACGAAGCAGTCCGGGCTATCCGCGCCCTTAATCGGCGGGATCCACGGGTAGGAGCCGGTGGCCATGATCAGCTTGTCGTAATAGACGGTGCGGCCGGTGTTGGAGTGGATGACTTTCTCGTCTCGATTGAGGGTGATAGCGCGTTCGCCGATCAGCACCTTCACGCCGTGTTTTTCGTAAAAGCCTTCGCGCACCAGCGACAGCTCTTCGGCGGTATGGTGCGAGAAATAAGAAGAGAGATGCACGCGATCGTAAGCGATGCGCGGCTCTTCGCAAAATACGGTGATGTCGAACCGGCCTTGGTCTGCTTTATCCAACAGATCTTCGATGAACCGGTGGCCGACCATGCCATTGCCAACGACGGCAAGTTTGACTCTGCTCATTATTGCCTCAAAATTCGGGTTTCCTGGGCCTACCTTATCCCGCCCGGGAGGGGATTTATTGATGCAAATCAAGCGGCCTTTCATCTACCCACAACGTGGTATGTGAGTGATTTTTATATATATTTTATAAGTTGCGGATTTTATTCACCTTTGTTCGGTGCGACGCGACCCTTGTCTGAATTACCCCTCAGGGGGTACTCAAGAGGGGCCTGAAACGAACGGCGACTTTGTCAGTGCGATCCGCTGCCAGTATGATGAAGAAAACCAGCGCAACGGCAGAGGTGAAGGGTGGCGAAACGTCCATTGAAGTTTATCGACAACCTGCGTTTAAGCGGGCATGAAGGGTTGTGGCAACTGGCGATCGAACAGGGGCGCATCGCGCATCTGGTGCCGCAGCCGGAAGGGCAGGAGTGGCGCAGCGACGTGCTGGATGCGCAGGGCGGGCTGGCGTTGCCGGCGTTCGTCGAACCGCATATCCATCTGGATACCACGCAAACCGCTGGCCAGCCGGCCTGGAACCAGTCCGGCACGTTGTTCGAGGGCATTGAGCGCTGGGCCGAACGCAAAGCGTTGCTGACCCATGAAGACGTCAAACAACGCGCCTGGCAAACGCTCAAGTGGCAGATCGCCAACGGCGTGCAGTATGTGCGCACCCACGTCGACGTTTCCGATCCCACGCTGACCGCGCTGCGAGCCATGCTGGAGGTGAAGCAGGAGGTGGCGCCCTGGGTGACGCTGCAGATCGTCGCCTTCCCGCAGGAGGGGATCCTGTCCTACCCCAACGGCGAAGCGCTGCTTGAAGAGGCGCTGCGGCTGGGGGCCGACGTGGTGGGTGCCATTCCGCACTTCGAATTCACCCGCGAATATGGCGTGGAGTCGCTGCACAAGGCGTTCGCGCTGGCGCAAAAATACGATCGGCTGGTGGACGTGCACTGCGATGAAATCGACGACGAACAATCGCGCTTCGTCGAGACCGTGGCGGCGCTGGCGCTGAAGCTGGAGATGGGGGCGAAAGTCACCGCCAGCCACACCACGGCGATGCACTCTTACAACGGCGCTTACGCCTCGCGGCTGTTCCGCCTGCTGAAAATGTCCGGCATCAACTTCGTCGCCAACCCGCTGGTGAACATCCACCTGCAGGGGCGTTTCGACAGCTACCCGAAACGGCGTGGCGTGACGCGGGTGAAGGAGATGCTGGAGGCGGAGATCAACGTCTGCTTTGGCCATGACGACGTGTTCGATCCCTGGTACCCGCTCGGCACCGCCAACATGCTGCAGGTGCTGCATATGGGGCTGCACGTGTGCCAGCTGATGGGCTATGGCCAGATCGACGATGGGCTGAAGCTGATCACCCACCACAGCGCGCGCACCCTTAACCTGAGCGACTACGGCCTGGCGGCCGGCAACAGCGCCAACCTGGTGATCCTGCCGGCGGAAAGCGGCTTCGACGCGGTACGCCGCCAGACGCCGGTGCGCTATTCGATTCGCCAGGGAGCGGTGATCGCCGAAACGCGGCCGGCGGAAACCACGCTGCATTTGCAGCAGGATGAGACGGTGGATTTTCGGCGTTAGTCGATGATTGCCTGAAGCCGTGCCAGCGCGTCGGCGATGACTTCGCCAGGGGCACGTTCAACGAATTGCGCGCTGCGCCCGGCCAGATCCATCATGCGAACCTGGTTGATCAAGATGACGCCCTGCGTTGCGGTGCCGCTCTCGCTCAGGCTGACGGTGAAACCCGCTGTACGGGCAAAATTAGCCCCTTGCGAAATAGGGGCGACCAGCACCATGCCCAGCGCATTAAACTCGCGGGGAGAGAGCACCAGTGCCGGACGAAATTCGCCTTGCTGCTCACGGCCAACCACGGGATTCAGGTTGACCTGGATAAGATCTCCGCGCTGAAAAACGGGGCGCTTCACCATACTTCTTTCCCCGCCGGCGGCATGTGTTCCCAGTTGTCGTCTGCGGCGGCCGGCGCTTCACCGTCACAGCCATCGAGCAATTGCTGCAGTGAATAGCGTTTCTTAACCGGTTTAATGACCAACGTTCCATCGATGACCTGCATGTCCATTTCCTGACCTACCTGTAGTTCCAGCTCGTTCATTAGCGCTGAGGGCACCAGTATTCCCGCGCTGTTGCCCCATTTTTTGATAAAGACTTTCATGAGCAATCCCTCTCCATGGTTCATGTATAAACAATGTATAATTAAGTGTGAAAAATGTACATAAAAAAGGGCGCCTTGCTGAACTGCCCCCCATAAGTTGGACGATGTAAATTCAGGCGGCCTTCGTGGCCTGAGTTCGATACTCTACCGGACTCAGGCCTTTTAGTTTCTCTCTGAGGCGGTCATGGTTGTAGTAATCAATGTA
>NZ_JAMYWQ010000142.1 GCF_024160145.1 Serratia nevei
GATGAATCTACCTTCCGTCAATTCCTTTGAGTTTTAACCTTGCGGCCGTACTCCCCAGGCGGAATGCTTAATCCGTTAGGTGTGTCACCGAACAGCATGCTGCCCGACGACTGGCATTCATCGTTTACGGCGTGGACTACTAGGGTATCTAATCCTGTTTGCTCCCCACGCTTTCGCACCTCAGCGTCAGTAATGGGCCAGTGAGCCGCCTTCGCCACTGGTGTTCCTCCGAATATCTACGAATTTCACCTCTACACTCGGAATTCCACTCACCTCTACCATACTCAAGACTTCCAGTATCAAAGGCAGTTCCGGGGTTGAGCCCCGGGATTTCACCCCTGACTTAAAAGTCCGCCTACGTGCGCTTTACGCCCAGTAATTCCGAACAACGCTAGCCCCCTTCGTATTACCGCGGCTGCTGGCACTAGTATGCCAG
>NZ_JAMYWQ010000144.1 GCF_024160145.1 Serratia nevei
CGGTACGGTGCCAGCAGCCGCGGTGATACGTAGGGTCCGAGCGTTGTCCGGAATTATTGGGCGTAAAGGGCTTGTAGGCGGTTTGTTGCGTCGGAAGTGAAAACTCAGGGCTTAACCCTGAGCCTGCTTCCGATACGGGCAAACTAGAGGGATGCAGGGGAGAATGGAATTCCTGGTGGAGCGGTGGAATGCGCAGATATCAGGAGGAACACCGGTGGCGAAGGCGGTTCTCTGGGCATTTCCTGACGCTGAGAAGCGAAAGCGTGGGGAGCAAACAGGCTTAGATACCCTTGTAGTCCACGCCGTAAACGTTGGGCGCTAGGTGTGGGGCTCATTCCACGTTCTCCGTGCCGTAGCTAACGCATTAAGTGCCCCGCCTGGGGAGTACGGCCGCAAGGCTAAAACTCAAAGGAATTGACGGAAGGTAGATTCATC
>NZ_JAMYWQ010000145.1 GCF_024160145.1 Serratia nevei
CCTCTATCCATCCCGTCAATTCCTTTGAGTTTCAGTCTTGCGACCGTACTCCCCAGGCGGCGAACTTAACGCGTTAGCTTCGATACTGAGCTCCGAATTGAGCCCAACATCCAGTTCGCATCGTTTAGGGCGTGGACTACCAGGGTTTCTAATCCTGTTTGCTCCCCACGCTTTCGTGCCTCAGTGTCAGTGCTGGTCCAGGTAGCCGCCTTCGCCACTGGTGTTCCTCCCGATCTCTACGCATTTCACTGCTACACCGGGAATTCCACTACCCTCTACCGCACTCTAGCTGGCCAGTATCCACTGCCATTCCCAGGTTGAGCCCGGGGCTTTCACAACAGACTTAACAAACCACCTACGCACGCTTTACGCCCAGTAATTCCGAGTAACGCTTGCACCCTTCGTATTACCGCGGCTGCTGGCACGTTAAGTTCG
>NZ_JAMYWQ010000146.1 GCF_024160145.1 Serratia nevei
CTGGCATACTAGTGCCAGCAGCCGCGGTAATACGTAGGGTCCAAGCGTTAATCGGAATTACTGGGCGTAAAGCGTGCGCAGGCGGTTGTGCAAGACCGATGTGAAATCCCCGGGCTTAACCTGGGAATTGCATTGGTGACTGCACGGCTAGAGTGTGTCAGAGGGGGGTAGAATTCCACGTGTAGCAGTGAAATGCGTAGAGATGTGGAGGAATACCGATGGCGAAGGCAGCCCCCTGGGATAACACTGACGCTCATGCACGAAAGCGTGGGGAGCAAACAGGATTAGATACCCTGGTAGTCCACGCCCTAAACGATGTCAACTAGTTGTTGGGGATTCATTTCCTTAGTAACGTAGCTAACGCGTGAAGTTGACCGCCTGGGGAGTACGGTCGCAAGATTAAAACTCAAAGGAATTGACGGGATGGATAGACGTGTCGCTAT
>NZ_JAMYWQ010000032.1 GCF_024160145.1 Serratia nevei
CCAGGATCACCGATTCCGAAGAGTGGTAAAAGTTGGCCGGTTTAAATCGGAAACCATGATCGAATTAAATCGTAAAGTGCGATCGGCTTATATCGGAATTGATGATCGGTTTGGGTCGGAATATGCACTAATACTTTCATTTATTTCTTTTGTCGCCCTCGTGGCATTCGTGTTGGGCTTAATCAAACCTCAATGGGTAAGAATGCCGAGCCGAAAGCGCTCAAGTGCGATATATGGGGTTGCTTTTCTGTTTGTCGGAATGTTAAGCGCAATGTTTTTCCCATCGCCACGGCAAGAGGTGGCCACAAAATCCGAAGTTGTAGAAGAAAAACCGGCAGCATTTAAATATGCGGATTTAAAGCTGGTTGAGTATCGTCGGAAACCGCAGGCAGAACGTCACGAAATCGTCAGTGATTACGTTAAATTTAAGGGGATACCGGCGAGCGATGGTGATGGGTTCTATGCCTGCTTAAGCCAATACAGCATCACAAAGTCTGAGGAGCTACCGCTCGGTGAAGTTCTTGGCTGGTGTGATGCCGGTTATCAAAAAGACCCTAAATCGATGGCTGAATATACCAACCTTGATGCGTTCCAGAAGAATTTTAGCGGGTGGGATGGTTCTTATCGCCCGCTTGAGAAGCTGATTAAGAAAAGCATGAATGATGATTCATCGTATAAGCATGTCGAAACGATGTCGCATCTTGTCCTTGGGAAAGACCCTCACGCAGTGGTCAAGACCAGATTTAAGGGGACAAATGCCTATGGTGGTGTTGTTACTCAGACTGTGACAGCGCGCATAGATATTAAGACCGGTGATGTCGAAAAAATAATTGAAGAATAGTACGTTATAAACTTCCGCGCCCTTTGGTGGCACAGACCTTGCGGACGGTGCTATGTATTTTATGTATAAGGAAAAATAGAATGCCTATAGTTGGATTTGATGAAAATATGGTCGCTAAGATTGCCGAGGAAGACAGGTTGTTAGCGGAGCAAGTGAAAATTGTTGACGGAGATATCGTTTTTAACGTTGCAGGTGAATACAAAGTTCCAATGCATTCATGTAGAACTCACGCGGAGGTGCTCGATTGGGTGGAGCATCTGGCAGATAAAATATGGATGAATAACAAAATTATGCTGCGTTTTATTATGTTTGCGCGCGGTGTAATTGAGGGGAAGGTACGGTAGTTTTATCTGCATGCAGGTGCATCAATTTGCATTTGATTTTCTCATAAAGATATCGAAAGCCGCGCCAGTACTGGCGCGGCTTTCGCCGTTTCAGGCACCTGCATTAAAACCGACCCATGAAGCGGGCAGGCGTGGCGGGGATAGCATTGCGCGCAGGCATGTATTTAATTATCAGAATTGACGGCGTCAGCGCGTCGTGGTGGCGTTCTGTTGCGCTGGTTTGAGTCGCGGGCATGTACGAGCGAGAGGGCCGTGGCAGGCGGGAGAGGGCGTTTGGTGGCGGGTATAAAAAGGCCGCCAATCCGGCGGCCGGTTTATCATTCGTCGTCGTTGTCGAGGTTGTACTTTTTAAACCGGATGACCTCGATGCCGACCCAGTCATTCACTTCTTTGATGCGCTGCTGGAGTGGTGTCAGCTCATTGCGAACAAACACCCTTGCGGCTTTCTCTACGTCACCCACTGACCCAACGTTCTCCGGCTTGCCGCCCATCAACTGGTAGGGGATGCGGTGAGCGTCCAGCAGGTCGGCGGCGCTGACCTTTTTGATGTTGAAGAAATCATCCTTTGTCGCCACCTCGCTGAGCGGCACAATCTTGATTCCGTCGGGCTTCCCGTTCGGCGCGTAGAAGAACAGGTTTTTAAAATTACCCATGCCTTTAGAGTCGCTCATTGCTTCGCGCAACGCCTCAACATCGGTATTGTTCTGCGCGGCGTCGGTGACATACATGATATAGCCCGCGTGTGCGCCGTTCTGGTAATACTTGCGGCGGAACAGCGTGGCGGACTCGTTCAGCCACGCGGAGTTGAGCGCCGACAGATATTCCGGCATCCCATACAGCTCTTGATTGATATCCGGCTCCAGCAGGTGAAAAACGCTGTCAGGCGCGAACGGGTGCGGCTCAGCGAACGATTGCACGAACCAGTAAACGCTCGGGTCAACGCCACGCCGGGTGTATTTGGCCGGGGAGGTCTCCAGCTTCAACAGCTTGCCGGTCACACTGAAGCGTTTTTCTAAAAAGGCGTTGCCGAACACCAGATAATCCAGCACAAACCGGCTGAAATCCTGCTGTGACAGCAGCGGGTGCGGGATGTAGGTGCTCGCCAAAATATTGCGCTTCACGTAAATGGGTGAGCTGTGATGCACGGCGGCGCGCAGGCTTTTTGCCAGCCCGGAAAAGCTGACGGGCGGCTCAATCCATTTACCGTTACCGACGCATTCCGTGTAGTCCAGAATGTCGCGGCGATCCAACACGGCCGACGGTTCGCCAAAGGTGAACGCCTGCATTTTTTGGTCCGGCTCGGTGACGGCCAGATTTCCTTTTGCCTTGCGGCGATTGCGTTTGCTCATCGGTTGAAGTCCAGAATGGATTTAGACGGTTGGCCGTTGGCGGCGGTCAGCGGTTCATTCAGCAGGGCGTGCATGGTGGCCCACGCGACGTCGGCGTGACTGGCTTCTTCGCTGCGGCTCGCTTCGTAGGTCATGCCCCTGCCGCTGGCGGTCATGGTTTTTCGGATGGCCATAAACGATTTGGTGATGTCGGTATACGCGGTGTCGTATTCGAGTCGGCCGCTGCCGATAGTGTCTTTCGCCTTCAGTACCATGGCGGTCTTCACCTCGGCGCTGTAGCGGATTTCGCGGGCGGCCGGGTAGAACGCGCGCACCAGTTGGAAAACGCCTTGCCCGATGCCGGTGGCGTCGATACCGATGTATTCCACGTTGTATTTTTCGGTCAGCCTGCGGATGGATTCGGCCTGCGTGGCGAAATCCATGCCTTTCCACTGGTGGCGCTCCAGTATGCGGAATTTGCCGCCGGTGACCAGCGGCGGGGCCAGCACCACGCAACCGGCGCTGTCGCCGGAATGCGCCGGGTCATAGCCGACCCACACCGGCCGGTCACCGAACGGTCGGCCTGCATAGGGGTTAACGTCCGTCCACTCGACCAGACTGTCGACCATGCAGCCCTGCAACTCCTCAAAGGGGAATACTGACGCGCTGTCGTCGACAAATTCGCACATGAACAGGTTGCGGAAGTCCTCGGCGCTGTTCTCCCGCTTCAGCACGTCGAGGTCGAACAGGTTACAGCCGCCGCGCAGGGCGTCCTCAATGGTGACGATTTGCCGCCACTGGCCGTCATCGCACAGCTTCCCGGCCGCTAACGCGCTGTGGCTGATGTCGATCTCGACGTGTTCGCTGGCGTGTTTGCGGCCCTTGTTAAACAGCTCGCCGGACCAGAAAGGAAACGCGCCATGCCCCAGCGTTGACGGGGTAGAAAAGTAGGTCGACCGGAGGTGCTTTTGCGAGGCCATGCCGGAAGCGACTTTGCGCAGTTTCTGGAAGTTGGGGATCCAGAAAATCTCATCGACCAGCAGGTCGCCGTTATGGCTTTGCGCGGTGTTGGAGTTGGTGCCGAGAAAAATCAGCTTCGCGCCGTTGTTGCCGAGCACAATCGGGTCGCCGGTCAGCTCAACGTCAACCCGCCGGGCAAATTGAATGATGTACTCGCGGAAGACATACGCCTGCGTTTTGCTCGCGGAAAGAAAAATCTGGTTGTGGCCGGTTTTCAGCGCGTGCAGCAGTGACTCGCGGGAGAAATAAAACGTGGCTCCAATCTGGCGCGATTTCAGGATGTCGCGAATACGATGCTCAAGCCCAGCTTTGTGCCAGCCGAGTTGATATTCGAAAGACTCGTCATAAAAAATATCCTCCAGCTTCGCAATAGCTTCCTCGCTGAAATAGTTCTTTGTCGGCTTTTTACGCTCGCCTTTGTTGCGGTTGGCGACGTTGGGATTGAGGTCAGCCTCGTTGCCGGAGTTCATGTAACGGCTGACGCGCGCGAGGCGCTCAATCTGGCGGCCCAGCAGGTCAATTTCTTTGTAGTCGCTGCCCTCTTTTTTTGTCTTGAGAACGAGCTGCACCATTCGCGCTTCAATGCTGGATTCAACGCGGGAAATCGGCGCGATATCGTCCCATTTTTCCCGCTGCTTCCAGCTCTGCACCGTGGGCGCTTTTTGCTTCAGCATTTCGGCGATTTGCTTCACGGAGAAGCCTTGCCAGTACAGCAAGGCGGCCTGCCTGCGCGGGTCGCTGAGTAAGGATGTGTCTGTCTGGATTTGCATGGTATGCCCTCATTTGCATGATGAGGGCAAGGCTACGCAAGCCACGCCGGGCGTGCGCTAAGGTGCTGTTGTCTGAGGGATAGTCCGTCGGCAGTCGCTGGCCGCGAGGGTGGTCAGTCGGGAAACTAGCCCCGACCTTAACCACTCAGGACAATGGCACATGGCAAAGAAAGTATCGAAATGGTTCCGCATCGGTGTCGAGGGTGACACCTGCGACGGCCGCGTGATTGACGGCAATGACATTCAGGAGATGTCGGAAATCTTCGACCCGCGCGTCTACGGCTGCCGCATCAATCTGGAGCACATCAAGGGACTGTTTCCCAACGGCGATTTTAAGCGTCTCGGCGACGTGGTCGAGCTGAAAGCCGAGAGGATTGATGACGACTCCATCCTCAACGGCAAATGGGCGCTGTTCGCCAAAATGACGCCGACCGACGAGCTGGTCTCCATGGTCAAGGCGAGCCAGAAAGTTTACACCTCCATGGAAATCCGTCCGAACTTTGCCAACACCGGCAAATGCTACCTCATCGGTCTGGCGGTTACTGACGACCCGGCCAGCCTCGGCACCGAATACCTCGAATTCTGTTCCCGCGCCAAAACTAACCCGCTGGCCGGTAAAAAAGCCGAGCCGGGCGATCTGTTCTCGGTGGCGACTGAGGTGCTGCTCGAGTTTGAGGAACAGCCTGACAGCCTGCTGACCAATCTGACCGAGCGCGTGAAAGGCATGTTCAGCTGCAAACAGGCCAGTGACGACGCGCGCTTCAGCGATGTGCATGACGCAGTCACCGCCGTCGCCGAGCAGGTGCAAACCAACGGCGACAGCGCCGAGCAGCGTTTTGCGCAGCTTGAGCAGGAAATCGCGGGGCTGAAAGGTGAGGTGACGACCGGTCAGGAGGCGCTTTCCGAGCTTCAGGCCGCGCTCGATACCACCGAAAACCTGAACCAGCAGCGCCGCCCGAAAGCGCCCGGCGGCAATGGTGAAGACAGCCTGTTGACCAACTGCTGAGAACAGTCAGGGCGGGGCGCACGGCGCGCCGCTGAGAGACGACCCGAATTTATCGAATCAGGACATTCCAATGAAAAAAACGACCCGCTTTAAATTTAACGCCTATCTGCAACAAGTGGCCAAGCTGAACGGCATCACGGACGTCGGCGACGTCGGCAAAAAATTCAGCGTAGAGCCGTCGGTGACGCAGTCGTTGATGAACGTCGTGCAGGAGTCTTCCGAGTTCCTGACCCGTATCAACATGACGCCGGTTGCAGAGCTGAAAGGCGAGAAGGTCGGCGTGGGCGTCAATGGCTCGATTGCCAGCACCACCGACACCGACGGCGGCAAAGAGCGCCAGACCGCTGATTTCACCTCGCTGGAGTCCAATAAGTACGAGTGCCAGCAGGTGAACTTTGATTTCCATATGCGCTATAACCAGCTCGATTTATGGGCGCGTTATCAGGACTTCCAGTTGCGCATCCGCAACGCCATCGCCAAGCGTCAGGCACTGGATTTCATCATGGCCGGATTCAACGGTATCAGCCGCGCCGCCACGTCTGACCGGGCCAAAAACCCGATGTTGCAGGATGTGGCGGTGGGCTGGTTGCAGAAATACCGCAACGAAGCCCCGGCGCGCGTGATGAGCAACATCACCGGCGAGGATGGTGCGGTGATTTCCCCGGTCATCCGCATTGGCAAGGGGGGCGATTATGCCAACCTCGACGCCGTGGTCATGGATGCGACCAACAACCTGATTGCGCCATGGCATCAGGAATCCCCTGACCTTGTGGTGATTTGCGGCCGTAAGCTGCTGGCCGACAAATACTTCCCGCTGGTTAACCAAGAGCAGCCGAACACCGAGGCGATGGCCGCCGACGTGATTGTCAGCCAGAAGCGCATCGGCAACCTTCCCGCCGTCCGCGTGCCGTTCTTCCCGGCCAACGCGATTATGGTCACCACGCTCGAGAATCTGTCGATTTACATCATGGATGAGAGTCACCGCCGCCATATCGAAGAGAACGCCAAGCGTGACCGCGTCGAAAACTACGAGTCGATGAAAATTGACTACGTCATCGAGGACTACGCCGCCGGTTGCCTGATTGAAAATATCGAGCTGCTGCCTGCGTCGACAGAAAAGTCGGGCGTACGGGTATCCAAAGAAGACCCGCAGCCAGCGGGGGCCGATATCAGCGCCTTGGCTGACGCTATCGTGCTGGCAGTGAAAGGGGCGGCCGCGCAACCTGCGCCAGCTACTGAAGAAAATCCAACAACTGAAGGCGAAGCGTAACCATGACGAGTCCCGCACAGCGTCACATGATGCGGGTCTCGGCCGTGGAGGCTGCGCAGCGGGTGGATGACCCGCTGCGCCATGCCACCGCCTACGAGCAAATGCTCGTCAAACTGGCCGCAGACCGCACCAAGCTGAAACAGATCCATTCCGTCGAGAAAAAGGCTGAGCACAAACGCGCCATGTTGCCGTTCTACGCGCCTTGGGTGGCCGGGGTATTGGCCGAAGGGCGGGGGGCGCAGGACGACATCCTGATGACCGTCATGCAGTGGATGCTCGACGCCGATGACATTCCCGGCGCGCTGGAAATTGCGCCTTATGCGCTGAAATACCGTCTCAAAGTGCCGAACAACAAGCGCCCGGTGGCGTACTTGCTGGCCGAAGAGGTGGCGCTGTCGGCGGAGCGCAGCCGCAAGGCGGGCAACCCGGCCAAGATGGATGACCTTCGCGCCGCCATCGCGATGACGGCCGCCGAGGATATGCCCGACATGGTCAAGGCCAAACTGTTCAAGGTGACCGGCCTGATGTTGAGCGACTGCGGTGACTATGCGCAGGCGCTGGAGCACCTCGAGCGCGCGATGCAGCTCGACGGTCACGCCGGGGTGAGAAAAGAGATCCAAAAATGTGAAAGCGCCCTCAAGCCTAAGCCGGCGGCCGCCGCCAAAAGAACAACCACGCGCCCGCGTAAGGCCGCCACGCCGGCCAAGCGCGGACGCCCACGCAAGGCGGTAAAAACCGCCGGTTAACAGAACGCGCCCCGCGCCGGGCGGCACGGTGGCCGCGAGCGTCTTTTGACGTATCAAGGCCGCCGTCCACCGCCCCCTATTTTTGAGGTCGTCATGACGACAGTGATTGTGCGTAACCCGATTAAGCCGCCGGACGAGCCGACGGCCATTATCCCGCAACCGGATGTACCGGAGCCGGTGATTAAAAACACGTTCTTTTTCCCGGATGTTGACCCGAAACGCATCCGCGAGCTGATGCGTCTTGAGTACACGGTCTCGCCGGAGCGTCTGCGCTTTGCCATTCGCAGCGGTATCTCGGAGACGAATGCCGAGCTGTATCTCTATCGCGAGCAGCAACTCGCCGCCGGTTTCAAAACGCTGGCCGACGTACCGGCCGACGAAGTCGACGGCGAAAGTGAGAAGTGCTTTCACTACCTGAGTGCGGTCTGCGCCATGACAACCGCCACGCTGTACGAGCGCTACCGGGGTGCGGATGCCAGCGCCAAGGGGGATAAAAAGGCCGACAGCGTCGAGGTGTCCATTGATGAGCACTGGCGGGATATGCGCTGGTCAATCGCCCGGTTGCAGGGTAAGCCGCGCTGCATTGTCGGGCAAATCTGATGAACGCCGTCGCGCTTCAGGGGGACACGCTCGACGCACTGTGCTATCGGGTCTACGGCCGCACCGAAGGCGTGGTCGAGGCGGTGTTGCTGGCAAATCCGGGGCTGGCTGAGCGGGGTGTCATCCTGCCGCATGGCACGGTGGTCACGCTGCCGGTCATTGATACTGCCCCGGCATCCGAAACCGTTCAGCTATGGGATTAACCATGGAGAAAGTCACATCGTTCATTGCTTACGCCGTCGCGGTACTGCTGGCATGGGTCGGAAAGTATTCCGCGCAGGACATCGCACTGATTGTGGGTGCGGTGGTCGGCGTCGGCACCTTTGTCACCAACTGGTACTACCGCCGCAAAAGCTATTTGCTGCTGAAAAATGTCGGCATTCGACGGGAGGTTTTCGATGAAATCAATCGTTAAACGTTGCAGCGTCGCCGTCGTGCTGGCGCTGGCGGCGTTGTTGCCGGATTTTACCCGGTTGCATACGTCAATGGCGGGCCTTGAGCTGATTGCCAATCTGGAAGGGTGCCGCCTGAGCCCGTATCAGTGTAGTGCGGGCGTCTGGACGAGCGGCATCGGCCATACCGCCGGGGTGAAACCCGGCGGGGTTATCACTGAACGCGAAGCCGCGGTCAATCTGGTGGCCGATGTCATGCAGGTTGAGAAACGCATCGTGCAGTGTATGCCGGTGACCATGCCGCAACCGGTCTATGATGCCGTGGTCAGCTTTGCGTTCAACGTCGGCACGGGCGCTGCGTGCGCGTCAACACTGGCGTACTTCATCAATAAAAAGCAGTGGACGGCTGCGTGCAATCAGCTTCCCCGCTGGGTGTTCGTCAACGGCGTCAGGTCTGTCGGGCTGGAGAATCGCCGGGCGCGCGAGCTGGCGCTGTGTATGACGGGGGCATTATGAGCAGCGGTAGTAAGCTTTTTCTGGCGCTGGTGTTGCTGGCGGTCATTGCCTTGTTGAAGTGGCAGGTTATTACGCTCGGCGACAGTCTGGATGCCGCGAAGCTGGAAAACGTCAGGGTGGCAGCAGCGCTAACCGAAAGTCGCGCGGCTATCGCTGCGCTACAGGACAGCGCTCTGCGTAATGAGCGCGAACAGGTCATGTTGCGCCAGCGCATCGCCGCCGCTGACCAGTTGGCTACCCGCCGCAATCACACCATTACGAGGTTGCTCAATGAAAATGAAGCGCTGCGCCGCTGGTATCAGTCTGCTTTGCCTGATGACGTTATCCGGCTGCATTCCCGCCCCGACTTCGCCACCCCCGACGATTATTTACGCTGGCTGTCCGAAGGTCAGCAGTTGCCCGCTGCCCGGCAGCAACCCGAAGACCAACGGTGATTTAAGCGCCGATATCTTTAATCTTGAGCGCGCGCTGGCAAGCTGTGCGCTTCAGGTTGAGACCGTGAAAAAGTGTCAGGAGGAACTCGATGTTAAAGCCGAAAAGTCTGCGCCAAGCGCTTTATGACGCGGTGCCGAAGCTCAGGGCGAACCCGGATATGCTGCGCATATTTATCGACAGCGGTGTCATCGGGGCAACGCTAGCCGCCTCCCTGTCATTTGAGAATCGCTATACGCTCAATGTGATAGTCGAAGATTACCCGGACGATGTGGATTTGCTGCTGGTGCCGATTGGGGCGTGGTTGCGGGAGAATCAGCCCGATATCATGACCACGGACGAGGGCAAGAAAAAGGGGTTCACCTACTTCGCCGACATCAACAGCGACGACAGTTATGACATCAGTATCAGCCTGCAACTGACTGAGCGCACGCTGGTGAAGGAGGTTGACCGGGCGCTGCACGTGTCCCATGTGCCGGAGCCGCCGCTGCCTGAGCCGGTAGCGCGCCCGATGGAGCTTTACATTAACGGTGAGCTGGTGAGCGCGTGGGATGAATGAGCTTAAGCCTTTTGATGACAAGCTCGCCGGACTGATTGCCGGGCTATCGGCTTCCCGCCGTCGCCAGATGGCGGCCGAGATTGCGAAGCGTCTGCGCACCAGTCAGCAGCAGCGCATTAAGCGCCAGCAGGCACCGGACGGCACGCCGTATGCCGCCCGTAAGCGGCAGCCGGTTCGGGGCAAAAAAGGGCGGGTTAAGCGCGAGATGTTCGCCAAGCTGCGCACCCATCGCTACATGAAAGCCAAAGGCACCGCGGATGAGGCGCTGGTCGAGTTTGCCGGGCGCGTGCAGCGTATCGCGCGTGTGCACCAAGAGGGCTTGCGTGACCGCCCGAGCCGCCATAGCCGGGACGTGCAATATGACGCGCGGCCGTTATTGGGCTTTAGTGATGCTGACCGGAAGATTGTAGAGGACGTGATTATTTCTCATCTGAGCGAGTAGCCCGTTGTCTGATGGGCTATCCTACGCCTGCAAATTGCCGCTGGATCTCTTCAGCGGCATCCTTTTCCCCATGAACACATTCGAATCGATTTCAGAACTCGCGCGCGCTGTGCGCGACCTCATCCGCACCGGCGTCATCGTAGACGTTAAGTACAAGCCGCCGCGCTGCCGCGTTCAATTGGGTGGCAATACGACGGACTGGTTGCAGTGGCTGGCCTGCCGTGCCGGAGGTGCTCGCACATGGTGGGCACCCTCCATCGGTGAGCAAGTGGTGGTGCTGGCACTGGGGGGCGAGCTGGATACCGCCTTTGTGCTGCCAGCTATCAACTCCGACGATTTTCCGGCTCCGTCAGTGTCGCCGGAGGCATATCACACTCGCTTTCCCGATGGTGCGGTCATCGAATATGAGCCTAAAACCGGCGCGCTGAGTGTTACCGGCATTAAAACGGCCAATATCAGTGCGCAAGTGGCCGTCGACGTTTCTGCGCCGAAGGTGACGATTATCGCCAGTCAAAAAATCACGCTCGATACGCCGGAGGTGGTCTGTACCAACAAGCTGACCGCCGACACGTTGGAGCTGAAAAATGGCGGGAAAATGTCGGGGAATATCGATCACGGCGGGGGTACTTTTAAATCCAACGGCGTGCAGGTGGATAAACACGGCCACGGTGGTGTGCAACGCGGCGGAGACTGGACGGAGGGAACCCGATGACCGTGCGATATATCGGCATGAACCGGGACACCGGCCAGACCCTGACGGACAGAGAGCATATCAGCCAGAGCGTTCGCGACATCCTCATTACCCCTGTCGGCTCCCGAGTGATGCGGCGGGAATATGGCTCGCTGTTGTCTGCCCTGATTGACCAGCCGCAAAGCCCGGCGGTGAATGGGCAGGTGATGGCTGCCTGCTACATGGCAATCCTCAAATGGGAACCGCGCATCAGGCTGACGTCCATCACCTTCGAGAAAACCTTCAATGGTCAGATGTTCGTTGACATTACCGGCGTGCGCCAAGACACCACCGGCGGCACATTTTCGTTAACCGTCCCACTGAGCTGACACCATGGCCACTATCGATTTAAGCCAACTACCTGCGCCGAACGTCGTTGAGCCGCTGGACTATGAAATCCTGTTTGCCGAGCGCAAAGCGACGCTGATTTCCCTGTACCCGGCCGACCAGCAGGACGCTGTTGCCCGAACTTTGGCGCTTGAATCGGAGCCTATCGTCAAGCTGCTTCAGGAAAATGCGTATCGGGAGGTATTGCTACGCCAGCGCGTTAACGATGCCGCCAAAGCGGTGATGCTGGCGCACGCCACCGGCGAAGACCTTGACCAGCTCGGCGCGAACTTCAACACGCCGCGACTGGTGATTGCCCCGGCGGATGAAAGCACCATCCCGCCAACACCGGCAGTTATGGAAGCGGATGAAGATTATCGCCTGCGCCTGCAGGATGCTTTCGAAGGGATGAGCACAGCAGGTTCGGCCGGGTCCTACCGTTTTCACGCCCGTTCGGCCGATGGTCGGGTGGCTGATGTGACGGCAATCAGCCCATCACCGGCTAACGTGACCGTCACCGTGTTGTCACGGGACGGCGACGGCAGCGCCAGCGCTGAGCTGTTGCAGGTTGTCAGCGCTGCGCTGAATGACGAGGATGTGCGTCCGGTGGCCGACCGCGTCATTGTGCAATCGGCCAAAATTGCCCCGTATGTCATCGAGGCCGTTTTATACCTGTATCCCGGCCCGGAGGTTGCACCGATCCTCACTGCGGCAAAACAACGTTTACACAATTATGTGCTGACCATGCGCCGCTTAGGTCGCAGTATCCGGCGTTCCGGCATCATCGCGGCGCTGACCGTGGAAGGTGTTGAACGTGTTGAAGTTGCCAAACCGGCCACCGACATCGTGCTTGATAAAACGCAGGCGGGCTACTGCACCGGCGTGAACATCACACCGGGGCGCGCCGATGACTAACCGCTTATTGCCTGTTGGCTCCTCAGTGCTGGAAGTTGCCGCGGCGGCGGCGTGTGCCGAGCTGGAGCGCGTGCCTGTTCCCCTGCGTGACCTGTGGAACCCGAAAACTTGCCCGGTGCACTTGCTGCCTTATCTGGCGTGGGCGTTCTCCGTTGATAGATGGGATGAGGCTTGGCCGGAGGACGTCAAGCGGGGCGTAGTATCCGCCGCGTTCTACATTCATCGTCACAAGGGCACCATCGGTGCCGTGCGCCGCGTTGTGGAGCCGCTCGGCTACCTGATTAACGTCATCGAATGGTTTCACACCGACGGTGCCGATCCGCCCGGTACGTTCCGTCTGGATATTGGCGTGCTGGAAACGGGCATTACCGACGAAATGTATCAGGAAATGGAGCGCCTGATTGCCGACGCCAAGCCCCTGAGCCGCCACCTGATCGGCCTCAATATTTTGCAGGACATCCCCGGCTGGATTTACACCGGCGCGGCGGCGATTGATGGCGATGTTATTACCGTTTACCCCGGATAAGAGAAAATCATGAGCAAATACAAAGCGATTATTACCACCGCCGGGGCGGCGAAGATTGCCGCCGCCAGCGCGGGCGGCACGCAGTTGAAAATTGTCCGTATGGCCGTCGGCGACGGGAACGGCACGCTGCCGACACCCAGCCCGGCGCAAACGACACTCGTCAACGAGACATACCGCGCGGCGCTCAATGGGCTGACTATCGACAAAACGCTGAAAAATCACATTCTGGCCGAGATGATTATCCCGGCGAACGTCGGCGGGTGGTGGTTGCGTGAAATGGGGCTGTATGACGAGGACGGGACGCTGATTGCAGTCAGTAATATGGCGGAGAGCTACAAGCCGAAACTGGAAGAAGGCAGCGGCCGCACGCAGACACTGCGCATGATTTTGATTGTCAGCAGCACCGAGGCGATTCAGGTGATCGCCGGTGGCGACACGGTGCTGGCGACAAAAGACTATGTTACCGACGCGATCGTCGAGCATGAGAAAACCCGCAACCACCCGGACGCCAGCACTACGGCGAAGGGCTTGGTACAGCTGAGCAGCGCGACAACCAGCACTGACGAAACGAAAGCCAGCACCCCGAAAGCGCTTAAAACGGTCAGTGATGCCAGCATGAAAAAGGACGCCAATCTGTCCGATTTGACCAATAAAGCCGCCGCGCGTGGAAATCTGGCGTTAGGCGATGCTGCAACGCGTAACGTCGGGATAGAAGGCGGGCAACTGATGGCCGTCGGCGCGTTTGGTCTGGGGATGGGGCCGCGGCATTTTGATGACGCATATTGTAATAGCGCACAAATATATCGCGTTAATGGCTCGTCAATAAACGCGCCGGGCAATGGCGTTTACGGGGTGTTGAGCCTGCCGTGTGACGGTGGGCCGTCTGGAAGTTACGTATCTATTCAGGCCAATGGCAATGCCTTTGTCGGCTGGTCGAATATTTCCGCCAATGGCGTATTGTGGAGCCAGGTATACACGACGAAGTTTAAGCCGACCGCCGCCGACATAGGCGCATTAACTGACGTGCAGGCCGCGCAGAAATACGCGTTGCGCTCGATTAAGGTCAACGGTCAGCCGTTGTCTGCTGACGTGAATTTGTTGGCCAGTGATGTCAACGCGTGGAGTAAAACCGAGGCTGACGGGCGTTATCTGGCGAAGACCGGCGGCCAATTAACTGGGCCGGTCACAACTAGCGCAGAGATCCAATCAATCAGCTCCGATAACTACCGGCTGATCGGCGGTGATTACGGCTCGTTCTGGCGCAATGACGGCACCGCGTTGTATTTGATGCTGACAAATGCCAAAGACCAAGCCGGGACATGGAACAGCCTCCGCCCATTTACTGTTGATGTGAAAACAGGACAGGCAACGTTTGCTCATGCTGTAGGGATGAACAGTAATCTAACCGTGAATGGACATATTCGCGGTGATAGAAATTTGTCCGTTGGTGAGGATTTGTACGTTGACCGCAACGCCACGGTAACGGGCAGCCTGAAAGTAGGAGCCAGCACACACTCCAGTGATGGCAACATTTTAGGCAGCCGTTGGGGCAATAAATGGCTGTGGGATGCGATAGTTGAGCAAGATAACGGGCGTGTCGATTGGGGGTCGTTCAATCGTGAGGTTGGTGCGCGGGCAACAATTGACTATGTAAACAATGTGATAAACGGCCGGGTTGACTGGGGATCATTTGCAAACCGAACGCATGAAGGGCCGGGGTGGTGGCGTGACGAAAATACGGGGATTCTGTTCCAATACGGTCGATTCTCGTCACTGGGCATCAATGAAAATGCCAATTTGTGGCAGCCGTTCAACATCTCGTTTACCCAATGGGTCGGGCCGATATTGCTGTCGCCGTGGTGGCCGGATCGGAGTTCATGGGGCGATGCGTTTGATTATGCTCCGATTCTGGGAAGCAATAATAATCAGGGGTTCAACTGGAATAAACAGGTTTTTGGCAATTCTCACGGTGATTGGAACTGTGGCATGACGTGGTTTGCAATCGGGAAATAACGATATGTATGTTTATAGTGCTGAAAATAATGCGTTTTACCCGCTCTCGATGCTTGAAGATTACGCCGCCGTCGGGGCTTGGCCTGCCGACGGTATTGATGTCGATGAAGCTGTTTTTCAGGCGTTCACCGGCCAGCCGCCGGAAGGGAAACAGCGCGGATCGTCGAAAGGGCTACCGTGCTGGGTGGACATCCCACCACCGACCGCCGAACAACTGCGCGCCAGTGCTGAGCGCAGGAAGGCATCCTTAATGGCTTTGGCCTCAAAGGTGATGGCACCGCTACAGGATGCGGATGATTTGGGGATGGCGACGGAGGAAGAAGCCGCACAGCTCAAGCGCTGGAAAACCTACCGGGTGCAGCTGAGCCGCATTAACCCGCAGGATGCGCCGGATATTGACTGGCCGGTGGTGCCCGGCGCCTAAGAAAAAAGCCCGCAGCGATGCGGGCTTTGTGTTTGCGGCTTTCCCTGATGTTGCCGCGTTTACGTTCTGACCTTACCCCGCCCGGCTAAAATCCGTCCAATCGATTGCATAGATCAATGCATCGATATTGATCGGTGCAAACGATCATCTTGACGTCTTACCTCATCCCATCTCTTTGCGCCGTTGTCTGGTCGGCCATCCACCGGCCATCGCGTGCGCGCCCGTCAACCCGGCGGCAAGCTAAGCACACCTCTCACTGACCGGAGTCACAACATGGGTGATTACCACCACGGCGTGCGCGTCGTCGAAGTTAATGACGGCACGCGCGTCATCTCTACCGTATCGACGGCTGTCGTCGGCATTGTCTGCACCGGCAAAGATGCCGACCCGAAGCTTTTCCCGCTCAACACCCCGGTACTGATTACCGATGTAATTGCCGCTGCCGGTAAGGCCGGGAAATCCGGCACGCTGGCGAAAGCGTTGTCAGCCATTGGCGACCAGTGCAAACCGGTGACGGTTGTTGTGCGCGTCGAAGAGGGCAAAGATGCGGCGGAAACCACGTCAAACATCATCGGCGGCGCGGACGAAAACGGCCGCTATACCGGCATGAAAGCCTTGCTCACTGCGCAGGCCGTCACCGGTGTGAAACCGCGCATTCTGGGCGTGCCGGGGCTGGATTCGCTGGAGGTGGCGACGGCGCTGGCCGGGATTTGCCAGCAGTTGCGCGCCTTCGGTTATATCAGCGCGTACGGCTGCAAAAGCATTTCCGAGGCCATCGCCTACCGCGACAATTTCAGTCAGCGTGAGCTGATGCTCATTTGGCCGGATTTCCTCGCGTGGGATACCACCGGCAACGTCAGCACCACGGCTCATGCCACCGCTCGCGCGTTGGGGTTGCGCGCCAAAATCGATACGGAAACCGGCTGGCATAAAACGCTTTCTAACGTCGGCGTCAATGGCGTGACCGGCATTTCCGCCAGCGTGTTCTGGGATTTGCAGGCACCCGGCACCGATGCCGACCTGCTCAATGAGGCCGGGGTCACCACACTGGTGCGCAAAGACGGTTTTCGCTTCTGGGGCAACCGCTCTTGCTCTGATGACCCGCTGTTCTTGTTTGAGAACTACACCCGCACCGCGCAGGTATTGGCTGACACCATGGCCGAGGCGCACATGTGGGCGGTGGATAAGCCGGTCACCGGCACGCTTATCCGCGACATTGTCGAGGGCATCAAAGCCAAATTCCGCGAGCTGAAATCCAACGGCTACATCATCGACGCAGATTGCTGGTACGACGAATCGGCCAACGACAAAGAGACCCTGAAAGCCGGGAAGCTGTATATCGATTATGACTATACCCCGGTCCCCCCACTGGAAGACCTGACCCTGCGCCAGCGTATCACCGATAAATATCTGGTGAATCTGGCCGCTGGCGTCAACAGCTAAGAGGACGCGTTAAACCATGGCACTCCCGCGCAAACTGAAGTACCTCAACCTGTTTAACGACGGTTTGAGCTATATGGGCGTAGTCAGCTCTGTGACCCTGCCGAAACTGACGCGCAAGCTGGAGAACTATCGCGGCGGCGGTATGAACGGCGCGGCCCCGGTTGATATGGGGTTGGACGACGATGCCCTCAGCGTCGAGTGGACTATCGGCGGTCTTCCCGATGACCAGCTCTGGGCGCAGTACGCCGCCGCCAGTGCGGCATCGGTGCCGCTTCGCTTTTGCGGTTCTTACCAGCGCGATGACACCGGCGATATGGTCGCCGTTGAGATTGTGCTGCGTGGCCGTCACAAAGAGTTTGATTTTGGCGACCAGAAACAGGGCGAGGACACCGAGACAAAAATCTCGACGCAATGCACCTATTTCAAACTGACCGTCGACGGCAAAGAGCGCATCGAGGTGGACACCGTCAACATGGTTGAACGCGTGAACGGCGTCGACATGCTGGCGCAGCACCGTCGCAATATCGGGCTGTAATCACCGGGCGGTCGGCAGGTCCGGCCGCCATTCCCCTGACTGAACTGGAATAACATCATGAAAGACGAAAAAATCATCGCCGCAACTGAAAACCCGAACGTCGTGAAACTGGATGCTCCCGTCAAGCGCGGCGAAACCTTTATCGATACGGTGACGCTGACCAAGCCCAACGCAGGCACCCTGCGCGGCGTCGGGCTGGCCTCGCTGGCTAACTCTGAAGTCGATGCGCTGATTAAGGTGCTGCCGCGCATGACGTATCCGCCACTGACCGAAAGTGAAGTCGCAGCGCTGGAGCTGCCTGACCTTGTGGCGCTGGCCGGGAAGGTTATCGGTTTTTTGGCACCGAGTTCGGCACGCTAGATTTTCCTGCCGGTTTGTCGGTTGATGACCTGATGGCGGATATCGCGACGATTTTTCACTGGCCGCCGTCAGAACTTTACCCGATGACACCGCAAGAACTCCTCAACTGGCGCGACAAAGCGCTCCACCGAAGCGGACAAACGAATGAGTAACAACGTCAGGTTGCAGGTGCTACTCAAAGCCGTTGACCAAGCGAGCCGCCCGTTTAAAAGCATCCAGACAGCGAGTAAATCGCTGTCTGCACAAATCCGCGACACCCGGCAAAACCTCAAAGAGCTGAGCGCACAGGCCGGGCGTGTCGAGGGATTCCGCAAATCGAGTGCTCAACTGGCGGTCACCGGTCAGGCGCTGGCAAAAGCCAAACAAGAAGCCGCCGCGCTGGCGGTACAGTTTAAAAATACCGAGAAGCCGACTCGCGCACAGGCGCAGCTGATGGAGGCGGCCAAACGCTCGGCCGCCGAGTTGCAGCTCAAATATAACGGGCTGCGCCAGTCGGTGCAGCGTCAGCGCCAAGAGCTGGCGCAGGCCGGGATTAACACGCGCAACCTCGCCACCGACGAGCGCCGCCTGAAATCCTCAATCAGTGAGACCACCGCTCAGCTCAACCGCCAGCGGGAGGCGTTGTCGCGCGTCAGCCAGCGGCAGGAAAAACTCAGCGCAGTGAGCCAGCGCTATCAGACCGGAAAGCAACTGGCGGGCAGCGTGGCGGGCGCGGGCGCTGCGGGTGTCGGTGCGGCAACCGTAGGCGGTTTTACGGCAAAAAAACTCCTGACGCCGGGGTATGATTTTGCGCAAAAAAACTCCGAGTTACAGGCCGTGCTCGGCGTGGCGAAAGACTCGGCTGACATGGTGGCGCTTCGCACGCAGGCGCGGCAGCTTGGTGATAACACGGCGGCGTCGGCTGATGACGCTGCCGGGGCGCAAATCATCATTGCCAAAGCGGGCGGCGACAAAGATGCGATTACCGCAGCGACGCCGGTCACGCTCAATATGGCGCTGGCCAACCGTAAAACCATGGAGGAAAACGCCACCCTGTTGATGGGGGTGAAATCCGCTTTTGGGCTGACAAACGACAAAGTTGCGCACATTGGTGATGTGATTTCGCAGACCATGAATAAAAGCGCTGCCAACTTCGAGGGGCTCAGCGACACCCTGACCTATGCCGCGCCGGTGGCGAAAAATGCCGGTATCAGCGTCGAGGAAACGGCGGCCATTGCCGGGGCGTTGGCGGATGCCAAAATTACCGGCTCTATGGCCGGTACGGGTAGCCGCGCGGTGATTACCCGGTTGCAGGCTCCCATGGGTAAGGCGAATGACGCATTGGGCGAGCTGGGGGTCAAAACCGCCGACCGCAAAGGCAATATGCGGCCGCTGTTCACCATCCTGAAGGAAATGCAAAGGAGCTTCGATAAAAATAAGCTCGGCACCGCCCAGCGTGCGGAGTACATGAAAGTCATCTTCGGCGAAGAAGCGTCGTCGGCCGCAGCGGTGCTGATGGGGGATGCGGCTTCCGGCAAGCTTGACCGCCTGACCAAATTGCTCCGGGAGTCCGACGGCAAGACGGAGGAGCTGGTCAAAGTCATGCAGGACAACCTCGGCGGGGATCTGAAAGAACTTCAGTCCGCCTATGAGGCCATCGGCATTGATATGTATGACCAACTGGAAACGCCTTTCCGTGAGCTGACAACCCGCGCGACAAAGTTCCTGCTGAAAATTGACCTTTGGATCAAAAACAACAAAGAGCTTGCCGGGACGCTGGCAAAAATCGCGCTCGGTGGCCTTGCGATTGTCGGCACCCTGGGGGCGATTGGCTTGGCATCGTGGCCGGTCATCATGGGGATTAACGGCATCATTGCGGTTGCTGGCACGCTGGGGACGGCCTTTAGCGTGGTGGGAGGGGCCATCATGGCGGCGCTCGGCGCGCTGACGTGGCCGATTGTGGCTGCGGTGGTTGCCATCGTGGCCGGGGCGCTGCTGATTCGTAAATACTGGCAGCCTATCAGCGCCTTTTTCAGCGGCGTTATCGAGGGGCTTATCAGTGCATTTGCGCCGGTTGGCGAGTTGTTCAGACCGCTGAAGCCGGTTTTTGACTGGCTCGGCGAGAAGCTAAAGGCGGTCTGGCAATGGTTCAAAGATTTAATCGAGCCTGTGAAATCGACGAAGGAGACCCTCGACAACTGTAAAAATGCCGGGCTGGAGTTTGGCCGCGGATTGGCCGACGTGCTGATGCTGCCGCTCAGGGCATTCAACAAGCTGCGTCAGGGCATTGATTGGGTGCTGGAAAAACTTGGCGTCATCAATGCTGAATCCAGCGACCTCGACAAGAAAGCGCAGAAGGCCAATGACTACGCCAACGGGGCGAACGGGCGCGGGTATTCCCCGTCGGGTGGCTTGTTGACGGGCGGCTATGTACCGGTTACGGCCGGGGGTGGGAAATCCTATGTGGATAACAGCGTCAATAATTTCCACGTCGGCAGCCAGCACCCCGGCGGAGCCAGCGCGGCGGAAACCAAACGGATGCTGCTGGACGTGGTGGAAGAACGGGAGCGCAAACGCCGCGCGGCGCAGCGTTCAAATATGGCGACGGATTAAGGGGATGTGCTGATGATGCTGATTCTTGGGCTGTTTGTGTTCCAGTTGCAGACGGTGCCGTACCAAACGCTGGCGCGCTCGGTAGATTATCGCTGGCCGTCAAACAGCCGCGTTGGCCAGCGGCCTGCGCTGCAATTTCTCGGCGTGAACGAGGAAAAAATCACGCTCTCCGGCGTACTGCTGCCCGAAATCACCGGTGGCAAAATCTCGATGCAACTGCTCGATGCGATGGCGGCCGAGGGCAAGGCGTGGCCGCTGCTGGAAGGGACAGGCACCATTTACGGCATGTTTGTCGTGAACAGCGTCAGCGAAACCCGCACGGAGTTTTTCTCCACCGGCAGCGCCCGCCGCATCGAGTTTACGCTCACGCTCACGCGCGTGGATGAATCCTTTACGGCCATGTATGGCGATTTGCAGGCGCAGGCCGAGGGGATGCTCGGTCAGGTGAGCGAGCTGGCGGCCAAGGTGGGGAATATGACGGGAGGGCTGCTCCAATGATTACCGGGATGACGCTGGATGCCGGGGCAACCATCGCCCCGGCGTTTATGCTCAAAATGGGCAACAAGGACATCACGCACGATATCAGCGCCCGCCTGCTCTCCCTGACGCTTTCGGACAACCGCGGATTTGAGGCTGACCAGCTGGATATCGAACTGGACGACGCCGACGGTCAGGTCATGATGCCCGGCCGGGGCGCAGTGCTGTCGCTTCATCTTGGGTGGCAGGGGGCGCCATTGTTCAACAAAGGCAATTTTACCGTCGACGAGATAGAGCATCGGGGAACGCCGGACACGCTGACTATTCGCGCCCGCTCCGCTGATTTTCGCGGTTCGCTCAATGCCCGTCGGGAGGAGTCTTATCATGAGACGACACTCGGTGCAGTGATTGGCAAAATTGCCGAGAGGAACAAGCTGGCCGCCCGCGTAGCGAAAGAGCTGGCCGGGATTAAAGTCCCGCATATCGACCAGTCGCAGGAGTCCGATGCCAAATTTTTGACGCGCCTTGCCAGCCGCAATGGGGCGGAGGTGTCGATAAAAGCCGGGAGACTGTTATTTATCCGGGCCGGGAATGGCGTGACCGCCGGCGGCAAGCCGATACCGCAGATGACCATCGAGCGCCGCGACGGCGACCGACATCAATTTGCGATTGCTGACCGGGCCGCGTATACCGGCGTTACGGCGAAATGGCTGCACACCAAAGACCCGAAGCCGCAAAAGCAGCGGGTCAAGCTCAAACGCAAACCGAAGCCGCAGCACCTGCGCGCGCTGCAACACCCCAAGGCAAAGCCGGTTACTGCCAAGAAGGCGGCGGCCAAGCCGAAAGAGGCAAAGGAAGGGGAATACATGACCGGCGAGGCCGATAATGTGTTTGCCATCACCACGGTCTATGCCAGCAAGGCGCAGGCGATGCGCGCCGCACTGGCGAAGTGGGACAAGCTGCAACGTGGTGTGGCGGAGTTTTCCATCAGCCTCGCCATGGGGCGCGCAGATTTATATCCGGAAACGCCGGTAGTGGTGAAGGGGTTTAAGCGCGTCATAGATGAGCAGGCGTGGACAATCACTAAGGTGACCCACTCACTCAGCGATAGCGGCTACACGACGGCGTTAGAGCTTGAGGTGAAGCTTTCTGATGTGGAGTACGAGGAGGAAATCTCACAAGGTTAAACTGATAATAATTCATTGATATTAAAGATAAAAAGTCTAAAATTACTTTATCAATGTTGAATGGTGGAGGTGATAAATTATGTTTCATTGCAATATCTGCGGAACTGCTGCACACGCTCGCTCAAGTCGTTATCTCAGTGAGAACACCAAAGAGCGCTATCACCAGTGTCAGAACATCAATTGCAGTCATACATTTGTCACCATGGAAACCATCGAGCGCACCATTATGAAGCCCGGCCATGTGGTGCCGGTACTGCCGCACCCAAACAATTACGGTCAGCAAAGCATGTTGATGTAACCGAACGAAGAAGCCCCGGAAATCCGGGGCTTTTTTCGATGTGGTCAATGTGTGGACGCTGATTGAAATAAATCCATTAATTTCAATGTGATAAATCCTGTTTAAAGTCACCAGTTACTGACATTGCGGGTTTTTCTCCAATATTGACTGTCAAACGCAGTCTAAAAATAGGCGCGTGGCCGCCGGCCAGGTATCTGCGATGCAGTGGCGGAGTGAGCCCGCCACCGGGGGTAATGATGCCTGTCGGCCGGTCAGTTGCCGGATAACTGTTTTGCCGGCTATCCATTCAGTATAGATGTCCGGCAAAACAGACTCGCACAGAGTCAGGGGAGAGCGGTGGGAGAAAAGGGCCGGCAGAACCGGCCCCGACGTTGGCACCGGGCGGTTTCCCGCCCGGTTGGCGTATTACATCGTTTGAGTGAAGGTACGAGTAATGACGTCCTGCTGTTGCTCTTTGGTCAGCGAGTTGAAGCGCACGGCGTAACCGGAAACGCGGATGGTCAGCTGAGGGTATTTCTCAGGGTTTTCCATCGCATCCAGCAGCATTTCGCGGTTCATCACGTTGACGTTCAGGTGCTGGCCGCCTTCGATGGAGGCTTCATGGTGGAAGTAACCATCCATCAGGCCCGCCAGGTTGGCTTTACGCACGTCGTCGTCTTTACCCAGCGCGTTCGGCACGATGGAGAAGGTGTAGGAGATCCCGTCTTTCGCGTAGGCAAACGGCAGTTTGGCTACCGAGGTCAGGGAGGCTACTGCGCCTTTCTGGTCGCGGCCGTGCATCGGGTTGGCACCAGGGCCGAACGGTGCACCTGCGCGGCGGCCATCCGGGGTGTTACCGGTTTTCTTACCGTACACCACGTTGGAGGTGATGGTCAGTACGGACTGAGTCGGTACCGCATTGCGGTAGGTGCGCAGTTTCTGAATTTTCTTCATGAAACGTTCCACCAGGTCGCAAGCGATGTCATCGACGCGAGCGTCGTTGTTACCGAACTGCGGATACTCGCCTTCCACTTTGAAGTCGATGGCCAGGCCGTCTTCGTCGCGAATGGTGGTAACTTTCGCGTACTTGATGGCAGACAGGGAGTCGGCCGCCACGGACAGACCGGCGATGCCGCAAGCCATGGTGCGATAAACGTCACGGTCATGCAGCGCCATCAGCGCAGCTTCGTAGCTGTACTTGTCGTGCATGTAGTGAATGATGTTCAGCGCGGTCACGTACTGCTTGGCCAGCCAATCCATAAAGTGGTCCATGCGTGCCATGACTTTGTCATAGTCCAGCACTTCGTCCATCATCGGCGCTTCTTTCGGGCCGACCTGCATTTTCAGTTTTTCGTCAACGCCGCCGTTGATGGCGTACAGCATGGTTTTCGCCAGGTTAGCGCGGGCGCCGAAGAACTGCATTTGTTTGCCGACGATCATCGGGCTGACGCAGCAAGCGATGGCATAGTCATCGTTGTTGAAGTCAGGGCGCATCAGGTCGTCGTTTTCGTACTGAACGGAAGAGGTGTCGATGGACACTTTCGCTGCGAATTTCTTGAAGTTCAGCGGCAGCTTCTCAGACCACAGGATGGTCATGTTCGGCTCCGGAGACGGCCCCATGGTGTACAGGGTGTTCAGGAAGCGGAAGCTGTTTTTGGTGACCAGGGTACGGCCGTCTACGCCCATACCGGCCAGAGATTCCGTTGCCCAGATTGGGTCGCCGGAGAACAGCTCATCGTACTCAGGGGTACGCAGGAAGCGCACCATACGCAGTTTCATCACCAGGTGGTCGATCAGTTCCTGCGCTTGTTCTTCAGTCAGTTTGCCCGCCTTGATGTCGCGCTCGATGAACACGTCGAGGAAGGTGGACACGCGGCCGAAGGACATGGCGGCGCCGTTCTGGGATTTCACCGCGGCCAGGTAGCCGAAGTAGGTCCACTGCACCGCTTCTTGCGCGCTGGTGGCCGGGCCGGAGATGTCGTAGCCGTATTTGGCGGCCATCTCTTTGATCTGAGCCAGCGCGCGATGCTGTTCAGCGATCTCTTCGCGCAGTTGGATGGTCATTTCCAGATCTTCGCCGTTTTCCAGTTTTTCCTGCAGGGATTTGAACTGGTTCAGCTTGTCGGCCATCAGGAAGTCGATACCGTACAGCGCCACGCGGCGGTAGTCGCCGATGATGCGGCCGCGGCCGTAGGCATCTGGCAGACCGGTCAGCACGCCGGATTTACGGCAGTTCAGGATGTCTTTGGTGTAAACGTCGAATACGCCCTGGTTATGGGTTTTACGGTATTCGGTGAACACTTTTTTCAGCTGCGGATCCAGCTCGCGGCCGTACACTTTGCACGAACCTTCGACCATTTTGATGCCGCCGAACGGGATCAACGCGCGTTTCAGAGGGGCGTCGGTCTGCAGACCTACGATGGTTTCCAGCTCTTTGGTGATGTAACCCGCGTCGTGAGAAGTGATGGTTGCAGCAACGTTGGTGTCGAAATCAACCGGCGCGTGAGTGCGGTTTTCCAGTTTGATCCCTTCCATAACCTTGTCCCACAAGGTGGTGGTGGCCTGAGTGGCGCCAGCCAGGAAGGATTCGTCACCCTCATAAGGCGTGTAGTTTTTCTGGATGAAGTCACGAACGTTGACTTCATTCTGCCAGTCACCCTTGCTGAAACCTTCCCAAGCGTTGGCTAATTTCTCGTTAAGTTCGGTCATTGTACACCTACCTTTGATTGTGGATTTCTAACTCTGCGCGCGGTAACTCACAGCTTAGTGCTGTTCGCGGCCCCCGCGCAGATAAATTACCCAGTAAGTCAACCCAACCAGCAGGCCGCCGCCGATGATGTTGCCGATAGTGACCGGAATCAGGTTGTCGATGATGAAGTTGCTTACTGTCAGATGAGCGAATTGCTCAGGTACCGCCCCTACGGCCTGCCAGAACTCCGGCGTGGCGAAGTGTTTGACCACGATGCCCATAGGGATCATAAACATGTTGGCGATGCTGTGTTCGAAGCCGCTGGCGACAAACATCCCGACCGGCAGCACCATGGCGAGCATCTTGTCGGTCAGGGTGCGGCCGGAGTAGCTCATCCAGACCGCCAGGCAGACCATCAGGTTAGCCAGAATGCCGAGGCACACGGCTTCGATAAAGGTGTGATGCAGCTTGTGGTCTGCGGTTTGCAGGACATTCAGGCCCCACTGGCCGTTGGCGACCATATACTCGCCGGAGAACCAGATCAGCGCCACGAAGAACAGCGCGCCGACCAGGTTGCCGAGATAAACGTTCAGCCAGTTGGCGCCCAGCTGGCCCCAGCTGATGCGGCCGCTGGCCTTGGCGATGACGATGAGCACGGTTGAGGTGAACAGGTCGGCGCCCGACACCACCACCAGCATTAACCCGAGAGAGAAGCAGATGCCGCCGACCAGTTTCGCCAGCCCGAAAGGCACGCCGGCGGTGCCGGTGGTCGCCGTGATGTAGAAGACGAAGGCGATGGAAATGAAGACACCGGCGGTGATCGCCAAATAAAACGTTTTCAGCGGATGTTTGGTGGCTTTATACACGCCGGCATCTTCAGCGATTTTCGCCGTGGCCGCAGGTAAAATCAGATCGAAGGGGCTGTCAGTTTTCAAACTAACTCTCGCTCTTAAGGGTTAAAACAACGCAATGAGATACTAGCAAAGCAGTATAGGGGAAAATTTGATTTGGATCATAAGGCGGGGAAGTAGAGCGGCAAAATGGCGTGTTTTTTGTGTGGTTTTTGTGGTTAATTTATTGATTTTTAAGTAAAAACATTTTTTTAATGTTTACAAATTTTTTTGAATACACCGGGTGGACGGCATGGGGTAAAGTTAAATTTTTAGGCGTTTTGTCGCCGTGCAGCGCTGAAAGTTTAATTATCGGTTAATTATTATTTCACCGTCCGGCAACAATTGACGGTTTATTTATTTTTATGGTCGTTTAACCGCCAATTTTCCGGCGAGAAAATAAAAGCGAATGCGTTGAAATACACCGTAAAAATGAAAACGCCGCAGCGAAGTGCGGCGTTTGGCAACTGGGGTACTCCCAAAGTGGCAGTATCCCCTGACGATGCTTAGACCTTGGCCCAGTGGCGGCGTTTGGCCGCCTGCAGCTTCTCGTAGGCCGCCAGCAGCGCCTGATGGGCCGGCAGCGCCTTCAGATCGGCATCGACGGCAAACAGCCCGTTGAAGCGCTCTTCACCGCTGATGGCGGCGGAGGCGGCGTCGACCGCTTCCTGGCCGTACATCTTCACGAACGCGGTGTAGTACTGCGCCGCTTCGCGCTCAGGCTCCTGCGCCAGCAGCAGCAGCGTTTGCAGGCAGCGGTAGTAGTTGCTGCGCGCCGGGCTCAGCACCGAGGCGTTGAAGTCCTGCGTCCATTCGGTCCAGATCAGCGCCTGATCCAGATCGCCGCCCGCCAGCGCCAGCATCGACTTCAGCTCGCCCACGCGCAGGGTATGCCAGGCGTTGTCTTTGCCGCTGGCAATGCCCAGCAGTTCGCGTACGCGGGTGAAATCGTCCAGCCCTTCGTCGTCCAGCTGCTCGATCAGCGCCAGGTACTCTTCCGGCTGCCACTCGCTGCCCGGCAGCGCCAGCAGCGTATCGCGCAGGTGCGCACCCATGCTGTTGTTGGCCAGCAGCAGGTCTTCCGCCGGATAAATGTCGGACATGCCCGGCACGATGATGCGGCAAGCGTAGACGCCCAGGTGCTCGTAGTCGGCGATGTACACTTCCGCGTCTTCTTTGTCGAAGATGCTCATCAGGGTGGCGAACTCTTCCTGCGTGCTGCCGCTGAAGCTCCAGTCAACGAACGGGTAATCGGCATCCTGTTTGAACAGATCCCAGGAGATCAGGCCGCTGGAGTCGATGAAGTGCGTTTCCAGATTGGTGTGTTCCGCCACTTCTTCGTCATCGAAGGTCGGTGCGGTGAACACGTCGAGGTCTTTCAGGCTGCGGCCCTGCAGCAGTTCGGTCACCGTGCGCTCCAGCGCCACGCCGAAGTCCGGGTGCGCGCCGAACGAAGCGAAGCAGGTGCCGTTGGTCGGGTTGAACAGCACCACGCAGATCACCGGATAGTTGCCGCCCAGCGAGGCGTCGTAGGAGAGGATCGGGAAACCTTCCTCTTCCAGCTTGGCAATGGCTTCCACCACGCCCGGGTAGCGATTCAGCACTTCGTCCGGGATCGCCGGCAGGCTGATGGATTCGGCGATGATGCGGTTTTTCACATAGCGCTCGAACACTTCCGACAGGCCCTGCACGCGCGCTTCGTTGGCGGTGTTGCCGGCGGACATGCCGTTGGAAACATACAGGTTGCCGATGATGTTCATCGGGATGTACACGGTTTGCTGGTCGGACTGACGGGTAAACGGCAGCGCGCACACGCCGCGATCGCCATTGCCGGATTGCAGATCGACAAGATCGCTGGCGCTCAGCTCTTGCTGCGGATCGTAGAAGGCGTGCAGGCGCTCGTCGAGGAGGCCGGCCGGCAGCGCGTCGTCTTCAGGGATCGGGAACCATTTTTCATTCGGGTAGTGCACGAAGTCGCCTTCGGCAATCTGCTTGCCCAGATAGAAATCGGCGAAGAAGTAGTTGGTGGACAGGCGCTCGAAATATTCACCCAGCGCGGAGGCCAGCGCGGCTTTTTTGCTGGCGCCTTTGCCGTTGGTGAAGCACAGCGGGCAATCGCGATCGCGAATGTGCACTGACCACACGTGCGGCACCGGGTTCAGCCAGGAGGCTTCTTCGATGTTGAAACCGAGATCGCTCAGTTTCTGCTGGAAACGGGCGATGGAGTCTTCCAGGGCGGCGTCTTTACCGGGGATAAAAGTTTGCGTCATTGTCTTCACTTTTTGCGCGTACTAAAAACGCGCAATGATACGGGGTTTTACGCTGGAGCTCCACGTATTCCTAAAGCGGCGGTAAAGTCACAGTTTTTTTAAGGATAAAGGCCATAATTCAGCGAGTTATCTGTCACGGAGAAATCTAATGAAATCAGTGAAACTCAGCGCGTTAACCCTCCTGTTGACCGGCGTCAGCGCCTCGGCGCTGGCGCTGCCCAACATCACTCTGCTGGCGACCGGCGGCACCATTGCCGGCGGCGGCGATTCGGCGACGAAATCCAACTATACGGCGGGCAAGCTGGGCGTCGAGGCGTTGGTCGATGCGGTGCCGGCGCTGAAAAACATCGCCAACGTGCAGGGGGAGCAGGTGGTGAACATCGGTTCGCAGGACATGAACGATCGGGTCTGGCTGACGCTGGCGAAGAAAATTGACGCCGACTGCGGCAAGACCGACGGTTTCGTCATCACCCACGGCACCGATACGCTGGAAGAGACGGCCTACTTCCTCGATCTGACGGTGAAGTGCGATAAGCCGGTGGTGCTGGTGGGGGCGATGCGGCCGGCGACGGCGATGAGCGCCGATGGTCCGTTCAACCTGTATAATGCGGTGGTGACGGCGGCGGATCCGCAATCGGCCAACCGTGGGGTGCTGGTGGCGATGAACGACACCGTGCTGGATGCGCGCGACGTCACCAAGACCAACACCACCGCCGTGCAAACCTTCCAGTCGCCAAACTACGGCCCGCTGGGGTATATCCACAACGGCAAGATCGATTACCAGCGCTCGCCGCAGCGTAAGCACACCCGCGATACGCCGTTCGACGTCAGCAAGCTGAACGAACTGCCGAAGGTCGGCATCGTTTACAACTACGCCAACGCCTCCGATGCGCCGGCCAAGGCGCTGATCGCCGAAGGCTACCAGGGCATCGTCAGCGCCGGGGTCGGCAACGGCAACCTGTATAAAACGGTGTTCGATACCCTGGCGACGGCGGCGCACAACGGTGTGGCGGTGGTGCGTTCTTCGCGCGTGCCAACCGGCGCCACCACCGAAGATGCAGAAGTGGACGACGCCAAGTACGGCTTCGTCGCCGCCGGCACGCTGAATCCGCAAAAAGCGCGCATTCTGCTGCAGCTGGCGCTGACGCAAACCAAAGACGCGAAGCAGATTCAGCAGATGTTCAATCAGTACTGATCGTTTTCTCTTCTGCGGGGGCCGGCCGGGCTCCCGCAGCCATCTTGGCTGAATACAGCATAAAACACCGCGTTAACCCGCTGAATTTCCCCATGTCGCAGGGTTTTATCGTCCAAACAATCGCGACGGCCGCAGAGCCTGTCATCACCCGGCGCGGCCGTTTGCCGCCGATGGGCGAATAAGCGTTGCAGCCATGGGGCGTGAGTGATAAAACCGATGGGTTGGTTAACGCGAGCGTTAACTTCGGGCGTCTTTTCGACAGGTCGCTTTTCTGCGGCGAACAGTGAATGTGGTGAGGGGAAATGACTCAGGTTTATAATTTTAGCTCTGGCCCGGCGATGCTGCCGGTAGAAGTGTTGCGTCGTGCGGAACAGGAACTGTGCAACTGGCACGGGCTGGGCACGTCAGTGATGGAGATTAGTCACCGCAGCAAAGAATTCATCGCCGTTGCCGAGCAGGCGGAACAGGATCTGCGCGATCTGCTGAAAGTCCCCTCCAACTATAAAGTGCTGTTTTGCCACGGCGGCGCCCGCGCGCAGTTCGCCGCGCTGCCGCTGAACCTGCTGGGCGACAAGGCCACTGCCGACTATATCGACGGCGGCTATTGGGCGCACAGCGCCATCAAGGAAGCGGAAAAGTATTGCGCCCCGAACGTCATCGACGTGAAAACCCGCATCGATGGCCTGAGCGGCATCAAGCCGATGAACGAGTGGCAGCTCAGCGACGACGCGGCTTATGTGCACTATTGCCCGAATGAGACCATCGACGGCGTGGCCATCGATGAAGCGCCGGACTTCGGCGACAAGGTGGTGATCGGCGATTACTCCTCGACCATCCTGTCACGCCCGCTCGACGTCAGCCGCTTCGGCGTGATTTATGCCGGCGCGCAGAAAAATATCGGCCCGGCCGGCCTGACGCTGGTGATCGTGCGCGACGATCTGCTGGGCAAGGCGCGTAAAGAAGTGCCGTCGATCCTCGACTACACCGTGTTGGCCGAGAACGACTCGATGTTCAACACCCCGCCGACCTTCGCCTGGTATCTGTCCGGGCTGGTGTTCAAATGGCTGAAAGAGCAGGGTGGCCTGGTGGAGATGCAAAAGCGCAATCAGGCCAAGGCCGAACTGCTGTACGCGACCATCGATAAATCCGACTTTTACCGCAGCCAGGTGGCGATCGCCAACCGTTCCTGGATGAACGTGCCGTTCCAGCTGGCCGATGCGGCGCTGGACAAGGTGTTCCTCAGCGAAGCCGAGGCCATCGGCCTGCAGGCGCTGAAAGGCCACCGGGTAGTTGGCGGCATGCGCGCTTCTATTTACAATGCCATGCCGCTGGCCGGCGTGCAGGCGCTGACCGACTTTATGGCCGACTTCGAACGTCGTCACGGTTGATCCCGTCAGCTCGCCCGGCGCGGGCTGACCCTGGCTGTTGTCCTTTTGCATTAAAGCGGCTCCGGCATTATTCCGGAGCCGTTTCGTTTATCAGAATTGGAGAGTTTTGTTCACATGGTGGATTCCCTGACGTTACACCCGGTCGCGCTGGTCAATGGCACCGTCAACTTACCCGGCTCCAAGAGCGTTTCTAACCGCGCTCTGCTGCTGGCGGCGCTGGCGAAAGGCACGACCCGGCTGACCAACCTGCTGGACAGCGACGACGTGCGTCATATGCTGAACGCGCTGCAGGCGTTGGGCGTGAACTATCAGCTTTCCGCCGATCGTACCGTATGCGAAGTGACCGGCGTGGTCGGACCGCTGGTGGCCGATCGGCCGCTGGAACTGTTCCTCGGCAACGCCGGCACGGCGATGCGTCCATTGGCGGCGGCGCTGTGCCTCGGTGAAGGCGACGTGGTGTTGACCGGCGAACCGCGCATGAAAGAGCGCCCGATCGGCCATCTGGTGGACGCGTTGCGCCAGGGCGGGGCGCAGATTGATTACCTCGAGCAGACCGATTACCCGCCGATTCGCCTGCGTGGCGGGTTCCGGGGCGGCGACGTCACCGTTGACGGCAGCGTCTCCAGCCAGTTCCTGACCGCGTTGCTGATGGCCGCGCCGCTGGCGCCGCAGGATACGCAGATCCACATCAAGGGCGAGCTGGTTTCCAAGCCGTACATCGACATCACGCTGCACCTGATGCGCACCTTCGGCGTATCGGTGAGCCACGACAACTACCGGGTGTTCCATATCCAGGGGCGCCAGACGTATATCGCGCCGGGCGATTACCTGGTTGAGGGCGACGCTTCTTCCGCCTCTTACTTCCTGGCGGCGGCGGCGATCAAGGGCGGCACCGTGCGCGTGACCGGCATCGGCCGCAAAAGCGTGCAGGGCGACACCAAGTTTGCCGACGTGCTGGAGAAAATGGGCGCGCGCATTACCTGGGGCGACGATTTCATCGAATGCAGCCGCGGTGAACTGCGCGGCATCGACATGGACATGAACCACATTCCGGACGCGGCGATGACCATCGCCACCGCAGCACTGTTCGCCGAGGGGCCGACCACCATTCGCAATATCTACAACTGGCGGGTGAAGGAGACCGACCGTCTGGCGGCGATGGCCACCGAGCTGCGTAAAGTGGGGGCGGAAGTGGACGAAGGCGAAGACTACATTCACGTCGTGCCGCCGGCCAAGTTGCAGTTCGCCGAGATCGGCACCTACAACGATCACCGTATGGCGATGTGTTTCTCGCTGGTGGCGCTGTCGGATACTCCGGTCACCATTCTCGATCCGAAATGCACGGCGAAAACCTTCCCGGATTATTTCGAACAGCTGGCGCGCATCAGCCAGCCGGCGTAACCCGTCAAATCGTTTATTTTAAGGCCCCTTTGTGGGTCTTTATCGTTTTTAAGCTTTGGCGACCGGCGTTTCTTCTATACTTTTTCGCGGTTGTGCGCTTATTTTCAACAACCGGACAGTTCCAGGGTAACAGATCGCCGCAGGGCAGCGTATAATACGCCACCGTATTTGCCCCTGATTGGGCAGGTGACAGAGAGCGCGGCGCGCGGGCTTCGAGCCGAAGCACGCCGTCTTTCTGTGAGGTTTTCTACCTGAAGGAGAGAGAAATGACGGCTACAGCCCCGGTGATAACCGTTGATGGGCCAAGTGGCGCAGGCAAAGGCACGCTGTGTAAAGCCTTGGCCGAGTCCCTTGGTTGGCGTTTGCTGGACTCCGGCGCGATCTATCGCGTGCTGGCGTTGGCGGCGTTGCATCATCAGGTAGATATCACTTCTGAGGAAGCGCTGGTTCCGCTGGCCGCACATCTCGATGTTCGCTTCGTTGCCCAGGACGGCAAGCTGCAGGTGATTTTGGAAGGTGAGGACGTCAGCAATGAGATCCGCACCGAAACCGTCGGCAACACCGCGTCGCAAGCGGCAGCGTTTCCGCGCGTGCGCGAGGCGCTGCTGCGCCGCCAGCGAGCATTCCGCGAGGCGCCCGGCCTGATTGCCGATGGCCGCGACATGGGCACGGTGGTGTTCCCGGACGCACCGGTCAAGATTTTCCTCGACGCCAGCTCGGAGGAGCGCGCGCACCGCCGCATGCTGCAGTTGCAGGAGAAGGGCTTTAATGTTAACTTTGAACGTCTTTTAGCCGAGATAAAGGAACGGGACGACCGTGACCGTAATCGGCCTATCGCGCCTCTGGTGCCTGCTTCTGACGCCCTCGTGCTGGATTCGACCAGCATGTCGATCGAAGAAGTGATCCGGCAGGCGTTGATGCATGCACAGAAAGTGTTGGCGTTGCCGCAGCGATAAGCGCGGCGGCGCTATTGGCTTTTTGTCATATTTGTCATAGCGGTATCGCAATATATCGGGTAAAATTTTACCCCTGTAACCTTAAACCCTGTCGGCATGGAGCCAATGGCGGGGTATGTGAAACAACCCCATTCGGCGGGACGCTAAATGGACGTTAAACTAAAGAACCCTGAAGATTAACAACATGACTGAATCTTTCGCTCAACTCTTTGAAGAATCCTTAAAAGAAATCGAAACCCGCCCGGGTTCCATCGTTCGTGGCGTCGTTGTTGCTATCGACAAAGATATCGTACTGGTTGACGCCGGTCTGAAATCTGAGTCTGCCATCCCGGCTGAGCAATTCAAAAACGCCCAGGGCGAGCTGGAAATCCAGGTTGGTGACGAAGTTGACGTTGCTCTGGATGCTGTTGAAGACGGCTTCGGTGAAACCCTGCTGTCCCGTGAGAAAGCTAAGCGTCACGAAGCTTGGATCACGCTGGAAAAAGCTTACGAAGAAGCTGAGACTGTAACCGGTGTTATCAACGGCAAAGTGAAGGGTGGCTTCACCGTCGAGCTGAACGGCATCCGCGCGTTCCTGCCAGGTTCCCTGGTTGACGTGCGTCCGGTACGTGACACTCTGCACCTGGAAGGCAAAGAGCTTGAGTTCAAAGTCATCAAGCTGGATCAGAAGCGCAACAACGTTGTCGTTTCTCGCCGTGCGGTTATCGAATCCGAGAACAGCGCTGAGCGCGATCAACTGCTGGAAAACCTGCAGGAAGGCATGGAAGTTAAAGGTATCGTTAAGAACCTCACTGACTACGGTGCATTCGTTGATCTGGGCGGCGTAGACGGCCTGCTGCACATCACTGACATGGCTTGGAAACGCGTTAAGCACCCAAGCGAAATCGTCAATGTTGGCGATGAAATCACTGTTAAAGTGCTGAAGTTCGACCGCGAGCGTACTCGTGTCTCCCTGGGCCTGAAACAGCTGGGCGAAGATCCATGGGTTGCTATCGCGAAACGTTACCCAGAAGGCACCAAGCTGACTGGTCGTGTTACCAACCTGACTGATTACGGCTGCTTCGTAGAAATCGAAGAAGGCGTTGAAGGTCTGGTACACGTTTCTGAAATGGATTGGACCAACAAAAACATCCATCCGTCCAAAGTTGTTAACGTGGGCGACGTAGTGGAAGTGATGGTTCTGGACATCGATGAAGAACGTCGTCGTATCTCCCTGGGCCTGAAGCAGTGCAAATCCAACCCATGGCAGCAGTTCGCAGAAACCCACAACAAGGGCGACCGCGTTGAAGGTAAAATCAAGTCTATCACTGACTTCGGTATCTTCATCGGCCTGGACGGCGGCATCGACGGCCTGGTTCACCTGTCTGACATCTCCTGGAACGTTGCAGGCGAAGAAGCAGTACGTGAATACAAGAAAGGCGACGAAATCGCAGCGGTTGTTCTGCAGGTTGACGCAGAGCGCGAGCGTATCTCCCTGGGCGTGAAGCAACTGGCTGAAGACCCGTTCAATAACTACCTGTCTATGAACAAGAAAGGTGCTATTGTTACTGGTAAAGTCACTGCAGTTGACGCCAAAGGTGCTACAGTTGAATTGGCAGGCGGCGTAGAAGGTTACCTGCGTGCATCTGAAGCCTCTCGCGACCGCATTGAAGATGCAACTCTGGTTCTGAACGTAGGTGACGAAGTTGAAGCTAAATTCACCGGCGTTGACCGTAAGAACCGCGTTGTAAGCCTGTCCGTACGTGCTAAGGACGAAGCTGACGAGAAAGACGCCATCGCAACTGTTAACAACAAACAGGAAGAAGGCAACTTCTCTAACGCAATGGCTGAAGCTTTCAAAGCGGCTAAAGGCGAGTAATGACGGGGGGCGGTTTCTGACCGCCCCGATACGGTAGTTTAGCTGCAAAGCTTGGAGGTACTATGACCAAGTCTGAACTTATTGAAAGACTTGCTGGCCAGCAATCTCATATTCCGGCGAAGGCCGTTGAGGATGCAGTGAAAGAGATGCTTGAGCACATGGCCGCAACGCTGGCCGAGGGCGAACGCATTGAGATCCGCGGATTCGGCAGTTTTTCTCTTCACTACCGTGCCCCGCGTGTAGGCCGCAACCCGAAAACCGGTGACAAAGTCGAGCTGGACGGCAAGTACGTCCCTCACTTCAAACCAGGCAAAGAGTTGCGTGACCGCGCCAATATCTATGGCTAGTCGCTGACTGTTCATAGCGTTGTTGCTTGTAAAGAATATAAAACGGTGCCTTTAGGGCGCCGTTTTTTTTCGCCTGCGATTCTCCGCGCCCGCTCATGAATTGCGTAGTGCACCGCATTTGCAGTCTGGCTGCTGCATAGGCCTCTTTTATCCTGCCATGTTTGCCGCATTCTCGTTAAAACCCGCTGGCGGCGATATATTGCCTGAATAATCCTGTTTGTCCGCCGTAACGCGCTTTTGCTGATGGCGGGGCGATGGGAGAAGAACGATCAAGATTTCGCTGGATCTGGCGATATTCGCCGTTATCTGCGGCATCCTGCCGCTGCTGGTTTTACCGCAGTTGCCCGAGCAAGGGCTGCTGTGGCCGATGCTGTTTGTCGCCTGTTTACTGCTGCGCACCCGTTGGCCATTGTGCCGGTATTTGGCCTGTCTGGGATTGGGATTCACATGGGCGGTTTTCAACGCCGGAAGCCTGCTTGGGCAAATGGAACGCTTAAGCCGCGGGCCGGAAGTGGTGGCGGTAGTGCAGGTAAGCAGTATCGCGCTGGTGCCCGCAGTCGGTAAACAGACGCTGATGCGCATCGAGCGGATCGGCGGTCATTGGCTGGCGCCGGCGCTGGCATTCACTACGACATGGATCCCAGGGGCGCAGCGGCTGTGTGCCGGGCAGCGTTGGCAATTGAAACTGCGTTTGCGGCCGGTGCATGGCAAACTCAATGAAGGGGGCTTCGACAGCCAACGCTGGGCGATCGCGCAGCGCCAGCCGCTAACCGGTTTGGTCAAGCAGGCACGCCTGCTGGACGGCGATTGTGGCCTGCGCCAGCGCATAATCAGCCATGCGGAAACCAACATCGGTGAATTGCGTTACAAAGCGGTGTTGCTGGCGCTGGCATTTGGTGAGCGAACCGCGCTGGAACAGGCTTTGCGCACGCTGATGCTGAAAACCGGCATCGCCCATCTGATGGCCATCTCGGGGCTGCATGTGGCGATGGTCGCCATCTTGTTCTGGATGGTGCTGCGTGCGCTGCAGTTTTTTTTCCCCGCCCATCTGATTGGCCATCGCTTTCCGCTGGTCGCGAGTTGGGTGGCAACGCTGATCTATGTCTGGTTGGTAGGCGCCCAGCCGCCGGCGGTGCGCACCGCGTTGGCGATGACGCTGTGGATGCTGCTGCGCCTGCGCGGCGTCCATTGTTCCTCCTGGCAAGTGTGGCTGTGGTGTATCGGGCTGATTTTGCTGTGCGATCCGCTGGCGGTATTGTCAGACAGTTTCTGGCTGTCGGTGCTGGCGGTAGGCTGCCTGATCTTTTGGTTCGAATGGGCGCCGCTCAGTGAGCGGTTTCGTTCGGCCTGGTACTGGGCACCGGTGCGTTGGTTGCATATTCAACTCGGCATGACGCTGCTGCTGGTGCCGCTGCAGGCCGCGTTGTTTCTGGGCCTGACGCTAACCTCGCTGCCCGCTAATCTTTGGGCGGTGCCTATCGTCTCGTTGGTGACGGTGCCGCTGATTTTGCTGGCGGTGATCGGCGGCTTTTTCCCTTCGTTAAGTTACGGGCTTTGGTGGCTGGCGGATTTCACGTTGAGCTGGGTGTTTGTGCCGTTAAATTACCTGCAGCGCGGTTGGATGGATTTGGGCGCCGCCTCGCTGTTGGCTAGCGCAGCAGGATGGTTCATCGTCATCTGGTGGCGTTTTCATTGGTGGTGGCGCTATGCGCCGGGCCTGGCGACGATAGCGATATGCTGCGTGCTGTGGCGAGAAAAAGAACCGGGTTACCGCTGGCGCGTCGATATGCTCGATGTCGGGCATGGCCTGGCGGTGGTGATCGAGCAAAACGGCAAGGGGGTACTGTATGACACCGGCGATCGTTGGCCAACCGGTAGCGCTGCCGAGCGGCACATCTTACCGATGCTGAACTGGCGGGGCATCGAACTGGAGCAGATCATTATCAGCCATATTCACCTCGATCATATCGGTGGGCTGCCGACGATGCGGCGAGCGTTTCCGCAGGCTAGGGTGCGTAGCCCGATACGTGGGGCGGGGCACTTGCCCTGCGTTGCCGGTGAGCGATGGCGCTGGCAAGCGTTGCAATTTGAGGTGCTGTGGCCGCCGAAAACGCTCAGAAGGCCGGTCAATGACGACTCCTGCGTGATCCGTATCGACGACGGGAAATACAGCCTGCTGCTCACCGGCGATGCGGAAAAGAAGGCAGAGGCGCAGCTGCTGCGATGGCGGCGCGACCGTTTAGCGGCCACGGTGTTGCAGGTGGGGCACCATGGCAGCAGAACCTCCTCGACGCCGCCGTTTCTGCGCGCGGTGGAGCCTGAGCTGGCGCTGGCGTCAGCATCTCGTTACAGCAAATGGCGTTTGCCGGCGCGTCAAGTGGTCGCCAGATACCGGAAAAATGGCATTACATGGCGCGATACGACACGCTCCGGCCAGTTATCGGTACTTTTTTTCGACAACGGTTGGCAAATTAAAGGCTTTCGCGAACAATTAATGCCCCGTTGGTATCATCAGCGGTTTGGCGTAGAGGGTGATAATGAGTAAAATAGGCCGCTATTTCTTCCGATGCTGGTATTTGCATGATGAATGATAAAGATCTCTCGACCTGGCAGACATTCCGTCGACTCTGGCCGATGATCACTCCTTTTAAGACCGGGCTGATTGTGGCCGCCATTGCGTTGATTATGAACGCAGCGGGGGACACGCTGATGCTGTCTCTGCTTAAACCGCTATTGGACGATGGGTTTGGAAAAACCGACAGCAGCGTGCTGGTGTGGATGCCGCTGGCGATCATCGCGCTGATGCTGATGCGCGGCGTGACCAGCTTTGTTTCAAGCTACTGCATTTCCTGGGTTTCCGGCATGGTGGTGATGCAGATGCGCCGTCGCCTGTTTGGCCATATGATGAGAATGCCGGTGGCCTTCTTCGATCAGCAGTCCACCGGGACGCTGCTGTCGCGCATTACCTATGACTCCGAGCAGGTGGCGTCCTCCTCTTCCAGTGCGCTGGTAACCGTGGTGCGTGAAGGGGCTTCGATCATCGGCCTGTTCATCATGATGTTCTATTACAGCTGGCAGCTGTCGGTGATCCTGATTGTGCTGGCACCGATCGTCTCCATCGCCATTCGCCTGGTGTCCAAGCGTTTTCGCAACATCAGCAAGAATATGCAGAACGCCATGGGGCAGGTGACCACCAGCGCCGAACAGATGCTGAAAGGCCATAAAGAAGTGCTGATCTTCGGTGGCCAGCAGGTGGAAACCGAGCGCTTTAACTCGGTCAGCAATCGCATGCGCCAACAGGGCATGAAACTGGTTTCCGCATCTTCGATTTCCGATCCGATCATTCAGCTGATCGCTTCGCTGGCCCTGGCGTTCGTACTGTTTGCCGCCAGCTTCCCAAGCGTGATGGAAACCCTGACTGCCGGTACCATTACCGTGGTGTTCTCGTCGATGATCGCGCTGATGCGTCCGCTGAAGTCGCTGACCAACGTCAATGCCCAGTTCCAGCGCGGGATGGCGGCGTGTCAGACGCTGTTCTCTATTCTGGATATGGAACAGGAAAAAGACACCGGCACCCGCGAAGTGAAGCGTGCGAAAGGCGACATCGAATTCCGCAACGTCACCTTCTACTACCCGGCCAAAGAAACGCCGGCGCTGCGTGATATCAACCTGAAAATCGCCGAAGGCAAGACCGTGGCGCTGGTGGGCCGCTCGGGCTCGGGTAAATCCACCATCGCCAACCTGCTGACGCGCTTCTACGATATCCAGAAAGGCGAAATCCTGATGGATGGCCACGATCTGCGTGAATACACTCTGGCCTCATTGCGTAATCAGGTGGCCCTGGTCTCGCAAAACGTGCACCTGTTCAACGACACCATCGCCAACAACATCGCCTATGCGCGCGAGAGCGAATACAGCCGCGAGCAGATTGAGAAAGCGGCCGAAATGGCGTACGCGATGGACTTCATCAACAAGTTGGACAACGGTCTGGATACGGTGATCGGTGAAAACGGCTTGATGCTGTCCGGCGGCCAACGTCAGCGCATCGCCATCGCGCGCGCGCTGCTGCGCGACTGCCCGATTCTGATCCTGGATGAGGCAACTTCTGCACTGGATACCGAATCCGAACGCGCCATCCAGGCCGCGCTGGACGAGCTGCAAAAAGACCGCACTTCGCTGGTGATCGCGCACCGCCTGTCGACCATCGAGAAGGCGGACGAAATCCTGGTCGTGGAGGACGGGCGCATCGTCGAGCGTGGCGAGCACGCCGAGTTGCTGGAACGGCAGGGCGCTTATGCGCAGCTGCATCGTATGCAGTTTGGTCAATAATGATTGAGCGCATCTGGTCCGGCGGGTCGCTGCTTTACCTGGCGCTGTTGCCGCTCTCCTGGCTGTATGGCCTGTTCAGTTGGCTGATCCGCCTCAGCTACCGCTGTGGTCTGCGTAAAAGCTGGCGTGCGCCGGTGCCGGTGGTGGTGGTGGGCAACCTGACCGCCGGCGGCAACGGCAAAACGCCGATGGTGATCTGGCTGGTGGAGCACTTGCAGCAGCGGGGCTATCGCGTTGGCGTGGTGTCGCGCGGCTACGGCGGCAAGTCGGCGGTCTATCCCCTGCTGCTCAATCAGGGGACCTCGACCCGCGAGGCGGGCGATGAGCCGGTGCTGATTTATCAGCGCACCGGTGCACCCGTGGCGATCGCACCCAAGCGGGCCAAGGCGGTGCAGGCCTTGCTGCAACAGCAGCCGCTGGATGTGGTCATCACCGATGACGGTTTGCAACACTACGCTTTACAGCGTGATTTCGAACTGGTGGTGATCGACGGCGTACGTCGTTTCGGTAACGGTTGGTGGTTGCCGGCCGGGCCGATGCGCGAGCGTGCCGCGCGGCTTGGCAGCGTCGACGCGCGCGTCGCCAACGGCGGCGTGGCGCAGGCCGGAGAGATCGCCATGCGTCTGCAGGCGCGTGACGCGGTGAACCTGCTGAGCGGTGAACGCCGTCCGGCGGCAGAGCTGCCGCGCGTGGTGGCGATGGCGGGTATTGGCCATCCGCCGCGTTTTTTCGCGACGTTGGAAAAGTTGAACGTCGAGGTGGTGCAGGAAGTGGCTTTCGCCGATCATCAGGAATATCAGCAGGCGCAGCTGGCGGCGCTGGTTACCGCAGAGCAAACGCTGCTGATGACGGAGAAGGACGCGGTGAAATGCCGCGCCTTTGCTCAGCCCAATTGGTGGTATTTGCCGGTTGATGCGGTGCTACCGTCCGCTCAGGCTGAGCAACTGCTGCAGGGTATCGAATCTCTGCTGACTAAATAGTTTCAGGAGGCCAGCGTGGCAAGCCCCAGAGCTTGCGCGCAGGCTTCCAGCGACCGTTGCTGGGTTTGCTGGTACAACGCCAGCTCGTCGATCACCTCACTGCCCAACGCTTGTTCAAATGCCGCCCGGCTGGAAGCCGCGTTGTACTGAGCGTGGCGGCGGTCACCCAGATTCGACTGGAAAATCCCCGCCGCGCTGACCGGCAGAAAATCTTCATACACCAGCGGTTGGAAGCGAACGTGTTCTTTCTCGAGCAGTTGCTCCAACGTGCTGTACTTATCCAGCGACTCTTTGGCTGCCAGGCCGCACTCGGTTGGGAAATAGCGGAACCAGGCCAGCTGCTGTTCGCGCAGCGTGGCGTAATCATCCGGAAACGCCCGGAAGTTTTCCTCCAGCAACTGATAGTAGCGTTCGGCATTCTTCTCGCTTGGCGGCGCCTGCAGCGCATCGTTGGTCGCCTGCAGCAGACGGTCGTAGAGTTCGCGTCCTTTAGGCGTCAGCGCCACGCCGCGCTGTTCGATTTCGCCGAAGCGCGCGGTATGGCGGCCGGCGACGGCGCGGCCTTCGTGTTCAACGAAATCAACGCTTTCTTCCAGCGCCTTGAAGCTGGTCTGGCGCAGCAGGATCGCGCGACGCCGCCGGGGTGGACCTTCAATGACCGCCTTGGGCGTAATGCCACGGCCGGGCATTGCCTGTTGAACGCGATCGATATCCAGCGTGCGTGGCGTCAGGTGATTGATATGCGGCCCTTTAAACGCCACCACGTCGGCGATCAGGCGATGCTGATCGTGCAGCTGCCGATACTCTTCGGCGCTGACCGTCGCCTGATTGTGCCAGCGGAAGGTTTCCAGCGCTTGCTCGACAAATTCTTGCGCCTGCGCTTCATGTAATCCGCCTTGCGCTTCCTCTAGCGCTATCAACTCCAGCGCGCGATCGGTAAAGATGCGGCGGCGCGCCAGCAAGCGCTCGGCCAACTCACGCAGCGCGGGATCTTCTATCAACTCCAGGCGCAGCAGGGAGGTGAACACGCGAAACGGACTGATCTGCAGCGCGTCTTCGTGTACGGCGCGAAAGGCGGTGGAGTGCACCGGCACGCCCGCAACCGACAGGTCGTAGTAACCGACCGGCGCCATGCCCATCACCCGGAACAGGCGGCGCAGAGTGGCCAGCTCATCTGCGGTGCCTACCCGGATAGCACCGTGGCGCTCCATGGCCAGGCGTTCGATCTCGCCGGTGATTTGCAGTTGATGAGCCAGTGCGGCATCTTCGCGCAGAACCTGTCGGTTGGTTTCCGCCACCAGCTCCAGCAGATCGCCGTACAGCGGTACCTCTTTTTGGTACATGTCCGACATCGCGTGAGAGAATCTGGCGCGGATTTCATTAGGTGAAACGAACTGCTGGGCGGTCATGCGCATAGCTCCTTGATTCAGCATAATCTGAAAATTCGTGTTTTTAGCGGCAAAAGTGCTGGCGAAAAAGCCGTCTGCCTTGTTTTCCCCTCAAGTTTAGCCATCTGATCTGGGATTTGTTATAGAGGCGCCAAGCATATTAGAGTTTTATGCGTTAGCTCTCATTTGCAGCGCACAGACGGACAAATGATGCGCCGGCCTGGGGGCAGAGGCGGTGGATGGGCTGCGGAGAACGGTAAATTAATTCATGTGTATTCAGGGGTATAAAAATAAATTCGGCGTAATGGCGAATTTAATGCAATAAACCTCTTGTGCATTCACCATTTTTATGAGTAAATGCAAGTCGGCCTGTGATCCAGACCTATTTATGTTCGAGTTTAGAGTTAAGCAGTTCCTCCAAAAACGTTATCATCCGATTCCGCTTCAAAGACGAACCTTCTAAGTACCTCCCATAAGTAATGTTTCTGAAACGGCCCCAATTGCCTCTTATGGCAGGTTTTGTAAATATATTTAAAGGTAAATGTAATGTCTAAGAAGACTGGTCAGGTTAAGTGGTTCAACGAAAGCAAAGGTTTTGGTTTCATTGAGCAGCACGACGGCGGCAAAGATGTATTCGTACACTTCTCCGCAATCATGACCGACGGTTTCAAGACCCTGGCTGAAGGCCAGCGCGTCGAGTACACCATCCAGGACAGCCCGCGCGGGCCGGCTGCCGCCAACGTAGTTGCTCTGTAAGATTACAGGGAACGCGTATAAGAGATCTTAATACAACCATGGCGGCGCTTTAGCGCTGAGTCATGCGGAAGATATTAAGTTCAACAAGCCCGCCTTAGTGCGGGTTTTTTATTTTTTGCTCACGAGAGGTTTGTTACGAAAAACTTTAGGATGGGCTGGTAGCGTCCAGACAATATAAAAAATGACGTTGTCAAGGATGCTCAAGTAAAAGGATATAAGTTATGTTTAAAAATACTGTGTTAAAAATGGGCCGCGTGAAATGGTTTAATCAGGCCGAAGGCTATGGTTTTATTTCACCGGTAGATGGCAGCGACGAAATCTATGTCAATCGCAACGCTATCGCCAACACCAAAAATAAGTCGTTGAACGAAGGTCAGAACGTTGAGTTCTCGATCTATCGCAGCTCGCATGGGCTGTCTGCGGCAGACGTTATCGCGTTCTGATCGCACCCTCCTTCCTCGCCAGTGCCGGTGTCGCCACCCGCAAGCACTGGCGAAGATAAATCTCTCGATATCCACTATTATCAGGCCACTGCCTACTTGCCACGGATATCAGGATGACCCCCCCGATGATTTCCCTTACCGCCGCTCGCGCGCTGCACCTTGCTGCCCAGGGGCTGCTTGCTCCGCTTAAACGCCAGGCTCGGCCAGATGACGTCGTGAGTGCGATCCAGCGCATGGGGCTGTTACAAATCGATACCATTAGCGTCGTTGCCCGCAGCCCTTATCTGGTGCTGTTCAGCCGCTTGGGGGCCTATCAGCCGGAGTGGCTGGAGCAGGCGCTCGCTGGCCGCAAGCTGTTCGAGTATTGGGCGCATGAGGCTTGTTTCCTGCCGATCGAGGATTTCGGTCTGCTGCGGCATCGCATGCTGGCGCCCCATGATATGGGCTGGAAATACTCGGCCGACTGGGTGCAGCAGCACCAGGCGGCGATGGACAGCCTGCTGCGGCACATCGAACAGCAGGGGCCGGTGCGTTCCGCCGATTTCAGCGCCGAGAAAAAGGGCAACAGCGGATGGTGGGATTGGAAACCGGAGAAACGACACCTGGAGATCCTGTTTACCGCTGGCAAGCTGATGGTGGCCGAACGCCGCAATTTCCACCGGGTTTACGATCTGACCGAACGGCTGCTGCCGGGCTGGGACGATGCGCGTCATACGTTGTCTGCGGAGCGGGCGCGCAGGCAGATGCTGCGCCGTACCTGCCGCTACCTGGGCATCTTCCGCGCCGAATGGTTGGCGGATTACTATCGGCTGAAACGCGTGGCGCCAAAAGCCTTGTTGGCAGAGCTGCAGGAGCAGGGGGCGATTACGCCGATGCAGGTAGATGGGCTGGAAGGGCAGTTCTATGTGCATGAATCACTGGCGGAACTGCTGCCGCTGGCGGCGCAGGGCAAACTCAAATCGACGGTCACCAGTCTGCTGTCACCCTTTGATCCGGTAGTTTGGGATCGTCGCCGGGCGCTGGAGCTGTTCAACTTTGACTATCGGCTGGAGTGTTATACGCCGAAAGAAAAACGCCGCTATGGGTACTTCACTTTGCCGGTGCTGCACCGCGGTGAGCTGGTAGGGCGCATTGACGCCAAGGCGCACCGCCGCCAGGGCATATTCGAGATCATCAGCTTCCACGCGGAGCCGCAGGTGCGCTTCGGCAAACAGCGGGCGCAGGATATCCGGCAAGCCATCGCGCGCACGGCCAAATGGCACGGTGCGCAACGCGTCGCGCTGGGCGACATTCCGGCCGCGTTGGCCGCCGAATGGGGAGCCGGCTGGGAAGTGGGATAACGAACGACGCCGTCGGTGGGGTAAAACGAAGTTCAGCGCCGCTCGTTACAAAGGGGCTCAGTGGCTGAAGTTAGCGAACAGAGCGATGATTTTATGCAGACGTTTGATCACGTATTACTGCCTTTTTGTGATTTGTATCACAAAATTCTACGCCGGGATGCGCCGCAGTTCAAGCCGTTGTGCCGGCGCGGTGGGGAAATATCGGCGGCTTGGCGCCGCCGATGATTAACCTGAGGCCGGGCGTTATGCTATCCTCACTGCCTTTCCCAGATGACCTATCCCCTTGCGGAGGATGCATGGACCACCGTTTACTCGAAATCGTTGCCTGCCCGGTATGCAACGGCAAACTCTATTTCAATAAAGAAAACCAGGAGCTGGTGTGCAAAGCGGACGGGTTGGCTTACCCGCTGCGCGACGGCATCCCGGTGCTGTTGGAAAATGAAGCGCGTGCGCTGTCGCTGGATGAGAAACACGCATGAGTTTTATCGCTATTATTCCCGCCCGCTATGCCTCAACCCGTTTGCCGGGTAAACCGCTGGCCGATATTCACGGCAAACCGATGGTGGTGCACGTGATGGAGCGCGCTCGCGAGTCCGGCGCCAGCCGCGTCATCGTGGCGACCGATCACCCTGAAGTCGCCAAAGCGGTGGAAGCCGCCGGCGGCGAAGTGTGCATGACCAGCCCGGATCATCATTCCGGCACCGAGCGTTTGGCGGAGGTGATCGCGCACTACGGCTTTGCCGACGACCAGATCATCGTTAACGTGCAGGGCGACGAGCCGCTGATCCCACCGGTTATCGTGCGTCAGGTGGCGGAGAACCTGGCGGGCAGCCAGGCCGGCATGGCGACGCTGGCGGTGCCGATCGAGAGCGCCGAAGAGGCTTTCAACCCCAACGCGGTGAAGGTGGTGATGGATGCGCAGGGCTACGCGCTCTACTTCTCACGCGCCACCATTCCGTGGGATCGCGAGCGTTTCGCCGCGTCGAAAGAGAGCATCGGCGACAGCTTGCTGCGCCACATCGGCATCTACGCGTACCGCGCCGGCTTCGTGCGTCGCTATGTCAGCTGGGCGCCGAGCCAGCTGGAGCAGATCGAGCTGTTGGAACAGCTGCGCGTGCTGTGGTACGGTGAAAAAATCCACGTGGCGGTCGCGAAAGCGATCCCGAGCGTGGGGGTCGATACGCCGGAAGATCTCCAGCGCGTGCGCGACAGCATTCAACCCTGAGCCTGAGTTCGTCGGCGCGCCGCGCAACGCGCCGACGATGCAACACCTCTCATTATTGATCCCCGTTTTGTTGATCTGCGTTGAAGAAATTTTCCGCTCACCGTTCGATGATGTTACGCATCCCCCTTATTAGCCCGAGGTGAATGCCTTATGGAGCAGTTACGCGCTGAACTGAGCATTGTGCTGGGTGAGTCCATCAGCCGGCTGGAACGGGTGAGCGAGCAGCCTTATGCGCATATGTATTCGCTGTACGATCGGCAGGGCAACGCCATTCCGCTGATGGCGAAAAGCTTTATCTGTCAGGGCATCGCTCAGCAGGAGGCTTACAAGCTGTCGATGCTGGCGCGCGACGGGGATATACGTCTGCCTACGGTGTACGGTGTGGTATGTACCCACCAGGCGCCGTATAAGGAAATTCTGCTGATCGAGCGTCTGCGCGGCGTGTCGGCCGAAGCGCCGACGCGTTCACCGGATCGCTGGAACATGCTGATGGAACAGATCGTTGACGGGGTATTGGCCTGGCACCGCATTGATAGCCACGGCAGCGTCGGCAGCGTTGACAGCACGCAGGAGAACGACTGGTTTTGTTGGTATCAACAGCGGGTCGAAGTGCTATGGGCGACGGTAGTCAATCTGACCACCCCACAGCTGACCATGGCGGATCGGCGTTTGCTGTACCGCACGCGCGAAGCGCTGACCCATTTCTTCGTCGGTTTCGACGATCCCTGCGTGCTGGTGCACGGTAACCTGTCGCTGCGCAGCATGCTGAAAGATCCCAAAAGCGATCAGCTGTTGGCGATGCTCAATCCCGGCGTGGTGCTGTGGGCGCCACGCGAATACGATCTTTTCCGCCTGTGCGAGGCGGGTATGCCCAGCCAACTGTTGTTCAGCTATTTGCAGCGCGCGCCGGTCGCGGACGCTTTCCTGGCGCGGCGCTGGCTGTACGTGGTGTGGGAAGCGGTAGGGCGCTTGGTTCATACCGGCAAGCTGGAGCGGCGGCCGTTCGACTATGCGTCGCAACAGCTGCTGCCTTGGCTGGCCGGCTGAGAGGCTTTACTCGGCGCCGGCGCGATCCGCGCCTTTCAGCCATTGCCACAGGCTGCCCAGCGTTTCATACCAGGCGCGCTCGGTATGGCCGAGGAACATCGACGATGGCGTGGCGCGATCCCAGATGTTCAGCGGCGAGTCGATCGCCAGCTGGTTGGCCGGCGCCGGGATCGGATGCAGGCCTTTAGCCTCGAAGAAGCGCATGGCGCGCGGCAGATGGTTGGCGGAGGTCACCAGAATGAACGGCTGCTCACCGACCAGCTTCGCTACCTGAACGGCTTCTTCCTCGGTATCGCGCGGTTCGCCCAGGATCACCATATCGCTGCGCGGTACGCCGAGGCTTTCGGCCACCAGCGCCGCGGTGGCGGCATTGCTTTGCATGCGCCCGCCGGAGGCACCGGTAAACACCATCCTGGTACCGGGATGCGTAAGGTAAAGCCGCACGCCTTCCGTTACGCGCGGTAGGCTGTTGCCGAGCAGGTTCGAGCTGGGCGCCCAGTCGGGATTGTAGGTATAGCCCCCACCCAACACCACGATGTAGCTGACCGGATCGTTGCCGCGATAAGTCTGGTATTCGGCTTCGAGTGGCCGCAGCAGCCGGTCGGCCACCGGTTGCAGGCTGAAAAGCAGCAAAAACAGCCAGCTCAGCGTGAAAATCGTTTTACCGCTTTTTTGCCAGCGGGTGAACCACAGCAGCAGTAGCGCCAGCCCCATCAGCAGCATCAACAGCGGCAGCGGCATCAGCAGGGCGCCGAAGAACTTTTTCAGGTTGAACAGCATCGAAAATCAGATCCTTTTGGGTGAAAAAGCGGCATCCGGGCATAAACAGGCCGCAAGAAGATACATTCTAAGCCAGTCTGTGCCAAAATAGCAGGTTTGAATGGGCGTGCGCTTTGCCGCCGACAGGAATGAGATCAGCGGAGCCGTTGTCCATGCAGGATCGCAATTTTGACGATATTGCTGAAAAATTTGCGCGTAACATTTACGGCACCACAAAAGGGAAAATCCGCCAGGCGGTAGTTTGGCAGGATCTGACCGGGCTGTTGGCGCAGTTGCCGCAGCGGCCGCTGCGCATCCTCGACGCCGGGGGCGGTGAAGGCCATATGGCCTGCCAACTGGCAGAATTAGGACATCAGGTGTTGTTGTGCGATCTTTCTGGTGAGATGATCCAGCGCGCCGCGCAGCTGGCGCAGCAGAAAGGTGTGAGCCAGAACATGCAATTCGTACAAAGTTCTGCGCAGGATATCGCTCAACATTTGGAACAGCCGGTTGATCTGATATTGTTTCATGCAGTGCTTGAATGGATCGCCGAGCCTGAAGCGGCGCTGCAGGCGTTGTATGACTGCCTGACGCCGGGTGGCGCGCTGTCGCTGATGTTCTTCAACGCCAACGGCCTCTTGATGCGCAATGTGGTGTTGGGTAATTTCCAACTGGTGGATCCCGAGGTCAGACGGCGCCGCAAGCGTTCGCTGTCGCCACAATATCCGCACGATCCGCTATCGGTCTACGGTTGGCTGGAACAGCTGGGCATGCGCATCGGCGGCAAAACCGGCGTGCGGGTGTTCCACGACTATCTGCAGAGCAGACAGCTGCAAACACAAAAATTTGAAGAGTTACTGGCGCTTGAACAGCACTATTGCCGGCAGGAGCCGTACGTGAGTTTGGGGCGCTATATTCACGTCATGGCGCATAAACCAAACCTGAAGGACGAACTATGAGTGAATTTTCCCAGACAGTACCCGAACTGGTCGCCTGGGCACGGAAAAATGATTTCTCTATTTCGCTCCCTACGGAGCGTCTCGCATTTCTGCTCGCCATCGCCACCCTGAACGGCGAACGGCTGGACGGCGAGATGAGCGAAGGTGAGCTGGTTGATGCATTTCGCCATGTCAGCAAAGGTTTTGAACAGACGCATGAAACGGTGGCGATGCGCGCCAACAATGCGATCAACGACATGGTGCGCCAGCGCCTGTTGAACCGCTTTACCAGCGAACTGGCGGACGGCAACGCGATTTACCGCCTCACGCCGCTGGGTATCGGCATTACCGATTACTATATTCGCCAACGCGAATTCTCCACGCTGCGTCTGTCGATGCAGCTGTCGATCGTGGCGCAGGAGCTCAAGCGCGCCGCCGACGCCGCCGACGAGGGCGGCGACGATTTCCATTGGCACCGCAACGTGTTCGCGCCGTTGAAATATTCGGTGGCGGAAATCTTCGACAGCATCGACATGACCCAACGCGTGATGGACGAGCAGCAGCAGAGCGTGAAAAACGACATCGCGGCGCTGCTGAGCAAAGACTGGCGGGCGGCGATCTCCAGCTGCGAGATGCTGCTGTCGGAAACCTCGGGCACCCTGCGCGAGCTGCAGGATACGCTGGATGCGGCGGGCGACAAGCTGCAGGCTAACCTGCTGCGCATCCAGGACGCCACGCTTGGCAACGTGGAGCTGGGCTTCGTCGACAAGCTGGTGTTCGATCTGCAAAGCAAGCTGGATCGCATCATCAGCTGGGGCCAGCAGGCGATCGACCTGTGGATCGGCTACGATCGTCACGTGCACAAATTTATCCGTACCGCTATCGATATGGATAAAAACCGCGTGTTCGCCCAACGCCTGCGCCAGTCGGTGCAAACCTATTTCGATAATCCGTGGACGCTGACCCATGCCAATGCCGATCGTCTGCTGGATATGCGCGACGAAGAACTGGCGCTGCGCAGCGAGGAAGTGACCGGGGAACTGCCGCCGGATCTGGAGTTCGAAGAGTTCAACGAAATTCGCGAACAGCTGGCGGCGATGATCGAAGAGGCGCTGAAGGTGTATCAGGAACAGCAGATGCCGCTCAACCTTGCAGCGGTGATGCGCGATTACCTGGCGCAATATCCGCGTGCGCGTCATTTCGACGTGGCACGTTTAGTGGTCGACCAGGCGGTGCGCCTCGGTGTGGCTGAAGCAGATTTCTCAGGGTTGCCGGCGGAATGGCAGGCAATCAATGATTACGGAGCCAAGGTCCAGGCCCATGTCATCGACAAATATTGAACAAGTAATGCCAGTCAAGCTGGCCAAGGCGCTGTCCAATTCGCTGTTCCCGGCGCTGGACAGCCAACTGCGTGCGGGTCGTCACATCGGTATCGATGAGCTGGACAACCACGCTTTTTTAATGGATTTCCAGGATGAGCTGGAAGAGTTTTACAACCGTTACAGCGTCGAGCTGATTCGGGCGCCGGAAGGCTTCTTCTATTTGCGCCCGCGCTCCACCACGCTGATCCCGCGTTCGGTGCTGTCCGAGCTGGATATGATGGTCGGAAAAATCTTGTGCTACCTGTACCTCAGCCCCGAGCGCCTGGCGCATGAAGGCATTTTCAGCCATCAGGAGCTGTACGACGAGCTGCTGAGCCTGGCCGATGAGAACAAGCTGCTGAAGTTCGTTAACCAGCGCTCCACCGGATCGGATCTCGATCGACAGAAACTGCACGAAAAGGTGCGCACCTCGCTGAACCGCCTGCGCCGTTTGGGCATGGTCTATTTCATGGGCAATGACAGCAGCAAGTTCCGCATTACCGAGGCGGTGTTCCGCTTCGGCGCCGACGTGCGCAGCGGCGACGATCCGCGCGAGGCGCAGCTGCGCATGATTCGCGACGGCGAGGCGATGCCGGTTGAAAACAGCCTGGCGCTGAACGATGAGAATGAGGCTGAGGATCAGCAGGTCGATAACGCTCCTGATGGTGCAGAGGATGAACAGGAATGATTGAACGCGGTAAATTTCGCTCGCTGACGCTGGTTAACTGGAACGGCTTCTTCGCCCGCACCTTTGATCTGGATGAGCTGGTGACCACGCTGTCCGGCGGTAACGGGGCGGGGAAATCCACCACCATGGCGGCCTTTGTCACCGCGCTGATCCCCGATCTGACGCTGCTGCACTTCCGTAACACCACCGAAGCGGGTGCCACCAGCGGCTCGCGCGACAAAGGCCTGCACGGCAAGCTGCGCGCCGGCGTGTGTTACTCGACCCTCGACGTCGTCAACTCGCGCCACCAGCGCGTGGTGGTCGGCGTGCGCCTGCAGCAGGTGGCGGGGCGCGACCGCAAGGTCGACATCAAACCTTTCACCATCCAGGGCCTGCCGACCGCGATACAGCCGACCGAGCTGCTGACCCAGACTGTGGGTGAGCGCCAGGCGCGCGTGCTGTCGCTGCAGGAGCTGAAGGATCGCGTGGAAGAGATGGAGGGCGTGCAGTTCAAGCAGTTCAACTCCATCACCGATTACCACTCGCTGATGTTCGATCTGGGCGTGATCCCCAAACGCCTGCGTTCGTCCGCCGATCGCAGCAAATTCTATCGTCTGATTGAAGCGTCGCTGTACGGCGGTATTTCCAGCGCCATCACCCGCTCGCTGCGCGATTACCTGCTGCCGGAAAACAGCGGCGTGCGCAAGGCGTTCCAGGATATGGAAGCGGCGCTGCGCGAAAACCGCATGACGCTGGAGGCGATCCGCGTTACCCAGTCGGATCGCGATCTGTTCAAGCATCTGATCTCCGAGGCCACGTCCTATGTGGCGGCGGACTATATGCGCCACGCCAATGAACGCCGCATCCATCTGGACGGCGCGCTGGCGCTGCGCAGCGATCTGCTGGGCAGCCGCAAGCAACTGGCCGCCGAACAGTTTCGCCATGTGGAAATGGCGCGTGAGCTGAGCGAGCAAAGCGGAGCGGAATCCGATCTGGAAACCGATTACCAGGCCGCCAGCGATCACCTGAATCTGGTGCAGACGGCGATGCGTCAGCAGGAGAAGATCGAGCGCTATGAAGCCGATCTGGAAGAACTGACCTACCGTCTGGAAGAGCAGAACGAAGTGGTGGCCGAGGCGAGCGAGCAACAGGCCGAACACGAAGCGCGCGCCGAAGCGGCCGAGCTGGAAGTGGATGAGCTGAAGAGCCAACTGGCCGACTACCAGCAGGCGCTCGACGTGCAGCAGACCCGCGCCATTCAGTACCAACAGGCGCTGCAGGCGCTGGAGCGCGCACGCGCCTTGTGCCAACTGCCGGATCTGACCGCCGATAATGCCGAACAGTGGTTGGACACCTTCCAGGCCCGCGAGCAGGAAGCCACCGAAGCGTTGCTGATGCTGGAACAGAAGCTGAGCGTGGCCGATGCTGCGCACGGCCAGTTCGAGCAGGCCTATCAGCTGGTGGGTAAAATCGCCGGCCAGGTCAGCCGCAGCGAAGCCTGGCAGTGCGCGCGCGAATTGTTGCGTGACTGGCCTTCGCAGCAGCACCTCGCCGAGCGCGTTCAGCCGCTGCGCCTGCGCCTGAGCGAACTGGAACAGCGCCTGCGCTCGCAGCAGGATGCCGAGCGCCTGCTGCAAGAGTTTTGCAAACGCCATGGCCAAGAGTACCAGCCGGACGATCTCGACATGCTGCAGCAGGAGCTGGAAGAGCGCCTGGAAGCGTTGTCGCAGAACGTCAGCGAAGCCGGCGAACGCCGTATGGAGATGCGCCAGGAGCTGGAGCAGATCCAGCAGCGCATCCGCGAGCTGACGGCGCGCGCGCCGGTATGGCTGGCGGCGCAGGACGCCCTGGGCCAGCTCAGCGATCAGAGCGGCGAGCCGCTGGAAAACAGCCAGCAGGTGACCGAATACATGCAGCAGCTGCTGGAGCGCGAGCGTGAAACCACCGTCGAGCGCGACGAAGTGGCGGCCCGCAAGCGTGAAGTGGAAGCGCAGATCGAACGTCTCAGCCAGCCGGGCGGCGCGGAAGATCAGCGCCTGGTCACGCTGGCCGAACGTTTCGGCGGCGTGCTGCTGTCGGAAATTTACGATGACGTCACCATCGACGATGCGCCTTACTTCTCGGCGCTGTACGGCCCTTCGCGCCACGCCATCGTGGTGCCGGATCTGTCGCTGGTGCGCGAAATGCTGGAAGGGCTGGAAGATTGCCCGGAAGATCTTTACCTGATCGAGGGGGATCCGCAGTCGTTCGATGACAGCGTATTCGCTGTCGAAGAGCAGGACAAAGCGGTGGTGGTGAAAATCGCCGATCGCCAGTGGCGTTATTCGCGCTACCCGGAAGTGCCGTTGTTCGGCCGCGCGGCGCGTGAAAACCGCCTGGAAGTGCTGCATGCCGAGCGTGAAACGCTGGCAGAGCGTTACGCCACGCTGTCGTTCGACGTGCAGAAAACCCAGCGCTCGCACCAGGCCTTCAGCCGCTTTATCGGCACCCATCTGGCGGTGGCGTTCGACGCCGACCCGGAAGCGGAGATCCGCGGCCTGAACGCCCGTCGTGGCGAGATCGAACGTGCGTTGAACAATCACGAAGCACAGAACCAGCAGCAGCGTCAGCAGTACGATCAGGCCAAAGAGGGCATTTCTGCGCTCAACCGCCTGATGCCGCTGGTGTCGTTGCTGAACGACGAAACGCTGCAGGATCGCGTCGACGAGATCCGCGAAGAGCTGGAAGAAGCGCAGGACGCCGCGCGTCATATTCAGCAGCACGGCGTGTCGCTGACCAAGCTGGAGCCGCTGTTGTCGGTGCTGCAGAGCGATCCGCAGCAGCATGAGCAGCTGCAGCAGGACTACGCGCAGGCGCAAAGCGTGCAGCGTCAGGCTAAACAGCAGGCGTTCGCGCTGACGGAAGTGGTGCAGCGCCGCGCGCACTTCAGCTACACCGACTCCGCCGGTATGCAGAATGCCAACAACGATCTCAACGACAAGCTGCGCCAGCGTCTGGAACAGGCGGAAGCCGAACGCGCCCGCGCCCGTGAGCAACTGCGTCAGTATCAAACCCAGTTCACCCAGTACAGCCAGGTGCTGGCCTCGCTGAAAAGCTCGTACGACGCCAAGCGCGACATGCTGAAAGAGCTGAGCCAGGAGCTGGTGGACATCGGCGTGCAGGCCGACGCCAACGCCGAAGCGCGCGCCCGTCAGCGCCGCGACGAGCTGCATGCGGCGCTGAGCAACAACCGCGCTCGCCGCAACCAGCTGGAGAAACAGCTGACCTTCTGCGAAGCCGAAATGGACGGCCTGCAGAAGAAGCTGCGTAAGCTGGAACGCGACTATCATCAGCTGCGCGAGCAGGTGGTGACCGCCAAGGCGGGCTGGTGCGCGGTGATGCGCCTGGTGAAAGACAACGGCGTGGAGCGCCGCCTGCATCGCCGCGAGCTGGCGTATATGGATGGCGACGAGCTGCGTTCGATGTCGGATAAGGCGCTCGGTGCGCTGCGTTTGGCGGTGGCGGACAACGAACACCTGCGCGACGTGCTGCGCCTGTCGGAGGATCCGAAGCGGCCGGAGCGTAAGATTCAGTTCTATATTGCGGTGTACCAGCACCTGCGCGAGCGTATCCGTCAGGATATCATCCGTACCGACGATCCGGTCGAGGCCATCGAGCAGATGGAGATTGAGCTGGGCCGTCTGACCGAAGAACTGACCGCGCGCGAGCAGAAACTGGCGATCAGTTCGAAAAGCGTGGCCAACATCATTCGCAAAACCATTCAGCGCGAACAGAACCGCATTCGCATGCTGAACCAGGGGCTGCAGGCTGTCGCCTTCGGTCAGGTGAAAAGCGTGCGCCTGAACGTCAACGTACGTGAAGCGCATGCTACCCTGCTGGACGTGCTCTCCGAGCAACAGGAACAGCATCAGGATCTGTTCAACAGCAACCGCCTGACCTTCTCCGAAGCGTTGGCCAAGCTGTATCAGCGCCTGAACCCGCAGATCGACATGGGGCAGCGCACGCCGCAGACCATCGGCGAGGAGTTGCTGGACTACCGCAACTACCTGGAGATGGAAGTGGAGGTGTACCGCGGCTCCGACGGCTGGCTGCGTGCGGAAAGTGGCGCGTTGTCTACCGGTGAGGCCATTGGCACCGGGATGTCAATCCTGGTGATGGTGGTGCAGAGCTGGGAAGAGGAATCCCGCCGCCTGCGCGGTAAAGACATCTCGCCGTGTCGCCTGCTGTTCCTCGATGAAGCGGCGCGTCTGGATGCCAAGTCGATCGCTACGTTGTTCGAGCTGTGCGACCGTCTGGAGATGCAGCTGATCATTGCCGCGCCGGAAAACATCAGTCCGGAGAAGGGCACCACCTATAAACTGGTGCGTAAGGTGTTCCAGAACCACGAGCACGTGCACGTGGTGGGGCTGCGCGGTTTCGCCGGCGAGCCGCCTGCGCTGGGCACTGCGCCGGTCGAAGCGCCGTAACGCAGAAAAACGCCCTAAAAATCCGAAAATAGCCGCCGCAGGGTGGCTATTTTTTTGTGCGCGTGGAAGATAGACCTGCTTTTTTATTCGTTGAAAAGCGGTTAGTTTAATTACATAAACAGTTATTCGGCGCCCGCAGGGCGAAACGGCCTTTCTGTTTGTATACTGAAGCTATATGCAGTTTTTGAGGTTTTTTTGTGAGCATACAGGGGGCAAGGGATGTTGCTTAAAAAGGGAAACTCTCTACGACGTTTGGCGCTGAGTGGCGCTATCGTCTGTAGTCTGGTGTCGTCGTTTTCCGCATCGGCCACCGTGGCGGCGTTGCCGGTGGCGTCAGCAGGCATGTCCGTTGCGCAGAGCCGTTCTGAGCTGCTGGCCGCGTTGCCGCGCGGCATGGAGTTGCACTATCTCTCCACGTTGGCGCCGCTGTATGCGGCGAACCGTATGCAGCCGATGTGGCAAGATCGCGAAGCCGTTCAGCAGTTTCAACAGCAGCTGGCCGAGCTGGCGATGTCCGGCGTGCAGCCGCAGTTTACCCAATGGGTGAAGATGTTGACCGATCCGGCGCTCAATGAAGTGGGGCGTGATGTGGTGCTGTCCGACGCGATGCTGGGCTACTTGCAGTTCGTGTCCGCCATCGGCGCCAACGGCAACAACTGGCTGTACAGCAATATACCCTACAAGCTTGGCTTGCCGCCCACTGCGGTGATCAACCAATGGCAGCTGGCGGTGCGCCAGGCGCGTACCCTGAGCTATGTGAATTCGCTTGCGCCACAGCACCCGCAATACGCCAAGATGCATCAGGCGCTGCGCGACATGCTGGCGGACAATCGCCCCTGGCCGCAGGTGGGCAGCGGCCCGAGCCTGCGCCCAGGCCAAATGAGCAACGATATCCCGGCGCTGCGCGAAATCCTGTCGCGCACCGGCATGCTGGCCGCCTCGGCGCCGGAAGCGGAGCCGGAACCGGCGGTGGTCTCGGCGAAAAGCAATGAGCCCGACGACGGCGGGCTGACGGTAGACGAAGAGAAAAGCCGCGTGACGGTCAGCCCATCGGCGGCCCCGGTAACGGAGTTGACCGCGGAACAGACGCCGCCGCAGGTTGGCAGCGTGGTGAGTGACAATCTCTATACCAACGAGCTGGTGGAAGGGGTCAAGCGCTTCCAGAAATGGCAGGGGCTGACGGCGGACGGCGTGATCGGCGTACGTACCCGCGAGTGGCTCAATGTGTCGCCGAAAACCCGCGCCGCGTTGTTGGCGCTGAATATCCAGCGTCTGCGGATTTTACCGGGGCATGTCAGCACCGGCATTATGGTGAACATTCCCAACTATTCGCTGACCTACTACCAGAACGGCAACGAAGTGCTGTCTTCCCGCGTTATCGTCGGGCGGCCGAGCCGCAAGACGCCGCTGATGAGCAGCGCGTTGAACAACGTGGTGGTTAACCCGCCGTGGAACGTGCCGACCACCCTGGTGCGCGAGGATATCGTGCCGAAGGCGATGCGTGACGGTAGCTATTTCCAAAAACACGGTTATACCGTGCTGTCGGGCTGGAGCAACGATGCGGAAGTGATCAACCCGGCGATGATCGACTGGAACATGGTCTCTGCGCGCAACTTCCCGTATCGCGTGCGTCAGGCGCCGGGGGCCACCAACTCACTGGGGCGTTTCAAGTTTAATATGCCGAGCTCGGAAGCCATCTACCTGCACGATACCCCGAACCACAGCCTGTTCCAGAAAGACATCCGTGCGCTCAGCTCCGGCTGCGTGCGGGTGAACAAAGCTTCCGATTTGGCAAATATGCTGCTGCAGGATGCCGGCTGGAACAATAGCCGCGTTTCCTCCACGCTGAAAGAGGGTAATACCACTTATGTGAATATTCGCCAGCGTATTCCCGTAAAACTGTATTATCTGACCGCCTGGGTTTCCGATGACGGCCAACCGCAATTCCGTACAGATATTTACAATTATGATAATACGGTGCGATCGGGCGCACAAATTTTGGCCCAGGCCAAAAAATTAATGCAGTAAATGCAGTAATTATAAATAAATAACGGTCAGAATGTTTGGCTATACCGCAGGCCCCTGTAACCGGGGGCCTGTAAACCTAGGCGTATCGCGGGTTGACTCAGCATACGCAGGCGGTTATGGTTCGGACAGTGCGCTGTTTTGTGCATTTATTTTGACATTCTTGCCGGGTTTAACAGAGTCATGGACAAAATTGATCATCACCGCCGTAAATGGCTGGCGCTAGGTGGCGCCGCTATGGGCATAGCGCTGCTTCCAGGGCAGGCGTTTGCCAGTCTTTCCACCGCTCGACCGCGTATTTTAGTGCTGAATAACCTGAATACCGGTGAATCTATTAAAGCCGAGTTCTTTGACGGCAAAGGTTACAATAAAGAAGAGTTGGTGCGGCTCAATCATCTGTTCCGCGATTATCGCGCCAACAAGGTTAAATCGATCGATCCCCGCTTGTTTGATCACCTCTATCGTCTGCAGGGGCTGCTGGGTACCAGCAAGCCGGTGCAGCTGATCTCCGGATACCGTTCCGTAGATACCAACAACGAACTGCGTGCGCACAGCCGCGGCGTGGCCAAGCACAGCTACCACACCAAAGGCCAGGCGATGGATTTCCACATCGAAGGTATCCAATTGAGTAATATCCGTAAAGCGGCGTTAAAAATGCGCGCTGGTGGTGTAGGATATTACCCACGTAGCAACTTCGTACACATCGATACCGGCCCGGTTCGGACCTGGTAATCGCTGTGCCATCAGTGAATAACGCCGCCCCTTGCGGAAGCGGCGTTATTGTCGTTGGAGCCTTATGAAATACCATCTTATTCCCGTTACCGCCTTTAGCCAGAACTGCAGCCTGATCTGGTGTGAGAACACGCAGCAGGCGGCGTTGGTCGATCCTGGCGGCGAAGCGGAAAAAATCAAAGCGGAAGTGGCGCAGCAGGGGGTGACGATCACCCAGATCTTGCTGACGCACGGCCATTTGGATCACGTCGGTGCGGCGGCGGCGCTGGCGGACCATTATCAGGTGCCGATCTACGGCCCGGATAAAGAAGACGCGTTTTGGCTGGACGGTTTGCCGGCGCAGAGCCGGATGTTTGGACTGGAAGAGTGCGCGCCGCTGACGCCGACCCGCTGGCTGGCGGAAGGCGATGAGATGCAGGTGGGCGAGATGACGCTCAAGGTGCTGCACTGCCCGGGGCATACGCCGGGCCACATCGTCTTTATCAATGAGCAGGCGCGTTTGGCACTGGTGGGCGACGTACTGTTTAACGGCGGCGTGGGGCGCAGCGACTTCCCGCGCGGTGATCATCAGGCGCTGATTGCCTCTATTCGCACCAAACTGCTGCCGCTGGGCGACGACATGCGCTTTATTCCTGGCCACGGCCCGATGTCGACTTTCGGCCACGAGCGCCAGACCAACCCGTTCCTGCGCGAAGAGCCGGCGGTGTGGTAACGATTATTTCCCGGCAGAAATAATCAAGGGGCGCATAGAGCGCCCCTCAAGGTAATTAACAAACCTGATGGTGTTGCCAGGCCTACAGAAGGCAACTTATAAAAAGATAAGGAAAATCAATTTATTGATTTTCGGCTGATAACCACAAAGGCGTAAAAACCACGTTTTTTTCGCCTTTGCCAACAGTTTGAAGGGGCGCATAGAGCCTGTCTCTTCTACACAAATCCCCAGGTCAGTTGTCTGGGGATTTTTTTGAATCTTTTCACCTGTTCCCGATCTGATATGAAAATTATCGGCGGGAGATAGCTATGTTTTTATCCAATACTGCACA
>NZ_JAMYWQ010000148.1 GCF_024160145.1 Serratia nevei
CGAACTTAACGTGCCAGCCGCCGCGGTAATACGTAGGGGGCTAGCGTTATCCGGAATTACTGGGCGTAAAGGGTGCGTAGGTGGTTTCTTAAGTCAGAGGTGAAAGGCTACGGCTCAACCGTAGTAAGCCTTTGAAACTGGGAAACTTGAGTGCAGGAGAGGAGAGTGGAATTCCTAGTGTAGCGGTGAAATGCGTAGATATTAGGAGGAACACCAGTTGCGAAGGCGGCTCTCTGGACTGTAACTGACACTGAGGCACGAAAGCGTGGGGAGCAAACAGGATTAGATACCCTGGTAGTCCACGCCGTAAACGATGAGTACTAGCTGTCGGAGGTTACCCCCTTCGGTGGCGCAGCTAACGCATTAAGTACTCCGCCTGGGAAGTACGCTCGCAAGAGTGAAACTCAAAGGAATTGACGGAAGGTAGATTCATC
>NZ_JAMYWQ010000151.1 GCF_024160145.1 Serratia nevei
GACTAGTACGTGCCAGCCGCCGCGGTAATACGGAGGGTGCAAGCGTTGTTCGGAATTATTGGGCGTAAAGCGCGCGTAGGCGGTTTCTTAAGTCTGATGTGAAAGCCCCGGGCTCAACCTGGGAAGTGCATTGGATACTGGAAGACTTGAGTACGGGAGAGGGCAGTGGAATTCCTAGTGTAGGAGTGAAATCCGTAGATATTAGGAGGAACACCGGTGGCGAAGGCGGCTGCCTGGACCGATACTGACGCTGAGACGCGAAAGCGTGGGTAGCAAACAGGATTAGATACCCTGGTAGTCCACGCCGTAAACGATGAGTACTAGGTGTTGCGGGTATTGACCCCTGCAGTGCCGCAGCTAACGCATTAAGTACTCCGCCTGGGAAGTACGGTCGCAAGGTTGAAACTCAAAGGAATTGACGGACGTGTCGCTAT
>NZ_JAMYWQ010000153.1 GCF_024160145.1 Serratia nevei
GACTAGTACGTGCCATCAGCCGCGGTAATACGGAGGATCCAAGCGTTATCCGGAATCATTGGGTTTAAAGGGTCCGTAGGCGGTTTAGTAAGTCAGTGGTGAAAGCCCATCGCTCAACGGTGGAACGGCCATTGATACTGCTAAACTTGAATTATTAGGAAGTAACTAGAATATGTAGTGTAGCGGTGAAATGCTTAGAGATTACATGGAATACCAATTGCGAAGGCAGGTTACTACTAATGGATTGACGCTGATGGACGAAAGCGTGGGTAGCGAACAGGATTAGATACCCTGGTAGTCCACGCCGTAAACGATGGGCACTAGGCGCTTGGGGGAGCGACCCCTCGAGGGCCGGCGCTAACGCATTAAGTGCCCCGCCTGGGGAGTACGGCCGCAAGGCTGAAACTCAAAGGAATTGACGGTGAGAGGTGCT
>NZ_JAMYWQ010000033.1 GCF_024160145.1 Serratia nevei
GGCAAACATCAACAACGAAATCCATATCGTGTTCAGACATAAAAAAATCCGGAATCAGAGGGCTGAATCCGGATTGTCTCTTACTGAGTGGATCGTTCAAGTGTTCTTAAACGATCGGCATTAGCCTCCGCGGAGGCCGTTTTTCATGGCGTTACTTCAGGTTACCGACCACCAGCTGGTGGCGCTGGTTGTAAAACTTACGGTAGGCCAGATAGCAGGCGATGATGGTCGACAGGCTGGCGGTGGAAAGCAGCATGAAGGTCACCATAATCTGGTATTTGATCGCTTTCACCGGGTCGATGCCGGCGAAGATCAGCCCGGACATCATGCCCGGCAGGCTAACCAGCCCAACGGTTTTCGCCGAGTCCACGGTCGGGATCAGCGAAGCGCGGATGCTGTCGCGGATCAGCGCCGCCGAAGCGAACTTGGGCGTCGCCCCCAGGCTGAGCATCTCCTGAATCTTCTGCTGCTCGCTTTTGAAACGCTGGCCGAGGTTGGTGTAGCACAGCCCCACCGCCACCATGGCGTTACCGGCGATCATCCCGGAGATGGGGATCACCTGCATCGGCGTAAATTCGATGGAGCCGGTCAACACCAGCACCGCCAGCGTCAGCACCGCGCCGGTGGTGATGGCGATAAACGACGTCACGAACGCGTGTTCGACGTACTTGCTGCGTTTCTTGGCGTTGTAGGCCGCGTTAAAGCAGATGAACAGCACCATCAGCACGGTGAGCACCGCGTTATCCAGGTCGAAAATATACTTCAGCACGTAGCCGACGATGATCAGCTGCACCACCGCGCGGCAGATGCTCCAGATAATGTCCTTTTCCAGCGCCAGCTTTTCCCGGTGGCTGATCAGGATGGCGACCACCACCAGGATCATCGACAAGCCCAAGGATTCGTTGGTGATGTTATGCTGATTCATGCGGTTGCTCCCGTTGCTCGGCGCGGTGCGCGCGTAGAGTGATCACCTCGTCCGCATGCGCTATTTCTTCGGTATCGTGCGTCACCCACAGCACCGCCAGCCGGTGCTCAGCCACCAGCTGATGCACTATCTCATTGACGTTGTGTTTGTTTTCCTCGTCCAGCGCGCTGGTTACTTCATCGAGCAGCAGCACCCGGGGCATAAACTGCAGGTTGCGGATCAGGGAAACGCGCTGTTTCTCGCCGCCGGACAGCTCATTGATACTTTTGGTCAACATCGCCTCCGGCAGCCCGAAACGCGTCAGATCGGCCTGCATTTTTCGTTCATCCGGCGACTGTTGACGGATCTGGTAGGGCAGCGCCAGATTGTCGTAAACCGTATTGCCGAACAGCGCCGGCGTCTGGAAGCAGTAAGAAACCTGCTTGCGATACGCCTCCGGCGACATCTCGGCGATCGCCTGGCCCTCGAAATAGATATTTCCGCTCGTTGGATCCATTAAGGAAGAGATGATTTTCAGCAGGGTGCTTTTCCCGCAGCCGGAAGGCCCGGTGATCAGTTTGAACTCGCCTTCACCCAGCGTGAAAGAGACGGAGTCCAGGATCACCTGGTTGTCTATTTGATAATGAATATCATCCAATCTCAGTATGTCTTTCTTTTCCTTCATTACGATGCCGGCTCCCTACACCTGTTCCCGTCGGAGCGATAAGTATATGGCCGCAAAAAACATCTTAGCAATGCCTGCGCGGATGGCAGAGAGCGGAGAGGAGGATTGGCGGAACAAAACGCCCCGCCAAATGATAAGATTAATTAATGATTAGCTGTAGAAATAGTCAAAAGCGACCGCCTGGGTCGAATCACTCTTTTTTTATCGCTGCCTGTTCGTCGCAGCTGTACCAGCGTAGAGAATTATTGATGCTGCGGTGGGTGCAATGTACCTTGCCCTCCTTTTCCAGCGCCAGCAGCAGGGTGCGGGTGGTGTAAATGTTTTCACCGCATTTATCCGCCAGCTCGCGCGTCTTCGGCCACTGTTCCGGCGGGGGATGATGGCCCCCGGAACCTTCGACGCGATCCCTGCACAATCCTTGCAACACATTCAGCATCAGCGATTTTCTGCTTTCAAACGTTTTCGGCGCCTTGGCCATAGCCTTCCTCCTGAGTGGTTACTGCTGAGCCCCCTGCTCACGGCTGCACGTCAGCGATGCGCAGGGTGTAAATCATGGTGGCATCCGGGGGTATCGCCGGTGGGCTGCCCTGCTTGCCGTACGCCAGCACCGGCGGCACCACCAGCGTTATCGAGCCGTGGCGTTGCAGCTTCTCGATAGCGGCGCGAAACAGCGGCGGATAGCGCGTCAACGGTTGCGAGATCACCGTTCCCACCAGCTCCATGTCTTTGATCACCCGGCCGTCGGTCAGGCTTTCACGCACCACGATATCCACCCGATCGTCGGCGCCAATCGCCCCATTGCCGGCATAGTCCACCCGGTAGTAGAAACCGAGCGCATCCTGCTTGACGCCCTCCTGACGGGCGAAATCGGCCAGGTAGGCTTTGTCGTCCAGCGGTGGCGCCGGCGTCTGCTGCAACCGCTGCTGCGCCGTGCGTAACGCGCCATCGATGGCGGCCTCATCCAGCCGCAACCGCCCGGCCAGGGTATCGGCGATGCCCGCCAGCAACAGCTGGCTGTCCGCCTCCAGTCCCGCACGCCGGTTCTCCTGCTGCAAATGCACAATGTCGCGCCCCAAAGACACGCCGGCGGCATACGCCTGTTTGTCCGCCTCGCTGGCCAGCGAGGGCGGTTCGGTTGCCTGCTGCCGCTCGGCCAGCAAGGTGTCGATCCGCTGCTGCTGCTGCGCCAGCTGCGCCGCCAAACTTGCGCTGCGCTGTTCGGCCCGCGTTAACGCAGCGGCCAATGTGCCCACCTCAGGCAGCGGCGCAACGGCTTGCCGCAATCCCTTCAGGGCATCGGCCAGCGGCCGAATATCGACGACGGCCCGCTCCCGTTGCGGCGCCGCCTGAACCGCCGCCAACTGCCGCTCCAACTGATGAATTCTCTCCGTCTGCTGTTGCAAAGACGGCTTCAGTGACGTTAAACGAGCGCCTTCTGCCCCGGTGATAGCGGCCGGTTTGGCGGCCGGTGCGGGCGCCGGTTTACGCGCGGTCTCTTCCCTGGGCGCAACCGGCGGTGCCTGCCGCTGTTCGGCAAACTTCAACAGGGCGGGAATGCCGTCGTCGGCGGCGCAAGCAGCCCCGTTCGCCGCCAACAGCAAAAAAACCATCGCCCATCCTTGTGCGCATCGCCTCATGGCTACAGATTCTCAACCCGGCTGGACAGATCGGACATCAGCTCATGTTCGACGTCGGCGCAGAATTTCTCGGTTTTGTATTGATAAAGAGCGTCAATCGCTTTGCGGGTGCTTTCATCCACGTTGCCGCGTACCCCGGCATATCCAGAGGCGTTGGCAAGCAGGCCGTTAAAATAGGCAATGCGCTTTTGGTAGCTTTGTGGATTAATATTCTTTAACGAATTAACCCGCTGCTGGCAAAGCGCAATGCGTTGCTCATCGGATTTATCATTAGGATTGTTCTGTGAAAGTTTTTGCACAGAATTCAGGTTTTTCTTGCCACCGCTCACGCAGCCTGTCAGCGCCAAGAAAGACAGCAAAAATATAGCCAAAGCTACCGTGCGGCGTCCGCCACAAGCATTAATCATCGTTATCATTCTGTTTATAATCCTTTAATTGTCACTTAGGTCATCATTATGTGGCGAACGGCAGCGGCACATGCCTTAATTTGATTAATCAAAACTGGTTAGACAGCGAAAAATCCCTATACCGCAACGCGATAGAATAATTCACTACCGGTGAAATTGTTATTCAATTGTTAATTAATCAGATCTAAACGCGAGTTAAACGCGAATAAGAAACCCAATCACTTGTGAACAGAAAACCATGAAATAACAACAAAAACAAAGAATTATGTTTTATATTTTGTTTCTAAAGAGAAATGCATCATCTGCTGCCTAAGGGCGATATTAGCAAAACAATATTGTGAATTGTAGGTGTACCCCTATTTCCCCCGATCTAATATCTCGCATATCGTTATTTATATAGTGATTTATACTGGATAATATTTGTATACGATCTATTGATTTTAAAGCAAATATATTTCTTTTTCCTTTTGGTTTTATATTCTGAATTTGACTTAATTTAATAAAATCTATTTCCAAGCAATACTATTATTTGCAAGAATATTCCCAGCAACACGATACACATAAAACTCGTATTTTATTTACCTGAAAATCCATTGTCGATTTTCCAAATCTCGTTATTTCTCATAAATAACGGAGGTTGGCGTATTGCCCAGAGCAAAAGGATCTGGCTCCAACCGCACGGCCGGCGACATGGCGTTGCCGCCGTCGCGGGGGATTTAGATGTGCTGTTCTTTTTATTTAAAAACTCTCTACAGGAACCTGAGAAATGAAACTGAATAAATTAATGCTGGCAACCGTGATTGCTTTCGCTTCCGCATCTGTTGCTCATGCCGCATCTAATCAGGGCAGCGGTAAAGTCACCTTTACCGGCGAAATTATCGATGCGCCATGCAGCGTCGCGCCGGAATCCGTTGATCAGACCGTGCCGATGGGCCAGATCAGCAGCCGCATCCTGGCCAACCAGGGTAAATCGAGCATGCAGCCTTTCAACATCGAACTGAAAGATTGCTCCATCTCCACCATGAAAAACGTCACAGTGACCTTTACCGGCACGCCTGATCCGGTTAACAACAAGCTGCTGGCCCTGAGCGGCACCGCAACCGGCGCCGGCATCGTGATCTACGACAACCTGCACTCCAAAGAAGTGGAACTGGGCACGGCGACCGACGGCCAGGGCCTGAACGACGGCGACAACTCGCTGAAATTCGCCGCTTACCTGCAGGGCAGCAGCGCCTCAAGCACCGTGGTACCGGGCGACTTCACCAGCGTGGCGAACTTCACCCTGGCTTACCTGTAATACCCCACAGGGGATGTCTCAGGGCATCCCCCCGCTTTATTGCATGCCGAGGATACCGGCAAGGGAACAGGGAAAGACAGGGAGACGCCAGTATGACTATCCGCCTTTGCGGCCTGTTGCTCATCGCGCTCAGCGTAAGCGGCGCGGCGGCGGCAGCGAAAAATCAGGGCCACGGCAAAGTCAGCCTGGGCGGCACCATCGTCGAAACGCCGTGCGGCATCGCCAGCGACAGCCTGGATCAAACCGTCGATTTCGGGCTGATCTCCATGAGCGACGCCTCGCAAGACGGGCAATCGGTGCTGATCGGCAGCCGCCGCCATTTCACGATCAAACTGGTGAACTGCGAGCTGGCCAGCCAGGTGAAGCCTGACTTCATCTATCGCGCGGCCAACGTCACCTTCGACGGCACCGCCGACAGCCGGGATCCTTCCCTGCTGGGCGTTTACGGCGAGGCGAAGGGGGTGGCTATCGAGCTGTTGACCGATGCCGGCACCCCGATCCCGCTCGGCAGCACGACGGCGGATTACCAGATCGTCGCCGGCGACAACACGCTGCGCTTCGGCGCGCAGTTGCGCCTGCATCCCGACAAGGCGCGGGCGGGCGGCTTCAGCTCTCTGGCCAAATTCACCCTGTCTTATCTCTAGCGCCGGCGGGCGCTGCACAGCATTACGTATTCAGGTCGTACGGATGACCTGCTATTGGGCGCGGACTTGCCATGAGTGATTATGCTATGACGTCATTACTGACACGGAAACACCTACCTCTCCTCGTCATTCTATCTTTCCTCTGGGTGCGTCCGGCATTTTCCGCCACGGAGTTCAATACCGACGTGCTGGACATCGGCGAGCGCAGCAAAGTGGATCTTTCGCGTTTCTCCGATGCCGACTACGTCATGCCCGGCGCTTATCTGCTGGACATCAAGATCAACCAGAAAACGCTGCCCCAGCGCAGCATTCAGTATTTCCCGTCGCCGGATAACAAAAGCGGCAGCCAGGTGTGCCTGCCGCCTGACCTGGTGGAAAAAATGGCGCTGAAAGAAGAAGCGGCCAAAAAAGTCACCCTGTGGCACGACAACCAGTGCGCCGACATTCGCGGCATCAAAGGCGCGACCGTCTCCGATCGCATCGGCGGCGGCGTGCTGGCGATCACCATCCCGCAGGCATGGATGAAATACTCCGATCCCGACTGGACGCCGCCCGAGCAGTGGGACGACGGCATCCCCGGCCTGCTGCTGGACTACAACCTGAGCGGCCAGTTAGGCAAGCAGAACCACAACAACAACACCGCCCAGAACCTGAGCAGCTACGGCACGCTGGGCGCCAATATGGGCGCCTGGCGCCTGCGCGCAGACTACCAGGCCAATTACAATCAGCAGGCCGGCGATCGCAGCACCGGTTTCGACTGGAACCAGATCTACGCCTATCGCGCGCTGCCGATGCAGGCCGCCAAGCTGACGCTGGGCGAGATCTACCTCGACTCCGGGGTGTTCGACGCCTATCGCTTCACCGGCCTCAACCTGGCCAGCGACGAGCGCATGCTGCCGCCCAACCTGCAGGGCTACGCGCCGGAAGTGCGCGGCATCGCCAAGAGCAACGCCAAGATCACCGTCTCGCAGGAAGGCCGCACGCTGTACGAAACCACCGTGCCCGCCGGGCCGTTCGCCATTCAGGATCTCAACAGCTCGGTACGCGGCAAGCTGGACGTCAAGGTGGAAGAGCAAGACGGCACCGTCTCGACCTTCCAGGTGGATACCGCCACCATTCCGTACCTGACCCGACCGGGCTACGTGCGCTACAACGTGGCGCTGGGCAAAACCTCGGCCTACAACCACCGCACCCAGGGGCCGCTGTTTTCCGCCAGCGACTTCTCCTGGGGGCTGAGCAACGCCTGGTCGCTGTACGGCGGCGCGCTGCTCGGCGGCGACTATAACGCCTGGGCGCTCGGCCTCGGCCGCGATCTGAACGTGTTCGGCGCCATGTCGCTGGACGTCACCCAGTCGATCGCCCGCCTGCCCGGCGAACCGACCGCCAGCGGCATGTCGTTCAAGCTCAACTACGCCAAACGCTTCGACGAGCTGAACAGCCAGATCACCTTCGCCGGCTATCGCTTCTCGCAGCGCAAGTTCATGAACATGTCGCAGTACCTGCAGGAGCGTTACGGCGATTACGACAAGAATTACAACGGCCGCCAGAAAGAGCTGTACACCATCACCGCCAGCAAAACCTTTATGGCGGAAGACAGCGCCAAGGCGATCACCGCCTACCTGACCTACTCGCACCAGACCTATTGGGATGCGCGCACTCAGGATCGCTACGGGCTGTCGGCCAGCAAGCTGTTCAGCGTCGGCGATATCAGCAACATCACCGCCTCGCTGTCGGCTTACCGCACCTACTACCAGGGCCGCACCGACGACAGCGTCATGCTCAATTTCACCGTGCCGATCGGCGATCGCCGGCGCGTCGGTTATGCGCTGCAAACCAACAATGGCGATGTCACGCAGACCACGTCGTACAACGACTACAGCGATCCGGACAATACCTGGCAGATCAGCGGCGGCGTTAATCAGTCCGGCAAACCGCTGGCGCGCGGGTACTACACCCATAACGCTTCGTTCGGCTCGCTGAACGCCAGCGCCTCTTACCAGCAGGACAGCTACTCGTCGATCGGCGGCTCGTTCCGCGGCGGCCTCACCGCCACCCGGCACGGTATCGCGGCGCACCAGAACTCGAGCAACGGCGGCAGCCGCATGATGCTCGACACCGACGGCATCGCCGGCGTGCCGATCAACAACGGCCGCGCCTACAGCAACCGTTTCGGGCTGGCGGTGATTTCCGACATCACCAGCTACTACAACACCGACACCCGCATCGACGTCAACAAGCTGGCGGACGACGTCGAGGCCACTCGCGCCGTGGTGCAAGGCACGCTGACCGAAGGCGCGATCGGCTACCGCCACTTCGAGGTGGTGAAAGGCAGCAAGCTGCTGGCCACCATTCGCCTCGCGGACGGCAGCGAACCGCCGTTCGGCGCCGCGGTGCTGAGCGAGAAAGGCCGCGAGGTCGCGGTGGTCAACGACGGCGGTTCGGTCTACCTGACCGGCGTGCAGCCGGAGGAAAAACTGGACGTCGCCTGGGAAGGCCAACGCCGCTGCCGCATCGTGATCCCGGGCACCGCCAAGCCGCTGGACCAGCTGCTGCTGCCGTGCGCCACCCTGTAATCCGTAACGCTGAGAAATAATGACATGAACAAACACCCGATAACGCTACTGACCGCCGCCGGCCTGGCCCTGGGCGCCGTATTGCCCACCGCCGACGCGGCGATATCGCTGGATCGCACGCGCGCCGTCTATGTGAGCGACGCCAAATCGATCAGCCTGAATATCGTCAACGAAAACAAAGAGCTGCCTTTCCTGGCGCAGTCCTGGCTGGAGAACGAGCAGCACCAGAAAATCACCTCGCCGCTGGTGGTGCTGCCGCCGTTGCAGCGCGTGGAGCCGAGCGAACGCAGCGTAGTGCGCATCACCAAGACGCCGGAGGCGGATCGCCTGCCGCAGGATCGCGAGTCGGTGTTCTACTTCAACCTGCGCGAAATTCCGCCAAAAAGCACCAAAACCAACGTGATGCAGCTGGCGCTGCAAACGCAGATCAAGTTGTTCTACCGGCCGAAGGCCATCGTCGCGCCCAAGGGCCAGGTGTGGCAGGAAAAGCTGGTGTTCCGTAAAAGCGGCGGCGCCGTCACCGTCGACAACCCGACGCCGTTTTACATCACCCTGACCGGCATGACGCGGCAGACACAAAAACAGGGCGGCGGCGCGATCGGCGGCTTCCAGCCGCTGATGCTGAAGCCGAAGTCCAGCGAAAGCCTCAAGCTGCACGACACCGGCATGAACAGCTTCGTCATCACCTACATCAACGACTACGGCGGCCACCCCGAACTGCGCTTCGCCTGCAACGGCAACGTTTGCACCGCCGTGCCCGAGAAAAAATAAGGAGGTCCAGCATGGCTGAATTCACCGATCGACTGCGCCCGCTGCTGCTCGGCGCACTGCTGTGCGGCGGCGGCGCGCTGGCGGCAACGCCGCTGGGCGTGATCGAAGGCACCACCGGCACCGTCAGCTTTCACGGCGGCCTGCTCAGCTCCCCCTGCAGCCTGACGCCGGACAGCCGGGATCAGTCCGTCGATCTGGGCGACGTCAGCGCACGCGACTTCCGCAACGCCGGCGATCGCAGCGCGCCGGTGCGTTTTCGCCTCTCGTTCCGCAACTGCCTGCTGGGCGCGCGCGCGTTGGCGGATAACCCGGCCGGCCCGCGCAACGGCGACGCCGGCCGCCTCTATCTGCAAGGAGAGCAGGCCGCGACGCTGGTGTTTCTCGGCGAAAGCGACGTCGACAACCCGTCGCTGCTGAAGCTGAACGGCGGCGTGCAGGGCATCGGCCTGCGGCTGCAAGACCAGCAGGGCCAGGCGCTGGCGCTGAATCAGCGCAGCCGCCCCTACATTCTGCAACCCGGCAGCAACACCCTGTGGTTCAGCGCCAGCGTGGAATCCACCCAACGGGCGGTGATGGCCGCCGGGTTCGCCGCCGTGGCGCACATTCAGGTGATTTACCTGTGAGGCTCGAGAACGCGATGAAAACTCAACTGACCAAACTCTGCCTGCCGCTGGCGATCGCGCTGGCGGCCCCCGCCGCCTGGGCCAACGGCTACGTCACGCCGGACGGCGGGCCGAAACAGTTCTATATCGATCTGAATCAAAGCAACATCACCAACCAGGTGGGGTTCACCAAACTGTTTCCCTATGATCTGGGCGGAACCTACACCGGCAAGGTGTATTGCGATACCCCCATCCCCACCAGCCCGCACTTTTACAAGTCGGATTCGGCGCTGCCCCCCTCCGACTACGGCAACGGCTATTTAAAACTGAATGACTTTCTGGATTTAAAGGCCGAGGTGTGGATCGCCGGCAACAAGAACGCCTATGTCACGGTGCCTTTTTACAACGAATCGAATTTGCTTAATCAGCACAGCTGCCGGCCACCGTACTTGCAGGTCAACAACTACGGCAGCGGCTCCAAAGGCAAAATCACCTTCCGGGTGCGCAAAAAGATCATTAACGGCGTTGAGATTAACGATCGGCAGATCATCGAGATGTACGGCCGCCTCGGTTCGACCGACGGCGGCTTCGGCCCCAACCCGATGGCGCAGGTGTTTATCCAGTCCGCGATCCTCTACGTGCCGGATAAATGCGTGGTGAACGAAGGCCAGTTGATCAACGTGGAGTTCGGCGAGATCGGCGGCAGCGATCTCAACGGCTCGAACTACCCGCAAAGCATTCCGGTGCGCTTCCAGTGCGAGGGCGGCAGCTTCGAGGACGGTACGCTGAACATCAAGCTGGCGGTGTCGGGCACCGCGGCCGCCTTCAGCAACGAGGTGTTCAAAACCGACAAGAACGATCTCGGCATCCGGCTGACGCACAATGGCCAACTGGTCATCCCGAATGAGTTTTACCCGGTGCCGAATATCGGCAACGGCGGCGCCTGGAACCTGGTGGCGGCACCGTTCGCCAACGGCGGCGCAGAGATCGGCGAAGGGGAATTCAACGCATCGGCCACCATCGTGGCGGCATTCCAGTAACCGAGGGAGAAACGAAAATGCGTCTACGCGCTTTAGCGCTGCTGAGCTGCGCGCCCTGGTGGGTTGCCGCCATGCCGGCGGCGGCGAACACCGAGCTTATCGGCGCGCCGGTGCAGTTCCACGGCACCGTGGTGAGCCGCCCGTGCAATATCGAACCGCAGTCCGCCGATCAACTGGTGGAGATGGGCACGGTGATCGTCAAAACCCTGTACCGCTACGGCCACACCACGCCGGTGCCGTTCAGCATCAAGCTGACCGACTGCAAGACTACGGTGTTCAAATCCGTCAGCGTGACCTTCAGCGGCACCGAAGACGGAGAGCTGCCGGGCAAGCTGGCGATCAACAACGGCGCGAACGGCGCCGCCATCGCCCTGTTCGATCATCAGGGCGCAGATATCGATCTGAATAAGGCCACCAGCGCCGTCACGCTGCAGAACGGCCCCAACAGCCTGAGCTTCACCGCCTATGTGCAGGGGCAGCCGAGCGCGATTCAGAACCAAAGCATTACCGAAGGCGAATTCACCTCCGTCGCCAATTTTGTGCTGGCGTACCAATAAGCCCGCACCGTCCCAGGGAAATCAGGAAAACGACCGGCGCGCGAACGCCGGCGATGGGCCGTCACCGTTTGCTCCGGCAAGGTGCCGCGGCCTTTTAAGGAGCCACCCATGCCAGATATTCGCTTCACGCTGTTCGACAGCGATAACTTCTACCAGCAGGGGCTGCGTCTGCTGCTGCAGGACTATCTGCACTCCCTGAACGAATGCCAGCGCCGGTATCCGCAGTTCTCACCGCTGGCGCTGCAGGCGTTGGATAATATCGAAATCGTGTTCCGCACGCCGGAAGCGCGCTGGGGTTGCGCCTGCTGCTATCAGAGCCCCTACGGCATCCCGCGCCAGCGGCAGCTGAGCCTGCTGATCCTCGACGACGCGACCCAGCAACAGGTAAAAAACTCGCCGCCGCTGTTCAGCATTCATCGGCGCGATTCGGCCTACGCCATTCGCCTCAAGCTGCAGATGGCGTTGGAAAAGTTCATCCAGCACCCGTGGGTGGCGCTGCACGCCGCCGGCATGTGGAAATGCCAGGCTTGCCGCATCGCCGCGCTCAGCCACTGCGAGAAAAAGGTGCTGGGTTTGATGAGCAGCGGCATGTCCGCCTGCAGCATCGCCGGCCTGCTGCAACGCAGCCAGAAAACCATCAGCGCCCATAAACGCTCGGCGATGCGCAAGCTGAACGTGCGTAAAAACAGCGAGTTGAATAAGGTGCTGCTGAGTCAGCGGGGGCTGAGTTGAGCGCCCCGCCGGTTCAATAGTAATTGATGTTGAAGGTAACGGTCGCGTCGGCGGCGCCCGGCGTGACCGTAGGCTCGGTTTGGATATAGCGGGCCCGCAGCGGGATGGTGAAAGCGCTGGGCGTCGTGACGGGCAGCGGGATTTTAATCGCCCGCGAGAACCGTACGCTCTGCGGCGAAGACGCCCCATATTCCAACTGAATGCCTACGCCACCGGCGCTGCCGCTGCCCTCTTTCACGCTCATGATGCCGTTGGCGTCATCGATCACCGCCGTATTGGGCGTCAATGAAAGCGTCAGGCTGTTGCCGGTTGTGCTGGTGGTGCTGCCAGTGCCGTTATCGGAATACTGAGCCTCGACCGTGCCGTGAAATTTCGGGCAATTCAACAGGCGGATAGACGCATCTTTCCATTCGGTCACGCTGCCTTTGCCGGTGAAATAGCGGCCCATATCATACTTGCCCATGGCAACGAACACGTCCGGCGTGGTGCAGGTTTGCGCCTCCACGTTGATCGCGCCGGTAAAGCACAGCCGCATCGCCGTAAAGGGCGCCGCGGTCGGCCCTACCCCGGTCATCATGCAAGGCAGATCGGCGCCGGTAAGGGTGCCGGGCTGAATGTCCCCGGTCTTGATTAAGCGGATGCGATATTTGAACAAGTTACTCGACCATCCATTTTCCTCCACCACGTGCGTGCCGTTGGTAATATATGGCAGCAGGTAGTTATCCAAAGAATGGTTATCGATAAAGACGCCCACACCCGGTAACCCGGTTTCATACACCTTTTTGAACGTCGCGGAACTCCAGGCCGATAAGGGATGTGGCGGCGTTTCAAAGTCCATCATCCAGGACACGAACGTCTGCGGCGTATCGCATTTGACGTACACGCTTCTGAATGACGGATTGAAGTTTTGCGTATAGATAACCGTGCCGACCGGCACGTCGGCGCCAATAGTGATATTGCCGGCGCCAAACGGCGCATTGACCTGCAGCTCGCTTTTGAGGTCGGATCTTTCGCTGTAATAACAGTCGGCCCAGGCCGATTTGGCCAGCAGCAGCGCCAACACGGCCAGGCTGCGCCAAATGACGCCGATATTTCTCTGTTTCACGCCGCTCTCTCCCCTGTTCTGGTTTACGCTCATGTCAATTTTCCGTTTCGGCGCCGCTGCGGCAAGGCAGACGAAAACGCTGCAGTGCCGGGCGAGCGCCCGGCTGCTGCGGCATCAGCCGATAGCCCAGACGGCACTGGTTGGCGCCGCCGCTGCCCCAGCGGAGCGTCAGGCGGCCCTGATCCTCACTGACCCGCGCATACGCCAGCCCCCCTTGCCCCACGGCGCCAACCACGGCGCCGCCCTCGTCGAGCACCTCGGCGCCGAACGGCGCCGGTGCGCCGGCAGCGGCGGTATCGATCAGAATCGGCGTGCCTTTACGGGCGCGATATTTCACTTTCACCAAGGCCCCGGCGTACGGCGCCACTTTCTGCGTGGTCTCATCCAGCTCGATATCAGACGCCGCCCCCTGAGGATCCAGATTGATTTCGTTAAGCTGGTACGGATTCAGGTAAGGCACCAGCGCGTAACCGCGCGCGTCCACAAACACGCCGGGATAGTTCGAGACGCTCGCGCCTTCGGCCCCTTTCGCCTCCACCAAAGCAAAGGTCTCCGAGCCGTAAGAGCTGAACACGACGCCACCGGCATGGCCCACCACGGTGCCGCTGATCCCGGCGGAAGCGCTGCGGTAGCTGCGGCCCGTGCTGTAGGCACCGCTCAACAGCGCGGCCCGATCGCGGTACTGGCCATTCAGCGAGCCGCTGGAACCGCCGCGAGAAGTATTCAACGCGCTCAGGCCATAGCTGAATTGGCGATCGGCACCGGCGTTGCCCGACACGGTCGCCTGCTGGCTCGATGATCCGCTGCTGTCGCGAGCCAGCCCAAGGCGCAACTGGGGCGTTGCGGCATCACCGCGGCGCCCCAGCGGTAAGCTGACGCTCAGCAGGTAATTGTTTTGCGCGCGGCCGAAACTCGATTGGCTGCGCGTCATGCTCAGGCTATAGGCGATGGCGTTATAACTGTTGCTGTATCCCAGCTGATACTGCTTATCGCGCCCCTGCCCGTTCCAGTAATCCTGCAACGAACCGCTGACATAGAACTGCCCCCACCCCGACGTCAGCCCCTGCGAGATGGAAAACGTCACCCGATTGCGGGCGCGCAAAATATCGCCCTCTTCGCCGCCTTGGCTTATCCGATCGCGCGTTTGCATCGCGGTCATGAAATCCATGTAGCCGGAGGTGGAAAAGCGGTAGGCGGCCAGCGACAGGCTGCTCAGGGTTTCGTTGACGGTTTTGCTGTAGCTGAGCCGATAGCTCTGCCCCGCCAGCCGCCGATCGCGGCTCAGCCGGCTGTCGCTTTGGGTTACGTCAAACCCGACCGCGCCTAACGCAGAGCCGACGGCCGCCCCCAGCTGCGCAGCCTGATAATGCTCCGCCCCCTGCAACCCGCCGTAAGCGGTTAGCGTATTGGACAGACCGCGCTGGTAGGTGGCCTGATACAGCCAGGGCTTATCCCGCAGGCTGTCGTTGTCGGCCTTGCCAAGCACGACTTCGTAGCGATCGGCGCCCGGCCGCAGCAGTTGAGTGACCGCCGCATACGGCACGCTGAACACGCTCTGGGAGCCGTCCGCTTCACGTACCGTCACCTCCAGATCGCCGCCGTAGCCGGTGGGGTACAGATCGTCTATCAGGAATGCCCCCGGCGTGACCGTCGTCTGATAGATGATCTGCCCGCCTTGCCGCACGGTCACCTGCGCATTGGTTCTGGCGATGCCGTGGATTTCCGGCGCATAGCCGCGCTGCGACTCCGGCAGCATGCGCTCGTCACTGGCCAGCTGCACACCGTTAAACGACAGCGTGTCAAACAGTTGGCCGGTGGTATTGGACTGACCGACCACGCCCCGGCCCTGCAACGCCGGGATATCGCGCTGTAGGTAGGTGTTAATGCTGTCGTATTGAGACGGGCCGTTTTGCATCCAGTGATAGGCACCGTTATGGCGCAGATACCAGGCGCCGAGGTTCATGCCGCCGGATAAGCCAGCGAAAAACGAGTTGTAGTCCATGCCGCGCGATGAACTGGTATAGCCGTTCAGGTTGTAATTCATGAACAGGGCCGAGACGCCGCTGTCCCACTGCGCCGAATTGACGCTGCCACGCGCGGTCTTGTGCATATAAATTTGCGGGATCAGGATATCCAACCGCTGCTCGCCGCTGTCAAAATTCACCTGCGCATCGGGTATCTGCCGAGACAGATCGAAGCATGCCTCTCCCTGCGCCAGCGGTGCCAGCGCCCCCTTTGGCAACGTGGCGTCGTTAAACGCTATGCCCTGCACCAGAGCCGGCGTCAGGCAGGCATACAGGCTGCTGTCGGCACGCGTCTTAAACTCGATCTCTTTATTGCCGATGCCGTCGCCGTTGAGATAAACCGCGACCCGGTGTTTACCGGCCAGCCCCGAAGCGCCGCGCGCAAAGCGAGATAAATCCACCGCGTCACGTTGGCCTACGTTAAGAAATGACGGATCGAATTCGACGCTTTCCGCCCCGGCATGGCCGCTGAACGCACCGATGGCGCACAACAATGCCGGCGTCAACCGCGCAACCATGGCCAGGCCGCCGCGCGCAACGCAAAAATATTCGGTCATGTTCATTTCCCTGCGAAAGCGGCGACGGCCGGTGATGCATTAATGGCAACGCCGGCCGCTCATTGCACCCGCGCTTCAAACTGATGGATGGCGCCGTGATCGTTGACGAATTCAACGCCGATATTTTTTCCCGCCGCAGCGCCGAGACCGTTAAATTCCAGGGCGGATTGCGGGGCGATCATTTGCCCTTCAATCTCTTTGCCGTTGGCGCTCAGGCTCACCAGCGAGACGAAATACGGCGTCGGGTTGAAGGCTTTGACTCCCCCCGCCGTTGCGGACCAGTTCAGCTTCTTCGCCGCTTCATTGGCGTTGCCGCTCAGCCCTACAGGGCGGAAGAACAGTTTGATACGCGATCGAAAGGCCATTTGCAGCGCGCTCTCATCCGCCCGCAGCGCTTTTTTTGCCGGAATTTCCAGCACGTTCAACCAGAACACGCTCTCTTTATCTGTCGGCAATGCCGCGCCGGTATAGCTGAGACGCAGCGTTTGCCCCTTGCCGGCATCAACGCGATTAATCGGCGGCGTCAAAATAAAGGGGACGTTGATATTTTCCGGCTTTGCCTGCGGATCGCCGTCATCGATCCAGCTTTGAATTAATACCGGTGACTCTCCAACGTTACTTAATTTAACGGTGACGTCTTTTGCCTCCGCAGAATAAATAACCCGCGTTCCGCTAATCACCACGCTGGCGGAAGCAGCGGCAGAAAAAAAAACCGTATACGCCAGAAAAATCGCATGAGAAATAGCACGAGCCTTGCTGCCCATAATATAACCTCACTCTTTTATAGGATATAGGGGGGAAAGCCCCCCTGAAGTCGTCGTTATTTGTATTGCAATGAATAGACGACGTTGCTGACCACCGTGCCGGCACTCGCTGCACCCATAGCGTAATATTCAACCGAATAGGGTAAAGTGGCGGCTCCGTTAGTTACCGTATAATAAATGGCATTCGATACCTGACCTGAACTCCCCGCCACAATGGGGTTGAAAGACCCGGATCCTTCACGCAACTGCAGCGCGACGTTTTGCGCCGTGCCAGTAAGGTTACGCAGACGCCCGTTCGCATCCACGCCAGGCCCAGCTTCAAAGAACGCGCTGGCTGTCTTTAATGCACCTTCGCAGTTTTGCAGCGCCAACTCAAATGTCGTACGCCCGGCGGTCCAGCTCGCCGTACTCAGTTGACTGTCACTGACGGTCGGCAGTATCACGTTACCATCGGCCGATTCCCCATTGACCAACACATCGCAGGTCGTTGCAGTTACAGTGCCGCTGAAATTGATCGTCCCGGTGCCAGTTGCCTGAATCAACCCGGCCTGGCTCTGACCCGCCAGGCCTAATAGGGTAAACAATATCGCGGAGGACTTTTTCATATATGCTCCTGATTATATTAAAAACAACGCATTCTATTTCCATAGATGATATCCAGCGGGAACGAGCGTATTGCCATGCGTGGCTTTCCCACGACGCATGTCAAATACAATCACTCGTAGAATAAAGGCGTAACGACTGGGTTATTTAGGGTATAACCCGCCCCCTTCACATTAACGATGAAGTCATGCGGCAAACCGAGCGCATCCAGCCTAAGCCTCAGCTCTTTCACGGTTTGCCAGAGTTTTTGGCTGGATGATGAATAGCTGTTGTCATCCCAGACCTTTTTCAGTATTTCCGTTTTGGTGAGCTTTTTCCCCTTGCCGTGCTGTTGCAGTAAAAAAACCAGCAAACGCACCATGGCGTCATTTAATGTGACCGCGCTAAAATGCACCCATTTCTCCGGCGACAGGGAATTGATTTTCACCAGCCGCTTATTGGCGATGTCCAGTTGAATATCGTTATCGATAATAAAACCGAAAAGATTGCGTTCCATCATTAGAATTCCCTGGAAAATATAAAAAAACGTCATTTAGAATCATAATGGTGACAAGCCATTATAAATTCAGAAATCTCTTGGGCAATCCCCGTCAATTAATCAGTTATGAGCGGCTAATGGCGGTAATAACAGCGTTTTTTATCGAATAATTACGCACGCGCACTATTTTCAACTCCGTATTTTCATCATCAAGTCAATAATCATGATTCTCATCGTCATCAAGCAGTGAGTTTTTAATCCTGCATTTAAAATAAAAGCAGTGGCAAATGCTAATGAAATAGCCTGGACGCTGCCGCCTTTCTCCCTTATCCACACGTAGGTTTATCTCATTCATCGCCGCCGCAGCGACATTTCAACGTTATCTTTATCGATATACATTTAAAAAATGATGAAGTTGGCCGGTTAAATTTCACAGACCCATATTACACGAAGGCAACATATATCAGTCTTATATATCGCAAGTTACAACAAAAACGAGATACAAAGCTATAAAAACAATATAAATAGGTTTTCATATATGATAATTAGAAAAAAATAGAAAAAAACAGAATAACAGACTTATGGAATTATCTAATTTTAAGCCCATTTATAGATTCTCGTGCCCTCAGCGTTGGCATTCGCTGCAGAAATAGCGGAAAAATCCCTTTAGCAGCCGATAATAACGATGGCGTGCGATGAAAAACAACGTCGCCCACCGCTGCACATTAAGCCTCAGGTTGCTGAAACATCGCCGCCAGCATATCGACAAGCAGCGCCTGCGGTGCCCGCCAGGCGCCGGGAATATGCCAGGGCCGCAACGACCGCAGGCCCAGATTGCTCGGTGCAAGAATAAGATGCATGCGTATTATCCCCGTGAAAAAAACGTTCACTTCGCCAAAAGCATAAGCGCCGCAGCGCCGGGCGCGCGTTGTTTTTTCAATCTTGCGCAGCGCATTAGCCAACAGGGCAAGAGTGGTTTACTCTGAATGCTCATTTTTGCCCTATCAAGCGAGCCGGAATGCATGCCCAGAACAGCCAAAGTCGTTGACGTCCCCGCCATCGGCGAGCTCGATCGCCTGGCGGGCCGGCTTAGCCACCAGCTGGCGCAGGCCCTGCGCCAGGCCATCCACCGGGGCGAGCTGAAAGCGGGCGATCTGCTGCCCTCGACGCGCCGGCTGTCGGCGGCGCTGGATCTGGCACGCGGCACGGTATTGGAGGCGTTTGCTCAACTGACGGCGGAAGGTTTTCTCGAACCGCAGCCCGGCTCGGGCACCCGGATCGCTCACTATCAGGCGGCGCGCCGCACGCCGCACGCCAACGCGCAGGCGAGTTCGGCGGTAGCGGTTCCTCTTTCTTCACAGGCGCAGCATCTGGCACGCTTTGCCGCCCAGGCACGGGCGCTGCCGCCGGTGCCGTTCACCGTCTCGGTGCCGATCGGCGATACCGCGCCCGACGATGTCTGGCGGCGGCTCGGCAACCGCATCCGGGCACGCGGCCCCGGCGCGCCTTCGGGCTATGGCGATCCTCTGGGCGCATTGCCGCTACGCGAAGCCATCTGCGACTATGTGCGGCGTTCCCGCTCCGTGAACTGCACGCCGCAGCAAATCCTCATTACCTCCGGCACCCAGCAGGGGTTGTATCTGGCCGCGCAGATCCTGCTGGACGCCGGCGACAGCGCCTGGGTGGAAGACCCCGCCTACGCCGGCATTACCGCCATTTTCGACAGCCTGTTTCGCGACCGCCGCATGGTCAGGGTGCCCGTCGCCGACGACGGCATCGACGTCGCCGCCGGCATCCGTCTGGCCGCCGACGCCCGCGCCGCCTTTGTCACGCCGTCGCATCAATATCCGCTGGGCATGCCGATGAGCATGGCGAAAAGAAGCGCCCTGCTGGCCTGGGCCAGAGAGCGGCAGGCCTGGATCGTGGAGGATGATTACGACAGCGAGATGCGCTACGCCGGTCATCCGTTCCCCTCGCTGCAAGGGCTGGCACCCGAACGGACGCTCTATCTCGGCACCTTCAGCAAGGTGCTGTTCCCGTCATTGCGGCTGGGTTACGCCATCGTGCCGCCGCCGCTGGTCGACGCGTTTTGCGGCGCCAGGATCCTGATGGATCGCCATCCGCCCAGCGCAGATCAACACGTGCTGGCCGCCTTTATCGCCGAAGGGTATCTCGACCGGCATATCCGCAAAATGCGCGGCGTCTACGCCGAGAAACGCCGGGTGCTGATCGAGGCGATCAACACGCATATTCCCGCTGAGCTGGCGGTAGTGCAGCCCTGCGATCAGGGCATGCACATGGTGCTGTGGCTGAGGAAAGATCTCGATGACGTGCGGGTCGCCCAATGCGCCAACGAAGCCGGATTGGCGCTGCGGGCGGTGTCGCCGATGTATGCGCCCGGCCACGGTGAGCCGGGTCTGGTGCTGGGATTGGGCGGTTACGCCGATCGCCAGGTGCAACAGGCGGTGGAACGGCTCGGACAGGTGATCCAGGCCTGCGCCGGTAGCGGCGCCTAGCGGGAAAAACGCTTGGCGCCGAACACGCACACCACCACGCCGGCCATCACGGCGATCATCATCGGCTGCACGGTCTCATGCAGCAGCCAGCCCGCCAGCGCCAGGCCAAAGAACGGCTGCAGCAGCTGCAACTGTCCGACGGCGGCGATGCCGCCTTGCGCCAGGCCGCGATACCAGAAAATAAACCCAATCCACATGCTGAACACCGAGACGTAAACCAGCGACAGCCAGGCGGCACCGCTGATCGCAGGCCAACCGGCCGGCGTCGCCAGCCAGGTGGCCGCCAGCGTCAACGGCAACGCCACCACCAGCGCCCAGGAGATCACCTGCCAGCCGCCGATCCGGCGCGACAGCACCGCCCCTTCGGCATAACCCAGGCCGCACAGCAACACCGCCCCGACCATCAGCGCATCCCCTTGCCAGGCACCGCCGCTCCCCTGGCTCAACGCGAAAGCGCCCACCAGCACGGCGCCGACGCCTGAAAAAGCCCAAAAAGCGGGCTTGGGCCGTTCTCCGCCGCGCAAGACGCCAAAACCGGCGGTCGCCAGCGGCAGCAGGCCGATGTACACCAGCGAATGCGCCGACGTGGTGTGCTGCAGCGCCAGCGCCGTCAGCAGCGGAAAACCGATGACCACGCCGAGCGCCACAAACAGCAGCGGCGGCAAATCGGCCCGCGTCGGCCGCGCCTGCCGGGTGATCAGCAGCGCACACAGGGCCAGCAAGGCGGCGATCGCCGCCCTGACCGCCGTCAGAAACAGCGGATCGAGCTCCAGCACCGCCACCCGCGTGGCGGGCAGCGAGCCGCTGAAGATCATCATGCCGAGGAAGCCGTTCATCCAGCCCTGAGCCGAATGCCCGGCGGCGGGATGTGCAGGGGGAACAACGAGAGTTTTTTCAGACTGACTGTCCGTCATGTGAACGCTCCGCACGCCTGAGGCATACCGAAATCGGCAACCCGCGAGGCGATGTCATAGTGAAAGAGAACATCGTTCCCCGGCGTCGTTTGCCGGGGCTAGGTTCTATTTTTCAGATAAAGCGGTTCACAAACAGGTCCAGATAGCGAAATTTTCACTGTGCCGGTTAGCAAAGCGCGCCGCTAACGCCAAAGAAGGGCGTTTTTCGGGCTGTCCTTGGCCGTTTGGCAGCTCCACCTGCGGGGTATCATGGACTTTTATGCGTTTTTGCAGAACAGGACAAGGTGCGGTGCCGTGGTGAAACCCTTCTTACGCAGTGGCAGTTTGGATGATGTGCTGGCTTTAGGCGAAAACGGGCAACCGGTCTACGCCTGCGCCCAGCAGCTGCGGGAAACCCTGCGTCTTCGCCGGCAGCAGCAGGCCGCCGACTGTCTGGCGATCCCCCAGCCGAACGAAAGCGGCACCCGCATCGACTGGTATGCGCCCTTCCCCGGCAAGGTCACCTCCTGGCTGGCGGCGAGCGATGCCCAGCGCGCGCAGGCGGTGCGCCATCTGGAACACTGCCTGACGACCTTGCGCAGCCTGACGGAACAGGCCCAGGCGACCGATCACCCCAGCCATCGCCTGTTCGGCGCGCTGCTGGCCAAAGCGATGCACATGCCCGATCCCAACCACGTTTACCTGGTGGACGACCGGCCGGTGCTGACCTTCTGGGGCTTTATCAAGCCGCAGGCGCAGAGCCCGGACGATCCGTTGGCCTGCCTGCGCCCGGTCGAAGCGGAAGTGGAAAAACCGGCGCCGATCGCCGCCCCGCGCAAGCCGGCCGTTGTCGAGCCGGTAAAACCGGCCGCCGAGCCTGAACCGGTGCCCGCCCCGGCGGTATCCGTCGCATCCCTCGCCGTCGTTCGCCCGCGCCGGCGCCACGTGCTCTGGCTCTTGCCCGTACTGCTGCTAGGCAGTGCGGCGCTGGCCGCCTGGCTGCACCGCTCGCCGCCGCCGCAACCGGCAATGCCGACGGAGGTCCAGCATCCGGCGCCGCCGGTGAAGGCAGCCGCGCCGTTGCCCAAGCTGCGCTTGCCGCTGGCGCACGCGACGCTGATGCCGCCGCCACCGGCGCCGGTCATCCCGCAGCCGGCGGACAAAAATGCGCTGGTGCTGCCGCCCGAGGCGGTGAAGGCCGGCTCCACCCGTTTCCTTAACGGCAAATGGCGCGCCACGGTGGCGCTGAAAGATCCGATCACCGGCAAACGCCCCAGCCTGCAATACCGCCTGAACGGCGGCAAAGGCAGCGCCGTCATCGCCTACGGCGACGGCGTCAGCTGCCGGGTGGCGGTCGAAGCCGGGCTGATGCAGTCCGGCAATCTGGTGATCAACAGCCGCACCAAGGCACGCTGCAGCGACGGCAGCCGCTACCAGCTCCCGGAAATCGTCTGCCGCCAGGGCGAAACCGGCGCGGCGGAGTGCACCGGTCGCTACGATGCGGACACTACCTATCCCATGACGTTCAAGCGCGAGAGTAAATGATGCTGGCACCCCTTACGGACTACAAACACGGCATTACGCTGATTCAGGACAGCGGCATTCAGTTTCTGGACTTTGCCCTGACGCCGCGGCTGGACACCGAGTTTCCCGGCAAATTCGTGCGCAAGACCGCCAGCGGCCCGCTGCTGCGGCTGCAATGGGAGGCCGAGAGCGGCAAATACCAGCTGCCGGCCGCGGGCGGCGAGGCCGCCGAAGTGGTGCGGCCGGAGTTCAGCTATCCGTTGCAGCAGTCGCTGCGCCTGCTGGATAAGCTCTGGCTGCCGCTGCCCGTCTTGCGCCACACCCCGGCGGGCCTGTTTTTGTCGGGCCCGGACAACTGGGCGCGTCTGCAGGTGGTGCAGCTGGATGAACCGGATCAGGACGGCAACCTGCTGCGCGTGGTACTGGCCTTCGACACCCGCGCCGCCGCGCCCGGCCAAGAGGCGCTGGCACCGGGCGAAAGCGATCTCGGCACCGATCTCCGTTTCGCACTGGCTCACCGCAACCACGAGCTGGGCGAGTTTCTCGATCTGACCTGGGTCGACGGCTGGCTGCGCGAAGCGTTCAGCCAGCGCGCCGCCGAGCGGGAGCAGCGCGCCGAGGCGGAGATCAACGCCGGGCTGAAAACCTTCGAGTATCAGGCGCACTACCTTAACCTGCTGCACATGCTCGGCCATCAGCTGACGGTGCCGCAGATAAAGATGGTGGCGGCGACGCTGCAGCAACCGGCGATCGACGTCGATCTGGTGCTGGACGTCGGCAACTCGCACACCTGCGGCGTGCTGGTCGAAGACCACCCGGAAGAGAGCAACGGCCTGAAGCAAACCTACGAGCTGCAGCTGCGCTCGCTGTCCGAACCGCACCGCGTCTACAACGAACTGTTCGAGAGCCGGGTCGAGTTTTCTCAGGCCGGCTTCGGCAAGCCGCATCTGTCGTTCCAGAGCGGGCGCGACGATGCCTTCCAGTGGCCGTCCATCACCCGCGTCGGCCGCGAAGCCGCGCAGCTGGCGCAGCGGCGAACGGGCCATGAAGGCACCACCGGCATTTCCAGCCCGCGCCGCTACCTGTGGGACGAGGAGCGCTATGCGCCCGGCTGGCGCTTCAACGAGCGGCACGAGCCGATGGCCGCCGCCGCGCCGTTGACCACCCTGATCAACGACGAAGGCGTGCCGCTGTCCGCCCTGCCGACGGCGCAACGGCTGCCGGTGTTCGCCGCCCATTACAGCCGCAGCGCGGTGATGACGCTGATGCTGAGCGAGCTGCTGGCGCAGGCGCTGATGCAGATCAACAGCATCGCCCAGCGCAGCCGCATGCCAAACGCCGCCGCGCCGCGCCGTTTGCGCGCCATCATTCTGACGCTGCCTTCGGCCATGCCGAAGCCGGAGCGCGAGATCTTCCGCCGCCGCATGCAGGAGGCGATCGGGCTGGTGTGGAAGGCCCTCGGCTGGCACCCGCAGGATGCGCCGTTCGACGGCGCGCACGCCCGCTTCCCGGCACCGCAGGTGCAGATGGAGTGGGACGAGGCCACCTGCGGCCAGATGGTCTATCTGTACAATGAAACCCAGGTGAACTTCGCCGGCCGCACCGACGCCTTTTTCGCCGCCATGGCCCGGCCCGACCGGCCGCTGGCGCCGGGTGAGCAGGCGGGAAAAACGCTGCGCATCGCCTCGATCGACATCGGCGGCGGCACCACGGATCTGGCGATCACGCACTATTCGCTCGACGACGGCGTGGGCAACAACATCAAAATCAACCCGCGCCTGCTGTTCCGCGAGGGCTTTAAAGTCGCCGGCGACGATATCCTGCTGGACGCCATCCAGCAGTTTATCCTGCCCGCCGTGCAGCAGGCGTTCGAAGCCGCCGGCGTGAGCGCCGCCCCGGCGTTGATGGACAGGCTGTTCGGCAACGAAGGGCGCATGGACGGGCTTTCCACCCTGCGTCAGCAGGCCGCGCTGCAAATTTTCATGCCCGCCGGACGCGCGCTGCTCGGCGCCTATGAAGAATACGATCCGCTGGACAGCCGGGCGGAAATCGCCGCCAGCCTGGGCGATCTGCTGCCGCAGCCGCCGACGCCGCAGGTGCTGGCGTTTATCAACGGCGAGGTGCAGCGCGAAGCCGACAGCGACGCTTTCGATATTCTGCACACCCCGCTGGTGATCCGCCTGGCCGATCTGCACGCCGCCTTCTTGTCCGATCGCATCGGCATCGGCCGCTGCCTGCGCCTGCTGGCCGAGGTGGTGGCGCTGTACACCTGCGACGTGCTGCTGTTGACCGGCCGCCCGGCGCGTTTCCCCGGCGTGCAGGCGCTGCTGCGCCATCTGCAGCCGCTGCCCGCCAGCCGCATTCTGCCGCTCGAAGGCTACCACACCCGCAGCTGGTACCCGTTCAACAAACGCGGCCGCATCGACAACCCGAAATCCACCGCCGCGGTGGGCGCCATGCTGTGCCTGTTGGCGATCGACCTGCGCCTGGAGAGTTTTTACTTCAACGTCGGCGATTTCCAGCCCTACTCCACCATTCGCCATCTGGGCATGCTGGACGGCAACAACATGCTGGCGGACGATAACGTCTATTACCGCGACATCGATCTGGATCGCGCCGACTTCGCGCTCGACCCCGCCGGCAGCTTCCAGCTGCGCGGCCCGCTGCGCCTGGGCTTTCGCCAACTGGACAACGAACGCTGGCCGGCCTCGCCGCTCTATACGCTGACCATCAATGACGCCCAGCTGGCGCGCAAACTGGCCGGCGACGCGGTGATCAGCCTGCGGCTGGCCATTACCGCCAGCGCCGAACAGGGCGCCGAAAGCGTCAGGATCGCGCAGGCGTTGCTGGCCGACGGCAGCCCCGTCCCGGCGCACCACCTGCAACTGAAACTCAATACCCTGGCTGCCAGCGCCTCCGGCGCGACCCACTACTGGATAGACAGCGGGAGCATTTACCCACGATGAAAGCTACCACTACCGCCCAATCGGCCCCGAACCACGCACTCAGCACCGGCATTCTGCAGGCGATCGCCTGGGTGGACGCCGCGCGCCGGCAGTCCACCCGTTTGGAACAGGAGGCGGATCGCCTGACGCTGCGCCTGCGCCGTTGCCATAACCGCGCGCTGCAATTGGCGAATGCGCAACCTGAGCAGGTCGCTATCGGCCTGTACGGCCACAACGCCACCGCCAAGGCCCACCTGCTGGCGGCGCTGGCCCCCGGCGCAGAAAGGCTGCACGCAGACGCCGCGCTGGCGGTGCGTTACTGCGCTACGGCGCCGTCGCCGTACGCCGAGTATCCTCTCGCCCTGGCGCTGTTCGATGAAGCGCAGTGGCTGGCCATCACGCTCGATGCCGCCGCGATGGGCGGCTTCCGGCTGGACTGGGACGCCCGCGCGATCGCCGGCCATCTGCAAGCGTTGGCGCGCCACCGCCAAACCGTCGCCCTCGACGGCCTCAGCGACAGCGATGTGCTGACGCTGTGGGACAGCCAACGCCGCCACGGCGACCAGGGGCAACAGACGCTGGACAGACATTTCTGGCCGCAGGCCGTGGCGCTGGCGCCGCAGCTGAGCATCGACGATCGCGCGCGCCTGTTTGCGCCGCTGTGGGGAGAAGAGGCGACGCTGACGGCGCGTTATCGCCAGCTGGCACACACGCTGCATGCCCTCGGCGGCAGCCGGCAGGTGCATGCTCAGCACCGCGCCTTGCCGCTGCTGACCGCGAGCGCCGCAGCGGAAAACGCGACGATCGTCGTGATGGCCGAACACGGCGGGGAACGGGAGATCGCGCTGAGCGATCTGACCTGGCTGACCGCCGAAGTCACCACCGTTCTGCCGCAAACGGCGCAGACGGGCCTGCCCGCCGACGTGGCGCTGATCGACCTGCCCGGCAGCCGCGCCTGCCCGCAGGCGGAACCGACGCAGCGGCTGCAACAGGCGAAACGCGCCCATTTGCTGACCCGTTGTGCGGACGGCCTGCATGCCAGCCTGCTGCTGGTGGCCGATGCCGCCGCCACGCCGCAGGACGCCGCCCGCGTCGGCCAGGCGCTCGCTGGCTGGGTCAACCAAACCCAGGGGGAAACCCCGGCGCTGCGCCAGCGCCGCAAGCCCGGCCTGATCTGGGCGATCACGCCGTTCGATCAGCGCGGAGAAAGCAAGGTGCGCCCCGACGACGCCGTACAGCGGCAGGTCGGCGAACCCGGCGACAGCTGGGCCACGCTGCTGGCGCTGGATGAACAGGATTGCCGCCGCATGGTGAGCTACCTGGCCACGCAGGCGCGCCCGGCCCAGAAGCAAGCGCGCCTGCTCGAACAGCGCGAAGAGTTGCAGCGCGAGCTAACGGAAAGCCTGCTCGGCAACTGGCTCACCGCCGCCGATCCGCACGCGGCGCAGCTGCGCGGCCAAGAGCTGCTGCGCGCGTTGCAGGCGCAGGCCGGCCGCCACGGCGAGCTGCTGGAGCGGTTGTTGCCCCAGCGCGATACGCTGCGCCAGCTTTATCAGCAACAGCAGCACGCCGCGCCGGCCCCGGCAGCGACGCCTGCGCCGTTCGGGCTCGACATCGATCTGTTCGGCGCGCCGGAGGCCGCGGCGCCCGGCGAGCCCCCCGCATCGCCCTTTGCCGCACGGGTGTTCGCGGATTGGATCAACCATCTGCGCAGCCTGCCGGACAGCCGCCGGTTGCTGGACCTGCTCGGCGTCGAGAAGCCGCACCTGGAACTGCTGGTCGATGCGCTGATCGGCGCCGCCTGCCGCCTGCGGCTCGATGATGAGCTGGAACGCGCGCTGTGCGCCGGGGGCCTGCCGGAACAGAGCGAAGATCGGCAAATCAGCCAGGCGCTGGCGCTACTGGGCGACTTCGTCGCCTGGCTCGGCTTCCAGCGGCGCGATGCGGCAACGCGCCCCGAGAGCCGCGTCAATCCCGGCCAGCCGATCTTTACCCCGCCGCCGCAGCCGGCGGTGGACTGGAACCGCCAGCAGCGGTTAACCCGGCTGGCGCCGACGCCGACCAAAAACACCGCGTTTTATATCTATGACTGGCTGATCGGCCTGCAAACGTTGCTGGCAGAGAATGCAGCGACGGAGAGCGCGCTCGGCGAGGCGCAGCGCACGGCGTTGGAAGAGATCGTGGCCGCCCTGCGATAAGCGGCGGCGCTGGCAGCAATAGGGGGCGGAAACAGGATAAACGGGCGTTGCCGATTATGCTGATGAGTAACGCCGCGATTCAGGGAGAAAATGATGCCCCCCTTTCAGCCTGAAGGCTATCGAGCATGTGGTTTTGCGCAGGCGCGATATGCAGAAAAGCCTGCATTTTTATACCCAGCTGGTCGGCTGCGATATCGCCAAACGGCGGCCGATTTGGGCCTGGCGCATCTGCGCGCCGGGGCGGCCATGGTTGATCTGGTCGACGTCAACGGCCAGCCTGGGGAAAAAGCCGGCGCAGTGAACGTGATTCCGCCGGCCTATTCCCCTGGCTTCCTCTTCTTGCATGCTGTTCCATTGCAGAGACGTCGGGGAAGCTCTTCCTGACGCAAAATCGCAGTCTTGATTTGCAAACGCGTCCCCTCGATGTTCTCCAACAACTGTTTCCACGCGTGATATGGCAGTTGATAAGCCTGAAGGACGACCGTCAGGAGCAGCACTTGAGGTAGAACCGCACCATCACGCAGAAAGCATTGGTTCCCGCTCCCTGCGCGGCCCAAAACAGCGGTGAATGTTCACTTTCACTGACGCGGTGCAACTGGCCATCGGCCGTGACCAGATCTACCGCAACAATATTTAACCCGCCCATTCGCTCCCTGGAAGGTAAATGGCTCCCGATCCCCCCGGCGAGCAAAAATCCGCCGATCGTGGCATGTTCCTCATCACCGATAGGAAACGTCAGCCCCTGTTTTTCCAGGCGGTGATTTAACTCCCGGCAGGATAGCCCTGGCCCCACCATCGCCAGCGCGTTGTCGGCATCAAGAACACAGTCGCGCAACGCGGAAATATCCAAAAAGATACCGTTGCCGCGTACAAAATCGTGGCCGTAGCGGCATTCTCCCATCTTGATGCTCAAAGGATGGTGGTATTGCGCGGCAAAACGCACGGTTGCCATGACATCTTCCACCGTTTCGGCGCGGACGATCATCTCGGGCAACCGCTGAACCACCGGCTGGCTTCCCGCGGACTGACGCAACCATCCGGCATATTCCGGGTGATAGCGCGATCGCACACGCCCAGACAATTGGTGGACAAAACGGCGATAATCATCGGCACAGCAGGCATTATCTTGCATAGATCGCTCCATTACGGGATTGGGCCGTTTCATTACTGTACGGTCGCGGGATTCAGCCGATCGCTGGTGATGGCGTACAAAGGTTCGGGCCGGAACCCCAGGCGGGTCTTGATTTTCTCATTCAGCCGACCGCCTTCAACGCGAGTGAAACCGTTTTCAAACGCATAACGATAAGCCTGAGCAAAGGCAAGCGTATAGGGGCTGAACTCCACCAGATCGTAACGCATGCCGGCGGACCAGATATGCAACGTCTCTTCCTGTTCGAAACAGATGACCCCGCCGACCAGTTGCCCCTGCTGTTCAACCAGAGAAAGCCGGATAAGATCGCCGCATAAACGACTGAAACGGGATAGCGGTTCCGCCGGAAAGTACTGAGGAGTGCCGAGGCGGGCGGTCGTTTGATGGCACAGGTCGGTCAGTTGCTCCAGACGCTGATCAAAAGGCGGCGCAAGCATCGACAAGGTGCAACGATTGGGGTCGAATTTGCGCAATTGTCGCCGCATTTCACGCCGACCATCGGCGGGCAGCTTCTCGACAAAATGTTCAAAATCATCGAACTCCGTCAAATCGATATACCAGCGATCCAGCATGAAATTGACGTTCAGCCCCAACGCATCGGCATGTTGCCGCAAGTCGGGATCGCGCACGTTCAGCAGGCCAAAATAACGCGCGCCCTCTTCCTCGGCCAGTTCACGCAGCCGGTTAAACAAAGCCGCATGCAATTCAATCGAGGCCTGCCGGCTGGGTATCATGCTGTCATAGCAATGCATGATATGACTGAATAAACCGGTATCATTGCCCTGATCATAAATATCCGCATGCTCGGCCAAGCGTTTGAAAGGGTCGACTACCGCCAAATCCTGCAGGTAAACAGGGAGTAACGCCAATAATCGGCCATGTGAATACGCCGCCAGATAATAGGTTTTCTTTACCGCCAATAACGGGGATGTCTCCGCCGCCAACAAAAATCGCCAGTCATAAAATACCGTGCCTTTTCTATGCGAATGCAGCCGATGATATTCTTCTTGCGACACCTGGTTAAGCGAAGAATAAATATTTATCGTGATATCCATCTACTCCCCCGATAACTTTTCGTAAAATCAGATCAATGGTAAAGAAAGCCCGTTTAATGCATTCAATGTGAATATATTCACTTCCGTCATCTATCCGGCGGCCAAAATCCCCCTGTACGCAAGCAGGAAATTATCACACACTTTCTTAATGGGTATATCATATATAGATAGATTCCGGCAAAAGCACAAACTGATTTTAATAAAATTTATCGAGCAAAACCGAGAAAATGATAATTAATGAAATTAATAGCACCAACATTCATTAGCCATACCAGGAATCGGCACTCCTCACTTTAAGCCGTGCGTCGTCTCATCGGAATGCGCCTGCCGCACGCTTACCAGGCCAATTTGGCGGAGTAAGACGCTGCCGTCATGCGCCCCTTAATCCTCTGGCAATATTTTGGTGCTGAAAAATATCACATAAGATCATCAGCTACGTATAACACCCTTATTTCATTACAATGAAAAATTATCATGAATCCGTAAATGCTGAGAAATAATAATAAAACCCTATCATAAAGGCGCCAAACGTTATGCCAAGCGAGCAGAAAGAGATATTGCCAATAATATTCATCTTTCAACCCACTTCCGGCAAGACTTTCGGGGGAAATAAAAATACGTTATTATTTAGCGATATGTGACTGACACGACGCATAAAAATAGGAATTACCTCAATAGCTTCCTCAGCGCCGTGGCTTGACGCTTCCCCTTAAAGCCGCACCATTTTCCCATAGGACGTCTCATCTGGAGCAAGCCCGCCCCCAGCGCTATCTCATATCCCGGATATTAATAGGTCAGAACAGAAGGAAATACATATCGCGGCGGCCGTTATCACCTATCCGGCAGGCCGGGTACTGCTGCTCAGAAAACGCAACACGATCTGGTTTATGCAACCAGGCGGTAAAATCGCCCCCCATGAACAAGCGGTCATGGCACTGATCCGAGAACTGAAAGAGGCGCTGAATGCCGACTTTACCGCCGGAGAGATGAGCAGTATCGGTCGTTTTACCGATACGGCGGCGAACGAACCGGAGCACCTGCTCGTTGCCGAGATGTTCAGGGTGAGCACCGAGAAGACGCGCTTTCTGCCCTCGGCCAAAATTGAAGAAGTGATAGGGTTCGATCTCGTTAATCGCCAGGCGATCCCACTGGCACCGCTGGCCAGAAACCATCTCGCCGCCATGCTGGCCCGGTCGACACCCTTCTCAAGCCGTGCGACGACAACGCGCTGAACGCGGATTGCCAAGGCGCCCTCAGCGCCCCTTCGCCGCCAGCGCCTGCGCGCAGGCCCAGGCTGAACTCCACGCCCACTGGAAGTTGTAGCCGCCCAACCACCCGGTCACGTCCACCACTTCGCCGATAAAGTACAGCCCCGGCGCCTTGTGGGCTTCCATCGTCTTGGAGGAAAGCTCGTGGGTGTCGACGCCGCCGAGCGTCACTTCCGCCGTGCGGTAACCTTCGGTGCCGTTCGGCTGCACGCGCCAGTTCTGCAGCAGATCTACCAGCGCCGCCTGCTGCGGCGCATTCAGCTGCTTCAGCGTGGCTTCCGGCAGTTGTCCCAACGTTTGCAAGCATTCCACCAGCCGTTTAGGCAGTTGCAACGCCAGGGTGTTTTTCAGGCTTTGGTTCGGGTGCTGCCGGCGTTGTTCATCGAGGAAGGCCGTCAGGTCAAGCTCAGGAAGTAAGTTAATGCTCACATACTCACCCGGTTGCCAATAGCTGGACAGCTGCAGCACCGCCGGGCCGGACAGGCCGCGATGGGTAAACAGGATGCTTTCACGGAAGCTGACGCCGTTTTCGGCGGTGATCACCGCCGGCACCGAGACGCCGGACAGCATCTGCACATGCTCCAGCAGCGGCTTATGCAGGGTAAAAGGTACCAGCCCGGCGCGCGTCGGCAGCACCTTGAGGCCGAACTGCTCCGCCAGCTTGTAACCGAACGGCGAAGCGCCCAGCCCCGGCATGGACAAACCGCCGCTGGCCACCACAAGTGAGCGAGCACTTACTTTTTCACCATTCAGCGCCAGCGCGTAGCCATGTTCGGTTTTCTCCACGCCCAACACTTCGCTGCGCAGGCGCATCGTCACCTGGCCCAGCTCGCACTCTTTGACCAGCAGATCCACCACCTGCTGCGCCGAGTCGTCGCAGAACAGCTGCCCCAGCGTTTTTTCATGGTAGGCGATGCCGTAACGGTTGATCAGATCGATGAAGTCCCACTGGGTGTAGCGCGCCAGCGCCGATTTGCAAAAATGCGGGTTGTTCGACAGGTAGGCTGCCGGTTCAGCGAACATGTTGGTAAAGTTGCAGCGCCCGCCGCCGGACATCAGGATCTTGCGGCCCGGTTTTTTGCCGTTGTCGAGCAGCAGCACGCGGCAACCGAGTTGCCCCGCCTGCGCGGCGCAAAACATGCCGGCAGCGCCCGCCCCAATCACTACGACATCAAACTGTTCCACCTGAGCCTCACTTATCAAAACCACAATCGCGACAAAAGAGCGCCATATTACGCCGTTTCGCCGCCGGTCACCGCCAAATTCACGGCGGCAGATTGTAAAGCCCCGGCGCCGCCAACGCCATAGTAAGAAAATATTACAGAGGTCAGAGGAGAATAACGCGTTGATATTTCATATTTTTGTTATAGACACGCCATCATTTCGTCATGTCCAAATCAAAAAAACGTCATATTTTCCTTTTCCCCGGCCCCGGTTGTCACTGATAATGCGCGGCGTTCATGTCCACAAACTGGCGTAACGCTTATGCTGCATTTGTTCGCTGGCCTGGATTTCCATACCGGCCTGATGTTAATTCTCGCATTGTTGTTCGTGTTGTTTTATGAAGCCATCAACGGTTTTCATGATACGGCCAATGCGGTCGCTACAGTTATTTATACCCGCGCCATGCGCTCGCAACTTGCGGTCGTGATGGCTGGTTTGTTCAACTTTCTTGGCGTAATGCTCGGCGGTTTGAGTGTTGCTTACGCCATCGTCCACTTGCTGCCTACCGATCTGTTGTTGAACGTCAGTTCAGCACACGGATTAGCCATGGTCTTCTCCATGCTGTTGGCGGCAATCATCTGGAACCTCGGCACCTGGTATTTCGGTCTGCCGGCCTCCAGTTCCCATACGCTGATAGGCGCCATCATCGGTGTCGGTTTAACCAACGCCCTGATGACCCACACTTCGGTGGTGGATGCGCTTAACGTCCCGAAAATGATTGGTATTTTCCTTTCTCTGCTGTTCTCGCCGCTGGTCGGCATGATGGTGGCGGGAGTGATGGTGTTCGCCTTGCGCCGCTATTGGAGTGGCACCAAGAAACGCCAGCGTATCCACATGACCCCTGCGGAACGTGAAAAGGTCGACGGCAAACGCAAGCCGCCGTTCTGGACCCGTATCGCGCTGATCCTGTCGGCGATTGGCGTCAGCTTCTCGCACGGCGCCAACGACGGCCAGAAAGGCATCGGCCTTATCATGCTGGTGCTGATCGGCGTTGCGCCGGCCGGCTTCGTGGTCAATATGAATGCAACCGGTTATGACATCACCCGTACGCGTGACGCCGTGACCCACCTGCAGCAATATTACCAACAGCACGGCGACGCGCTGTCGCATGCGGTGTCGCTGACGCCGCTGGTGCCAAGCCCGGATGACGACGCGGCACCAGGCAAGCCGGCCGAGTTCCACTGCGACAGTTCGCGCGCCATGCCGGCGATCGAGTTGGCTCAGGGGATGCTGACCAACCTGCAAAGCTACGACCAGCTGACGGTTGAGCAGCGCAGCCACCTGCGCCGCCTGCTGATGTGCGTGACCGACACGGCGGATAAAGTCGCCAAGCTGCCGGAAACCTCATCCGCCGACCAGCGCTTCCTGAAGAACCTGCGTCAGGATCTGCTGCAGACCGTCGAGTACGCGCCGATGTGGATCATCGTCGCCGTCGCGCTGGCACTGTCGCTCGGCACCATGGTGGGTTGGAAACGCGTGGCTACCACCATCGGCGAGAAGATCGGCAAGAAAGGCATGACCTACGCCCAAGGCGTGTCGGCCCAGATGACCGCAGCGCTGTCGATCGGCGTGGCGAGCTATACCGGCATGCCGGTCTCCACCACCCACGTCCTCTCTTCGGCGGTTGCCGGGACGATGATCGTGGACGGCGGCGGCGTGCAGAGCAAAACCGTGAAGAACATCCTGTTGGCCTGGGTACTGACCCTGCCCATCTCGATTCTGCTTTCCGGTGCGCTGTATTGGGTGGCGCTGAAACTGATCTAAGCGATAAGCATCATGAGAAAGGCGGCCGAAAGGCCACCTTTTTTTGCCTGCAACAAGGGAAACAGGAAGGCATTAATACCAAATCATCAGCGCTATCAGGCTGATGACCACCAGGCCGCACAGGGCCGAGGTCAGCATAAACTGCCCGCGCACCCGCTCGCAGCGGCGAATAAACTCCGGATCGTGGTGCTCGACATAGCGTTGCGCGAAGATATAGCGCACCAGCCTCAGCTGCTTGCTGGGTTGCCCGTGGGCGGTGAAGAAACCGCCGCCGTCGACGTATTGGTACAGCAGCGGGTCACAGCCGCGCAATACCACCAGCAGCGCGCGCAGAGAAGAGTAATACCGCACCATGTTTACCACACACACCACACATAAGGCCCAAAACAGCGCGACGGTACTGATCATGATTGCCCCCTCAAGGCGTTGTTATCCGCGGCCATCCGCCGGGTCCAACCGCCCTACCTCATTACCCGATACTCTGCTGGAGCTTACCGCTCTCATCCCCTTTTTTGCCTGCACGGGCCACGCCCATCACCCACCGCCTCCGGAGACGTTACCGCACCGCACAGAGAGATTTGCACAGCGTGGTTCCACTCAGAGGGGAAATGATGAGGCCCATATCCATCATTGTAGGTTAATGAAACGCAAACTGGCCTGATCAGTGGATAAAATTTACCGCTCTGCGCTGGAAAGCCCCCGCCGGGGCGAGATAACAGCTCCTCGCCGGCCGGTGATTGGTCGGTTTTTCTGGATAGTCTATCCCGCCCCACGCCGCTGATCTTTCCCCCCACGCTGGCTAGACTCAGGTTTCCGTTACGCTCATCCAAGGAAACTGTTATGGCAAACCATTCAATCAAGGGAAAAACCGTCCTCATCGCCGGCGGCGCCAAAAACCTCGGCGGGCTGATCGCACGCGATTTGGCTGAACAAGGCGCCAAAGCGGTGGTGATCCACTACAACAGCGCCGCTTCCCAAGCCGAGGCGGAGAAAACCGTCGCCGCCATTCAGGCCGCCGGGGCGCAGGGCGTCGCGCTGCAGGCCGATCTCACCACCGCGGGCGCGGTCGAAAAGCTGTTCGCCGATGCGGTCGCCGCCGTCGGCAAGCCGGATATCGCCATCAATACCGTCGGCAAAGTGCTGAAAAAGCCGATGGTCGACATCAGCGAAGCCGAGTACGACGAGATGACGGCGGTCAACGCCAAAACCGCGTTCTTCTTCCTGAAAGAGGCGGGCAAACACCTCAACGACAACGGTAAAATCTGCACGCTGGTCACCTCGCTGCTCGGCGCCTTCACGCCATTTTACGCCGCTTACGCCGGCACCAAAGCGCCGGTGGAGCACTTCACCCGCGCCGCCGCCAAGGAGTTCGGCGAACGCGGCATCTCCGTGACGGCGGTCGGCCCCGGCCCGATGGACACCCCGTTCTTCTACCCGGCGGAGGGCGCGGACGCCGTGGCCTACCACAAGACGGCGGCGGCGCTGTCGCCGTTCAGCCAAACCGGCCTGACGGATATCGAAGACGTGGTGCCGTTCATCCGCCATCTGGTCAGCGACGGCTGGTGGATAACCGGCCAAACCATCCTGATCAACGGCGGCTACACCACCAAATAAGTCCGACGGGGCGGAGATGCCCCCGCACCTGCTCGCACGCAACCGCGCCATGCGGCTACACTCTCTGTCAGAAACGGCGCCAAGGAACAGCAGGTCAACGAGATGGACAGATTCAATCAATACCGCGTATTCATACAGGTGGCGGAGATGGGCAGCTTTATTCGGGCGGCCCATGCGCTGGAGGTGCCGCGCGCCTCGGTGTCCGCCGCCGTGCAACAGCTGGAAACGCAGCTGGGCGTGCGCCTGCTGCACCGCACTACGCGACAGGTGCGGCTGACCGCCGACGGTGAACAGCTGCTCGAGCGGCTGCGCCCGCTGCTGGCCGAGGTGGAAGACATCGATCAGTCGTTTCAGGCCAGCCAGCGCCAGGCCTCCGGCCGGCTCAGCGTCGACGTGCCGAGCCGCATCGCCCGCCGGCTGATCGCGCCAGCGCTGCCCGGCCTGCTGCGGCGCCACCCTCATCTGCAGCTGGTGCTCGGCTCCGCCGATCGCGCCATCGATCTGGTGCAGGAAGGGGTCGACTGCGCGGTGCGCGTCGGCGATCTGCACGACAGCAGCCTGGTGATGCGCCCGCTCGGTCATATCGCGCTGATCAACTGCGCCAGCCCCGCTTACCTGGACGAATTCGGTCATCCACTCCAGCCCGGCGATCTCGCCAAGGGACATTGGAGCATCGGCTACGCCTCGCCCAAAACCGGCCGCGAATTTCCCTGGGAATACCTGGCCGACGACGGCCATACGCAACGGCTCGAACTGCCCAGCCGGGTGGTAGTCAACAACGCCGAAAGTTATATCGCCTGTTGCCGCGCCGGGCTGGGGCTGATGCAAATCCCGCGCTACGACGTGCAACACCTGCTCGACGCCGGTGAACTGGTGGAAGTCCTGCCCGGTTACCGCGCCGCCTCCATGCCGATCGCCCTGATCTACCCCCACCGCCGCCAGCGATCGCGCCGCCTGGCGGTGTTTCATGAGTGGTTTGAAAGCCTGCTGCAGCCGCATCTGGCGCGCTGATTGCACATTTAGCGCTATACTTTGTTTAATAACGCTTATAATTCAAGCGGTCAGACCGGTGGCATCCGCATAATTCATAGGCTTTTACGCCGCGCGGGTGTACAACGAAAGGTATCGGGCGGAGAGATTTTCGATGCGGCGCAGTGTGATCGCCCCAACATATCATTGCGTTATCCGAATGATACTATGGAACCAAAAGCGCCAGGCGGGTAAACGGAACGCCTGCTAACCCTTTTTAATCGGCATGTTTATGGAAGGAGTATTCTTATGGCTTACAAACACATACTGATCGCGGTGGACCTATCCCCGGAAAGCAAAATCCTGGTAGAAAAAGCCGTCTCGATGGCGCGGCCGTACAACGCTAAAGTTTCTCTGATCCACGTCGATGTCAACTATTCCGACCTCTATACCGGCCTTATCGACGTCAATCTCGGCGACATGCAAAAACGCATCTCCGAGGAAACCCATCAGGCGCTGACCGAGCTGTCGCAGAACGCCGGCTACCCGATCACCGAGACCCTGAGCGGCAGCGGCGATCTGGCGCAGGTATTGGTCGATGCCATCAAGAAATACGACATGGACCTGGTGCTGTGCGGCCACCACCAGGACTTCTGGAGCAAGCTGATGTCTTCCGCCCGCCAGCTGATCAATACCGTGCACATCGATATGCTGATCGTGCCGCTGCGCGATGAAGAAGACGAATAAAGTAAGCACTTGCTAACTTAACTGCCCAACGCCCGCGCCCTGCGGGCGTTTTTCATGCCGCCACGCCGATTAATCGCTTGATAATCAACCGCCCTCCGATGATATAGTCGCTAAAGACACAACATCCTCCCCCGGGCATCGCCTATACCCATATCTATAAGAAATAGCGGGGGAAATTTAATGCGAAAAGGAGTTATCCATGGAATATGCCGTATCGGTAGAGTCTTTCCTGTCCTCGTTACAACGCCATAACCCCCACCAGCCGGAATATTTGCAGGCGGTGCGCGAAGTATTCACCTCGCTGTGGCCGTTTATCGAACGCAACCCGCACTATCGCGAACAGGCGCTGTTGGAGCGCCTGGTGGAGCCCGAGCGCGTCATTCAGTTCCGCGTCAGCTGGGTGGACGATCGCGGCCAGGTGCAGGTCAACCGCGCCTTCCGCGTACAGTTCAACTCGGCCATCGGCCCCTACAAGGGCGGCATGCGCTTCCACCCGTCGGTAAACCTGTCGATCCTGAAGTTCCTCGGTTTTGAGCAGACCTTCAAGAACGCGTTGACCACCCTGCCGATGGGCGGCGGCAAAGGCGGCTCCGATTTCGATCCGAAGGGCAAAAGCCAGGGCGAGATCATGCGCTTCTGCCAGGCGCTGATGACCGAGCTGTATCGCCATCTGGGCCCAGACACCGACGTGCCGGCCGGCGATATCGGCGTCGGCGGCCGCGAAGTCGGCTTTATGGCCGGCATGATGAAGAAATTGTCCAACAATACCGCCTGCGTATTTACCGGCAAGGGCCTCTCCTTCGGCGGCAGCCTGATCCGCCCCGAGGCGACCGGCTATGGCCTGGTGTACTTTACCGACGCCATGCTGCAGCGCCACGGCCTGGGCTTTGAGGGCATGCGGGTGGCGGTGTCCGGCTCCGGCAACGTGGCGCAGTACACCATCGAGAAAGCGCTGGAGCTGGACGCGCGCGTGATCACCGTGTCAGATTCCGGCGGCACCCTGGTGGACGAAGACGGCTTCACCACCGAGAAGCTGGCGCACCTGGCGGAGATCAAAAACCAACGCTACGGCCGGGTGGCGGACTACGCCCGCGAACGCGGCCTGACGTATCTGGCGGGCCAGCAGCCGTGGAACGTGCCGGTGGATATCGCCCTGCCGTGCGCCACCCAGAACGAACTGGATCTCGAGGCGGCGCAGACGCTGATCCACAACGGGGTGAAGGCGGTAGCGGAAGGTGCCAACATGCCGACCACCATTCAGGCCACCGACGCCTTCCTCGACGCCGGCGTGCTGTTCGCGCCGGGCAAGGCGGCCAACGCCGGCGGCGTGGCCACCTCGGGGCTGGAGATGGCGCAAAACGCCGCGCGCATCGGCTGGCGAGCAGAGAAAGTGGATGTACGTTTACAACATATCATGGCCGATATTCACCACGCCTGCGTAGAATACGGCGGCGAAGGCAAGCAAACCCACTACGTGCACGGCGCGAATATCGCCGGTTTCGTCAAGGTCGCGGACGCCATGCTGGCTCAGGGCGTGCTGTAATCCGCCTTAAAGGTGATCTTGTTCACACATCGATTAAATGCTTCAATGCCGGCCTCTGCGCCGGCATTTTTTTCTGCTTTCTCGCCAGCAAAATGATGCCAATGCGTTAAATAAAAGTTAATAATCGGTTATTTATTGCTTCTTAATCGGTGGTAAATTTACCACCACCCAATAATTAAACATTTATTTAACACTAAGTGCGCCATTATTTTACTTAAATGTGCGCAGATCACATTCCGTTAACTTCGGCTACGCCCCCTCTTCCATTCCTTTGTAATCTGCAGCGGTGGAAAAACCGCCACCCCTACAGATAAAAAAAGGTACAGCTAATGAAATTTAACCTCGCATTATTAAATGCATGTGTGGTTTCTGCGTGCATGTTATCAACAACACCTGTGTTCGCCGCTGATAAGTATGAGATTGCCGTGGTCGCTAAAGTGACCGGCATTCCGTGGTTCAACCGCATGGAAGTGGGCGTCAACGAAGCGGCGAAAAAACTCGACGTCAACGCCTACCAGACCGGCCCTTCTACGCCGGATCCGGCCGCGCAGGTCAAGGTGATTGAGGATCTGATCGCCAAGAACGTCAACGCCATCATCGTGGTGCCGAACGACGCCAAGGTACTGGAGCCGGTGCTGAAAAAAGCGCGCGACAAAGGCATCGTGGTGCTGACCCATGAATCCCCGGACCAGCAGATCGGCCAGTGGGACATCGAGACCATCGACAGCGAGAAATACGCGCAGGCCAACGTCGATGAGCTGGCAAAAGACATGGGCGGCAAAGGCGGCTACGCGATCTACGTCGGCTCGCTGACCGTGCCGCTGCACAACGCCTGGGCCGACGCCGCCATCAAATACCAGAAAGAAAAATACCCGGATATGTTTGAAGTCACCTCGCGCCTGCCGGTGGCGGAAAGCATCGACAAATCCTACGCCACCACGCTGGACCTGATGAAAACCTATCCGCAGATGAAGGGCATCATCGGCTTCGGCTCACTCGGCCCGATCGGTGCCGGCCAGGCAGTGGCCAAGAAACGCGCCAAGGACAAAATCGCGGTGGTGGGCATCGCCATGCCGGCGCAGGCCGCCCCCTACCTGATGCGCGGCGACATCAAAAAAGCGCTGCTGTGGGATCCGAAAGACGCCGGCTATGCGCTGGTGACAGTGGCCGACCAGCTGCTGCAGGGCAAGGAAGTGAATAAGGATCTGTCGATCGAGGGCCTCGGCAAGGCCGACGTCGACATGGAACACAAAGTGATTCGGTTTAATAAGATTTTGGAAGTCACCAAAGACAACGCCCAATCGCTTGGATTCTGATTTTTCGCGTAATTTCGCCACACCGGGAAAGTAGTTAAACCCTCGTAGGGGCGCAGCATGGCTGCGCCCAGGGCTTCGGCCGCTACGCAAGCACAGGTTAACGTTATGACAGCCTCCCCCGCATTTATCACCCTGGAGAATATCAGCAAGCGATTCCCAGGCGTGCTGGCATTAGACCAGATCAACCTGACGCTGAATAAAGGCGAAGTGCACTGCCTGGCCGGGCAAAACGGCTGCGGCAAAAGCACCATCATTAAAATTATCTCCGGCGTTTATCAGCCGGAAAAAGGCGCCAACATTTCGCTGGAAGGCAAACTCTTCCACGCCCTGACGCCGCAGCTGTCCGGTTATTACGGCATACAGGTGATCTACCAGGACCTGTCGCTGTTCCCCAACCTGACGGTAGCGGAGAACATCGCCATCCACCGTTACCTGCCCGGCGGCCGCTTCTGGGTGCGCAAGCGGGTGATGCGCCAGACGGCGCTCGACGCCATGGCGCGAGTCGGGGTGCGCATCGACCCCGATAAAAAGGTGGAAAAACTGTCGATCGCCGATCGGCAACTGGTGGCGATTTGCCGCGCCATCGCCGCCGAGGCGCGGTTGGTTATCATGGACGAACCGACCGCCTCGCTGACCCGCCAGGAGGTCGACGGCCTGCTGCGGGTGGTCAACGAGCTGAAGGCGGCCGGCATCTGCGTGGTATTCGTCAGCCACAGATTGGATGAAGTAATGGAAGTCGCCGATCGCATCAGCGTGATGCGCGACGGCAAGCTGGTGGGCACCTGGCCGGCCAGCGAATTGGACAGCCATGAACTGGCGTTCCTGATGACCGGCCAACGCTTCCACTACAGCCCGCTGCCGCCGCTGCCGCCGGCCGAACAGGCGCCGTTGCTCGAGCTGCGCAACCTCAGCCGCGGCGAGAAATACCGTAACGTCAATCTGGCGCTGCGCGGCGGCGAGATCGTCTCGATCGTCGGCCTGCTCGGTGCCGGCCGCACCGAACTGTGCCTCAGCCTGTTCGGCATGACGCGGCCGGACAGCGGCGAGATCCGCATTGAGGGCCGGGCGGTGCAGCTGCACAACAACCGCGAAGCGGTGCGCCACGGCATCGGCTATGTGTCGGAGGATCGCCTGACGCAGGGGTTGATCATGGAACAATCCATCTACGACAACACCATCGTCACCGTCTTCGATCGGCTGCATACCTCGCTCGGGCTGCTGGATCACGCCAAGGCGACCGAGCTGGTCAACCGGCTGATCCGCGATCTGAACATCAAGGTGTCCGACAGCGCATTGCCGGTGAAAACCCTGTCCGGCGGCAACGCCCAGCGCATCGCCATCGCCAAGTGGGTGGCGACCCAGCCGAAGATCCTGATCCTCGACTCGCCCACCGTCGGCGTGGACATCGCCAACAAAGAAGGGATCTACCAGATCGCCCGCGATCTGGCGCAGCTGGGCATGGCGGTGCTGATGATCTGCGACGAGATCCCGGAAGCCTATTACAACAGCCATCGGGTGATGGTGATGCGCAAGGGCGAACTGATCGCCGAATTCGCGCCGCACCAGAGTACCGAGCAACAGATCGCCGAGGTGGTGAATGGATAAGTCATTATTGGCCCGCCTGGCCGGGCGGCACGAGTTTTATCTCGGCCTGTTGGTGCTGCTGCTGGCGATCGGCCTGAGCGCCGGCACCGACGAATTCCTGACGCTCGGCAACCTGACCGACGTCGCCACCAGCTACGCCATTCTCGGCATCCTGGCCTGCGGGCTGTTCGTGGTGCTGATCGCCGGCGGCATCGACATTTCGTTCCCGGCAGTCACCGCCATCGCCCAGTATGTGATGGCCAGTTGGGTGATCCAGCACGGCGGCAGCTTCCCGCTGGCGTTCGCCCTGGCGATTGGCGTCGGCCTGCTGCTCGGGCTGGTGAACGGTTTCCTGGTGTACTGGCTGAAGGTGCCGGCGATCATCATCACCATCGCCACCCTTAACCTGTTCTACGGCCTGCTGGTGTACGCCACTAACGGCACCTGGCTGTACGGCTTCCCGGACTGGTTCATGAACGGCATCAACTGGTTCTCGTTCCAGGGCGCCGACGGCTACGACTACGGCCTGACGCTGCCGCTGCTGTGCCTGCTGGGGACCATCATCGTCACCGGCGTGCTGATGAACCGCACCCGGCTGGGGCGCCAGATCTACGCGATGGGCGGCAACCGCGACGCGGCGTCGCGCCTGGGGTTGAACCTGCTGCGGCTGCATTTTTGCGTCTACGGCTACATGGGCATTCTGGCCGGCGTCGCGGCGGTGGTGCAGGCGCAGATCACCCAGTCGGTGGCCCCCAATTCGTTGCTTGGCTTCGAACTGACGGTATTGGCGGCGGTGGTGCTGGGCGGCACCAGCATGAGCGGCGGCCGCGGCTCGTTGACCGGCACCCTGCTCGGCGTGGTGCTGCTGGCCTTCCTGCAAAACGGGCTGACGCTGCTCAGCGTCTCGGCCTATTGGCACCAGGTGTTCAGCGGCGCGATCATTTTGATCAGCATCAGCACCACCGCCTGGAACGAAAAACGCAAGCTGCTCAAGGAGATCTGACATGACGCAGTTAACTCGGTTGATCCCAAGCGATCGGATCATTCGCCTGCAGGGCGCGATCATCATCGCGGTGGCGCTGCTCTTCGCCGGGCTGCTCGGATCGCGCTTCTTCAGCCTCGGCAACTTCCAGTCGATCGCCTCGCAGCTGCCGATCCTCGGCCTGCTGGCGCTCGGCATGGGCATCACCATGCTGACCGGCGGCATCAATCTTTCGATCATCGCCGGCGCCAACGCCTGTTCGCTGGTGATGGCGGCGATCATCGTCAGCCACCCTGACCAGCCGCTGTTCCTGGCGCTGGCACTGTTGGCCGGCCTGCTGGTGGCGGTGGCGATCGGCGCGCTCAACGGCGCGCTGGTGGCCTGGATCGGCGTCTCGCCAATCCTCGCCTCGCTCGGCACCATGACCCTGATCACCGGTCTGAATATCCTGCTGTCCAACGGCGCGGTGATCTCCGGCTTCCCGGCGGCGATTCAATTTCTCGGCAACGGCGCCGTGCTCGGCGTGCCGGTGGCGCTGATCCTGTTCCTGCTGGTGGCGGCCGGGCTGTGGCTGCTGCTGGAGCACACCACGCTGGGCCGCAGCCTGTACCTGATCGGCTCCAACGAGCAGGCCACCCGCTTCAGCGGCGTGAACACCGCGCGGGTGCAGATCGCGGTGTATATCCTGTCGGCGCTGCTCGGCTGGGGCGCCGCCCTGCTGATGATGGCCAAGTTCAACTCGGCCAAGGCCGGCTACGGCGAATCTTATCTGCTGGTGACCATTCTGGCCTCGGTGCTGGGCGGCATTAACCCGGACGGCGGCTTCGGCCGTATTCTGGGGCTGGTGCTGGCGCTGATCGTGCTGCAAATGTTGGAAAGCGGCCTCAATCTGCTGGGGGTCAGCAGCTACCTGACCATGGCCCTGTGGGGCGGCGTGCTGATCCTGTTTATCGCGTTACAGAATCGAAAAGTTTAGGTTGCGCCCCGTCATTGAACGTGGCGCCGACGCAGACCCAAAATTCCGCTATCAAGGCGGAAGGTGCAGGGCATAGCGGGTCTATGTCCAAACCTGACAACGCAGAAAGCGGGATTTTGGGGCGCGTCCCTTCGGGCTGGGGCCATTTAAGCGCGCAGCATCGTTATTCACCGCTTATTTGGGCCCACCAAACTTCACGGCTCACGCTTTGCTTCGCGCTTAAATGACCGCCAGCGGCGCTCACGGGCAATGGCGAGGCACAACCTTTAGGAGAAAATAATGGCGAGCTATTTTATTGGCGTAGATGTGGGCACCGGAAGCGCGCGCGCGGGCGTATTCGATCTCAATGGCCGCATGGTCGGCCAGGCCAGCCGGGCCATCGATCTGTACCGGCCGAAGGCGGATTTCGTCGAGCAGTCGTCGGATAACATCTGGCAGGCGGTGTGCAATGCGGTGCGCGACGCGGTCAACCAGGCCGACATCAACCCGATCCAGGTCAAGGGGCTGGGCTTCGACGCCACCTGTTCGCTGGTGGTGCTGGATAAAGAGGGCAAGCCGCTGACCGTCAGCCCCTCCGGCCGCACCGAACAGAACATCATCGTGTGGATGGATCACCGGGCGATCGCCCAGGCCGAGCGCATCAACGCCACCAAACACCGGGTGCTGGACTTCGTCGGCGGCATCATTTCGCCGGAGATGCAGACGCCGAAACTGCTGTGGCTGAAACAGCACATGCCCACCACCTGGGCCAACGCCGGTTACCTGTTCGATCTGCCGGACTTCCTCACCTGGCGCGCCACCCAGGACGCCACCCGCTCGCTGTGCTCGACGGTGTGCAAGTGGACCTATCTCGGCCACGAACAGCGCTGGGACAAGAGCTACTTCCAGCAGATCGGGCTGGAAGACGTGCTGGAACATGACGCGGCCAAGATCGGCAGCGACGTCAAAATGATGGGCGAGCCGCTGGGCCACGGCCTGACCCAGCGCGCCGCCAGCGAGATGGGGCTGATCGCCGGCACGGCGGTGAGCGTGTCGATCATCGACGCCCACGCCGGCACCCTCGGCACGCTGGGCGCCACCGGCGTCTCCGGCGAGGTGGCCGACTTCAACCGCCGCGTCGCGCTGATCGGCGGCACCTCCACCGGCCATATGGCGATGTCGCGCACCGCGCGCTTTATCGGCGGCGTCTGGGGGCCGTATTACTCGGCGATCCTGCCGGAATACTGGCTGAACGAGGGCGGCCAGTCCGCCACCGGCGCGCTGATCGACCACGTCATCCAGTCGCACCCGTGCTACCCGGAGCTGCTGGCGCAGGCGAAAACCCAGGGGCAGACCATCTATGAGGTGCTGAACGCCATTCTGCGCCGCATGGCCGGCGAGCCGGAGAATATCGCCTTCCTGACGCAGGACATCCATATGCTGCCGTACTTCCACGGCAACCGCTCGCCGCGCGCCAACCCGACGCTGACCGGCATCCTGACCGGGCTGAAGCTGTCGCGCACGCCGGAGGACATGGCGCTGCACTACCTGGCCACCATTCAGGCCATCGCGCTCGGCACCCGCCACATCATCGAAACCATGAACCACAGCGGCTACAGCATCGACACCATCATGGCCAGCGGCGGCGGCACCAAGAACCCGATCTTCGTGCAGGAGCACGCCAACGCCACCGGCTGCGCCATGCTGCTGCCGGAGGAGAGCGAAGCAATGCTGCTCGGCGGCGCCATGATGGGCACCGTGGCGGCGGGCGTGTTCGACACCCTGCCGGAGGCGATGAGCGCCATGAGCCGCATCGGCAAGACGGTCACGCCGCAGACCAACCAGATAAAAAGCTACTACGACCGCAAATACCGGGTATTCCACGAGCTGTACAACGACCACATGAAATACCGCCGGTTGATGCAGGAGGAGGCGTGATGCAGCAGGAATGGCGGCAGGCCGTGCAGGGCTGGCAAACCTACAGCCAGGAGCTGGCGCAGCTGGGCGAGCGCCTCGACGCACGCACCTGGCAACGGCTGCTGGCGCTGCTGGCCGACTGCCGCGGTAAAATCGCCGTCACCGGCGTCGGCACCTCGGGGATTGCGGCGCGCAAGATAGCCCACATGCTGGCCTGCGTGGAACGGCCGGCGGTCTACCTCGACGCCACCGGCGCGGCGCACGGCGATCTGGGCTTTCTGCGCGCCGACGATCTGCTGATCCTGATCTCGCGCGGCGGCAATTCCGACGAGCTGACCCGCCTGCTGCCGACGCTGCAGGCCAAGGGCGTGACGCTGATCGCGGTCACGGAAAACCCGCATTCCGCCATCGCGCAGGCGGCGCAGCTGACGATCGCCACCGGGGTGCAAAAGGAGATAGATCCGCTGAACCTGCTGGCCACCACCTCCATTGTGCTGGTGCTGGCGATCTTCGACGCCGCCTGCGCCTGCCTGATGGCGCGCAGCGGTTACGACAAGGAGGCCTTGTTGGCGGTGCATCCGGGCGGCGGCGTGGGGAAAAGCTTGCGGGAGCAAAACTGAGGGCCCGACACCGCGGGCCCGGCTGGCATTACAGCGGCATGTAGATATCGAAACGGTGGCTTTTGGTCAGCGTGGCGGCGTGCGCCGGCACGTCGGCCAGCGGCGGCGCGTAGTCCGGGCGTTTCACCACCACGCGCTTGGTCGCCAGGCGGCGCGCCGGCTCCAGCAGGCCGTCGGCGTCATCGTCGCTGCCCACCAGCGATTGAAACACCCGCATCTCTTTCTTCACCAACGCGCTTTTTTGCTTGTGCGGGAACATCGGATCGAGATACACCACCTCGGGGCGCGGGCTGAGATCCGCCAGCGCCGTCAGGCTGGAGGCGTGCAGCAGCGTCAGACGCTCACGCAGCCACGGGCCGATTTCCGCATCCTGATAGCCGCGCTGCAGACCGTCGTCCAGCAACGCCGCCACCACCGGATTGCGCTCCAGCATCCGCACCCGGCAGCCCAGCGCCGCCAGCACGAAGGCGTCGCGCCCCAGCCCGGCGGTAGCGTCCACCACGTCCGGCAGATAGCTGCCCTTGATGCCGACCGCTTTGGCCACCGCCTCGCCGCGGCCGCCGCCGAAGCGGCGCCGGTGCGCCATGGTGCCGGTGACGAAATCGACGTAGATCCCGCCGAGCTTCGGCTCGTCGCGCTTGCGCAGCTCCAGCCGCTGCGGGGTCAGTACCAGCGCCATCGGCGCGTCGTCGTCGGACGTCAGCTGCCAGCGCTGCGCCAAAACAGACAAGGCGCCGGGATCGGCACCTGCTTCACACAATAAACACACGCTCACGTGTCGGGTTATCCTTTAATGCCGTAATGGCGCAGCATAGCATCCAGCTGCGGCTCGCGGCCACGGAAGCGTTTGAACAGCGCCATCGGCTCTTCCGACCCGCCGCGCGACAGGATGTTGTCGAGGAAGGATTTGCCGGTTTCGGCGTTGAAAATCCCCTCTTCTTCGAAGCGCGAGTAGGCGTCGGCCGACAGCACTTCCGCCCACAGGTAGCTGTAGTAACCCGCCGCATAGCCGCCGGCGAAGATGTGGCTGAAGGCATGCGGGAAGCGGCCCCAGCTTGGCGAAGGCACCACCGCCACCATTTTCTTCACTTCCGCCAGCGTCGGCAGGATCTGCGCCCCTTTTTCCGGGCTGTATTCGAAGTGCATGCGGAAATCGAACAGGCCGAACTCCAGCTGGCGCAGGATGAACAGCGCCGCCTGGTAATTCTTGGCTGCCAGCAGCTTGTCGAGCATGGCCTTCGGCAGCGGCTCGCCGCTCTGGTAGTGGCCCGAGATAAACGCCAGCGCTTCCGGCTCCCAGCACCAGTTTTCCATAAACTGGCTCGGCAGTTCGACCGCATCCCACGGTACCCCGTTGATGCCGGAGACGCCGGCGGTATCGATCTGCGTCAGCATGTGGTGCAGACCGTGGCCGAACTCGTGGAACAGCGTGGTCACTTCGTTATGGGTGAACAGCGCCGGCTGGTCGCCCAGCGGGCGGTTGAAGTTGCAGGTCAGGTAAGCGACCGGCTTTTGCAGCGTGCCGTCGGCCTTGCGCAGGCTGCCGACGCAGTCGTCCATCCAGGCGCCGCCGCGTTTGTTTTCGCGGGCGTACAGATCGAGGTAGAAGCTGCCGCGCAGCTCGCCGCTCGCGTCGAACAGATCGAAGAAGCGCACGTCCGGATGCCAGGTCTCCACGTCTTTACGCTCTTTGGCGGTGATGCCGTAAATGCGTTTCACCACGTCGAACAGCCCTTCCACCACCCGCTGTTCCGGGAAGTACGGGCGCAGCTGCTCGTCGCTGATGGAGAACAGGTGCTGCTTCTGTTTTTCGCCGTAATAGGTGATGTCCCAGGCTTCGAGCTCGTCCACGCCATAGTGCTGTTTGGCGAAGGCGCGCAGCTGCGCCAGCTCCTGCTCGGCCTGCGGGCGGGCGCGCTTGGCCAGATCGCTCAGGAAGCCGATCACCTGCTCCGGGCTCTCCGCCATTTTGGTCGCCAGCGACTTGTCGGCGTAGGTATCGAAGCCCAGCAGCTGAGCCAGCTCGTGGCGCAGCGCCAGCGTTTCCGCCATCACGTCGCTGTTGTCCCATTTGCCGGCGTTCGGCCCCTGATCGGAGGCGCGGGTGGCGAAGGCGCGGTACATCTCTTCACGCAGCGCGCGGTTGTCGGCGTAGGTCAACACCGGCAGGTAGCTCGGCATGTCCAGCGTCAGCAGCCAGCCGTCCTGCTCTTTGGCCTGCGCCATCGCCTGTGCCTGCGCCAGGGCGCTCTCCGGCAGGCCGCTCAGCTCGGCTTCATCGGTAATCAGTTTGCTCCAACCCATGGTGGCGTCGAGCACGTTGTTGCTGTAGGTAGAACCCAGTTCGGACAGGCGTGCGACGATCTCGCCGTAGCGCTGCTGTTTATCCGCCGACAGGCCGATGCCCGACAGTTCGAAATCACGCAGCGCGTTGTCCACCGCCTTGCGCTGCGGCACGCTCAGCGCCTCGAACGCCGCACCTTCTTTCAGGCTGCGGTAGGCCTGGTACAGCCCTTCGTGCTGGCCGACCCAGGTGCCGTACTCGGACAGCAGCGGCAGCGCCTGCTCATAGGCGGCGCGCAGCTCCGGGCTGTTTTTCACCGAGTTCAGGTGCCCGATCGGCGACCAGATGCGCGACAGGCGATCGTCCGACTCCGCCAGCGGCTGACACAGATTGTCCCAAGTGAACGGCCCCGGCTGCGCGACCACGCGCTCTACCGCGGCGCGGCAGTCCGCCAGCGCGGATTGCACCGCAGGCACGATATCTTCAGGGCGGATCGCCGAGAACGGCGGCAGGGAAAACGGGGTCAGCAACGGATTTGTCATAGGGCAGTCCTGATTAGCGTTGAGGCCCGCCGCAGGGGCGAGCCTTAAAATGCGTATGAATCTCTAACATGGAGCCAGACAACAGGAAAATCAATGCCCGGCGTTGATCGTTCGTGCCTTAAACGGCGCTTTGGCGGATGCGGGCGGCCAGCGCCGCCAGCTGCTCGTCGTCGGCGCGCGCGGCGTCGTGGGAGGAGATATAGCCCTCGTAACGCGCGAAAAACTTCGGCGAGGTCGATTCGATCGGCCGCCACCGATCCTGCGACGCGGTGCCGTGCAACGGGATCAGTTTGGCGTGCACATGGTCGACGCCGTAGCCCTCGAACACCATGCCGCAGCGGCCGACGTCGTCGAACGCGCGGTCCAGCTGCTTCGCCACCCGCTTGGTCGCCAGCATCAGCGCGCTCAGCACCTCATCCGGCAGGCCAAAGGCGTAGCTCGGGTGGTGCGCCTTGGGGATCACCACGCTGAAACCCTCGGTGTTGGGAAAGATAGACAGGAACGCCAGATGGTCGTCGTCTTCCCAAATTTTATGGCACGGCGCCTTGCCCGCCACGATGTCGCAAAAAATGCAGCTCATGCTTTCTCCTGGTGATTCACAGCGTTTCAACCCGTTCGAACCGATGCCTCCGCCGCCGAAACGCCCGTTTACGCCTCGTTCTGCCCCGGTGTGTGAACGTCTGCGGCAACGGAGTCCGGTTTTTCCCGGCCAGACAGTTTATACTGTGCAGATTATAAGCCTTATTGCATTGAATGCTCCGCCTGCGGAGTACAAGGAATCGCCACCCGTCATGTTAAGTTATCGCCACAGTTTCCACGCCGGCAACCACGCCGACGTGCTCAAGCACACCGTTCAGAGCCTGATCATCGAGTCGCTGAAGGAAAAAGAGAAGCCGTTCCTGTATCTGGATACCCACTCGGGCGCGGGCCGTTATCAGCTCAGCGGCGAACACGCCGAGCGCACCGGCGAATACCTGGAAGGCATCGGCTTGCTGTGGCAGCGCGACGATCTGCCGGAAGAGCTGGCGGCCTACATGAGCGTGGTACACAACTTCAACCGTTCCGGCACGCTGCGCTACTATCCCGGCTCGCCGCTGATCGCCCGCCAGCTGCTGCGCCCGCAGGACAAAATTCACCTGACCGAGCTGCACCCGAGCGACTACCCGCTGCTGCGCAGCGAGTTCCAGAAAGACGAACGCGCCAAAGTGCAGCGCGCCGACGGCTATCAGCAGCTGAAATCCCAGCTGCCGCCCCTGTCGCGCCGCGGCCTGATCCTGATGGACCCGCCGTATGAAATGAAGACCGATTACCAGGACGTGGTCAAAGGCATTCAGGAAGGCTACAAGCGTTTCGCCACCGGCACTTACGCGCTGTGGTACCCGGTGGTGATGCGCCAGCAGATCAAACGCATGCTGCGCGATCTGGAAGCCACCGGCATTCGCCGCATTCTGCAGATCGAACTGGCGGTGAAACCCGACAGCGATCAGCGCGGCATGACCGCCTCCGGCATGATCGTCATCAACCCGCCGTGGAAGCTGGAACAGCAGATGAAAAACGTGCTGCCGTGGCTGCACAAGGTGCTGGTGCCGTCGGGCATCGGCCACCATCTGGTGAACTGGGTGGTACCGGAATAATCCCCAGCAGGGCGCGGTTCGCCGCGCCCTGCGTCCACCTATCGCAGCCATCGACGCAATCTTTGCGACAAACCCCGGTCAGGCGTTAAACTCTTACCCTCTTCAAATTCACAACTCATGGAAATCCCAGATGACGAAACATTACGATTATCTAGCAATTGGCGGCGGCAGCGGCGGTATCGCATCGATCAACCGGGCAGCCATGTACGGCCAAAAGTGTGCGCTGATTGAAGCCAAAGAGCTGGGCGGCACCTGTGTAAACGTGGGTTGTGTACCGAAAAAAGTCATGTGGCACGCGGCGCAGATCGCCGAGGCCATCCATCAGTACGGCCCGGACTACGGCTTCGACACCACCGTCAACGCCTTCGACTGGAAGAAGCTGGTCGCCAACCGCACCGCCTATATCGACCGCATCCACAACGCCTACGACAACGTGCTGGGCAAGAACAAGGTCGACGTGATCAAAGGCTTCGCGCGCTTCGTTGATGCGCACACCGTGGAAGTGAACGGCGAGCTCATCACCGCCGACCACATCCTGATCGCCACCGGCGGCCGCCCGAGCCACCCGGCTATTCCGGGTGCGGAATACGGCATCGACTCCGACGGCTTCTTTGAGCTGGACGCCATGCCCAAGCGCGTCGCCGTCGTCGGCGCCGGCTATATCGCCGTGGAGATCGCCGGCGTGCTGAACGCGCTGGGCGCGGAAACGCATCTGTTCGTGCGCAAGCACGCGCCGCTGCGCAGCTTCGATCCGATGATCGTCGAAACCCTGGTGGAAGTGATGAACACCGAAGGGCCGAGCCTGCACACCGAATCGGTGCCGAAAGCGATCGTCAAGAACGCCGACGGCAGCCTGACGCTGCAGCTGGAAAACGGCAAGGCATTCACCGTCGACTGCCTGATCTGGGCCATCGGCCGCGAACCGGCAACCGACAACCTGAACCTCGGCGTTACCGGGGTGAAGACCAACGAGCAAGGCTACATTGACGTCGATAAGTTCCAGAATACCAACGTCAAAGGCATCTACGCGGTGGGCGACAACACCGGCGCGGTAGAGCTGACCCCGGTCGCCGTGGCCGCCGGCCGCCGCCTGTCCGAGCGCCTGTTCAACAACAAGCCGGAAGAGCACCTGGATTACAGCAACATCGCCACCGTGGTGTTCAGCCACCCGCCGATCGGCACCGTCGGCCTGACCGAGCCGGAAGCCATCGAGAAGTTCGGGGCGGACAACGTGAAGGTATACAAATCCTCCTTCACCGCCATGTACAGCGCCGTGACGCAGCACCGTCAGCCGTGCCGCATGAAGCTGGTGTGCGCGGGCAAAGAAGAGAAGATCGTCGGCCTGCACGGCATCGGCTTCGGCATGGATGAAATCCTGCAGGGCTTCGCGGTAGCGGTGAAGATGGGCGCCACCAAGAAGGACTTCGACAACACCGTGGCGATCCACCCGACCGCGGCGGAAGAGTTCGTTACCATGCGCTAACCGCTGCGGTTAGCCCATTCTCAGGCCGGTAAACACCGGCCTGTTCTTTTTGTGCGGTTTACTATTCCCTTCGCACCCGCCTGCTTTTTCTGCCATTATTCTGCCTGATAAATTAGCGGGACTGATACAACCTCCCCGCGCCTCTGGAGAACACCGATGCTGTTCAAACTATGCAAAACCCTTGCGATGGCCTGCGTGGCCCTGATTATCGCCCAGAGCAGCGCGCTCAGCTTTACCCTGGAAGTGGCGGGCAAGATCGACAACGTGACCGACCCGGTCAACAAAAGCTATCTGTTCACCGATAAGCAGCTGTTGGCGATGCCGGTGCACAGCATCACCACCTCCACGTCCTGGACGCCGCAGAGAAAATTCGAAGGGATTTCGGTGGCCGATATCCTCGAGCGCGTCGGCGCCAAGGGCGAGACGCTGACCTTCTACGCGCTGAACGATTATTACATCGACGTGCCGCTGTCCGACGTCAAGAAGTACAACATGATCCTGGCCTACAAGATGGACGGGGAGATGCTGAAGCTTAGAAACTTCGGCCCGCTGTTCCTGGTTTACCCGCGCGACGCCGCCGGGCCTGAACTGAACTCGCCGTTGTACAATTCGCGCTTTATCTGGCAAGTCGACAGGATCGTGATCAAATGAAGCTGACGACCTTTAAGAACGGCAGCAGGCTGGCGATCCCGGCCATCTTCGCCGCGCTGTTTTTGGTGGCGTCGACCGTTACGCTCTATTACTACAGCGCCACCCTGTCGAAGAAAGGGCTGTACGCCATCGCCGGTACGCAGGAGAACTATTCGTGGTCGATCGCCAAGTTCTCCATCAAGCTGGCGGAATTCGACACGCTGGTCGAGCAGCAAAGCCACGCTGCGCAGGTGGACAACGACAACCTGCGGTTGCGGTTTGAAATCCTCTATTCGCGCTTTTACGTGCTGGAAACCGTCTCCGAATCCACCCAGCCGCTGTACGCCGAACCGGACTATCCGGAAGTGGTCAAACAGATGCGCATACAGATGGATCGCATCGACAAGCTGCTGGACAGCCCGAAAATCGACTTCAATCAGGTTTCCGCGGCCATGAGGGCCATCAAGCCTTACGCCATCGAAATGGCCAACCTGACCGACCACGCTGAGGTGAAGCAGCGCACCGCCGCCTATGAGGACTACATCGAGAAACGGCACATCATTTTCTATGGGCTGGTGATCGTCATGTTCTCGGTGATCGCGCTGATCGCCATCACCCTGATCGTGTTCCGCCAGCAGCGGCTGACCATTCGCCAGCAGGCCAAGGCGATCGAAGCGGAGAAAGCGACCCGCACCAAAAACGCCTTCCTCGGCGCCATCGGCCACGAGCTGCGCACCTCGTTGCAGAGCGTGATGTCGGCCATCGACGTGCTGGTGAACACCCGGGTGTCGGCGGAGCATGCGGACACCTTCCAGCGCCTGGAGACCGCCGCACAGCAAATCGAAAGCCAGATGAAGGATCTGACCGACTACGCGCACCTCGACAGCGGCATGATGGAATTGCGCATCGTGCCGTTCGACGCGCAGAAGCTGATCGCGGAGACCGCCAACGAAATCGCCACCCTGACCCGCAAAGAGCAGGTCAAACTGAGCTGCGAAGTGGAGTGCAGCCACCTGCTGGTGCACTCCGATCCGCTGCGCATCCGGCAGATTATCGTCAACCTGCTGACCAACGCCTACAAATACACCGACAGCGGCAGCATTACGCTGCACAGCTGCCTGCGCCGCCAGCCGGGCGGCAGTTCGTTGATTATTGAAGTGACCGACACCGGCATCGGTATCGAAAAAGACCAGCTCGATCAGATTTTCAAACCCTTTACCCAGTTGGATCAGTCACATACCAAACAGTATGCCGGCGTGGGGATGGGGCTGGCGATCGTGCACGGCCTGGTGACGCTGCTCGACGGCACCATCACGGTGTACAGCGAAATCAAGAAGGGCAGCACCTTTATCGTCAGCATTCCGGTGCAGATCAGTGAAGAAGAGCGCGCCGACGAACCCGCCGCCGCCACAGCCCCTCTGCAACAAAAGCCGCAGCAGGTTCTGGTGGTGGATGACAATAAGTCGGTGGGTGACGCCTTTGCGGCGCTGCTGGACAAGCTGGGTTACCAGCACGAACTGTGCGATTCGCCGGAACGCGCGCTGCAAAAACTGCTCAGACGCCCTTACGACGCGCTATTGCTGGATCTGCAGATGCCGGGCATCGACGGCGCCGCCCTGGCCAGGCAGCTGCGCAACCGTCGCGGCCCCAACCGCCATGTGCCGATCATCGGCATCAGCGCCTACACGCCGGAGCAGCTGACGGCGGATCAGCGCGCCCTGTTCGACAACTACCTGATGAAGCCGGTGCGGCTGGATGCGCTGTCGAGCGCGCTGGCCGAGGTGTTCCCCGCTAAAGATTAAAGCAGCGTTGCAGTGCGGCTTCGATCACATGGAGCCGCACCGGTTTTTCATAAGGGCCGAGCACGTCATACTCACGCATCGCCTGAGCGATTTCCGATTCGCGTCGGTCGGTGCCCAATTCGCCGGTCAGCACCAGGACCGGCGCGTCCGGGTTGTCGGAGGCGCGGATGGTGGCGATACAGCGATCCGCCGTTTCCTCACCGATCAGCCAGTCCACCACGTAACCGTCGAACAGGCTTTGTTGCAACGCCTGGCAGAAGCTGTCGACGTCGTAAAACGCCACCGCGTTGAAACCGCAGCTGCCGAGGTACTTGGCCAGCTCATCGGCCGCCTGATGCGAATCGTCCAACACCGCGATGCTCAGCCGCTCGTCGTCGCCGTAGCCGGGGCGGATTTCGATCAGATCGACACCGTAACGCTCACCTGCCGGTGCCTCATCGGCGCGATAGATATGCCATTGCCGATCCGCCCTTAACGCCACGAACTCCGACAGCCGTCCGGCGGGCAACGGATCGCCGATGTGTCCGACGCAAGGAATTTCCACCCCTGCCACAAAAAAGATGGCGTCGCGCGCCATGTTTGGTTCGACGGTCTCGTGTTCGGCGCTCAAATCGGCGATCGCCGCCGGCGTTTCTCCCAACGCGGCCGCGACGCTGTTGATCTGTTCCAGCGTCCAGGGGCTTTGCCCCTTCAGTTTGCGATGCGCATGTGAAAAACTCAGATCCAGGATGCGGCTGAGCTCTCGGGCATGCTGACGTTTTCCAATCCCATAATGTAAAAACAGCTCCCTGACCCGATTGGCAATCGACTGTGAATCGAATTTTTGATGATTGTTATCCATTTGTTCCTTCGATTTTTTTTACTGATTTATCAGTCGTTTTGATTATTTCTGCTGAAAAAGCCACATCTAAAACTAGCATCTCATGCAATTATGCGTTAAAAACGTTGCTTGACATACCATGTTGCATCGTCAAACATGGTATCAAAAGAGACATACAGCAATACACTATAAAAAATAACACCAGCACGTTTTTTGATAATAACCATAATGACACCAGGGAAAATTTGTTCCGTTGCCGCTACTGAGACGATGTCCACATCGCTCGGACTGCACAAGCAATACGGGGCTTGAGCCTTTAGCGCTAATCTGTTTTACCCACTTTTAAGCCGGGATCCGTCAGGATCCCGGTTTTTTATTGCTCTGGCGCCGCGCCATCATACGTTCTCACCCCGCGGCCGCAAATAAAAACGGAGCCGGCATGCCGGCTCCGTTGTCGTTGAGATCGCCGCTGAACGTCAGAAGCGCCAGGTGAAGCCGGCGTTGACGCTGTTGTCCTGATGGTGCTGCGACAGCAGCCCGCCGTAGCCCAGCGACAGCGTGGCGTTCTTGTTCACCGCCACTTCCGCCCCCGCCTTCAGCACCATCCCGTCGCGCGAGACCGCCACGCTGTCCACCACGAACGGCGCGTTGCCGCCGTTGAACCGCAGCCCGGTGCCTCGCTCCAGCCCGCCGTACTGGTGTTGCCACCCCAGCTCGCTGCGCAGCGCCACCGTCGTGCCCGTGCTCACCTGCCATTCGGTGTCCGCACGCAGGCCCAGCGTCGACACCGTCGCGTCCGTGTGCTGCTTATCCCCGCGCAAGGCCGCCGCGCCGCCGCTTTCCGCGATGCCGTTGTTCTCGAAGTTCACGTACGCCAGGTTCACGAACGGCTCCAGATTCAGCCACTCACCCTGCACGCTGTAGCCCGCTTCCGCGAACAGCTGCTCGGTGCGCGCGCTGTACTTCGCCGTGTCGCGGTCCGACTGCATCCCGTAGTTCACCGACCGCCTGGTGTCGATGCGGTGCCAGGTGTAGCCCGCCCCGCCACGCAGCGCCAGCGCCCCGAACTGCCTGTCGCCGTACGCCGCCAGGTGGTAGTTGTCGCTGTCCGCCTTCGACCCGTAGCCGCCGTGCAGCGAAGTGCGGGTGTAACCGGTCGCCACCCCCAGCCGCCAGTCGTCCGCTACCGCCGAGTCCAGCCCCACCAGCACCCCGTAGGTCGAGGCCTGATAGCCCGTGGCGTTGGCGTCGCCCGACGCGTGGTCCCACGCCCCCAGCA
>NZ_JAMYWQ010000154.1 GCF_024160145.1 Serratia nevei
AACGTGATGTGCCAGCAGCCGCGGTAATACGTAGGTGACAAGCGTTGTCCGGATTTACTGGGCGTAAAGAGCGCGCAGGCGGTCGATCAAGTCGAGTGTGAAAGCCCCCGGCTCAACTGGGGAGGGTCATTCGATACTGATCGACTCGAAGGCAGGAGAGGGTAGTGGAATTCCCGGTGTAGTGGTGAAATGCGTAGATATCGGGAGGAACACCAGTGGCGAAGGCGACTACCTGGCCTGTTCTTGACGCTGAGGCGCGAAAGCTAGGGGAGCAAACGGGATTAGATACCCTGGTAGTCCTAGCCGTAAACGATGGACACTAGGTGTTGGTGGTATCAACCCCGCCAGTGCCGAAGCTAACGCATTAAGTGTCCCGCCTGGGGAGTACGGCCGCAAGGCTAAAACTCAAAGGAATTGAAGGGATGGATAGAGG
>NZ_JAMYWQ010000157.1 GCF_024160145.1 Serratia nevei
TGCATACAGAGTGCCAGCAGCCGCGGTAATACGGAGGGTGCGAGCGTTAATCGGAATTACTGGGCGTAAAGCGCATGCAGGTGGTTTGTTAAGTCAGATGTGAAAGCCCGGGGCTCAACCTCGGAATAGCATTTGAAACTGGCAGACTAGAGTACTGTAGAGGGGGGTAGAATTTCAGGTGTAGCGGTGAAATGCGTAGAGATCTGAAGGAATACCGGTGGCGAAGGCGGCCCCCTGGACAGATACTGACACTCAGATGCGAAAGCGTGGGGAGCAAACAGGATTAGATACCCTGGTAGTCCACGCCGTAAACGATGTCTACTTGGAGGTTGTGGCCTTGAGCCGTGGCTTTCGGAGCTAACGCGTTAAGTAGACCGCCTGGGGAGTACGGTCGCAAGATTAAAACTCAAAGGAATTGACGGGATGCGTGAA
>NZ_JAMYWQ010000159.1 GCF_024160145.1 Serratia nevei
CCTCTATCCATCCCGTCAATTCCTTTGCGTTTCAGCCTTGCGGCCGTACTCCCCAGGCGGGGTACTTACTGTGTTAACGACGGCACCGAAGGGGTCGCTCCCCCCGACGCCTAGTACCCATCGTTTACGGCGTGGACTACCAGGGTATCTAATCCTGTTTGCTCCCCACGCTGTCGCGCCTCAGCGTCAGCAACGGCCCAGCTGGCCGCCTTCGCCACCGATGTTCTTCCCGATCTCTACGCATTCCACCGCCACACCGGGAATTCCACCAGCCTCTACCGTGCTCGAGCCTGACAGTCTCGAAGGCAGTCCAGCGGTTGAGCCGCTGAATTTCACCCCCGACTTATCGGGCCGCCTACGCGCCCTTTACGCCCAGTAATTCCGGACAACGCTTGCCACCTACGTATTACCGCGGCGGCTGGCACAAAATG
>NZ_JAMYWQ010000034.1 GCF_024160145.1 Serratia nevei
TTTACCAAACTGGGCCTGCCGAAGTTATAGGCAGGCGACGATCAACATAACCGAACCGCCGTATACGGACCCGTATGTACGGTGGTGTGGGAGGAGGCTGGTCGTGAGATCAGCCCCTATCCCGATTGCCGCTATCAGGGGATAAGCAGGCTGGAGCCGCTGGTACTGCGGCTTTCCAGCACCTGGTGCGCCCGCTGGGCGTCGGCCAGCGCAAATTTCTGCTCGTCCCTCACCTCCACCCGAATGGCACCGCTGCCGATCAGCGAGAACAGCTCGTTGCTGGCGTACTGCAGCTCGGCGCGGTTGGTGACGTAGCCGTTGAGGGAAGGGCGGGTGACGTACAGCGAGCCCTTCTGATTCAGCAGCGCCAGATCGACGCCGGTTACCGGGCCGGAGGCGTTGCCGAAGCTGACCATCAGGCCGCGCCGTTTCAGGCTGTTGAGTGAGGCCTGCCAGGTGCTTTGCCCCACCGAATCGTACACCACGCCGACCTTCTCGCCGTGCGTCAGCTCGGCCACCCGCTGGGCGATATCCTCTTTGTGGTAGTTGATGGTGGCCCAGGCGCCGGCCTGTTTCGCCAGCGCGGCCTTCTCGTCGGAGCCGACGCTGCCGATCAGGCGCGCGCCCAGCGCTTTGGCCCATTGGCAGGCGATAAGCCCGACGCCGCCTGCGGCGGCATGGAACAGGAATACTTCACCCGGCTGCACGTCGTGGGTCTGGCGCAACAGGTAGTGCACCGTCAGCCCTTTGAGGAAAGAAGCGGCGCCCTGCTCAAAACTGAGGTTGTGCGGCAGCAGCGCCACTTTTTCTTCCGCCACGTTGTGGATCTCGCTGTAGGCGCCGAGCGACGACTGCGCATACACCACCCGGTCGCCCGGTTTGATCGCGCTGACTCCGGCGCCGACCTTGAGCACCACGCCGGCCGCCTCGGTGCCGAGGCCGCTCGGCAGGCTGGGCGGCGCGTACAGCCCGCTGCGCACATAGGTGTCGATGTAGTTGATGCCGATCGCCTTGTTCTCGATCTGCACTTCGCCGGCGGCGGGATCGAGCGGTGTAAAATCAACGTATTGCAAGACTTCCGGCCCGCCGGTAGCGGAGAATTGAATGCGCTTGGCCATGTCGTTACCTCGTTTGAGTGTCTGATTTCACCCTATTCTTTTTAGTATCGTAGATCCAGTTCACCCGTGCGGGGTTCAATACCTTTTTTGCATCGGTTATGACGCAAAAATCACGTATACTCTCGCGTCAAGATCCTTCATTCGCAACCGGATAAAGACTACGTTTCATGGCAGGAAAAAAACCAACCAACAAAACAAACGCGGACGAAACCAGAGAGCGTTCCAGAGATCGTCAGATGGAAGGGCTGAAGATGCCGCCGCACTCGCTGGAGGCCGAGCAGTCGGTGTTGGGCGGTTTGATGCTGGATAACGAGCGCTGGGACAACGTGGCGGAGCGCGTGGTCGCCAACGACTTCTTCAGCCGCCCGCACCGCCTGATCTTTACCGAGATGCAGCGTTTGCTGGAGATGAGCAAGCCTATCGACCTCATCACCCTGTCCGAATCGCTCGAGCAGAAAGGTGAGCTGGACTCTGTCGGCGGCTTCGCCTACCTGGCCGAGCTGTCGAAAAACACCCCGAGCGCCGCCAACATCGGCGCCTATGCGGATATCGTGCGCGAGCGCGCGGTGGTGCGCGAAATGATCTCGGTGGCTAACGAGATCGCCGACGCCGGCTACGATCCGCAGGGGCGTAGCAGCGAAGATCTGCTCGATCTGGCGGAATCTCGCGTATTCCAAATCGCCGAGAACCGCGCCAGCAAAGACGAAGGCCCGAAGGGCATCGAGCGCATCCTGGAAGACACCGTATCGCGTATCGAGCAGCTGTATCAGCAGCCGCACGACGGCGTGACCGGGGTCGATACCGGCTATCAGGACCTCAACAAGAAAACTGCGGGCATGCAAAAGTCCGATCTGATCATCGTCGCCGCCCGTCCATCGATGGGGAAAACCACCTTCGCCATGAACCTGTGCGAAAACGCCGCGATGACCCAGGAAAAACCGGTGCTGATCTTCAGTCTGGAGATGCCCGGCGAACAGATCATGATGCGTATGCTGGCGTCGCTGTCGCGCGTGGATCAGACGCGCATCCGTACCGGCCAGCTCGACGACGAGGACTGGGCGCGTATTTCCAGCACCATGGGCATCCTGCTGGAGAAGCGCAACATGTACATCGACGACTCCTCCGGCCTGACACCGACCGAAGTGCGCTCGCGCGCGCGGCGCATTTTCCGCGAGCACGACGGGCTTAGCCTGATCATGATCGACTACCTGCAGCTGATGCGCGTGCCGGCCCTGTCCGACAACCGTACGCTGGAGATCGCCGAGATTTCGCGCTCGCTGAAGGCGCTGGCGAAAGAGCTGCAGGTGCCGGTGGTGGCGCTGTCGCAGCTGAACCGAAGCCTGGAGCAGCGCGCCGACAAACGCCCGGTCAACTCCGACCTGCGTGAATCCGGCTCTATCGAGCAGGACGCCGACCTGATTATGTTCATCTATCGTGATGAGGTGTATCACGAGAACAGCGATCTGAAAGGGATCGCGGAAATTATTATCGGTAAGCAGCGTAACGGCCCGATCGGTACCGTGCGCCTTACCTTTAACGGCCAGTGGTCGCGTTTCGACAACTACGCGGGGCCACAATACGATGACGAATAATCAGCTAAGGAACTGAAATGAAAGCGGCAACCGCTGTAATCGACCGCCGCGCTCTGCGACATAATCTGCAACAGGTGCGCCGCCAGGCGCCGCAAAGCCGCCTGATTGCCGTTGTGAAAGCAAACGCTTATGGACATGGCCTGCTGGAAACAGCACACACTCTGCAAGACGCCGACTGCTACGGTGTGGCGCGCATCGGCGAGGCGCTGATGCTGCGCTCCGGCGGCATCGTCAAACCGATCCTGCTGCTGGAAGGCTTCTTCAGTGCCGAAGATCTGCCGGTGCTGGTGGCGAACAACATCGAAACCGCGGTGCACAGCGTCGAGCAGCTCGAAGCGCTGGAGCAGGCCGAGCTGGCGCGCCCGGTGCCGGTGTGGATGAAGCTCGATACCGGCATGCATCGGTTGGGGGTGCGCCCCGAACAGGCGGAGGCGTTTTATCAGCGTCTGTGCGCTTGCCGCAATGTGGCGCAGCCGGTCAATATCATGAGTCACTTCAGCCGCGCCGATGAGCCGGAATCCGACGCCACCCTGAAACAGATCGCCTGCTTCGAGCAGTTCGCGCGCGGCAAACCGGGTCAGCGCTCGGTCGCTGCCTCCGGCGGCACGCTGCTGTGGCCGGACGCCCACAACGAGTGGGTGCGCCCCGGCATCATCCTGTACGGCGTGTCGCCGCTGGAAAACGGCAGCGGCGCCGAGCATGGTCTGCAGCCGGCGATGACGCTGAAGTCCAGCCTGATCGCGGTGCGCGAGCACCAGGCCGGCGAAGCGGTCGGCTACGGCGGCACCTGGGTAAGCCCGCGCGATACCCGGCTCGGGGTGGTGGCGATGGGGTACGGCGACGGCTACCCGCGCAGCGCGCCGACCGGTACGCCAATCTTGATCAACGGCCGTGAAGTGCCGATCGTCGGCCGGGTGTCGATGGACATGATTTCGGTCGATCTCGGGCCGGACGCCGCCGATAAGGTGGGGGATGAAGCGGTGCTGTGGGGCCCGGCGCTGCCGGTCGAGCGCATCGCCGCCTGTACCGGCATCAGCGCTTACGAGCTGATCACCAAGCTCACGCAGCGCGTGGCGATGGAATATATCGGCGACTGATGCACCGCAGGGGCCGACGCGCGTCGGCCCCGTTTCTCAGCGGGTTACTTCTTTACCGCCAACCACTTGTCGATAATCTTCTGATACTCGCCGGTCGCCTTGGCCAGGTGTAGCCACTGATCCACATACAGTTTCCAGCTCAGATCGTCGCGCGGCAGCATGTAAGCCTTCTCGCCGTACTGCATCGGCTTGGTTGGATTCACTGCGCACAGCTTCGGATAGCGCTTCTGCTGGTACAGCGCCTCGGAGGCGTCGGTGATCATCACGTCCGCCTTGCGGTCTACCAACTGCTGGAAAATGCTCATGTTGTCGTGCGTCAGCGTCAGCTTGGCCTTCGGCAGATAGGCGTGCACGAAGGCCTCATTGGTGCCGCCCGCCGGTTCCAGCAGGCGCACCGACGGTTTGTTGATCTGCTCGAGAGTGCGGTATTTCTTCACGTCGGTGCAGCGCACCAGCGGGATTTTGCCGTCGGTATCCAGCTTGTCGGCGAAGAACACCTGTTTTTGCCGCTCCAGCGTGACGGAGATGCCGCCCATCGCGATATCGCACTTGCCGGAGGTGAAGTCGGGCGTCAGGGTTTTCCAGCTGGTCTTCACCCATTTCACTTTCGCGCCCAGACTCTTGGCCAGCGATTCCGCCATGTCGATGTCGATACCTTCATAGCCGCCGTCTTCCCTGAGGAAGGTATAGGGCTTGTAGTCGCCGGTGGTGCAGACCTCCAGGGTCTTTTGCTGCAGCACCTTGTCCAGGTGGGATTGCGCGCCGGCGCTGCCGGCGGCGAGCAGCAGCGCGAGAGGGAGTAGCTTTTTCATCTGGCGTCCTTTTATACATTCGTGGTTTTATGCGTTACTTCGCCGTTAATTGTCGTTTGCCTGCATGAGTTAGCCGTTTTTTATGCCGCTTACCGGCGAAAACGCCGGGCGTTGCTGCTGTACGCGATTTAAGCGCCAGGGTGTGACGTCGGCAACGGTAAAAAAACTGGTAGGCTGTAACGTCAACATTTATTAACACAGTTTACAGGTGGCTATGTACAACATTGACGATTTTGATATGAAAATCCTGACGCTGTTACAGGCCAACGGCCGTCTGACCAATCAGGAGCTGAGCGAGCTGGTGGGGCTCTCCGCCTCCCAGTGTTCGCGGCGGCGCATCAGCCTGGAGCAGGCGCAGCTGATCCGCGGCTACCACGCACGGCTGGCGCCGGAGGCGGTCGGCCTGGGGCTGGTGGGGCTGATCGAAGTCAGCCTGATCACGCACGCGCAGGAGCAGATCGACAGCTTTCATCAGATGCTGGAGGAGGTGGATGCCATCCTTGACGCTTACAAGACCACCGGCGACGCCGATTACCTGCTGAAAGTGGCGGTGGCGGACCTGCCGGCGCTGAGCGAATTCATCAGCCAGACGCTGTCGCCGCACAAAAGCGTGGCACATATCAAAACGGCGGTGGTGCTCAATCGCATCAAGGAAAACGGTTTATTGCCGGTGGCGCGAGAAAGCTAAAACCGAATGCGGTTTTCCGTCTATATTAGGAACGTAACGCTGTGCCCAACACCACAATAAACCAGGAGAAAAACCCCGTGTTCCAGAACGTTGACGCCTATGCCGGCGATCCCATTCTGTCGCTGATGGAAAAATTCAAACAAGACCCGCGCGCGCACAAGGTGAACCTGAGTATCGGCCTGTACTACGATGCGCAGGGCATCATCCCGCAGATGCGAGCGGTCGCCGCGGCGCAAACGCAGTTGAACAGCGTCGAGCACGGCGCCTCGGTGTACCTGCCAATGGAAGGGCTGCAACCCTACCGTTCCGCCATCCAGCAGCTGCTGTTCGGCGCGCAGCACCCGATGCTGCAGCAGGGGCGTATCGCCACCATTCAGACCGTCGGCGGTTCCGGCGCGTTGAAAGTGGGCGCTGACTTCCTGAAAAGCTACTTCCCGGATTCGCAGGTGTGGGTCAGCGATCCGACCTGGGAAAACCACGTCGCTATCTTCAGCGGCGCCGGTTTCAAGGTGAATACCTACCCGTATTTCGACAGCGAAAGCCTGGGCGTGAAGTTCGACGCCATGCTCGCCGCGCTGAAACAGCTGCCGAAGCACAGCATCGCGCTGCTGCACCCGTGCTGCCACAACCCGACCGGTTCCGACCTGACCCCTGCCCAGTGGGATGAGGTGGTCAAGGTGATCGCCGAACGTGAAATCATTCCGTTCCTCGACATCGCCTACCAGGGTTTCGGCGGCGGCATGGAGCAGGATGCCTACGCCATTCGCGCCATCGCGGCGGCCGGCCTGCCGTGCCTGGTGAGCAACTCGTTCTCGAAGATCTTCTCGCTGTACGGCGAGCGCGTCGGCGGCCTGTCGGTGGTGTGCGAAAGCGAAGAGGCGGCCGGGCGCGTGCTGGGCCAGCTGAAGGCCACCGTGCGCCGCAACTACTCGAGCCCGCCGAATTTCGGCGCGCAGCTGGTGGCCAAGGTGCTGAACGACGCCCAGCTGAAAACCCAATGGCTGGACGAAGTGGAGAGCATGCGTACCCGCATTCTCGAGATGCGTCACGCGCTGGTGGACACCCTGAAAAGCGCGCTGCCGCAGCGCAACTTCGATTACCTGCTGGCGCAGCGCGGCATGTTCAGCTACACCGGCTTCAGCGCGGCGCAGGTCGATCGCCTGCGTGAAGAGTTCGGCGTCTACCTGATCCACAGCGGCCGCATGTGCGTGGCCGGCCTGAACCACAACAACGTGCGTCAGGTGGCCGAGGCGTTTGCCGCGGTGCAGTAACGCCTGTTAGTCTTAACGGACGTGCATCGGGGAGCGATAGCGATATCGCTCCTTTTTTATTGCCGGCGCGCCGCCGCAGTTGCCGCAAACCGGAGAGAGAATATACTGATTGAGGGGCGCTCACTCATGTGGCATCAGCAAACGCTAATCCTCAGCGCAAAAGCGCGTGGCTTTCATCTGGTTACCGACGAGATCGTCAACCAGTTAACCCACTTACACCGCCTGCAAACCGGCCTGCTGCATCTGTTGCTGCAGCATACCTCGGCCTCGCTGACGCTCAACGAGAACTGCGATCCCACGGTGCGAGCCGATATGGAGCAGCATTTCCTGCGCCAGGTGCCGGAAAACGCACCCTATCAGCATGACTACGAAGGGCCGGACGACATGCCGGCGCACATCAAATCCTCGCTGCTGGGCGCGTCCTTGACGCTGCCCGTCAGGCACGGGCGGCTGATGTTGGGCACATGGCAGGGTATCTGGCTGGGGGAGCACCGCATCCACGGCGGAGCACGCCGTATTGTGGCCACATTACAGGGGGAATAACCCAATGAATAACAGCGCATTGCTGGAGTACTGCATGGCGAAGCCGGGCGCGGAGCAAAGCGACCAGAACCAGTGGCAGGCCAGCCAGATCAAGGTAGGCGACGTGATGTTCGCCATGGTGTGCGAGGTAGCGGGGCGGCCGGCGCTGGCGGTCAAGTCCAGCCCGGAGCTGGCGGAAAGCCTGCGTGAACACCATCCTGAGATCGTCGCCTGCGCCGGCCTGAACAAGGCGCACTGGAACACGGTGTTTCTCGACGGCAACCTGCCGAACTCGCAGTTTTACACGCTGATCGACAGCTCCTATCAGCTGGTGGTGGCAGGCCTGCCCGAACACGTGCGCCAGGAACTGCGCGCCTGATTGCCGGGCGGCGCCGCCGCCCACGTTCTCCCCATTTCCGTTTGAAACTGTGATCGTTACTTTAAATTGGGAACGTTCCCTTTTTATTGTCGCACCAAAGTGGCTACGCTTGGCATTCAAGAAACGCGGATATCCACCACGAAGCGGTACTTCACGTCGCTTTTCAGCATGCGTTCATAGGCTTCATTAATCTGCTGCATCGGGATCAGTTCGATATCCGAGGTGATGCCGTGTTGGCCGCAGAAGTCCAGCATCTCTTGCGTTTCCGCGATGCCGCCGATCAGCGAACCGGCGATGCGGCGGCGCTTCATGATCAGGTTGAACACCTGTGGCGACGGGTGATCGTGCTCCGGCGCGCCGACCAGCGTCAGGGTGCCGTCGCGGCGCAGCAAGTTGAGGAACGGATTCAGATCGTGCTGAGCCGCTACCGTGTTGAGGATGAAGTCGAAGCTGTTGACGTGCTGCGCCATCTCCTCCGGGTTGCGTGAAATCACCACTTCATGGACGCCGAGGCGTTTGGCGTCTTCGATTTTCGACGGCGAGGTGGTGAACAGCACCACGTGCGCGCCCATTGCCCGCGCCAGTTTGACGCCCATGTGCCCCAGCCCGCCGAGGCCGACGATGCCGACCTTTTTGCCCGGCCCCGCGCCCCACTGGCGCAGCGGTGAATAGGTGGTGATGCCGGCGCACAGCAGCGGCGCGACCCCGGCCGGATCGAGATTTTCCGGTACCCGCAGCACGAAGTCCTGATCCACCACCAGATCGGTGGAGTAGCCGCCATAGGTTACGGCGCCGGTCTGGCGATCCTGGCCGTTATAGGTGCCGGTAAAGCCGTGCTCGCAATACTGTTCCAGCCCCTCATCGCAGCTCGGGCAGCTGCGACAGGAATCCACCATGCAGCCGACGCCGACCAGATCGCCGACCCGGTAACGCGAGACATGGCCGCCGACGGCGCTGACGCGGCCGACGATTTCATGGCCCGGTACTACCGGGTAAATCGTATTGCTCCATTCATTGCGCGCCTGATGCAGATCCGAATGGCAGACGCCGCAGAATAGCACCTGAATTTGCACATCGTGGTCGCGCAGGGCGCGCGGTGGGTAATCGAAAGGCACCAGCGCAGACTTTGCGTCATGCGCGGCATAGGCATGGGTAATGTTCATGGTCGCTCCAGTGATCAACGTATGGGTGACAACGCTTGGCCGGCAGCGCAGTGCCGGTGAGACACGGCCTGAGTCAGAGAGGGGGGCCGCTGAGGGAACATTGATGATAAAAGCGCTGAGCGTGGAGGGAAATGCCTGAAAATGTCGAAATCTTGCCTGTTTCTGTTTGATTGCAGCGAAACGGGTCAGCGTGTGGGCCGCCTGAGCGACGGCCCGCACGCCAGCGGCATTACTTGTTCAACAACGGTTTCAGGAAGCGTGCAGTGTGTGACTTTTCACACTCGGCCACGGTTTCCGGCGTGCCGGCGACCAGGATTTCGCCGCCGCCGCTGCCGCCTTCCGGCCCCAAATCGACGATCCAGTCGGCGGTCTTGATCACGTCCAGGTTATGCTCGATGACCACGATGGTGTTGCCCTGATCGCGCAGCTGATGCAGCACCGCCAACAGCTGCTGGATATCGGCGAAGTGCAGACCGGTGGTCGGCTCGTCGAGGATATACAGCGTCTGGCCGGTGCCGCGTTTCGACAGCTCGCGCGCCAGCTTGACGCGCTGTGCCTCACCGCCGGAGAGCGTGGTGGCCGACTGGCCGAGACGGATGTACGACAGGCCGACATCCATCAGGGTCTGCAGCTTGCGCGCCAGCGCCGGTACCGCGTCGAAGAAGTCACGCGCTTCTTCGATGGTCATCTCCAGCACTTCGTGGATGCTCTTGCCCTTGTACTTCACTTCCAGCGTTTCGCGGTTATAGCGCTTGCCCTTGCACTGATCGCACGGCACGTAGATGTCCGGCAGGAAGTGCATCTCGACCTTGATCACCCCGTCGCCCTGGCAGGCTTCGCAGCGCCCGCCCTTGACGTTGAAGCTGAAGCGGCCCGGCGTATAACCGCGGCTGCGCGATTCCGGCACGCCGGCGAACAGCTCGCGCACCGGGGTAAAAATGCCGGTGTAGGTGGCCGGGTTGGAGCGCGGTGTGCGGCCGATCGGGCTCTGATCGATGTCGATCACCTTGTCGAAATGTTCCAGGCCGGTCACTTCGCGGAACGGCGCCGGTTCGGCGATGGTGGCCCCGTTGAGCTGGCGCTGAGCGATCGGGAACAGCGTATCGTTGATCAGCGTCGATTTGCCGGAGCCGGAAACGCCGGTGATGCAGGTAAACAGCCCGACCGGCAGCGTCAGCGTCACGTCCTTCAGGTTGTTGCCGCGCGCGCCGCTCAGCTTCAGCACCTTGGTCGGATCGGCCTGCACGCGCTGCGCCGGAATGGCGATCTCGCGCTTGCCGCTGAGGAACTGGCCGGTCAGCGAGTCCGGCTGTGCCATGATGTCGTCGACGGTGCCTTCCGCCACCACCTGGCCGCCGTGCACGCCGGCGCCGGGGCCGATGTCGATCACGTGGTCGGCGGCGCGGATGGCGTCTTCGTCATGCTCCACCACGATCACCGTGTTGCCGAGGTTGCGCAGGTGGATCAGCGTTTCCAGCAGGCGCTCGTTGTCGCGCTGGTGCAGGCCGATCGACGGCTCATCCAGCACGTACATCACGCCCACCAGGCCGGCGCCGATCTGGCTGGCCAAACGGATACGCTGCGCTTCGCCGCCGGAGAGCGTCTCCGCCGAGCGGGACAGTGACAGATAGTTCAGGCCGACGTTCACCAGGAATTTCAGGCGATCGCCGATCTCTTTCAGCACTTTTTCGGCGATCTTGGCGCGTTGGCCGCTGAGCTTCATGTTCTGGAAGAAGGTCATCGCATGGCCGATGCTCAGATCGGATATCTCCGGCAGCGTGGTGTCTTCGACGAACACGTTGCGCGCTTCTTCGCGCAGGCGCGTGCCGTGGCACGAGGCGCAAGGGCGGTTGCTGATGAACTTCGCCAGCTCTTCGCGCACCGCGCTGGATTCGGTCTCTTTGTAGCGGCGCTCCATGTTGTGCAGCACGCCTTCGAACGGATGGCGGCGCACGGTGGTGTCACCGCGATCGTTGATGTATTTGAATTCGATCGACTCTTTGCCGGAACCGCTCAGCACCGCCTTCTGCACGTTGGCGCTCAGGGTGTTGAACGGCGCCTCGACGTCGAACTCATAGTGCTCCGCCAGCGAGCGCAGCATCTGGAAGTAATAGAAGTTGCGGCGATCCCAGCCGCGGATTGCGCCGCCGGCCAGCGACAGCTCGGGGTTTTGCACCACGCGATCCGGATCGAAGAACTGCTGCACGCCCAGGCCGTCGCAGGTCGGGCAGGCGCCGGCCGGGTTGTTGAAGGAAAACAGGCGCGGTTCCAGCTCGCGCATGCTGTAGCCGCAGATCGGGCAGGCGAAGTTGGCGGAGAACAGCAGCTCGTCCGCTTTTTCGTCGTCCATGTCCGCCACCACCGCGGTGCCGCCGGAGAGCTCCAGCGCGGTTTCGAACGATTCGGCCAGGCGCTGCGCCATGTCGTCGCGCACCTTGAAACGGTCGACCACCACTTCGATGGTGTGTTTCTTTTGCAGCTCCAGCTTCGGCGGATCGGACAGATCGCACACTTCGCCGTCGATGCGCGCGCGGATATAGCCCTGGGCGGCCAGGTTTTCCAGCGTTTTGGTATGCTCGCCCTTGCGGTCTTTCACCACCGGCGCCAGCAGCATCAGGCGTTTGCCCTCCGGCTGGCTCAGCACGTTATCAACCATCTGGCTGACGGTTTGCGCCGCCAGCGGCACATGGTGATCCGGGCAGCGCGGTTCGCCGACGCGGGCGAACAGCAGGCGCAGGTAGTCGTGGATCTCGGTGATGGTGCCGACCGTGGATCGCGGGTTGTGCGAGGTGGATTTCTGCTCGATGGAGATCGCCGGCGACAGGCCTTCGATATGATCGACGTCCGGTTTTTCCATCAGCGACAGGAACTGGCGCGCATAGGCGGAGAGCGATTCGACGTAGCGGCGCTGCCCTTCGGCGTACAGCGTATCGAAAGCCAGCGATGACTTGCCGGAACCGGACAGGCCGGTGACGACGATCAGTTTGTCACGCGGGATGATCAGGTTGATGTTTTTCAGATTATGGGTTCGAGCACCACGAACTTCGATATTGTCCATTTACACTTCCCGTCTTGATGATACACCGCGCCTGTCGCGATTTTTGCGGGGGATTTTGTGATGGATCTCGCAAAAAACCGGCACAGCCTGGTCGAAACGCATAATTATGACACAAAAAAACCTGAATGAATATCCAGTATGCGAATGCAACAAGGTCGATCGAAAAGACAATTCTGGAATGCAATTCGCACTTATCAACACGGGTGTGGTTTCGTACTCAGCGTGGTAAACTGACGCGTTTATACTGTGTAGAAATCAATCATCGGGAGAAGTGCTCATGGCCAGCAGAGGCGTAAACAAAGTAATTCTGGTCGGGAATCTGGGTCAGGATCCAGAAGTCCGTTACATGCCGAACGGCGGCGCAGTGGCCAACATTACCCTGGCGACCTCCGAAAGCTGGCGTGACAAGGCGACCGGCGAACAGAAAGAGAAGACCGAGTGGCACCGCGTCGTGCTGTTCGGCAAACTGGCCGAAGTGGCGGGCGAATACCTGCGTAAAGGCTCTCAGGTCTACATCGAAGGCTCCCTGCAGACCCGTAAATGGCAGGATCAGAGCGGCCAGGATCGCTACACCACCGAGATCGTGGTTAACGTCGGCGGCACCATGCAGATGCTGGGCGGCCGTCAGGGCGGCGGCGCACCGGCCGGTCAATCTGCCGGCGGCCAGGGCGGTTGGGGCCAGCCTCAGCAGCCACAGGGCGGCAACCAGTTCAGCGGCGGCCAGCAGCAGTCTCGCCCGGCGCAGAACAGCGCACCGGCGACCAGCAACGAACCGCCAATGGATTTCGACGACGATATTCCGTTCTGATATCCGGCTGTTTGCAGCCAACAAAAAAGCCCCGAAAGGGGCTTTTTTGTTTTTGCTGCATCAAAGCTCTGGCGATGAGGCCAACAATTGTCGGGCTGCGTTCAACACGTTGACCCGCTTTTCGTTTTTTTGCATCACCAGATAGACGTCGATGTTCAATCTTTCATTCATTTGTGCATCCAGGTGGCGATAGCACAAGCCCGCCCGGGTGGAGACGCACATCGATTGCGGCATTAGCGCCATGCCTTTTCCCCGGGCGATGCTGGCCAGCATGATCAGCGAATCGTCGGGTTCCGCTTTGCGCTTCAGTACAAAAGGCAGTGATTGAAGGACATTTTCGCACTTGTCATAAAAACCCGGGTTTGCGCTGCGGGAGAACCAGTAGAGCGGCAGATCGACAACGTCGCGCAGCGATACGGTATCTTGAATACTGGCGGGATGCGACGAAGGCAGCGCCAACATGAGCGGTTCTCGATACAACCAACGAAATTCAAAGGCTTCTTCGCCGTTAGGCGCTTTCTCGCCGACCAGTGCGATATCCAGATTCCCCCGAGCCAAGATCTGCAGTAACTGTTTTGACGTCAGTTGGTGAGCGGAGATCTCATCGGCATCGATAAGCTTTTCCAAATGGGCATTGATGGTGGGAATCAGACTGAAATCCAGCGTACGCGTGACGCCGATTTTCACCGTGTCGCTCTCGACATTGAGTCGTTGAATCAAATGAGAAAGCTGGTTAATGAGTTGCTTAGCCTGTTCTTCCAGTTTGATCCCCGCCTCAGTTAAATGTACCTGATGGGTATCGCGGGTAAACAGCGGGCAGCCAATCACGTCCTCAAGGCACTGGATTTGCCGGGTCAACGGCGGTTGCGTCATCCGCATTCTTTCGGCTGCCCGGCGAAAATTCAGTTCGTGCGCGACGGCGAGAAAGCACTGCAACTGCTTAATTGTGGGTAGTTTTTCATTGAAAATCGTCAATTACGGGCTCCGACGTCATTCGGCCTGTCGCTGGCTGGCGAAAGGTGGGCGATAGCAAATAAAATCCAGAATCAACACGTCGGGTACAGCGGTATTCTATTTTTTGTATCAGGTTACCTGAATGGCTGTTATGTTTCCATAACATTATTGATACAAAAGTTATATTACAAAACTAACAATTCTCTAATGTTATGGACTTGTTATTGTGACGCCTCTCAACACACACACCTACAGAGGTTTATTTATGTCGGCAAAATACGTACTCATTACCCGTTTCCCACTGAAAGACAATACCGATAAGTCACAATTCAAATCGCTGGCGAATAGCAATGCTGGGAAATATTTTGTTTCGGATGAGCAAAATATTAACGAATTGCTCGAATTACGCGCATTCGCCTCCGTCGAGGAAATTGCTGCTCAGGAAAGTGAGTTGGAGTCTGCATTCCATTCGTTCTCTGCCGTCCTGGCCGGTGATGTTCGTCGTGAGTTGGTTAAATTCGTTGAGGCACCCATTGATTCCGCTGACGATATTCCAACCACCGAATATGTTCAACTGCGTCATGTGGAGGTGCCGGCAGAAAATTACAGCCAATATCGTCACTGGCGTGAAGAAACTATTTTCAACGTCGTTCATGACAATAAAGATAAAATCACCAGCTTCGGCGCCTATCACTCACTGATCAGCGGCCAACCCGGCGTCATGTTTATCTCGGCTTTCAATGGAAATAAAGAGGCCTACAAAGAAGCCTTCACCAATGCCCGTTATCAGACCATTATTCAGCAAGCCGGTGACAGCTATATTACTGGCGGCAACGATGGCCTTTATACCCGTATTTATCGTTCAGTTTCTTGTTGTTGATAACTTGAGGTTGTAATGAAAAGTCAAGCAATGTCGAAGAAAATCGTGGTCGTCGGTGATAAATTTAGCGAGTTCTCTAACGGTAAAGACGTTGTAACCATTAGCCAGTTAGAGCTTATCACCCAAATCCCTGCTCATATTATAGATACTAACAGCCAATTTATCGTTGGCCAGGGCGTGCGCGATGATTATGCCGGGAAAGTGCTGGAAAACCAGCATCGTAACAGAAGTCATGGAAATAAATTAGATCTGACCGAGTTGGAGAAGCTGACGGCGACAGCAAGAAACGCCTATTCGCATAAAAAAATAAATCACAACACGCTGATCGGCGCCGCAGAGAAAGTGAAGGATAATTTTTTTGCGCTGCCTTTACTGATTGATGAACGCTGTGAACTTATGGCCGACCACCAGACGGGACAACATATTCAGGGGATGATTTTGGTTGAGGCATGTCGCCAAACCTTTATTGCCGTCACCGAAGAATTCTACCTGCCTGACAGTGCAGGAAAATCCTACTATGTCATCAATGATATGAACATCAAGTTTGAAAACTTCCTGTTCCCATTGCCGGCGATTGTCCACTATGAGCTGGTGGAGCAGAACGTGAATGAACGCCGTGCGCGCTTCAAAGCGGATATTCGCATCACCCAGCACACCACGCTGTGCGCGAGCATGTCGGTATCGTTTACCGTTTACCCGGCGTCGGTCATCGGTGAAAAAGAAGCGGTGTTGGCGACAGAGATGACGCATACCCTTTTGCAGAACGCCGCTCTCGGCGTCCCGAGCGAGCGAGGGGGCGTGCATGCCTGAGACTAACGGCCAGCGCTACTCTCTGGCCGTGACCACGCAGGGGCCGCTTTATCCCCCTGCGGAGGTTGTGGATGCCGAGGGAAACTTTGTGGTCATCGGGCAGATCCCGCGCGAAAACGGCATTGAGTGGGGGGGCGCAATCGTAGATAAAAACAGCCCGTTACCCGCCTTTGGCCAGGCTTTACCCTATACCGTCATCGATGAACTGCAGACATTGACGGCCGAGCAATTGGCGGACATCACCCTGTACACGTTGCCGTTGCCATTACCGCTGAATAACTATCCGATGACGTTTGCACCGGAACAACGACCGGAGGCCGCTAACGATCGCAGGCCAAGCGTGCCGTTGCATGAAGGTTATATCGCCGACATGCGAACCGCTGACGGCCCGCGCCGACTGCCGGCGATTACTTTGGCCGATTGGATGACGGCGCAAGGCGAACTCGTCGTTAGCCTCAGTGAAGATCGGCGCACAGCCCGTTTCGATTTCCGCTTCCGTCATCTGGTGCCGAACAGCGTTTATACCGTGATGAGTCTGCGAGAGCGTGACCTGTCACCGCTTGCGCCAACCCGGCCGGGCCCATTGGGGATCCCCAACGTGTTCGTGACGGATGCGCAGGGCCACGCCGAATTTTGGGCCGAATTGCCTAACCCTTTCCCGGCCGCGAGCGAAAATAGCAATCGGGTGATTAATGTCGTGGTTTTATTTATGAGCTGTCGCCAGAGCTTTGGCGGCGCGATAGGCCTTTATGGACTGGGTGGCGATATTCATGCGCATTTGAAATTGCCTGCATTATCTTTTAGCGAATTTACCACTGTGAAATAAGGTTTTCTATGCCAGTTGTTCAAGTTACTACCTGGAAAATGAACGATGAGAATAAAGTGAGAAACCTCATCGAAGAAATTACGCACTCAGTTCATTTACATTGTGGTGCGCCGTTGGACAAGATTTCTGTCGTCATCAGTGAAATTTCGCCATCGCGTTGGGCAGATGCCGGTGTATTGGGTAACGATACCGCTTTTCCGGTGAAAAGCCGCCGCAAGACTTATGAGGAGGACGCGTGACGTCTGCTGCGGCATTTTTCGATGTGGATGAAACCCTGATTAAAATGAAGAGCATGTTCCATTTTTATCATTATTGGAGCAATGTTCGCGGCACTCAGAAAGCTTATGAGGCGTTTATTAAACGCTTTCAACAGGCGGTTGCAGAAGGCGTGCCGCGAGAAGTGCTCAATCGCATGTATTACCGAGAGTTTTCCGGTACAGATATCGATGATGTTTATCAGGTCGCAGAGGACTGGTTCCATACATACCTGCATGAGAAAGAGGCTTATATCGCTTCTGCTGTCGATCGTTTTCAGCGACATAAAATCAGTGGCCATCTCACCGTTTTTATTTCAGGCTCCATGTTGCCGTTATTAAAACCGTTGGGGCAGAGGCTTGGCGCTGATGCCATTCTTTGTACCCAGTTGCTGTTGGATGCGAAAGGAAAGTTGACCGGGGAAATCGGCGAACCGCAAACCATTGGGCAGGGTAAGCAGCGGGCATTATTGTCATTTAGCCAAAGTCATCATATCGATTTGGCCAAAAGTTTCGCCTATGGCGATGACCTGTCCGATATTCCGATGCTGGCCGCAACGGGCAATCCGGTTTGCGTAGGCGAGCATTCAAACCTGGCGGAATATGCGCGCCGGAATAATTGGAACATGCTTGCAGAAAATGCCCCTAATTAGTTGAGAATATGATGAAAAATTTATCAAGTGATAATCAGCCATTAAGCATTAAAACCTGGTTGGCATTGGTGATCTTGGCCTTGTCCACGTTCACCATTGTTACCACCGAATTAGCGCCGATTGGCCTGTTGACGCCGATGGCCGAAGGCCTGCATCAGTCAGAGTCGATGATCGGCCTGACGGTCACGCTCTATGCGTGGGTTGGCGCGATCAGCGCGCTGTTGTCCTCACTGTTTCTGGGTAACTTGCCTAAGAAGCTGCTGTTGCTGACGTTGACGCTGATCATCTTGGTTTCCAACAGTCTGTGCGCCATGGTTGAACATTACCACTGGCTACTGGCTGCCAGAGTGATCGGCGCTTTGGCGCACGGCGCATTCTGGGCGATGATCGGTGCAACGGCGGTATCGCTGGTGCCGGCAAGATTCATCGGGCTGGCCACGTCCATCGTCTTCGGTGGCGTCTCTGCGGCCAGCGTATTCGGCGTGCCGCTGTCGAATTATATCGGGCTGAACGTCGGCTGGCGGCCGGCTTTTTGGTTGATGTCTTTGCTGAGCGTGATCGCATTGGTGGGGATTGCTTTGGTGGTGCCGAAGGTGAAAGCCAGTAGCGCCCTGGGCTTCGAGGCATTGGCTCGCGTATTGCGTTCAGGCGCACTGTGGCGCATCTATGGCGCGACCTTGCTGGCCATCACGGCACATTTCGCTGCATTCACCTTTATTGAACCCTGGTTGCACAGCGTCGGGGCAGTGACTTCCAGCATGATCCCGGTGATGCTTTTCGTCTTCGGTATCGCCGGCCTGGCGGGCAACTTTGTCACCGGTATGTTTATCGACAAATGGTTGAAACCGATGGTGGTGTTGTCTGTCGTGCTGATCGCCGCAACGCTGCTGACCCTGGGTCAGATGGGCAACAGCCTGACGAGCGCTGAAATCCTGGCGTTGGTGATCGTCTGGGGTCTGGCCGTTTCCGGCATCTTCGTCGGTTTCCAAACCTGGGTGCTGCGTCTGGCCGGTGAAAATGCGTTCCCTGCTTCAGCGATTTACGTCTCCTTCTTTAATGGCGCCATCGGCTGCGGCGCGTTGGCGGGGGCATGGCTGGTGTCGCTGTACAGCATGCCGGCGCTATTGATGATCGCGGGTATCGCCATTGCGCTCTCATTGCTGCTGATTGCGATGATTCCGGTTAAAGCCGAACAGGCGGCGGCGCTGGCGGGAGAAGCGTCATGAGAAGCGGGGAAGCGTTAACGCAGCACGGGCGTGCGATTATGGAGCTGCTCGAAACGGGCTTGGCCGATAAGGTGACCTGCCGTCTGCGGGAGTTGGACGACGACCTGCCGCGTTTGATCACCGACTATGCGTTTGGCGCGGTGGTTGGGCGTGAAGGTTTGGATCTCAAGAACCGGGAGATGATCACCGTCGCATCGCTTATCACCTTGGGCAATGCGTCCGGCCAGCTGGAACTCCATATGCGTGCGGCGCTGAATGTGGGGGTGACGCAACGGGAACTGCTGGAAATTGTGATTCAAATGGCGATCTATGCCGGGGTTCCCGCCTGCATGAACGCGCTTACCGTTTATCGCGCCGCCGTCGCTCAGCACGCTGCGCAGCCAGAAGAATAAGGACGATTGTGATGAGAGACGTGGTGGTGGTAGCGGCAAAGCGCACGGCGACGGGCAGTTTTCAAGGCGCGCTGTCCGACAAACCGGCGACGGTGTTGGGGTGTGCCGTGGTGAAGGCGCTGTTGGCTGAAAGCGGGGTGGCGGCACACGAGGTTGAGCAGGTGATCATGGGGCAGGTGTTGACCGCCGGGTGCGGCCAGAACCCTGCCCGACAAACGGCGCTGTTGGCTGGATTACCGGTGACGGTCCAGGCGCTGACGATCAATAAGGTCTGTGGCTCGGGGCTCAAGGCGGTGCATCTGGCGATGCAGGCTATCCAAAGCGGAGAAGCGGAGATGGTGATCGCCGGGGGGCAGGAAAACATGTCGTTGGCGCCGCACCTTATCGGCAATTCGCGTAAAGGCCAGCGTTTGGGGCACGGCGAACTGAAGGATTCGTTGGTGCATGACGGTTTATGGGATGCTTTCCATGATTTCCATATGGGCGTGACGGCGGAGAACGTGGCCAGGCAATTTAACATTTCGCGGGCGCAGCAGGACGAATACGCCGCACTGTCGCATCAGCGCGCACTGGCGGCGCAGCAGAATGGCCTCTTCCGCGATGAGATTGTCGCGATCGAGTCGGTCAGCCGCAAAGGGGAGATAACGCATTTCGAGCAGGATGAAGGGCCGCGCGAAACGCACTGCGAGAAGCTGTCGTTGCTGAAGCCGGTATTTCAAAAAGCGGGGACGGTGACGGCGGGTAATGCGTCATCGCTCAATGATGGTGCGGCGGCGGTGTTGCTTTGTAGCCGGGAGAAAGCGGAGAGTTTGGGGCTGGAGCCTCTGGCGGTGCTGGGGCATTTCAGCAACTCCGGTATTGAACCGGAAATCATGGGGGCGGCGCCGATAGAGGCAATTCGTCAGTGCATGAATAAACAGAATTGGCATGCGGAAGAGGTGGAAGCGCTCGAATCTAATGAAGCGTTCGCGGCGCAGGCATTGGCCGTTATGTCGGCTTCGGGTATCGATCCGCAGCGGGTGAACCCACAGGGTGGTGCGATCGCCTTGGGGCACGCGATCGGCGCCTCCGGTTGTCGTATTCTGGTTACGCTAATTCATCATATGAAGCGTAACGGATTGAGTAAAGGCATTGCCGCTTTATGCGTGGGGGGCGGCGAGGGGGTTGCCCTCAGCGTAATGAGAAAATAAATTGAGCATAAAAGAGGGCTGATATTTCAGCCCTCTCTATATGGATATTATCAGGCGTTTACGCCTTTCATTCCCTCAGGGCTATAGCGCTCTCCCATAATCGTTATTTTTTCCTTTAATGCATTAAGCAACGTTAAATCCTCTTCAGCCAATCTGATGTTTTCTGCCTGGGCATTTTCGATAGCGTAATGACTGTTTTTGGTACCAGGGATGGGGACGATTCTCTCATATTGCGCTAATAACCAGGCTAACGAAATTTGTCCTGGAGTACATTGATGCTTTTCCGCCAGCGGTGCGATAGCCTGCAGGATTTTAGCATTATGTTCGATATTGCTCTGGAGGAAGCGTTCATTGTTTTTGCGGAAATCATTATCGGCGAAGGCCTGATTGCTGAGGTATTTTCCGGTCAGGAATCCCCGGCCTAACGGAGAGTAAGGCACCACGCCGACGCCCAAGCGAATGGCTGCCGGCAGCACGCTTTCTTCGATATCGCGTGTCCAGAGTGAATATTCGGTTTGCAAGGCGCTGATCGGATGAACACGGTGCGCTTTTTCCAATGTGGCAGCAGAGACTTCACATAAGCCCACCTGCGCGATTTTGCCTTCTGTCACCAGCTGTGACAGACAGCCCATGCTCTCCTCAATATCCGCCTGGGGATCGACGCGATGCAGGTAATAGAGATCGATACGCTCGACTCCCAAACGCTGCAGTGACTCATGGCAGCAACGGCGAATGTAATCAGGCTGATTATTGATGCGGCGCGCATAGGCATTGTCATCGGCGCGATCGATACCGCATTTTGTGGCAATTTTTATCTTGTTTCGTTGGGCATGGCCCAGCGTGGCAAGGAAATGCCCTAATAGCCTTTCATTATGTCCTCTACCATATAAGTTGGCGGTGTCAATAAAATTGACACCGGTGTCAATCACCGTTTTTAATACCGCCAGCGATGTATTATCATCGGTATCGCCATAGAACTCACTCAATCCCATTGCGCCAAAACCCATAGCCGATACGGTTAAGCCATTGCCTAGCGTTCTTTCTTTCATATTAACTTCTCCATAGGGTGACTGGGCAGTATGGCATTGGCTGTAATAACAAGAGAATTTCAAAGTTGTCGATTCAAAAAAGGTATCGAGTGCGGCGTTGACATGATTAAGCCAAATAATACGTCCTCATTTAATCATGTTATTTCTATAAAAAAGCCCCTTCACGGGGCTTTTTGCCGTTCAGGGAAATATTACGCCGAGAAGCCGCCGTCGATACTCAGGCTGGCGCCGGTGATATAACCCGCCTGCGGGCCGGCGAGGTAGGCGACGAAGCCGGCGATCTCTTCATCTTTGCCGTAGCGGCCGATCGCCATCAGCTGCTTAAGCTGATCGGCGAACTCGCCGGCGTCCGGGTTCATCTCGGTGTCTACCGGGCCGGGCTGTACGTTATTGACGGTGATGCCACGCGGGCCGAGATCGCGCGCCATGCCTTTGGTCAGGCCGACCAGCGCCGATTTGCTCATGGCGTACACCGCCGCGCCGCCGAACGGCACGCGCTCGGCGTTGGTGCTGCCGATGTGGATGATGCGGCCGCCGTCGTTCATGTGGCGCGCCGCTTCCTGGCTGGCGACGAACACGCTGCGCACGTTGACCGCCAGCATACGATCCAGGTCTTCCAACGCCAGTTCCTCGGTGCTGCCGAGCGTAAACACCCCGGCGTTGTTCACCAGAATATCCAGGTTGCCGAAGTGGCTAACCGCCTGGCGGACCGCCTGCTGCAACGCCGCTGCATCGGCGCTGTCGGCCTTGATGGCGAGGGCTTTGCCGCCGGCGGCGGTGATGGCGCTCGCCACCGCTTCGGCGCGATCGGCCGAGGCGGCGTAGGTAAAGGCGACGGCAGCGCCTTCGCTCGCCAACCGTTTAACGATGGCGGCGCCGATGCCGCGTGAACCGCCCTGAACGAACGCGACTTTGCCTTGCAGAGGGTGTGCTGTGGTCATGTTATTTCTCCAAAGGGGGAAGGGTAAAGGCGTTATCCCCAGTATCGGTGAAATGTGTGGCGGCCACTGTTCACAAAGAGCTTTGCCCGCTAAAACGAGAAAAGCCCCTTGCGGGGCTTCTTTCTTCCGTCGGTTGGCTGTTCGACGATCAGTTGAAGATTTCTGCGGTGCCGTACAGCTTGTTCTGGCCACCGGCGGCGACGATGCGGTATGAGCTGGCGCCCGACGCGGCGGCTTTGCTGGCCAGTTCGCTTTCCAGCGCGCTCAGGTTGGTGGCGCCGCTAACGGAGACCACGCCGATTTTCTGGGCGTCTGCAGCGGGTTGGCTGGAAGGCAGGTCAGCGGCGAAAGTAGCGAAAGAAGCGGTAGCCAGCAGCGCAGCTGTAGCAAAAATTTTGACGTTTTTCATGATGTATTCCTCAGCGTATTGATTGGGTGAGAGCCTGTTGTCTCTCGATGTGTTAAATAGTAGTGCGGCAGGCTGGAATAAAAAATCGGAGAGTTTTGAGTATCTCATTCAAATAAACTGATTATTTTTTCACCCGCTGGCGCGCGGTAAAAATCGCCACTACCCTTTACAGACGATCTTTAACCGGAGAAGCGTAATGAGGCCAAACGCGTTTACCGATAACAGGGCGCTGGTGTCGTCGGTGTTTCAACACCGGGGCGGCGGGCCGGTGCGGCAACGGACAGGAGTGTCGTCATGATCATTGTTCATCATCTCAATCACTCGCGGTCGCAGCGCATTCTGTGGTTTCTGGAAGAGCTGGGGGTGCCTTATCAGGTACAACGCTACGAACGCGATCCGCACACCATGCTGGCGCCGCCGGCGCTGAAAAAGATCCACCCGCTGGGCAAATCGCCGGTGATCGTCGATGGCGACCTGACGCTGGCGGAATCCGGCGCCATCATCGAATATTTGCAGGAAGCCTATGACGCGCAAGGCATGTTCATGCCGACCGATTTCCACGCGCGCCAGCAGTACCGCTACTGGCTGCACTACGCCGAAGGATCGCTGATGCCGCTGCTGGTGATGAAGCTGGTGTTCAGCCGTCTCGGGCAGCCGCCGATCCCCTGGCTGCTGCGCCCGGTGGCCGGCGCGATCGGCAAGGGCGTGCAGCGCGAATACCTCGACAAGCAGATTGCGCCGCACTGCGAGTACCTCGAGCAGCACCTGAACAAGGGCAGCTGGTTCGTCGGCAACGATTTCAGCGCGGCGGACATTCAGATGAGCTTCCCGCTGGAGGCGATGGCGGCGCGCGGCGCATTGGATGATTGCCCGAAACTGCGGGGTTTCCTGCAGCGCATTCACGCCCGGCCCGCCTACCAGCGGGCATTGGAGCAGGGCGGCCCTTACGACCTGCTGAGTTAACCGGGTGGGCTATACTCGATGGGGTCATTCTTCATCGGAGGTAGCCCATGGCTACGCAAATCTTCGTTAACCTGCCCGTACGCGATCTGCCCGCCTCAATGGCGTTTTTCACCCACCTGGGTTTCACTTTCAACCCGCAATTTACCGACGATACCGCCGCGTGCATGGTAGTCAGCGACACCATTTACGTGATGTTGCTGACCCACGACAAATTCAGGATGTTTACCCCGAACCCCATCGGCGACGCCAAACAGGCTACCGAGGTGCTGGTGTGTCTGTCGCAGCCCAGCCGGGCGGCGGTGGATGAACTGGTGCGCAAGGCGATAGCCGGCGGCGGCAATACCTACCACCCGCCGCGCGATTACGGCGTGATGTACGGCCACGGTTTTCAGGACCTGGACGGCCATATCTGGGAGCTGATGTACCTGGATCCGGCGGTTCCGCAGGCGCAATAATCTCGCCGTAGCGGGTGTCGCCTGGGGCATCGGATCGCCCCGTCTTTTCGCGCAGCAGCCATTTCCGCCGTTTTCTGCATAAATTGCCGCGATCTTTAGTTGATTAGACGCTATGGAAGGCAGGATAATCGTTTGCCTTGAATAAACCACCATAAATCACCCGTACCGCGCGCTGCGAGTTAAACGTTTGCCTTGGTACGCATCGCCGTTGGCGGTGCGACGGAAGGGCAAGGATGCGGAACGTGACGTAAACGATTACGTGGCGATCAGGCGCGGGCGAGATTACAGGCCTGCTGCGACGGGCCGATTCATGAAACACAGGGGAAGTAACCTATGTCGAACTCTCAAGCGAACCACGCCGCAAAACCAACCGGCGGGCTTGATGGCTATTTTAAAATTTCCGCGCGCGGCAGCAGCGTGCGCCAGGAGGTGGTGGCGGGGTTGACCACCTTCCTGGCGATGGTGTACTCGGTGATCGTGGTGCCGAGCATGCTGGGCAAAGCGGGCTTCCCGCCGGCGGCGGTGTTTGTCTCCACCTGCCTGGTGGCCGGGCTGGGCTCGCTGCTGATGGGGTTGTGGGCTAACCTGCCGATGGCGATCGGCTGTGCGATCTCGTTGACCGCCTTCACCGCCTTCAGCCTGGTGCTGGGCCAGCACATCAGCATTCCGGTGGCGCTGGGGGCGGTGTTCCTGATGGGCGTACTGTTTACCATTATCTCGGTCACCGGCATCCGCGCCTGGATCCTGCGCAATCTGCCGATGGGCGTGGCGCACGGCACCGGCATCGGTATCGGTCTGTTCCTGCTGCTGATCGCCGCCAACGGCGTCGGCCTGGTGGTGAAGAACCCGCTGGATGGCCTGCCGGTGGCGCTCGGCGCGTTCACCTCCTTCCCGGTGGTGATGACGCTGGTCGGCCTGGCGGTGATCTTCGGCCTGGAAAAACTGCGCGTGCCCGGCGGCATTTTGCTGGTGATCATCGCCATTTCCATCATCGGCCTGATCTTCGACCCGGCGGTGAAATACCAGGGGCTGTTCGCCATGCCGAGCCTGGCGGACGCTGACGGTAAATCGTTGATCTTCAGCCTGGACATCATGGGCGCGCTGCAACCGGTGGTGTTGCCGAGCGTGCTGGCGCTGGTGATGACCGCGGTGTTCGACGCCACCGGCACCATCCGCGCGGTGGCCGGGCAGGCCAACCTGCTGGATAAAGACGGGCAGATCATCAACGGCGGCAAGGCGCTGACCTCGGATTCCCTGAGCAGCATCTTCTCCGGCCTGGTGGGCGCCGCGCCCGCCGCGGTCTACATTGAATCCGCCGCCGGCACCGCCGCGGGCGGCAAGACCGGCCTGACCGCCACCGTGGTCGGCATCCTGTTCCTGCTGATCCTGTTCCTGTCGCCGTTGGCCTATCTGGTGCCGGTCTACGCCACCGCACCGGCGCTGATGTACGTCGGCCTGCTGATGCTGAGCAACGTCACCAAGCTGGACTTCAACGACTTCGTCGACGCGATGGCCGGCCTGCTGTGCGCGGTGTTCATCGTACTGACCTGCAACATCGTTACCGGCATCATGCTGGGCTTCAGCTCGCTGGTCATCGGCCGCCTCTTCTCCGGCGAATGGCGCAAGCTGAACATCGGCACCGTGCTGATCGCCGTGGCGCTGGTGGCGTTCTACGCCGGCGGCTGGGCGATTTAAGACCCTCAGGTTTCCCTCGCCCGGCGGGCGAGGGAATCTGCCACGGCATTTCCCTTCTTAAGATAAGTCTTCTTCTGCTCTGCACCGCGCTTTGAAAGGCACAACAAGCTTTAACGGCTGTAAAAAAAGTGATCTACTATCGGGACAACGCAGGCCCTGAGCCGATGTCGTCTGAATCGTAGAGTCTAAGGAAAGCATGGAAATCTTTTTTACAATCCTCATTTTGATCCTGGTGGTCTCCCTGTCCGGGGTGGTGACGCGCATGTTGCCGTTCCAGGTGCCGCTGCCGCTGATGCAAATCGCCATCGGGGCCTTATTGGCCTGGCCGCATTTCGGGCTGCACGTCGACTTTGATCCCGAACTGTTCCTGGTGCTGTTCATCCCGCCGCTGCTGTTTGCCGACGGCTGGAAAACGCCGACGCGCGAATTCCTGCACCACGGGCGTGAAATTCTCGGCCTGGCGCTGGTGCTGGTGCTGATCACCGTGGTCGGCGTCGGCTATCTGATCTACGCCATGGTGCCGGGCATTCCGCTGGTGGCGGCCTTTGCGCTGGCGGCGGTGCTGTCGCCGACCGATGCCGTGGCGCTGTCCGGCATCGTCGGCAAAGGGCGCATTCCCAAGCCGATCATGGGCGTGCTCGAGGGCGAGGCGCTGATGAACGACGCATCCGGCCTGGTGTCGCTCAAGTTCGCCATCGCGGTGGCGATGGGCACCATGGTGTTCACCGTGGGCGGTGCGACCCTCGAATTCCTCAAAGTGGCGATCGGTGGCCTGCTGGCCGGCGTGGCGGTCACCTGGACCTACAGTAAATCGCTGCGGGTGATGAGCCGCTGGAGCGGCGACGATCCGGCGACCCAGATCGTGTTCCTGCTGCTGCTGCCGTTCGCTTCTTACCTGATCGCCGAACATATCGGCGTCTCCGGCATCCTGGCGGCGGTGGCGGCGGGGATGACCATCAGCCAGTCCGGCGTGATCCGCAACGCGCCGCTGGCGATGCGCCTGCGCGCCAACAGCGTATGGGCGATGCTGGAGTTCGTGTTCAACGGCATGGTGTTTATCATGTTGGGCCTGCAGCTGCCGGGCATTCTTGAAACCTCTATTCTGCAGGCGGAGCTGGATCCGACCATCCAGACCTGGTACCTGTTCGCCGACGTGGCCACCATCTACGCCGCGCTGCTGGTGCTGCGTTTCACCTGGCTGTGGGTGATGAAGAAGACCAGCAACCGCTTTATGAAAAAACGTCCGCTGCAGTTCGGCGATTACAGCACGCGTGAGCTGTGGGTGGCGTCGTTCGCCGGGGTGCGCGGGGCGATTACCCTGGCCGGTGTGCTGTCGATACCGCTGTTGCTGAGCGACGGCACCGCCTTCCCGGCGCGCTATCAGCTGGTGTTTATCGCCGCCGGGGTGATCCTGCTGTCGTTGATCGTCGGCGTGCTGGTGTTGCCGCTGCTGCTGCGCGGCGTGCAAGTCACCGACAAGAGCGCCAGCAAGCAGGAGGAGCGCATGGCGATCGCCATGGCGGCGGAAGTGGCGATCGAGAGCGTGAATAAAATGGAAGAGCGCCTGGTCGCCGATACCGAAGAGAACCACGATCCGCAGGTGTTGAAAGAGGTCAGTTCGCGGGTGACGGGCATGCTGCGGCGGCGCATCGCCTCGAAAGACGATATCGAGAATGCGCTGGCGATGGAAAACCTCGAGCGGCGTTTCCGCCTGACGGCGCTGCGCGCTGAGCGCGGCGAGCTGTACCACCTGCGCGCCACGCAGAAAATCAGCAACGAGACGCTGCAAAAATTGCTGCACGATCTCGACTTGCTCGAAGCGCTGTTAATCGAGCGCGAAGGGTAAAACTCTCAAGGGCCGCCGGTGCGGCCCTTGTTTTTTGGCTACTTGAGCGGCGGCCAGTAGTCGCGGCAACAGGCGATCCAGGCCTGCGCGCTGTGCGACAGGTAGCTGCCCTGGCGCCAGATCAGCCCGATTTTCCACTCCATGCGCGGCTCCAGCGGCAGCCAGACCAGGTTTTCCTTGTCCAGCCAGCGGCAGACCGGCTCCGGCAGCATGGCGATGCCCACGCCGGCCTGCACCATCGAGGCGAGAAAGTCCCATTGGCCGCTGCGCACCGCGATTTGCGGCTCGAAACCGGCCTGGCGAAACGCCTTCATCAGCATCTTGTACAGCGCAAAGTCTTCGTTATAAATCAGGATCGGGCTGTCGGCCAATTCGGCGATATTGATGCGGGTGCGGTTGAGCCACTGCGGCGTGCGCGGCGCCACCACGCACATCGGGTGACCCAGCAGCGGCAGAAAGGTCAGCGGCTGTTCCGAATCGAAGGGCAGCACCGTCATCGCCAGATCCAGTTCGCCGGACATCACCGCCTGTTCGACCGACAGCCCGCCCAGCTCGGAAATTTTCAATTCGATGCCGGGGTAGGTCTGGCGAAAACGGCGGATCAGATCGGCGATCTGCCTGCCGACCATCGGTGGAATGCCCAGCCGCAGCACGCCCTTTTTCACCGAGCTGATGTCTTCCAGCTCCGCCTCCAGCTGGCGGAACTCGTCGAGGATCGTCAGGCCGCGCTGATACACCGCCTGGCCGCTGTCGGTCAGGCGCAGCTTGCGGCCTTCGCGGATCAGTAGCGTGCATTCCAGCTCCTCTTCCAGATGCCGCAGCATCTTGCTGATGGTGGGCTGGGTGACGAACAGTTTTTCCGCCGCGCGGGTGAAGCTTTGCTGGCGCACCACTTCAACGAAGTAGCGCAGGGTGCGGACATCCACGTTAGGGCTCTCCTGGGGACGTTACCGGTAGGAAACTATTCCCGTACGGCATGATGCCGATAATTTTAATTCATTTCAGGCGTGGTTTCCCGGCTGCGTATACTGTAGGCCGTCAATTTATTGTTTGAGGTCATCTTTCATGTCTCTGGCGTTACGTCGCGTTGCTCCTTCCCTGTTGACCCGTTTGCAGGTGCCGATTCAGGTGGCGTTGTATGCGGCGCTGTTCCTGATCGCCGATCGTTTGGTGCAACAGTTCCACCTGCCGCTCCCTGCCAATATCGTCGGCATGCTGATGCTGCTGGCGCTGATCCTGCTGCGCATTCTGCCGCTGAGCTGGGTCAAGGCCGGCTCCCGCTGGCTGCTGGCGGAAATGCTGCTGTTTTTCGTGCCGGCGGTGGTGGCAGTGGTCAATTATGCCCAACTGCTGATGGTTGAAGGCTGGAAGATCTTTCTGGTGATCGCGGTCAGCACCATGCTGACGCTGGGTGCTACCGGGCTGGTGGTGGACAGGGTGTATCGGCTGGAGATCTGGCTGCAGCGACGGAAACAGCGCCATGAATGATTTTATCCTCAGCCTGGCCTGTTTTCTGGCGACGCTGGCGCTGTACTTCGCCAACAAGAAACTCTATCGCCGCCGCCGCTCGTTGCTGCTGATGCCGCTGGTGTTGACGCCGATGATCCTGGTGCTGCTGCTGGTGGTCACCCACATCTCCTATCAGGACTATATCGGCGAAACCCACTGGCTGCTGTGGCTGCTGGGGCCGGCGACCATCGCCTTCGCGGTGCCGGTGTACGAGAATCTGCACATCATCCGCCGCCACTGGCTGTCGCTGACCGCCGGGGTGACGACGGCGGTGCTGGTGGCGGTGTACAGCTCGGTGTGGCTGGCGCGCCTGCTGACGCTGCCGGAAGAGGTGCAGCGCAGCCTGGCGGTGCGTTCGATTACCACGCCGTTCGCGCTGGAGGCCGCCAAACAGATGGGCGGGCAGCCGGATCTGGTGGCGCTGTTCGTGGTGATCACCGGGGTGTTCGGCATGGCGGTGGGCGACATTCTGTTTCTGCGGCTGGCGGTGCGCAGCCGCCTGGCGAAGGGAGCCGGGTTTGGCGCCTCGTCGCACGGCGCCGGCACCGCCCGCGCTTATGAACTGGGGCCGCAGGAGGGCGTGGTGTCGAGCCTGGTGATGATGCTGGCCGGCATTATCACGGTGGTGGCCGCGCCGCTGATCGGCCGGCTGATGTGGTAAGACCTCTCGGGGCGGGCTCTGCCGCCCCTTTTACGTTGTCTGTCGTTGTGAACCATGCCGTTGATTGCCACACGAAAAAACGAAAAAATTTTTCAGCATAATTTTTCCCATCGTTATAACAAAAAACGATAGATGCGCTGCGGGCAAAATCGCCGATGATTTTAAATGACAATGAATTAATTAAATAATAAATTATTATCTTAAAAACAATAAAATATAACTTATTGATATGGAGGGGCTCTTATTGTAAGCATCACTGCACATTAACGAAATGAAATAATAAAAAATAAAATTGATTTCATTCTAATTATTTCCATTTAATGTGTGGTGAATACCTCGGTAATGCTTGGGTAATATCAGGGAAATAAAAGGGTCATTTATTCTCTTTCGCACGTTTCGCCAAAAAAATATCCTCTCCTATACTTCACAGCTCAGTAAATTGAGGCGCAGGGGGAAACTCTGGATTAGCCATTTCATCCTTTCCTAGTTGGGGGGAAACCCAACTTTTATACGGCTTTTTTATTCTGACTTTACCTGTCGGACGACCGGTTTTTGCCTAAATCCGGACGATCACTTTCATTAACTTAATGAAGACGTGCTAGAGAATATTATGAGCAAACAAACTGATGTGAAGAGTGGGGAATTCCGTGTAAGCGCTCAGGCTGCGGCGGAAAAGGTCGAACTGCATGAAATTACCACCGCTCAGCGCGAGCTGTGGCTCAGCGCCAGCATGTCTGATGGTTTGCCGTTTAATATGTGGGGATATGGCACGATAGAAGGGCCGCTGCAGGTGGCCCTGTTACGCCAGGCGATCGACGCGATCATTGAAGAAACGCCGGCCATGCAGGCCCGCTTCATCGAACAAGACGGTGAGCTTTATCAATACCGCGCGGGGCGTGCTCATGATCCGCTGACCTTGCATGATTTTAGCCACCATGCACAGCCAGAGCAGGCGGCGCAATGCTGGATGCGGCAAGATGCCGATCGCGTTATCTCTGCGCTGGAACATGATCTGTTCGCTTTTGCCGTGCTGACGTTGGCGCCGGGCCACTATATTCTCTATCGCCGTTTTCATCACATGTTGGCGGATGGACGCAGCGCGGAAGAGTTCATGCGTCGTATCGCATTGTATTATAATGCATTGGCCGAAAAAAAGACCATCCCTGAGTTCAGCAATTGCAGCTTCACCCGGATGTATGAGAACGACTTGCAGTACCGCGATTCTTCCCGCTTCGCCACCGACAAGCAATTCTGGCAAACCTACACGCTTGCCGCCCCTCACAGCCTCACTCGTCAGGAAAAACGGGTCCCTTATTCGGCCATGCAAATCAGCCGTCACACATTAAAAATAAATGAAATCGCAGTGATTGATCAGGGGGCGGAAAAGGCCGGTGTGCACCGTGCTCATATATTGGCTGCGGCCGTCGCATTATGTTTCTACAGTATTACTGGTCAGACCTTGTTGAATTTCAGCCTGCCGGTTACCGGGACACGAGAGCGAAATAGTTTTGGCATGACCGCGAATGTGGTGCCCCTGATTTTATCCATAAACCCTGAAAGTACCCTGGCTGATTTTTCACAGCAGATCGCGGCGGAAATAGCGAAAGTCGTTCGTCGGCAATTATATCGCGGTGAAGATATTCGCCGCGATCTCAGTACTATGAGTTCGTCCTGGTTCGGTCCCGCGATCAATATCGTTTCCTTCGATCACGGCGATCCGTTTTGGGGATGCAAGACTCGCTGGCACTACGGCGGCAATATTGCCGTCAGTGATATGCAAATTCTTTTTTATGAAGACCAACAGGCGCAAGAGCTGGATGTCATGTTTGCCGATGCGCCGCATGCCCATTCATTAAACCAGCTTGAGAGTTTGCAGCGGCGTTTCCAGTTTATTCTGCGGACGGTATGTGCGCGGCCTGAGGACAGCATTGCGCAATTAGTGCAGCAGGTTCATGCGCAGCCGGAGGCGGATGTCACCGGCAGTTTCTATGATCTCCGTCGTTTGCCGCCGGCTGCCGGCTTTATCCGCTGGGATCGTCCGGCCACTGAACTGGCGCGGCTCGCGACGTCACTCGGCCACCCAGCCAGCGACTGCCCGTTGAAAATCCTCTTGGCCGAACGCGCGCTGGGCGTCGGTCGCCTGGAAATGTTGCAAGAGGCCTGCGACGCCGCGCCCGGCACGTTGCTGAACATCGACGACGCGGGATGGGATATCGCCACGGCGGAAGGGGCGGTGCGAATCGGGGGGTGGTTTAACGCCGAAGGCGGGCTGCCGTCGGGGAGTGCACTGGCGCGTCTTTATGGGCTAAGGGAAGGCGATCGGCTGTTATTGATTGGATCCGCGCAGGCGAAACAGCTGGAAGAGATGCAGATGACAGGGGGGCGTTATGCGGCCTTCTGGCAACCGCGGCTGGCGCAGTTTTCCCCTGCGGTGTTCCCGGTAGCCTGGCAGCGCGAGGTGCATCCGTCATGGCGGACTACGGCTTGGCAGCACGCCGGCAAGGTCGATGTGGCGACGGTGTTGACCGGGCTGGCACTGTATCTTGGCTTGATGGGGGGCGAAAGCGATTTCCAACTTGGCTGGCTGAACGCGACAGACGCCACCGACGGTGCGCCAGGCCCGGTTTGGACGCTGCCGCTGCAGATTTCGCTGGATCCGTCGTTGGGTTTCGCCGAGGCGCAGGCGCAGATGCGGCGCGAATGGGAACAGGTGCGCACGCGGCAGGCATACCATCCCGCCTTGTTGGGGTTGGATGCGCGCCCACGGGCTTGGTCAACCACGGTGGCGCTGTTGCGCCATTGTACCGAGCCAGGATTTGACGAGTCGCAGGAAGGGAGTGCGGCGGTGAAACTCTCCGGTGCCAGAGCGGTATTGCAAATCTGTGAAAGCAACGGCGCTTTCCGGTGGGTGTACGACCACGCCAGGGTGGGGGATGAGCAGATGTTGCGCGCCTCGCAACATCTTCTGCAGCTGATTCAGCAGGCAGCGGCTGCGCCGAATGCGCCGGTACGGGCCGATCGTCTGCTGAGTTCGGCTGAGCGTGAACTGCTGCTTAACCTGCGCAACCGGACTCAGCGCGCTTTCCCGCCGGTGGCAAACGTGGCGGCCCTGTTTGAAGCGCAGGTACGGCGTGCGCCGACAGCGCTGGCGCTGTCTCAAGGCGATACGCAACTGAGCTACGCGGAATTAAACGTGCGCGCCAACCGGCTGGCGCATCACCTGGTGGCGCATGGCGTAGGGCCGGAAAGCCGCGTAGCGGTCTGCGCCGCGCGCAGCCCGGAAATGATCGTTGCGCTGCTGGCGATCCTCAAAGCCGGCGGGGCCTATGTACCGCTGGATCCGGCTTACCCGGCCGAACGCCTGCACTATATCGTGCAGGACTGTGCCCCGGCGCTGCTGTTGGCGGATAGCGTCGGCCGTACCGCGCTGGGGGAGATAACGGCGCCGTTGCTGGCCCTGGAAGACGCGTTGCCGTCGCAGGATCACGATCTCTCGCCGCGCGCGCGGCCTGAACATCTGGCTTATGTGGTTTACACCTCCGGCTCGACCGGTAAACCGAAAGGGGTCATGGTGGAGCAGGCGCATCTGATCAACCTGATTATGTGGCACTGCGAAGCGACCGGTCTGCAGGCCGGCGAACGTACCTCCAGCATGGCCGGTTTGGGCTTCGATGCCAGCGTTTGGGAGATTTGGCCGACGCTGACGCAGGGGGCGACGCTGCTGTTGCCGCCGCCTGAGGCAACGGGCAATGGTGAAGCGCTGTTGCAATGGTGGCGCGGCAGCGATGTGCAGGTGGCGTTTATGGTGACGCCGTTGGCGGAGATTGCGCTGACGGGCGAGATGCCCGCCGACCTGCGGATGCTGTTGATCGGCGGCGACAGCATTCGCCGCTGGCCGCTGCACACGCCACCAGGGCTGACGATTTTGAACAACTATGGGCCGACGGAGACGACCGTGGTCGCGACCTCGGGCGAACCGGATGTCGGCACGGCGATGCCGACCATCGGGCGGCCGATCGCCAACGGCCGGGCGTACTTGCTGGATGAATATGGTCAGCCGGTGCTTTTGGGTGCCGTCGGTGAGTTGTATATCGGCGGCGCACAGGTGGCGCGCGGTTATCTGAACCTGCCTGAACTGACGGCAGAACGTTTCCTTGCCGATCCTTTCGCGCCGGGCGGGCGCATGTACCGCACCGGTGATTTGGCGCGTTATATGCCGGACGGCAGTCTGGAATACCTGGGCCGCAACGATCTGCAGGTGAAAATTCGCGGCTTCCGCATCGAATGCGGCGAAATCGAGTCGCAGCTGGTCATGCATGCGGCCGTGCGCGACGCGGTGGTGGATGCGCTCACCGACGCCGAAGGCGACAAACGCCTGGTGGCCTGGGTGGTGCCTCAGCCGGAAGCGCAGCGCGAGACGCTGGCGCAGACGTTGCGTCGTGAGCTGGCGGCAGCGCTGCCGGACTATATGGTGCCGGCTGCCTTTGTCTGGCTGGAGGCTCTTCCGCTGTCGCCGAACGGCAAGCTGGACCGTCGCGCACTGCCGGTGCCGGATACCGCCATGCGTGAAGATTACGTCGAGCCGCAGGGGGAAACCGAAACGTTGCTGGCGGGCATCTGGTGCGAGCTGTTGGGCGTGGCGCGCGTAGGGCGCCACGACAACTTCTTCGAACTGGGCGGCCATTCGCTGCTGGCGGTGAAGCTGATGGCGCAGCTGCGTCGCGTCGGACTGAGCGCCGGGGTGCAAACGCTGTTCACCGCGCCGACCCTCTCGTTGCTGGCGCAAGCGCTGGGCGCGCGACAGGATGTGCAGGTTCCGGCCAACGGCATTCAGGCGGACAGCGAGCGCATCACGCCGGACATGCTGCCGCTGGCGACGCTGAGCCAGCCGGAGATCGACGCGGTGGTGGCGCAGGTGCCGGGCGGTGTCGCCAACGTGCAGGATATCTACGCGTTGTCGCCGTTGCAGGAAGGGATCCTGTTCCACCATCTGCTGGCGGAGCGGGGCGATCCGTACCAGCTTTCCGCCGTGCTGCGCTTCGACAGCCGGGCGCGTTTCGACGGCTGGCTGGCGGCGATGCAGCAGGTGATCGACCGTCATGACATTCTGCGCACCGCCTTCATCACGCAGGGCGTGGCTGCCCCGGTCCAGGTGGTGTGGCGTAAGGCCGAACCGGCGTTGTGCGAACGGCGCATCGATCCTGCCGAGGGGCCGGTCTGGGAACAGCTGGCGGCCGGTTTTGACCCGCTGCAGCAGCGGCCGGATCTGACCCGGGCGCCGCTGCTGAGCTTTACGGTGGCGCAGGAGGAGGACGGCAGCTGCAGCGTGCTGCAGCAGTGGCACCATCTGATCGGCGACCACTCGACGCTGGCGGTGATGCAGGAGGAAATCAACCTGATCCTGGCGGGACGTCAGGATGAATTGGCCAAGGCGCCGCCGTTCCGCAACGCGGTGGCGCAGGCGCGGCTGGGGGTGAGTGAAGCGGAGCATGAGCGCTTCTTCCGCGAGATGCTGGCGGATATTGATGAGCCGGTGTTGCCGTTTGGCCTGAGCGACGTGCATGGCGAGGGGCGTGATATCTCGACGGCGCATCTGGCGCTGCCGCAGACGCTCAATCTGCAACTGCGGCGGCAGGCGCGGCGGCTGGGCGTGAGTCTGGCCAGCCTGTGCCACCTGGCGTGGGCGCAGGTGCTGGCGCGCGCCAGCGGGCGCGAAGCCGTGGTGTTCGGCACGGTGTTGCTGGGGCGGATGGAGTCGGGCGAAGGCGCCGAACGGGCGCTGGGGCTGTTTATCAACACCCTGCCGCTGCGGCTGAACATCGATGATGCCGGCGTGGAGACGGCGGTGCTGCAGGCGCATGCGCGCCTGAGCGGGCTGCTGGCCCACGAGCACGCCTCGCTGGCGCTGGCGCAGCGATGCAGCGGCGTGAGCAACGGCGTACCGCTGTTCAGCGCGCTGCTGAACTACCGTCACAACGACGGGGAAGGGGTGGCGCTGCCGGACGGGATTAGCCTGATCGATGCGGATGAACGCACCAACTACCCGTTCGTGCTGTCGGTGGACGACGGCATGGACTCGCTGGCGCTGACGGCGCAGGTTATCGGGCCGATCGACGCCGCGCGGGTGTGCGGCTACATGCAGCAGGCGCTGATGGCGCTGGTGAAGGCGCTGGAGTACACGCCGGAGATGCCGGTGCGCGAGCTGTCTGTCCTGCCGGACGACGAATACGCGATGCTGATCAACGGCTGGAACGCCGCCGCGCAGGATGCGGCGCCGCCTGCCAGCCTGGTGGCGCTGTTTGAAGCGCAGGTGCGGCGGACGCCGGATGCGGTGGCGCTGGTTTGCGGCGACGCCGCGCTGAGCTACGCCGAGCTGAATGCGCGCGCCAACCGGCTGGCGCATGCGCTGATTGAACGCGGCGTCGGGCCGGACTCGCACGTGGCGCTGTGCGCCGAGCGCAGCCTGAACATGGTGACGGGGCTGCTCGGTATCCTCAAGGCCGGCGGCGCTTATGTGCCGTTGGATCCGGCCTACACGGGCGAGCGTCTGCACTACATTCTGCAGGATGCCGAGCCGGTGCTGCTGCTGGCGGACGCCGCCGGCCGCGCCGCGCTGGGCGAACCGGCGGTGCCGCTGCTGGCGCTGGACGAAGCGTTGCCGGCGGCGCTGAATGCCGACAACCCGGCGCCGCGCGCGCAGCCGGGCCATCTGGCGTATGTGATTTACACCTCCGGCTCGACCGGTAAACCGAAGGGGGTGATGGTGGAGCACCGCCAGGTGGCGCGGCTGTTCAGCGCGACGCAGGCGTGGTTCGACTTCACCGCCGCCGACCGCTGGTGCCTGTTCCACTCCTTTGCCTTCGACTTCTCGGTCTGGGAGATCTGGGGCGCCTGGCTGTACGGCGGGCAGCTGTTCATCGTGCCGCAGGAGACGGCGCGCTCGGCGCCGGACTTCTATGATTTCGTCTGCCGTCACGGCATCACGGTGCTGAACCAGACGCCGAGCGCCTTCAAGGCCTTTATCCAGGCGCAGGCGGGCAGCGAGGCGCGCCAGCGGCTGCGCTATATCGTGTTTGGCGGGGAAATGCTCAATCCTGCCGATCTCGCGCCGTGGTTTGGCCGTCCCGAGAACCGGCAGACGCAGTTGATCAACATGTACGGCATCACCGAGACCACGGTGCACGTGACCTACCGGCCGTTGTCGGCGCAGGATGCGGCGCTCGGCGCCAGCCCGATCGGGCGCCGTATCCCGGATCTGCGGCTGTATCTGCTGGGGGCGGACGGCGAGCCGGTGCCGCTGGGGGCGGTGGGCGAACTGTACGTGGGGGGCGAAGGGGTGGCGCGGGGTTACCTGAACCGGCCGACCCTGACGGCGGAACGTTTCCTGGACGATCCCTTCAGCCGGACGCCGGGGGCGCGGATGTACCGCACCGGCGATCTGGCGCGCTACCGGCCGGACGGCGAGCTGGAGTACCTGGGGCGCAACGACCAGCAGGTGAAAATCCGCGGTTTCCGCATCGAATGCGGCGAGGTGGAAGCGCAGCTGAGCGCCGATCCGCGCGTGCGGAGCGTGGCGGTGGACGCCCTGGATGACGGCCACGGCGGCAAGCGCCTGGTGGCGTGGGTGGTACCGGCGCCGGAGGCCGACCGTGAGACGCTGGCGAGCGGGTTGCGGCAGCATCTGCAGGCCCGCCTGCCGGATTATATGGTGCCGGCGGCCTACGTGTGGCTGGAGGCGCTGCCGCTGACCGGCAACGGCAAGCTGGACAAGCGCGCGCTGCCGGCGCCGCAGGTCGACGCCTATGTCCGCGAAGCGTACGCGGCACCGCAGGGTGAGGTGGAAAGCCTGCTGGCGAGCCTCTGGAGCGACCTGCTGGATGTGGCGAGGGTCGGTCGCCACGACAACTTCTTCGAGCTGGGGGGCCATTCGCTGATGGCGGTGCGCCTGGCCAACCGGCTGCAACAGGCCGGGTGGCATCTGCCGCTGCAGGCGCTGTTCAGCGGGCCGGTGCTGCATGTTCTGGCGCAGGCGTTGGAAACTGCGCCGACGCAGGCGCACTTGCCGATGCAACCGGTCGCGCGTGATGGCGAATTGCCGCTGTCGTTCGCCCAGCAGCGCCTGTGGTTCCTGACGCAGCTGGAAGGGATGAGCGAAACCTACCATATCCCGCTGGCGCTGCGCCTGCGTGGGCGGTTGGATCGCCAGGCGTTGCAGCAGAGCCTGGATGTGCTCTATGCCCGTCATGAAGCGTTGCGCAGCCGGTTCGTCACCAGGGACGATCGGCCGCAAGTGCAGATTTTACCGGCAACCGGGTTGCCGCTTGCTTTCCACGATCTGCATCTTCATCCCGCACAGGCCGGGGCATTGTGCCGAGAAGCGGCTGCCCAACCCTTCGATCTGACGCAGGGGCCTCTGGTGCGCGCCGCGCTGATCCGCCTGGCGGATGACGAGCACCTGTTCCTGCTCACCTGTCACCACATCGTCTCCGACGGTTGGTCGACCGGCATTCTGCTGCGCGAGCTGGGGACGTTGTACGGCGCCTTCCGCCGTGGCGAAGCCGATCCGCTGCCGCCGCTGACCTTGCAATACCCGGATTATGCCGCCTGGCAACGGCGCTACCTGACGCCGGAACGGCTGTCGGCGCAGGCGCAATACTGGCGCGAAAGGCTGAGCGGGGCGCCGGCGCTGTTGACGCTGCCGACCGATCGTCCGCGTCCGGCGGTGCAGTCCTTCAGCGGCGCAGAGGTGCCGATCGTCATCGACGCCGAGCTGACGCAGGCGCTGCGGCAGTTCAGCCGCCGGCACGGCGGTACGCTGTTCATGACGGTACTGGCGGCCTGGAGCCTGGTGCTGGCGCGCATGGCCGGGCAGCAGGAGCTGGTGATCGGCACGCCGGAGGCCAACCGCGGCCGGCTGGAGACCGAGTCGCTGATCGGCTTCTTCGTCAACACGTTGGCGCTGCGGATTGACCTCAGCGACGATCCGGATCTGGCGACGCTGATCGCGCGGATCCGTCACACGGTGTTGGCGGCGCAGGAGAACCGCGATCTGCCGTTCGAGCAGGTGGTGGAGTTGGTGAATCCGCCGCGCCATCTGGGCTATACCCCACTGTTCCAGGTGATGCTGGCCTGGCAGGACGGCTCGGTGCACGATATTCCGTTGCCGGGGCTGCAGGTTGAGCTGGCCGGCTTGGAATACAGCGCGGCGAAGTTCGATCTGACGCTCGATTTGGCCGATATCGGTGAACAGATCAGCGGTACGCTGAACTTCGCCACGGCGCTGTTTGACCGCGCCACCGCCGAACGTTACGGCGTTTACCTGGTGCAGGCGCTGCGGGCGATGGCGCGCGATGAGCAGCGGCCGGTCTCTCACCTCGATCTGTTGCCGGCAGCCGAGCGCGAGCATCTGCTACAGGATTGGAATCGTACCGAACGGGATTATCCGTTGGATCAGACGTTGGCGGCGCTGTTCGAACAGCAGGTGCATCGCACGCCGGATGCCACCGCGCTGGTCAGCGGTGGGGCGAGCCTGAGCTACGCAGAGTTGAACATTCGCGCCAACCGGTTGGCGCATGCCTTGATCGCCCGTGGCGTTGGCCCGGACAGCAGGGTGGCGGTTTGTGCCGAACGCAGCCTGAATATGGTGACGGCACTACTTGGCATTCTCAAGGCTGGCGGCGCCTATGTCCCGTTGGATCCGGCTTACCCTGGTGAACGCCTGCAATACATTCTGCAGGATGCCGATCCGGTGCTGCTGTTGGTGGACGCTGCCGGCCGCGCAGCGTTGGGCGAACATTCGACGCCGCAGCTGGCGTTGTACGAGGCGCTGCCGGACGATCTCGGCACCGACAATCCGCCGCCGCGCGCGCAGGCGTCGCACCTGGCGTATGTCATTTATACCTCGGGTTCGACCGGCAAACCGAAGGGGGCGATGAACGAACACCGCGGGGTGGTTAACCGGCTGGTGTGGATGCAGGAGGCCTACGATCTGACGGCGGCGGACACGGTGTTGCAGAAAACGCCGTTCGGTTTCGACGTCTCGGTGTGGGAGTTCTTCTGGCCGCTGATGATCGGTGCGCGTTTGGTGATGGCGAAGCCGGAAGGGCATAAGGATCCGGACTACCTGAGTAGGGCGATTGCGCAGTACGGCGTCACCACGCTGCACTTTGTGCCGTCGATGCTGCAAAGCTTCCTGGCGGATGGGCAGGCGGCGACGCGTTGTCACTCCGTGGTGCGGGTGATGTGCAGCGGGGAAGCGCTGCCGGCGACGCTGGTATCGGAGTTTTACCGTCAGTTGCCGCAGGCGGAATTACACAATCTGTATGGGCCGACGGAGGCGGCGGTGGACGTCACCGCCTGGCACTGTTCGCGGGAGGCGGGACGAGTGTCGGTACCGATCGGGCGGCCGATCGCCAACACGCGTATCTACCTGCTGGATGCGAATGGGCAGCCGGTGCCGCTCGGGGCGGTGGGCGAGCTGTATATCGGCGGGGTGCAGGTGGCGCGCGGATATCTGAATCGGCCGGATCTGACGGCGGAGCGTTTCCTGAGCGATCCGTTTGCGCCGGGCGGACGGATGTACCGCACCGGCGACGTGGCGCGTTATCTGTCAAACGGCGACATCGAGTACCTGGGGCGCAACGACCAGCAGGTGAAAATCCGCGGTTTCCGCATCGAGTGCGGCGAAATCGAGGCGGCGCTTGCGACGCACCCGGCGGTACGCGAGGCGGTGGTGGATGCGCGCGCGGTGGGGGACGACAAGCGTCTGGTGGCGTGGATCGTTCCGGCGGCGGAGGGAGAGGAAGAAACGCTGGCGGGCGTGTTGCGGCAGCACCTGAGCGCAGCGCTGCCGGACTATATGGTACCGGCGGCCTGGGTCGTGGTGGCGGCGTTGCCGCTGTCGCCGAACGGCAAGCTGGATCGCCGTGCGCTGCCGGAGCCGCAAGGGGCGCAGAGCAAGGCGGTGTACGAAGCGCCGCAGGGCGAGCGAGAAACGCTGCTGGCCCAGATTTGGCGGGAGTTGCTGGGGGTTGAGCGCGTTGGGCGCCACGACAACTTCTTCGAACTGGGCGGCCATTCGCTGCTGGCGGTGAAGCTGATGGCGCAGCTGCGTCAGGCCGGGCTGTCGGCGAGCGTGCAGGCGCTGTTCTCCACGCCAACGCTGGCGACCCTGGCGCAAACGTTGGTGTCGCAGCATCGGATTCAGGTGCCGGAAAATCGGATTGCGTCGGACTGCCGCGCCATCACGCCGCAGATGCTGCCGCTGGCCGAGCTGACTCAGGCGGAGATCGATCGGGTTATCGCCGGTGTGGAAGGGGGCGTGGACAACGTACAGGATATCTATGTCCTGTCCCCGCTACAGGAGGGGATCCTGTTCCACCATCTGTTGGCGGAAGAAGGCGATCCCTACCTGCTGTCCGCCCTGCTGCGTTTCGACAGCCGGGCGCGTTTCGATGGCTGGCTGGCGGCGATGCAGCACGTGGTGGATCGTCACGATATTTTGCGCACGGCCTTTGTCGGCGCGGGCTTGTCAGAGCCGGTACAGGTCGTCTGGCGCCGGGCGCGTTTGGCCGTGACCGAGCTGACGTTGGATCCGGCCGAGGGCCCGCTCGACCGGCAGTTGGAAGCGCGTTTCGATCCGCGACGGACCCGTCAGGATCTGACCCGGGCGCCGCTGCTGTATTACGTCATCGCTGAAGAGCGTGACGGCAGCTGCTACGTGCTGCAGCAGTGGCACCATCTGATCGGCGATCACTCGACCCTGGCGATAATGGGGCAAGAGGTCAGCGCCATTCTGGCCGGGCGCGGCGACACGCTGGGCCGCGCGCAGCCATTCCGCAACGCGGTGGCGCAGGCGCGGCTGGGCGTGAGCGAAGCGGAGCATGAGCGCTTCTTCCGCGAGATGCTGGCGGATATCGATGAGCCGGTGTTGCCATTCGGGCTTGGTAACGTACACGGGGACGGTCAGCGCGCCAATACCGAACGGTTGCCGCTGTCTCCGGCGTTGAACGACGGCCTGCGGCGGCAGGCGCGGCGGCTGGGCGTCAGCCTGGCCAGCCTGTGCCACCTGGCGTGGGCACAGGTGCTGGCGCGCGCCAGCGGGCGCGAGGCCGTGGTGTTCGGCACGGTGTTGCTGGGGCGGATGGAGTCGGGCGAAGGCGCCGAACAGGCGCTGGGGCTGTTTATCAACACCCTGCCGCTGCGGCTGGATATGGACGGGCGCAGCGTTGAAGCGTCGGTGAAGCAGGCGCATGCGCACCTGAGCGGGCTGCTGGCCCACGAGCACGCCTCGCTGGCGCTGGCGCAGCGATGCAGCGGCGTGGGAGCCGGGGCGCCGCTGTTCAGCGCGCTGCTTAACTACCGGCATAACAGCGACGAGGACAGCGGTTTGCCGGCAGGGGTGATACTGCTGGATACGCAGGAACGCACCAACTATCCGTTCGTGCTGTCGGTAGAGGACGGTGGCGATTCGCTGGGCCTGACGGCGCAGGTCAGACACCCGATCGAGGCGCAGCGGGTGTGCGGCTACATGCAGCAGGCGCTGACTTCGTTGGCGCAGGCGCTGGAACAGGCGCCAAAAACAGCGGTAGGCGAACTGGAGGTGTTACCGGATGAAGAGTATAGGTTGCAGCTGTGTCGCTGGAACCAAACGGCTGAAGCCTACCCGGCGCAAGCGTGCGTGCATGAACTGTTCGAACAACAGGCGCAGTGCACACCGCAGGCTGTCGCGCTGATCCAGGATGAGCGGCAGCTCAGCTATGCGCAGCTGAATACGCGGGCCAACCGGCTGGCGCACCGGCTGATTGAGCACGGCGTTCAGCCAGGCGAGCGGGTGGCGGTGCGGCTGGCGCGCAGCGTCGAACTGGTTTGCGCTCAATTGGCAATCCTGAAAGCCGGTGCGGTGTATGTGCCGATCGATCCGCAACTGCCGGCCACACGTCAAACGTGGATCGTCAATGACAGCGGCGCGTGTCTGATGCTGGCAGAGGCCGCCGGCAATGAGGACATTCCGCTGATGTCGATCGAAGACAGGGAAGGCGAATCGGATAATCCGTCGCTGTCGCTGTCGAGCTGCGCGATGGCTTACATCATGTATACCTCCGGCTCAACCGGCACGCCAAAGGGGGTAATGACTCCGCACCAGGGGGTCACCCGTCTGGTACGCAACAACCGCTATGCCGCCTTTGGCAAGGACGATCGCGTGGCCTTTGCCGCCAACCCGGCGTTTGACGCCAGCACGATGGAGGTTTGGGCTGCTCTGCTGAACGGCGGTGCGGTGGTGGTGGTGGCACCGGAGGTGATGATGGAGGCGGAACGACTGGCCGCCGAGTTGCAGCACCGTCGTATCACGACGCTGTTCCTGACCACGGCGCTGTTCAATCAGTATGTGCATAGCATTAGCGGCGCGCTGGCACAGTTGAAATATCTGATCAGCGGCGGTGAGAAAGAAGATCCGGGCGCCTATGCGCGGCTGTTGCAAGAGCGGGGGCCGGTACAATTGATCCATGCCTATGGACCGACGGAGACGACCTCCTTCGCCACCACGGCGCGGATCGAGCGGGCGGACGGATGCGCGCGTTTGCCGATTGGCAAGCCGATCGGCAATACCCGCGCCTATCTGTTGGATGCCCGTGGACGTCCGGTGCCGGTGGGGGCGATAGGTGAGCTGTACATCGGCGGTGTGGGGGTGGCGTTGGGGTACCTGAACCGGCCTGAATTAACGGCACAGCGTTTCCTGCATGATCCCTTCAATCCTGCCGATGACAGCCGCATGTACCGCACCGGCGATCTGGCGCGTTATCTGCCGGACGGTAGCCTTGAGTACCAGGGGCGTTGCGATCAGCAGATCAAACTGCGTGGATTCCGCATCGAGCCGGGCGAGATAGAAGTGCAGCTGGCTGCGAGCCCGTGGGTGAGGGAAGCGGTGGTGGACGTGGTCGGTGAAGCGGACAAGAGACGCCTGGTCGCTTGGGCGGTGCCGGCGGTCGATGTCGATCGCGGCGCGCTGCAGGGGCGGCTGCGGGCTTATCTGGGAGAACGCTTGCCTGAGTATATGGTGCCGGCCACCTATATCTGGCTGGATACGATGCCGCTGACCGCCAACGGTAAGCTGGATAGACGGGCCTTGCCGGAACCGGAAAGATCGGTTGCCGCTGCCTGGGAATATGCGGCTCCGCAGAGCGAGAGCGAAACGGCGCTGGCACGGGTCTGGGGTGAGCTGCTTGAGGTTGAGCAGGTAGGACGCTATGACAACTTCTTCGAGTTGGGCGGCCATTCGTTGCTGGCGGTACGCCTCTCCAGTCAGTTGCGTCAGGTGGGTATCAACGTGCCGGTGCAGGCGGTCTTTAACCATCCTGTCTTGGCCGATTTGGCCGAACGGATAGATCGCCGCTCTGGAGATACCCCGCTGCGCAAAGCTGTTCCTGCCCGCAGCTATGGCGACCGACTGCCGTTGTTCTTCGTGCCGACCGGCTTTGGCGACCACTCCTACGTGTTTGAATTGGCGAAGGAGATCGACGAGGCGTTCCCGATCTATGCGGTACCATGGCCGGCGATGAGCGAGAAACCGGCGACCATGCATGAGATGGCTGCCGACGCCGTCGCGCTGATTCGGGATGTGCAGCCGCAGGGGCCATACCATCTGTCGGGATACTCTTCTGGCGGGGTGTTGGCTTATGCTATCGCCGAGCAGTTGCAATCGGCCGGCGAATCGGTCGCGTTTCTGGGGCTGATAGACACTCTGAGACCGATCGAAGCGATGCAGAACCCGGCACAGCTACTGCTGAATTGGGTGGAGTCAATGCATCCTCAGCTCTGCCGGCAGCTGGTTGAGCTGCCTCTGCCTGAGGCGGTCGCGGCCGTACAACGCGCCGGGATCAAGACGCATCACGCGGAAGTGGCCGACGAGGTGGCACTCTGGGAGCAGCGCCATCATTACGCCAAACTGGTTGAGGCAACGCAGGTACGGCCGGCGTCTGTGAAGATCCATCTGTTCAAGGCGAAACAGGAACAGACCTCTGTCAATACACCGAACGAACAATTCCAGGTGTACTGGCAGAAGATCAAGCAGACGGGGTATTGTCGTGAGGACGCGTCAGCGCTGGGATGGGAAATGTTGCTGCCGCCTTCGGACATCAGCGTCAGCCAGGTCAACGGCGACCATGTGTCGATGATGGAGCATCCGACCCACCGGCGCGAGCTGGGGCAGCATTTCAATCTGGTGTTGCGCGGTCTCGGACAGGCGTAAGCCGATGGGATGTCCGATGAAAAAGCCCTCGAAAGAGGGCTTTTTTTTTATCCGTTGGCGGCGGTTTTGACCAGTTCCACCACCAGCGGCGAAAGCTCGCCGCGCAGCGCGGCGCGCTCCGACTGGAACAGCGTGGCGACGTAAAAACGTCGGCCCGGCAGTTCGATGGCGCGCACGTCGCCTTCGGTGTCGTGGCCGCTGACGATCAGCGGGAAGCGTTGCAGATCGACGACGAATTCCGGATTGACGCCGAAGTTGCAGTGGTAGCCTTCATGGGTGTTCAGGCTGCCGTAGGCCCGTGCGACGCGGGTCTCGGGCTGAAAAACGATGTCGCCGGTTTTTTCCACCAGCGAGCAGCTCAGCGGAGCGATCACCAGCCGGCCGCCGCTGTCGGTTTCCGCGTGACCGGCGTCGTGCCAGCCCATTACGTTGCGGGCGTACTCGACGATCGCGTATTGAAAACCGCCGCAGGAGCCTAGGAACGGCACGTCGTTTTCCCGCGCATGGCGGATCGCCATAAAGGCGCCGTCGTCGTGACGATACGGGCTGCCCGGCACCACCCAGATGGCGTCGAAATCTTGCAGTACGTCGGGGGAGATCAGGGTTTCGGTCGGGAGCCACTGGGGCTGTACGTCGATGTCGAGGTGGAGGGCGGTGAGCTGGAGCGCCACGGGGATGGCCTGATGGGCCACGGCGTGCGAATTGTAATCACCGACCAGAGCAATGCGAACTTGGGCTTTCATCATTTCCTTTCCTGTGCGGGTAAAAAAGGAGATTACAGGAAAGCGGGCCGTTGAGCCGCCGCTTTTTGTCGGCGGCGCACAAAAAAGCCCGGCGTTGGCCGGGCTGGAAAAAAAGAGGCTCAGTACAGCGACGGCGCGCCGAGCGGGCGGGTTTTGAAGCGGCGATGCAGCCACAGATATTGTTCTGGCGCCCGCATGATCTCTTTCTCAATCACTTTGTTCATATAGGCCGCCGCCGCCTGTTCGTCGCTGAGCGGGTAGTCTTCCAGAGCCGGCTGAATCAGCAGGTCGTAACCGCGGCCGCCTTCGCGGCGGATCAGCACCACCGGCACCAGCGCCGGGTTGGCCATGCGGGCCAGCATAAAGGTGCCGCTGGTGGTCGCGGCCTGATCGACGGCGAACAGCGGAGCGAATACGCTGCCGCGCGGGCCGTAGTCCTGGTCCGGCGCGAACCACACCGCCTCGCCGCGCTTGAGCGCGTGCACCATGCCGCGCAGATCCTTACGATCGATCATCGCCTTGTTGGAACGCATGCGGCCCTTGGTCTGTGCCCACTCCATCGCCTTGTTGTTGTGCGGGCGGTACATCGCCATCATCGGCTGACACAGGCCCATGGCCCGGCCGCCCAGCTCCAGCGACATGAAGTGCACGCCGATCACCAGCACGCCGCGATCGTCACGCTGAGCCGTTTTGAGGTGATGGATGCCGGAGACGTTAAACCAGCGCTTGACGCGTTTATCCGACCAGAACCAGGCCATGCCGGTTTCCAGCAGGCCCATGCCGAGGGATTCGAAGTTGCCCACCACTTGGCGCTCGCGCTGCGCTTCGTCCATCTCGGGGAAGCACAGTTCGAGGTTGCGGCGGGTGATGGCGACGCGGCGTTTCAGAAAACGCATCGAGGTGCGCCCCATCCACACCCCCAACCGGTTGAGTTGCGGGTAGGGGAGCTGTACCAGCAGGAACAGCAGGGCCAGGCCGAACCAGGTTAGCCAGTAGCGCGGGTGCAGCAAGGCCAGGTGAAATGCTTTGGCTGATTTCATAGAAACTCGTTTTATACGTTAAAAAGGGGCAGCAAGCTGTAACGCATAAAGGTTCCACTCGATAGCGATACGACCACTCAGACACCCGGGCACGACCAGGGTTTAGTCGGGATTCCATAATTGACTAAACATTTACATTCGAAGGGCGGTTTGCGCTGCTATCAGGCTTCGGAGGGATAGCTGTTGGCCAGCGGAGGCGGCTCTAGGAATGCTTATGCTAGCACAGGGTATGGGGTGTGGCGGAAGAGGGGCATGCGAATATTCTTATTCGCGTTGCCCCTAAGTTGAAGATTGGCGCGTTTTATAGGCTGGGAATGATAATCGCGGCGAAGATTGCAGCGATCACCAGCCATTTCAGCAGGTAGTAACCGCGGCGGTTGCGCGCCTTCAGACGCTGGCCGGCGTCGCGCACCGCATTGACGTATTTGAAGATGCGGTTGATGCCGCCGGTGCGGTCCTGGTCGTCGTTCGGCGAGCTGGCCGCCGACATCAGCGTAGAGCCGACCCAGTGGTTGACCGCCTGCGCCCAGCGCCATTTCATCGGCCGCTCGACGTCGCAAAACAGAATGATGCGCGTCTGGTCGGTGGCGTTCTGCGCCCAGTGCACGTAGGTTTCGTCGAAGATCACCGCCTGGCCGTCGCGCCAGCTGTGTTGCTCGCCGTCCACCTCGATAAAGCAGCGATCGTCGTTGGGCGTCATCAGCCCCAGGTGGTAGCGCACCGAACCGGCGTAAGGATCGCGGTGTTTACCCAGATGGCTGCCGGGGGGCAGCTCGGCGAACATCGCCGCCTTGACCGACGGAATGCGGTTGAGCAGCTCAACGGTGTTTGGGCACAGCGTCTGTGCCGAAGGGTGACTGTCGCTGTACCATTTCAGATAGAAACGTTTCCAGCCGCGTTTGAAGAAGGTGTTGAAGCCGGCATCGTTGTGCGACTGCGCCTTTTTGATGTGATCCTGCAGGCGTACCGCTTCTTCGCGGATCACCTGCCAGTTGTCGGTCAGCGTCTGCAGCTCCGGGAAGCCTTTTTCGTCGAAATAGGGCTGTTTGGCGGGCAAACGGGAGAAACCGGTCATAAACATGTTGATCGGCCCCATAAAGGTGGAATGATCGAACAGTTGACGGGTCACCTTTTGTTTCTCTTTGCCGCGGGAGTGCGCGTAGAGGAAGCTGATGATAAAAATACCGATAATGATCGCGGCAACCATAGAATCCATCCCTGTTAGTGCTTGTTAAAAATTCGTACAAATTATAGTTTTGTGACAGGAAAAATTTAACGTTTTCGTGCTTTTTGACAGGAATTTTCACTAGCGGTATAAAAGAACGAGAAATCTATTTTTAATAAAATTTTATATCGATTTTTTTGTTTTTAGTCCTATTCTTAAATCGTTTGAGGGGCGTTTTATGCCATCTTATTCCATAACGAATGGCACGTATCTGAGAAAAGAGGAACTTATGAACAAATCAATCATTGCCTTGTCTGCACTGCTGCTCGCTTCCCCGGTGTTCGCCGCGGATACCGCGACCGACACCGCCGCCCACGCCAGCAACGAGGTCGTTGCCGAAGCGCACAAAGGGGCGGATACCGCCAAAGAAAAGCTGCACCAGTCTCAGGACAAGGGTGAAGAGCTGAAGCTGAAAGCCAAGCACGCCGCCGAAGGCAAGAGCGACAGCGTCGGCAGCAAAGTGAGTGAAGGCTCGCAAAAGGCCTGGCACTCCACCAAGCAGGGTACGGAGAAGGCTTGGGACAAAACCAAGCAAGGGGCGGAAAGCCTCAAGAATAAAGTGACCGAATAAGGTCTCCGCTTTACCCCAAGGGCCGCACTGCGGCCTTTTTTATTGCCTGCAAAACGAGCATGCCCCAAAAGAAAAAGGCGCCGCCTCTTGCAAGGTTGCGCCTTTTCAACACGTTAACTGACTAGTATCAGTTCATGCCGTATTTTTTCAGCTTCTTACGCAGCGTGCCGCGGTTGATGCCCATCATCAGGGCTGCGCGGGTCTGGTTGCCACGGGTGTATTGCATCACCATGTCCAACAGTGGCTGTTCAACTTCAGCCAGTACCAGCTCATACAGGTCATTTACGTCTTGACCGTTCAGTTGAGCAAAATAGTTCTTCAGTGCTTGTTTAACCGAGTCACGCAGAGGCTTTTGAGTCACCTGATCTTGTGAGTTAACGGTAGAAACGGTCAGTACGTCAGAATTTACGCGTTGTTCGAACATAGTTCTGTCAGCTCTTTTTTTACGCTAAGATTTTCGAAATATGCCTCCAACGCCTCCAGCTGTTCGCTGGCATCCTCTATGGCGTTGAATGTGCGCCGAAACTGGTCATTCGGAGCGTGTTCCTGGAGATACCAGGACACGTGCTTACGAGCAATCCGGAATCCCTTGCCTTGGCCATAGAAGCCGTGCAATTCCCGAATGTGCCCAATCAACAAGCGCTTCACCTCGCCAAGCGGCAGTGGCGGCAGCAGCTCCCCAGTGTCCAGATAATGCTGGATTTCCCGGAAGATCCAGGGTCTCCCCTGAGCAGCGCGGCCTATCATCAGGGCGTCGGCCCCGGTGTAGTCGAGCACTGCTCTGGCTTTATGCGGGTCAGTAATATCCCCATTCGCGATAATCGGAATGGAAACACTCTGCTTAACTGCCCGAATGCTGTCGTATTCCGCGTCGCCGTTAAACAGACAGGCGCGGGTTCGGCCGTGAATTGTCAGGGCCTGAATACCACAGTCTTCGGCCAGTTGGGCAATCTCTACACAGTTACGGTGCTCCGGCGCCCAGCCGGTGCGAATCTTCAGCGTTACCGGCACATCCACCGCGTCAACCACCGCGTGGAGGATCCGTTTTACCAGATCCGGGTACTGCAACAAGGCGGACCCGGCAAGCTTCCGGTTCACTTTTTTGGCAGGGCATCCCATATTGATGTCGATGATCTGCGCGCCGCTGGCCACGTTGATACGCGCGGCGGCGGCCATATCATCAGGATCGCATCCGGCAATCTGCACGGAACGGATCCCTGGTTCATCGCTATGCACCATACGCAGACGCGACTTATCCGTCCGCCACACCTCCGGGTTGGAGGAGAGCATTTCGGATACAGCCATCCCAGCACCCATTGCATGACAGAGGGTTCTGAACGGGCGATCTGTAATACCGGCCATCGGGGCCGCAATCAGGCAATTAGTAAGCTGGTGGTGTCCAATGCGCATAGACAAAGAGTGACCATACTGTGTCCGCAAGGGCGCGTATATTACGCATTTTTGCGTCGAGATGAAAGGCCAAACTTTAACCAATTGGCCAGATATTAGCACGAAAAATGCGCTAAGCGGCGATTCATAAAAATATTATATATATTTTACAACATGTTGAAGAAAAGCGCTTATTTTGTATGCGGCAAAATATTCGCCTTTACGCAGGATATTATCTGCATTTGCCCGCGTTTTTTGCCGAGATAGCCTGTCTGGAAGGCGCATTGTCAGGGCGATCCGTCGTTGAGCGGCGAAAAATTGCATAAAATTTTGTTTCGCCCACAGGCCGATCGCCAGGCAAAAAAAATCCACCGGCGCAGGGCCGGTGGATGAGCGGGGCAATAGGCCGTGACGCTTACTTGCGGCGGCCGGTGATGCGACACCACTCTTCACGCTCGGCGACCGGGTCGAGCGTGAACTTCTCTTCGTAGGCTTGCGCAACGCTGCTGGCCTGGCTGGCCAGCACGCCGGACAGCCCCAGATGACCACCGGCCTTCGGCAGGCAGCCGATCAGCGGCGCCAGCTCGCGCAGCGGGCCGGCGAGGATGTTGGCGACCACTACGTCAGCCAGCAGGTCTGCCGGCTGGTCTTTCGGCAGATACAGCTCCAGACGCTCTGAAACGCCGTTACGCTGCGCGTTGTCGCGGCTGGCCTGAATGGCCTGGGGATCGATGTCGATGCCGATAGCGCGCGCTGCACCCAGCTTCAGGGCGGCGATTGCCAGGATGCCGGAACCGCAACCGAAGTCGATAACGGTTTTGCCGGCCAGATCGAGTCCGTCCAGCCACTGCAGGCACAGCGCCGTGGTCGGGTGGGTGCCGGTGCCGAACGCCAGGCCCGGATCGAGCATCACGTTGACCGCGTCGGGATCCGGCACGTCACGCCAGCTCGGGCAGATCCACAAGCGCTCGCCGAAGCGCATCGGGTGGAAGTTGTCCATCCACTCGCGCTCCCAGTCCTTGTCTTCCAGCTGTTCTATCTTGTGACGGAAACCGGCGCCCAGCAGCGGGTGCTGTTCCAGCATCGCCACCACCTCGGCCATATCGGTTTCTGCGTCGTACAGGCCGATCACGTCGGTATCGCCCCACAGCAGGGTTTCACCCGGCAAGGGTTCGAACACCGGGTTGTCGTGGGTGTCCTGGAAGGTCACCGACACGGCGCCGCTTTCCACCAGCGCATCGCTCAGGTCTTCCGCCTGGCTGCCGGTGGTGTTCAGTTTGAGTTGGATCCAAGGCATAGCAAGTCTCTTCAAGAGGGTAATGATGACGCCGCCCGGCGCTTTTCGCCGACGACGTTACCGAGATAAAACGCCAACAGGCTGAGCAACAGCGAAGGCACGATAGGGTGCAGCCCCGCCGGCTGCAGGTTGAAGCTGGCCAATAGCGTATAGCATACCGCACCCGACACCATTGAGCTAAGCGCTCCCTGAGCATTGGCGCGTTCCCAATACAGGCCGAGCACCAGCGGCCACAGGAACACCGCCTCCAGCCCGCCGAAGGCCAGCAGGTTGAGCCAGATGATCATCTCCGGCGGCCGCCAGGCCGCCAGCAGCACCAACAGGCCGAGGACCAGCGTGGTCAGGCTGGAGAAGCGCTTGATCAACCGCTCGTTGTGGATCTGCTGCGGCCGCACGCCCAGGTAGAGATCCTTGATGATGGTGGCGGAGGATTGCAGCAGTTGGGCGTTGATGGTCGACATGATCGCCGCCATCGGCGCCGCCAAAAAGATCCCGGCGGCGTACGGCGGCAGCACGGTGATCATCAGCGTCGGGATCACCTGATCGGGGATCTTGAGATCCGGCAACACCGCGCGGCCGAGCGCGCCGGCCAGGTGCATGCCGAACATCAGCACCGCCACCACCACGGTGCCGAGCAGAATGCCGCGATGCACCGCCTTGCTGTCCTTGTAGGAGATACAGCGCACAGCGGTGTGCGGCAGGCCGATCACCCCAAAGCACACCAGGATCCAGAACGACGCCATAAACGGCAGGCTGAGGATCTGATCGCCGCCCTGCGGCGACACCAGCGCCGGATCGATCTGCTGCAGCTTGTGCACCGCGCTGTCCAGTCCGCCGGCGGCGTGGATCACCGCCACCAGCAGCAGCACGGTGCCGAGCAGCATCACCAGCCCCTGCATGGCGTCGTTCAGCACGCTGGCGCGGAAGCCGCCGAAGGCGGTGTACAGCGCGATGCTGATGCCGAAGATCAGCAGGCCGGTGTCGTAAGGAATGCCGGCGGCGGTCTCCAGCAGGCGGGCGCCGCCGATAAACTGCACCGTCATGGCACCGAGGAACGCCACCAGCAGGCTGAGGCTGGCCAGCCACACCAGCAGGCGGCTCTGGTAGCGGCCATACAGCATGTCATTGAGGGTGATGGCGTTATAGCGCCGCGCCAGAATGGCGAATTTTTTGCCCAGCACGCCGAGCGACAGCCACACCGCCGGCAGCTGGATCATCGCCAGCAGCACCCAGCCGAGGCCGTATTTGTAGGCGGCGCCGGGCCCGCCGATAAACGAGCTGGCGCTGATGTAGGTGGCGGTCAGGGTCATCGCCAGCACAAAGCCACCCATCGAGCGGTTGCCGAGGAAGTATTCGCTGAGGAAATTGCCGCTCTGGCGGCGGCGATAGGCGTATACCGACAGGCCGAATACCAGCAGCAGGTAGGCGACCAGCGGCAGGATCACTTCAGTTTGCATCGCGATCCTCCAGCGAAATGTCGCGGAACACCGTGCGCACCATCAGCCAGCACAGGCCGATGAACAGCAGCGGCACCAGCAGGCAGGCCATTTCGAACCAGTGCGGCAGGCCGGTGACGCCGATAGCGCTGTCCGGCAGGTAGGCCGCCAGCCCCCAGGCCAGCAGATAGAGCAGCGTCAGCCCCAGCGCCCAGCGCGCTTCGCGGTGCGCCTGAATAAAGCGTTTGTCCATCCGTGTCTCCCATAGGTTTACGGTGATGGATTCATCAAAGGTAGGGAATTTTACGGCATGATGGCGTTTTGCCAAGCCGTTACTGGCGGCAGCGCCAAAGAAAAAGGCCGGTGATTAACCTAATGCCGATCGTTTAAGAACACTTGAACGATCCACTCAGTAAGAGACAATCCGGATTCAGCCCTCTGATTCCGGATTTTTTTATGTCTGAACACGATATGGATTTCGTTGTTGATGTTTGCCC
>NZ_JAMYWQ010000160.1 GCF_024160145.1 Serratia nevei
TTCACGCATCCCGTCAATTCCTTTGAGTTTTAATCTTGCGACCGTACTCCCCAGGCGGGGTGCTTAATGCGTTAGCTTCGGCACGGACGGGGTCGATATCCGCCCACACCTAGCACCCAACGTTTACGGCTAGGACTACTAGGGTATCTAATCCTGTTCGCTCCCCTAGCTTTCGCGCCTCAGCGTCAGGTAAGGCCCAGAGATCCGCCTTCGCCACCGGTGTTCCTCCTGATATCTGCGCATTTCACCGCTACACCAGGAATTCCGATCTCCCCTACCTACCTCTAGCCACGCAGTATCGGACGCAGTTCCGGGGTTGAGCCCCGGAATTTCACAACCGACTTGCGCAGCCGCCTACGCGCGCTTTACGCCCAATGAATCCGGACAACGCTCGCCCCCTACGTCTTACCGCGGCTGCTGGCACCGTACG
>NZ_JAMYWQ010000162.1 GCF_024160145.1 Serratia nevei
TCTTCACAACCGTCAATTCCTTTGAGTTTTAACCTTGCGGCCGTACTCCCCAGGCGGAGTGCTTAATGCGTTAGCTGCGACACCGAAGCCCTAAGGGCCCCAACGTCTAGCACTCATCGTTTACGGCGTGGACTACCAGGGTTTCTAATCCTGTTTGCTCCCCACGCTTTCGCGCCTCAGCGTCAGTGTCGGTCCAGATGGCTGCCTTCGCCATCGGTGTTCTTCCCAATATCTACGAATTTCACCTCTACACTGGGAATTCCACCATCCTCTCCCGAACTCGAGCGTGCCAGTCTCAAGCGCGGTTCCCAGGTTGAGCCCGGGGCTTTCACGCCTGACTTGACACACCGCCTACGCGCCCTTTACGCCCAGTAATTCCGAACAACGCTAGCCCCCTTCGTATTACCGCGGCTGCTGGCACAAAATG
>NZ_JAMYWQ010000035.1 GCF_024160145.1 Serratia nevei
TGCAGTATTGGATAAAAACATAGCTATCTCCCGCCGATAATTTTCATATCAGATCGGGAACAGGTGAAAAGATTCAAAAAAATCCCCAGACAACTGACCTGGGGATTTGTGTAGAAGAGACAGCCTGCGGCGCCCTTTTTTATGCGTTGGAATAACGTGCCTTCTCCGGCAGCCAGCGTTCGATCAGCGCCTGGGCGTGCTCCGGATAGTGCTGATGGAGATGGCGAGCAACGCGCTGCACTTCGGGGATCATCGCCTGATCGCGCAGCAGGTCCGCCACCTTGAATTCGGCGCTGCCGGTTTGGCGGGTGCCCAGCAGCTCGCCCGGGCCGCGGATCTCCAGATCGCGCTGCGCGATGACGAAGCCATCGTTGCTGTCGCGCAGCACCTGCAGGCGCGTTTGCGCAGTTTTGCTCAGCGGCGTTTTGTACAGCAGCACGCAGTGTGAGGCCACGGCGCCGCGCCCTACGCGGCCGCGCAGCTGGTGCAGCTGCGCCAGGCCCAGCCGCTCCGGGTTTTCGATGATCATCAGGCTGGCGTTCGGCACATCGACGCCGACTTCGATCACCGTAGTGGCGACCAACAGCTGCAGCTCGCCTTGTTTAAACGCCTGCATCACCGCCTGCTTTTCCTGCGCTTTCATGCGGCCGTGCACCAGCGCCACCTTCAGCTCCGGCAGCGCGGTTTTCAATTCTTCCCAAGTGGCTTCCGCCGCCTGCGCTTCCAGCAGTTCGGACTCTTCGATCAGCGTACACACCCAGTAAGCCTGCCGCCCCTCTTCCAGACAGGCGCTCTTCACCCGTTGAATGATGTCGGCGCGGCGGGTATCGGGGATGGCGACGGTGGTCACCGGCGTGCGGCCCGGCGGCAGCTCGTCGATCACCGAGGTATCGAGATCGGCATAGGCGGTCATGGCCAGCGTGCGTGGGATCGGCGTGGCGGTCATGATCAGCTGATGGGCGTGGAAGCCTTGCTCTTCGCCTTTCTCCCACAGCGCCAGCCGCTGGTGCACCCCGAAGCGGTGCTGTTCATCGATGATCACCAGCGCCAGGCCGTTGAACTGCACCTGCTCCTGGAAGATGGCGTGGGTGCCGACCACCATCGACACTTGGCCGCTGGCGATGGCTTCCTGCTGCGCGATGCGCGCCTTGCCTTTCTGTTTGCCGGCCAGCCAGCCGACCTCCAGCCCCAGCGGCTCGAACCACTGGCGGAAATTGTTGGCGTGCTGCTCGGCCAGCAGCTCGGTCGGCGCCATCAGCGCCACCTGCTTGCCGTGCGCGATAGCGCGCAGCGCCGCCAGCGCCGCCACCAGCGTTTTGCCGGAGCCGACGTCGCCCTGCACCAGCCGCATCATCGGGAAGTCTTTTTGCATATCGGCTTCGATGTCGGCCACCACGCGCGTTTGCGCGCCGGTCGGCGAGAACGGCAGCTGGGCGAGAAAACGGTTTTTCAGCCGATCGTCCGGCAGCAGCGGCTGCGCCTGATAACTCTGGGCACCGGCGCGCACCGCCAGCATGCTGAGATTATGCGCCAGCAGCTCTTCGAGGATCAGGCGTTTTTGCGCCGGGTGTTTGCCCAGCTCCAGATCCGCCAGCTGGATGTCCGGCGGCGGGCGATGCAGGGTGTGCAGCGCCTGCGGCAGGCTCATCAGGCCGCCGCTCAGCTCCGGCGGCAGCAGTTCGGCGATGGCGCAGGTATCCAGCAGCTCCAGCGCCTGATCGGTCAGCTTGCGCAGCGTGGCTTGCCGCACCCCTTCGGTGGTGGGGTAGACCGGCGTCAGCGACGCCTGCAGCTCGACTTCGCTGGCTTCGCCCTGAATGCGGTATTCCGGATGGATGATCTCCGCGCCGTGGTTGCCGCGTTTGATCTCGCCGTAGGCGGTCACGCGGCGGCCGGTGGCCAGGCTGTTCTTCATCGCGGCGTTGAAGTTGAAGAACCGCATGGTGAGAATGCCGGTACCGTCGCTGATCTGGCAGGTCAGCATGCGGCGGCGGCCGAAGCTGATGTCGCTGCGCAGCACTTCCCCTTCAACCGTGGCGTAGATGCCCGGCAGCAGATCGTTGATCGGGTAGAGGCGGGTGCGGTCTTCGTAGCGCAGCGGCAGGTGCAGCAGCAGATCCTGAATGGTCTCGAGGCCAAGCTTGGCCAGTTTGCCTGCCTGGCTGGCGCCAACCCCGGAAAGCGTGGTGAGTGGGACAGCATCCAGCAGGCGGCCTTTCATTTGCGCACCGTCGCCTGCATGGCCGCCCACCATTCGGCGCTGGCGACCACCTGGCCCTGCTCGTCAATCTGCGGGCGTGGCAGCCCTTTGCGCTTGGCCACGTTGGCCAGCACCGGGTAGCCGCCTTCGAACAGCAGACGCTGCTGCTCTTCTTCATCCAACATGCTGTTGTCGCGGCGATACAGGCCGGCGTTTTGCCGCTGGCGCTGTGCTTCATACAGGATCAGTGCCGAGGCCACGGAGACGTTGAGCGATTGCACCATGCCGATCATCGGAATGACGATGTCCCGATCGGCCAGCGCTAGCGCTTCTTCGGTGATGCCGGTTTTTTCCTGGCCGAGCAGCACGCAGGTGGGCCGGGTGTAGTCCACCTCGCGGAAATCGACCGCGCGGGCAGACAGATGGGTGGCCAGAATTTGCATGCCCTGCGCTTTCAGGTGACCGACCGCGTCGCCGATGGAACGATGGGTTTTGACGCTGACCCAGCTGTTGCTGCCGGCGGCGGAGGAAACCAGGGTGCGCATGCGGGTGGTGGGCCACACGGCGTGGACCTGATGCACGCCGACGGCGTCGGCGGTGCGGATAATGGCGGAGACGTTATGCGGTTTGTGCACTTGCTCCAGGCAGACCGTCAAATCCGGCTGCCGGGTCGCGAGCATTTCACAAATCCGCGCATAGCGTTCAGGACTCATAAGCGCTAGTTTCGGTTGCGGTTAACTTTGATCACATCCGGCATGATACGGATTTTACGCATAATGTTTGCCAAATGGATACGATCGCGGGTGGTCAAGCGGATAAAGGCGCTATAAACCCGACCGTCTTTCTCTTCGGTGTTCAGGCTCTGAATATTGGACTCGGCTGCGTTGATCGCCGCCGTCAGGTTGGCCAGCGCGCCCTGGTGGTTGAACATGTCCACCTTGATCTCGGCGATGAACTCCTGCTCGGTCTCTTTATCCCACTCGACCGCCATGAACTTCTCAGGCTCTTTCTGATAGCCGCGAATATTGCGGCAGGATTCATGGTGGATCACCAGCCCTTTGCCCGGGCTGACGTGAGCGATAATCGGGTCGCCCGGAATCGGACGGCAGCACTTGGCGAAGGTGATCAACACCCCGTCGGCGCCTTTGATGGCCAGGTTACGCACGCCGGAGGAAGCGCCCAGGCTGGACTGATCGCCCTGCAGGTTCTTCGCCACCACCACGCTCATGGCGTTGCCGAGGCCGATTTCCGCCAGCAGATCGTCCAGCGTCGCCAGCTTCATGCGGTCCAGCTCGTGCTGAATGTTTTCCTGCGGGATTTCGGCCAGCTTGCGGCTACCGCCCAGCGCATGATTGAGCAGACGGCGGCCGAGGCCGACGGAATCGTCGCGCTTGAGGTTCTTCAACATCTGGCGAATTTTGGCGCGCGCTTTCGAGCTGACCACGAAGTTCAGCCAGGCGGCGTTGGGCCGCGCGCCCGGTGCGGTGATGATCTCGACGGTCTGGCCGCTGGTCAGCGACTGCGACAGCGGATATGGCTGACGATCGACGCGCGCGCCGACGCAGGCATGGCCGATATCGGTATGCACCGCATAGGCGAAGTCGACCGGCGTGGCGCCGGCGGGCAGCTCGACGATGCGGCCTTCCGGGGTGAAAACGTAAATCTCATCCGGGAACAGATCGGATTTGACGCTCTCGATAAATTCAAACGAACTGCCGGCGCTTTGCTGCAGCTCCAGCAGGCTTTGCATCCAGCGCTGGGCGCGGATCTGCGCCGTGGTGCCGGTTTCGCCCTGTTCTCTTTCCTTGTAAGCCCAGTGCGCGGCCACCCCCATCTCAGCCATCTGATCCATGTCTTCGGTGCGGATCTGCACTTCGACCGGCACGCCGTGCGGGCCGATCAGCGAGGTATGCAGCGATTGATAGCCGTTGGCCTTGGGAATGGCGATGTAATCTTTCACTCGCCCCGGGCGCGGTTTGTACAGGCTGTGCACCTGACCGAGCACGCGGTAGCAGGTATCGACCTCTTTCACGATCACCCGGAACGCGTAGATATCCATGATGGAATGGAAACGCTGTTCTTTGAGGTGCATCTTGAGGTAGATGGAGTAGAGGTGTTTTTCCCGCCCGCTGACGCGGCAGGCGATGCCGGCTTCGGTCAGCCGCCCTTCGATCTCGGAGAGGATTTTTTGAATCATCTCTTTGCGGTTGCCGCGCGCGGCTTTCACCACTTCCTTGATCACGCGATAACGGTTCGGGTACAGCGCCTCGAAACCCAGCTCTTCCAGCTCGGTCTTCAGGTGATGAATACCCAGACGGTGGGCGAGCGGGCTGTAGATTTCCAGCGTTTCACGCGCGATGCGCCGGCGTTTGTCGGGGCGCAGCGAACCGAGGGTGCGCATGTTGTGCGTACGGTCGGCCAGCTTGATCAGCACGACGCGGATATCCTGCACCATCGCCATGATCATCTTGCGGAAGTTTTCCGCCTGCGCTTCTTTCTTGTCCTGGAACTTCAGCTTGTCGAGCTTGGAGACGCCCTCAACCAGTTCGGCGACGCTCTTGCCGAACAGCTGTTCCATATCTTGATAGGTGGCCGGGGTGTCTTCGATGACGTCGTGCAGCAATGCCGCCATCAGCGTCTCGTGATCGAGACGCATTTCCGCCAGGATGCAGGCCACGGCGACCGGGTGAGTAATGTAAGGCTCACCGCTGGAGCGTGTCTGGCCCTCGTGCGCGTCGCGCGCGACGAGGTATGCCTGTTTGAGGCGCTTAATCTGCTCCTCGGGCAGGTAACGTTGAATCAGCAGATTCAGGCTTTCAAACAGGTACAAGGCGGACTCGCAGTCTAATTAACGACGACCTTCAGCAATCGCGGTAACCGCTTGAATCTCTGCGGCTTCCTGCTCTTGCTGTTCCTGGCGCTCACGCACGTCGAGGATCTGGCTGGTGATCAGGCCTTCTTCGATTTCGCGCAGGGCGATAACGGTGTACTTGTCGTTCTCTTCCGGAACCAGTGCATCTTTGCCGCCGGTCTGGATCTGACGCGCCCGACGAGCAGCGACCAACACCAGGTCAAAACGGTTACCAATTTTCTCTACAGCGTCTTGAACAGTTACGCGTGCCATATTTGTGCTACTCCACAGGTGACGAAAAGACTGGGCATGATACTGAAACTGCCTTCAGTCTGCCAATAGTTTGCTGATTAAAGCGTCATGCCGCAGCAACTGGCGGCCCAAACGCAGGCGTTCGGCGCGAATGATGGTCTTCAGATCGGACAGCGCCAGATCGAAATCATCGTTCACGATCAGGTAATCGTACTCCGCGTAATGCGTCATTTCCGCCACGGCCTGAGCCATGCGCTTGGCGATCACCTCTTCGGAATCCTGCCCGCGCCCGCGCAGGCGGCGGCCCAGTTCTTCCTTCGACGGCGGCAGAATGAAGATGCTGCGCGCCTGCGGCATTTTGGCGCGGATTTGCTGCGCGCCCTGCCAGTCGATATCCAGAAACACGTCTACGCCGGTCGCCAACACTTGTTCGATGGCGGCGCGCGAGGTGCCGTAATAGTTGCCGAACACTTCGGCGTGCTCAAGAAATGCGTCCTGCTCGATCATCCGGCGGAATTCGTCTTTCGAGACGAAGAAATAGTGCTCGCCGTGATTTTCACCCGGGCGGCTGTCGCGCGTGGTGTGCGAAACCGAAACCTGCGTGTCGTACAGCGGTTGCGTCTTTAACAAAGCCTGAATCAGACTTGATTTACCTGCGCCACTGGGAGCAGAGACAATATAAAGCGTGCCTTGAGCCATGATGATGTTCGTTGATAACGGTTGATATGCCAATAACAGCGGATGTGTACTTTCTCCGCACAGTATACACGGCTAACGCGCCGGGTGTAGCGTTAGCTCGCATTTTGCCCGCCGCTTTGCGCGGAAAAAGCGGCGAATGAGCGAATTTGCGCGTCAAAGGGCCACATTTCTGCAGTTTTGGCCGCGGCGGCGGCGCGTTGCCGCCCCGAGATCAGTGATCCGGATGCTGGTAGTTGAACACCGGCAGGCCGAGGCGGAAGCGCAGGGCGATCAGGCGCGCGCTCAGGCCGGCGACCAGCGTGAGGATCACCACCAGATTGTGCGGCAGGCTGAGGTGCTGCAGGCCGATATACAGCCAGGCGGCGCTGAAGGCGATGCCGGCATAGATCTCTTTCTGGAAAACCAGCGGGATACGGTTGCAGAACATGTCGCGCAGCACCCCGCCGAAGACGCCGGTGATCACCGCGGCGATGGCGGCGATAATCGCGCTGTGCCCCATATCCAGCGCCACCTGCGCGCCGATGATGGAGAAGACGATCAGGCCGACGGCGTCGAGCACCAGGAACAGGCGGCGCAGATGGCGCATCAGGGGGGCCACCCAGGTGGTGACGATCGCCGCTATCGCGACGATGACGATGTATTCCGGGTGTTTGACCCAGCCCAATGGAAAATGCCCGAGCAGCATATCGCGCACCGACCCGCCGCCGATCGCCGTGACCGAAGCGATGATGATCACGCCGAACATGTCCATTTGGCGGCGGCCGGCCGCCAGCGCGCCGGTCATGGCTTCGGCGGTGATGCCGATGATATAAAGGATGCTCAGTAACATAAGGGATTCACAGCGTACTTGCGTCAGAATGATGGCCGGCAGGGTAATCGCCGCCGATGGCGCGCGCCACTGAGTTTTTTTTACCGATGGCGTTTCGGATTAATTTATCTAATCCAAACTCCATTTTTATTGCCGATAACCAGCCTTTTTTAACCTCTGGCTGTTAATGAAAGCATTAGAAATTTCGCGCTGGTTTCCATCGCTGACTATGCTTTTTGCAGCTAATCCTTCAACCGAGAAACCGAGACTGCAGATGAAAAACTCCCCGAAACTGGCCGTGGTGGCCGCCCTGCTGCTGAGCGGCTGTGTGGCGCCAGGCCACCAGGCAACGTCACCCGCCCCGGTTTGCCACACCGGCGATCCGATGATGCAGACAACGCTCTACTTCGGCCTGAATCGCCCGGCGGGGCCGGCGATCACCGCCGCCGAGTGGCAAACCTTCGTCGACAGCCAGGTGACGCCGCGTTTTAAAGATGGGCTGACGGTCTTTGATGCCAAAGGGCAGTGGCTGGGCCACGACGGCAAACTGGCGCGCGAGAACAGCAAGGCGCTGCTGTTGATCCATGCGCCGGGCAAAGAGAGCGAGGTGAATATCGAGGCGCTGCGCAGCGGCTATAAGCAGCAGTTTGCGCAGGATTCGGTGATGCGGGTGGATGCGCCGGTGTGCGTGGCGTTTTAAAGCGAACTCCCGGCCATGCGGCCGGGAGTGGGGATTACAGCACCAGGCCGGCGATGGCGGCCGACAGCAGGCTTACCAGCGTCGAGCCATAAACCAGCTTCAGGCCAAAACGGGAAACCACGTTGCCTTGCTGCTCGTTCAACCCCTTGATGGCACCGGCGACGATGCCGATGGAGGCGAAGTTGGCGAACGACACCAGGAACACCGACAGAATGCCCAGCCCGCGCGGCGACAGCTCCGCCGCGATCTTCTTCAGCTCGATCATCGCTACGAATTCGTTGGCCACCAGCTTGGTCGCCATAATGCTGCCCGCTTTCAGGGCCTCTTCCGCCGGGATGCCGATCAGCCAGGCCAACGGATAGAACACATAGCCGAGGATCTGCTGGAAGCTGATGCCGAGCACCGCCGAGAACAGCGCGTTGACGGCGGAGATCAGCGCGATAAAGCCGATCAGCATCGCCGCGATGATCATCGCAATCTTGAAGCCGGCCAGAATGTACTCACCCAACATTTCGAAGAAGCTCTGGTCTTCATGCAGTTTGTTCAGCTTCAGCTCCGGCTCGTCTTCGACCTGATACGGGTTGATGATCGACAGGATGATGAAGGTGCTGAACATGTTGAGGATCAATGCCGCCACCACGTACTGCGCGTCGATCATCGACATGTAGGCGCCGACGATGGAGAGCGATACCGTCGACATGGCGGTCGCGGCCATGGTGTACATGCGGCGCGGCGAGATATCGCCGATGATGCCCTTGTAGGCGATGAAGTTCTCCGACTGCCCCAGCACCAGCGTGCTGACGGCGTTGAACGACTCCAGCTTGCCCATGCCGTTGACCTTGGACAGCAGGGTGCCGACCAGGCGGATGATCAGCGGCAGGATGCGGAAATGCTGCAAAATGCCGATCAGGGCGGAAATAAAGATGATAGGGCACAAAACGCCGAGGAAGATGAACGCCAGGCCATCCTTGCTCATGCCGCCGAACACGAACTCCGATCCTTGGGCGGCGTAAGCGAGCAGAGTGTCGAAGAAGCCGGCGACGTGTTTGATCACGCTGAGCCCGCTGGCGGAGTGCAGGAAGAAATAGGCCAGCGCGCCCTCGATCACCAGCAGCTGGATGATATAGCGCAGGCGGATTTTCTTGCGATTATTGCTGACCAGCAGCGCCAGGGCGATGATCACCACCAGAGCCATAATAAATTGCAGAATTTGTGGCATAAACGGTCCGTACGGTTCACGGGCAGAAAAAAAACACATTTAGCCACAGCATCGCCCCCCTTTCATTACCTTGCGTGATAATTAGAACAAAATACTTATGGGGTGTGGGATATCTTGCCGATTGTCATCCGCACGCGCTGTCCGGCAGTTTTTCATAAGCTTCCCGCTGAGTCGGTTCCCCAGAGGCCTGCCGGCTCGCAACCTGATGCAATCGCCGTCACTCGCGTGCAAACGCCAGGAATCTGGCTCGCAATTGGCGCTTTTTCATGGCGTAAAGCGTGGTTTTCTCGAGGGAGGCAGAGAAAAATGCCTGAACAAGGCGCCACGACCGGCGCATGTTCTCGGACAAGGAGGCGAACGATGAATACCGGCACGTTGCTCAGGGCGCTGGCCAACGGCGTGAATCCCGACACCGGCGAGCTGTTGAGACCGGCTTCGGCGGCCTGTGCACCAGAGGCTATCCGTCTCTTGTTGGCGTTGGCCAACGAGTTCGACGGTGAAGCCGAACTGCAGAAAAAAGCCCGGCTGACGCCGGAGGAGAAGCGGCAGAAGAATCTGGCCAAGGGGCGGCCGGCCAATGCCTACTTTCCTTGGCCGGAAGAGGAAAAGCGGCAGCTGCGCGAGAGCCATGCGGCAGGGGCGACGCTGGAAGCGCTGAGCGATGAGTTTGAGCGCTCAACCTGGAGCATTGCGGTGCAGTTGCAAAAAATGGGTCTGATCGGCGAAGAGCAGGCGGCCGCTTATCGCTGATCTGCCACCATAAAAAAGCCCGCTTGGCGCGGGCTTGATAGCGTGCGGAGTGTGATCACTCGATGTTCTGGATCTGCTCGCGCATCTGCTCGATCAGCACTTTCAGCTCGATGGCGGAAGCGGTGACGTCGGCATTGATCGACTTGGAGGCCAGGGTGTTCGATTCGCGGTTGAACTCCTGCATCATGAAGTCGAGGCGGCGGCCGACGGCTTCTTTCTTCTTCAGGATGTTGTGCGTCTCTTTCACGTGCGCTTCCAGACGGTCCAACTCTTCGGCGACGTCGATGCGCTGCGCCATCAGCACCAGCTCCTGCTCCAGGCGGGTGTTTTCCAGCTGTACCTGTGCCTCTTCCAGCTTGCTGACCAGGCGTTCGCGCTGCCATTGCAGGATGTTCGGCATCTGGGCGCGCACTTTGACCACTTCAGCGCTGACGCCGTCGAGGCGCTGTTCGATCAGCGTTTTCAGCGCGGCGCCTTCGCTTTCGCGTGCGACGATAAAGTCATCCAGCGCGCCGTCCAGCGCCTGCATCAGCTCGGCGCTGATGGCGTCCAGATCCTGCTCCTGCGCGGACATCACGCCCGGCCAGCGCAGCACGTCGATCGGGTTGATTTCCCCTTCGTCGCTCTGCATTTTCACCCAGTTGGCGGCTTCGACCAGCTGTTTGGCCAGCTTTTCGTTCAGGATCAGCGAGCTTTGCGCGCTTGGATCCAGTTCGAAACGCAGGTTGCATTCGACTTTGCCGCGGGTCAGGCGGCCACGGATACGTTCACGGATCACCGGCTCCAGGCTGCGGAATTGTTCCGGCAGGCGGATGTAGGTTTCTAAGTAGCGCTGGTTAACGGAACGCAGCTCCCAGGCTGCGCTGCCCCATTCACCCTTGATTTCACGCCGGGCGTAGGCGGTCATGCTGCGGATCATTGATGCGTACCCGTAAAAGGAAAAGATGGGGCGATTATAGCGTCGCGGCTGCGGGCAGGATAGGCATTACGTCACGAAGCCCGTATAATGCGCAGCCAATAGTTGATTTGAAGCCGGAGAGAGCCCATGCGTCCTGCAGGCAGAGCACCACAGCAAGTTCGCCCCCTGACACTGACCCGTCACTATACCAAACACGCTGAAGGTTCAGTGCTGGTTGAGTTTGGCGATACCAAAGTCTTGTGCACCGCCACGGTAGAAGAGGGTGTTCCGCGCTTCCTGAAAGGCCAGGGGCAAGGTTGGGTCACCGCCGAGTACGGTATGCTGCCGCGCTCCACCCACAGCCGCAATGCCCGTGAAGCCGCCAAAGGCAAGCAGGGTGGCCGCACGCTGGAGATCCAGCGCCTGATCGCGCGCTCGCTGCGCGCCGCGGTGGATCTGAAAAAGCTCGGTGAATTCACCATCACCCTCGACTGCGACGTACTGCAGGCCGATGGCGGTACCCGCACCGCCTCCATCTCCGGCGCCTGCGTGGCGCTGGCCGATGCGCTGAACACGCTGGTGGCCAACGGCAAGCTGAAAGCCAACCCGATGAAGGGCATGGTGGCGGCGGTTTCCGTCGGCATCGTCAATGGCGAAGCGCTGTGCGATCTGGAGTATGTGGAGGATTCCGCGGCGGAAACCGACATGAACGTAGTGATGATGGAAGATGGCCGCATGATTGAAGTGCAGGGTACCGCCGAAGGCGAGCCGTTCAGCCACGATGAGCTGTTGGCGCTATTGGCGCTGGCCCGAGGGGGCATCGAAACCATCTTCCAGGCGCAGAAAGCGGCGCTGGCGGACTGATTTTTTAAGGCGACTGAGAAGTCGCCTTTTTTATGCCCGGCGATCGGGCGGCAGTAATGACAAGACCCAAGCAGATTCAGACGAGGAGAAGCAGTAATGAAAGCCTATCAGCGCCAGTTTATCGAGTTCGCGCTTAACAAGCAGGTATTGAAGTTCGGCGAGTTCACCCTGAAGTCCGGCCGCACCAGCCCGTATTTCTTCAATGCCGGCCTGTTTAATACCGGGCGCGATCTTGCGCTGTTGGGGCGCTTCTACGCCGAAGCCCTGATGGACTCCGGCATCGATTTCGACCTGCTGTTTGGCCCGGCCTATAAAGGCATCCCTATCGCCACCACCACGGCGGTGGCGCTGGCGGAACACCATGAGCGCGACGTGCCTTACTGCTTTAACCGTAAGGAAGCCAAGACCCACGGCGAAGGCGGTTCGCTGGTGGGCAGCCCGCTGCAGGGCCGCGTGATGCTGGTGGATGATGTGATTACCGCCGGCACTGCGATCCGCGAGTCGATGGAAATCATCGGCGCCAGCGGCGCTTCGCTGGCAGGCGTGCTGATCTCTCTCGATCGCCAGGAGCGCGGCCGCGCGGATATCTCCGCCATTCAGGAAGTGGAGCGCGACTATCACTGCAAGGTGATCTCGATTGTGACGCTGAAGGACCTGATTGCCTATCTGGAAGAGAAGCCGGAAATGGCGGACCACCTGGCGGCTGTGCGCGCTTACCGCGAGCAGTACGGGGTGTAAGTAAAAACGCCGGGCATGCCCGGCGTTATCTTTATTGCAGCTGGGCCGCCAACAGCGGCCAGCGGGCGTCGAATTCCTGCGTTGGACGATAGCGGAATTCCGAACGCACATAGCGCGACAACATGCCTTCGCAGAAGGCCAGCAGCTGGCTCGCCAGCAGCGTTTCATCGACGATAAAGCCTTTGCCTTCGCGCAATTTGCGCTCTTTCAACACCTGGCGCAGCTGCGCCTCGATGCGTTCGAACAACTGGTTGATGCGGCCCTGCAGGCGATCCTGTTCAAACATCAGCGCGTGGCCGGTCATGATGCGCGTCAGCCCCGGGTTGCGTTCCGCAAAGCCCAGAATCAGCAGTAAAATCAGGCGCAGACGATTAAACGTCTCTTTCTCGTCCTGCAAGATCAGGTTGATGCGGGTGATCAGGCTGTCTTCGATAAACTCGATCAGGCTGTCGAACATCCGTGTCTTGCTGGGGAAATGCCGGTACAGCGCAGCTTCAGAAACACCCACGTTCGCGGCGAGCTTGGCGGTGGTGATGCGTTGGCTGCCGTCGCTGGACTCCAGCATCTGGGCTAACGCCTGCAATATTTCCTCGCGCCGATTCCTTTTCGTCTTTTCTTTTTCTGCCATGTCTGATTAGACCCTTGCTAAAACTTAACTGACGGAAACCCGCGCACCGGCCGCTGCAGAGCAGGCTCTGTGCGGCTTATGTGATAGCTTTTTTACGATGCTGGGGTCAGCGGCCTTAACGGCCATTTTCCGCGCTGCCTGGTGTGCGCTGTAATTGTCGCGGTAAAACCTTGCCGCAGAGACATCCTTCTCCCCGGAAAGGCAAGGTTCAGGCGACGTTTCCCTGCCGGCCATCGTGCATTGGGTGGCGCTTAGTGGCGCCCCGAGTGGCCGAAGCCGCCTTCGCCGCGTTCGCTGCTGTCGAACTCTTCCACCAGGTTGAATTCGGCCTGTACCACCGGCACGAAGACCATCTGTGCGATGCGCTCACCCGGCTCGATGGTGAATGACTTCTGGCCGCGGTTCCACACGGATACCATCAGCTGGCCCTGATAATCGGAGTCGATCAGGCCGACCAGGTTGCCCAGCACGACGCCGTGCTTGTGGCCCAGGCCGGAGCGCGGCAGGATCACCGCCGCCAGGTCTGCGTCGGCGATGTGGATCGCCAGACCGGTAGGCAGCAGCGTGGTTTCACCCGGCGCCAGCTCCACCGCGCTGTCCAGGCAGGCGCGCAGATCGAGGCCGGCGGAGCCCGGCGTGGCGTAGGTCGGTAGCGGGAAATCCTGACCGATGCGCGGGTCGAGGATCTTAACGTCGATTTTTTTCATCATAACGGCTGACTATCTCGTCTATTAAACGTTGGCCAAGGAGTGCCTTGTCGCTCAGCGCCAGGCGTTTCTCTCCATCCTGCCAAAAAAGGTGCAGGGCATTGGTGTCGCTGTTGAACCCGTGCTCTGCAAGCGATACATCGTTAGCGCAAATCAAATCCAGCTTCTTACGCGCCAGTTTTTGCCGCGCGTATTCTTCCACATTCTGGGTTTCGGCGGCAAACCCCACGACAAACGGTCGATTTTGGGTCATCGCCGCCACGCCGGCGACGATGTCGGGGTTTTTTACCATCTTGAGGACGATTTCATCACCCTGTTTTTTTATTTTTTCATCGGCGATCTGCTCGGGACGGTAGTCGGCCACGGCGGCGCAGGAGATGAAAATCTGCTGCTGAGCGGCGCGCTGCTGCACCGCCTGCTCCATCTCCAGCGCACTGGTGACGTCCACCCGGGTGACCGATGGCGGCGTCGGCAGGCTGACCGGCCCGGCGATCAGCGTTACCTGCGCGCCGCGGGCGGCGGCGGCGCGGGCAATGGCGAAACCCATTTTGCCGGAGCTGTGATTGCTGATGAAACGTACCGGATCCAGCGCTTCACGCGTCGGGCCGGCGGTGATCATAACCTGCAAATGTTGCAGATCCTGCGGGGCGGAGAAATACGCGTTCGCCAGGTCGACGATTGCCAGCGGATCCAGCATGCGGCCCGGGCCGACGTCGCCGCAGGCCTGGCTGCCGCTGTCCGGCCCCCAGAGCAGCATGCCTCGCGCCTGCAGCGTTTGCAGGTTGGCCTGCGTGGCGGCGGCGCGATACATCTGTTGGTTCATGGCGGGGGCAGCGGCGATGGGGGCATCGGTTGCCAGGCAGACGGTGGTCAGCAGATCGTTGGCCATGCCGGCGGCGACGCGCGCCAGCAGATCGGCGGTCGCGGGCGCCAGAATCACCAGATCTGCCCATTTGCCGAGTTCTATGTGGCCCATGGCGGCTTCGGCGGCGGGATCCAACAGATCGTCGGACACCGGGTAGCCGGAAACGGCCTGCAGCGTCAGTGGCGTAATGAACGCCTTGGCGGCGTGGGTCATCACCACGCGCACTTCTGCGCCCCTGTCGCGCAGGCGGCGCACCAGCTCTGGGCATTTGTAGGCGGCGATGCCGCCGCTGATGCCAAGCACAATATGTTTGCCGGAAAGTCCCGTCATCATCATTGTCCGATTGAAAGCCGAAAGATGCGCCATTTTAGCATATCCGCCGTTCAGGTGAGCGATTCCGCAATGGCTGCAGGGCGTTACATTGTGCTTTGCGAAACACTTCGCAATGTTATCAAACACCTGTCGAACGCGCCGGGCAGCACATGGCATGCTGTAGCCCTTTCAGGGAGGAACATGATGAGCAACCCGATTGTGGCGTGCTGGCCGGGCGCGCTGGCGCCGCGTGAAAAGCTGTTGATGCAGGGGGCGGCGGCGCTGTCCGACGCAGAACTGTTGGCCATTTTTTTGCGTACCGGGCTGCCCGGCGTGCACGTGATGCAGCTGGCGGAGCAGCTGCTGCGCCGGTTCGGCTCGCTTTATCACCTGATGTCGGCCGATCATCAGGCTTTTTGCAGCCAAAAAGGCCTGGGGGACGCCAGCTATACGCAGCTGCAGGCGATTGCCGAGCTGGCGCTGCGCTTCTTTTCCAGCCATTTGTCGCAGGAAAACGCCATGCTCAATCCGCGCGTTACCCAGCATTATCTGCAAAGCCTGCTGGCGCACCGCGAGCGAGAGGTCTTTTTGGTATTGTTTTTAGACAATCAGCACCGGGTTATTCGCCATCAGGAGATGTTTGCTGGTACCATCAGCAGCGTCGTCGTCTACCCGAGAGAAATTGTGCGTGAAGCGTTGAAGGCTAATGCAGCCGCGCTGATTCTCGCGCATAATCACCCTTCGGGTAAGGCTGAACCCAGTCATGCCGACCGTTTGATAACCGAGCAGGTGGTGAAAGCCTGCCAGTTATTGGAGATCCGAGTGCTTGATCATTTGGTGATCGGTCGGGGTGAATGCGTCTCTTTTGCCGAGCGCGGATGGCTTTAAGCGATTTTTTCGCGATCCTTGTGGGATCTTTAGCTGTTCGGGACTTGAGCACTTACGCTTCAGAGCGTATACTACGCCACCTTTGAGAATCTTGGGTTTGGCGCAAGAGCCTATCTCAGCAGGTTTCTGACCTGATGTGTGGTTTCTACCTGATGACGAGAGTCTCCTCAGTATGAAGTTTGCTGAGATGGGCTCTAAAAGCCTGACGAGGCAGCCATACCCTATACGAAGCTCGAGCTGATTTGATTTTTGGAGAATAGACATGTCCCGAGTCTGCCAAGTTACTGGCAAGCGCCCGGTGAGCGGTAACAACCGTTCCCACGCAATGAACGCGACCAAACGCCGTTTTCTGCCTAACCTGCACTCACACCGTTTTTGGGTTGAGGCTGAGAAGCGCTTTGTAACTCTGCGTGTATCTGCTAAAGGTATGCGTGTTATCGATAAGAAGGGTATTGAGACGGTTCTGGCCGATCTGCGTGCCCGTGGTGAGAAGTATTAAGGAACTGAATCATGGCTAAAGGTGTTCGCGAGAAGATCAAGCTGGTTTCTTCTGCTGGTACTGGTCACTTCTATACCACCACGAAGAACAAGCGTACTAAGCCGGAAAAATTGGAACTGAAGAAATTCGATCCAGTTGTCCGTCAGCACGTAGTATACAAAGAAGCTAAAATTAAATAATTTTAGTGGATTAATGAAAAACCCGGCCTTGGCCGGGTTTTTTGTTTTATAAGGGTAGAAAACGTCGAAGGGGAAGCCAGATGCCTGAATTACCGGAAGTTGAGACGAGCAGACGCGGTATAGAGCCTTATCTTGTCGGCCACAGCATTCAGTATGCGGTAGTGCGCAACGCGCGCCTGCGCTGGCCGGTTTCCGAGCAGATCCTGACGCTGAGCGATCGACCGGTGCTTAGCGTGCAGCGCCGGGCCAAATACCTGCTGATCGAGCTGGACCGCGGTTGGATTATCGTGCATCTGGGCATGTCGGGTAGCCTGCGCATGCTGCGCGAGGAAAACGAAGACGAAGCCGGCAAACACGATCACGTCGATTTGGTGATCAGCAACGGCATGATCCTGCGCTATACCGATCCGCGCCGTTTCGGCGCCTGGCTGTGGTGCGAAGACCTGGCGACCAGCAGCGTGTTGGCGCACCTGGGGCCGGAACCGCTGAGCGAAGCGTTCAACGGCGACTACCTGTATGAAAAATCACGCAATAAGCGCACGTTGATCAAACCGTGGCTGATGGATAACAAACTGGTGGTCGGGGTCGGCAATATTTACGCCAGCGAATCGCTGTTCAGCGCCGGGATCCTGCCCGATCGTCCGGCGGGATCGTTGAGCAAAGCCGAAGCGGCGCTGCTGGTGAAGACCATCAAGGCGGTGTTGCAGCGCTCCATCGAACAGGGCGGCACGACATTGCGCGACTTTTTGCAGTCGGACGGCAAACCGGGGTATTTCGCGCAGGAGCTGCAGGTTTACGGGCGGGCGGGAGAACCGTGCCGCGCGTGCGGCACGCCGATCGAATCCGCCAAGCACGGGCAGCGCAGCACCTTCTTTTGCCGTCGCTGCCAGCGCTGAGCATTACTCGGCGGCGAGCTTCGCCATCAGCGCCTGGGTGACCACATCAGGCAGGAAAGGCGCGATATCGCCGCCGTGACGGGCGACTTCCTTCACCAGTGAGGAGGAGATAAACGACCACTCCTCGGAAGGCATCAGGAATACGCTTTCCAGCGTCGGCATCAAATGGCGATTCATGTTCGCCAGCTGCAATTCGTACTCAAAGTCAGATACTGCACGCAGGCCGCGCACCAGGATATTGGCATTCTGGTGAGCGGCGAAGTGCGCCATCAGCTCGCTGAAGCCCAGCACTTGCACATTGTCCAGATGCGAGGTGACCTGCGTCGCCAGCGCCACGCGCTCATCCAGGTTGAACAGCGGTTTTTTGCTCGGGCTGGCGGCGATGGCCAGAATCACGTGATCGAACATCAGTGACGCGCGCGTCACTAAATCCAGGTGGCCGTTGGTCATGGGATCGAAGGTCCCGGGATAGATGGCTTTGCTGGTCATGATTCACTTCTCTGAGTAGTTGCGGCCCAATGCCCATAATGCGGCATATTTATTGAAAGTATATTGCGCGTTGACCACCGCTAACAGCAACCCCTGTTTGCCATCCAGGAAGCCGGCGCGCAGCAGCCAGGTTTTGACGAAGGCGCCGAGCGTGTGGGTCAGGATCGACAGATAGCCGCAGCGTTTGCCGGCCCGGTGGCGTTGCGTGGCCCACTCTTCGGCGTAGCGCAGCTGTTTGCGCTGGAAGGCGAAGAAGTCGCGACAGGTCAGGTGCAGCATATCGCCGCTGAGAGGGATCACGTTGGCGTTGCCGATGTTCAGCGATTCGTGCACCAGATCGTCGTTATAGCGATAGCGTTGGTTGGCGTACAGGCGGTTGACGCGGTCGGGATACCAGCCGCTGTGGCGCATGAAGCGGCCAAGAAACAGGTTACGCCGCGCACAGCTGTAGACGGCGCCGTCGTCCGGCGCGTTCAACACCCGTTCGATGGATTGCCGTAGTTCGGGCGTGACGCGTTCGTCGGCGTCGATCATCAAAACGTAGTCATGGCTGGCGTAGCTTTGCGCCAGCTGGCGCTGTTTGCCGAACCCTTGCCAGTCGGTGTGCGAGAAGACCCTGGCGCCCAGGCTTTCGGCGACGGCGACGCTGTCGTCCTCGCTGCCGGAGTCCAGCACGATGATTTCATCGGCCCACTCGACCGAACGCAGGCAGTCCGGCAACAGCCCGGCTTCGTTTTTGGCGATCATCACCACCGACAGGCTTTTGCGGCTGCTCATTCAGTGACTCCGGGGCGGCAGGTGCGGTTCCAGCAGCTGCAGCAGGCGCTGCAACGCTCCCTGATTCTGATACAACACTTCCACCGCATGGCGGCCGTAGTAACGCCGGTAGTCTTCGTCGGTCAGCAGGGTTTCCACTTCCTTCACCAGCGAATCCACGTCGGTCACGGTGATCAGGCCTTCGGCCTGCGAGAGCTTGGCGCAGATGTCTTTAAAGTTGAAGGTATGCGGGCCCATCAGCACCGGGATGGCGTGCGCGGCCGCTTCCAGCGGGTTGTGCCCGCCGCGTTCCACCAGGCTGCCGCCGACAAAGGCCAGATCGGCGATGCCGTACAGCAGCATCAGTTCGCCCATGGTATCGCCGATCACCACCTGGGTGCTGCCGGACGGGATTTCGCCGCTGCTGCGCAGGGTGTAGCTGAAGCCGGCCTTTTGCACCAGCTCTTTGGCTGTCGGGAAGCGTTCCGGGTGGCGCGGCACCAGGATCAGCAACAGGTCTGGGTGTTTTTCCAGCAGCTTGCGGTGTGCTTCCAGCAGGATGGTTTCTTCACCGTCATGAGTGCTGGTGGCGATCCACACCGGGCGGCGCGGCGCCCATTGGCGGCGCAGCGTAACGGCGCGGGCGGCCAGTTCCGGGGTAACGGAGATATCGAATTTCAGGCTGCCGGTTACGGCCAGCTGCGAGCGTTTCAGGCCCAGCTCGATAAACCGATCGCCGTCTTCCTGGTTCTGCGCGGCGATCAGCGTAATGCGGCGCAGCATATCGCGCATGAACCCGCCAATTTTCTTATAGCCGGCGGCGGAGCGGGCCGACAGGCGCGCATTGGCGATCACCAGGGGGGTTTGCCGCTGATGCAGCGCGTTGATCAGGTTCGGCCACAGCTCGGTTTCCATGATGATAACCAGCTTGGGATTCACCTGGTCGAGGAAACGGTTCATGGAGCCGGGCAGATCGTAGGGCAAATAGACATGATGCACGTCTTTGCCGAAAGCCGACTGAACGCGTTCGGAACCTGTTGGAGTCATTGTGGTCACAGTTATCGGCAAAGCGGGGTAACGGTGGCGCAGCGCCCGCACCAGCGGGATGGCCGCCAGCGTTTCGCCGACGGAGACGGAATGCAGCATGATGCCGCCTGGCACGACTTTTCCGGCGCAGAAGCCATAGCGTTCCGCCCAGCGTTTACGGTAGGCAGGCGCTTTGCGGCTGCGCAGCAGTAGGCGGAGCCAGATCAGGGGTTGGATGAGGTAGAGTAGTACCTGATATAAACGCAGCAACATTCTATCAATTTCATTTATATGGGTTATTCGGAATAGTACCATAACTGAAAGGGAAAGGCGCTAATTTGGTAACCTGGGGTGTCAGTTTCAGACAACCGGCGAGCGATTTCGCCGACAGGCTCGAAATGAAGAATATTTTAATTATTCGCCGCGATAACATTGGCGATCTCGTTTGCACCACGCCCTTGATTGAAGGGGTGAAAATTGCCTATCCTGACGCAAAAGTTTATCTGCTGATCAATAAAATCAGCCAGGATGTTGTTAAAAACAATCCTCATCTCGAGAAAGTCTTTGTCTATAAAAAGGCCAAGCATAAGGCAAAGAATGAAACGACGTTGGGCGTTTATTTCGAGCGTCTGATGATTTTCCTGAAGCTGCGAAGAATAAAGTTCGATGCGGTTATTCTTGCCAACCCGGTGCCCTGCAAATACAGCCTGCGTTTAGCGAAAATGGCCGGCGCCACCCATATCATCGGCGCCGATCTGGGCACGAAAGATATTCAGCACCCGTTCCGCAAGGACGATTTCCGTGGTCAACATCAGGTCGAACATACCTACAGCTATTTATCGGCGATTACCGATCAATCCATTCCGATCCCGCCGGTGCGCGTGTTCCTGACGCCGCAAGAGCGGCAATTGGCGGCGCAGCGGCTGCAAGAACGGCTGCCACCGGTCGAGCGGGTATGCGCCGTGCATATCAGCAGCCGCAGCCCGAAAAGGCGCTGGCCGGTTGAACGCTATGCCGAAATCATCAACCGTCTGGTTGCCGATCCCCACACCGGCGTGCTGATCTTCTGGTCGCCGCAGGGCACGCTGGCGCCGGATGATATCGGCGACCAGCAGCGTGCCGAACAGCTGTTGGCGCTGTGTCAAAACGAACGCGTCGCGCTCTATCCGACGGCGTCGGTACGTGAGCTGTTAGGCGGGTTCGATTTATGCGATCGGGTGCTGTGCAGCGACGGTGGGCAGATGCATCTTGCCGCTGCGCTGAATAAGCAGCTGGTGGTGTTCTTTGGCGATACAAATAAAGAACTATGGCATCCGTGGACGCCAGACTACCAGATTTTGCAATCTGAATCCGGTGATTGTGTCGATATTTCTGTTAAGGACGTTTGGGACCTTATCAAGTATAAAAACGTCTGATTTTATTTTCCCGCCACATCCTGGTGGCGGGGGTGAAATAGAATTTACTCCACCAGTGATAAATACTTATCGAGAATCTTCTCGTAATCGAATTTACTATACATCTCCGCTGTGATTTGGGGAGGTGCCTGCCATGCCAGGCGCATTTTTTCCGCCAGTGCCTGTTCGTTCATTTCCGCCAGATAAGGCAGCAATGGCCCCGTCATGATTTCTTTCACGCCACCCGGACAAGCGGTGCTGACGATTGGGGTATGGCAAATCAACGCTTCGATCAGCACGGTTGGCAAACCTTCGCTGTCGGAGCTGAGAGTGACCATTTTGGCGCCTTTGATCGCCGGTAGCGGGTTGGTGTGGAATCCCGCGAGCACGACTTTATCCTGCAGGTTAAGGGCCGAGATTTTTTCTTGAATGGCATGGGTGGCCGCAGCCTCTCCCTGGCCGATAAGCAGCAGCTTTGCGGGCAGATCGGCCAAGGCAAACGCCGCCAGCAGTCGATCGTGGCGTTTTACCTGATGGAAACGGCCGACGTGCAAAATGTAATCTTCGCCGGCGAAGGGATTCTCCTGCGCTGCGCGGTTTTCTATTTCTTTGATATTAAATGGATTGTAAATGGTAACGAGTTTTTTGGGGCGAATACCGGTCTGCTCGATCAGGTCGGTGCCGATGGCTTCGGAAACGGTGATGACCTGGCGATTTTTATAGACCTTCTGCACTTTTTTTTGCTTTAACCAGCGGCTAAACCCCGTTTTGTTGCCCAGATAAGTGCGGGAAAACATGCCGTGGACGCAGTACCAGACATTGCAATCTTTCAGCACGCGAGAACGAACGACAATACGGTCGGTTTTGTGCAGATGGGAAATCACCAGTGCGGGTTTGCCAAACCTGGTGAATAAGTCGGGCAACAAACGGTCCATTGAGGCGGCACGGCGCGACAGCTCATGGGTTTTGCGAAACGCTCCTCTGTTGGTGTCGTGATCGACGACATAGTTCACGCCTGCCGGGATCTCATAGTCGAGGCGAGAGTTCAGTGATAGCAAAGTGACCGCACAGCCTCGTTGTTGCAAACCCTTGGCCAGCGTCAGAGTCACGTTTTCCGCACCGCCGCCCGGCAGGCCGTCGATAATCAGCAGGATATGTTTTTTCATGGTTTCAACAACCTTTGATAGAGGCTGATCAATTGCTGAGATAAGCGTTGGGCATCATGCGGCAAGATGGTGGCGCGTGCCGCTGCACCCATCTGCGATCCCGGCGCCTGGCGCGGCAGTGCCCGAATGGCCTCCGTGATGGCCGGTACGTCGAGCGCGTCGGTCACGAAGCCGTTTTGGCCCGGGGTGATAAACTCGGCGCCGCCGCAGGTGGTGCTGGTGATCACCGGCAGGCCGCACGACATCGCTTCCAGAATCACATTGGGGAACGGATCGTACAGCGTTGGCAGCAGCAGCGCGTCCGCAGCCTGATAGAACGGCAAGGTTTGCTTCTGCACGCCCATAAAGTGAATGCGATCGCCGCAGCCCAGCGACTGGGCCAACGCCCGATAGCGTTTTTCGGCCTTGTCTTTGCCGACCACCAGGAGGTGGCTGTCGGTCGCCGCGACGGCGCGGATGGCGGCGGCCAGCCCTTTGCGCTCGAAACCGGAGCCGACGAAGATCAGGCAGTGCGCCCGTTGCGGGATCGGGTACTGCTCGCGCAGACGGCGGCGCTGCGCCTCGTCGGCGGGCGGGAATTTTTGGTTGTCGATGGCGTTATAGATCACCGTGATTTTTTCGGCGGGCACGCCAAAGTCGGCGATGATTTCCTGTTTGATCATTTCGGCGTTGCAGATGACGGCTTTCAGCTCCGGCGCGGCGTACATGGCGCGTTCGGCGCACATCACATAGCGGTGATAGCGATTGGAGAACAGCCACTTGCGGCGCCATTCCGGCAGCAGACGCGCGCGCTGCAGCAGCCAACGGCGGTGTACGCCGTCGCCGGCGCGGTAAATGTCGCAGCCGGGAATGCGCTCGTGGCTTTGCACCAGATCGAAGCGCTCTTTCTGCCACAGCGCCCTGGCCGCCACGGCGAAGCCCCGCTCGCGGCTGATGCGGCCGAGTTTTAACGGGTTGCACAGGTGGATATGCCAGTTGGGATTGGCGTCACCCTGCCATTCGCGGGTGATGACGTTCAGATCGAGATCCTGTTGCTCCAGCGCCTCCAGAGCGCGGGAGACGAAACGTTCGGCTCCCCCATCCGGGCGGTATTTTTGGCGAACGATCGCCAAACGGAATGCTTTCATGCCAGCGTGCTCCGCGCGGCTGCAATCACCGCGTCTGTAGGAATAAGGTCAAGATACCGTTCGTCGGTGCCGGTATCGATGGCGTCCGGATCGGGCAGTTCGCCGAAGTCACCGGCCCAGATCACGGCACCGGTTGCCTGCCAAGGCCGCCAGAAGGTCAGCTTGGAAGGGCCGAACAGCGCTACGCACGGCGTTCGCAGCGCGGCGGCCATGTGCATCGGCACCGAATCCACGCCGATAAACAGTTTGGCGTGGTCGATCAGGGCGGCCAGTTGGCGCAGCGTCAGCTGGCCGGCCAACGAGATTACGCCCTGCGGTGGGCAAAGTGCCAAAATGCGTTCTACCATGGCCTGTTCTCTGGCGTCGGGGCCGGAGGTGATCACCAACTGGTGGCCGTCGGCCTGCAAGGCGGTGAGGGTGGCGGCCATTTTCTCTTCGCTCCAGCATTTGAAGAACCAGCGCGATGTGGGCTGCACCACAATATAACTGCCGGAGACGCCCTGTTGCTGCAACCGCTGCTCACAGGCCCGCCAATCTTGCGGATCGTAACTCATGGTCACCTGCTCATTGAGCGTGGGCAGGTTCAGCGGCGCCAGCAGCGACAGATTCTGTTCGACGGTATGCAGGTGGGCGTGATTGTCTACCGGCACCAGCTGCGTGTGGCAGTGGCGCCACAGGACGCCGCGGCGCTTGGGAAAATCGAAGCCCAAACGGATGCGCGCGCCGGTCAGGCGCGTGAGGATGGCGCTGCGCCACTGATCGGCCAGATTGACCACCAGATCGTAGCGCTGCGCCTGCAGGCGGCGCAACAGCGCCAGCTCGTGCCTCAGATGAGCGCGAGTGCCCTGTTTTTTCCATTGGCGGTCGATGGCGAACAGGTTCGACAGCTCTGAATTGCTGGCCAGCATCTCCTGCGTTTCCTGATACAGCAGCACATCGATCTGCGCCTGCGGGTAGTTTTGCCGCAGGCTGCTGATGACCGGTGTAACCAGCAGCATATCGCCGTGATGGCGTAGTTTTATGATCAGGATACGCTGTACGGATGGGGCGGAAGTAAGGGCTGGCGCGTCGTTCATCATGAGTCGCTTTCTGGGAAACCAATGTTTGATTCTAAATGACCCGATCGCATGTGGCTACTGTTGCACGGTTTTCTTGCCGGGCGGCAAAAAAATCGTCGTGCCGGGGACGAATGCGCTTCAACGTTGTCCAAATCAGGCTGCAAAGTCGTTTGCCCTGGCGAAACGGCCTGCGTAACATAGTGTATTCTGTTGATATCAGGCTCGATATTCATGACTAAACCGGCGTTTCTCATCACCATTGATACCGAAGGCGATAATCTGTGGCAAAACCACGATCGCATCGCGACCGAAAACACGCGTTTCTTGCCGCGCTTTCAGGCGTTGTGCGAAAAATACGCCTTCAAACCGGTTTATCTCACCAACTATGAAATGGCGATGGATCCGGCTTACGTCGAGTTCGCGCGCGACGTGATCGCCCGCGGCGCCGGTGAGGTGGGCATGCATCTGCACGCCTGGAACAGCCCGCCGCTGACGCCGCTGACCGATGACGACTGGCGCCACAAACCCTATCTTATCGAGTATCCCGCCGATCAGATCCGCGCCAAGGTCGATCACATGACCAAGCTGCTGGAAGATGCCTTCCAGACCAAAATGCTCAGCCATCGCGCGGGCCGTTGGGCATTCAACGAATACTACGCCTCGCTGCTGCTGGAATACGGCTATCAGGTGGACTGCTCGGTGACGCCGCGGGTCAACTGGCAGTTTTCGCCGGGCAATCCGCAGGGCAACGGCGGCACCGATTACAGCCGGTTCCCGTCGCAGGCCTATTTCATCGATCCGCAGAACATCGCCAAACCGGGCGCGTCGTCGCTGCTGGAAGTGCCGATGAGCATTCAGTACAAGCATTCGGCGCTGATGAATACATTCAAGCAGGGCTATGATCGGCTGCGCGGCAAACGGCGTTCGCCGTCGGTCCATTGGCTGCGCCCGAGCGGCGACAATCTGGCACAAATGAAAAAAGTGGCGCAAATGTCCTTGGCTCAAGGGCACGACTACGTTGAGTTTATGCTGCATTCTTCAGAGTTTATGCCTGGCGGCAGCCCGACGTTTAAAACGGAACAGGACATAGAAAGACTCTATGTCGAACTGGAACAACTGTTTGATTGGCTGCAGGGAATAACGATAGGAAAAACCCTGGCGGAATATTATTTGGACAAAGTCAGTACACGATGAGAGAAAAGAAAAAACTTAAGATTAGGCTGTGCGATTTCTTTCTCAGCCTGTTTTTCCGCCAGGCAAAAAGCACGCCGGAGAAGAAAAATGCCCTGGCCTCGATGACGTTCGACAACATCCTGGTCTATTCCACTACGGCGTTGGGCGACTATATGTTCAATTCGCCGGCGCTGCGCGCGATTCGCCTGCGCTATCCGCAGGCGCGCATTACGCTGGTCGCGCACCCCAAATATCAAAACTTGCTGACACAGCGCGACTTCTACGATGACGTGTTGTTCTGGACCAACAAAGTCAGCGATATGCCGGCGTTGGTAAAGCAGGCGAAACGCTATAAGCCGCAACTGGCCATTTTATTGCATTCTCATCTGCCTTATGACATCACCAGTGCAGCCATGGCCGGCTGCCAATATATTGTGCGCGACAATTACGCCAAGCCGGTGGGTAAAATGGCCCGTTGGTTGACCTATGGGTTGGATGATTACGACGAACACGTCATTGCGCGCAAAATGAAGCTGGTGGCGGCATTAGGGTGTGCGACCGACAATGTCGATATGGCGTTGCCATGCCGTTACGAAGTGCAGCCTAAGCAGGAAGGAACGGTGCGTGTGGGTTTCCAGCTTGGCGCTTCGACGCTGATACGTTGTTGGCCGCCGGAATATTACGCTGCTCTTGCACAGCGTTTATTGGCTGCGAACGAACGCATTGAAATCGTGTTGATTGGCTCGCCGCAGGAAACGCCTTTGGCTGAGGCGTTGATGAAACATATTGATGCGGCGTTGGCCGACAAAATCGTCAGTTTCGTGGGGAAAACCACGTTGCCACAGTTATTGGGGGTGATCGCCTCAATGGATCTGCTGGTGACGGGCGATACCGGCCCTTTCCATCTGGCTATCTCGCTGCATGTGCCGACCCTGAGCTTGTTCGTGACAGAAGATCCGCGCCGCAGCGGTCCCTATCAGGACCGCGAGCTGCATCAGAATATTTATCTGCCGTTGAGCGATCCGCGCGTCACCGACAAAGAAGCCCCTCTGCGAGCGATCGCTGTCGATGATGTTTACCTGCGCGTTATGGCGATGCTTGCGGCATAAGGGTAAAAAAGAGCGTGCATGCACGCTCTTTGCTCTCTGGGCGTTTTCAGTCATCGTATCCGCGTGGGTTACTCTGTTGCCAACGCCAGGCGTCCTGCATCATATCTTCCAATCCGCGACGAGCCTTCCAGCCCAGTTTTTCTGCGGCTAACGAAGCGTCCGACCAGCATTCGGCAATGTCGCCAGGGCGGCGTGGCGCAATGTGGTAGGCGATTTTACGGCCGCAGGCCCGTTCAAAGGCGTGCAGCATTTGCAGCACGGAGTAACCGACGCCGGTGCCCAGGTTGTAAACCGCCACGCCCTGAGAATCGCGGATGTGTTCTAGCGCCTGCAGGTGGCCTTCCGCCAGATCCATCACGTGAATATAGTCGCGCACGCCGGTGCCGTCCGGCGTAGGGTAGTCATCGCCGAAGACCGCCAATGCATCCAGCTTGCCGATTGCCACCTGAGCCATATAAGGCATCAGATTGTTGGGGATGCCGTTGGGATCTTCGCCGATCCGGCCTGAAGGATGCGCGCCGACGGGATTGAAGTAACGCAGGATGGTGATCGCGAAATCCGGTTCCGCTTTCGCGAAATCCTGCAGGATCTGCTCCACCATCAGTTTGGACGTGCCGTAAGGGTTGGTGGTGCCGCCGATGCGCGACGTTTCATGCAGAGGAACCTGCTCCGGCGTGCCGTAGACCGTGGCGGAAGAGCTGAAAATAAACTGGCGCACGCCGGCCTGGCGCATTTCATCCAGCAAGGTCAACGTGCCGCCGAGGTTATTCTGATAGTACTCCAACGGTTTGGCGGTGGATTCCCCGACCGATTTCAAGCCGGCGAAATGGATGACGGAAGAGATGTCATGTTCGGCGAAGATGCGCTTTAACGCCGCTCGGTCCTGAACATCGTCAGGGTAGAAAATGGCCGCTTTGCCCGCGAGCTCCGCTACGCGCTGCAGCGAAGTTGCAGAGGCATTCGCGAGGTTGTCCAGCACCACGACGTCTTCATTTCGCTCCAGCAGCGCCAGCACGGTATGTGAACCGATATACCCGGCGCCGCCAGTCACTAAAATAGCCATTGAGCCTCCTTCACGTTGATTATTTTTCGTTTGGGCCTGCGTTGGCGGCTGCTGAAGGCGACAGGCACAGGTAAATGGCCAGCAGCAACGTCAAGTTGGTCACATAACGGTGATCGATGAATAAGGTATCCACCATGCCAATCACGACCGTCGGCAGCAGCACCAGCAGCAAGACAGGTCTCGCCGTGGCGCCAAGGCGGCTGGCGTAAAACGTCAGCAGGTAAAACAGGACGACCGCCGTCAGGCCGATAAGGCCTTGCAGAGAGCCCGCATCGATCACATCGTTATGCAGGTGGAACACCAAGTTGCGCAATGCTTCGGGGTTACCGCCCTCGTGCCGGTTGATGTAATCGGTCGTTGAGGCCAATCGAGTGGCCGTGCCTTGGCCGTTAGGATGGTGCAGGATCGCGTCGACGCCCGCTTTCCACATGCTGATGCGCGAACCCAGTGACGAGTTGCCGTCGCCTTTTTGATAGTTGCCCAGCTCGGTCGCGGTGCCAACCAGCCGTTCAGTGGCTTTGCTGAAGAAATGGCTGGTGATGGCGGCGGCGAGCAGCGTAATGACGCAGGCGATCGCCATCGTGCGGAGTGAAATATGGTGCCTGCGGCCAAACATCATCAACAGAATGATTGGGTAAAGCAGCAGCGAAGAGCGCGTTTCCGTCAGTAAAATCAGCCCGAGCGTGATCAGAATGACCGCCGCGATGGCCAATGATTTGCGGCGCAGGTTCAACGATGCAATGACATATATCGTCAGCAGTGACTGCAAAACGTAAATGTAGGCGGTCATGGTGGAAACCGTCTTGATTTGCAAACGTACGTCCGGGGTTTTCAGGTAGTAATACAGCCCCATGTATGAGGTATAAAAGAAGCCGACGACGATCAGCACCTTAACCGCAAGCAGCGTTTTTCGGCCCCAGCTGTCGCGCAACGTGCCCAGTGCCAGTATCAGAGCCGCGCCCACGATCAGCCGCAGTGATGTGGTGAGGTAGTCCTCATCGGCCTCCATCATACTGACGGCCGGAAAACGCCAATGCCAGATGAGTTGGCTCAGCCCGACGAGAAACACGCCAAGCGCAACCATTGCCGCTTCACGCGGAATGTTGCGCGGGCGGCGTATCAGCAGGGTAATGACGGCAATGAAAGCGGACAGATAAAACGCGTTGCGGTTAAGCGTGGTGTCCGTCAGGGTCGTTGAAACCGCGATGGCGGCTAAAACGAATGCAAGCGTCATGGCATTGATGGTTTTTATTTGGCGAAGCATGCGAAACCTCGCTCCAGTGCCTGGACGAATTTAGCGTAATCAAAGCGATCGCGGGCGTGTTGCAGCGCGTTGTTGCTCATGGTCAGGTATTGTTTTTGCGTCAACACGGCGGCAATTTGGCGCGCACACGCCTCCGGCGATAGCACCAGCGGATCCATCATGCGTTGGGTCACGGCATTGAACACCTGATGCGGGAAGTCGATAGCGATGCCGGTCAGCGACTGATACTGCGCGAAAGTCAGCGTGGGGGCGATGCCGATGCCGCACTTACCGTCGGGGATCACTTCCGGTTGACCATCGATCAGCGGGAATATCACCGGGACGCCGTGGAATAACGCCTCCATGCAAGACAAGCCAAAAGGCTCGGTGACCGGCGAGCTGATATAGAAATCGATTTTTGCGAAGAATTCCGTCAGGTCCTGGCGGAAACCGAGGAAGCGCACCTGCTGTTGCAGGCCTAACTTTTCTACCAGCGCCCGCAGAACATCCTCATCGGGCCCTTTGCCGGCGATGTGGAGTTCTGCGTCGATGTTCATTTTCAGCAACGCCTGCAGCGTCAGGATAGATACGCCGATGCCTTTGAGAGAAACCAGGCGGGAGGCGGTGCCCAAGCATATCCGTGGGCCGGGCTCTTGCGTTTTGGGCGTTACGGCGGTTGGCGGTGGCACGCAGTTGCTGACAATCTCGATCGGACAGGTGAGCTTGAAGCGTTCTTCCATCACGCGTTTCGAGGCGTGGCTGACGGCGATGCAGCCGTCCACTTTTTCAAAGAAGCCGAGTGTCTTGCGAGTTAACGGATAACGCCATGAGCAGCCATGATCGTAATAAAGGGTTTGGCTGCCGCGGATTTTACGCGCCAGATTGGGGACGAAATCCCAGAAGATCACCAGGTCGGCTTGCTGCCGTTCGATTTTTCGCAACAGCGCCGTTTTACGCATAAAAACAGGGTATTTCAGCGAGCTGCCGCTGACGATCCTGTTGGCGAACGTGAGTGGCGTATCGCCCAGTTCACGCGCGATCTCTGCGCCGATCTTGTTGCTGATGCACAGGATGCTGTCGCTGCCTGAGGTGGTGTTGGCCAGGAATTGCAGAAATATCTTCTCTGCCCCGCCCATTTTTTCCAGATTGATGACGTGCAGCCGTTTCATAGCGTTTGCTCCTGCAGCAAAACGAATACCTCGCGGGCCGAGAGGGAAGCCATATGGCGATCGCTGGCAACGAGCGACCGCTGATTCTGCCCGTAGCCGCCGATCAGGCCGGGATCGGTCGGCCCGAACAGCGTGATGTTCGGTTTGTCTAGCGCGGCGGTCAAATGGCTGAGCCCGGTGTCGACCGAGACCACGCCTTTGGCGCCGGCCAGCACGTCAGCCACCTGCTGCAGGCTGAGTTTCGGCAACACCTCGACATGTGAAAAGCCTTCCGCCAGGCGCAACGCGCGCTGATGCTCATGCTCCGCGCCCCACGGCAGTTTGATCTTCAGCCCGCTGTCGGCCGTCAGCGCGATCAGCTCGCGCCAGTTTTGCTCCGGCCAGTGCTTGTCGTCACGGGTCGTCGCGTGCAAAAACACCAGATATTGACCGGCGTCGGCCGGCGGCTGGCTGAGAAAGCGCGCGGCGATGGCGTAATCGCCATAGCTGCCCGGTTTATCGTAGCCGAGGCTTTTGGCGAACAGCTCGCGCGTGCGTTCCACCGCGTGCTGCTGTTTGTCTATTTCATGGCGCACGTTGTAGAACCAACTGGCGAACGGCTCGCGCGCGCTTTTGCAGTCCGGGCCATGCTTGCTGCCTTTGGCGATGCGCGTGATCAGCGCGGCGCTTTTGATCAGGCCCTGCGCGTCGATCACCACGTCGTAACGGCGTTCTTGCAGCGCGCGCTTAAAGTCGCAGCGCTGTTGCCGGGTGTCGTTGCCGAACCAGTTTTTGCGCCAGCGGCGGATAGCTACCGGGATCACGCGATCGACCGCCGGGTGCCAGGTGGGGATTTGGCTGAAGCCTTCTTCCACCACCCAGTCGAAGCGGATATCGGGAATGGCCTGCTGCGCGTCGGTCAGGGCGGGCAACGTATGCAGCACGTCCCCCATTGAGGACGTTTTTACAATTAACACCTGCATGACTATTCCTCGCTGGCGACAAGCAACGGCGTCAGCGCGTCCAACACTTGCTGCGGCTGAATATCAATCAAACTTTGGTGATACCCCTGCTCGGCATCCCCCTTGCGCACCTTGTGATAGCCGCTGATCAAGCGGATAACCCGTGCCCTGTTGGAGAGCGGCGGCGTGAAGTCGGGGCTGCTTGGGCCGTACAAGGCTATCAGCGGTTTGTTCAACGCGGCGGCAACGTGCATTAAACCGGAATCGTTGCTGACCACCGCACGGCAGGCGGCGATCAGGATAACCGCCTGTTCCAGCTGGGTTTCCCCGGCCAGGTTACGGCAGAATTCGCGTGTATTTTCCTGCAATGCGGCGCGGATCTGCTCGCCGGCCTCGTGGTCTTTCGCCGAACCGAACAGTGCGACCTGATAGCCGCTCTCGATCAACTGCTGAGCCAGCGTTGCGTAGTGATAGTGTGGCCAGCGCTTGGCGGGGCCGAACTCTGCGCCTGGACAGAAGCCGACGATCGGCCGGCCGTCGGTCAGGTTGAAGGCCGCGGCGGTTTCGGCGATCTCTTCGTCGCTCACCTGCAGCCGTGGCCACAGCAGCGGCTGCGGCAGATCGTCGGCGCGCTGAATGCGGCCTTTGTCATAGGCTAGCGCCACGTAGCGCTGCACCATCAGCGGGAAGGCTGCCTTGTCGAGCACGCGGACGTCGTTCAGCAGGCCGTAGCGCATTTCGCCCCGCCAGCCGGTGCGCTGCGGGATATCGGCGAAGAAAGGCACCAGCGCGGATTTGAACGAGTTGGGTAGAACGTAAGCGCGATCGTAACGGTTGGCGCGCAGGGCGCGCCCCAGGCGGCGGCGCTCGCCGAGCCCCAGCGCGCCGTGGCCCAGCGGCATCGCCAGCGCCTGATTGACTTCCGGCATGCGCGCCAGCAGCGGGCGGCACCAGGCCGGCGCCATCACATCGATCTCCGCCGACGGGTATTCGGCCTTCAGGGTGCGATAGAGACTTTGCGACATCATCATGTCGCCAACCCAAGAAGGGCCGATAACCAGTATTTTCATACCCAGCGTTAATTCCTTCAGCTTATGCGGTGCGGTTCAACCAGGCCATGTACTCTTTCACGCCTTCGGCGACCGTTTTGAACGGTGCGTCGTAGCCAGCGGTGCGCAGCTTGGTCAGATCGGCCTGGGTGTACGCCTGATAGCGGCCCTTCAGCTTCTCCGGGAACTCGATGTATTCCACCGCGCCCTTCTGGTGGAAGTCCACCACCGCGTCGGCCACCGCCTGGAAGGTTTCTGCACGGCCGGTGCCGCAGTTGAAGATGCCGGATTTGCCGGTTTCCCAGAACCACAGGTTAACCGCCGCCACGTCGCCGACGTAGATGAAGTCGCGCTTGAAGTTTTCGCTGCCGGCGAACAGTTTCGGGTTTTCGCCGCGGTTGATCTGGGTGTTCAGGTGGAAAGCGACGCTGGCCATGCTGCCTTTGTGGCCTTCGCGCGGGCCGTAAACGTTGAAGTAGCGGAAACCGCAGATCTGCGAATCCGCTTCCGGCAGGATCTCGCGCACGTACTGATCGAACAGGAATTTGGAGTAGCCGTACACGTTGAGCGGCGCTTCATACGGGCGCTCTTCGATAAACTCTTCGCGCCCGCCGTAAGTGGCGGCGGAGGAGGCATACAGGAACGGGATTTCGCGATCCAGGCAGTAGTGAAGCAGGTCTTTGGAGTACTGATAGTTGTTGTCCATCATGTACTTGCCATCCCACTCGGTGGTGGCGGAGCAGGCACCTTCGTGGAAGACCGCTTCGATATCGCCCAGATCGTCGCCGGCCACGATGCTGGCGATAAAGTCTTCTTTGTCGATATAGTCGGCGATGTCCAGATCGACCAGGTTGACGAACTTGGTGCCGTCTTTCAGGTTATCCACCACCAGGATATCGCGATATCCCTTGTCGTTCAGTGCCTTAACGATATTGCTGCCGATCATGCCGGCGCCGCCAGTGACGATAATCATTGGGTTACCCCTGCTAAGCTGCCTGGCGGGGCACAATGCCCCACGCTCAATGGCGGTTATCATAGCATTTCATGCCGCGGCAAACAGCGTAAGGGCTCCGAATATCCCGCATTGCCATTGAAGTCCGCTTTTTGCCGTGATATCTGCTGCAATTTTAATATTCTCTCCCGCGCATTCTCGTCAGTTTGGTTACAAATCAGTAAAATATGCCGCAAAGAGCCCAATCCTGGAGATAACCGAATGTCAGCGTCTTTTTATCAGCAGTTGGAACAACAGCTTGCCGCCACTCGCAGTGAAGGGCTGTTCAAGGAAGAACGCATCATCACCTCCGCGCAACAAGCGGATATCGCCGTCGCCGACGGCAGCCATGTGATCAACTTCTGCGCCAATAACTACCTGGGCCTGGCCAACCATCCGGCGCTGATCGCCGCCGCCAAATCGGGGATGGACAGCCACGGCTTCGGCATGGCGTCGGTGCGCTTCATCTGCGGCACCCAGGACAGCCACAAGCAGCTGGAACAGAAACTGGCGGCCTTCCTGGGCATGGAAGACGCGATCCTGTACTCCTCTTGCTTCGACGCCAACGGCGGGCTGTTCGAAACCCTGCTCGGCCCGGAAGATGCCATCATCTCCGATGCGCTGAACCACGCGTCGATCATCGACGGCGTGCGCCTGTGCAAGGCCAAGCGCTATCGCTACGCCAATAACGACATGGCCGAGCTGGCCGCGCAGCTGAAACAGGCCAAAGCCGACGGTGCTCGCCACATTCTGATCGCCACCGATGGCGTGTTCTCGATGGACGGCGTGATCGCCAACCTGAAAGGGGTTTGCGATCTGGCGGATGAGTATCAGGCGCTGGTGATGGTGGATGACTCCCACGCGGTGGGCTTTGTCGGTGCCAACGGGCGCGGCACCCATGAATACTGCGAAGTGATGGGCCGCGTCGATATCATTACCGGTACGTTAGGCAAAGCGCTGGGCGGCGCTTCCGGCGGCTACACCGCCGCCAAGAAAGAAGTGGTGGAGTGGCTGCGTCAGCGTTCGCGCCCGTACCTGTTCTCCAACTCGCTGGCGCCGGCGATCGTCGCCGCGTCGATCAAAGTGCTGGAACTGCTGGAAGAGGGCGATGCCCTGCGCGATCGCCTGTGGGCCAACGCGCGTCTGTTCCGCGAAAAAATGACCGCCGCCGGCTTCACGTTGGCTGGCGCCGATCACGCCATCATCCCGGTGATGCTGGGTGAGGCGAAGCTGGCGCAGGAATTCGCCAATGCGTTGCTCAAGGAAGGCATCTATGTGACCGGTTTCTTCTATCCGGTGGTGCCGAAAGGCCAGGCGCGCATCCGTACCCAGATGTCCGCCGACCACACCCCGGAGCAAATCGAACGCGCAGTGGCGGCGTTTACACGTATCGGTAAGGATCTTGGCGTTATTGCATAAGGTAAAACCATGAAAGCACTGTCAAAACTGAAAGCGGAAGAAGGGATTTGGATGACCGATGTGCCTCAGCCAGAGCTGGGCCACAACGACATCATGATCAAAATCCGCAAAACCGCGATCTGCGGCACCGATGTGCATATCTACAACTGGGATGAGTGGTCGCAAAAAACCATTCCGGTTCCGATGGTGGTCGGCCATGAGTACGTGGGCGAAGTGGTGGCGATCGGTCAGGAAGTCAAAGGCTTCAGCATCGGCGATCGCGTGTCCGGCGAAGGCCACATCACCTGCGGCCACTGCCGCAACTGCCGCGGCGGCCGCACGCATCTGTGCCGCAACACCATCGGCGTGGGCGTAAACCGTCCGGGCTGCTTCGCGGAATACTTGGTGATCCCGGCGTTCAACGCCTTCAAGATCCCGGATAACATCTCCGACGAACTGGCTTCGATCTTCGATCCGTTCGGCAACGCGGTGCATACCGCGCTGTCGTTCGATCTGGTCGGGGAGGACGTGCTGGTGTCCGGCGCCGGCCCGATCGGCATCATGGCGGCGGCGGTGTGCAAACACGTCGGTGCCCGCCACGTCGTGATCACCGACGTTAACGAATACCGTCTGGAACTGGCGCGCAAGATGGGCGTGACCCGTGCGGTGAACGTCAGCAAGGAAAACCTTAACGACGTGATGGCTGAGTTGGGCATGACCGAAGGGTTCGACGTCGGTCTGGAAATGTCCGGCGCGCCGCCGGCGTTCCGCACGCTGCTCAATGCCATGAACCACGGCGGGCGTATCGCCATGCTGGGCATTCCGCCTTCGGATATGTCGATCGACTGGAACCAGGTTATCTTCAAGGGGCTGTTTATCAAAGGGATTTACGGCCGCGAAATGTTCGAAACCTGGTATAAGATGGCGGCGCTGATCCAGTCCGGTCTGGATTTGACCCCGATCATCACCCACCGTTTCTCGATCGACGAGTTCCAGCAGGGCTTCGACGCCATGCGCTCCGGCAAGTCGGGCAAAGTGGTGCTGAGCTGGGATTAACCTCGGCGAACAGTGAAAAGGGCCGGCATGCCGGCCCTTTTTTTACGCTTGCGGTTTGGCTTGCGTCCAGTGCTGCCAGTGGCGCTTGATGAAGGTCACCGGCGGCGAGGTGGCAATGCTGTCGGCGATGACGCCCAGCGCGGTGCCGGCGTTGGTTTTTTCCTTCGGCAGCTTGACCTTGCACTGCTTGATGCCGCCGCTGAACGGGTTCTTCGGCTGCGGTTTCTGCGGTTTGACCGGCGGTGGAACGTAGCCGCCGTTACTCTGCGGCTCGTTCAGCAGCGAGCTTGGTTTGACCAGCACGATATCGGCGGGCAGTGACGGCAGCATCTGCTGCAGCACTCTCACCGTCGCCGGGCGCGGGTGGCCAATGGCAATGGCGGAGCCGTTGCGCCGCGCCAATTCGACCGCGCGGTTGAATTGCCGGCGGATGTCGGCTTCGTTCGCGGTATCGTCGAGAAACACCTTGCGTTTGATCACCTTGACGCCGGTGCCGGCCGCGGCGCGGGTCGCCTGGCTGCTGCCGATGGTCATGCTGTCGAGGAAGTACAGGCGGTAGCTTTCGAGCGCCTGCATCACTTTCTGCATGCCCGGCAGGCTGGAGGTCATGGCGCTGCCCATGTGGTTGTTCATGCCGACCGCGTAGGGCACGTTGTTCACCGCGTTGCGGATGATGCGCTGGATCTCTTCGCTGCTCATGGAAGGTTGCAGGGTATCGCGTTCCAGCGGCTGCTTGCTGAGCGGCGCCATCGGTATGTGGATCAGCACTTCGCGGCCCTGGCTGTGGGCGCGGGTGGCCATCAGGCGGGCATACGGCGCGTTGGGCAACACCGCGACCGAGATCGCCGTCGGCATTTGCAGCACCGCGTTTTCTTCATGGGGGCGGTAGCCTACGTCATCGATGACGATGGAAAGTTTTCCTGCCTGCGCAGCGTAAACCTGCAGCAGGCAGCCGATTAACAGAGCTGTACGGGTTTTGACATAGCGCAAATCTATCTTCCCAACCACGGCAGTGGGTTAACCGCCTGTCCCTGACGACGGATTTCGAAATAGAGCGACGGCGTTCCCTGGCCGCCGCTGGTGCCGACCAGAGCGATCGGCTGGCCGGCGCGCACCTGCGCCCCGACGTTGACCAACGCGCTTTGGTTGTAGCCGTACACGCTCATGTCGCCTTTACCGTGTTCGACCACCACCATCAGACCATAGCCTTGCAGCCAGTCGGCCAGCAGCACGCGGCCATCGGCGACGGCTTTCACTTCGCTGCCTTCGCGGGCTTCAATCACCATGCCTTTCCAGCGTAGCTCGCCCTGCTGCTGTTCGCCAAAGCCGTGCAGCGTGCGGCCACGCACCGGCCACATCAGTTGGCCGGCCGGACGACCGAGGCCGCCGGTTCGCGCCATCAGTGAGCGATCGGCTTCGCTCGGCTTGTAGGTGGTGCCGGTTTTCTTCGCCTGCTGTTCCTTGATGCGCACCTGTTCGCGCACCTTGGCCGCTTCACGCGCTTCGCGTTCGGCGCGCGCCCGGGCTTCGCGCTCCGCGCGGGCGATCTTGTCGCGCATGCGGGCTTCGTTCTGGCGCAGTTCCACCAGGCGCTGTTGGTCTTTTTCCAGCGAAGCCTCCAGCGCGGTCAGCGTTTTCTTGCGGGCGCCGCGCGCCTGCTCCAGCTTCTGCTGCTGCGTCTGTTGTTCGTCCAGTAAGGATTTTTGCTGGCCCTGTTTGGCCACCAGCGTGGTTTTTTGCTTCGCCAGCTCGGCGCGGGTCTGTTTCAGTTCTTCGATGGTTTTCTGGCGCGCTTCGTTCAGATAGCCGAAATAGGCCAGAATACGTTCGCTGCGCTGGCTCTCTTCACCGCTGAGGATCAGTTGCACGGCGCTGTGCTGCCCTTGTCGGAAGGCGGCGTCGAGCTGTTTGGCGAGGAGGTTTTGTTGGGTCGATTGCTGCTTTTGCAGTTTGGCTATCGAGGCGTTCAGGCCGGAAATGTCCTTGCCCAACTGGGTGAGCGTGCCCTCGGTGTCGCGCAACTGGCGGCTGGCCTGGGCGATGGTTTTTTCCTGCTGACGCAGCTGATCTTGCAGCGAGCTGCGCTGCTGTTGCTGCTGCTTCACCGCTTTTTCTTTCTCGGCGATGCTCTGCTGGATGTCTTTCAACTGGGATTTATTGTCTTCCGCCGCCTGGCCGGCGAGCGGCAACAGCAAGACGCCAGCGCAAAATACGCTGGCGCACATGGCGGTGAACGTCCTTGGCGCGGTGCGTTCAGGCAGCGGACGGCTGCCTGCGTTTGCGCTTCGGGTTACCCTTGATAGTGCAAAAAACGCCTTCTCCCTCATGGAGAAGGATTATTCCACGATGAACAGCGGCTTACCAGTCATCTCTTGCGGGATTTCCATTCCCATCAGTGTTAACAGGGTTGGCGCGATGTCCGAAAGCTTGCCGCCTTCGACCGCTCGCGCCGGTTTGCCGACGTAAATCAGCGGCACCGGCAGGCTGGTGTGGGCGGTGTGCGCCTGGCCGGTGGCCGGATCGCGCATCTGCTCGGCGTTGCCGTGATCGGCGGTGATCAGCAGCTGGCCGTCGACGTCGCGCACCGCATCAACCACCTGGGCGATGCAGGCGTCCAGCGTTTCCACCGCTTTGACCGCCGCTTCATACACGCCGGTATGCCCCACCATGTCGCCGTTCGGGTAGTTGCAGATAATGGCGTCGTATTTGCCGCTGCGGATGGCGCTCAGTAGCTTGTCGGTCAGCTCGGCGGCGCTCATTTCCGGCTGCAAATCGTAGGTGGCGACCTTCGGCGAGTTGACCAGCACGCGGTCTTCTCCCTTGAACGGCGCTTCCACGCCGCCGTTATAGAAGAAGGTGACGTGGGCGTATTTTTCGGTTTCCGAGATGCGCAGTTGGGTTTTGTCGTGCTTCATCAGCCATTCGCCGAAGGTGTTGGCCAGCGACGCCGGCGGATAGGCGCAGGCGGTCGCGATGTCGGCGGCGTATTCGGTCAGCATGACGAAATCGCCGAATTGCACCTGTTTGGCGCGCGGGAAACCGTCGAAATCCGCGTTCACGAAGGCACGGGTGATCTGGCGCGCGCGGTCGGCGCGGAAGTTCATGAAGATCAACGCGTCGCCGTCCTGCATTGCGGCATCGGCTTCACCGGCGGCGCGGATCACGGTCGGTCTGACGAACTCGTCGTTTTCACCGCGCTGATAGGCGGCCTGCAGACCGGCGAGCGCATCGTCGGCCTCGTAGTCGCCTTTGGCCGCGGTCAGCAGGTCATAGGCCAGCTGCACGCGGTCCCAGCGATTGTCGCGGTCCATCGCGTAGTAGCGGCCGATCAGCGAGGCGATGCGCCCGACGCCCAATGCGGCGAAGGCGTCGCGGCAGCGTTGCAGCGGGGCTTCGGCGCTGCGCGGCGGCGTGTCGCGCCCATCGAGGAAGGCGTGCAGATAGACGGCTTTGGCACCACGTTGGGCGGCCAGCTTGATCATGGCCAGGATGTGCTCGTCGTGGCTGTGCACGCCGCCCGGTGACAGCAGGCCCATGATATGCACCGCCTTGCCGGCCGCCACCGCTTTATCCACGGCGGCGGTCAGCACCGGGTTGGCGAAGAAGTCGCCGTCGGCGATCGCTTTGTCCAGCCGGGTCAGATCCTGATACACGATGCGTCCGGCGCCCAGGTTGACGTGGCCGACTTCGGAGTTGCCCATTTGCCCGTCGGGCAGGCCGACATCCAGCCCGGAAGCGGCGATCAGCGTATGCGGCTGCTCTCGCCACAGGCGATCCATCACCGGGGTGCCGGCGTTCAGGATCGCGTTGTCCTGCCGCTCTTCACGGTGGCCGTAACCGTCCAGGATCACCAGTACCATCGGTTTTTTGTTGCTCGACATTGCATAGACCTCTTATGAACTTTTTAAGCTGCGAATAGCCATGCGCCCGCCGCCGGCATGGCTATTCGCCCTCGAAAAACCGGCTGATTTTACACCGCCGGCGGCGATAAATAGCCCAAAGAGATCAAGGTTGCGGCGAATCGCGCGGGCTTTTATGCTCTGACGTCGGGAATTTCTCAGCGCAGCCCGCAGTTTCTGCAATCGCGCTTGCTTATTGGCTGTATTTGCCGCACTCGGCAGGTATACTCTGAAACCTTGACTTATTTATCCCTTAACTGACGGGAGTTGTTACACCCCATGCTGCAAGAAATTATGCCATTCGTAAGCAGACACCCCATTCTGAGCCTGGCTTGGATCGCTCTGCTGGTCGCCGTTATCGTCATGACCTTCAAAAGCCGTTTCTCCAAGGTCAAAGAGATCGCCCGCGGTGAAGCTATCCGCCTGATCAACAAAGAAGAAGCCGTGGTGGTCGACACCCGCAGCCGCGATGACTTCCGCCGTGGCCACCTGGCCAGCGCCATCAACCTGACCGCCAGCGAAATCAAAAAAGGCAGCCTGGGCGAGCTGGAAAAACACAAAGCGCAGCCGATCATCGTCGTGTGCGCCAACGGCACAGCGTCTCGCGAGCCGGCGGAAAACCTGAGCAAGGCCGGTTTTGAAAAGGTGACTATGCTGAAAGACGGCATTGCCGGCTGGAGCGGAGAAAACCTGCCGCTGGTGCGCGGTAAGTAACCGTTTAACCTATTTGAGGTGGCAATCCATGGCTAACATTGATATCTACACCAAAGCGACCTGTCCGTTCTGCCATCGCGCCAAGGCGCTGTTGAACAGCAAGGGCGCGGCGTTTAACGAGATCGCCATCGACGGCGATAACGCCAAGCGCGAAGTGATGATCGAGCGCAGCGGGCGCACCACCGTGCCGCAGATTTTCATCGACGGCCGGCATATCGGCGGCTGCGATGATTTATATGAACTCGATGCTCGCGGCGGCCTGGATCCGCTGCTTTAAGCAGCTTGCCGGTTCACCGAGTGTCAATAAGGACGTTTAACCAAGGGTATTACTCACATGTCAGAACAAAACAGCACCGAAATGGCTTTCCAGATCCAACGCATTTATACCAAGGACATCTCCTTCGAAGCGCCGAACGCGCCGCAGGTTTTCCAGCAGGAATGGCAGCCGGAAGTTAAACTTGATCTGGATACCGCGTCCAGCCAACTGGCTGACGAAGTGTATGAAGTGGTACTGCGCGTAACCGTAACGGCGACCCTGGGCGAAGAGACGGCGTTCCTGTGCGAAGTGCAACAGGCGGGCATCTTCTCGGTAGCAGGCATCGAAGGCACGCAGCTGGCGCATTGCCTGGGTGCATACTGCCCGAACATCCTGTTCCCGTATGCGCGCGAGTGCATCACCAGCCTGGTTTCTCGCGGCACATTCCCGCAGCTGAACCTGGCACCGGTCAACTTTGACGCGCTGTTCATGAACTATCTGCAGCAGCAGGCGGAAGGCGAAGGTGCCGCACCACATCAGGATGCCTGATGAACACCGTCAATGCTTCAATGACCGTAATCGGTGCCGGCTCGTACGGCACCGCTTTGGCCATTACGCTGGCGCGTAACGGCCATACCGTGATGCTGTGGGGGCATAACCCCGCGCAAATTCAAACGTTGCAGCAAGATCGCTGCAATCAGGCGTTTCTGCCCGACGTTCCCTTCCCCGATACCCTGCTGCCGGAAGCCGATTTGGCGCGTGCGCTGGCGGCCAGCCGCGACGTGCTGGTGGTGGTGCCGAGCCACGTGTTCGGCGACGTGCTGCGCCAGCTGAAACCGCATCTGCGCCCGGATGCCCGCATTGTGTGGGCCACCAAGGGGCTGGAAGCGGAAACCGGCCGGTTGCTGCAGGACGTGGCGCGTGAAGCGTTGGGCGAGGCGATCCCGCTGGCGGTGCTCTCCGGGCCGACCTTCGCCAAAGAGCTGGCCGCCGGCCTGCCGACGGCGATTGCGCTGGCGGCGACCGATGCGCAGTTCGCCGACGATCTGCAACAGCTGTTGCACTGCGGCAGGAGCTTCCGCGTCTACAGCAACCCCGACTTCATCGGCGTGCAGCTTGGCGGCGCGGTGAAGAACGTGATCGCCATCGGCGCCGGCATGTCCGACGGGATCGGTTTCGGTGCCAATGCCCGCACCGCGCTGATTACGCGCGGGCTGGCGGAAATGAGCCGCCTGGGTTCTGCGCTGGGCGCCGATCCTTCAACGTTCATGGGCATGGCGGGGCTGGGGGATCTGGTGCTAACCTGCACGGACAACCAATCGCGCAACCGCCGCTTCGGCATTATGCTGGGGCAGGGCAAAGGCGTGCAGGAAGCGCAGGACAGCATCGGTCAGGTGGTCGAGGGCTATCGCAATACCAAAGAAGTATTGGCGCTGGCGCAGCGGCACGGCGTGGAAATGCCGATCACCGAACAGATTTATCAGGTGCTTTACTGCCATAAAGACGCCCGCGAAGCGGCGCTGAGCCTGCTGGGGCGAGCCCGAAAGGACGAAAAACCCAGCGCGTGACATAAAACGATATGCCGGGGCAGCGTGCTGACCCCGCAAATGACCTGGGCCGCTTCGCGCTACCTACCGCGTGAAGCGGCCCGTTTGGCAAGGCAGAGGGGAATGTGATGTCGTCAGAAGAGTTGGAACAGGTCTGGAACAGCATTAAATCAGAAGCGCGAGCACTGGCTGATTGTGAACCGATGCTGGCCAGCTTTTTCCATGCGACGTTGCTCAAGCACGAGAACCTGGGCAGCGCGCTCAGCTATATGTTGGCCAACAAGTTGGCGACGCCGATCATGCCCGCCATCGCGGTGCGCGAGGTGGTGGAAGAGGCCTACAAGTCCGACAGCCAGATGATCGTTTCGGCGGCGCGCGATATCCTGGCGGTGCGGCTGCGCGATCCGGCGGTCGATAAATACTCCACGCCGCTGCTTTACCTGAAAGGGTTCCACGCGCTGCAGGCTTACCGCATCGGTCACTGGCTGTGGCAGCAAGGGCGGCAAGCGCTGGCTATCTACCTGCAAAATCAAATTTCCGTCGCCTTTGGCGTGGACATCCACCCGGCGGCGACCATCGGCTGCGGCATCATGCTCGACCACGCCACCGGCATCGTGATCGGTGAAACGGCGGTGGTGGAGAACAACGTCTCTATCCTGCAGTCGGTCACCCTGGGCGGTACCGGGAAAACCAGCGGCGACCGTCACCCGAAAATTCGCGAAGGGGTGATGATAGGCGCAGGCGCCAAAATTCTCGGCAACATTGAAGTGGGCAAGGGCGCGAAGATCGGCGCGGGCTCGGTGGTTCTGCAGGCGATACCGCCGCATACCACCGCCGCCGGTGTGCCGGCGCGCATCGTCGGGCGGCCGGAGAGCGATACGCCGTCGATGGATATGGACCAATACTTCAACGGCACCAATCACGGCTTCGAGTACGGCGACGGTATTTGAGCGCCGTCTGCGCAGCCATTCAGGGGGAGCTTCGGCTCCCCCTGTGTTTTTCCGGCAGCGGTCAGCCCTGTTTCGGGAAGTTGGTGATATCGGTGACGATGTCGTCGATCGCCGCCTTGACGTCATCCGCCGTGACCGGCGTACTGTCGTTGTTGACGGTTTTGCCGTAGGCCTTGCGTACCACTTCCATCACCGTTTTACCGGTATCCTGATCGATCAGCTCGCCTTCGATATACAGCGCAGTATTTTGCGTCCGGTGCCCGGTGGCGGCCATGGTGCTGGCGACCACTGCGGCGACCGGCACCACCTCATAGAACTTCATGTCTTCGTTTTCCGCGGAAACGGCGGTGATGGCGAGTTTGGCCACCAACACGCGTGAGCCCGCCGGGCTTGGCAGAATGGTGAAGCGGTTCTGCAGCGCGGCTTTAATCCGCTGGGTCGCATACGCCTTAATTTTGTTCAGCGTGTCCTGGCTGACGCGCGTGGTCGGTTTCTCCGCCGGGAAATAGACCACCGGTTGGAAATAGAGGCCGCGATAGTTGGATTCCCTGTAGTTTGGATCTATCCAGCGCAGCGTTTTATGGCCGCTTGGCGAGGTGGTTTCCTGCAGTTTGCTGTAATCGGACAAGAAGCCCGAATATTGCGATGTTTGGGTGACTTTGGACGAACAGCCCGCCAGCAACAGGCCCGCTGCCAGAACCGCCATGGCAACGCTCAAGCGTTGTTTCTTCATATGGTTTCCTATGATGAGTGGTGATTGCCCTTACAAAACATAGCGCATTATCTGCGCCGCAGTGGGCATTTTCGGGGCCGGGCGTGCCTTGCCGTCGCCTTTTTCAGGATCGTGATGCGCCGCCGGTTTTTGCCGTCAGCGTCGGCGATAAGGCGGCTAGCGAGGCATCCGCTCTGAGCAGCGCCTGGCGCTGCTCAGTTTGCCACTGGGGTAATAAGGGCCAGAGATCCGCCTGATGTTCGGCCTGCAGGCACCAAACCTCCCGATCGTGCCAGTCGCCGAGGGCGTTTTGCGCCGCTTTCAGGCCCGCCGTCGCGGCAGGGGAGAGGGGGAGGCGTTGCGGATAGGCTTCGGCCGCGTAGCGCAGGCGTTTTACCCGCAGCCGCAGGCGGTGGCGATCGTAGCCGGCATCGGCCACTGCCCGGCGCAATTGCCGCAGTTGGCGCCGCAGGTGTCGGTTCAGGCGGTGTTTGACGCCGCGCCGCGCGGTGCGGCGAAAGCGGCGCGGCCAGGCGCGCAACAAAGAGGGAAAGTCGATGAGCTGCGGGTGGGCGAGCAGTTGGCGGTAACGGGCCTGAAGATCGCTCTGGCGCACATTGGCCTGCCAATCCAGGTGATGGCGCGCCAGTTCGGCGATCAGCACTTCGAGATCGCGCAGCGGCGTCGTGAGCTTGCCCAACTCGGCGGCGGCCCGATCGAGCCGTGTTGCGCCGGGGCAGCCGCGCAACGGGCGCAGCAGGCTGCGGATGCGGCGCAGGCTGACGCGCAGGTCGTGCAGCGCTTCGCTGTCTTGCGCCTGCTGTAGCCGCAGCAGCGCCTCGTTCAGCGCCAGTTCAAGCTGGCGAAGCTGGGTGACAATATCCTCGACAAAAGCCATGTGCCGTTCCCGGGAGAGCATCGCAGTGATGATGCTTCCAGTATGGCGCGTCGTCGCGAATTACGCCTTGATCAGTGCGCCGGCATAGTCCAGCTGCCGCCAGGCCTCATACACCACCACCGATACGGCATTCGACAGGTTCATGCTGCGGCTTTGCGCCTGCATCGGGATGCGGATTTTTTGCTGCGCAGGCAGCGCATCGAGGATATCGGCGGGCAACCCGCGCGTTTCCGGGCCGAACAGCAGGTAGTCGCCGGGCTGGTAGCTGACGGCGCTGTGCGCCGGCGTGCCTTTGGTGGTCAAGGCAAACAGCCGCTGCGGGTGTTCGGCGGCGAGAAAGGCGGCGTAATCGGCATGACGACTGACGCGGGTGAACTCATGGTAGTCCAGCCCGGCGCGGCGCAGGCGCTTGTCGTCCCACGGGAAACCCAGCGGTTCGATCAGGTGCAGATTAAAGCCGGTATTGGCGCACAGGCGGATGATATTGCCGGTGTTGGGTGGAATTTCGGGTTCAAATAAAACGATGTTCAGCATGTTGCAGGCCCCTCGTGAACGAGGGGCGCAGGATAGCAAACTCTTACTGTTCTGTCTTAGTCGACAGGCGTTGATGATGCAGCGGCAGCCAAAGCACCAGCCGCAGGCCGCCAAGCGGGCTGTCTTCGGCCTTCACCCAGCCGCGATGCTGATTGACCGCCGCTTCGACGATCGCCAGGCCGAGGCCGGTGCCGCCGGATTCGCGGTCGCGCGCTTCATCGGTGCGGTAGAACGGACGGAAAATCTGCTCGCGGTCTTCGGCGCTGACGCCGGGGCCGTCGTCGTCAACCTGGATGGTCACGCCCTGATTGTCGGCGCTGAACGCCACGGCGATGCGGGTGTGCGAATAACGCAGGGCGTTGCGTACGATGTTTTCCAACGCGCTGTCCAGCGCGCTCGCGTTGCCGAACAGCGTCCACGGGCCGGGCGGCGCGGTGATTTCCAGCTGCTTGCCCATCTGTTCCGCTTCGAAACGGGCGTTGTCCAGCACGTCGGCCCACAGGTCGTTGGCTTTCAGCTGCTCGCGCGCCAGCTCGCCCTTCTGCTGCCCACGCGACAGCGCCAGCAGATCGTTGATCATCGAATCCAGCCGCTGCGCTTCGGTTTCGATGCGCGTCAGCTCGTGGCCCTCGCCGTGGCGGCGGCGCATCAGCGCGGTGGCCAACTGCAAGCGCGTCAGCGGCGTGCGCAGCTCGTGCGAGATGTCCGAGATCAGCCGTTGCTGGGCGTTCATCATGCGCTCCAGCGCGCTGACCATCTGGTTGAAGCTGGCACCGGTAGCCAGAAACTCTTGCGGGCCGGCCTCCAGCTCGGGATGCTGCTTCAGGTTGCCGCGCGCCACGTCATCGGCGGCGTTCTTCAGCTTGCGTGCCGGTTTCGCCAGGCTCCAGGCCAGCCACAGCAGCAGCGGGGCGCTGATCAGCATGGTGACGATCAACAGCAGCAGCGGCCGGTCGAACATCAGGTTGATGAAATCGGATTGCGGGCTGTTGGCGGGACGGATCAGGTACAGCTGGTAGTTGTCTTCGCCGTCGCGCACCGCGAACGGCCCCACCAGTTCAACGCGACCGTATTTTTTCTTCTTCGGATGATCCGAGTTGTCGGATTGGCCGATGAAGTTGCGGACGATCTGCATTTCGTTGCGCTGCGCGCCGATCACCCGGCCTTCGCTGGTGACCAGCAGCAGGCGTTGGCCCGGCGGCGCCCATTTGTCGATGGCGCGGAACAGGCGGCGCCACCACATCAGATCGTTGGCCGGATCGTTTTGCAACTCGGCCTCGACGTGCTGTTCCAGCATCAATCCCTGCCGCTGCTCGCTGTCGAGCAGCGAGGTCATTTGGCGGGAGTCGAGCTTGGGCACCATCAGCACCAGCATTAGCACCAGGGCTAACGTGAACCAGAAAATGGCGAAGATGCGTGCCGTCAAACTGTTGATCATGTTGCAGATACCATCAAATAACCACGCCCGCGCAGGGTTTTGAACCACGGATGCCCGTCTTTGCGATCCGGCAGCTTACGCCGCAGGTTGGAGATGTGCATGTCGATGGCGCGATCGAACGGGGTCAGGCGTTTGCCCAGCACTTCCTGGCTCAGCAGTTCGCGCGACACCACCTGGCCGAGGTGCTGTGCCAACAGGTACAGCAGGGTGAACTCGGTGCCGGTCAGATCCAGCACCTGGCCGTCGAAGCTGGCCTCCTGGCGGCCGGGATTCAACTGCAGGCCATCGACATCCAGCGTCGGGGCGCCGCTGTCGACCTGCTGCTGCTGTTCGCTCCAGTTGGAACGGCGCAGAATGGCGCGAATGCGTGCGACCAGTTCGCGATCGTTGAAGGGTTTTGGCAGGTAATCATCGGCCCCCAGTTCCAGGCCCAGCACTCGGTCCAACTCGCTGCCGCGCGCGGTCAGCATGATGACCGGCGTCTGGTGATGCTGGCGCAATTCTTTCAGCGTATCGATGCCGTTTTTCTTCGGCATCATGATGTCGAGCAGCAGCAGATCGACGGAGCTGTCCAGCAGCGACAACGCCTGCTCGCCATCGTGCGCCACGATGATATTAAAACCTTCCATTTCAAGCAGTTCTTTTAACAGCGAGGTCAACTCGCGGTCGTCGTCAACTAACAGAATCTTGTTCATTATGATTTACCTCCAGACGCAAAATACGTCATCAACTGTTGCCATTCCATGACTTTACGTAGTTTTACATGCACTGACGCAGGTTTTCAGGTGTCGCGGTACACTGCTCCTCGTTGATTCGCAAAGTGAGAAAGCTTGAGGAGTTGAAATGCGTAAGGTGACCGCATTAGTTATGGCATCACTGCTGGCAATTGGTTCGACCGCTGCCTTCGCTGCCGACACTATACCGGACACGGCCCAACCTCCCGGCAACGACGCGAATACCCGAATACCTGGCCAGCACCATATGTTCGACGGTGTCAGCCTCAGCGAACAGCAGCGCCAGCAAATGCGCGATTTGATGCGCCAGGCCCGGCACGATCTGCCTGGTGTCAATGTAGCTGAAATGGAAGCCATGCATAAACTGGTGACCGCAGAGAAATTTGACGAAGCCGCCGTGTATGCCCAGGCGGAAAAGATGGCCCAACAGCAGGTCAAGCGCCAGGTCGAAATGGCCCGGGTGCGCAACCAAATGTATAACCTGCTGACGCCAGAGCAAAAAAGTGTTTTAGACCAGAAACATCAGCAGCGCATGCAGCAGATGGAGCAACAACTTTCTGGTTTGCAGCAAGCTTCTGCCCAGAAGTGAAGTACGACTGAGTAGTCCCCTGTTTTTCCTTGCCATAGACACCATCCCTGTCTTCCCCGCCATGATGGCGGGGTTTTTTTTATCAGGCGATTAGAAAGAATCCATTATAAATCAAGCATCCTTGCAACAGTCATAAGCAGTTACAAGAAGGATATAGCGTTACGGGTGTAGACTACATTGCCACACCACCAGCCCGCCGCCGAGAGGGCTTAACGTTACTGCGTGTTGCAGGTAATCAGGGGCAAGGTGAGCATAAACCATCGTCTGTTGTATGCTGACGTGCCCCAGAATCTGCTGTAACGCAATAATGTTTCGCCCGTTCATCATGAACCAGCCTGCAAATGTATGCCGAAGCACATGCGTGGCCGGCCCGCGTGGTAAATCGGGCTTAACCCTTCTCAGTTTTCTACAGAAATTTTCGTAGTCCACTTTAAACAGTGGCGCGCTGGCGTTGCTATATATCTCTTTTTCCAGTTCGGCAGATATCGGAACAATTCGCCGCTTGCCGTTATTGGTTCCCGAAATACCACGCGGCTGTTAACAACCTGCGGCGCCTTCAGCGTGCTCACTTCCCCCTGCGACCGCCGGTACTCAGACAAAGCAATGCAATCAGCCGATAGTCACCTTTGAGCATCTTAAGCAACCTTACGATTTCTTCAACCGACAGGAACGTCATACCGGGATCCTTCTCCGGTAATGGCGGCAACCCGAGCACGGGGTTTTCACCTGCGAACTCGTTAATTTTGCACAGTGCACTAACATGCCGGATAGCCGGTATATGTCACGGTTGATGGTTGATACGCTGATCCCTGCGGATAACCTGAGGCTGCGGTGCTCTATCAGCATCCGCTTATCCAGTTCATTGACCAGTGGATTTCCCAGCACCGTGATGGTCTTAATCAGGTGCTTATTCTCAATCTCACCAACTACGGTAAAAAGCCTGCAACAGCCATTAAGCGTCGACGGAAGCCGACAAAGCAAAAGACACACGCTTCCAGTAGCCGCGAGGGCGATTACCTGGAAGGCGCGAAAGGTAATATGCTTGTGATGCGTCAGACCTTCAGAACAGAGCGAGCTGCCCGCCGTGCCGCTGCGGCGAAATGGTCGCAACTTCAGCGCGGCGCCGCCGAGTTTGGTATTACGCTGGCGCGCGCTCGCCCGGATATTTACCCTGAATTGCATGCGAAAGTGGTCGGGTTCAAATCGGTGATCGACAATGCTGATTGGGTGATCGCCAGGGGGCATACCGTAGGGGAGCAGGGCTATCAGACGGCGTTGGAGCTGGAGGTCAAAGTCAAAGGCACCGAAAGGGAGTCTGCCGACAAAACAGCCGATGAGTGATATAGAGTTACCAAAGGCAAACCCCAAAACCAAGGCAATACCCCATGGCGTTCAGATGTCCGCGTTGTGGCGCAGTAGCAACGACTCGGCACCAGTGAAGCAATGAGCAACATCACCCTGCGCAGTTACCTCCAGTGCAACAATATGCTGTGTGGTTGCACCTTTGCTACAACGACAACATTGGAGCGGTATATTTCCCCCCCCTAATCCGCCCGATCTGTCAGATGGCTTCAGGCTGCCGTGGCAAGCCTTCCCCTGCAGCCATTACGGTACGTCAACTCCCTCTGAATCTGTAACCCCATAACCCGCCGAGACGGCGGGTTGATTCAAAAGCACTGTCAAATCAGAAAACCATTCATCAAGAACGGTTGATTACCCGAAGATCTTCTGCCACTTCAAAATTATTGATACTATATCCAGGCAATAAATCTTTAAATTTAAAAGGACTACACACTATGTCGAGTATGGTTTTCTGCCGAGGATGCGGCAAAGAAATACACGAAACAGCAAAGGCTTGCCCAAGCTGCGGCGCCGCGCAAGGAGCAACTGGCGAGAAGAGCCGCATTACAGCTGCACTCTTAGCTTTTTTCCTTGGTGGCTTCGGGGTTCATAAATTTTACTTAGGTAAAATAGGGCAGGGATTTTTGTATTTGATCTTTTGCTGGACATTTATTCCTTCAATCATCGCCTTTATCGAGTTCATTGTTTACCTTTGCAATTCCGATGAAGAATTTGCAAGAAAGTATGGTTGAATAGTGTCGATAAACGAAAGCCCCTTGATAAGGGGCTTTTTTATCAATGTGGTCGATGTGGACGTTTGGTGGACGGAGATGAAATAATATTTTTTAAAACAGTGTGATAATTGTTTTAAGACAACCCCATCCCTGTCTTCCCCGCCATGATGGCGGGGTTTTTTTTATCAGTCACTTATGTGCAAAATTTTCTAAAACAACAAATTACTCAGGTGCACAAAGGGGCTGGAATGTGCTCTAAATTGCTAGGGTGTGGACGGGATGTGGACGCTCTTTTGCGTGGATGCTACCGCCCAATGGGTTCTGTGTATTCCGATGATTTCGATCAGTGATTCCGGCGATTCCGATCGCTCTTCTCGCGCTGTTTATTTCTTACTCTTGTTTTTAACTCGTCTGATCGGTTTGCGCCAGTTTACGCATCGACTCACCC
>NZ_JAMYWQ010000036.1 GCF_024160145.1 Serratia nevei
TGTGGTGAAATTGATAATGCCAAGAGCCTGGGAAAGTTCCATTTTAAGGGTCCATGACGATGCCATGGACCCTTTGTACAGCAACCACAGGATCGGTCAATTGATCCTTAAACGATCGGCATTACCCAACCGGGTGGCTTTTGTCTTTCAGCGCCGATCAGTCCAGCTTGGGATGCTGGTCGATCAGGATCTGCTTTTTCTTTTCCAGCTCGGCGATCTGCGCGTTGATATCCTCGACTTTCTGTTCGATGTTGTCGTAGGTCTCCTGCAGCAGTTCTTTCGCCTCGGTGCGGTCCGAAGCGGCCGGCGTCGCGCCGCGCAGCGGTTTGTTGGCGGTTTCTTTCATGTACAGACCGGTGATAAGACCGATCACCGCCACGACCATCAGATAGTAGGCCGGCATGTACAGGTTGCCGGTCGCCTCTACCAGCCAGGCGGCGGCGGTCGGCGTCGCACCGGCGATCAGCACCGAAATGTTGAACGAAATCGCCAGCGCGCTGTAGCGGATATGCGTCGGGAACATCGCCGGCAGAATCGAGGCCATCACCCCGGTGAAGGCGTTGAGCAGCACCGCCAGCACCAGCAGGCCGACGAAGATCAGGCCAATCACGTTACTGTTGATCAGAATGAAGCACGGGATCGCCAGCGCCAACAGGCCGATGCTGCCGCCGATAATGAACGGCTTACGGCCGATGCGGTCACTGGTCAGGCCGATCACCGGCTGCACGAACAGCATGCCGATCATGATGGCGATGATGATCAGGACGCCGTGATCTTCCGAGTAGTGCAGGTTATGCGACAGGTAGCTCGGCATGTAGGTCAGCAGCATGTAATAGGTCACGTTGGTGGAAATCACGATGCCGACGCACACCAGCAGACTTTTCCAGTGTTTGGCCGCGATCTCTTTGAACGAGGTTTTCGGCGGATTTTCGATGGCGTTGCGATCGTCTTTCTCCATCTTGTCCACATGCTGCTGGAATGCCGGGGTTTCTTCCAGCGCATGGCGCAGATAGAGACCGATCAGGCCCAGCGGCGCAGCGATGAAGAACGGAATACGCCAGCCCCAGTCGAGGAAGTTGGCTTCGCCGACGATGCTGGAGATCAGTACCACCACGCCTGCCCCCATCACAAAACCGGCGATGGAGCCGAAGTCCAGCCAACTGCCCATAAAGCCGCGCTTGCGGTCCGGCGAGTATTCGGCGACGAAGATTGCCGCGCCGGAATACTCACCGCCGACGGAGAAGCCCTGCGCCAGCTTGGCCAGCAGCAGCAGGATCGGCGCCCAGATGCCGATCGACGCATAGGATGGGATCAGGCCGATACAGAAGGTGCTGACCGCCATGATGATAATGGTGACCGAGAGGACTTTTTGCCGGCCGAACTTATCGCCCATGGCACCGAAGAACAGACCGCCGAGCGGACGCACCAGGAAGGGCACGGAGAAGGTCGCCAGCGCGGCAATCATTTGTACGCCGGGCGAGGCGCCGGGGAAGAAGACCTGGCCAAGCGCATAGGCGACAAAGCCGTATACGCCGAAGTCGAACCACTCCATCGCGTTGCCGAGGGCCGCCGCGGTGATCGCCTTCTTGAGTTTGCTGTCATCGATGATGGTGATGTCGTTAATGTGCATTGGTTTATGTCGTTTTTTTCTTAACTTCATATAATCATCCCTTAATGAATTATTCGTCGTTTGTGAAAGCGTAATCTCCGTTCACTGTTGTTTTCGAGTTATCAAATCGGCTAATCGAATCGCGGTTCAAGACGATTCATTATCCACATTAAAACTGCGGTGTGGATCACAAAATAACGTCATTCATGCCGAGGTTATGTCATTTAGGTGACTAATTATTTTGCATCTATAGCTTAACGTTATATCTTGCGACGATCAAATTCAGCAGTTTAACTTAAGTTTTTGCACTAATTTGGTGCGAGAATGGTCTGATAATTGCGCAATTTGGCGATTTTTCGTCTGATGGGCGATGCTTAAAGTATAGAGAGCGCGGGGGATAAAACAGGAAAAACTGATGTGTTTTCGGCAAAAAAGCGCCTGGCCAGATGGCCAGGCCACCGGGTTATGGCACTGACGAACCGCCGAATTCCAGGTAGATTTTCGCCAGATTTTGGTACTGCGCGAAGCGGTTTTCGTCCACGGCCAGTTCCGCCTGACGGCGTTGCTCCTGAGCGTTTAGCCAGTCGGTAATGGTGACGGCGCCCTGCCGATATCGCACCTCGTTCAGCCGTTCCGATTTGCGCGCCAGCGCCAGCGAGGCCTGCAATTGCGTCTCCTGCGCCGACAGCTGCGCACGCAGCGACAGGGCGTTGTTCACATCGCCCATCGCCTTGTACAGCGCCTGTCTGAATTCCAGCACTTGCTGTTCGTAGTCATTGCGGGCGATCTTGATATCCACGCCCATTTGCCGCCATTGCAGGAACGGCAACGTCAGGCCCGCCCCGAGGCTGCCTGTCGGATTGCGCAGGAACTCCAGCAGCGCACTGCTGCTGGCGCCCAGCGAGCCGGTCAGGCTGAACGCGGGATAGTATTGCAGGCGTTTTTCGTCGACGTTGGCCAGGGCGGCGCGCAACCGTAGCTCTTTGGCGCTGAGATCCGGGCGACGGCTCAAGACGCTGGCGGGAATGCCGGTGTTGATCTGCGGCATCGCCGTTGTCGGCAGGCGCGCGGGTGCGAACGTGGCCTGCCCGGCAGGAGCGCCCAACAACACCGCCTGCTCGTTCAGGGCCTGTTGGTGTTCGTGTTGCAACGCCAGCAGCCGGCTTTGCTGCGTCAGCACGTTTTGTTCCGCGTTGACCACGTCCAGCGCCGAGATGCTGCCGGCGCGGTAGCGGGCGTTGGCCAGCCGCAGCGTCTGTTGGGCATAGGTAATGCTCGCCTGGCTGACACCGATCTGCTGATTGAGGAAGCCGATGCGCCAGTAATTGGTGGCGGCGTTGGCCAGCAGCGTCAGGCGCACCGCCTGCAAATCCTGCTCGGAGGCTTGGCTGGCCCACTCGGCGGCGTCGCGCTGGCGCGCCAATTTGCCCCACAGATCGACTTCATAGCTCGTCGAGAGAGACGCACCGCTGGTTTTATTCCATGCGGAGGATTCCGACAGCGGGCGATTGATGCCGCTGTTCAACGAGGCGTTGACGTCGGGCGCGGTGCTGATGCCGACGCGTTCAGCCTCGAGGCGCGCGCGGTAGACACGCAGCGCGGCGACGGCCAGATCGTTGTTGCTTGCCATCACCTGTTGCAGCCAGCGATCGAGCTTGGGATCGTGGAAATCGCGCCAATCGAATGGTGTCGGCGCGGCGTTGGTGGCCGCATGCTGCCAGCTCGTTGGGTAAGTGACCTGCGGCGCGCGGTAGTCGCTTTTCAGGGCGTTGCCGCAGCCGGCGGTGAGCAGGGCGGCGAGACTTAACGCCAGGGGAGATAAAATTTTCATGGGTTACTCGCTGGCCAATGAAACGACCGGATCCATCCTTGCCGCTTTGCGGGCGGGGAGATAACCGAAGATCATGCCGATTAAGGTTGAACAGAAAAACGCCGTCGCGGCGGCTTGCCAGGAATAGATGGCGGTGAACATGCCGCCCGCCAGCGAGGTGAACAGCGAGCCGGCGGCGAACGACAGCGCGATGCCCAAGACGCCGCCGATCAGACAGACCAGCACCGCCTCTATCATAAATTGTTGCATGATATCGCTGCGCCGTGCGCCGACCGCCATGCGCACGCCGATCTCGTGGGTGCGCTCGGTCACCGAGACCAGCATGATGTTCATCACGCCCAGGCTGCCGATCACCAGCGAGATCGAGGCCACCATCAGGATCAGCAAACTGAGCGTCATCGAGGTGCGCTCGATCGATTTACGGAACTGATCGCGGTTGAAGGTCATGAAATCCTTCACCCCGTGGCGCTGGGTCAGCAGTTGTGTGATGGCGCTGACGGCGGCTTCGCTGGCGACGTCATCCTTCAACCGCACGGTGATGCCGCTGAGCGTAGTCTTGCCCACCATGCGGTACATCACCGTGCTGTAGGGCATCCAGACGCTGATGCGGTTGGGCGCATAGTTGCGTTCGCTTTTGGCGACGCCGACCACCCGTGCCGGCACCGAGCCGAGAAATACGATCTGGCCGAGCGGTTCGACGCCGAAATCGCCGAACAGCGCCTGGCGCGCGTTGTCGTCGATGATCACTTCCTGCAGCGCGTTGCGATCGTCGCGGAAGGTGGCGCCTTGCACCAGCGTGATGCCGTTGACGCGGAAATAATCGCGCCCGACGCCGGTGATTGACGCGGTGGCGGATTTGCTGCGAAAACGGATGCTGTCGGACGCGCTGACCTCCGGGCTGACGCTGTCGACGAAGCTTTGCTGCGCCAATGCGTCGGCGTCGGCCGGCAGCAGGGTGCGGATGCTGTCGATGGCATCGTCGAAGAAGTCACGCCCTGGATAGATGCTCACCACGTTGGTGCCGAGCCCCTTGATATTCTCCAGCGTGCGCTGCTTGGCGCCTTCGCCCAGTGCCACCACCGTAACCACGGCGGCGATGCCGAAGATAATACCGGTCATGGTCAGCGCGGTGCGCAGGCGATGGGCGTTCATCGCCTTCAGCGCCATGTGCAGCGATTCACGGGTGCGGTCGATCAGGCTTTGCCAGCCGCTTTGCCGGCTGCGGTTCGGCGGCGGCAGCGCTGCGGCGGGTGCCGATTGGCGGCCGCTGTCAGCGATGATCTCGCCGTCCCGCAGCTCGATGATGCGCTGCGCATGCTGCGCCACGTTCATATCGTGGGTGACGATCACCACGGTGTGGCCGCGCTGATTCAGCTCGCTGAGGATCGCCAGCACTTCCTGGCCGGATTGGGTGTCCAGCGCGCCGGTCGGTTCGTCCGCCAGGATAATTTCGCCGCCGTTGATCAGCGAGCGCGCGATGCTGACGCGCTGCTGCTGGCCGCCGGAAAGCTGCCCGGGCTTGTGGTCTTCGCGTCCCTCCAGGCCCAACCGCGCCAGCAGTTGCGCCGCCCGCTGCCGCCGCCGATCGCGCCGGGCGTTGGCGTAGATGGCCGGAATTTCAACGTTGCCCAGCGCGCTGAGATCGGGCATCAGGTGATAACGCTGGAAGATAAAGCCGATATGCTCGCGGCGCAGGCGGGCCAGTTCGTCCGGTGACAGGTGGGCGGCGTTCTGGCCGCTGATGTAGTAGTCGCCGCGATCCGGCACGTCGAGACAGCCCATGATGTTCATCAGCGTCGATTTGCCGGAGCCGGAGGCGCCGATGATCGCCACCAGCTCGCCGGCGGCGATGGTCAAATCGATGTCTTTCAACACTGTCAGCGCCTGACCGCCGTTGGTGTAGGTCCGGCTGATGCCTTTTAGCTCGATGATCGCGTTCACAGGAAAATGCCATCCTCAGCCGATTTGGCGGCGGGCTGCGACAGCACCACGGTTTCACCGGCTTTCAGGCCGCTGAGGATCTGAATGTCGACATTGTTGGTGATGCCGGTGGTCACCTCGCGCGTTTCCAGCCGCTGGCCCTGGGTCAGCACCTGCACCTGCTGCACTTTCCCGTCGGTTTTATGCACCGCCTGGATCGGCACCAGCAGGGCGTTTTTCGCTTCGCCGAGCAGCAAGGAAACCTGCGCGGTCATGGCGATGCGCAGGCGGTTTTCCGGGTTGGGCACGTCGAGCAGCGCGTTGTAATAGACCGACGCGTTCGAGGTGCCGGAGCCGGACGCGGAGCTGGTGCCGGCGAGCGAGTCGTCTTTCATTACCGATTCCGGCGCCAGTTCGATGGTGCGCAGCGTGGCGTCGTAGCGTTTATCCGGATCGGAGAAAATGGTGAAGTAAGCCTTTTGCCCTGGAGAGATGCGGGTGATGTCAGCTTCAGAGATCTGCGCCTTAATGGTCATCATATCCAGCCGCGCCAGCTTGACGATAGTCGGCGCACTTTGGGTGGAGTTGACCGTTTGCCCCTGTTGCGTGACCACGGCGATGACGATGCCGTCCATCGGCGCGACCACGCGGGTATACCCCAGATCGATCTTTTTCTTGTCGACTTCAATCTGCGCCTGCACCAGGCGCGCATTGAGCGAAAGCAGTTCGGCGCGGGTGGTGGCGAGCGTGGCCTCGGCGGTTTCGAAGTCTTCACGCGAGCTGGCTTCGTCGTTCAGCATGCGCCGCTGACGTTTGAAACGCGACTCGGCCTGCTTCAGCTGTGCCTGCTTGGCCTGCAGTTCGGCCTTGATGACGTTCAGCGCCGCCTCGGCGTTGCGCAGGTCGTTGCGCTGTTGCAGATCGTCGATGTCGGCGATCGGCTGCCCTTTGGTGACGCGATCGCCCAGTTTGACCTTCAGCGATTTGACTTCGCCGGAGACCCGCGCGCCGACGTTAACGCGTTCGACGGCATCCAGTCGCCCGGTGGCCAGCACGGCGTTCTCGATATCGCCCAGGCGGGCCGGCGCGGTAACGTAATCCTGCTGCGGCGGGCGTTGCCAGTAGAGGGCCAGCGCGATGGCGGCGGCGATGAAAATGATGACGGCGATCAGCGCCAGACGGCGGGGTGTGAGTTTCAGTGATGACATGCCCAGGTTTTCCATAACGATAAAAGCGGCGGTTCCAGTCTGCCATCATGGCAGCGCCAGCCTGAACTGGCGCTAAACGTGAGGCGCTTTCCCGCTGGAAAGGGGATAGTAAAGGCTTTCCCGCTAAAGATCACGGTGAGTTATTATCCGCCGGGTGGGCAACCGGCTGCGCGGTACGCTATACTGGCTAAAAAACCAGTATTCATTTATCAGCAGGATAACGCCGTCGCCATGATGCCAAACCGCCTCGAGCCGGAACTCGACCTTTACCAATACCCGGAGCACCTGCGCGCCTGCCTGGCGCCGTTGCCCAAAGGGCCGGGCGTCTATGTGTTTCACGGCCAGAGCGAAAGCCTGCCGCTTTACATCGGTAAAAGCGTCAACGTACGCAGCCGGGTAATGGCGCATTTCCGCGCGCAGGACGAGGCTAAGATGCTGCGGCAAACCCGGCATATCAGCTTTATCGAGACTGCGGGCGAGTTGGGGGCACTGCTGCTGGAGGCGCAGTTGATCAAGCAACAACAGCCGCTGTTCAACAAACGCCTGCGGCGATCGAAACAGCTGTGCGCGCTGCGTCTGCAGGCGGACACGGTGACGATTGCCCACGCCAGGGAGATCGATTTCGCCGTCACGCCCCACCTTTATGGGCTGTTTGCCAATCGCCATGCCGCGCTGGAAAAGCTGCGCGCTATCGCCGACGAGCATCGTTTATGTTACGGCAAGCTGGGGATCGACAAGCTGCCCGCCGGGCGCGCCTGCTTCCGCTACAGCCTGCGCAAGTGCGCCGGCGCCTGCTGCGGCATGGAGCCGGCGCAGGAACATGCGCGGCGGCTCGGCGCGGCGCTTGAGCAGCTGCGTATTGCCTGTTGGCCGTTTGCCGGGCGAGTGGCATTGGAAGAACAGGGCGAGACGTTGCGTCAGTACCATGTGATACACAATTGGTTTTATCTGGGCTCGGTCAGCAGCCTGGCGCAGGCGCAGCGGCTGCAGAGCGCGGCCAGTCATTTCGACAGCGATGGCTACAAGATTTTGTGCAAGCCGCTCATCGCCGGCGATTACCGGATTATTGAGCTGCCGTAATGCCATAACGCTGGCGATAGCCTAAGACTTATCTGTAAATTCAGGGTATTATGCTGAAAAAGCTTGAGTCCATAATGTTGTTGTGGATAATGGCGCCCCGAAGCGAAGGAACGCGCTATTAACTCAGTTGGCAGAGTGATTGGTTTTATAATGGCTTGTTTTGGCTTGAAAATTGATAGACGCGGGTTCGAGTCCTGCATAGCGCGCCAGCTTTCTTCCCTTCATCTCACCGCGTCACCGCGCTTATCGTAAAGCGCACCCAGGTTGATTTGCACTATCGGCTCCTCGTTGGGATTTTCGGGTGTGCTTTACCGTAACCGCTGGCTTTCCTTCCTCTTTCTCTTTCGATCCTTTGCTAAACTGTAAGCAGGCAGGTTTGCTGCCCGGCAACAGGAGGTCGATATGTCTCACTCCGAGCAACTGCAGGAACTTTTGCAACGCGTCGCCGCCCTTGAGGCGAGAGAGAAAGCGCTGAGCGCTGCGTCCAACGCTTATCAGGCGATTATCACCACCATGTTGGGCAATATGGAGAAGACCGAACGTGACCGGATCATCGCGATGATCGATCAGGCTCATGAAATCGCCTATGCCCGCGCCATTCAACGCAGCAACGAACCGCAAAAACAGAAAATCAAACAGGCCGACGACGTGGCACAGCGCATGTTCATGTTTGCGCAAGGCAAAGCCGCTCAGCCGCGCTGAATCCGAACTATAACAGTTGCCGCCATTAAGTTGGCTAACTGATCTACCCGGCGAAACTGTACTTGTGTTACTTTTAGCGGTGAGATTGGATGGTAATGCTGTACCCAGCATAAGGTTGTAACGATGGACGCGATTAAAAGCATCTTGGTTAGAGAGATTGAACAGATTAACCGGCGCGAAGGGCGTGACGGCAAGCCGCGCTTCAACGGCGAATTCGCCCGTACTCACCGCTATCTGTGCCTGGCCATGTTCGCCGGTTATTTCGCGGTGATCGCCGTCATGTACCAGGTGCCGTATATGGGAATGTATGCCTTCCTGGGCTTCACCGCCTTCGTGCTGTTTATGTTCGCCATGCTGCTGATCGAGATCCGACCGGTATACCGTTTTGAGGACATCGGGGTGCTGGATCTGCGGGTTTGCTACAACGGCGAATGGTACTTCACCCGCGCGCTGTCGCCTTATGCGGTGCAGCAATTGCTGGATGATCCGTCCATCGGCGCCGCGCTGAAACAGAAGATGCGAGTGATCATCGGCAATAAAGGCGAAATCGACTTCTACGACGTGTACGATCTGGCCTACGGAAAAAAGCCGCAGGATGAGCAGCCGCAGCTGGCGGCGGCAAACTGAAAGGTTTCCGGCCGGCGGCTTGTCGATTATACTCAGCGTTTGAACGCGAAGCAGAGTGAGGACCAAGCGATGAGTGATGATATTTTCGATTTTGATATCGATGCCGAACTGGCGAAAGCCGAAGAAAAAGCGGCGCAGAAGGTAAAAGAGGTTCCTGAGTTTCTTGAAGACGAAGCAGACTGCGAAGGTTGCAAAATCTGATCGCCTGACCGATAAAAAAACCGCCGCGGCGGTTTTTTTATGTCAGGGCATCGCACGTTATCACTCCAGCACGAATCCCCAGATCAGGAACGCCGCCACCAGAATCAGGCAAAGCGCGGACACCGTTACCAGTATTTTCCCCAGAATGTCTTTTTCTTGTTCCCGCTGCGTCACGTTCAAATTATCCAATTAAAAGCCTGTGGACCAAACCGGCGATGCTGAGATCGAGCACCGCTACGGCCAGTGCCATGATCACCATCACCGAAAGAAATCGAGTCTTGCCGTTCACGTCCCTAATCCTGTGGTTGCCGCCGTTAAATTATTTTCATATCAAACGGATATAATTTAGCTGCGCCGTCCCCGAAACATCATGACAGAGATTAAGAACGTTCTTAAGGCCAGAAGTTCCCTCGCGTGATAATGCCGGCCCCGTTAGTCGGCCACGATCCTGACGCCGATCTTGCTGACTTGATTGCCGTCCATTTCGGCGATGGTCCAGGTCAGGCCGTCCCACTCTACCTGGTCGCCGATCACCGGCTCGCCGCCGATCAGTTGAATGACGAACTGGCCAAGCGTCTGCTGTTCGTCCACGTCGTCTTGCAAATTGAGGCCATAAACCTGCGAGATGTCGCTTAAACGGGCGTCGGACTGCAGGATAAAGTCGCCGAAGAAACGCTCGTCGAGCGTCACGGCCGGTGCCTGGCTGAACAGCTTGCCGAGGATCGGCAGGTCGTGCTCATGGCCGATAACGCACAGAATATCGTTCTCCCGCAGGCGCGTACTGCCGCTGGGGTGCAGCAGCTCTTTGCCGCGGAACAGGGCGGCGATGCGGGTATTGGGCGGCATTTTCAGCTCGCGCAGCGCCGCGCCGACGCACCAGTTTTCCGCCGAAAGCTGATAAACGAACTGCTCCCACTGGTTTTCCGGGTGCACGTCGAGACCCACTCGGGAGATCGGCGTCAGCGCCGGCGGCACGATCACCTTGGCTTTTTTGGCGGCAAACGACAGCGTGGTGCCTTGCAGCAGCAGGGAGACCAGCACCACGAAGAACGCCACATTGAAAAACAGCTGGGCGTTGGGCAGCCCGGCCATCATCGGGAACACCGCCAGGATCACCGGCACCGCGCCGCGCAGGCCGACCCAGGAGATAAAGCCGCGCTCGCGCAGGGTAAAGCTGCGGAACGGCAACAGGCCGATAAACACCGACAGCGGGCGGGCGAACAGGATCATCCACAGCGACAGCAGCAGGGCAGGGATGGCGATCGGCAGCAGCTCGTGCGGGTTGAGCAGCAGGCCGAGCACCAGGAACATGCCGATCTGGCTGAGCCAGGCCAGGCCATCGAAGGTTTGTACGATGCCGTGACGGTTGCGGATCGGCCGGTTGCCCAGCAGCAGGCCGCACAGGTACACCGCCAGAATGCCGCTGCCGTCCAGCGCGGTGGTCAGCGCGAAAATAAGAATGCCGCCGCTTACCGCCAGCAACGGATAGAGGCCGTCCGCCAGTTTGATGTGGTTGATCAGCGTCAGCAGCAGCCAGCCGCCGCCCAGACCGAAGACGATGCCCATGCCGAACTGCTGCATCAGATGCAGCGGGAAGGTCCAGCTCAGCGCGGTTTCCCCGGCGGCGATCATCGCAATCAGCGTGATGGTGAGAAACACCGCCATCGGATCGTTGCTGCCGGACTCGATCTCCAGCGTGGCGCTGACGCGCTCGTTCAAGCCTTTGCCGCCCAGCAGCGAGAAGACCGCGGCGGCGTCGGTGGAGCCGATGATGGCGCCGATCAGCAATCCCTGCAGCAGATCGAGATTGAACAGCCAGGCAGCGGCCATGCCGGTCAGGCCGGCGGTGATCACCACGCCGACGGTGGCGAGAGACAGCGCCGGCCACAGGGCGACGCGGAACGAGCTGACCCGGGTGCGCATGCCGCCGTCGAGCAGGATCACCGCCAACGCGAGGTTACTGACCAGATAAGCGACCGGATAATTGCTGAAGACGATGCCGCCGGGGCCGTCGACGCCGGCCAGCATGCCGATCGCCAGGAAGATGACCAGGATCGGAATACCGAGGCGGGAAGAAAATGAGCTGAGCAGAATGCTTGCCCCCACCAGCACGGCACCGATGACGAACAAACTGTTAATGGTGCTGGCATCCAAAATATCGCTCTCCTGAGGCTGGGGGATAGGGGCACTGCGCGTGTGTCGATGATAACGTGTTTAGTGGGTAAAACGCCAAGGCTGATTGCGAAAACAACCGATCAATTATTGCCCTTTGATGCGATTAAACTAAGAAAGTGAGGGGAAGAGGGGAAGTTCTGCCTTTTATTCAACATTATCAGACTGCTGTATTTCTGCTTTGGCAACAATGCCCGATCGCTGCGGAGAGTAAAACCATTAAGCCCGCGCAGGCAGGCCTAATGGTTTGCAGGCGCGCCAGGGTTAATGGTCGAGCGATTCCAGCGCCCGTTTGATCAGCTCGGTAGCCAGCTTTCTTTCCGTTTCGGAAATGCCGTCGAGATTGAAGTTGGAGAGGTCTGTTACCAAAACGCTGCGTTCTTTGCCGCTGATCGAAGCGTCGAGTGCGGACAGCAGCCTGCCGAGGATCTTCAGCAAGGTGGCGTTTTCCGCTACGGCTTCTTGAGCCGGGGTCTTTTTATCGGTCATTCAAAATCCTCTCTGTCGTGACGGAAGGGAGATGCAGCTAACGCTAACGATTGAATGAAACGATCGCGCAGCCCTTCGGGGGTGTTGAGCCCAATCACTACCGTTAAGGCAGGGATCCGGATTTTTACTTATGCATTGCAGTTATAACGGCTAGGTTACCTATGCAGCCGTACCACTTTGCCCGAACGGGCACCGCCAGGCTGAGCAATGTGTGCTCTGCATGCAAACGACCAGTATAGGCTTTTTGCGCGGCGGCAATATGACAGAAAAACCCTGCAAACGGTCAGGTTTGCAGGGCAAAGGATTATTGCGGTTTGCCAGAGAACAGGAAGCGCAGTATCGGAATGCGTTTGTGCAGTTCATATAAAGCGAAGGCCAGCGAGAAGACAAACAGCAGGCCCAGCAGGAATCCCAGCAGGTTGTTGCCGATATAAGGCGTCACGAAAGCGCCATATATCAGGGTCAACGGATGGTGTACCAGATATATAAACAGCGAGGCGTTGACCAGATAGGTGATGCGCGGCGAGTGATAATTCAGCAGGTTATGTCCGAACGAGAACACCACATTGGTCATCAGGATCCCCATTAGGCTTTTGATCACCACTTCCAGCTCGAACATATAGCTGCTGTGCGCCAACAGTTTCTGGTTCAGCATATATGCGATAAACAGCAGCAGCGCGCCGAGCAGCGCCAGTGGCGAACGGCGCAGGAAAATCTCCTTAAGCCACACGTACTTAAACGCATAGGCGCCGAGGATGAAGAACGGCAGGTAGAACATCGTCTCCATCACCACGAAATTGAACAGACCGTTGGATAATAGCTGCGGCGCGAAAATTAAAATAATGCGGTGCGCGGCCGAATAGCATAGCGCATAAATAAAGAAGCACAGTGAGATGTTTCCTAATCCACGCAGTCTATTTATTATCGCCGGAATATGCTCACGGGTTTGACGCTTGATTTTGCGGAACAGATAAAAACAGGTGCAGGTTAACAATGACAACGTCAATAAGAACCACAGATGAGAAACCAATTCCCAAACTGTTACATTTATTTTCTGATAGACAGAAAACTCATCCCAGCCGCTTAATTTATCGGTGAAATATTTCAGCATGAAAAACTGCGGCACCGTAATTAGCGGGATAGAGCTCAGCAACGGGATCGCCACCCGCTCCAGCCTGACCTTCAGCCACCGGTGGCGCTCGTAGCGCTCGTAGAGCATGTAGGAGAAGTAACCGGAGATCACGAAGAACACCTGCATGCGGAAGGCATGGATGAAGTCGTTCAACACCGTGAGCGAGAAGGAGGGGACTGCGCTGTTCACCGCCCAGGCGTGGCTGGAATAAATCAGTGACAGGTGAAACGGAATGCCGAGCAACATCAAATAGGCTCGGATCGAATCGAGGAAAAACTCGCGCTGTTTGCTGCCTTTAGTCATAGATTACCGCTGGTGATTTAATCGGGTGCTCATTAACACGCTTAATAAGTCGTCAAAGGTTAAATTGTTATCCGGAACCCTACTATAGCCCCCCGCATTTTTCCATAGCGTCTTGTTGCGCGGCTTGCTACGCTGGTGTTCCATCAGCTGCTTAAACAATGAGCCGTAAGCATGAACCATCCATTTATCATGTTGTCGGAAAGCTGAGTAATCCATTAATATGGATTTAAATGATTTGAGCACACGAATAGGGGGGGATGTGCTAGTTAATATATTATCCGGACAACCACGCGCCACGAGCGTTCGTTGGTTAGGTGCTACCGTATTGTTCACGCTGTTCAGTTCGCCGGCATGGGCCTTTTCTATTGATGATGTGGCCAAGCAGGCGCAGGATCTGGCGGCGAAAGGTTTCGAAGCCCCGAAGAGCAACCTTCCTTCTCAGTTCCGCGAGATGAAGTTCGCAGACTATCAGCAGATTCAGTTCAATCACGATAAAGCCTATTGGAGCAAGCTGAAAACCCCTTTCAAGCTTGAGTTTTATCATCAGGGGATGTATTTCGATACGCCGGTGAAAATCAACGAAGTCAGCTCTACCAGCGTAAAACAGATCAAGTACAGCCCGGATTACTTCAACTTCGGTTCGGTCAAGCACGACCCTGAATCGGTGAAAAACCTCGGCTTTGCCGGCTTTAAGGTGATCTACCCGATCAACAGCGCCGACAAAAACGATGAGATCATGAGCCTGCTGGGCGCGAGCTATTTCCGCGTGGTGGGTAAAGGGCAGGTTTACGGGCTTTCCGCTCGCGGCCTGGCTATCGATACCGCCTTGCCGTCCGGCGAAGAGTTCCCGCGTTTTCGCGAATTCTGGGTTGAGCGTCCGAAGCAGGGCGACAAGCATCTGGTGATCTACGCGCTGCTGGATTCCCCGCGCGCCACCGGTGCTTACCGCTTCACCGTGATCCCGGGCCGCGACACCACCGTGGACGTCGAATCCAAAGTGTTCCTGCGCGACAAGGTGGGCAAACTGGGCCTGGCGCCGCTGACCAGCATGTACCTGTTCGGGCCGAGCCAGCCGTCGCCGACGCTGAACTATCGCCCGGCGTTGCACGATTCCAACGGCCTGTCTATCCATGCCGGCAACGGCGAGTGGATCTGGCGCCCGCTGAACAATCCTAAGCACCTGTCCGTCAGCACCTACACCGTCGAAAATCCGAAAGGCTTCGGTCTGCTGCAACGCGGCCGCAACTTTAAGGATTACGAAGATCTGGACGATCGTTACGATCTGCGCCCGAGCGCCTGGATCGAACCGAAGGGCGACTGGGGTAAAGGCAAGGTCGAGCTGGTGGAGATCCCGACGGCGGATGAAACCAACGACAATATCGTGGCGTTCTGGACGCCGGATACGCTGCCGGAAGCCAAAAAGCCGCTGTCGCTCAGCTATCGTCTGCGTTTTACCCGCGATGAAGACAAACTGCATTCGCCAGACATCGCCTATGTGGCGCGCACCATGCGTTCGACCGGCGACGTGAAGCAGTCCAACCTGATCCGCGAGCCTGACGGCAGCGTGGCCTTCCTGGTCGACTTCGTCGGCCCGGTGCTGAAAGGGCTGGACGCCAACACGCCGGTTGCTTCTCAGGTCAGCATCGGCGACAACGGTGAAATGGTCGAAAACAACGTCCGCTATAACCCAGTGACCAAAGGCTGGCGTCTGACGGTGCGTCTGAAAGTCAAAGACGACAAGAAGCCGGTAGAAATGCGCGCGGCGCTGGTCAATGGCGATAAGACTCTGTCGGAAACCTGGAGCTATCAGCTACCTGCAAATGAATAAGTCTACTCACCCCGCCCAGGATTATCTTGCGGCGCTGCCTCTGACCGCCGAGCGGTCGGAGGCGCTCAACCCTCAGACGCTGGATGACGCTCAGGCACTGGAGGCGCTCCATCGGCAGATGGGCGCTGCCGACGCCAACGTCGACAGCCTGTCGGCGGACGATGTGGCGCTGGCCTCGGTCAAACCGCGTATTGAAAGCGCCTGGCCGGATGCGGTCAGCGATGACGACTTCGATACCGACGCCGAAGGGCGCGCCATTCTGAAGGCGACGCCGCCGATCAAACGGACCACCATGTTCCCGGAAGCCTGGCGCACCAACCCGGTGGCGCGCTTCTGGGATTCTCTGCTGGGGCGTTCGCCGCACAATCGGCACGCCACCAAAGAAGAGGCCGAGGCCGAGAACCGCTGGCGTATCGTCGGCTCTATGCGCCGCTATGTGTTGCTGGTGCTGATGCTGGTTCAGACCGGCATCGCCACCTGGTACATGAAAACCATCTTGCCTTATCAGGGTTGGGCGCTGATCGATCCTGTCGCCATGCTGGATCAGGACCTGATGCAGTCGGTGCTGCAACTGCTGCCGTATGTGCTGCAGACCGGCATTCTGATCCTGTTTGCCGTGTTGTTCTGCTGGGTCTCGGCCGGTTTCTGGACCGCGCTGATGGGCTTCCTGCAGTTGCTGATCGGCAAAGACAAATACAGCATTTCCTCCACCATCAAGGGCGATGAGCCGATCAACCCGGCGCACCGCACCGCGCTGATCATGCCTATCTGTAACGAAGACGTCGAACGCGTGTTCGCCGGCCTGCGTGCGACCTATGAGTCCGTCGCCGCGACCGGTCAGTTGGAACACTTCGATATCTACGTGCTGAGCGACAGCTACGATCCGGACATTTGCGTGGCCGAGCAAAAGGCGTGGATGGAGCTGTGCCGCGATGTCGACGGCCACGGCCGCATCTTCTATCGCCGCCGCCGCCGCCGCGTAAAACGCAAGAGCGGCAACATCGACGACTTCTGCCGTCGTTGGGGCGGGCAGTACAGCTACATGGTGATCCTGGACGCCGACAGCGTGATGAGCGGCGAATGCCTTACCGGGCTGGTGCGTCTGATGGAAGCCAACCCGAACGCCGGCATCATCCAGTCCGCGCCGAAGGCGTCTGGCATGGATACCCTATATGCGCGCGTGCAGCAGTTCGCCACCCGCGTCTACGGGCCGCTGTTCACCGCCGGCCTGCACTTCTGGCAGCTGGGCGAGTCGCACTACTGGGGCCATAACGCCATCATCCGCGTGAAGCCGTTTATCGAGCACTGTGCGCTGGCGCCGCTGCCGGGCGAGGGTTCCTTCGCCGGTTCAATCTTGTCGCACGACTTCGTCGAAGCAGCGCTGATGCGCCGCGCCGGCTGGGGTGTGTGGATCGCTTACGATCTGCCGGGCAGTTACGAAGAGCTGCCGCCGAACCTGCTGGACGAGCTGAAACGCGACCGCCGCTGGTGCCACGGCAACCTGATGAACTTCCGTCTGTTCCTGGTGAAAGGCATGCATCCGGTGCACCGCGCGGTGTTCCTGACCGGCGTGATGTCCTACCTGTCGGCGCCGCTGTGGTTCATGTTCCTGGCGCTCTCCACCGCGTTGCAGGTGGTGCACACCCTGATGGAACCGCAATACTTCCTGCAGCCGCGGCAGCTGTTCCCGGTCTGGCCGCAGTGGCGGCCCGAGCTGGCGATAGCGTTGTTCTCCACCACGCTGGTGCTGCTGTTCCTGCCGAAGCTGCTCAGCATCGTGCTGATCTGGGCCAAGGGCGCGAAAGAGTACGGCGGGGCGTTCCGTCTGTTCATTTCGATGCTGATGGAAATGCTGTTCTCGGTGCTGCTGGCGCCGGTGCGCATGCTGTTCCATACCGTGTTCGTGGTGAGCGCGTTCCTCGGTTGGGAAGTGGTGTGGAATTCGCCGCAGCGTGACGATGACGATACGCCGTGGGGCGAAGCGTTCCGCCGCCATGGCTCGCAGATGTTGCTGGGCCTGGTGTGGGCCGGCGGCATGGCGTGGCTGGATCTGCGCTTCCTGTGGTGGCTGTCGCCGATCGTGTTCTCGCTGATCCTGTCGCCGTTCGTGTCGGTGCTGTCGAGCCGCGCGACGCTGGGCATGAAGAGCAAACGCGCCAAGCTGTTCCTGATCCCGGAAGAGTACAACCCGCCGCGCGAGCTGCTGGCGACGGAAGAGTACCTGCATCTCAACCGCAACCGCGCGCTGACCAACGGCTTTATGCACGCCGTGGTCAACCCGTCCTTCAACGCGCTGGCGACGGCGTTGGCGACGGCGCGTCACCATCTGCGCGCTACCCTCGATCGCAACCGCGAGGAGCGGGTGAACGAAGCGCTGCAGCTGGGGCCGGAGAAGCTGGTGAAGGGCAAACGTCTGGAGCTGCTGAGCGATCCGGTCACGCTGGCTCGTCTGCACCAGCGCGTCTGGCTGTTGCCGGAAGGCGCCGCCTGGCGTGAGCACTATCAGCAGTTGCCGCACAACCCGCTGGCGCACCCAACGGGCCGGCGTTAATCGCTAAACGGCAATGTTCGACGGGGAATGCGCATGGCGCGTTCCCCGTTTTTTTACCTATTGCTTACGCGTGCCGGTGCCGGCGGAAAAAGGGAACTGTGGTAGACTGCGGCCGATGCGTTGTTCACTCGCGAAACAACCCCTTGCTCAGAGTCGATGTCGTGAAGCTCTCTTCCTCCCTTCGGCTGGTCTGCGTGGCGGCCGGCGTGATGGTCTTAACCGGTTGCGGCAGCATCATTAGCCGTACCGTGCCCGGCGCGGGGCATGGCCACCAGTACTATCCCGGCGTGCAGTGGGATCTGCGCGACACGCCCTGGCGTTACGTCACCGTGATAGACGTGCCGTTGTCGATGGTGGTCGACACCTTTATGCTGCCGTTCGATGCGCAGCACGGCCCCTATGAATAAACCGGTTCAGCGGGTGGCGAATACCACCAGCTGATAACCTTTCTGCCCGCAATGGAAAGACGCCAGCGCCGTCATGCCCAGCCCTTGCACGTGCGCGGCCAACGAATGCGGGTTATCGTCGTCGATAAACAGCGCGCCCACGTCATAGTCATGACTGGTGTGCGCTTTGACCGCGGCGTAGAGGCGTTTCAGCACGCCTTTGCCGCGCCAGGCGGCGTCGAGGCAAACCGGGCCGTAGAGAAACACCCGCTGCTCACTCAGCGCCCGCCCGGCGAAGGATTGCGTGGCGAGCGTCGCCAGCATCGCATCCACCACCGGCGGCCGCGGCTGCACGTCGGCGGGCATCAGGCAAACAAACCCTGCCAGTTGGCCCTCCTGTTCGGCCACTAGTATGCCGATGCCGCGGTTGATCGCCGTCAGCTGCGCCTCATTCATGCGCGATACGATAAATCCCTGCCGTTTTTGGCGCTCGCTGAGCGCTTCCGGCACGTTTTCCCCCTGCAGTTGCAGGATGGCGGGGTAGTCGGTAGAACGAGCCTGACGAATCATCATGGCGCCTCCCTGGCGATCAAAACGTGGTGCGGGTTAACGTTCATCCCATTCATCGGCCGCGGCCTGGCCTTCTTCGGTATCCAGCGGCGGTTCGAGCTGGAAGTCGCCTTCTTCCCATTCATACAGGGTATTCTCGTCTATCCACTCGGCGGTGATTTCCACCTCGTCGTAGTCACCGTCGAAAATCGCCTGCGCTGCCGCACCGCTGCGCAGCGGCAGGCATTCCACCGCTTCGCCTTCTTCTTCGAAGAACTCGGCCTGCCACATCGTGTCGCCATCTTGCATCACGTATTTTTGCAGATTGAACTGCTGCGGCACCGGCGGTTCGTCATCGCTGCCGCCTTCGGCGGTGTCGATAAACTCGTCGCGTGCGGCCTCGATAGCTTCTTCCAGGGTTGCATACAGGCTCATGTTCGCCTCCGTTGACGATGAGAGTAAAGCGCCCGGCGCACTGCCGGTGCCGTGGGGGGAAACGTCAAAACTAATTGTTGTCTCACTGGCGCAGGATGCAAATTTTTTTGTTGTCCGCTTTGCGGTGTCAGGGAGGGCGGTGCAGGCAAATAGTTTATAAAATGATATTATATTTTTTTATAAACTGATTGGAGGGGAGATGGATATCGACGCGATGCGCAAGGCGGCGGCGCAGGCCGGTGCGATGCTGCGCACCTTGGGCAATGAAGATCGGCTGCTGCTGCTGTGCCGGCTCAGCCAGGGCGAGATGGCGGTGAGCGAGCTGGCGCAGGCGCTGGATATTCGTCAGCCGACGCTGTCTCAACAGCTTGGCGTGCTGCGCGAGGAAGGCTTGGTCTCCACCCGGCGCGCCGGCAAGCAGATTTACTATGCGGTGGCCGACGCCAAAGCGCTGGCGCTGCTCACGACTTTGTATCAACTGTATTGCCCACTGCCGGAGAACTGCGATGACCATTGACTGGCAACACTTCACGCCTTATTCCGCGCTGGCGGGCGGGGCGATTATCGGCGCTGCGGTAGCGCTGCTGTTGTTGTTCAACGGCCGCATCGCCGGTATCAGCGGCATTACCGGCGGCTTAATGGGCGCGGCCGGCCGCGAATGGGGCTGGTGCGCCGCATTTCTTGGCGGGTTGCTGCTTTCCCCCTGGCTGTATGCTATCGCTGCGGCTTTGCCGTCCGGGGAAATGGCGGCCGGCAGCGGCGGGTTGGCGGTCGCGGGGCTGTTGGTGGGGCTGGGTACCCGATTGGGCAGCGGCTGCACCAGCGGGCACGGCGTGTGCGGCGTCGCACGGTGGGCGCCGCGATCGTTGGCCGCCACGGCGGTGTTTATGCTGCTGGGCTTTACGAGCGTGTGGCTGATGCGCCACCTGCTGGGAGGGTGAAAATGCTCAAATCCCTGTTGGCGCTGCTGAGCGGCGTGATTTTTGGTCTGGGGTTAATTATCGCAGGCATGGCCAATCCGGCTAAGGTACTGGCGTTTCTCGATATTACCGGCCAGTGGGATCCTTCGCTGGCGCTGGTGATGGTTGGGGCGATTGCGGTGGCGGCACCGGCCTTTATGTGGGCGCGGCGACGCGAGCGGAGTCTGTTGGGGGAACCGTTGCAGATCCCGGCCGCCGGGCGTGTGGATCGCCGTTTGCTGGTGGGCAGCGCGCTGTTCGGCGTTGGTTGGGGCATCGCGGGCATTTGCCCTGGCCCGGCCTGGGTGTTGGCGGGGGCGGAGATTCAACGGGTATGGCCGTTCCTGCTGGCGATGCTGGCGGGCATGGCGCTGTATGAGATTATCATGAGGCGGAGGCGTTCATGTCGATAGACAAGGCGGTATTGCGCATTGCGCGCCCGACCGATCGGTTGCAAGAGATTGCCACGCTGTATTGCCGTGGGCTGGGGTTTGAAAGGCTGGGCGAGTTTGTCGATCATCAGGGCTTTGACGGCATTATGATCGGGCATCCGCAGCATGCCTACCATCTGGAGTTCACGCAGCATCGCGGGGTGCGGGTTGGGCAGGCGCCGACGCAGGATCATCTGCTGGTGTTTTATCTGCCGGATGAGAACGAATGGCGAGCCGGGTGTGAGCGGATGCGGGCGGCGGGATTCTTGGCGGTCGTCGCCTATAACCCCTATTAGGATAGGGCGGGGCAAACCTTTGAAGATCCTGACGGCTACCGGGTGGTCTTGCAACATCAGAGCTGGCAAGCATAAAAAAACCGGCGCATCGAGCGCCGGTTTGCGAGATAAAAATGGGTTATGCGTCAGGCGTTGGTCGCCGGTTTTTGCGCGCTCTTGGACTGGGTATTTTCCAGCATGCGGCGAATCGGCACGATCAGCACGATCAGCACGGCGGCGCAGATCAGCAGCGCGACGGAGCAGCGCGCGAACAGATCCGGCAGCATATCCAGCTGGTCGGCCTTGACGTGGCCACCGATCAGGCCGGCCGCCAGGTTGCCCAGCGCGCTGGCGCAGAACCACAGCCCCATCATTTGCCCGCGCATTCTCTCCGGCGCCAGCAGCGTCATGGTGGCCAGCCCGATCGGGCTCAGGCAGAGCTCACCCAGCGTCAGCATCAGGATACTGCCCACCAGCCACAGCGGCGATACGCCGGCGCCGCCGTTGCTCAGCACATTCTGCGCGGCCAGCATCATCAGGCCGAAACCGCCGGCGGCGCACAGGATACCGATCACGAACTTGGTGATGCTGCTCGGGCGCACGTTATTGCGTGCCAGCGCAGGCCAGGCCCAGCTGAACACCGGTGCCAGCAGGATGATGAACAGGGCGTTGATCGACTGGAACCACACCGCCGGGATCTCGAAGCCGCCGACCATGCGATTGGTGTAATCGTTGGCGAACAGGTTGAACGAGGTCGGCTTCTGTTCAAACGCCGACCAGAAGAACGCGGCGGAGATCAGCAGGATAAAGCATACCAGCAGGCGTGCACGCTCTTTGCGGCTCAGGCCGGCAAAGGCGAACAGATAGATGAAGTACAGGGTGACCGACGCGGCGATGACGTACACCAGCACGCTGGCGACCTCGACCGGATTGATCACGATGGTGCCATGGGCGATCAGGACGATGACCGCCGCCAGGCCTACCGCCAATGCCAGCAGCCAGGCGCCGACGCCTTTTTTCTTCGCGACCGGGCTGTTCCAGGTGGAATCCAGGCCCACTTCGCGGTCATAGCGTTTCATCGCCGGTACGGCGAACACCCGGAAAATCACCAGCGCCACCAGCATTCCGATACCGCCGATGCCGAAGCCCCAGTGCCAGCCGTGCGACTTGATCAGCCAGCCGGAGATCAGTGGGGCGATGAACGAACCGATGTTGATGCCCATGTAGAACAGCGAGAAACCGCCGTCGCGGCGCGCATCGCCTTTCTTGTACAGCGTGCCGACCATCACCGAGATACAGGTCTTGAACAGGCCGGAACCGAGCACGATGAACATCAGGCCGATAAAGAACAGGTTGGTGCCCATCACCGCGGACAGGGCGATCGACAGGTGGCCGAGGGCGATCAGGATCGAACCGTACCAGACGGCCTTGCGTTGGCCGAGCCAGTTGTCCGCCAGCCAACCGCCCGGCAGCGCCGCCAGGTACATGCTGCCGGCGAAGATGCCGACGATCGCCGACGCGTTCTCACGCGCCAGGCCGAGGCCGCCGTCGTACACGGTGGCGGCCATAAACAGGATCAGCAGCGGACGGATGCCGTAGAACGAAAAGCGTTCCCACATTTCGGTGAAGAACAGAGAACCCAGCGGATAGGGATGGCCGAAGAAGGTCCGGCTTTCTGACTTATTGACAGAGGATTGCATAACGATTTCCCAATAAAAAGGCGCTGCATGGCTGCAGCCCGTATTGTGGTTGTATGTGTATTTAATGAAGGCGATCCGCCCAATGCGGATTACCCGACAAAACCGCGGCTGCAACGCTGATAAACCGTGGAAAGCGTGCTGACCTTTTTTCACTTGGCCGATGGTTCACATCTGGCGTGATATTATTTAACCATTTGATAACTGGTCGTTGGTTTTGTCTAGTACCTGTATCCCATTTTTTAGACGAAAAGTCGACAAGCATCTCCTTTTATGGTTTTTCTGTTGGTTGTGGCGGGAATATGATTGACAGCGGGTTTTATGCGCTGAAAGTTAATTAATTTTTAATAAACAAGATGTTGAAGTAAGAATGTTCTGAGTGGGGCGAAAATTCGCAGGCCAGAAGGAAGCATTATTAAAAGTAGGGGAAACGCATCGTTGATCCGGCCAACGGCGAAAACTGGCGATAAATGCAGCTATTGCTCTTCCTGCAACGTGTCTTCCCGCATGTAACCCGGCCGCCGCCGCAGGCACCACCAGGAATAGCCGGCGTTGAACAGCACCACCAAAGCGGTGACGCCGAAGACCGCGCGAAAGCCGTAGCCGGCGGAGACCGCAGCGCCCAGCAATGGGCCGCTGACGTTGCCGACGTCGCGGAACGATTGGTTATAGCTGAAAATGCGGCCGGCCACCTGATTGGTGCAGTTGTAAATCAGCAGCGTCTGTACCGCCGGCAGCAGCGCGCCGTCGGCCGCCCCCAGCAGAAAGCGCAGCACGCCGAGCTGCCACGGCGTTTGCACGAACGCCATCGGGATCAGCAGCAGCACCGAGACGATCAGCATACATATCAGAATGCGCTCCGGGCCGATGCGATCGCCCAGCTTGCCCAGCCGTGGGGCGCTCATCAATGCCGCGACGCCGGGCACCGAGGCGATCAGCCCGCTGATAAACGCCAGGTTATGGGTGGCGCCGGCCAGATCGCGCACATACAGCGTCAGGATCGGCGCAATCGAGCCGGTGGCAATCTGGATAATCATGGTAGTCACGAACAGGCTGAGCACCAGCTTCGGGTTTTTCAGTGAGGCAAACACCTGCCGTGCGTGCAACATGTCGCGTTTTTGTACCGGGGTGAACTGCTCTTTGACATACAGCAGCGTCAGCACGAAGCAGATGAACAGCACCGCGGCGGTGATGTAAAACACCGGGCGCAGACCATAGAGGTCGGCCAACAGGCCGCCGATCAGCGGGCCGATCAGCGCACCGCCGACGCCGCCGGTTGACAGGGTGCCGAGCGCCCAGCCGCTGCGGTTGCGCGGCACCTGGGTGGCGATCAGTGCGTTGGCGTTGGGGATGAACCCGCCGAGCAGCCCCAGCACCGCTCGCAGCGCAAGAAATTGCCAGACCGTTTGCGCCATGCCCATCAGTACCATGACGATCGCCATGCCCAATGCGGAGCGCAGCAGCATCAGTTTACGGCCGCGTCGGTCGGCCAGGGCGCCCCAAAATGGCGCGGCGATAGCGGAAAACAGGAAGGTGATGCTGAACAGCAGACCGGACCACATGTTGAGCGCCTGATGGCCGGTTACACCCAGCGTCTCTACGTACAGCGGCAGAAACGGCATCACCAGGCTGAAGGCGGCGCCGGTGAGAAAACACCCTACCCAGGCGACGAAAAGGTTGCGTTTCCAGTTAACGGGTTCTGCTGCCGAAGCCATAAATGTCCACTGCCGAAAGGTGACGCGCTTTGCCGGCGGCAAGATGAAGGGGCAAAACGTGAAAGTTAGCTTGGTAAGTATGCGCCGCCAGCGCGGCGACGGCAAACGAAGGGACAAGGATTGGGCAAAAAATGAAATAAAGTTTTAAAAAAGACGTTTAAACCTTATTCCGCGCTTAGCGCGCGGAATTTACAGCGTTTTATAGTCCGGCCAGCGCCTCGAAACCGGCGGCGGTGGTGGTGGCGCTAAAGTCGGTGACCTCGTAGTGAGCCACGGCGTTAAACGGATCTTCGGCCAGGATGGCGTCCAGCCGCGCACGCTCAATGCCCTTGGCCAGGATCACGCCGCCGGTGCGGGGATTTTTGCGGCCGGAGGCGACGAAGGTGCCGTCCTGAAAATATTTCTTAAGCCAGGCGATGTGCCCGTCAAGGTGGCTGTCGACTTCGGCGATCGGGCGATGGTAGGTCAGGCTGACAATGTACATGGCGGCTCCGGGTTGGCGGCAAAGGCTTTACCATCCCACCGTCGCCGTTGATTCTCAAGAGGTGCGCAATAAAAAACCCGCCGGCGGCGGGTTTGCTTTATCAGTAGAGCGAAGGCTCGCCTTCCGGGCGGGTCTTGAAGCGGCGATGCAGCCACATGTATTGGTCTGGCGCCATCAGGATCTCTTTCTCCACCACTTTATTCATAAAAGCGGCGGCCTCGATTTCATTATCCAGCGGGAAGTTCTCCACTGCCGGTTGCATGATCAGCTCATACCCTTTACCGTCCGGCAGGCGGCGCGGGGTGAACGGAACGATCGCCGGTTTACCCATCCGCACCAGCACGTAGCTGCCGGTGGTGGTGGCGGCTTTGTCCACCGCGAACAGCGGCACGAAAACGCTGCTGCGCGGGCCGTAGTCGTGATCCGGCGCATACCAGATGATATCGCCCTGTTTCAGGGCGCGGATCATGCCTTTGACGTCCTTGCGATCCAGCATCGACTTGTTGGAGCGCATGCGCCCCCAGGTTTGCAGCCAGTCCATCAGCTTGTTGTCGTGCGGGCGGTAAACGCCGATGCCCGGGTTGTGAATGCCGAAGATACGCGCGCCCAGCTCCAGCGTCAAAAAGTGCAGGCCAATCAGCAGCACGCCCTGGTGGTTGTCGCGCGCCTTTTGGATGTGTTCCAGGCCGCTGACCTTGAACCAGCGCTCGATGCGCCAGTTAGGCCAGAACCACGCCATGCCGGTTTCAAACAGCCCCATGCCGACCGATTCGAAATTCTTTACCACCAGCGCATCGCGTTCGGCCTGCGGCATGTCGGGAAAACAGAGCTCGAGGTTGCGTTGGGCGATAGCGACGCGGCGCTTGAGAAAGCGCATGGCAAACCGCCCGATCGAGGTGCCGAGCCAGTAGATGACGGGGTAAGGCAGCAACACCAGCAGATACAGCAAGCCGATGCCGATCCAGGTCAGCCAATAGCGTGGGTGCAATAAGGAGCGATTGAAAGTAGGAACTTGAGTCATGGGTTCTCTGTTTGAATACGGTTGTTTAAGTGTCATGACAGAGTCATAGCATGGCCCGGCAACCAAATGAGCTCGGCCGCAAGGTTCGTTTCTGCCGTTTGTTTGCGACTATTGTGGCATTTTTCTCGCGTTCCGGGAAAACACAACGCATTAAAATCCCCTTTTGGACGTTAAATATGCATTGGGCGCCGAATTTTCCCACAAACTTTCCTGCGCAAAGCCAACCCCGGTACCAGGGCCGGGGCATTTTTCATGGGTAAACGTGTTGGCATCATGAAGCTGCGCGGCGGCGGTTTTTCGGGTATGATGTGCGCCGCGCGCGGGCCGGCAGGCGGCGCGCGATAATCAGTCACCTCCCGAAAGACAGGAAAGTACACCATGCCAGTGTTACATAACCGAATTTCTAACGAGGAACTGAAGGCGCGCATGCTGGCGGAAACCGAGCCGCGTACCACAGTTTCTTTTTACAAATACTTCTCCATCGACGATCCCAAAGCGTTTCGCGACAGCCTGTACGTTCAGTTCGAAAAACTGAAGGTGTTCGGCCGCATCTACGTGGCTAAAGAGGGCATCAACGCGCAGATCAGCGTGCCGCAGCATAACTTCGACGCGTTCAAAGCCGCGCTGTTCGCCTCGCATCCGGCGCTGGATCAGGTGCGCCTGAACATCGCGCTGGAAGACGACGGCAAATCCTTCTGGGTGCTGCGTCTCAAGGTGCGCGAACGCATCGTGGCCGATGGCATCGATGACGCGAGCTTTGACCCGAGCAACGTCGGCGAGTATCTGCAGGCCGATCGCGTCAATCAGATGATCGACGATCCGAATACGGTATTCGTCGATATGCGCAACCACTATGAGTACGAAGTCGGTCACTTCGAAAACGCCATCGAGGTGCCGTCGGATACCTTCCGCGATCAGCTGCCGATGGCGGTGGAGATGCTGCAGGACAGTAAAGACAAGAACATCGTCATGTACTGCACCGGTGGCATTCGCTGTGAAAAAGCCAGTGCCTATATGCTGCACAACGGCTTTAAAAACATCTACCACGTGGAAGGCGGGATCATCGAGTACACTCGCAAAGCGAAAGAGCAGGGGCTGCCGCTGAAGTTTATCGGCAAAAACTTCGTGTTCGATGAGCGCATGGGCGAACGCATCTCCGACGATGTGATCGCCAACTGCCACCAGTGCGGTGCGCCGTGCGACACCCACACCAACTGCAAGAACGACGGCTGCCATCTGCTGTTCATTCAGTGCCCGAGCTGTGCCGCCAAGTTTGAAGGGTGCTGCAGCGAGATTTGCCGCGAAGAGCTGAAGCTGCCGCGCGAAGAGCAGCGCGCGCGCCGCGCCGGCCGTGAAAATGGCGTCAAAATCTTCAATAAGTCGAAAGGCTTGTTGCAGACCACGATGCACATTCCGGCACCGGAAGAAGAAGGCCCAGCCCGCTGAGCCTGAGGAAATGCGAAGCCCGGCCGCCAAGCCGGGCTTTTTTTATTTCTCGCGCACGCCTTCTACGGAGATGATCAGCTCAACGTCTTGTGACGCCGGGCCCAGATCGGTGGTGATGCCGAAATCTTTCAGCTTGATCTTGCCGTTGGCTTCAAAGCCGGCGCGGTAGCCGCCCCACGGATCGTTGCCCTGGCCAATCAGTTTGGCGTCCAGCGTGACCGGCTTGGTGACGCCGTTCAGCGTCAGGTTGCCGACCACCGCATAGCCGTCGCCGTTTTTCTTCACTTCGGTGGATTCAAACTTGGCCTGCTTGTTCTTCTCTACGTTGAGGAACTCGGCGCTGCGCAGGTGTTTGTCGCGCTCGGCGTGGTTGGTGTCGACGCTGGCGGTATTGATGGTCACGTTGACCTTGTCCTTGGACGGATCTTTTTCGTCGAAGGTGAAGCCGCCGTCGAAGTCCTTAAAGCTGCCGTACAGCCAGCTATAGCCCAGGTGCTGGATACGGAATTCGATAAAGGCGTGCTGGCCCTGTTTGTCGATCTTGTAGTTCGCCGCCAGTGCGGAACCGGCGCTCAGCAGCAGGGCGCCTGCGGTCAGGCCCAATACGGTCTTTTTCAACATAGCAATCTCCATAAATCCAAAGGTTAATCGGCGCTGCTACCCAGCATCCGTTTCAAAGTGACATCACGATCGATAAAGTGATGTTTAAGCGCGGCCAGCCCGTGCAGCACCGAGAGCACTACCACGGCCCAGGCCAGGTAAAGGTGAATGGTGCCGGCGGTATCGGCTTGCTCGGCCATGCCGGTCACGGTGGCGGGCACGTCGAACCAGCCGAATACGCTGATCGGTTGGCCGTCGGCGGTCGAGATCAGATAGCCGCTGATCAGAATGCCGAACAGCACGGCATACAGCGCCAGATGCGCGAGAATGGCGCTGACGCGAGTGAGGCGACCATAGCTGGCCAGAGGCTTGGGCGGCGGAGAGACAAAACGCCAGATCACGCGGATCACCATGACGATGAACAGCAGCGCGCCGATGCTTTTGTGGATCTCCGGCGCCTGGTGGTACCAGACGTCGTAATAGCCCAGCGTGACCATCCACAGACCGAGGGCGAACATGCCGTATACCGTTAACGCCACCAGCCAGTGGATCAACACTGACACATGACCGAAACGATCGGCGGTATTTTTCCAGAGCATCCTGTTTCCTTCGATTACCGATTGGCTGGCTGCAATAATTAAACTTTAGGAAACATAAAATCAATAATAAATTTAACTATGTTACTTCTTAGAAATATTAGTCAGTGAATTTGTTTGAGATGTTCGGAGTTAATCAGATAAATCGTTGAAGATGATATTATTTCGCTAGCGTAAGGATTATGCTAGTTGTTGAAAATTAGGCTTATTCTCTATTAATGTCAGCTTTTGTCATTTTAAGTAAATTCACCGTGAATTGCCTGGCGGGATAATTTGTTGGCAAACGTTATGCCCACGACATGTGGCGAAGAATAGGACGGAAATATTAATTTTTTCGAACGGTTTCACTAAATCCCCTGCGGCGCGGCGGTGGATTTTGCTACCATTAGCGCCAAAAGGCGGCTCCTTGGGGCCGGTTAACCCAGTGAAATAACAAGGAAACGTCATGGGCCGAACCCGTGTAACCGACAGCAGCCTGCGTTTGGCCGTCCTGCTGGCGATGTTGGTGATCATTCTGGCCGGGGTGAAAGCCGCCGCCGACATCGTGGTGCCGTTTTTGCTGGCGGTGTTCCTCGCGATGGTGCTGAACCCGTTGGTGGCGATGCTGGAGCGCAAGCGCATACCGCGCATCCTTGGGGTGACGCTGCTGGTGACGGCGGTGATCGTGGTCGTGATGCTGTTTATCGGCATGCTGGGCGCTTCGCTCAATGAGTTCGCCCGCTCGCTGCCGCAGTACCGCGGCATGATGATCGAGAAGCTGCGCGAGCTGCAGTATTACGCCGATCGTTTCAATATCAGCCTCTCCAGCGAAGCGATGCTGCAGTATGTCGATCCCAGCGCGGCGATGAATCTGGTCACCCGCATGCTGGGGCACCTGTCTGGCGCCATGACCAACGTCTTCCTGCTGCTGATGACCGTGGTGTTTATGCTGTTCGAAGTGCAACTGCTGCCGTATAAACTGCAGCAGGCGCTGGATAAGCCGAACGAAAGCCTCGCCGCCATGCGGCGGGCGCTGGACGGCGTGACGCGCTATCTGGTGATTAAAACCATCATCAGCCTGGCTACCGGGGTGATCGTCTGGATCTTCCTGGCGGCGGTCGGCGTACGCTTCGCCTTTATCTGGGGGCTGCTGGCATTTCTGCTCAACTATATTCCCAATATCGGCTCGGTATTGGCCGCCATTCCGCCGCTGATTCAGGCGCTGCTATTCAACGGATTGGGTGATGCGCTGGTGGTGGCGGGCGGCTTTATTGCTGTCAACATGGTGATCGGCAATATCCTCGAGCCGCGGGTAATGGGGCGCGGGCTGGGGCTGTCGACGCTGGTGGTGTTCCTGTCGCTGATCTTCTGGGGCTGGCTGCTCGGCCCGGTGGGCATGCTGCTGTCGGTGCCGCTGACAATTGTGGCGCGCATCGCGCTGGAAACTACCGAGGGCGGCTATCGGTTGGCGGTTATCCTGGGGGACGGCCGCCCGCCGCGCCAGCCTCCGGCGGCACCGGAGTGAGGAAGATTTTTCCGCTCACGCCGGGCTGGGCGGCGTGTTGCAGCGCCGCTGCGTACTGATGCAAAGGGTAAATCGCAGCGGGCGGGCGCAGCGCCAGCTGGCCGCGCCGCAGCAGTTGGAATAGCTGATAAAACGCCGTTTGCCACTGCGCCGGCGCCGCCTGCGCATTCCACTTGCGCAGATGGAACAGCGAAGCGCGCAGCTTCAATTCGTCCACGACACGCCGCCAGTCCACCTGGCGCCCACCTAAAAGGCCGAGTGCCACGAAATCGCCGCCGACGCGAACCGCCCGCGCCAGCTGCAATCCGTCTTCTCCGCCGATGCAGTCGATGGCGGCACGGGCGCCAAAATTGGACATTTGCGCCAGCTGCGGCGCTTCGATAACGCGCCAGGCGCCGGCAGCCAGCAGCGCCGGGCGATGAGCGGCGTTGCGCACCACTACCGCCAGACGAATACCGCGCAGCGCCGTCAGCTGTGCCAGCAGCAGGCTAACGGCGGAGCCGCCGCCGTTGAGCAGCAGCACGTCGCCGGCGTTGAGCGGCAGCCATTGCGTCAGCAGCACCCAGCAGGTGAGCGGGTTGATATAGATTTGCGCCGTGTCGGCGTCGTCGATGTCGTCCGGTACCCAGACCACCCGCTCTGCAGGCAGCGTGACGTAGGTTTGCCAGCTGCCGTCACCCGCTACCGCCAGCGCGCGTCGGCCGGTCGAGCGCCCACTTTGCGGATCGACGATGACGCCTACGCCTTCATAGCCCGGCACCTGCGGCAGGGCGATGCGGTGCGCGTATTGGCCGTGAATCGGGATCAGGTCGGAAGGATTGATCGGGGCATAGCGCATCTGCAGCAACAGCTGGCCGGGGCGCAGCGGCGGCCTGGCCGCTTGCTGCAGCGCCAGCACCTGGACGGGATCGCCGAAGCGGCTGAAGCTCAATCGGGGAAATGACGGCGGCATGGGTTACATCACGAAGAAAAAATAGACATCCAGCGCCAGCAGCACCAGCCACAGACAAAGGTACAGCACCAGGTGCTCACGCACGTTGTTGACGATAGCCGCCAGTATTCGGTTTAACATTTCAGCCGCCTGAAGAAAGGAACCTTCGATTATAGTCCTTTTCTCGGCGTCTTTTATAGCGTGCTGCGCGGGAGCGGTGGCAGAGCGGCGATAAAAAAGCCTGCGACAACGCAGGCTTGCTGTTACACCGCCAGCAGGGCCAGCGGCGTCGAGTTCGTCGGCGTGCTCGGTGGATAGAAATAGCGCAGCACGTTATACAGCGAGTAAAACTCCAGCCGATTGCGCGCGTTGATCTTCTCCGTGATGTGGCGTTTGTGCACATACACCGTATGCGAGCTGATCTGCAGCTTTTTCGCGATGCGGTAGTTGGGCATTTCCGCCATCCAATATTTCATCACCGTCAGTTCTTGCGGGCTGAACAGGGAGCGTTCTTCACCGTCATCGGCCAGCGCCAGCGGGTTTTCGCGCAGGGTGCGCAAGGTGGCCGGCAGGACGCTTTTATTGAACAGAAATGCGTTGTCGGCGATGCGCATCGGCGTTTCGCTGTAAGGATAAGGCGTATCGAGATAGATAAACAGCAAGGCGGATTGGCTGGCTTCCATAAACGCCAGCAGCTGCGCGTCCGCTTCGTTATGACGGCATTGGTTGCTGAGGTTCACCAGAATGTGGCTCGGCTGAAAGCTGGCCAACAGCGGCGTAGCGTATTCAATGCTGTGGCAGCACTTGATCGTCGTAATCCCACTATCAGCAAAGTAGCTGGCTATACCGACCCGGGTGAAGCAGCATTCGTCCACGACAAGTAGTTTCATGGTGACGTCCTTGTTGAAAGCCGATGGATCATATCTTCTGTAAAATAGGACTTACACTGCAAGTGTTCAATTCGGAAATTCAATTGCTGAATACAAGAAATTTCCGTTATCAGAATTTTTACTTGGTATTTAAAAGAGTTAGCAGGTTAATAAATTGTAACCGTCAAATTTCGCCGCCCAGGGTCCGGAGAGGGCGCGGGCAGCGAAATCCTTCGCTCAGCTAAATCGTTTCAGACCAAAGCTGGAGACGTCGACCGGCGGCGTTTTGTCCTGCGCGAACAGCGCGGCAATTTCGCCCAGCGCACTGGCGAACTTGAAGCCGTGGCCGCTCAATCCGCTGATAACCATCAGGCGGTCGCACTCCGGCAGGGTATCGATAATAAAGTCTTCGTCGGGGCTCATATCATAACTGCAGGCTTCGCCGTGTAAACATACGCCTACACCCGGTAAAAACTGCCGTAGGAAGGTGAAAACTTCGGTACCGTCGCTGGCGTAGCTGCCGAAGGGTTTACGCTGCTCGGGAGCATCCATCGGCTGGCCGCCGTCGTGCTTGCCCACTTTCAGGCCGTCGTTATCCGCCGGGAAGCCGTAATAGTGCGTACCGTCTTGCGCTTCGACGGTAAAGGCCGGAAAACGATTATTCACGCTGTAGCGGCCGTCCGCCTGGTGCCAGGAGAATACCTTGCGCAATGGTGCGACCGGCAACTGCGGCAACAGCGCTTTTACCCAGGTGCCGGCGGTGACCACCGCTTTTCGCGCCGTGAAACGCCCCTCGCCGGTGACGACTTCAACGCCGCCTTCGATAGGTTCTACCGCGTTAACCGGGCAGTTGAACAACTGGCTGCAGCCGGCCTCTTTCGCCAGCTTGACCAGGCTGGCCACCGCCAGCTCGGAGTGCAGGAAGCCGGCGTCCGGCTCAAATACGCCGACGTAACCGTCTGGTGCACGGAACTCCGGCCAGCGTTGATTGATCTGTTCAGCGCTGAGGGTTTGCGCATTCAGGCGGAATTTTTGTGCGCTGTGTTGCGCATTGCGAATGAATTCAGACTGCTGCGGCCCCAGGTTGAGCACGCCGCACGACTGGAACAGGGCCTCGCCGGATTGTTGGATCAGCGCATTCCACAGCGCCTGCGCGCGCAGCACCAGCGGCACGTATTTTTCACCTTCGCCGTATGCGTGACGGATGATGCGGGTATCGCCGTGATGGCTGCCGTTGCGGTGCGGGGGAATGGCGCTGTCGATCATCAGCACTTTCAAACCGGCTCGCGTGGCGTAATAACCAGCCGCTGCGCCGACTGAACCGCTGCCCACCACAATCAAATCATATTCCACGTGCCCACCTTCTCTGATAGCGATTTCTTATCGCCCCATGATAAAAGGTTGGCGGACGCAATGCACTGATTGAGCGGCGAAAGGCAAAGAAAAAGGCGCCGGTAACGGTCGCGGCGCCTTAGGGGTTAGGGGACGATGAATCAATGTTTTCTGCGATCAAGATCCTGGTAATCCGTAGCTTCAATCTTGGCGATGCCGGCCTCTAAGATATTGATTAATTGACGGGCGACATCTGTGGTCAGCCAAAGCGTTCTGTCTACTTGGGCTTCTTCGGGCGTTTGGTCTAGTGAAGACAGGTAATGAAGGCGTATCATCATGGCGTCGTAAACGTCGACAGTACTGATATCCCAACCGACAAGCGGGTGCGTCTGAATTACTTCATCATTTCTGTCCATAAAGACCCCTTATTGAGTAGTAACTACCGTGAGTAACTAACGAGGATCAATGCGGCTCATCATCATGAGAGCAATTACAGTATACGCATCCGCTTTCATCGGGGGAGGGGGTTGTCACCGAAATTTGCAAAATAAATATTTATTTGAACAATTATTCTACAAACCTGTAAGCAGGCCGGTGGATGAAAGAAGCCGCGCGTTATTCCGCGCCGGCCGGTGGCGGTGAGCCGTGCAGGCATTTTTCCAGCTCTTCGGCCAAATGCGCGAAGTGCTTCTGCGTTTCGGCGTCGCGATTTTGGCTTTGCGATTCCAGCTTCAGGCTGTGAATCAGCAATTGGTTGGCTTTATCATCCAGGCTGAATGCCAGATAGGAGAAGGCCACTTCGAGTACGTTCAAGCGCCTTTTCTGATCGGCAATCAGCGCCAGCAATTCGCCAAATGTCATCGCGTCTTCAGATTTCACCTTGTCCGGGGCCATGCTTACTCCTTTGCATTAAATACAGCGCTGAGGCGGATTTTGTTTCAGAGTAAGGGTAAGCGATGAATAGGCGGGGCGCCAGAAACAAAAAAGCCGGAGAGCGACCCCCGGCAAAAACAGCATTGCAGTGTTATTCTGCGCTGAACCACTCGTCCGCGCTTTCCCAGGTTTCCTGCAGGATTTCCTCGATCAGATCCCGGTCGGTTTTGGCCCCCCCCAGTACGGAGAGCCCGTTGGCGCCGGCATAACGGACGTGCACGACGGCATCTGGAAACTGGCGATTGACCCGTTTGCCCAGTTCGCCGGTCAGCGCCTCAATGGCGCCCGACGGCAGCGGCCGGGTTTTATCTATAGTGACTTCAATACGCATAATTGCCCCCGAAGTGATTTACTGTTTATTTATACAGTTAACCGCGAGCGGGGGCAAGGGGGCGCAGCAAAAATATCAGTCTTTCAGCGACCAGTTCAGGGTTTCACCGGCCAGGAAGGGGATCACGGATTCATTGCCCAGGGCGATCTCTTCCGGTTGGGTGGTCGGCACGCGCTGCAGCTCGATGAAGTCTTCGTTGAGCGGCAGGCCATAGAAGCGCGGGCCGTTGAGCGAGCAGAAGGCTTCAAAGTGCGCCAGTGCGCCGAGTTGTTCGAACACGGCAGCGTAAGCCGGGATGGCATTCGGTGCGTTGAAACAACCGGCGCAGCCGCAGCTGGACTCTTTGCGGTGCTTGAGGTGCGGCGCGGAGTCGGTGCCGAGGAAGAAACGATCCGAGCCGCTGGCGACCGCCTGCCGCAGCGCTTCCTGGTGGACATTGCGTTTGAGGATCGGCAGGCAGAACAGGTGTGGGCGAATACCGCCCACCAGCATGTGGTTGCGGTTGAACATCAGGTGCTGTGGCGTGATGGTGGCGCCGAGGAAACGATCGCCCGCCTGCACATATTGCGCCGCTTCTTTGGTGGTGATGTGCTCGAAGACGATCTTCAGCTCCGGGAAGTGGCGGCGGATAGGTTCCATCACCTGTTCGATAAAGCGCGCTTCGCGGTCGAAGATATCCACCGCAGGATCGGTCACTTCGCCGTGGATAAGCAAAGGCATGCCGATTTTTTGCATCTGCTCGAACAGCGGGTAAATGCCGGTCACGTCGCTGACGCCGTGGCTGGAGTTGGTTGTGGCATTAGCCGGATACAGCTTGGCCGCGGTAAACACCCCTTGCTCGAAGCCGTTGACCAGTTCACTGGCTGCCAGGGAGTTGGTCAGGTAGCAGGTCATCAGCGGAGTGAAATTGTGGCCCTGAGGAACCGCCGCCAAAATGCGGTCGCGGTAGGCGCGCGCGGCGGCCACGGTCGTGACGGGCGGAACCAGGTTCGGCATCACGATCGCCCGGCCAAATACCTGGCTGGTATAGGGCACCACCGTTTTCAACATCTCGTCGTCACGCAGGTGGATATGCCAGTCGTCTGGGCGGCGGATTTTCAGAACTTGAGGTTGTGCGGTCATCTAGCTGGGCTCCGGCGGTCAAATACGTCTAATGAAAAGCGAATAATGGGTTTATTCACGCCGGGGTGTAAGGATAAGCGGAAAGTGCCTGAGATGCATCTGTTTGTTGGCGACAAGTTGAAATCAACGGGGCGGCGGGCGCATAGTGGCAGGGATTTCAACGATGCCGACGCCAATACCGTCGACTTTCATCAAGTGGAAAGGGAGAAAGCAATGGAAGTACGCGTGATCGCCACCCTGCAAGCGAAAGCAGGATTTGAAGCCGCCGTCAGCGAAGCGGTGCAGGAGATTATCGAGCCGAGCCGCCAGGAGTTGGGCAATCTGCAATATGATTTGCATCGCGATCTGGAAAAGCCGGGCGTTTTCGTGTTCTTTGAGCGATGGGCCAGCAGCGAAGCGCTGGATAAGCATAATGAAACGGCGCATTTTCAGCAGTTCGTCAACCGGCTTGACGGCAAGTTGGATGCTCTGGACATCAACAGGCTGAAGAAGATCGCCTGAGCCTTTTTGCAGGCAAGAAAAAACCCGCCGGTGGCGGGTTTTTTTTAGGGTTGCAGATTAACTCATTCGTTAACCGGCTGCGGCTTGGTGGCCGGCGCGGTCGCCTGGCTCACCGCCGAGTGACCGCCAGCGGAGCCTTTACCTTCAAAGTTGAAGGTAGGGCGCTGCCAGTCGCTGTGCTTGCGTTCTTCCGGCACATAGGCCGGCGCAGGCGCTTTGGTCATCGGCGCAGTGGCGATGTGTTTGTACAGCACGTCCTGCACGGCTTTCACCGGCGCCGGTTGCTGAACCACAGGCGCAGGTTCCGCGGCGATTGGCGCCGGGGCTTTTTCGACCGGAGCGGCTTCCACGGCTGCTGCCGCAGGCGCTGCCTCTACCGGTGCAGTTTCAACCACCGGCTCGTCTTCCACCGGCTTAGCCTCAACCACAGGCTCTGCCGCAACGGTGTCAGCTACCGGCTCGGCTTCCACTGCCGGGGCAGTCTCTTCCGCTTTCGGCTCTTCAACTGCGGCAGGTGCCGGTGCGGTTTCAACCGGGGCCGGAGTTTGCTCGGCCGGGGTCGCAACGACAGGTACTACGGCTGCCGCTTCTTCCGTTACGGTAACGGCCGCAGTTTCAACGGCGGCTTCGGGTGCCGGCTCGTTGATGCTGGCCGCAACCTGAGTTTCTTCCACGGCAACGCTGTGTTGTTCAACCGCTGCGGCGACAACCGGTGCTGCTGTCTGTTCTACGGTTTCGGCCTGCACTTCGGCTTCTTCAACCTGAGCAACCGGGTAGCTTACCCAGACTTTGCCCGACGCCATTTCCGGCGAAGCGAACGCGCCCGCCAGCGGCATAGGGGATTGCAGCGGGTAACGCTCATCGCGGTAACGACGGCGGCGCTGGCCGCTGACGCGCAGGTGACGCGGTGAACGACGGGAACGACGCGGCATACCTTCGCCGTTGCCGCGGTTTTCGCCCTGGGCATCGTCTTCCGGCTGTGCGGCAACGGTTTCCGGCAGCAGCTTGACGCTGTCGTCGGCCGTCGGCTGCGCGTCAGCGGCTTTCGCGACCGGCGCTTTCGGCGCCAGCAGCTCTTCCGCTGCACGCTGCAGTTCTTCTTCCGCAGACAGGATGCGCACTTTCTGCGACAGAGGGCGGCGCTGACGGCGCTGCATGTTCTGCTGCTGGCGTTCTTCCTGCTCTTCGTCAGTGCTTTCGACCGCTTCAACGCTTTCCAGCGCTTTCACTTCCTGCTGAGCCTGGCGCTTCTCTTCCTGACGACGACGCTGGCGTTCAGCACGTTGCTCACGACGCTGCTGCTGATCTTCGCGCGGCGCTTTCGCGCTTTCTTCCGCGGCGGTTTCCTCAGCGACCGGTGCATTCTGCTGCTGGTTGCGGCGGTTACGGCGCTGTTCATCGCGGGATTCACGCGATTCACGGCCTTCGCGGTTCTCACGCGGTTCACGGTTGTCGCGCTCGCGATTGTCACGGCCTTCACCGCGCTCTTTACGCTCGCCGCGTTCCGGACGATCGCCACGCTCACCGCGCTCTTTACGGCCGGTGCCCTGGCGGCGCTGGCCGCGACGATCCTGACGACGGTTTTCACCGTTACCTTCCGCCTTCGGCGTTTCGGTCGGTTTGGCTTCTTCGACGGCGGGTTGTTCTTCACCGGCGAACAGGCTCTTCAGCCCCCCGAACAGGCGGCCCAGGAAGCCAGGCTTGGCGGCGACCGGCGCTGCGGCTTGAGCCTTGGCAGCGGCAGCGGCAGGCTTGGCCACGGCGACAGCTTCTTCAGCCGGCGGCGGCGCATCGGCGGACAGGGAGAAGGAAGCCAGGGCCGGTTGCTCCGGACGCTTGCGTTCCATCGGCGCATCTTCCAGCGGGCGCTCCATGTCTTCTTCATGCAGCTTCGGCAGCAGGTAGCTCAGGGTAGAGGTTTCCTCACCTTTACGCACGCGCAGCACCGAGTAGTGCGGGGTTTGCATCTGATCGTTCGGCACGATGACGGCTTTCACGCCGCCCTGGCGTTTTTCGATCGCGCTGACGGATTCGCGCTTTTCGTTCAGCAGGTACGAAGCGACCTGAACCGGCACGATAGCGTGAACTTCTTTGGTGTTTTCCTTCAGCGCTTCTTCTTCGATCAGACGCAGGATGGACAGCGCCAGCGATTCGTTGTCGCGGATGGTGCCGGTGCCGTTACAGCGAGGGCACACGTGGTGGCTGGACTCGCCCAGCGACGGGCTGAGGCGCTGACGGGACATTTCCAGCAGGCCGAAACGGGAAATGCGGCCGATCTGGATGCGCGCGCGGTCCTGGCGCACGGCGTCGCGCAGGCGGTTTTCCACTTCGCGCTGGTGGCGAACCGGCGTCATGTCGATGAAGTCGATGACGATCAGGCCGCCAAGGTCACGCAGGCGCAGCTGGCGAGCGATCTCGTCCGCCGCCTCCAGGTTGGTGTTGAACGCCGTCTCTTCGATGTCGCCGCCGCGGGTTGCGCGGGCGGAGTTGATGTCGATGGCGGTCAGCGCTTCGGTGCTGTCGATGACGATCGAGCCGCCGGACGGCAGGCGCACTTCGCGCTGGAAGGCGGATTCGATCTGCGATTCGATCTGGTAATGGCTGAACAGAGGGATTTCACCGCTGTACAGTTTGATTTTGCTGCTGAAATCCGGGCGGCCCAGCGCAGCGATGTGCTCTTTGGCCAGATCGAGAATTTTCGGGTTGTCGATCAGGATTTCGCCGATGTCCGGGCGCAGGTAATCGCGGAAGGCGCGCACGATAACGTTGCTTTCCTGGTGGATCAGGAACGGCGCAGGGCGGCCTTCGGCGGCTTTTTTAATCGCTTCCCAGTGCTTCAGACGGAAGGAGAGATCCCACTGCAGCGCGTCGGCGGATTTGCCTACGCCCGCGGTGCGAACGATCAGGCCCATGCCGTCCGGCAGTTGCAGCGAGGAGAGCGCTTCTTTCAGCTCGGTGCGATCGTCACCCTCGATGCGGCGAGAAATACCGCCGGCGCGCGGGTTGTTCGGCATCAGCACCAGATAGCTGCCCGCGAGACTGATGAAGGTGGTCAAGGCGGCGCCTTTGTTGCCACGTTCTTCTTTGTCTACCTGAACGATGACTTCCTGGCCTTCGCGCAGCACATCTTTGATGTTCGGGCGGCCATGGGAAGAGTAATTGCTAGGGAAGTATTCGCGGGCGATTTCTTTAAGGGGGAGGAAACCATGTCGTTCTGCGCCGTAGTCCACGAACGCTGCTTCAAGACTTGGTTCAATGCGGGTGATTTTGCCTTTGTAAATATTCGCTTTTTTCTGCTCATGACCCGGACTTTCGATATCCAAATCATACAGCCGCTGTCCATCTACGAGGGCAACACGCAACTCTTCCTGCTGAGTTGCGTTAATCAACATTCTTTTCATCTTAACTTACTCGTTATTTTTACATTATCGACAAAGCTGCGGGCAAAATAACCTCATGGCCGGAGTTAAACCGAAAGCCCCGTGTCTTCTCGCAAAGCCGTCAACCTCACGGTTGTCGCCTGCATAGGGGCGCATTATCTCGGTAAGCCTGCTTTTCTTTGTGAAAGACAGCACTTTTGACTCAGGGAATAGCCTCTGATTTACGTCGACAGATCTGATTCCATTTGCCGGCCAAGCTGCAACCCGCAGCCCGCTAATTGTTTGATTTCGCATTACGTCTTACGCCATTGCTGCGTTTTTGCGCGATCAGACAAATTTTATAATTCCACCGTTTTCCCTGTTTAACGAGAATCAACGCGGAAAGTGACTGCATTATTCCACTGCTGATGCCGTTATAGCAAGGTGACTTTTCCTTAACTGCGGAAGAAATCGCAAACGTTCAAATCGGCTTGCTGCCTTATTGTCCGCTGGGGTTTCGCCCGCCGTCAGAGAGACAGTTAAGCACAGAAAAAGATGTGGCGCTATTCACGCGCTCTATTTAGAATCCCGCACCATGAAAACGAACAATCCAGCAGTACAATTCATCACGATTTCCGACGACGAAGCCGGTCAGAGAATCGACAACTTTCTGCTCGCTCGCCTGAAAGGCGTGCCGAAGAGCATGATTTATCGCATCGTGCGCAAAGGCGAGGTGCGGGTCAATAAAGGGCGCATCAAGGTCGAATACAAATTGGCGGCCGGCGACGTGGTGCGCGTGCCGCCGGTGCGCGTAGCCGAGCGCGAAGAGACGCCGGTGTCGGCCAAGCTGGATAAGGTAGCCGCACTGGCAGACTGCATCCTTTATGAAGACGACCACCTGCTGATCCTCAACAAGCCCTCCGGCACCGCGGTGCACGGCGGCAGCGGCCTGAGCTTCGGCGTGATCGAAGGGCTGCGCGCGCTGCGCCCGGAAGCCCGTTTCCTCGAGCTGGTGCACCGTCTGGATCGCGATACCTCCGGCGTGCTGTTGGTGGCCAAGAAGCGCTCTGCGCTGCGCTCGCTGCACGAACAGCTGCGGCTGAAGGGCATGCAGAAGGATTATCTGGCGCTGGTGCGCGGCCAGTGGCAATCCCACTGCAAGGCCGTACAGGCGCCGCTGCTGAAAAACATTCTGCAAAGCGGCGAACGCATCGTGCGCGTCAGCAGCGAAGGCAAGCCTTCGGAAACCCGCTTCAAGGTGGAAGAGCGTTACGAATTCGCCACCCTGGTGAAGGCCAGCCCGATCACCGGGCGCACTCATCAGATCCGCGTGCACACGCTGCATGCCGGGCACCCGATCGCCTTTGACGATCGCTATGGCGACCGCGAGTTCGATCGCCAACTGGCGGGTACCGGCCTGAAGCGGCTGTTCCTGCACGCCGCGGCGCTGCGCTTCGAGCATCCCTCCACCGGCGAAACGATGCGCATCGAAGCGCCGATGGACGAAGAGCTGCGCCACTGCCTGCAGGTGCTGCGCCGGCAGGTGGCCAAGTAATCCGCGTCAGACCAACGGGTTGATGCCTTCAGCCCGCAACATCTCCAACAGCGCGATCAACGGCAGGCCGATCAGGGCGTTCGGGTCCCGGCCTTCCAGCCTGTCGAACAGCGCAATCCCCAATCCTTCGCTCTTGAAACTGCCCGCGCAGTTCAGCGGCTGCTCCTGGCGCACATAGGCAGCGATCTCCGTTTCGCTCAGCGCGCGAAAATGCACGTGGAACGGCTCGCACAGGGCCTGCAGCTGCTTGCTGCGGCCGTTGTACAGCGCCAGGCCGGTATAGAAAGTCACGGCCTGGCCGGCGGCCAGGCGCAGCTGCGCACGGGCGTTTTCCTCGGTATGCGGCTTGCCGGTGATGTTGCCCTCGATCACGCAGACCTGATCGGAGCCGATGATCAGATGCTCGGGATAGGCGAGGGCCAGCGCCTGAGCCTTCGCCGCCGCCAGGCGCAGCACCAGCGCTTCGGCGCTTTCGCCCGGCAGTGGGGTTTCATCCACCTCGGGTGCGGCGCAGTCGAAGGGCAGCTGCAGCTTCTCCAGCAGCATTTTTCGATAGGGGGAGGTGGAGGCTAAAAGCAATCTCTGCATAATTTTTTTCGCAAACCGTAGCGTAAATGGGTACGGCATTTTAAACTGTCGGCCGCTGTGGAAGCGAATATTGGTGAAAGGAGCCGTTTTACGGCCTTTTTCTTTGACTCTATGTCGTTACAAAGTTAATATGCGCGCCCTATGCAAAAGGTAAAATTACCCTTGACCATTGATGCGGTACGTACAGCTCAGAAACGCCTGGACTATGCTGGTGTCTATGCGCCTGAGCAGGTTACTCGTGTTGCCGACTCCGTGGTCAGTGTGGACAGTGATGTCGAGGTGTCGTTGTCGTTCAATATCGACAATCAGCGCCTCGCGGTGATAACAGGGCATGCGGACGTCACGGTAACGTTGATGTGCCAACGCTGTGGAGTCCCGTTCGAACATCAGGTTCACACAACATATTGTTTTAGCCCGGTCGTCAATGATGAGCAGGCTGAGGCATTACCGGAAGCGTACGAACCGATCGAAGTTGACGAGTTTGGCGAAGTCGATCTGTTGGCAATGATTGAAGACGAAATTATTCTTTCACTGCCTGTCGTTCCGGTACATGAATCTGAACACTGTGAAGTGTCCGAAGCGGACATGGTATTCGGCCAACTGCCTCCCGAGGCGGAGAAACCGAATCCGTTTGCCGTATTAGCCAGTTTAAAGCGTAAGTAATTGAGGAGTAAGGTCCATGGCCGTACAACAGAATAAACCAACCCGTTCCAAGCGTGGCATGCGTCGTTCTCACGATGCTCTGACCACGACGACTCTGTCTGTAGACAAAGTATCCGGTGAAACTCACCGTCGTCACCACATCACTGCCGACGGTTTCTACCGCGGTCGCAAGGTTATCGGCTAAGTAGCGATACCTTGACTCGTCTAACCCTGGCGTTAGATGCAATGGGCGGGGACTTCGGTCCCTGCGTCACAGTGCCTGCTTCGTTGCAGGCACTGGCCTCTAATTTACAGCTTCATCTCCTGCTGGTCGGCAATCCCGACGTCATCTCCCCTTTGCTTGCCCACGCCGATCCGGTTCTTCTGGAGCGTCTGCAAGTCGTGCCCGCCGAGTCCGTGATCGCCGGCGACGCCAAACCTTCACAAGCGATACGCGCCAGCCGCGGCACGTCGATGCGCATTGCGCTCGAACAGCTCAGCAGCGGCAAAGCGCAGGGCTGCGTCAGCGCCGGCAATACCGGCGCGCTGATGGGATTGGCGAAGTTGCTGGTCAAGCCGCTCGAAGGCATCGAGCGCCCGGCGCTGATGACGGCGATCCCGAATCAGCAACGCAGTAAAACCGTGGTGCTGGATCTGGGCGCCAACGTCGAGTGCGACAGCACCATGCTGGTGCAGTTTGCCGTGATGGGCGCGGTGATGGCGGAAGAGGTGATCGGCATTGCGCAACCGCGGGTGGCGCTGCTGAATATTGGCGAAGAAGAGACCAAAGGCCTGGATAATATCCGCGAAGCGGCCGCTGTGCTAAAAAATACTCCGGCAATCAACTATATTGGTTACCTGGAAGGAAACGAACTGCTCACCGGCAAGACCGACGTGTTGGTCTGCGATGGCTTCGTGGGCAACGTCACCCTGAAAACCATGGAAGGGGTGGTCAGGGTGTTCTTATCGCTGCTGAAATCGTCCGGCGACGGAAACAAGCAAGCGTGGTGGCTGAAATTGTTGGGCCGTTGGTTGCAAAAACGGGTGGTTAAGCGGTTCGGCCACCTGAACCCCGACCAGTATAATGGCGCATGTCTGTTAGGATTGCGCAGCACCGTAGTCAAGAGCCACGGCGCTGCGAACCCTCACGCGTTTGCAGTCGCAATCGAACAGGCTGTGCAGGCGGTGCAGCGGCAAGTCCCGGAAAGGATTGCTGCGCGCCTTGAGGCTGTATTACCTAAGAGTGACTGATCGTACATGTATACAAAGATTCTCGGTACGGGGAGTTATTTGCCCGTACAAGTGCGCACCAATGCTGATTTGGAAAAAATGGTGGATACCTCTGACGAGTGGATCGTCACGCGTACCGGTATCCGCGAACGTCGCATCGCCGCTGCGGATGAAACCGTTGCGACGATGAGCTTCCAGGCCGCTGAGAAAGCGCTGGAAATGGCAGGTGTGGCTAAAGAAGACATTGGGCTGATCGTCGTGGCGACCACCACGACCACTCACGCGTTCCCGAGCGCGGCCTGCCTGGTGCAGCAAATGCTGGGCATCAAAGACTGCGCGGCGTTCGATCTGGCTGCGGCCTGCGCCGGCTTCACTTACGCGCTCAGCGTGGCCGATCAGTACGTGAAAAACGGCGCGGTCAAACATGCGCTGGTTATCGGCGCGGACGTCTTGTCGCGCACGCTGGATCCCGAAGATCGCGGCACCATCATTCTGTTTGGCGATGGCGCAGGGGCGGTGGTGCTGGGGGCTTCTGAAGCGCCGGGCATTTTGTCTACCCATCTGCACGCCGACGGCAGCTACGGCAACCTGCTGACGCTGCCGTACAAGGATCGTCAGAATCAAGACAAGCCGGCCTATGTCACCATGGCGGGCAACGAAGTCTTCAAGGTTGCGGTTACCGAGCTGGCGCGCATCGTCGATGAGACGTTGCAGGCCAACAACATGGACCGCAGCGAGCTGGATTGGCTGGTGCCGCACCAGGCCAACCTGCGCATCATCAGCGCAACGGCGAAAAAACTGGGCATGGGGATGGACAAAGTGGTGGTGACGCTCGATCGTCACGGCAACACCTCTGCCGCCTCGGTGCCTTCCGCACTGGACGAAGCGGTGCGCGACGGGCGAATTCAGCGTGGCCAGTTGGTGCTGCTGGAGGCCTTCGGCGGCGGCTTTACCTGGGGCTCGGCGCTGGTTCGTTTCTGATTTGGACAGGAAGAAAAAATGACGCAATTTGCTTTTGTTTTCCCGGGCCAGGGGTCGCAGACCGTTGGCATGCTGGCCGAGTTGGCCGCACAGTTCCCGATCGTCGAAGAAACCTTCGGCGAGGCCTCTTCCGCCCTGGGTTACGACCTGTGGCAGCTGGTGCAGCAAGGCCCGGCGGAAGAGCTGAACAAGACCTGGCAGACCCAACCGGCTCTGCTGGCCGCCTCGGTGGCGATTTTCCGCGTTTGGCAGCAGCAGGGCGGTAAAGCGCCTGCGCTGATGGCGGGCCACAGCCTGGGCGAGTACTCGGCGTTGGTCTGCGCCGGCGTGCTGGACTTCAAGGCGGCAATCCGTCTGGTCGAGCTGCGCGGCAAGCTGATGCAGGAAGCGGTGCCGGAAGGCACCGGCGCGATGTACGCCATCATCGGTCTGGACAACGATGCGATCGCCAAGGCGTGTGAAGAGTCTGCGCAAGGGCAGGTGGTTTCTCCGGTCAACTTCAACTCGCCGGGCCAGGTGGTCATCGCCGGCAACAAAGAAGCGGTTGAGCGCGCAGGCGCCGCCTGCAAAGCCGCCGGCGCCAAACGTGCGCTGCCGCTGCCGGTGAGCGTGCCTTCGCACTGCGCGCTGATGAAGCCGGCCGCCGACAAGCTGGCCGTGGCGCTGCAGGATATCACCTTCAACGCGCCACAGGTGCCGGTGGTGAACAACGTCGACGTGCGCACCGAAAACGATCCGGAAGCGATCCGCAGCGCGCTGGTGCGTCAGCTGTACAGCCCGGTGCGTTGGACCGAGAGCGTAGAATTTATCGCAGCACAGGGAGTGACGTCGCTGCTGGAAGTGGGGCCGGGCAAAGTGCTGACCGGCCTGACTAAACGTATTGTTGACACCCTGACGGCTGCGGCGGTGAACGACACCGCCAGCCTGTCGGCGGCGCTTGAACAATAAAGAGGAAAATGATGAGCTTCGAAGGTAAAATCGTTCTGGTCACCGGCGCGAGCCGCGGTATTGGCCGGGCTATTGCAGAAACGTTTGTGGCACGCGGCGCCAAAGTGATCGGCACCGCGACCAGCGAGAGCGGCGCTGAAGCGATCAGCAGCTACCTGGGCGCAAACGGCAAAGGGTTTATGTTGAACGTTGTCGATGCGCAATCTATCGACAGCGTGCTGGCATCGATTCGCGCCGAATTTGGCGAAATCGACATTTTAGTGAATAATGCCGGCATCACGCGTGATAACCTGCTGATGCGTATGAAGGATGACGAGTGGGAGGATATCCTCGACACCAACCTGACTTCCGTATTCCGCCTGTCAAAAGCGGTAATGCGCGCTATGATGAAAAAGCGGTTTGGCCGTATCATCACCATCGGTTCCGTTGTCGGCACCATGGGGAACGCAGGGCAGGCGAACTACGCGGCGGCTAAAGCCGGTCTGATTGGTTTTAGCAAATCTTTGGCACGTGAAGTTGCTTCGCGTGGCATTACGGTCAACGTCGTGGCACCTGGCTTTATTGAGACGGACATGACACGGGCGTTGACAGATGATCAACGCGCAGGCATTTTGTCATCAGTTCCAGCCAACCGGCTGGGCGATGCTAAAGAAATCGCCAGCGCTGTTGCATTTTTGGCCTCTGATGAGGCCGGCTATATCACCGGTGAAACGTTACATGTCAATGGCGGCATGTACATGATTTAAAAAATGTGAAAACCATTTGCGTTATTTGAGGCAAAAACCGCAAAATAGCGTAAAATCGTGGTTTGACCAGCCGGGATTTAGTTGCATCTTTTTCAGCATTTTATACACTACGAAAACCATCGCGAAAGCGAGTTTTGATAGGAAATTTAAGAGTATGAGCACTATCGAAGAACGCGTTAAGAAAATCATTGTTGAGCAACTGGGTGTTAAACAGGAAGAAGTTTTGAACAACGCTTCTTTCGTTGAAGATCTGGGCGCTGATTCTCTTGACACCGTTGAGCTGGTAATGGCACTGGAAGAAGAATTCGACACTGAGATTCCAGACGAAGAAGCTGAGAAGATCACTACTGTTCAGGCAGCTATTGATTTCATCAACGCTAGCCAGCAGTAAGAGAACATATCTAGGCGGTCGTTCGACCGCCTAAGTTTTTTCTATCCCTAGTGTCATATTTTTCCCTCCCTGGAGGACAAACGTGTCTAAGCGTCGAGTAGTTGTGACCGGACTGGGCATGTTGTCTCCTGTCGGCAATACGGTAGAGTCCACGTGGAACGCTCTTCTTGCCGGTCAGAGTGGCATCAGCCTGATCGACCATTTCGATACCACTGCCTATGCGACCAAGTTTGCTGGCCTGGTAAAGAATTTTAATTCTGAGGATTTCATCTCTCGCAAAGATGCGCGCAAGATGGACGCCTTTATCCAGTACGGTATCGCTGCCGGCATGCAAGCCATGCAGGATGCAGGCCTGGACATCACCGAGGCTAACGCCACCCGCATTGGAGCCGCGATCGGTTCCGGCATCGGCGGCCTGGGTTTGATCGAAGAAAACCACAGTTCACTGGTTAACGGTGGCCCACGGAAAATCAGTCCGTTCTTCGTGCCATCCACCATCGTGAATATGATTGCAGGCCACCTGACAATCATGTACGGCATGCGTGGCCCAAGCATTTCCATCGCCACCGCCTGTACTTCAGGTGTGCACAACATCGGCCATGCGGCGCGTATCATTGCTTACAATGATGCTGACGTGATGCTGGCCGGTGGGGCAGAGAAAGCCAGCACCCCATTGGGCGTCGGCGGCTTTGGCGCAGCGCGCGCCCTGTCCACCCGTAATGACAACCCGCAGGCGGCGAGCCGTCCGTGGGATAAAGACCGCGACGGCTTCGTGCTGGGCGACGGCGCCGGCATGATGGTGCTGGAAGAGTACGAGCACGCGAAAAAACGCGGCGCGAAAATCTACGCCGAAGTGGTGGGCTTTGGGATGAGCAGCGATGCTTATCACATGACGTCACCGCCGGAAAACGGCGCGGGCGCTGCGCTGGCGATGGAAAATGCCCTGCTTGACGCCGGTGTGACCCCGTCACAAATCGGTTACATCAATGCGCACGGCACCTCTACGCCGGCGGGTGACCAGGCAGAAGCGCAGGCGGTGAAATCCGTCTTCGGCGCCGATGCCCACCGCGTGCTGGTGAGCTCGACCAAATCGATGACTGGCCACCTGTTGGGTGCGGCAGGCGCGATCGAGTCTATCTTCACCGTGCTGGCGCTGCGCGATCAGGCGGTACCGCCAACCATCAACCTGGATAACCCGGATGAAGGTTGCGATCTGGACTTCGTGCCTCACGAAGCGCGCCAGGTCAGCGATATGGAGTTCACCCTGTGTAACTCCTTCGGCTTCGGCGGCACCAACGGCTCGCTGATCTTCCGCCGAGTGTAACTCGCGCTGTGGAGAACTGACGAAAAGCCCGGTTTTTTAACCTAATGCCGATCGTTTAAGAACACTTGAACGATCCACTCAGTAAGAGACAATCCGGATTCAGCCCTCTGATTCCGGATTTTTTTATGTCTGAACACGATATGGATTTCGTTGTTGATGTTTG
>NZ_JAMYWQ010000037.1 GCF_024160145.1 Serratia nevei
AAGAACAGCAATCTCCACTCTTAACTCCAATGTTAGCATCGGCAGCTCGCTTAAAACTGCCAGTTTTACCCCAGGTGGGTCCGAATTACATTGGCATGTGGGTCATTTTTACATCGGTACTAACACTTATGCCTTACCCGTCAGGCTGTGATTCCCGACAAGAATGAGTGGCGAACCGGTACGGCCGGGCTGGTATTTGAGGCGTAGTTATCGGGGGGACGTCGTTGATAGCCCCCGATAGCTGCTTGCCTTGTAGCCGTCGACATCAGCTGTAGCAAGGAGCGCGCTGTCTCACCCGTGTCATAGCCGCAGGATGGACAGCATAACCGCCATACCAGAACCGGGGAAGGGAACACCTTCAATAAACCATGAATGCTAATATTCTGGCTTCATCGGATTGGTATAGCTAATTTATTAGCTGTAAACGCGAAGGAGCGCCCCCCACTTTGTCCTCAGGCAAGCTTGCGTCTTCCCATGGTGATGCTAATATTGTGGCGATACTAGGACCATAGAGTAAAAATACTATCGCCATGGCAAAACGAACGGCTCCACTCTTGCCCACGACCAATCAGTTGCTCATCGAATTCGGGGAGCGGCTGAAGCTTGCGCGTATGCGTCGTCAGCTGACTGCTAAGCAGGTTGCCGAGCGCGCAGGAATGTCTCCCATGACGCTGAGATCTCTGGAAGCCGGCGGGGCTGGCGTGACAATCGGCGCCTATCTGTCCGTCATGCAAGTCCTGGGGCTTGAGAAAGACTTGGCCATGTTGGGGGCCGAAGACGCAATCGGCAGACAGCTGCAGGATTCGCGGATGATGAAACGGAGTGCTACGCCGAAAGTTCAGCCTGGTCGCCGTCCTTCAACTGAGGTTCGGGGGGCCGTTGTCAGTGCAGGGGCTGCCAGGAAGAAGAGGGATACATTGCCACAGACCAACGAGCCAGGCGGTAGCTCCCCCGCCAAAGCGCGTGACGACAAGCTTTCTCTTGGCCAGGCGAATCGGCCAGCCAAGCTTTCCGGTACCTCATCGATAGCCCTTGCTTCGCTCTTGAATCTATCGAAGCCACGAAAAAAAGAAGGCGATAAGTCATGACCATGATCGGCGTGTATGCGGATTGGGACGGCTTGCCGGAACCCACGAGACTGGGGTGGCTGAATTCTCGCCAGACCCGAGCGAATGAGACCTTTGAATTTTCCTACGACCCTGCGGCATTGGCTGATCCCAACATAGGTAACGTATCGCTCGATCCACGAATTTTCTTGTTTGAAGGTGCACAGTTTCCGGCACAGCACCAGGACAGGTTCGGCATGTTTGCCGATTCCAGCCCTGACCGGTGGGGGCGCCTGTTGATGGACCGCCGCCTTGAGCGCGACATTCGTAGTGGTCTGCAGCCCCAGGGGGCTCGGCTCTATGAATCGGATTACCTGTTGGGAGTACACGATCTCTACCGGGTAGGGGCCTTGCGCTACAAGCTCAACGACGCTGGCGAATTTCTCGATGACAGACAAGGAATTGCAGCCCCTCCGTTCACAGAAATTGCGGCACTGGAACGTGCTGCCCGCGATCTGGAGGAGGACCCCGACAACCGGGCGCCGCAAGCTCAGGAATGGCTGAGGATGCTTATTGCGCCTGGGGGCTCACTGGGGGGCGCTCGTCCCAAGGCTAGTGTGGCGGACGAGAATGGGCATCTGTACATTGCCAAGTTCCCGAGTGCTCGCGATGACTACGACATAGGTGGCTGGGAGATGGTGGTCAATGCCCTGGCTGTTGGTTGCGAGCTCAATGTCGCAGCCGCCGACGCGCGAAAATTTGCCAGCGACCATCACTGTTTTCTGGTTCGCCGCTTTGACCGGACGCCTGAAGGCCGCCGCCTTCACTTTGCCTCGGCTATGACCATGACCGGGCACGTTGATGGTGATGATGCCTCCACGGGTGTCAGCTATCTGGAACTGGCCGAAGTCCTCATTCAGCAGGGGGCGCAAACCAACGTCGACCTGCGTGAACTTTGGTCACGGATCGTTTTCAATATCCTTGTCTCGAACACAGACGATCACTTGCGCAACCATGGGTTCATCCTGGTGCCGGGGCGCGGGTGGCGGCTGTCTGAAGCCTATGATATGAACCCCGTGCCTTTTGCCAATGGTTTGAAGCTCAATATCACTGAGGCAGACAACGCTTTGGATCTTGAGTTGGCACGTGAAGTCGCGCATTATTTCCGATTGAAGCCTGAGGAAGCCAATGAGATTATCGAGAGCTTTCGCGGCGTCGTCGGCCAATGGAGAACGATTGCCGATGCGTTGAGGCTCCCTGCTCGTGAGCAGGAACGTATGGCGAATGCATTCCGGCTTGCGGAGGAGTGAGCGGCGTAACGTTAATACCTCACTATCGGCGGAAAATCGGGTCATGGGCAGGCAGCCCAGACGTTCAGGCAGAACATAAAGATTAAAGGAATAGTACCGTGAACGGATCTCACCAGCACTTAGACAGCATATACACCAATGCTTACCCGCCATCAGACTGTTCCTGCGGAACAGGACATATCATGAGGCCCACTGGGGGTTATTCCGAGCCGAAGTGGCGGGCGGGGCCATGAGGCGTCCGGTGTATTTGTTCTGGGGAGTGCTGGATCTGTTTTACGTGATCCGATTCCTCTGGCTCCAGATTGCTGCAGGCAACATTCCGCTGTATCACGATATTCAGGCTTTCAGACAGCTCCACGAGCCAGGCGGTTACGCCGCCATCGTTTTCGGCCTTTCCTTGCTGCTTACCGTATCCATAGCCGGTTCGGCCTATCTGTTTTTATGCAACAGCCGTTATGCCAAGCCGCTGGCCTATGCCCAGCTGCCGTTGCGCCTGCTTTTGGCGGTGCCGTCGCTATCGTTCCTCCCGTGGTTGCTGCATCTGGGCGGAGCCTCGAGCCCATGGCTCAATCTTGGTCTGCTGTTGGTCTCTGAACTGCTGAAGTTCATCACTTTATATCGCACCCGAGCTTAATCGAGGAAAAGACAATGATTTAATCCCTCGAATAATGGCGATGAGATAACTAAAAATAATTATGACTAATTGTGATGGTTTCTCTTCCATTCATTCAGAATTCATCAGGAAGGGGACGGGGAAGGTGCCGACCACCAATCCTATTTTCGTCCAGATCGAGCTAAGGCTGTGCTACAAAGAGGGCTGGAATTCCTGGCGAAATGATTGTCTTCAAAAATAGTGAGTCCATATGCTTGGGTGTAGAAATATATGGGTATTCATGGCTTTCATTCTTGGAGGGTGTGACTTCATCGGAATGAAGAGCGGAGCTATCAATAAACACGAATGCTCTATCGTGCAAGCTGTCGAGTATAACTATCGAGAGGTTGAGAACAGTGCACCCTACATTCTTCTGCCTAAGGCATTGCAAACCGAGAAAACGGTCGTAGGTTTCCCGCTTAAGGGGAAAAACAAAGGATACGCGGTTATTCTGGCTGATGCCATTGGCGACCCTAAAGTGAAAATCTTGCCTAATGATGTCCCATTTTTGGTTACTAAAAACGCACTTTCCGAAATACGAGAAAAGACCAGGCTATCCGATGAGGTTGATAAATATCTTGCTGCACAGATAGATGACTCTGAGAAGATCCAGGACTAAGGGACGAGCCTTAAGCACTTGAGCGAGTCGGGTTAAATTATCTTTCGATGGGGAAAGAAGTATCCTGACAATGTATCCATATGATGCGAGTAATGCATATAGTGCATACCCGTCAGTTGGCTCACCTACGGCAGCTGCCACCTGCCACTCGCTCTGTTCGATTGTTTTCGGCCAGCATGAAGTGGAACGACGACGCCACGCTTCAGCTAGCTGCACATGGATTAAGTAAAGAGGGGGAGCCTCTGGCCATAGCTTGCCTCTCAAGGTGAAAACGCGGTGTAAATATTTCACCCGGTAAAAGAATTTTTTGGATTTTTTTCGATGTCCATCTTCTCAAGAAATGAAACGGGTAAGTGGGGGCTGCTGTGAAAAAAGAATCAAGAACGATGCAAGAAGTGAGTGGCCTAATGCGAGCCATTAATGGAGTTGATTGTGTTATGCGTAAAATCAACAATGAAGAAGTTCGCTTGCTAAGAGAAGGCTTGGATAGGGCACGATATCAGTGTGAACGCTATATCAATGGTGAGAAATTGGAATTCAAACCATCCGATCGCAATTTCTGATATAACTGATTTCAAAGAAATTGTTTGCTTCGGAGAGGCCGGTGATGGCAGTCCTTTTTGCTTTGATTTTAGAGATAGCCCAGAGTGTCCTGCAGTGATATGGTGGGATGATGACTATTGGAGGAAAATATCTGATTCATTTGAAGATTTTTCTTCTTTTTTTCATGCCAGAAGGTAGCCGGTAGCATAGGAAGGATGATGATGGAGGTGCCATGAAAAGAGCTATAGATGAACTTCGAAGTAGCATCTTGGCTACAACGAAAGATACTCGACGAAAAGTGAGCTTTGCATTGGCTATGGAGTTGGAATACTGCACACTTGAGACTCCAAATGTTCCAGATGAAATATTCACTCTATACACAGAGATTTTTTCCTCCTCTGTCCTTTGCGAGAAATCCGGAACTGATGGCTTTGTATTCGGGTTATTCAACGATTTTTACAAGCTGTCTGGTGAACAGCGGCGTAGCTTGCTGGAGCTATTTATTCTCAACGCTAGCCAATGCGCTGATTCTACGTTACGTCTCGCGATAGGCGACTTGATCGCTCGAAAGTATCCTCTGCGAGATGCTCTGAGGGCTTTCCACAGAATGTGGATCTCTGGTGAAAAAAATTCACGGACCATTGCCCAATTTGGTGTGGATGTCTTGTCTTTAATGCTGCCTAAAGAAGGGCTGGAGCGGGATGAGCTTCGCAAATTCGGTTTGGAAATGATGCGAAGAGAGAAGTAATCATCAATTAACGAAGAAGCATCGCCATGGGCAACTCTACGAGGAGCGGTAAAAATCTGGTTGCTGAACCTCCTCCGCTTAACGGCGCTGCTGCCGGAGCCTCATACCGACGGGGACGGGGCACTGATTACCAAGGATGAATCTGAAATAGGTAAGTTATGTTCAAAAGAACGATGTATTTTGCTTGCTCACTTTGGTTTCTCTCGGCGTCCTTTCATGCGCATTCTTTTGAGACAGATTTGAATGGGGGCGTTGTGATTGATTGGAGCGACTTTAGGAATATGGTAGAAAATTACAAGAGAAAGATTAAGTTGAGGGACAGTGTTGAACAAGCAACTAAGGCAGAGGAGGTGGGGAGGAAGTACTTCCTCGAGGGCCGTTACGAACACGCTTACTTTCTTGGCTTCGTTGAGGCTATTGGCCATGTTCCAAGGCCAGAGTATTTTTTTATAGCCGGAGACATAAGACTAAGAACGACGCTGTCACTCCATAGTGACTCTCCACATGCTCCCCCCGGATATAAGGCGTGCTGGAATAAGTATAAACTCGAGATGGATGTCAATAGAGAGTTGGAGTCTGCATTTCAAATGGCCTTTGGTTTGGTGGAGGAGCTGAATCTATCGAAAACAAGAGATTCCAAAATATACAAACAGGCCATGGTTAATGCATCGTGTTTTGCTTTGTTGAGAAGTAGGTATTTAGAACAGATGAGCGCACAGTGCGTACCGATCGTGGAGGTAAAAGCATGTCTTGGCAGTCCACTCCTGTTTCTATATCCCTGACCGAACAACAAGCAATGTTTCATGTGAAGAAGGTCATTAGCGAAAATCCTGCTACTTTTCGATGCGTGAAATGCGCAAGTCACCCGGAAATTTCAGAAGAGGAGGCGTTGCTTGGCACCTCTTTGCACCAAGGGTTGCGAGATTTTTTAGCTGGTTTTTCCAATGGGATGCGCTTTGGTGATATTCAGATATTGCCGGTTAGGTCGAAGAATAATGTTAAAAAGACAGCCAACTCTATAGCCTTTATCAATAGCTCGACGAGATCTATTTGGTTTGGCGGTGATCAGGAAACTTTTGATAAATTTATCATTTTTGCAACTGATGGTTCGCGTGGTTGCTTTAGCTTCAATAGGGAGATGGGTGACCTTTCGCGAATCTGGTATTGGGTTCAAGGTGATGAGAAAGTTATTGAGCTTGATTATGGGTTTTGGGCGTGGCTTGCCGAGACTATTGGGCAGGAGAAATGTATAAGGAACTAGTTTTTCCCCCTTGAGACCCCCCAAGAGGGATGCATATGTTGGAGGAGGGGTTTATCTTCCGACTGAGGTCCGCTGGCCCACAGCCAGCAACGGCGAACCTTTGATTCATATGATGAGTCTACCCGGATGGTGGTTCAGTGAAAACCTTAGAGGCAATAATTTCTGGATCTCCGTATTTATTCCATACGTAAGAGATCAGGTTGGTCACTATCGTCAGCTTTGCGAAAGGAATGGCCGCTCAGAGGCCGTTGTTGTTGGGTACGTGGCGAGTGAATCCCTTCGAAATGAAGGTGCAAGCGAGATCAACGAAGTTGGTAGGGTGGCAATTTCTCTGAGTAGTGACACCGATGATTCTGAGAATCTTGCCTCGAAAATTGACGGGGTGGATGCCTGGTTGCAGCGCCCAATTACGATACCAAGCATGCATAGAAGAGTTTCGATATACGGCGGTGATATTGATTTGGCTCTGCCGAATTATAAGGGCGTGCTTTCGGATGGCATGGGATATCTGTTCATCGATAATGCTGGGCTTGAGATGAAGAGCACAGAGTTAGGTAAGTTCTTTCTTCAGCTTGGTTAGATTTTATGTAAATCGGTATAGGTGCGAGGAGCTACAATTGGCAGGACGAAGACCCGCCTATGGCTTAATTAGGCAGTGTCACCTGAAAATGCAATAGTCCCGGCCAAGCGGCCTGGCCGGGACCTTCAGCGTTACACTCGTTCGGGGTAGGTGCTGTTGGCATAATTAAGTTGTGGAGTAAAAATATGGATTTTGAATTTTTGGCCACTGATGCAAGCTTTACATCTGACGGTGAAGTCGAGGTTTTGAGTTTCGTAGATCAATCAAGCGCACCTCGTGATTATTTGATCTTTCAGAGGGCAACTAATCCAGATAGCCAAGATATGGCGCTTGGGCAAGATGTTTACTACGTTGAGGTGGCTGAGGATGGCGTTTGTGGTTATGGGGGAATCGATAAGGTAAGGGTAGAGGTTGGGGTGATTGAGTTTGTCATCTCTAGAGGTGCTGAGTGGCGCGATGAGCTGGAGTCGGTGAGGGTAAGGCATAGCTTCTCTGTGGAAAAATTAACAAGCATAAAAAATGGTATCCAGAGGATATTCTCGGGATGTGGGGTAGGCTTGGATCTTTAATAAATGATGGAAAAAGAGAAAAGGGAATGTTTTTTGCTGGTCTGGGCATTTGACAGGATGATTGTCTTTCTGAAAAAGAAGGGGGTTGCTTTTCCGGATCAAAAAAAAGTGGAGAAATTTCTTGATCTCGCTTGGGAGGCTCTTCGAGATGATTCTGTCTCGAAAGTTTCGACAAGATCTATGGAGAGGCTTTTTGATGCACGGATCGTAGATGAGCAAGATGCAGGTTATGAAGAAATAGTCGTCAATATGTTTCTATACGCGCTCTCAAATTTTTGCATGTATTTTGAGGAGGGAAGTGCGAGTAGCTTGGGGGTGGCTAGAAATTCAATTTTGGATTTCTATGACTATATAGCCAGTCAGAGATATATCCTGAACAAGAAAGGTGGGCGAGCAGTTGTTTTGACCGATGCTGATGAAGAGGCTATCAAGAATGATCCTGATTTTTTGGGGGAAACTGTCTTTCAAGAGGCAGATGGGATTTTTGCCGAAAAAGTTGTCGATTGGCGACTTGTAGAGCGGCATCAGTAACTCTGTAACTCGCCTTTTGTTGAGGTCGAGGGGGGAAACTGTGAGTGACGGACTGTGTCCGAGATGTGCGGCGACAAGCGAGGTTCAAAGGCTTCGGCACGAGCTTGCTGCGTTTGACGCTCTATGGAGCGGCGTGAAGCGCTGGCGCAGGGCCTGATTGAGCAATTCGTGTTGACGCGGCTCGAACCTGCTCAAGCAATACGCCGGCACCCACTACCAGTACGACGCGCGCGGCAACCTCACCCAGCGCTGGCACAACGGCAAGGAAGGCCGCTTTACCTGGGATCTGTTCGACCGCCTCACCCACTACGAAGATGATCGCCTGAAGGTCGACTACAGCTACGATGCGCTCGGCCGGCGCCTGTCCAAGCACAGCCAGGCGCTGATTTACCAAGTGCTGAAGGGCGTTCAAAAGCGTGGCGGTAATGTGGAAAATGCATTGAAGGACATTGGTCGACGCATGGAGTCAGGTTCTTGGAAGGCGACATTTGGTTGCTGTTGCGAATAGGATAACTCAATGATTTTAGAGGATAGTTTAATTAAACATCAGCTTGCTGAACTTCGGCATGATTTTGAGGGGCAGCCGAATTCGGACTGGTATGATGAGTATTTGCGAACGACTGATGCCATTGATGAATGGAGATTTTCGTCTGGAGATTATTTTTCTCCAGTGCCTTATGAGGCAGAGCGTAGTGGATTTCCTTCGCCGAAAATTATTAAGAAATCTTATGAGACTGTTGATGAGGCCCGGTGGCGAGGAAAATACTGCGCCGGTTTTTTGGCGGGGCAGCACCTCGTTACTGTCATGCCGAGTGAGCCAAACATTCAGGCACTTGATGCCGACTTCTTTAGCGTGAGCGAGGAAGGGATTATCACCATTCGGAGTATCTCATGTAAAAGCATGCACAGGCCAGGGAAGAGGAGTTCCCGGGTAATTGGTATGCGTAGATTAAATGACCTGGGTGAGGGGGGGAAATTATATTTGGGTGTTGGGGAGGGTGGGGCGTGGTTCGTATTTATCTATAAATATTTGCGTGAGAGACCAGTGACGGCACTTGGGTATTCTAATTTGGCTACCTCTGGATCTGGCTGGGAGTACCACTATGATGAGTTGGGTGGGTTAAGTGAGATTACATCTGGCTCTGGCGTTATTTGGGTGAAGAAGCGATGATTAAATTGATCGGTTGGTGAAGTCGCGGGATGGGAGGTGAATTTGATGACAGTCCTATCTCTAATGGGCGTGAACTGATACAGCATTTTTTAATATGATCGTTCTTTCGATAACCTATCAACGGCAATTCGGCCCTAGCTTGCAACGTTGGCAACCTGGTGCGCGAGCACCAGCACTACACCCGCCTGGGCCAGCCGCTGGTGGGGGTGTGGCAGCACGAGTATGACGCGCTGAACCAGCGCATCGCCACCGTGCGCCCGGACGGCCACCGCGTCAGCTGGCTCACCTACGGCAGCGGCCACTTGCTGGCGCTGCAGCTCGACGAGCGCGAGCTGGTCAGCTACGAGCGTGATGACCTGCACCGCGAAGTCGCCAGAACCCAGGGCAACCGGCTGCTGCAAACACAGCAGTGGGACGCCATGGGGCGGCTGAGCGAGCAAGTGATCGCCCATGAAGCCAAAGGGCCGACCGGGCAAACCGCAGGCGGCAACCGCCTGCTGGTGCGCCGCTACCGCTACGACGCCAGCGGCCAGCTCACCGACATCAACGACACGCGGCGCGGTCAGCTCGCCTACCGCTACGATCCCGTGGGCCGCCTGCTCGAAGCGCAAAGCCGGCTGGGCCACGAGACCTTCGACTTCGACCCGGCCAGCAACCTGATGGACCCGGCCGAGCAGCGCGAAGCCGAGCGCCAGCGTATGCCGCGCATCAAGGCGCTGGACAACCTGCTCAAGCAATACGCCGGCACCCACTACCAGTACGACGCGCGCGGCAACCTCACGCAACGCTGGCACAACGGCAAGGAAGGCCGCTTCACCTGGGACCTGTTCGACCGCCTCACGCACTACGAAGATGATCGCCTGAAGGTCGACTACTCCTACGATGCACTCGGCCGGCGCCTGTCCAAGCACAGCCAGGCGCACTACGAGGAAAGAAGAGAGGCCGGGCCGCACTGGAACCGCGCCGAGCGGGTCAAGCGCAACCGCGAGCTGCAGTGTGGTTTCACGCTGTACGGCTGGGATGGCGACACGCTGGCCTGGGAAAGCAAGATCGCTGACGAGGACGGCTTTGGTGCGCGCACCACGCACTACGTCTACGAGCCGGGCAGTTTTGTGCCGGTGGCGCAGGCGGTGCACAACGACGCCATCGAGTTGCTCGACCAGCCCGAGTACGGCGACTACTACCGGCAGAGCGAAGACCCGCTGTGGGGCCCTCCGCCGCCTGCGCCGCCGATCAACAGCCTGGCGTGGTACCAGTGCGATCACCTTGGCACGCCGCAGGAGCTGACCGACGAGCACAGCGAGATTGCCTGGAGTGCGGAGTACCGGGCGTGGGGTGTTGCGCAGGAGGCGATTCGCAAGGCCTCGGGGAAGGCACCGATCGCCAATCCCATCCGCTGCCAGGGGCAGTACCATGACCATGAATCGGGGCTGCACTACAACCGGTATCGGTATTACGATCCGGAGGTGGGGAGGTTCGTTAGCAAGGATCCGATTGGTTATGCTGGTGGCCTCAATGTCTTCCAGTATGTGCCGAACCCAACGGGATGGATTGACCCTCTCGGGCTTGCAAGTTGTCCATGCGATTGCGAAAAGGTCTTAGCCGATGCAGGGCTTGAGGTCGGCCCTCATTCGCAGATGGCGTCAAAGACGCGAGGTACTCTGAACGATTCGCATCACATATATCAGGACAAAGCTGTCGAGTCTCTGCCACATTATAAGCGCGAAGATGCAATGACGGTCATTATTCAGGGCCGCAACCCTGATAGAACGACTACTGGAACTCCTCACTACAATGCTTCGAGAGTTCAAAACACATCTCAAGCAGGAGGGATGCTTGGCTCTGAAACCGTAGTGGCGTTTAAAGCACTCCGAGCAGCAGGCTTAGGGCCGAAAGAAGCAAAATGCGCCACGCTTAAGGCGAGAGGTTACTTGGCTGGACTCGGCGGAAGCGCTGGGTCTTCTACCAAAATTCCGAAATCCAGACGTCGATAGGAGGATTTGATGCGCGAACAACGTGTAGAGGTGTTGAACGTAGCGTACGAGCTTATTGAGGATTTTTTGTCTCACATGAGCAATGGAGACTACGTCTTTCTTAAAGATAAATATGGTGTGAGTGATGCGGTGGCAGTGGAAATGAGAGCGTTCTTGGAGGAAAATGTAGACGAAATAAATGCTGTTATCCTACCGCCGCCACGTCAAATTGCTTTTAACGAGCGTGGGGGGAGAGTGCCGTTGGCAGCATACGGAGAGCAAGACGAGAATTACTGTTGGAGGGTCGAGTGTTTGCTTTGGATTGATGGGCGCGAAAGTGAAATAACTGCGTATTTCGATCTTTTTCATGAAAATGAGGTTTTCAGGATTGAGTATCTCTATCTCGGCTCTTGAGCAAGCGTTTCCCTTCCTGAGCTTTTCGTTCAGCTGGATTGATTCATGAGATCAGCTAAGGAAGTGGAGGTGTATCGAATAATCGATCGACTCGTTGATGCCATAATAAGGAGGAGAGGGGCGCTTTGGTGCGCGAATTTGGGGTATCGGATGAGGTGTGTGAAGAGATTTTTGATGCCTTATCCGGATATTTCGATGGCGCGCCAGCTTGGGCGCTTCCTCCTGAGAGCATTGCATTAAATGGTGGTGACGGTTCGCGGGATTTTGATTTTTATGAAATGAATCAACCTGGAGTATGGGGGGGTGAATGCCGACTATGGCATGGGGGAAAGAGAGCCGAACCGATACTTCACGCTGATTTTACTGAGGTAGACGGAAAAATGGTTATTGATTTCCGATATATTGAAAATTGATCTTCCCTGGGTCCAGTCCGGCAAGCAGGTGCGTGAGCACCAGCATTGCACTCGCGCTCTAAGAGTGACTCGTACGTGGAGTGATGGGATGGAGAAGATTTTTTTTAAATTTAATGTTGTGGATGATTATCCGCCGGTATCCATGGAGAGTGTGTGGTCGGAGAGGATGGATTCTGGGTTGTTTAGGATTGGAAATATTCCGTTTTATACGAAAGACGCAAGTCTTGGTGATGCTGTTTCGGCAGAAATTGGAGTGGATGGAGAGTTGATATTTAAGGGGGTTGTGGTTCCTAGTGAAAATAGTACGTTCAGAATCGTGATTTTTGATGATGGAGTAAATCAGATTCAGAAGGTTCTAGGGGCTCTTGTGGAGATGGGCTGTGCATGGGAGGGAATGGGAGATCGGTTCTATTCTTTCAATGTGCCGGGGGATGTGGATTTCGATGATGTGCTTGTCCTGCTTGATAGATACGTGCAGGCTAATTGGCTTGATTACGAATATGGCATGATTCGCCAGTGAGTGCGGGGCTAATCTGGCGAGATCGATGGAGAAAACCGTGAATAACGGACTGTGTCCGAGATGTGCGGCGACAAGTGAGGTTCAAAGGCTTCGGCACGAGCTTGCCGCGCTCGACGAACGTATTGAGGCGGTGCGCTCTACGGAGCGGCGTGAAGCGCTGGCGCAGGTGCAGGGTCTGATTGATCAGTTCGTGTTGACGCGGCGCGAAGTGTTCGACACGGCTGCGGCTCGGCCACTCGTATCGGGGCGTGCCGTAGCGCAACCAGCCCGAGATCCAGATATCTACGGCATCTACCGCGATCCGGTAACGGGGCAGACATGGGACGGGTCGGGCCGACTGCCAAAATGGCTGAAAGGCAAGCAGCGCGAGTTGTATTTGGTAATAGGATGAAGGGCGCGGGCAAGGGGCATGGCATGCGCCAGCAATCGACAAGAGGGCGGATGGCCTGATCGGCAAGGAGCCACTACATGACGAGGGAGCAGACATTTGGCACGGCTGAATTTGCCGGAGATCTGGCCGACAGCACGATGGCTGTTGACCAGCCCACACTTACGCCGGAGGCATTAACCAGCCTGCTGACCATTACGGTGCCGAGAGGGCCCGTTTCGGTGAAGGGGCTGGCGTCGGAGGTGCGGTACTGGAGCAAACCGGGCAGCAGCGAGGTGACGCGGATTTATGGGCGCCTCGTGTTGGCCGAGGCCAGCATCCGCTTTGAACTGCAGCCTCACGCGGCCATACGCGAGGGCGAACCGGTGGTGCTGCATGGCACCTTGCGCGTGAAGCAGGCGGACGGCTTTCGGACCACGCATGAGGTCAGCCTGATCGGTGACGTGGTCGGCCGCTGGATGCCGCGCGACGATGTGGACGCGGAACTCTCGGTTCCGCTGGTGCGGGAGGGCCCGCGCCTGCCTCTGGAGGCCGCTTTGTCGACGCATGGCCCGCAGGCCTTCGCTTTTCTGGCGACCGACACAGCCTGGGGTGACCTGAACCAGGCCGCCCGGGCACTCCTGTGGCTGGCCCAATGCCGGCGCGTTACGACCAACTTCATGCAGCCGGACCGTTTCGTTGCCGATGTGAAAACGCTTTGCGAAGATCCGACCGTGAAGATGCTGGTGGTTGCCCGCGGCGGCGGCGAGGGCTTGTCGCTTGTCGGTGATTCCACGCAGGTGGCCGATGCGCTGCTCAAGAGCGGGCGCGCGTTCTACTCGGCGCTGGGGCATGAGACGAATGTGCTGCTGCTCGACAAGCACGCGGATCAGGCCTTTGCCACGCCATCGGTATTGGGGCAGGCGCTCGTCGAGGCGAGCCGCTTGATCGACCGCGAGCGGATGCGCACGCAACGTGAGCAGGCATTGCAGGAGGCGCACAACAAACTGCTGCACGAGCACGATGCGGTAACGAAGCGGCTGGCCGAGCTCACATCGGCTGCGGCCACAATGCCACCCGCGCCGCAGGAGCGTACGGCGGGCGGGCCAACGGCGCTACCTGGGCGCTATGTGCTGTGGATCGGGCTGCTGGCCGTGGTGGCGTTCTTGGTTGGCAGATGCTCAGGCTAGAGTCGCTTGGAACGGGCATGGCTTGGCTGCTGTAACAGAGGACTGTCTCGTCAAGTCATGTTCGACAGCGACGGTGGTCAGTGCTCAAGGGCATTGAGGCACCATGCGATCACGACGCAATACTTCGACGACACCGACTGCTTGCATGGGCGACCAGTGACGGCATTTGGGTATTCTAATTTGGCTGCTTCCGGATCTGATTGGGTGTATCACTACGATGATTCAGATGAATTAAATGAGATTGCATCTGGCTCTACGACTCTTTGGGTGAAGAAACGATGACTACGTTGAGCAGTCGATGAAGTTGCAGCATGATTCGGAAAATCTTCAGGTTAGATAATATTCCCCATGCCAAGGAAAAGGGAAGAAGTAAAATGGATAGAACTGTCTTTATGACATTCGATGATTTTGTGAAGATCAATTCGGAATTGCTGGAGAAAACCGGGCTTACCCTTTACCGATCGGAAAGCTATGAACATCCGTTTGTGCAAGTTGAGCGGATTGATTCTGATGCATGGCGGGATAGTGGATTGAGCGCGTTATGTCTGCTTATCGGAAGATCCGAGGATGAAGGTAGGATTTTTGGCGCTCGACAATTTGACATTAAGAGAGATTGCCGCGTTGGTTTTGTAGATGTCGATTACGGAGGAGATGATGAAAATGCAATTGGTGCGTCGCACTACGGAGCTGATACATCAGATACTGCAAAATTGGTTAACCGAGAGCTCGATAAGTTGCTTAAGGCGTATGCTCATAAGGGAGTGATTGATGCCGAAGGCAATGGTGGTCGAATTTTAGATAATTACTACTGGACTGACGCTGCATTTTTCAGCGCTAAGAACTGGCACTGGCTCCTTGGGAGCGGTGTTCGCAAAGAGCGAAATAAAAATCCAGGTTATCGACCGAAACCGGAATGAATTACAGGACGGGGTTATGAAAAAAGCTTACCTGGAAGACCTGTTGCGTGTTCGTCGACTTGAATCTCCAGATGAGATTGACGTATTCGATGGGGTGCTTGAAATTCTTGGTTCTGAAGTCTTGTCGAAGGGAGACCTTGAAGATCTCCTTTCTGTATTTATTGACCAGACTGGGCATGAAGAGGTTATGTATGGTCTTCTTCATTTAATAGAGGCAAGTGATGTAGATTCAGTTGCTGCAGCTTTAATACAAGCGGCTCCGGTGATGAAGGTGAATGCATCTGATTGGCTGGATACATTCATCTGCAGGCTAATAAACGGTGAGCATTCTCGGAATGTGCTGATTGATCATCTAAAACAGGGCGGAAAGACACCTGGCAGAGCCGAAATTGTTTCTCGGCTTGCGGTGATGCAAGGGGATGTCTCCGAGAAAATTAGGCAGAGGGCTTCATTTGTTCTATCAAAATTAAAGTGAATATATCGCTGAGGCATTGAATTTTGGGTTGGCGGGCAACGTGGTAGTTGCCTGCTTCTCTCTGGAGAGGAGTGATGGAGTGGGAAAGATTTTTTTTAAATTAAATGTCGTGGACGACTATCCACCGGTATCCATGGAGAGTATGTGGTCGGAGAGGATTGATTTCGGGTTATTTAGGATCGCAAATATTCCGTTTTATACTAAAGATGTAAGTCTTGGTGATGCTGTTTCGGCAGAGGTTGGGGTGGACGTAGAGCAATCAGCCCGAGATCCAGATATCGGTACTACGATCTGGAGGTGGGGGGGGGGGCCGCAAGGATCCGATTGGGTATGCTGGTGGTCTGAATGTTTTCCAGTACGAGCCTAAGCCTGCTAGTTGGATCGATCCGCTAGGACTTGCGCGTAAAAAGTCGTGCCCACTGTGTGAAACAAAGGATCCGTGCGCACCAGATGGCAAACTACATGTCGTGTATCATGCGTAAAGTACTAAAAATCCAGGGAAAATATATACTGGGAAGGTATCTGGTTATGGAAGTCTAGGACAGATTCTAAATCGGTGCTTTTCCGGGGGGCACCATAGAGGAATTGCTATGAATGATGCGGTAATTGTCAGAAAGGCCGACTCTTATGCTGCTGTTCGTGGATTGGAACATCTTGAATATGAGAGGCTTGGGGGTAATGCAACAAAACAGAATAATCCAATTTTAGATCGAAAAAAAAGGGTGACGTATTTGGATTGTGCCAATAAATTGGGGAAGAAATGAGCAAAAGAGCAATGAGGCGAAAGCCGGCAGTGGAGATTGGCGACATCTACGCAGTTCCCCTTGATCCATTGGCGCGTCGATATGGCTATGTTCGAATGTATCATGAACCAAGTGTGGCGATCATGGGGGTTATCTCTGAAATGAGACTTTTGGATTTGGAGGAGGTTGCGGAATATCCTATTATTATGGAGGTGTCTGCGTCACGAACGGCTATTGATAAAGGTATATGGCCGAAAATTGGCAATTTGCCATTTGGTAGCGATGAGGGTGCGTGGCCAAAACCTCATAAGCAGGTATCAAGAATTCGCCCGGATGTTAGGTTTGTCATTTATAGAGGGGATATAATTTCAGAGGCTGAATTCGGCGCGTATGATGATCTTCCTGTATGGAAGAGACTGAGCGATGAGGGCCTTGTTAATGAGATAAATTCGCATCCGGAGTTGTTCGCGATTTTTTCATAGGTATAGGGTGAAGCCGTGGTCGCATCGATAGTGGTTAGCTCCATCGCCATATATGGCTCAGCCGATGTATATAATCCAGAATGTTCCTCATGCGTTCCTGTCTTGGATTTAATTGGGGGTAAGCGACGCTATTCAATTTGAGCTGCTCGAAGGAGAAGTGGATTTTGAGGAGGTTTCCTTCGGAGAGGCCGCCACTACATTCTCGAAGTTTCTCCGGTCAATATTTGAAGAAATTTTCGGTGAAATGAAGGTCGATGCGAAGTTTGTGATGATGATACGGCAGATTCTTGAGGAATATCGGCAAGGCACCAGTGCCATGCTTGATGAAATTCCAAATCCGAGTCGGGATGACTTGCTTAAGTCGATTGAGAGGCTTGACGGGAAAAATCGAAGCTCAACATTTTATGTTTTAGATGATGAGAGAACGTTGACTGTGGGAGGGGGCGGTGATGTTTACATTGTCTTTTTTTCCCTTGGAGGTGATGCGGAAATATATACCTTAATGGATCCGGAGAATCATGGGCAGGATGAATTGGGCGTCGTCTGTGGGGGGCAGTTGGGTCTATATCCGCCACCTCTGTGTGTTAACAAGGAGCTCACTGTTCGTGCCCTGCTTTATTTTTCGAAATATGGTGAAATTGACCCCGAACTAAAGTGGCAGGCTGAGTGATAGTGAGGGGATTTGTCTTTGCGATAGCTGAATGAAAAGGTCGGTGGGGCGATGAGGCAGATGTATGAAAAGGTTGGGTTTTGCCAAAGAACCCTTCCGGCAAAGAGGTAATTATTTTGGCTATTTACAATTTTATTGCGGGGCATTTGTCAAGGAACTCGGATGCCACATTGACAGGCGTTTATACTGGAGCTAAGTGTGCCTTTGAGAATCTTGATAGGCGTATTGATCGTTTTGGCAATAAGCGGGGGGGGATTGTTGGTTTTTCAGAGAAAAACTTCAGTAAGTTGCTAGATGATGTGGAAGTAAGTAGTATTGGTCTTTTTTCTGAAAAAATCCTCCCCGTTGAGGATTGTGAAGAAGAGTTTATGAATTGCGATTTTGCTATTTCATACTCACTTGATCTCGGGTTGCTGTTGAGTGCAAGCGATGAGGTTGCTTCTATCCAAAAGTTGCTTGAAATTTCCTTTGAGTGTGATGCGCTGTTGGACGGCATTGAATATATTTATGGGTATAGAGAGACGCAGCGGTTCGGAACGGGATTTCCAAGTGGTACTCATGTGATAGATGACGAGCATCCATTTCTTTGGGCTGGTGGGCGGCAGCTTGAAAATTGGGCGAGAATTGTGAGGGCATCCAAAGAGGATGGATTTATTAGGGATGTTTTTGACGTGAATTTATTCTCTGATAGAAAAATAAGTTCCCTCCCTGCGAAAAAACGCAAGATATTGATCGACGCTATCGAGCGGTTTGGCTGTCATCAATATTTAAATTCATTTCTCAAATGGGATGTGGTGGGAAAGGAGCAAGAGCAGGCAAGATTGCATCTAATTGAACAGGAAGTTCTTGGCGCATACATTAACTGATGGTTCTGGGGGGGCACCATGCTGCTCAAACGCATGGAAAAGGGAGAGGTCATCGACACCGTCCATATAGCCAATTGGTTGAAGGCGTTCGTCGACGAGCAAGCCCACAACTATCAGTAAATTTCCGGCAGGCAAGCAGAGATGCCAGGCGCGAGGGAGATTAGAGAACGGGACCGAGGTAGTTAGCGAGGTTTAAATACCTCCGTCCCGTTTTGCTCATGAATGAATACGGAGGGAAAATGTCTATGCGCTTTCAAGGCGATTGGATTCGGCGTTCGGCGCGACGTGTCGGTGTGTGTTTGCGGCTCTGCGTCCTCCTTGTTGCTGGGCTGGTTCCTGGGCTGGGTGTTGCCGGGGGCTACGTTCCCAGTGAGACCGAAACCGGTATGCTGCAGGCAGTGATCCAAGACGACCTTCAGGCCATCGCCGAAGGCTGGGAGAATTACGCCGCCACAGTATTGAAGATCCCCATGGCCACCGCATCCGAGGTCGCGCGTGCCTATGCAGAAAAGCAAGCGACTGCTGATTTCCGATTCCGGAGTAAGCGTGTGCTTGTGTCTGGCATCACCGCATCTGTTCAAGGTAGCGGGCCAGGCCAGGCGCTGGTGGTGTTCGACGTACCCGGAGCCATCCTGGTGCGTGCCCAGCCCCGCAATGACGCGGTGTCAAGAGCACTTGCTTTACGCCCGGGCGAACTGTCCGTATTCGCCTGCGGGGTCGAAGGCGAGCGGGCTGGTGCCATTGACTTTACCGACTGCGAGTTCGGTGACGACTTCGGACGACGTACCTGGGAAACCATGGAGGCCGAACTTAATGCCTTCTACCAGGGCAAGCCGGCCAAGGCCATCTGGGCGCCGACACTTGCGATCAACCTGGCCATGCGGGCCAGCCAGATGCCGCTCAACAACGGCTGCGCGGAAAGCCTCGACAAGTGCCGGGCATCGTCAATGGCCGTTGGCTCTTTGAAAGGCGAAGCAGGCGACCGCCTGTTGAAAACGACCATACAGCGGTTTCGCGATGCGGGTCTTGACCTCAGCCTCTTCACCCCACCTCCTGCGACTCCGTAGGGAGTGGCTAACCTGTCTGCCTGTAGGGGCGGCACACGAAGACCGTTTCACCGGCTGGCCTGGCCGCGTAATGGCGAAGTCATGTACAAATAGCAGAGGGATTGCATGCTACAGATAGATATGGGGCGGGTTAATGACCCAACAACGCTTTCGGCGGTTGATGTCGTCGAAGCCTGTGAGCAGCGCGGGCGATTGGTCGTCCAGTTCAGTTCGCCCGACGCCTATAGCCCAGCGATCCTGCAATCGCTGAATGAGGCTTGCCGGCTCGCGAAGGATCGCCTTCAGGTCCGGTTCTACGGGCATTACAGAGCGCCGTTCGATGCGGCTGTACTTCGCCATTTACCCGAAGTATGCGACCTTGCGGTCGATTGTCTTTCCGAGATAGACCATGAAGAAGAAATCGGTCGGCTGCCAAAGCTGAAATACCTGAATTTCGGGGTTTCCAAGCTGAATCGGCCGGACTTTCTGAGCACGATAGACATGAGCCGACTTGAGCGGCTTGTACTGATTGAGAACCATAAACGGAATATCGATCTGTCGCCTCTGGCACAGTGCGGATCGATGACCGAACTATTCATCCACGGCCATTCAAAGGGCATCGATGCGATCGCAGGGCTACCCCGCTTGCGCAAGCTGACGCTCAGCTCCTATGCAAAAAAACACTCGCTTGGCTTCATCACAGCCATCGCGAACCTGAAAGAACTGAAGCTGATCCTGGGTGGCCGAGATAACATCGACGAGCTGAAAAGCGCAAGTATCGAGATGCTGCAAGTCTTGCGGGTGCGAGGACTCTCCTCGGTGGGCGATCTGTCACGCTTACCCTCACTATCAGCCCTATGTATCGAGGACCAATTACAGCTTTCAACGCTGAACTTGTGCGGTGCGAAGCTGGAACGACTGTGGTTGTCCAATTGCCGGAACCTGGCTGAATTACCAGGACTGGATGAGCAGGACCGGCTGCGAGAATTTTGCGCCTTGCGTGTGGCGCTTGACCTGAATGCATTGCGTGACCGGGATTGGCCCCTTGCTACTCGCTCGGTCCACTTGTTTTCGGCCAGCATGAAATGGAACGATGACGCCAAGCTTCGCCTGGCTGCACGTGGGTTAGGCAAGGAGGCAAGCCTTTGGCCATAACTATAGGGGTAAGGCCCACGATGAGAGGCGATGCACGTCAAGTCCCAAAGCCTTGCGGCAGCGCTCCGTTCCCTCTTCTGGTGCTCCCAGTTCCTGCAGCATCGCGGCTACGCGCGGCGCCTTCATGCATCGGGCATAGGCCAGGGGCGAAACCCCCTTGTCCGGCAAGGTGCCCAGTTTCAGGTCCGACTTCTTCTTGAGGATCAGTGCGAGCAGGTCGGCATGATCTCCCCGAAGCACCTCCAGCCACGCCGCAAACCCGTGGATATCTTCGCCTTCTGGGGCGGCGCCAAATTCCAGCAGGGTGACCTTACCCCGCGGAGTACACCATTCGTAGGTTAGTGGGCTCGCCGGTTTGAGGTTGATGCAGTTGCCGGAATTGGTCAGGCGCCAGTTGCACTAACAAGGCGCTGAAAAAGGATGGTCACACCATAAATGTCGATGAGATCAAGCGGTGGGCATGGAGCAACGGTTGGAGATTACTCGGCGTCAAAAACTTGGTCGATATTGCGCGCAAGTACCAGGGTTGAGCAGCCACCTGTGCGGCAGGCCCATCTACGGCCGGTGGGCCAACGGCGCTACTGGGGCGCTATGTGCTATGGCTCGGCTTACTGGCCGTGTTGGCGTTCTTGGATGGCCGGTACTCAGGCCTGGCCCCTTGACGCGGGCATGGTTCGGTTGCTGTAACAGGGGGGCTCGCCAGTTCAGGAACACGGAGTAGGTGTTGCCGGGATGATGAACGGTGTCGCTCGTCGTTGCGTTGGTTCAAATATCCCAGGGCGCCTGCTGCCATTGTGTGACCAGGAACTCGCTGAACGCAGTCAGCCTACGCGGCACAGTTTCTCTGCGTGCCCGAACCAGGCTGATTTTCGATGTGGCACCTTCCCATTCTGGAAGCACACGCAATAACTGGCCACTACGCAATTCATCGTGCACATCCCACATCTCGCGCAGTGAAATCCCCAAGCCTGCCATACACCACTCCCGCAGCACTTCTCCGTTGTCGCTACAGAGGTTCCCGTTGATGGCCACAGGTTTCTCGCGCCGGCCTTTGCGCAGCGGCCAGATGTTCTGCAGCAAGCCCGGATAGACAAACACCAGGCAGTTGAGGTGCTCCAGGTCTTCGGGCCGTTGGGGATGACCTTGTGTCTCGAGGAAGGCTGGCGAAGCGACAAGGATACGGCGATTGTCTGCCACACGCCGAGCGATCAGGCGCGAATCTGCCAGCTCTCCCATTCGAATCGCCAGATCAAAGTCACCGCTGTACAGATCCTGCACCTGATCGGAGAGGCGCAAGTCAAAGCCGACCCGAGGGTGCCGTCGGCTGAACTCTGTGATTGCTGCGGCAACGTACTTTCTTCCAAATGGCGCAGGCGCTGTCAGGCGTATGTTGCCTGTCAGCTCCTCACTTCCTCCGAGAGCGATTTCCTTCAACTCGTCCAGAACTGAAAGCGCTACCCGTGCGCGCTCTGCAATCGTGCGTCCTTCATCCGTGATGCGCAGGTTGCGGGTATTCCTCTCGAACAACGTGGTTCCAAGCGCGGCCTCAAGCCGGGCGATCTTCTGGCTCACCGCCTTTGGGGCAATCTGAAGAGCGCGGGCGGCAGCCGAAAAGTTGTGGCTGTCCACGACTCGGACGAACACTTCCAGATCATCTTTCCGCACTTTATTTAGTCCATTTCTTGGTAAGTGATTTTCTATTTTATGCACTTTCATGGGTAAATCAATTGCCAGAGAATGGTTCCCGGATACGCATCACACAAGTCCGTCCGAGTTGCAGACGGGCATTCACACGTACCACTAAGGAGTTCTGAAATGTCAAAACGCATATTGTTCGTGCTGACGAGCCATGATCGCAAAGGTGCCCCAGGCAAGCCGGGAGCTGCGCCGAGCGGGTTCTACCTCTCCGAGGTGTCACATCCACACAAGGTTCTAGCTGATGCTGGCTACCAGATCGACTTCGTCAGCCCAGCCGGTGGTAATACGCATGTCGATGGTCTGAACCTCAATGATCCGGTGAACGCGGCATTCTGGAATGATCCGCAGCTGCGCAGTGCGACCGAATCCACCCTGCCGCCCTCTGACGTCGATCCCGGCAAGTACGCCGCGATCTACTATGCTGGCGGCCACGCGACGATGTGGGACTTTCCCGACAACCAGGAGTTGGCATCGATCGCTGCTCGCATCTATGAGCAGGGCGGCATTGTTTCTGCGGTCTGCCACGGGCCGGCTGGCCTGGTGAACATCCGGCTGGCGAACGGTCGCTACCTGGTCGACGGCAAGCAGGTTTCGGCATTCACCAACGATGAAGAGCGTGCCGTTGGCCTGCACGATACCGTGCCGTTTCTGCTGGCTGATGTCCTCACTGAGCGTGGCGCCAAACATGTCGGGGTGCCGAACTTCCAGCCACATGTTGTTGTGAGCGAGCGGCTCGTGACGGGGCAGAACCCGGCCTCTGCAAAAGGTGTCGCTGAGGCCATGTTGCCGTTGTTGGCCGTAGCCCGCGCCGAGCGGACCTGAGTCATGGCTACTGAGCGCATGCCCTTTGTCATCTACGTTTTCGCGCTATGCGCGTTCGCACTGGGCTTCACCGAGTTCGTCACCATCGGCCTAGTATCCACTATCTCCACCGACCTGCAGAGCTCTGTCAGCCAGGTGGGGAGTGCGGTCACGGCCTATGCGCTGGGCGCGGTCATCGGCGCTCCCGGTCTGACCGCCCTGGCTACCCGCTGGTCCCGTAAGCGTCTGTTGCTGGTGGCGATGGCGTTGTTCACGCTGGGCAATGCGGTAGTCAGTCTGTCCACCTCGCTGACACCGATGTTGCTGGCGCGCTTCGCGTCGGGTCTGGGGCATGGCGTGTTTCTGGCGGTGGCGTCCAGCGTCGCCACACAACTCGCCGGACGTCACCGCGCTGGTGCTGCGGTTGCCGTGGTATTCGGTGGGCTGACCCTCGCCCTGGCGCTTGGCGTCCCGCTCGGGACTTACCTCGGAAGCATGCTCAGCTGGCAGGTGATTTTCATGGCCGTTGCGGCGAGCGGCGCAATAGGCTTTCTTGGTTTACTGTTCCTGATGCCAGGCTCGGAGGGCAGTGTGCCCGACGAGGCCAATGCCATGGATGGCCTGAAAGCCATGTTCAATCCACGGCTGTTGGCTGGCGCCGGGATTACGGTTCTGGCCTATGCGGGTTCATTCACTCTCTATACCTACATCTCGCCATTGTTGTTGCAGGTGACCCAGGTCAGCGAAGGAACGGCCAGTCTGCTGATGCTCGGCTATGGCGTGATGGCTGCCATCGGTAATATCTGGGGGGGCAGGCTGACTGACAAGAAAGGGCCTGACTATGCGGTAATGACCGTGCTGGTCGGGCTGGCGATCGTGCTGCTTGCTGTCTGGCTGTCCGCCACGTCGCTGGTGCTGATGGCTGTGCTGATTGGCATGCTGGGTGCTCTGACCTATGCCGCTGTTCCCGCACTTCAGGCTCGGGTCATCGCGCTGTCGCATGACCATGCTCCGCAGGCTCCCGCGGTCGCTGCCGGGTTGAACATTGCCGGCTTCAACGGCGGTATCGCGTTGGGTTCCGTGATCGGCGGCGTTGCGCTGCAAGTCTCCGGCCTGGTAAGCACAGCCTGGGTTGGCGCAGTGGTGGTTGTACTGGGGATTCTGTGGATGTTTGCTCAACTCGGGGCTGCGAAGGCTGACTCAATGATTGCTCCGGACTGATCCTTTACAGTGATGTGAATATCGCCTTTAAAGCCAGCGGGTTCCGTTGGCTTTTTATTTTTATCGCCCCATATATTCATTGTGAAAAGGTTATGCCGGGGAGAATTCGTGCAGTTTATTTATTTTTTGGTTTATTTTAAGGGATGGTAACAAATGCTGGAGTTTACTCATCGAAAAATATAAAAATATGTTTATGGTTTGGCTTTTCTTTGGTGTAGGGAAATAGGGATCTCATAGGGGGGCTGGGATGCGGTATTTGATACAGTTAAGAAGTTTCATAGATGTGTATCGCGCAGGTTCGATTTCAAAAGCGGCTGTCCGTCTTGGTATTAGTCAGCCTGCTGTTTCATCGCATATCCATTCATTGGAGTCCTTTGCTGGAAAACGTTTGTTCAGACGCTCTTCTCATGGCGTGATACCGACTCCTGAAGGGGAGGAGCTGGCCAGATTGATATCTCATGATTTTGACTCCATCTCTTCTAAGTTGGCTACATTAAGAAGTTACTCAAAAGGCCCATCGGGAACAATATCTATCATGGGGCCGGCAGAGTTGCTCTGGGCTAAGTTGTCATCTGTCATCCCTGTACTGGCTGCAGATGAAATTCGATTTAATATTTTTACCGGGAATAGAAAAGGTATATATGCCGGGTTGAGTAACGGTGGGATTCATCTGGCGTTTACTACATCAAGACCGGACGAACAGAGGTACAGCTTCAAAGAGATTGGGAGGGAGCGGCTTATAATAATTTCTTCTTCATCACGAGAAGATGGTATTTTAAAAGCCGATGATTTTCTAGAGGCATTGCTGGAAACTCCTCTGATAGCATATGATAGCCAACTTCCTCTCATTCGTGAGATGTTTAGAGGTATGCCGGAGTTTCTTCTAAAACTTCGACCTTCATTGCTTGTTCCAGATTTGAGAATAATAGAGCAGATGGTGGCTTTAGATTATGGATGGTCGGTAATACCAGAGTATCTATGTTCGCGGGCGATTGCTGATGGTGTGATAGCAAATGTCGGAGTTTTGGATAAAATTACGGAAAACTCGATATATCTTGTGTGGAATGAAAGTTCTCTTGGAAATCCTTTTGTCTTAAAGGCCAGGGATAGAATTATCGAGATGGCAGAAGCTGGGGGATTCGCTAAATAATGTGGCTGCCATCGGGGAACTATTTTTTTCGTGGAGATCGCGTTGCAAAATCATCTGCAATATTGTTCAGTGTCATGAACTTGACACCTGGGTGGCCTAGCATATGAGTTAACAGACGTTCCAGCATCATCAGCACATGCGGCCTTCCAGAAACGTCTGGATGAATCGTGAATGTAAATATTGCATAGTCGTGTTCGCGATAGACCCAGTCAAACTGATCTCTCCATAGTTGTTCAATATCGCGAGGGTTCATGAACCCCTGGCTATTTGGCTTGGTCTTCATGAACATGAAAGGAGGGATGTCGTCAATAGTCCAGCTGGCGGGTAACTCTATTAAATCAGTCTCTTTTCCTCTGACAAGCGGCTTCATCCATTCTCTGGGTGTTTTGGTGTAATCAATCTTGGTCCAGGAATCACCTTTTCTAACATAATAGGGTTGGTGATCGTGATGCATCAAGGAATGGTCGTATTTGATGCCATTCTCCAACAGAAGGTCCGTTGTTACAGGAGAGAACTCCCACCAGGGAGCCACATATCCGGTTGGCCTCTGACCGCTCAGTTCGGTGACCATCTCTATCCCTCTGATGAGTACTTCGCGTTCCTGATCTGGGGTCATGGAGATTGGGTTCTCATGCGTATAATTGTGCACGCCGATTTCATGGCCAGCCTTTACCACAGCTTCCATTTGACGAGGGAATGTCTCGATGGAATGCCCGGGTATGAACCAGGTTGTAGGGAGTTCGAATTGCTTGAAGAGATTCAAAAGCCGTGGCGTACCGACCTCTCCGGCAAACATGCCGCGTGAAATATCGCTAGGGGAGTCTTCTCCTCCGTAGGAGGAGAGCCAACCAGCGACTGCATCCACGCCAACACCAAAACCACAAAGTATTTCTTTTGCCATGATTAGCTCCTTTCATTCTGGTTGAATATGCTTCCTTTATTTTCTGCTCAAGAATTGGAAAAAATTCTCGGTGGTAATCGGAAAAATTTCGTGTGCTGCGGCCATTGCGATGTGCTCAGAATTTTTGTATCCCCAATCGGGCCAGTAACAGCTAATTCCTAGCTGTTTTGCTTCGATGATGTTTTCGATGTTGTCATCGACAAAAATCATTCCGATTCCCCGGCTGAGCGCTTCCTCTTTTATCTGAGTGAGGACATCCACTTTGCTGGTCATCCTCCCATGGATGAATGAGTCTGGGAGCCATTGACCGAGTAGTTGCAGGATCGTGGATATCGATCCCGAATCTTTGCCAGAAACGATTCGTATCTCATGCCCGAGTTGGAAGAGGTGTCTTACATCGATGAGTGGCCTGTGCAGCTCCGCCCAGAATCCGGGGTAAATTCTCCGCACCTGCGACCTGTACTCCACGAAGCTCTGCCGGAATTCCTCTCGTGCACCGAGAGGAATAGATTCATAGGCATCCATAAAGCCACGGCCACTTATCCGCGATGCATTGACAAAGAATGGCACCATGAAGTGTCCGTCATGCCGAACATGACTACGCAGCAACCGGAACCTGTCGACAAAAGCCTTTGGGATATCTATTGCCACACGCATGACAACAGCTACTCGGGCCTCGTCGACGAGATTGCCGGGCAGCTCGACTTTCTTAATGCGTATTTGGGCGTTATCCCTGATCATTCCCGTCAGCCCAAGACCGCTCTTGGCGAACATACACAGACAGGCGAGACCGTCTCCATTTCCGCCAAGGAGATCAAGTTCACGGCGCCTCGGATCATGTCGCGCGCCCCGGCCGGTGAGGGAGAAGCCCTGCAGTTGAGCTTTCCCGATCAGCAGTCGGCCAAGCAGTTCATCCAGAAGATGGAGGGCGGTGGGCACGAGTGGACTCTCTTGTCGAAGCCGGTCGCGCGGCCGTACATCACGGGCTCCGTTCACCACATGTTACCAACGGCCAGGCCCACGTCACCAGCGACGCGGCCAGCCCAGTTCGGGGCCGTCTTGCCGATCTGCCCACCGTAGTCGGTATACACGCTACCGCTGTTCACGTTCTGTTTGCGCGGCGTTGCGATTGCACGGATGACGGTATCGTCAGCCTGTTCTTTCGGAATGAAGCTGGCCCACTTGCTGATCCTGGTCAGAAGGTCCGGGCTGACTTGCTCTAGCAGCCGTGCCCGCAGCCCCTTGCCGGCATCGCTCCACCATTGCTGGCAGGTCGGATAGCCACCCCCGCTGGGCACCTGTGCGAGCCCAGCGTCCCAGGTCGTGTTGTAAGGCCACGCAGTACGTGGCGTTCGTGAGTGGTAGGTGTTGTAGTAGCCTGGGGTGTTCAGGAATAGGCGTGAGCCAATCCATGTGACGTCGTACATTTGCGCGTCGCTGAGCGTCGGGCGGTTCATGAAGAGCTTTGCCCGCGCCGGGCCATAACAGTCCTGAGAAAAGTCGGCGACCTCCTGAGACAGGACGGGGTCGTCTATGCGCGTGCTGTCGATATCCATGCGCAGCTGACGCAGGTCGGTGCCGCAGGGGATTGCTGCAACCGCGGCACCAGTTACCGCCTTGGATGTGGCATGAGTGAAGAACCACCAGAGAGGCACCCTCGCACTTTGGTGATTGAGGGTCGTGAAGGTCTGGCTCCAGCCGGTGTCTTGCGGCTGTGGAACCTGCACCTGGCATTGTTTGGAGCGAGTAGTGTCGAACTTGATGGTGTCCATGCTCACATCGATGACCGGGATACCGGCGAACATCAATACCATGACCGCGACCCACACGCGGTTCTCGATGCGGGCCGCCGAGAGCATGCCTTTGTTGCCTTCGTCGGCACCCTCACCCCGGGCGCGCAGCCATTCCTGAATCACGATCGCGAGGAAGGGAACGGCGAGCAAGCTGGTGGCCACCAAGGTGTTCCAGATGCCGTTGTGCACCACCCAACTGACCAGCGTCAGGTAGTACTCCAGGTAGTCGTTGGTGTAGAGCGTCTGTCCCATCTTCGCATCCTCGTTACGGCCGGCTCAGCCACTGGCTGAGCTCAAGCAGCGCGGCCAGCGGCAGCGCGACGCGCTCGAGAAAGCGCACGCGCAGCCTGCTCTCGGGATCGCGCCGGAGCAACCGCGGGCGCGCCCAATGCCAGCCGGCGGCGGTGGCGGCGTACACGCAAAGACGCCAGATGAAAAGATGCCCTTGGTGATCGACCAGCCACCGCCGCCAGGAAATGACATCGCCGATGAGGTAGATGCCGACGATGTTCGCTGTGAAGGCCAGCAACAGCAATAAGGCTGTCCATAGCGCAATGGCGCGGATCAAGCGCCAATGTGGCTTCCGCGGACGCGAAGGGGATGTCAGCATGGAGTCTCCGGATCGGATTGACCACCCGTCGCAAAGGTGGCAGCGGTGATGAGCGACCCTCTCAGTTCATCGCATATGCCTTATGCCGACGAGCGTCAAAGTGGAGCGCGTGGCGACCGCATTGTCGTCAGACGTTGGTGTAGCTATCTGGTGACCGGGCGAGAGTGCATATCAAATGGCGACGCCGCCTCCTGAGCGCAAGCAGTGAGTGAAAATGCGCGCGATGTTCTCCATAATCGCACTGTAAATAGCAGCCTTTCGGCTGAACGTGCAACTGTGGCAACCGTTTCAACCAATCGCACCTTACCGTGAGGTTCCATGCAAATAAACCACCTTCCTGTGCTCAGCTGCGATGAAGCGCTGGCACGTATCACCAAATCTGCGGGTAGTGTCGCCAATACAGCTGCCGAATTGCTCAACCCGGATTTTTACGATCCTGAACAAGCAAACATTCGCTGGCATTCAGGCGATTTGCACCTTCCGTCATTCCTTCCAACTAAGGACGACATGCACGATTACGATTGCCTGATCGTAGAAGGCAATCTGATCGTGGACGGCTGCATGGAGGTGTCGCCGCAGATAGACGAGGGCGGCATTATCGTGCTCGGACGGCTGCAGGCAGATACGCTGATTTGCTGGAGTGGTCTGGTGGTGCGTGGCGATGCCAGTGTGCAGCATGCCTATTTCAGTTCCGGCAACGATTGCTCGTTTGTGGTCGGCGGCAACCTGACCGCTATCTCGCTGCTGGAGACCGGCGAATTTATCCATGTGCACGGTGATCTCGACGCGCGGTGTCTGGCCCTGCTACACAACTTCGTCCAGGTGGACGGGGAAGAGCGCTGTGGCTGTCGAATCGATGGTTCGCAGTGCGAAGAACCGATGAAGCGTATGTTCGACCCCAGCCTGTTGAAGGCCTTCGAGGGCGAGGACGCTGACGGCCAGCGCATCGTTGGCTGGTACCCGGATGACGACGCCTATTTAGAGCGTTTGCAGGAAGGCGGCAGCCCCTTGAGGAGCGGCGACTGACGCCTTGCCTGCGCACTTAAATGCATCGAACCCTGCCGGAGATGAGGCAGGCATGCCGTTATTGCTCTTGCCAGTAGGCATGGCAAACCCATCGTCCGGTACCTGTTTTTGCTAGAGCGTAGTCCGCAGTTCTCTGGGCGACAGCCCGTAATGCTTTCGAAAGCGCGCCGTAAAGCGCGATGCCGAGGCATAGCCGCTGGCTGCGGCGATTTCCCCGATGGGGCGTGTCGTGGTCTGCAGCCAATGCAGAGCCATTCCCAGCCTGACGTCTTCCAGAATTTTGCTGAAGCTGCTGGCCTCGTTTGCCAGTTGCCTGCGCAATGTCGAAGCCCCGAGGTTCAGTCGCTCGGCGACACAAGCCACTGTCCAGTCCCGCTCTGGATTGCCCATGAGGATATGCTGTACGCGTTCACCTATTGGATCGTGCCGGTTCTGCAAGAGCGGAGTAGCCCAGCCGCCAAGGGCCAGTGCCAAAAGCACGGCTTCACCATAGTGGCTGCGCAAGGCATCCGGCGCATTGCTAGCGATGCAATCAAGCAGGTTGTCCCACGCCAAGGTAGTGTACCGTTCCAGAGGAATACACAGGTCCGAACCGCGGCCGGGCCTGGTGCTGACTTGTTCGCTGTAGCGCAGGTTGAACGCATGCAATGCCTGAGCAGGAAAGGTCACTACATCGGCGATGTAGTGACCCTGTGCGCCCGGATAATTGCAAATGTCCACGTGGCGTCCCGCCGGCAGCAGGATCAGGTGTTGGTTGCCCGCGCGCATTTCGCGCCCGTCCCAGCCCATGCGCTTTTCGCCCTGCCGGATCCGGCACAAGGCGCTGACGAAAATCGGCACCCGTTGCAGTGCATGGGTTTGTCGGGCACGTATGACGCAGGCATCGATGCGGCTCTCATGGTGCTGCAGGCCGGCAGGAACGTTCATCGTAGCTAGCGTCCGTAAGTGGCGGTCAGTGTGGTCTTGGCCAGGGCATTGGCATTAAGCATGTAACCCACCATGGCACCGCTGGCCTGCTGGTCGATGGGCAGTTTATCCACCTTTAACGCCCACACGGTGAATTGATAGCGGTGCGGTTTATCTCCCGCTGGCGGGCAGGCGCCGCCGAAGCCAGGCTGGCCGTAATCGGTGCGCCCCTGGACGGCGCCTGCCGGCAAGTGCTCGCCGTTGATGGCGCCGGCGTCCTTGGGCAGTTGCCGGGTAGCGGCGGGGAGATTGACCACGGTCCAGTGCCACCAGCCACTGCCAGTGGGGGCGTCGGGATCATAGACGGTGACAGCAAAGCTCCTGGTGCCGGCCGGCGGATTTTTCCAGGACAGTTCAGGCGAGGTGTTGCCGCCTTCGCAGCCAAAGCCCTGGAATACCTCTTGCTGGCTCAACGGCTTGCCGTCGCTAATGTCGCGACTGCTTACGGAAAAGTCGGTGGCGTGGGCGCTGAGGCTCAGTCCGAGGGAAAGTGCGCTGAGTAAAAGCTGTTTTTTCATCAGATGCTCGTCTTGGTATTGGAGGTGAAAGACAAGTCTATTGGGAAGGTCTGCTCGGTGTTGTGCCGTGGCGCTCGCCCATTGTGCCGAAACGCTCGGCTGCTTGCGGGGGAAGGTTGCCATACACCAATTTTTCCTGCAACAGCGGCATAAGCGCACCCTTCGTACAGAACCATGGGATCGTGATGACGAGCTTGAGAACGTGGAAAATTTTCACGGAGCTAGGCGACAGGTCCGATCTGGTGCGAGAGAAGAACCGTGCCATTTTCAATGGTGTGTGATGACCCGTTTCGCCTGCACGGCAGGACGCTCACCCTATAAGCCGCCAAGTTGCATCATCGCCTTGGCGGTCACGGCCTGCGGCCAGCCGGCTTCTGGATTTCCTGCACGCGGTCGCGCACAGTATCGCCTTCGTAGACGCCACGCGAGCCTGCAGCACGAGCGCCGTGGCGCTCGATGATGGTCATCGGCGAGTTCGACGCCAGCGTGCGGCGCAGCTCCAGCTCGGTCTTGAGGTTGTTGATCTCCTGCGCCAGCGCGGCGCTTTCCTGATCGACCGCCTGGACTGCGAGTTCGTTGGCCGCGACGTTGGGTTCTTTTTTGCCGGCGAGCAGCGTGCGCTGCAGGAGCAGGGCCTTCTCCAGCACGCTGGTCAACGCCACTTCCGACGCCAGGCGCTGTCCCAGCAGATTTTGGTCAGGTTCGTCGCGCAGGGCTTCGATCACGCCGCGAGTGATAGGCAGCGATGCACTGCCGGCCGCGTCGAGGTTCGCCGGCGTGGTTGGTTTGGCCCCGCTGACCAGCTCCTGCAGAGCCTTGACCTTGACCTCGTACTCTTCCTGGATCATCGGCGTGAGGCCGACACCGGGCGTGGTCGCGGTCTTGGTGCACTGCTCGCAGGTGCGCTGCTCGCGCTCGCCGAGCACGCGGGTGGCCCAGGCCGCGGCGGCCTGCGGTGAACCCCAGGTCTGGCATGTCTGCCGGTTGCCGCATGCGCTCCTGCCGATCGATGACGTGTCAGTGGCATTACGGCTGTTGAGCAGGTTGTAGCCGGCGCGGGTGACGTCGCCGACAACCTTGATAGCGCTCTGCCCACTGCCGCCCGCATTGCTGCCTCCCACCCAGGGCACGCCATGATTCCCCCGGCTCTTCTCGGCCTTCTCCACGGCGCCGACGGCATCCGTGTTGCCAGAGCGCACGGTTTCCTTGAGCGCGATGCCTTCGGCAAGCTGGCTCCAGCCGGTTTGTCCGCCCGCCAGGTCCGCCATCCTTTCTGCCATGGCGCGGCAGCTCAGCTTCGAGCGATCGAAATCGAGCCGTGCCTGGAGCACACCATTGGTCAGCAGGTTGTACAGGCCGGGGTCGGCGCGCTGGATGATCAGCGCCGGCAGAGACGCCACGGCGCTGGTCGCGCTCTGGATCACCGACGACATGATCTGCTGGAAACCGTTGGTCAGCCCGTTGAGCTGGTTTTGCAGCGTAGTGGTGATGCTCATGTCCCCACAGATCAGGTTGCTGTTCCAGCCAAGGCCCACGCCGATGCTCTGCATGTTGCCGGCTCCGCTCATCGACACTGCCCGGCCGCCACCGATGCTGTAGAGCACGTCGTCTCCAATGACGCTGCCGGAGCTGCTGATCGTGCCGTTGCCGATCTGCGTCTGGGCCCAGGCCGAGCTGCAAAAGAGCGCCAAGGCGGCAGTCCAGGCTATCGACCGGAAGGAAATGCGCCGTTGGGGGCGCGAGACAATACTTGATTGATTCATCATCTGGTTCTCCTACAGGAAGTCTGTGCTGCCCAGAAACTTCTGGCCACGCCGCTGGCAGCAGCTGTACGGCCGCCATAGCGCCCATGCGTAGTCACCGCGTTTGGCCTGGGCCAGGAAATTGGTGTTGGGAAAAACCACGCAGCTGCTGGACATGCGTGGCGTGAGCTCCTGCCACTTGCCGGTCGCCGGTTGGCTCTCTACGAGGGCACCGGCCGGCCAGTAGCCGTCTCGTTTCGACGCAAGCAGTGGCTGGTAGGCATGGGGTTGACCGCCTCGGGTGACGATATCGCCCGCGCGCTGCGCGACAACGGCACTGGCCTTGTGGTCGTCGACCTGGTGCAGCAGACCACCGCGAGGATAGACGTTGCCCCAGAGGTTCATCGTCAGGCGGCCGCCGACTTCGCGCATGCCCGGGACCAGCGATTCCGGATAGACCAGCTCCGGCACGTTGTAGCGCCAGGCCAGTGTGTCGAGTGTGCTCAACAGGTACGGCATGAGCGGGGTGCCGGCACCTTGGCAGCTATAGCCGAACGAGGCGGCAAACTTGCCGAACACCGCGCCAGCCGGATGGCCGATGACATCGGCGTTGCGGAACTTGGCCAGGTTGTTCTCGTTGCCCTGGTTGGTCGTACCGTCGCCACCGCCCTTGGCCGTGGGGTTGGGGATGCTCATCAATTGCACTTCAAGCCAGGGGTTCTCGCCCGTGTTTGCGTAGCTCGAAACCACCGCGTCCGGAATGTAGTGGCGCACCTTCACCGAGGTGCGAATGCGGCAGCCACCCAGGCCGCATTGAAGCCAGTAGCAGATCCCGACTACGCGGTATTCGAGGCAGTTCGGCGACACCGCAGACGTGATGATCGACGCGGTATTGAGCGCAAGTGAAGGGCCGCAGAGGCCAAGCAGCAACGTGGCGATGCCGATGCGAAGGTGGCGTGGGCTGTTCATGGCTGCTCCCTCTTGTACCGGGCGATGCGGGACAACGCCTGCGCCACGTCTGGCTCACCGTAGACCACGTAGCGGTGATCGACGACCACCGCAGGCACCTTGGTCACGCCCAGGCTCCAGGCTTTCGCCACGCCCTGGTAGGCGTCGGCCAGACGGCGTTGCAATGCGGGGCCGCCTGCTTGCAGACGTCGCTGGACGGCAGTCGCAGCCTGGTCGGCATCGGCAGGCAAGTCCGCCCCCAGTTCATCTTCCAGTCGGATGCCGGCATCCAGCTCCGTCACGATGGCACCTGCAGGCACGCTGCGAACCGGATTTGTGCGGTCCGTAAAGATGTGGAGATCGGCCGCGGTTACCGGAAGAGCGATGACTGCAAGTAGAGCTGCATTTGCAGTGAGCACAAGATTCATCATGTAGCGCCTCAAGAGGGGGGGGGGGAGGCGTACAGTCGACCGCAGATCGCGGAGGACTGCTACAAGGAATCCGTTGCTGCAACCCCCCTTATTCTTGGACTTATCCAGCGAACCACTCAGGTGTCAGGCATGCAGGTGTGGAGACACTCTGGGTTCACCCTCGCAATAGGGGGGCCGCGATGGGGCCTGTAGCACACAAGGTCATCAGAAGTCGTTGCCCGTGCCGTGGGATGAATAGATGCGAGCTGCTTTCCAGTTGTGGTGGCAGACTGTGTGTGGAACAAGTGCCACCATCGCCGCCAAGCTACGCAGGGTAGTGAGTACCTTGGTCATCTCTTGCAGAACGAGCCATATCAATTCTTGGGAAGTTGGGGGAGATATTCGGAAGCTTGATGGAAGGCTGATGCATCATAGAAGTGCATGATTTCTCATTGGATAAATAGTTTTATTTGTCGGTTTTTGCTTCACATGCCGGCTGCCGATTGCTAGGATGTTTTTTGCTCTTGGCTGATGAAATATGGAGAATGAACCCGCCAAGGGTCATGCAGGTGTGAATCAGATGATCGATTACACCCCCCGATAAAAGCAGGCGGTAGTGCAGTCAAGGACGGCGGGCAATAGCGTTGAGGTGCATGCGAATATTTCAGGGAGGGGGATTGAGCCTGCTCCGCTGCACTTGTTTTCTCTGGCTAAATCTCAGCCAGAGTCATATTTCGTTCTACCCTGATAGACCCATATCCAGACTCCCTTCCGCAGGCTGCCGGCTGTACTCCGTGTCAGTAATGCCATGGCGGTTGTAGACCGTCGGCACTCCGGGCATGACCAGCAATCTCATCCAGCTTCTCGCTTCCGCAGACCGCTAGGTACTTGCGGTACGCCGGGCCCGAACTCCGGGCTTTCGATAAATGCCTGAAGCCGTTGCAAACCTTCATAAACCGTGGATACCGACAACATGCTCTCTGCTTCCCCGACTATCGAGTCGCTGTGTAATCAGCTGATAACCCTCCGCCAGCACCTGGCGGCTGCACAATTTGGCCCGCTGGAGGTATTCTTCGACGATGCCGCTGCCGAATGGCTGGACACCCCGCGTCGTGCCTACGGCTACGTCTGGTATGTGAAGCACTTCACGGAAGGGCCTTTGCCGCTGCCGGACATGTTGGTTCAACTGCAGGCATGGTGCGCGAGTTCGCCGACGTCCTATCATGCGCATCTGCTCTATGGTCAGGCCTGGGAGAGTGCGGTCGGAAAGATACGTACGTCATATTGCGCTGACTATGTGGAGCAGGCTCAATGGGCCGGTGCACAGATGGCGCGTGATCATGGATTGGCGGCCTACCTTCGGGCCATCGCCCTGCACCCAAGACCGGCCATGGCGCTGCACCGCATGATGCGCCTGGGGGCTTATCTGGGGGAGCCGCAATGGCTCCTGGACCTTGCACAAGGCAAGGACCCATGCGGCCATGATGCGTTGCAGGCGCAATGGGGGCCGGAAACCTGGGAAGGAGGCTTGACCCTGCTGAAGGAGTATGGCGACAGTCTTGTGGACATTCCAGCGGCTCTTCCTCCTGACTTGCCGCGGCGCGCGGCGGGGGAGCTCGATGACGGCAAGACCTACTGGCTCCGCCTGGCGTTGATGGCGCGCCCCGGCGACAGTGATGTTCTGGGCGACTACCTGTATTTTCTCTACCCGCGCTGGGGTGGGAGTCACGCCGAAATGGAGGCTTTCATCGAAGGCCCCATCTGTGCCGGTTTGAGCGAGCATGAGCGCGACGAATTGCGTTTCGCGCAGGCACTCGACTATCTTGGTTTCGGAGCCTACCCGGATGCAGACGACACCGAGCGTCTCGAAGCATTCGCAGACGAGTTCGAACGCTGCCTGCAACTCGATCTGTCACCGCTGAGCAGGGTCCGGGCGTTGTGCCTGTATGCCGACTTTCATCGCTCAGCAGCGCGAAGCGAAGACGAGGGCAATGTGCATTGGGATCGTGACCGGTTGCAACGCGCGTATGACCTGCTCGCGGAGGCCATGGTATCCGCTCCCGCAGCCGTTGACTTCACCGGGAAGACCTATCCCAATACGCTGTATACCCTTCAGGCGTGCCTGTGGTTCAACGGCATGCCTGATACCCAGGAGCTATTGGGGCAGGTTCTGGATCGTGCCGTACGCTGGGGCAACGACTCCGAGGCCCAATTGCTCGCTGCTATCGGCAGCCGGTTCGGACTTTTCGGCATCGAGAAGGGCGCTCATGACCCTGCCGCCCTGATCGACCAGGCGCTGGCATCGACGGCACCGGAGATCAACATCACCCAACTCGGGTCCAACCTTTGGGATTACGTTCCCCACGAGGCCGTGTTGTTCCTATGGCAAGAGTGCGCCGCGCGCGGTAATGGCGATGGCTACATGGGGATGAGCGAGTTGTATGCCGGCAAGATTGATCCGACATTCAATCCCATCGACGAAGCACTCTCGCTCCAGTGGCTGCGCAAGGCCGCCGAGGCTGGGCACAGTATTGCCCGCTGCAATCTGGTCTTCAGTATCACCGACTCCGGCGAACCCTTGAGCACTGCGCAGTATGCGCAGTGCAAGGAATGGATGGAGGATGTCTGGGAGAATGAAGGGCCGGGCACCCGGCTTGAATCTGCGGCGGCAACAAACCTTGCATGGCTGATGATGCATGGCGATATCGACGAGGACCGGCGTGCGTCTCTGGACGAGGTTCTCGCCTGGATGTGGGCCGAGGACGATGACCGCGACCAGCGTGTAGCCGCGTACAGCTATGCCGAGGCTTTCCTGGAAGGCAGAGGATGTGCGCCGAATCGATACCTGGCGAAAATCTGGATCGATCGCGCTCTGGCTATCAGTCCCGACAATGAACATTATCGCGACATGGCGGACAAGATCTACCGGCGCGGCACATTCCTCGGGGCATGGAGAGCGGCGCTCGATTTTCGCAGGGCTCGCGGGCGCATCGATGACCGGGCACACCGTCTGACCTTCGGCAGGGGAGAGCCTGACTTTGCTTAGTCAGTTCTCGGGCAAAGAGCCTGTTCGCTCGAAACCGCCCGCCAAGTCGGTCGGTTTGGCGCATTGGTATGAGCGCCTGCATATCTGGCTCTGGCTGACCATCGGCTACACAGCCATCGCAGGGCTGGTGCTGTTGCCCATTCTGGCTCTGCTGGGGTTGGCCTTGTACGTGTATCCGCTGCTGCAAGGGGGGGCAACGACGCTGTTGGCCTTGCTGGCGGTCTTCTACGGCATCGATGTCATCCGGGTGCTGCATCGGCCTGCAGAGTCAGGCGTCGAGGAGGCGACTGTGCTCCGAGAGCAGGATGCCCCCGGGCTGTATGCCCTGATAGATTCAGTCCGAGCCAGTGTCGGTGGCCCAGCCGTGCGTACAGTCATTTTGTCCAATCGGTTGAACGCCAGCATATCGCAACGGGGCTCTTTTCTCTGGCCGGGCAGGGCCCGGCAGACGATGGAAATCGGGCTGCCCGTGCTTTGTCTGCTGCCTGTCGAGCAGGTCGGCGCGATCATTGCCCATGAGTTTGGACACCTGAGGGGGAAGCACGGACTGCTTGGCCGACGCATCCAGGCATTGCGCCAGTGCTTGATCCGCCTGGAGGAAAGCCTGTCCGAGCTCGGTGGAACTGCGTCGCGGCATTGGGGCTGGTTCCACCAGATTTCCTGTTGCGGCCTGCATCTTTTCCTGCGCTGGTATGTTCCCCGCCTGGATGCCAGAACGTTCGCGGTTCGGCGTGCGGGCGAGTATGTGGCCGATCAGGCGGCGGCGCGCTGGCATGGGGCGCAGACCTTCATTCAGGCGCTGTACTTGCTGGAGTTGGCCGAGCGCTATTTGCACCAAGAGTTCTGGCCAAAATGGTGGGACGAAGCCAGGACCTCACCCATCCCGTGCGGGGCACCTTTCTCGCAACTGCTCTTGGGGAAAGGCATGGACGACATGACGCCGGATCAGGCAACGGAGTGGATCTACCATGCCTTGCGCACGCCCACTAGTGATGAGGATACGCATCCGTCATTGCACGACCGCGTGACCCGGCTGGGCGCCAATACCCTGACCGAGACGGTGTGCTCTCCTATTGGCGGAGTCCCTCATTTGCTGCTTTCCGAGCCATTCCTGCGAGACGTTGCGGCGAAGATGGACGCGCAATGGTTGAAGGCTGCAGAACCGGGCTGGACGCGCCACCACCAGGGGTGGCAAGAGGTGGTCGCCGAGCATGAGGCTCTGCGCTTGCGTGCTACGACCCAGCGCCTGTCAGTATGGGACTGGCTGGCCATGTCGGAAAAAAGCAGACGGTTGAGCGATCCATCCTGGGAAGCGGAGTTGCAGCAGGCGTATTTGCTGGCGCCCGACAACCCGGACGTGCTCCATGCTATGGGGGCGGCGCACCAGAAACAGGGCAGGCTTGAAGAGGCTGCTGAATGTCTGCTGCGGGCCATTGAGCTCGACCCAATGGAAACCTTGCGCTGCTCGCGAGCGCTGACAAGACTGAGTCTGGCACGCGGTGACATGCCGGGAGCAGCGCGCCATCGCCGGCGCGTTGATGATGTAGTCAGGCAGCAGAGAGCAATCGATGCGGAGTTTGACGCGGTCCATGAAGGTGATGACCTTGCTCCCCATGGGCTCCCCTTGCACCGCATTCGCCAGCTCGAACAGGATTTAAGGCCCATCTTCCATTACGCCGAGAACATCTGGCTGCTCAAGAAGCTGTCGCGCATCGACACTGGGTTCAGTCGGTACGTGTTCGTCGTGGTGTCCGGGACGCGGGGATGGCGATATGTGCTGGATCGCCTGTTGATGCGTGGCGGCCGCCAGCAGGAAATCTGCCGAAGGCTGGCGCAAAGCCTCTACCCGGACTTGCCCGCGACGCCGCTTTGGCATTTTTGTACGCCAGACGCTTCGCTTGCCCGACGTTTAGCAAAGGATGGCGTGCCACCTTTGAAATAATTGATTCTGAATCATGTCGGTAGAACTTTGAGCGAGCTGGGAAAGAGGCGGAGAATATTAAAAACCACGGAGCATTGATGTGTGAGAAATTTTTGAGATATTTTTTAATTTCGTTGGAGGTTATTTTAAAAAAACGATGTCGTCTGGTATCGAAAAATAAATTCGATGAATTTGCATGGCTTTGCGATAGGGTGAGGCTAATTATGATTTTGGAGGGTTATATGAAAACGTCTATGAGATTTTTACTGGTTTTGGGTGCTTATGCATTACTTCCTCGGGTTGGTTATGCTGAGGATTTTAAAATATATGAAATTTCAAATAAGGCTGGAACTTGCAAAGTCACGATAGCAACTTTGAATGAGCCTGATGATAATTTTAAATGGAGTAGCGAGAAATGCATAAATGGGAAGGCGGCAGGTAAAGGATGGGTTGCGTGGTCTGATGAAAGAAAATGGCAGGGTGACTTTGAAGATGGCTTCCGTAAGTATGGGCGCTTTGTCTATCCTGGAGGATGGTGCGAAGGTAAATACAAAGAAGCCCTGGAAGGGCAGGCAAAATGTTTCGATAGCAACTACGGGCTCACGTTCGAAGGTAACTATCACATGGGGGTGCGTAGTGGCATAGTTACTGAGAAGGGTAACGGTACTTATTTCAAAGGCCTCTGGGCTCATGACCAGAAAAATGGCTACGGAGAAATGCAGTGGGCTAATGGTGATCGTTATAAAGGTAATTACAAGGATGGCTTATATGATGGAAAAGGAAAATACATTTATGCCAGTGGCCAGATTTATGAAGGGGACTACAAAGAAGACGATCGGGATGGAAAGGGGCGGATGACCTATCCCAACGGTGACTGGTACGAAGGTGAGTTTAAGCGCGATAGTAAGAACGGCCAGGGTATCTATTACTGGGCTGAGCACAATGAGCGATTTGTTGGTCTTTTTCGAGACGGGGATCCGGTCAGTAAGAAGGGTAAGTACTTGAAGGGGGAGGGGAAATAATGCGGCCTTCAATTTGGCACTATTGCATCAATGGGATGTAATGAGATGCTGTTCGCCTGGCACCAGTCCTAAAATAATATAGGGCGAGCTGTCCTAGCGTAGCATCCAAAGGCCTCGCTGCGGGTGATTCTGAACTGCGGGCATTATCCGATGCAGGAGTGCCCTCCGTTTTTGCCACGATTATCCGGGAGTTGCTGCATAGTGCGGCTGATTGAGTGAGGTCTCAACGGCCAGCAGCAGCAAGACTGTCTGCGTGGTAGTGCGCCGTAGGTCTGGAAGATTGCAGCTACCCGGACATGTCAGGCACTCAGGGTGTCCCGTGCTTACCACTGGCTATGTCAGGCGTGTTGGAAAGCCAGTCCAGCGCGGAGAGCAGCACGCTGCCATCGACCGCGCCTTCGATCGTGAGCGTGCGTCCGGTTTCGCGGTCGTGCAGCCGCAGTGTGGGCGTTGCTGTGATGCCGGCCTCGGCGGCTTCATCGGCCTGGGCTCGCACAAGGGGCGCAGGGCGTTCGCTGTCCAGGCACGCTTGTACTGCCGGCGAGAGATTGGGGGGAATGGCTGCTGCTGCGGGTCCCTGGCCGTTGCCGCGCGTATTGGCGTAGATCCAACCGACTGTCTGCCAGAAGGCCGCAGCGCCGCCTACTTCGCCCTGGCATTCGGCGAGGCGGGCTTCGCGTGATGCGACCGGCTCGTGTGCCGACAGGGGCAGGTGATGCCATTGCAGTGCCACGTCCATGTTCGCTTTCACCCATCGCAGCAACTGGGGGATTGATGTCTGGCAGTACGGGCATTCGAAGTCGGCATACACCACGATCGTGAAGCGGGCACCGTCACTGCCGTATATCCAGGGCGGACCGGACTGCGAGGTTGGGGCTGCAGCGGGGCGGCTCTCCTCTTGTGGGCTGTGGCTCAGCAAGATGGCGCCTGCGGCGGCGCCCTGCATCGCCAGAGCCAGGATGATCCAAAGGCGGCGGCGGATGAATAGATAACGGGGCATGCACGGCTCCATGTCAGACTTGGGCGTCGAGAGCCAGGGGTTCAATGCCGCGCTTACGGTCGATTGCCTCGGCAACTTTGAACGCGGCATCCAGCTCGCTGATGCCGTGCTCCTGCATCAGCCTGAAACGCTCCGCCTTTTCTTCCTGCTCGGTCATCGCCATGGCGAGATAGAGGCTCGGTGGTACCGCGCGGAACAGCATCTCCATGGACTTGGACAAGATGACGCCTTCGGTGAACTTGCCAGCCTCTTTGCGCGCGGAGAGCATCAGCGCCTTCTGTGCCGGTGTCAGCTCACGGAATCTTGCGATCTTCTCGACTTCATCGGGCGGCATGTTCAGGCAGATCCACCACTCGATCATGTTGAGCATTGGTTCGGCTGCCTTGGGCAGGTCGTCCAGGTTCTGCGTGGCGAGCCAGAACCACTCCCCCAGCTTGCGCCACATCTTGGTGATCTTGACCACGTAGGGCGCGAGCAGCGGGTTCTTGGTGATGATGTGGCCTTCGTCTGTCACGTTGATGATTGGGCGTCCGAGGAACTGGTCGCGCTCGGCGATGTTGTTCACCGTGTTGATCAGGCTGATGTAGGCGATGGAAAGCTGGGCGCTGTAGCCTTCGCGGGCGAAGGTGGCCAGGTCGACGATGGTGATGTCGGCCTCGGGCCATGGCGTTCCGGGCCGGTCGAACATCTCGCCGTCCACGCCCTGCGTGAACATGTCCATGGCATCGGCCATTTCCAGCAGGCGCGTGCGCCGGGATTCTGGCAGCGATGTGTCGTGGCCGCGCTCGCGCAACGCATCGCGCACGTCGCGCGTGAGGGCGGTGCGCTTCGCAGCGACGCAGCGCTGGGCTGCCTCCAGGATGCACTGGCGGATCAGACTGCGGTCGGCGCGCGTCATGCGGGCCTCCTCCCGCTCTTCGCCGCCGGTGATCATCAGCCGTGCGGTGATCTCCAACTCGCCCAGTACATCGCGCTGGTCATCGCCTTCCGCGTTGGCGGTGATCGCATCCGTTTCATCGCCCAGCGCGTCGGCGTCCAGCGTTTGGATCTGTCCGGGCGTGTCGACCAGGCGCCAGGCATCGGCGAACGGAGCCAGACTGACGCCGGAGCCTGGTGACAGCTTGACCCGGTGAACTGAAAGCCCCAGGCGTGCGGCAAAGTCGCCGTACAGGCCGAAAGAGTTGCCGGCCTCGACGATGAATAGCCGCGGTCGGTACACGGCAGTGACCTGGTTGAGCAGGTTGTTGAGCGTCGCACTCTTGCCCGAGCCGGTGGGGCCGAACAAGAAGAGGTGGGCATTCATCTGCCGGTCGAGCCGGTTCAGCGGATCGAAGGTAATGGTGCCGCCACCGCGGTTGAACATCGTGATGCCGGGGTGGCCGGTGCCCTGGCTGCGGCCCCAGACGGGCGCCAGGTTGGCTGCGTGCTGGGCGAACATCAGTTGGGTGTACCACTGGCGCTTGTCCTTGGCGGGATCGAACATGCATGGCAGCCAACGTAGGTAGCTGTTCAGCGGCGCCACCTCGTCTTCTTCGCGCACCGGCTGCAGGCCGGCGTTGAGCATGACGTTGGCGAGCTGCAGGCCGCGCGCGTCGAGTTCGGCCAGGTCGCGCCCGCGCAGGTAGAACGCCAGCGCCCCACGATACAGTTTGTGCGCACTGCCGATGATGCTGCGGGCTTCGTGCACGTCTTGCCGGGTCTGCTCGGAGGCCAGCGTCTCGCCGACGGCCTTCTTGCTCAGGTGGTTGAGATGGGACTCGAGCACGTCCTGCGGTGTGGCGACAAGCGTCAGGCACATCACCGTGTCTTCGGGCATCTGGTCGAACAGCGCGTTGACCGCATCGCCGCCTTTGCGCATTTCGCCGGTCAGGTGACCGATGCCCGGCGGTGACCGCAATCGATCCACGGTCATGACCCGGTGCGGCAGGCCGTCAAAACGCCAGACGCCGTGCTCGACGTCCGATTGCGGCTGGCCGAAGAACAGGCGCCGCGCAAAATCGGTGCCGCTGGCCAGTTCGATCTCGCCCGGCTCGGATTCCTCAGGATAGGCCGCCAGCGCGTAGAAGCGCTCGCGATCAACCGCTTCGTGGCCGAGCAAGGTTGGGTTGGGGTTGAACCAGCGCAGCAGCCAGTCGTGTACGTCGGTCGCCGTCATGCGCCGCGCGCGAACGCCAGCGTTTGCCAGGCCCCCGAGCAGGCGATCGCAGACCACTGTCAAGGCATGTTCCGGCGACTGGCCGCGCCGCGCCGCAGGAGCCGATGCACGGCGGTACACCACCATGCGTATGCGGCGTATCTGGCCGCGCCACGGCAGGCGGGTGACGGTGGTGTCCTCGAACAATCCGCCTGGCGCAGCGACCGCGCGCAGGTGGTGTGCGAAGAAGCGCTCATAGAATTCGCTGAACGCCGAGCCCTGCGCGCGTGGCTGAATGTAGCTGTGCAGGGTGTTCAGGTAGCTGGCCCAGTCCGTCTCGTCCTGGGCGTAGAGCTGGACTACCCATGGGTTGTCGTCGAGTTCGTCGAACGAGTCCTGCAGCGCGTTTTCCAGGCTGTCGCGTATCTGGGCCAGCCAGTGCAGCTCACGGCCCTCGGTGCCTACCGGTGTCAGCTCGAAGAAGGCCGCCACCGACGCACCATCCTCCAGCAACAGGCTTTGCGCTTCTGGCAGATACTCGACCCAAGGCAGCATGTCGACGAAGGACGGGGCGACGTCATAGAGCTGCTGCTCATCATTTAACGTAGCGCGCTGGCTTGACCCTGTATTGCCGGGTTCGGGGATCCCCGCCGCGTCTAGCATTCGAACGTGCCTGCTCCAGGCATCTGTCTCTCTTGGCTCTTGGACGCGCATTGGCGCGCGTTGAAAGTGCTGGCACCAGGTCGTCATAGCGGCCCCCTGGCGAGAATTGGTTGTCCCTTATCCAGCAAGGGGAGCGGATGGCATAGCTTCACGATGGCAATACCGATGAAATGGGGTGCTGCCCAGTGTCATCAAAAAAACAGTGCGTGGCTGCCAACAATCCGGGTTGCCTGCTCTCCAGATAGTCCCGGTGGTGTGGGCAGGCGAGATGCCGGGCCTCCCGTTGAATTCGGCACGTGACCAGGTTTCCAGAGCTAATTCAGCTTTGATGGTGATAGAGTGGTAAATTCTTTCTTAAGAAGCAACAAACGAGATTTATGCCTCTTGAGTGCTATGGCGCTTAACTCTATAATTTTGGGGATTATGGAGCTTACAGGGCAGGAAGGCACAATATGTTGGATTTAAGCTTTAGCAAGCCCAGTGAAATCGTCAAACTGCTGTGCGAGCGTCTTCGCACGGAGCGGCTGGCGTTGCAGATGACTCAAACCGATGTGGCCGCGCGCGCCGGCGTCGGCGCCAATACCGTGTCCAACCTGGAGGCCGGGCGTAATGTGAGCCTGGAGAGCGTGGTTCGCGTGGCCATGGTTCTTGGACGAAGCAAGGAGCTTGAGGGACTGTTCCTGCCGAAGCTGGACAGCCTGGAGGACATCATTCGCTACGAGAACAGTGCTAAACGTCAGCGCTCCAAGAGGAGATCGAAAAATGATTGAACGAGTAAACGTCTACTACGATGGCTGGGGGGAGCACTGGCTGTGGGGTTCAATGGTTTCTACAACGGCCATCACGGGACGCCCGTTGGTTGTCTTTGAGTACAGCGATGAAGCGAGGAATAGAGGGTTGGAGCTGTCGTCATACACCCTCCCTTTGAATGGGCCAAAGTTGCGCAGAGACTTTCCGCCCCATCAGTTGGGACTGCCAGGCCCTATCTATGACTCGCTGCCTGATGGTTGGGGTATGCTGCTGATGGATCGGTTGTTCAAACGCCGCGGTCTCAATGCAGCGCGAATCGGGCCTCTGGAACGTCTGGCTTACATTGGGGGCAACGCGATGGGAGCTATGTCGTTTGAACCCGTGGCGCCTGAGCTCCAGGAGCAGCAGGGGCATATCTCTCTCGATCTGCTCGCAGCCGAAGTGCAGGATGTCCTCAACGGTGAGGGTGGCGCATTCCTGGAACACCTGTTGCAGGTGGGCGGTTCCCCGCAGGGGGCCAGACCTAAAGCCTTGGTCTATCGTGATCGCAATACGGGCGGTTTTTCTACAGCTGCCATGCCTGGCTCGGAAGCCTGGCTGATCAAGTTTCCTGCCAAGGAAGAGCACCCTGAGGTGTGTGCTGTTGAGATGGTCTATGCCGAGTGTTTGCGTCAGTGCGGCATTCAGACACCAGACACGTTGTATTTTGATTTGCCCAATGGAATGGCGGCATTCGCTTCCAGACGGTTTGACCGACAGGACGAACTGCGCGTTCCCATGCAAAGCCTCGCTGCGTTTACCGGCGCCGACTACAGAAGTCCGGGGGTTTTGGATTATGTGAATTTCTTACGCGCCACTCGCATGTGCACCAACGATGTACGGGAAATGGGACGGGCATTCGAACGGGCCGTCTTCAATGTCGTGTTCAATAATCGAGATGATCACCCCAAGAACTTTGCCTACGTCATGCAGCCGTCCGGCGAATGGAACTTGGCGCCCGCCTACGACGTGACTTTCTGCGAAGGACCCGGTGGTTACCACCAAATGGATGTGATGGGCGAAGCGCTTGAAATAGACCGGGCGGCATTGCTTGCCCTGGCAAGGGAAGCGGAAGTTCCCGCGCACGTTGCGGGCGACATGATCGACAGAATGTGTGGTGTGGCCAGCCAGTTTGCGAGCATCGCCAGGAGCGGCTATCAGGGTACTATCACCGAAGATACCCTAAGAGACATCCAGCGTCGAGTTGACGAGAATATCGCTCTGTTACGCTAATCTGTGCCTCAGAAGGCTGGGGCTGGTTATGCTACTGTCAACAACGGGTAAAAAGTGATCCACTTACCGTCACCACCAACGGTCTAATATTGATCCACCTTGTTTACTCAGGATTAGCTTCCGCTATAACCCCGGCCTTTCGTTTCTGCTTCAGCCGATAGCTCTCTCCTTTTATCTGGACTACGTGTGAGTGATGTAAGATCCGGTCCAGCATCGCCGAGGTCAGGGCTGCATCCCCAGCGAACGTCTGGTCCCACTGCCCGAACGGCAGGTTAGAGGTCAGGATCATCGCGCTCTTCTCGTAACGTTTGGCAATGACCTGGAAGAACAGCTTGGCTTCCTCCTGACTGAACGGCAGATAACCTATTTCATCGATGATAAGCAGCTTCGGGGCCATGACAC
>NZ_JAMYWQ010000038.1 GCF_024160145.1 Serratia nevei
AAGCGTTTATTTCGCTTTTCTCTCGCTGACCCGGCGGCTTGTCAGTCGTTGTTCCCGGTCAGTGGAGGCGCATTATAGGGAGTTCTCGGCGGGCCGCAACCCCTAATTGCAAAAAACTTTTCAAGCGTGGATTTTTTCAGCAAAACGCTGGCCAAACCCGCGTTTTTGTCACTTTTCGTACTGGATCTGGCTAAATTCCTGGGCGAAACGATCGACCTGCTGCCAATCTGTGTACTCCACTTCCTTACTGGTATCCGTTTCGCCGCCCGTCATACGCATAATAAATTGAATCATGATACGGTCGAACCAGCGATAGCGTGGATAACGCAATGCGCCAGCAAACACCGCACACTGTTTTGGCTGCCACGGCGAGGCCAGCAGGAACTTGCGGGTATAAGCGTTGGTTTGCGGCGAACGCTTTTCCGGTTTACGCGCGGTCAGGTTCACGGCAAAGAACGCGCTCGGCATCCGATTCAGTTGCTCGGCATGGCGCTTAACGAATTTATCCAGCACCGAATTAAAGTGCCCATAGCGAATAGAGGCGCCGATCATCACCTGCTGATACTGGCTAAGGTCGACCTGTTCCGCCTGCAGCAGATCGATCACCTCACAGCGCAGCGTGTCCTGCAATTTGCTTGCTATATAAGAAGCGATAGCGCGTGTTTGCCCGTCACGGCTCGAATAAAGTATCAATGCCTTCATGGCGTACTCCTTATATCAGGTTCACTCACGCCAGAAGGTTGGCGTGAACAGCACCAGCAATGTAAACACTTCCAGGCGCCCGAACAGCATCGTCACCACCAGGATCCACTTGGCCGCCGCCGGCATCGTGGTGAAGTTATCCGCCACCACCCCCAGACCGGGGCCGAGGTTATTGAGCGTTGCCGTCACTGCGGCGAACGCGGAGAAGTCGTCAACGCCGGTGGCAATGATTGCCAGCATGCTGACGATAAACACCAGCGCATAGGCGGAGAAAAACCCCCACACTGCTTCCAGAATACGTTCCGGCAGCGCGCGGTTGCCCAATTTGATGGTATAGACCGCGTTAGGGTGCACCAGCCTTTTCAACTCGCGCGATCCCTGCAGGTACAGCAGCAGGATACGGATCACCTTCAGGCCGCCGCCGGTCGAGCCGGCGCAGCCGCCGATAAACGCCGAACACAGCAACAGCATCGGCAGGAACAGCGGCCACTTGGCGATGCTGTCGGTGGTGAAACCGGCCGTAGTCGCCATCGACACCACCTGGAAGAACGCCTGATTGAGCGTTTCCATGCCGGTCTTGTAGACGCCGTGCCCCCAGAGCACCAAGGTGCACACCACCACCAGCGTCAACTGAACGAAGATAAACATGCGGAATTCTGGATCGCGGCCGTACACCTTCAGACTGCGGCCGCTTAGCAAGGCGAAGTGCAGGCCGTAGTTACAGCCGGAAATCAGCAGGAACACGGCGATAATGGTGTTGATGGTCGGACTGGCGTAATAACCGATACTGGCGTCGTGGGTAGAAAAACCGCCGATGGCGATGGTCGAGAAACTGTGGCCGATGGCGTCGAACACCGACATCCCAGCCCCCCAGAGCGCCAGCGCACAGGCGACGGTCAGCAATACGTAGATTAGCCACAGGGTTTTGGCGGTTTCGGCGATGCGTGGACGCATCTTGTTGTCTTTCAGCGGCCCGGGCATTTCCGCCCGATACAGCTGCATGCCGCCGACGCCGAGTATCGGCAGTATCGCCACCGCCAACACGATGATCCCCATGCCGCCCATCCATTGCAGCATTTGGCGATAGAATAGGATGGCCTTCGGCAACGAATCCAGCCCCACCAGCGTCGTCGCTCCGGTGGTCGTCAATCCCGAGAAGGATTCAAAGAAAGCGTCGGTCAGCGACAAGTTGGGCCGTTCCGAAAACAGGAACGGCAATGCCCCCACGCTGCCCAGCACGGTCCAGAACAACACGACGATCAAGAAGCCTTCGCGCGGCTTCAGCTCGTGTTTCTGTTTGCGGTTCGGCCACCACAGCATCAGACCGATGGTCAGCGCCACGAAGAAGGTTTGGCTGAACGCACGCCCCGCCCCATCGCGGTAAATCAATGCCACCAGGCCGGGAATGAACATCGTCCCGGAGAACAGGATGACCAGCAGACCAACGATACGGGTTATGGCGCGAAAATGCATTTCAGCACGATCCTTAGCAATTCAATTGGGAGGAATTATTGCGAAATGGGGGTTAATTGCAAATTACCGCGACTGAGATCACGCAATTTATTTCCAAACAGCTCGACCTCGGTGGCCGGCAAGGCCAGATGCAGCACAACGGCGGCGCCGTATTCGCCCTGCAGGATCCGACCTGCGGTTTGCTGCAGCAAGTTCTCCACCAGCGCCAACTGCGCATAGTCGCACTGCAAGATATATTCGGCTTCCGGCACCTTTTGTACCAGCGCCAACTGCTTCAACGCCTGTTGAACACCGTTGCCATAGGCTTTCACCAGCCCGCCAGTGCCCAGCTTGACGCCGCCGTAGTAACGGACGACCACGGCGGTCACTTCGCCGATACCGCTGCCCATCAGCTGCGCGAGGATCGGTTTGCCGGCGGTGCCCGACGGTTCTCCGTCGTCGGAGAACCCCAGTTGCTGCGAGTCATCGGGGCTGCCGGCGACGAAAGCCCAACAGTGGTGCCGCGCCGCCGGGTGCTCATCCCGCACCTGCTGAATAAACGCCTTTGCCGCTTCTACCCCGCTGGTAGGCGCCAGCAGGGTGATAAAACGGCTCTTCTTTATTTCTTCGGTAAAGCAGGTTGCTTCCGCCGGTATCGGGTATGGCCGCATCAGGCCAGGTTCAGATCGCGCGTCATGTTCTCGATGCGCTTTTCGTGGATCACGATGTTGTCTTCGATGCGGATGCCGCCATACGGCTTCAGCGCATCGATGCGATCCCAGGCGAAGTGCTGCTTGAACTCACCGCTGCGCCACGGCGCCAACAGAGAGTCGATGAAGTACAGACCCGGCTCGATGGTCAGCACCATGCCCGGCTGCAACACGCGGGTGCAACGCAGGAACGGATACTTGGACGGTGCCGCCAGATGGGTGCCTTGCTCGTCCTGCATAAAGCCGGCGGCGTCGTGCACCTGCAGGCCCAGCGGGTGGCCCAGCCCGTGCGGCAGGAACGGCGTGGTGATACCCGTTTCAACCATCGCCTCTTCGCTGAGGCCGTTCACCAACTTGTGATTCTTGAGCAGCTTGGCGATGCGCTGGTGCATCTGCACATGGTAGTCGGTATAACGCACGCCGGTCTTGATGGTGTCGATCAACGCCAGCTGCTCACCGTTGAGATCTTTCACCAGGTGGGCGAACTCGCTGCCGCTTTGCGCCGCGTAGGTGCGGGTCAGATCGGCGGCGTAGCCGTTATATTCCGCGCCGGCGTCGATCAGGAAGCTCAGGGATTCGGCCGGCGGCTGATGATCCAGCTTGGTGTAGTGCAGCACCGAAGCGTGTTCGTTCAGCGCCACGATGTTGTCGTAAGGTACGTCGGTATCACGGTGGCCGGTCGCCGTCAGGTAGGCCAGGTTGATGTCGAACTCGCTCATGCCGGAGAGGAAGGCCTCATGCGCCGCACGATGGCCGGTTACCGCCGTCTTCTGCGCTTCGCGCATGCAGGCCAGCTCATAGCCGGTTTTGATCGAACGGTGGAAATCCAGGTAGTTCAGCACCGCTTTCGGGTTGATGTTTTCAGAAAGGATGCCGAGATCGCGGGCGCGCTGTTGCGCATAACCGATATAGCCCACGCGCTCGCGCTGCGGCGGAAGCTGCTGGGCGATAGCGTCGGCGTTGGCCAGCGGCATCAATTCGAGGGACTTGGTCCAGAAACTGTCCGGCAGCGGCTCCACGCTGTGCCAGTAGTCAACCGGGGAGTAGAACCACAGCTTCGGCTTATTGACGCCGTCGATCCACAACCAGCAGTTCGGCACCGACGTCACCGGCACCCAGGCTTTGAAATGCGCGTTCACTTTGAACGGATAGCTATGGTCGTCCAAAAATACCTTTTGCAGTTCCCCGGAGTGAATCAGCAGCGCATCCAGCTTGTTGCGCTCCAGCACTTCGCGCGCGCGTTTTTGCAGCTCTACCAGGTGGTCGTTATACAAAGAAGCCAGCGTTTCCATCACAGTACCCTTATGCCTTAGCACGAAAGAAGCCATCTTAACACAGCGCTCCGACGCACCAACCTCATCGCGTTGGGCATGCGGAGCAGCTCGCAATTCCCTGCAAATGCCGTTACATCCGCAGTTTAACCATTAGCCAGCCGGCCAGGCCGAGCAGCGCTATCGCCAGCGCCCACAGGCCATGGTGCTCCAACAACACCGCGCCGGCTGCGGCCACGCCCGCCAGGCACTGCTGCAGAAAGCCGCACAGCGCCATTGCATAGGCGCCGTACTCTTTGGCGTCGCTGACGGCCATCGCCATGCTGTTGGGAAACAACACCGCCTGGCCAAAAATGGTCAGGCAATACAGCGTGATGAACAACATCATGCCGGAAAGGCCGGCCAGGATACCGCTCCACCACAACAGCAGGATTGCCGCCGTCGCTAGGGCGACGATCCCACTGCCGGTTTGCATCAGTTTTTTCCCGCCGACGCGCGCCACCGTGCGGTTCACCGTCAATGCGCCGCTAAAGTAGGCGATGCCAATCACCAACCCCAGCGCACCGAACGCCGTGACGTTGAGACCAAAACCCTGCTGCATGACGAACGGGCTCACCTCCTGCAGCGTCACCGTGGTGGCGAAGCCCAACCCGCCGACGCAGGCCGGCCAAAAGAACCCCGGCCGCCGCAGAATGGCGAAGTAGGTGGCCGCCATCGCCGGGCGTGGCCCACGTGCGCGCCCCGCCTCCAGCGGCAGCGTCGCCATCAGCGCCAGAATGGCCAAACCGGTGGCGCCCATCAAGACGAAGCCCATCTGCCAGTGTGAATATTGGCTGAGCAGTCCACCGACAAACTGACCGCCGCCCAGCGCGGTGATAAAGGCGATGGAGAGCACCGACAGCCGCCGCGCCAGCTCATCACCGCTCCAGTTATCCCGCACGATGATACGCGCAATGATCGCCGCGCCACCGACCCCCACGCCCTGTAGCGCACGCAGCGTCAGCAGCTGGGTGCCGTTGCTGCACAGCGCCAACAGCCCGCTACAGCCGATGAAAAGCAGCAGGGAAAGCGTCAGCGGCGCTCGGCGGCCAAAACGATCGGCGGCCGCGCCCCAGAACAGCACCGGCAAGGCGGCACCGATGACGAAGATCGAAATGGACAGCTCGGTGGCGCGCCGGCTCATTGCCAACTCGCGCATCACCGTCGGCAGCGAAGGCAAATACACGGTCGTCGCCATTTGCGCCATAAACACCAACAGACACGCCAGCGTCATGGTTCTGGCGGGAATACTCCATAAGCCGCTGCGTTTGGCATAAGCCACCTTATTCATACCTAACCTCGTCTGAATGATAAATCGCTGCGAGCAAGTGTATGAGGGCCGACAAACTCCAGCAAATGCCGATAGCACATAAAATATAACTTCGTTTTAAATCAAAAAACTAACTTGGCGAGATGTGATCAGACCAGCAAATATGCAATCTCTCATTTGCATATTTTTAACATAAAAACCACACTCCTCATCATCTGGTCATACCAGATCATACGCTGATTCAGGAGATAGACATGCTCTACCAAGGCGAAACATTACAACTGCACTGGCTCGATAACGGCATCGCCGAGCTGGTGTTCAACGCACCGGGCTCGGTCAACAAGCTGGACACCCGCACCGTCGCCAGCCTGGGCGAAGCGCTCACCGTGCTGGAAAACCAGCCAGAGCTGAAGGGGCTGCTGCTGCGCTCCTCCAAAGCCGCGTTTATCGTCGGCGCCGATATCACCGAATTCCTCTCTCTGTTCGCCGCACCGGCTGAAAAGCTGCAAGAATGGCTGGTGTTCGCCAACAACGTCTTTAACCGGCTGGAAGATTTACCGGTACCGACCATTGCGGCCATCAACGGTTATGCGCTCGGCGGCGGTTGCGAATGCATTCTGGCGACCGATTTCCGCGTCGCCTCACCGGACGCGCGTATCGGCCTGCCGGAAACCAAATTGGGCATCATGCCGGGCTTCGGCGGTTCCGTCCGCCTGCCGCGCCTGCTGGGTAACGACAGCGCGCTGGAAATCATCGCCGCCGGTAAAGACGTCAGCGCCAAAGACGGGTTGAAAGTCGGCCTGGTGGATGCGGTGGTAGCACCGGAAAAACTGGCCGAAGCGGCGCTGAAAATGCTGCAACAGGCGATCGACGGCAAGCTGGACTGGCGCGCCGCGCGTCAGCCGAAGCTGGAACCGCTGAAGCTCAGCCCGATTGAAGCGGCGATGAGCTTCACCACCGCCAAAGGCATGGTGCTGCAGACCGCCGGTAAACATTACCCGGCACCGATGACTGCGGTGAAGACCATTGAAGCCGCCGCCAAACTGGGCCGTGATGAGGCGCTGAAACTGGAAACCGCCAGCTTTGTGCCGTTAGCACGTTCCAACGAAGCGCGTGCGCTGGTCGGCATCTTCCTTAACGATCAGTTCGTGAAGGGTCAGGCGAAAAAGCTGGCCAAAAATGTGGACGCGCCGAAACAGGCGGCGGTGCTGGGCGCCGGCATCATGGGCGGCGGCATCGCTTATCAATCGGCGCTGAAAGGCGTGCCGGTGATCATGAAAGACATCAGCGACAAGTCGCTGACGCTGGGCATGAGCGAAGCAGCCAAGCTGCTCAATAAGCAACTGGAGCGCGGCAAGCTGGATGGCCTGAAAATGGCGCAGGTGCTGTCGACCATTCAGCCGACGCTGGACTACGCCGGCATCGAGCGCGCGCAGGTGATCGTTGAAGCGGTGGTGGAAAATCCGAAGGTCAAAGCCGCCGTGCTGTCGGAAGTGGAAAACCTGATCGGTGAGGACACCGTTCTGGCGTCGAACACCTCGACCATTCCGATTAATCACCTGGCAAAATCGCTGAAGCGCCCGCAAAACTTCTGCGGTATGCATTTCTTTAACCCGGTACACCGCATGCCGCTGGTCGAAATCATCCGCGGCGAACAGACCAGCGACGACACCATCGCCAAAGTGGTGGCCTACGCCAGCCGCATGGGCAAAACGCCAATCGTGGTGAACGACTGCCCGGGCTTCTTCGTCAACCGCGTGCTGTTCCCGTATTTCGCCGGCTTCAGCCTGCTGCTGCGCGACGGCGCAGACTTCCGTCAGATCGATAAAGTGATGGAAAAACAGTTCGGCTGGCCGATGGGCCCGGCCTACCTGCTCGACGTCGTGGGCATCGACACTGCGCACCACGCGCAGGCGGTGATGGCCGCCGGCTTCCCGGATCGCATGAGCAAAGACTATCGCGACGCCATTGACGTGATGTTCGACAACCAGCGCTTCGGTCAGAAAAATCAGCTGGGCTTCTACCGCTACAGCCAGGACAGCAAAGGCAAACCGCGCAAGGACAACGACGAGCAGACCGATGCGCTGCTGGCCGCAGTGAGTCAACCGCGCCAGACCATCAGCGACGAAGAAATCATCGCGCGCATGATGATCCCGATGATCAACGAAGTGGTTCGCTGCCTGGAAGAGAAGATTGTCGCCAGCCCGGCGGAAGCCGATATGGCGTTGGTCTACGGCATTGGCTTCCCTCCGTTCCACGGCGGCGCGTTCCGCTACCTGGATACGCTCGGCACCGCCAACTACGTTGAGCTGGCCCAGCGTTACGCACACCTCGGCGCCCTGTATCAGGTGCCGGCCGGTCTGCGCGCCAAGGCCGAGCGCAATGAAAGCTACTACCCGGTGGCGACACCGCTGTCCGACGTCGCTACCCGCCAACCGGCATGAGGTCATAAAGATGGAAAACGTAGTTATTGTTGATGCCGTACGCACGCCGATGGGCCGCTCCAAGGGCGGCGCCTTCCGCCAGGTACGCGCCGAAGATCTCTCCGCTCACCTGATGCGTGAAGTGCTGAGCCGCAACCCGGCGCTGGACGCCGCCGAGATCGATGACATTTACTGGGGCTGCGTGCAGCAGACGCTGGAACAAGGCTTCAACATCGCCCGCAACGCCGCGCTGCTGGCCGAGATCCCGCACCGCGTGCCGGCGGTGACCGTCAACCGCCTGTGCGGCTCTTCGATGCAGGCGCTGCACGACGCGGCGCGCGCCATCATGGTTGGCGACGCGCACATCAGCCTGATCGGCGGCGTGGAACACATGGGCCATGTGCCGATGAACCACGGCGTGGATTTCCATCCGGGGCTGAGCCGCAGCGTGGCCAAAGCCGCCGGGATGATGGGGCTGACCGCCGAAATGCTGGCCAAGATGCACAACATCAGCCGCCAGATGCAGGATGAATTTGCCGCCCGCTCCCACCAGCGCGCGCATGCGGCCACGCTGGCGGGTTACTTCAAAAACGAGATAATTCCCACCAACGGCCACGACGCCGATGGCGTGCTGACCCGTTACGATTTCGATGAAGTCATTCGCCCGGAAACCACCGTAGAAAGCCTGTCGGCCCTGCGCCCGGCGTTCGATCCGGTCAACGGCACCGTCACCGCCGGCAGCTCATCCGCCCTGTCGGATGGCGCTTCCGCCATGTTGTTGATGAGCGAATCGCGCGCCAAAGCGCTCGGTTTGAAGGCCCGCGCCCGCATCCGCTCGATGGCGGTGGTCGGCTGCGATCCTTCCATCATGGGTTACGGCCCGGTGCCGGCCAGCAAGCTGGCGCTGAAACGCGCCGGTCTGAGCGTGCAGGACATCGATCTGTTCGAGCTGAACGAAGCGTTCGCCGCCCAATCGCTGCCGTGCATCAAGGATCTGGGGCTGATGGACAGCATCGACGACAAGATCAACCTGAACGGCGGCGCCATCGCGCTCGGCCACCCGCTGGGGTGTTCAGGCTCCCGCATCTCGACCACCCTGTTGAACAACATGGAACGTCGCGACGCGCAGTTCGGCCTGGCAACCATGTGCATCGGCCTGGGCCAGGGCATCGCCACCGTCTTTGAACGCGTTTAGCTGTGTCTATCTTGGGATGACCGCGTCACCACTTCAAATCGCGGCATCCCGCCAAGTTTAGTTGCCGTTCTTCCCGCCTGTCAGGGGCGGGTTTTTTATGCCTGACGTTTGCCGGCGCCCAAATAAAAACGGGGCGACTCTCGGCCACCCCGTTCACTGCGCACCGCATCGGTCAGATAAACGAAAACGCGTCGCCGAACATATGCGCTTCCAGCGCGCCGCGCTCGGCGCAGAAACGCTCACGGGCGATTTTCGCCATCTCGAAACGCCCGGCGATATAGATGTCATGCTCCGCCAGCGTACCGAAATCCTGCAGCACCGCGCTGAGCACGGTGCCGCTGCGGCCGCGCCATTCGGCTTCCGGCTGCTCGACCACCGGGATCACCTTCAGGTTCGGGTGCTGCAACGACAGCGCTTCCAGCTCGCTCAGATCGTACAGGTGCTTCAGCTCACGCCCGCCCCAGTAGATCGAAATATCACGATCGGGCTGCTGCTCCAACGCGGTCAACAAGATTGAACGCGCGTAAGAGAAACCGGTGCCACCGGCGATCAGCACCAGCGGGCGGCTACCCTCTTCGCGCAGCCAGGCGTCGCCGTGCGGCACGTCGACGGTGATCGCCTGCTCTTTCAGGATACGATCCATCACCGCCATGGCGTACAGATTCAGCTCCGAAGCACCGATGTGCAGCTCGATGTAATCTTGCTGCGTCGGGGTTGATGCTAGCGAGAACGGGCGCTTATCGCGCTCGTCCATCACCACCATCAGATATTGCCCTGCCTTGAAAGAAAACGGCTGCTCGGGCACCAGACGTACTCGATAAACCGTATCGGTAATGGCCTCTACCGAGGTCACTTTACAGCTCAATATTGTCATGCGTTCCCTCTGTCGGGTCATCAATGCAAAGCTGAGAACAGGGCCTGACGCTATAACGTCGGTTCCCTGTCACTGAAAATTGCGAGCTCATCCCAGATTTCGTCGACGCGCGCACGTACCTTTTCATCCATCTGAATCGGACGGCCCCATTCGCGATCGGTTTCACCCGGCCATTTATTGGTGGCGTCCAGCCCCATCTTCGAACCCAGACCGGAAACCGGCGAGGCGAAGTCCAGATAGTCGATCGGCGTATTCTCCACCAGAACGGTATCCCTTGCCGGATCCATTCGTGTGGTGATCGCCCAAATTACGTCGTTCCAGTCGCGCGCATTGACGTCGTCATCGCAGACGATAACAAATTTGGTGTACATAAACTGCCGCAGGAACGACCAGACGCCCATCATCACGCGTTTAGCGTGGCCGGCGTACTGTTTTTTCATGGTCACGACCGCCAGGCGGTACGAGCACCCTTCCGGCGGCAGATAGAAATCGACGATTTCCGGGAACTGCTTTTGCAGGATCGGCACAAACACTTCATTCAGCGCCACACCCAGGATCGCTGGCTCATCCGGCGGGCGGCCGGTGTAGGTCGAGTGGTAGATCGCGTTGCGGCGCTGGGTGATGTGGGTGACGGTGAATACCGGGAACTGGTCGATTTCATTGTAGTAACCGGTGTGGTCGCCGTAGGGGCCTTCCGGCGCCATTTCACCCGGCTCGATATAGCCTTCCAGCACAATTTCGGCGCTGGCTGGCACTTCCAGATCGTTGGAAAGGCACTTGACCACTTCGGTTTTATTGCCGCGCAGCAGCCCGGCAAAGGCGTATTCAGACAGGGTATCCGGCACCGGCGTGACCGCACCGAGGATGGTGGCGGGATCGGCCCCCAGCGCTACCGCGACCGGGAAACGCTCGCCGGGGTGCGCCTGGCACCACTCCTGATAATCCAGCGCGCCGCCGCGATGCGACAGCCAGCGCATGATCACTTTATTCTTGCCCAGCACCTGCTGGCGATAGATGCCGAGATTTTGCCGTTCCTTATGCGGGCCGCGGGTCACCGTCAGCCCCCAGGTGATCAGCGGCGCGGCGTCTTCCGGCCAGCAGTGCATCACCGGAATACGGCCCAGATCGACATCCTCACCCTGCCATACCTGCTCCTGACAAGGCGCGGAACCCAGCACCTTGGTCGGCATGTTCAGCACCTGCTTGAACTTCGGCATTTTGTCGAACAGATCGCGGAAGCCTTTCGGCGGCTCCGGCTCTTTGAGGAACGCCAGCAGTTTACCGACGTCGCGCAGCGCGCTGATGTCTTCCTGCCCCATGCCCATCGCCACGCGATTGGCGGTGCCGAACAGGTTGCACAGCACCGGCATGTCGTAGCCTTTCGGGTTTTCAAACAGCAATGCCGGGCCGCCCGCCCGCAGGGTGCGATCGGCAATCTCCGTCATTTCCAGGTAAGGATCGATCGGCTGGCTGATGCGTTTTAGTTCCCCTCTCTTCTCCAGCAACGAGAGGAAATCGCGTAAGTCACGGTATTTCATGCTGATCATTATAACGGCCAGTGGGGAGGGCATTATAAGCCCTCTTCACGGTTGTTGCTGCAATTTTGTTAACGCCGCCCGCTGCGGGGGGCCCTCAGCCGCAGTTGAACGGCACCAGCGTGGCCAGCGCACGCGTATCCTGATATTCACGCGTCTCCTCGCCGTGGCGGAACACCTTGAAGCCCTGCCCGTTGGCGCTGAAGTAACGCAGCGCATTGCCTTCAACGTGCAGCAGGCTGCCTTCACGCAGCGCCACCACCGATTCGCTCGGGTTGACTGCGCAGAACTCCGCCAGGCGCTCGTCACGGGTTTCGCCCATGTGGCCGCTGATATGTGCGTCGATGTAATGCGGGTTGATCTGCACCGGGAACAGCCCCAGCGCCGGCAGCACCACGCTGCAGCGCACCGGCATATCATTGGTGGTACGAATGCTCGGTGTGGCCACGTTGCAACCGGCGCTCCAGCCGACGTAAGGCACCTCACGCTCGCGCACCGCGCGCTGGATAGGCACGATCAGGCCCTGTTCGTGCAGCATCTGGTTCAGCAACCAGGTATTGCCGCCGCTGACCAAAATGCATTCCGCCTGCGCGATCGCCGCCGCCGGCGAAACGGCGTGGTGGATGCTGGTGACTTCGATGCCCAGCGTTTGCGCCAGCTCCTGCGCACGCCGATCGTAGTCGTAACGGATCAGGGCGTAAGGGATAAAGACGGCGGATTTGATGCCGCGACGCGCAATCATCGCCAGCAGCTGGCTTTTGGCGTACCCCAGCAGTTCGGCTTCGCCAGACAGCTTGCCGTTGCTCAACAAAAACAGCTCCATTTCTTTTCCCCTCGGTCAAAAACGATGAATAGCATCACAGCCGGTAGCGCAACGCCTTGCCATACTGTGACGGTAACAAATTTTCAGCCCTCTGTTATACCAGCGCCGTATCGATAAGTGTGTGACCCCTCGCTAATAGCCGCATATTCATAGAGATAGGTGATGTTACACGCTGAAACTTGCATCACTATGTATCCGGAATAGCTTTTGATATGCTTACCGGCTGGCAGAAAGGCATGTGAAATTATGGAATCCTGGTATCTACTTTATTGCAAACGCGGTCAGCTGTTGCGAGCGCAGGAACATCTGGAACGGCAGCAGGTGAACTGCCTCAGCCCGATCATCACGCTGGAAAAAATCGTGCGCGGCAAGCGTATCGCGGTCAGCGAACCTCTGTTTCCCAACTATCTGTTTGTGGAGTTCGACCCGGAGCGCATTCACACCACCACCATCAGCGCCACCCGCGGCGTCAGCCACTTCGTGCGCTTCGGCGCGTTGCCGAGCGTCATCCCGAGCAAGGTGATCGATGAGCTGCGTACGCACGCCAGCGAAACCTATGTCGATCCGGAAACCCCACAGCCGGGGGATACCGTCCTGATCGTCGACGGCATGTTCGAAGGGTTACAGGCGATCTATACCGAGCCGGACGGCGAGGCGCGTTCAATGCTGCTGCTGAACCTGATCAACAAACAGGTCAGTCAAAGCATCGACAACCGACAGTTCCAGAAGATGTAATGCAAAAGGCGCCCTCAGGCGCCTTTTTGTTGGCTCATTTGGCGCTTAACGACGCATCGCGTCGTCGTGCAGCCACTGGGCGACACGCTTGGCGAAGTAGGTCAGCACACCGTCGGCACCGGCGCGTTTGAAGCACATCAACGACTCCATCACCGCAGGCTGCTCCTGCAGCCAGCCGTTCTGAATCGCCGCCATATGCATGGCGTACTCGCCGGACACCTGATAAGCGAAGGTTGGCACGCCGAAGGTATCCTTCACGCGGCGCACCACGTCCAGGTATGGCATCCCCGGTTTCACCATCACCATGTCCGCGCCTTCCTGCAGATCCTGTGCAATCTCCTGCAGCGCTTCGTCGCCGTTGGCCGGATCCATCTGATAGGTCTTCTTGTTGCCGCCCTTCAGGTTGCCACTGGAGCCCAGCGCATCGCGGAACGGGCCGTAGTAGCAGGAAGCATACTTGGCGGAGTAGGCCATGATCTGGGTATTCACCAGGCCCTGCAATTCCAGACGATCGCGGATCGCCCCGATGCGGCCGTCCATCATGTCGCTCGGCGCCACGATTTCCGCGCCCGCTTCGGCATGGGACAGCGCCTGACGCACCAGGATGTCTTTGGTCACGTCGTTAATCACATAGCCCTGCTCATCGATTACCCCGTCCTGCCCGTGCGTGGTGTAGGGATCGAGCGCGACATCGGTCAGAATGCCCAGTTCAGGCACCGCGTCTTTCAGCGCGCGCACCGTGCGCTGCACCAGCCCTTCCGGGTTATAGGCTTCTTCCGCATGCAGCGACTTCAGGCCCGGTTCGATCACCGGGAACAGGGAGATCACCGGCACGCCGAGTTTGGCGATGGTTTCCGCTTCCTTGACCAGCAGATCGATCGTCATGCGCGATACGCCCGGCATCGAGGCCACTTCTTCCTGGCGATTGCTGCCTTCCATGACAAACACCGGATAAATCAGGTCGTTGACCGTCAGTTGATTCTCGGCGACCAGGCGGCGGCTGAAGTCATGACGGCGCACGCGGCGCATACGGCGACCAGGGAAGGTGCCCGGAAATGCATAGCTCATAGTTTTCTCCTAGCTCAAACCAGCCGGAATAGCCGGCGGGCGTTCTCATCGGTTTTTTGCCCCAGCCATTGCGGCTCTTCCTGTCGCCAGACGGCGACCTGATGCACGATATGGGGCAGGAAACAGGGTTCGTTGCGGCGAGATGCGGGTTTAGGCTGTAAATCCCGGGGCAACAGATAAGGGGCGTCAGTTTCCAGCAGCAGACGCTCGGCCGGGATCTGCGGCAACAGGGCGCGCAATGCCAGGCCGCGCCGCTCGTCGCAGACCCAACCGGTAATCCCGATCGACAGGCCCAGCGACAGGCAGCTTGTTAATTCTTCGGCGGTGCCGGTGAAGCAGTGCACCACGGCCGCGGGCAGTTTATCCAACCACGGCGTCAGTAGCTCGGCAAAACGTGCGTGTGCGTCGCGGCAATGAAGAAACACCGGCAACGCCAACTCTGCGGCCAGCGCCAGCTGCGCGGTGAACGCCGCTTCCTGCTGCGCGGGCGTCGAGAAGTTGCGATTGAAATCCAGTCCGCATTCGCCGATCGCCGCCACTTCAGGGCGCGCGGCCAACGCATAAATCTGCTCGGCGGTGTGTTCATCCCAACCGCTGGCGTTGTGCGGATGCACGCCGGCGGTAGACCAACCGTAGCCCGGATGTTGCTGCGCCAGTTCAGCGGCCTCGCGGCTCTGCGCCAGATCGGTGCCGGTAATCAACATCCCCGTCACGCCCGCGGCATGGGCGCGTTCCACCACCGCCTGGCGGTCTTTGGCGAATTGGCTGCTGGTGAGATTTACGCCGATATCAAACATGGTTTTTTCCAAAGCAAAAGCCGCCCAATGGGCGGCTTCGCAATCAAGATGGATCAGGGGGCTGGGGGTTCGTCACCCTCGTCTTCTTCTTCCGCCTGCGGACGACGTTTTCCGGTATAGAAGCGAGCGAAGAACACCCCTACTTCAAACAGCAGATACATCGGTATCGCCAACAGGGTTTGCGAGAACACGTCCGGCGGCGTCAACAGCATGCCGACCACAAACGCGCCGACCAGCACATACGGCCGTTTCTTCTTCAGATCTTCCGGCGAGGTGACGCCACTCCAGCACAGCAGAATGATGGCGACCGGCACTTCGAAGGCAACGCCAAACGCCATAAACAACGCCATGACGAAATCGAGGTAGTTTTTAATGTCGGTCGCAATGGTCACCCCCATCGGCGCAGTCTTGGCAAAGAAGCCGAAGGCCAGCGGGAACACGATGAAGTAGGCGAAAGCCATCCCGAGGTAGAACAGCAGGCTGCTGGACACCAGCAGCGGCATCATCAGGCGGCGTTCATGCTTGTACAGCGCCGGCGCGATGAATGCCCACACCTGATACAGGATCATCGGCGCGGAGACGAACACCGAGACGATCATGGTCAGCTTGATCGGCGTAAAGAACGGTGATGCCACGTCGGTGGCGATCATGCTCGCCCCGGCCGGCAGCTGCTTGAGCAGCGGCGCAGAGACCAGTTGGTAGATGTCGTTGGCGAAAAACACCAGCACCACGAACACCGCCAACACGCAGATAATCGAGTTCAATAGCCGCTTGCGCAGCTCTATCAGATGACTGATAAGGGGTTGGGTATCTTCAACAGCCATGTATTAACGATCGCCACTAGGTTGGTGAGACGCTGGGGTTTTATCCGCAACAGGTTCGACAGGTGCCGGCGCGGTTTCCACCGGTGCTTTAGCCGGTTGCGCCGCCACAGGCGCAGCCGGGGAAGCAGCCACGACGGCCTCAGGCTCCGATGCCGGTTTCGGCACGGCGGCAGGCGCGCTGGCGCGGGTTGCCGCTTCCGCCGGCGTCACGCCGTCGTGTAAGGCTTCCGGATCGGTGACCTGCGGGTTATGAATGGTGTTCGCCAGCTCTTCTTTCTCGCCCCGGTAGGTGCGTTTCAATGATTCCGCCGCGTCTTTCAGTTCATCCATCGACGCCTTCAGTTCCGGCGTCAGGTTCTGCAAACCAGCCTGTTCCGCTTTTTTCAGGCTGTCCTGCAGCTCCTGCAGCTTCAGCTCCTGAGACAGTTCGTGCTGCACCGAGGCCGCCAGCGAGCGCAGCGCGCGGATCCAGCCCGACACCGTTCTGACCGCGACCGGCAACCGTTCCGGCCCCAGAACAACCAGGCCGATCACCAGCACCAGCAGCAGCTCACTAAACCCAATGTCAAACACGGTTTATACCTGCTCTTTGTTCTTCGACTCTTCCGGTTTCACTTCCGGCTGCTTATCGGTAATAGGCTTGGCCGAGAAGTCAGCGTCATCCAGGCTGCTTTTCTCAGCCGTGTTGGGGGTCGACGGCGTGTCGTCGCCGATCGCCTTCTTGAAGCCCTTGATCGAGGCGCCGAGATCGGAGCCCAGCGTGCGCAGTTTTTTGGTACCGAACAGCAGCACCACGATCACTGCGATGATCAACAATTGCGTAATACTAATACCGCCCATTTTAATTACCTCTAATTTTAAAGGGTCTTTTAAAGCCAGCCCGCATTATAGGGCCGACTTTACCAGAGTGACGAATTAAATCAGGTGGTTCGCTTCCAGCCAATCACCCAGCACACGATGCCGGCGGCCATCATCCAGGCGGGAAACGCCTCGATTTGCCCCAGCAGCAACAGCGTGCCGCTTACCAAGAGTGTAGCGCCAACGCCGAACAAATAACGTGACTGCCCCTGACGAACCCGCTGAGCCTGCATCTGGTTGGTCAGCTTATCAACGCTTTGTTGCAACAGTTTATGCTGCTGCAGGCTGTCGTAAAACAGCTCGGGCAGTTCGGGCAGTTTCTCCGCCCAGAACGGCGCTTTCTCTTTCAGCGCGCGCACCACGGCAGGAATGCCGACCTGATCGCGCAGCCAGCTCTCGAGGAACGGCTTGGCGGTGGTCCACAGATCCAGCTGCGGGTAGAGCTGGCGCCCCAGCCCTTCAACATACAGCAAGGTCTTCTGCAATAACACCAGCTGCGGCTGCACTTCCATATTGAAGCGGCGCGCGGTGTTGAACAGGTTCAGCAGCACGTTGCCGAAGGAAATCTCCGCCAGCGGTTTCTCGAAAATCGGCTCGCACACGGTGCGGATGGCGAATTCGAAGTCTTCCACGTTGGTGTCGCGCGGCACCCAGCCGGAATCGACGTGAAGTTCCGCCACCTTGCGGTAATCGCGGTTGAAGAAGGCAATGAAGTTTTCCGCCAGGTAGCGTTTATCATCCTTGTTGAGCGAGCCGACGATGCCGCAGTCGATGCCGATATAGCAAGGATCTTCCGGGTGTTCGTAGCTGACGAAAATATTACCGGGATGCATGTCCGCATGGAAGAAGCTGTCGCGGAATACCTGGGTAAAGAACACCTGCACGCCGCGTTCTGCCAACAGTTTCATGTTGGTGCCCTGCTGCTCCAACGTGGCGATGTCCGAGACCGGAATGCCGTAGATGCGCTCCATCACCAATACGCTTTCGCGGCAGTAGTCGGAATAGACTTCCGGTACGTACAGCATCGGGCTGCCGTCGAAATTGCGGCGCAGCTGAATAGCGTTGGCCGCTTCGCGCAGCAGGTTCAGTTCGTCCAGCAGGGTTTTCTCGTACTCGCGCACCACTTCGCGCGGGCGCAGACGGCGGCCGTCCGGCAACAGCTTCGGCACCCAGCCGGCCAACCGGTACATCAGGCGCACGTCGGCCTTGATGATCGGCCCGATATCCGGTCGAATCACCTTCAGCACCACTTCCTGGCCGGTGGTTTTCAACCGCGCGGTATGCACCTGCGCGATCGAGGCAGAGGCCAGCGGCTGCTGATCAAAGTCATCGAACCAGGTTTCCAGCGGGCCGCCCATCGCCAGCTCAATATGTTTACGTGCCAGCGCGCCGTCGAAAGGCGCGACCCGATCCTGCAACAGCGTCAGCTGATCGGCAATCTGCGGCGGAAACAGATCGCGGCGGGTCGACATCATCTGGCCGAACTTGATCCAGACCGGCCCCAGTTCCTGCAGCGCCAGCCGCAGGCGTTCACCCAGCGGTTTGTCCTTGTGCCGATTCGGCATCCAGAACAGCAATCGGCGGCCGAAGCGCAGCGGCAGCGTCAAACGCATTTTAGGGATCAGCTCATCCAGCCCATAGCTGAGAAAAACGCGGACGATAAAATACAAACGGCGCAGTTCGCCTGGGGTCATCGCTTGCCCTCCAACTTGTCCATGCGGGCAATCAGCGCTTGCGCGCTGCGGGCGAGTGCATCAACTTCTTCGTTGAACCACACCACTTCCAGCGGCCCCGGCGCCAGGCGCCACTCTTCCGTCAGCGTCTCCGCCATGTCTTGCTGCCGGCGTATAAAGCCGGCTTTCAGCAGCGAGGCGCCTTTTCCCAGCGCCTGCGTAATGCCCTGGGCGGCGATATCGCCGATGTAGGGCGCCAGCCACTCCGCCGGATCCCATTCCGCCAGATCGAGCAGGCCAACCAGCTGTTGCACCACCTGAAGATCGCCTTCCACCGCCAGTTCACCGCTGCGCATCAGCACCGGCAACTGCTGGCGATCGCGCAGCTTCAGTAAGGCGGGAATGCGGCTGCGCACCGTGCAATCGGCGCTGTCTTCCGACTGCCCCAGCACGTCCACGCGCTGTTCGCTGAACACCAGCACCAGCGGTGACGCCAGCTCTTCCAGTTCGATACGCAGCACCTTGCCCGCCAGGCGTTGGCGGGCGGCTTTCATGCTGCGATCGCGAAACAGCAGATTATTCAGCGAGGTTTCCAGCGCACCGGTCAGCAGAGGGGTAAACAGCATCGGCATCTCCCTCTCAGAACTTGAAGCCGCGATGCAGGGCGACAATCCCGCCGGTCAGGTTGAAATAGGTGACGTTTTCAAAACCGGCGTTGCCCATCATGCCCTTCAGGGTTTCCTGATCGGGGTGCATACGGATAGATTCCGCCAGGTAGCGGTAGCTGTCCGGATCTTTGACCACCAGCTCGCCGATCTTCGGCAGCACGTGGAACGAGTAGGCATCGTAAGCCTTGCTCAGCGGCGCCAGCAGCGGCTTGGAAAACTCCAGCACCAGCAGGCGGCCGCCCGGCTTCAGCACGCGGAACATCGAACGCAGCGCTTTGTCTTTGTCGGTGACGTTGCGCAAGCCAAAGGAGATGGTGATGCAATCGAAGTAGTTGTCCGGGAACGGCAGCGCTTCGGCGTTGGCCTGCACATAATTGATGTTGCCGACGATGCCGCGATCGCGCAGCTTCTCGCGCCCCATCTTCAGCATCGAATCGTTGATGTCCGCCAGCACCACCTGGCCCTGCTCGCCGACCATGCGGGAGAACTTGGCGGCCAGGTCACCGGTACCGCCGGCCAGATCCAGCACGCGCTGCCCGCGGCGCACACCGCTGCAGTCAATGGTGAAACGCTTCCAGATGCGGTGGATACCGAACGACATCAGGTCGTTCATCACGTCATACTTTGCCGCTACCGAATGAAAAACGTCCGCCACCATGGCCTGTTTTTCGTCTCTAGCGACGGTGCGAAAACCGAAATCGGTGGTTTCCTGCGGTTGATCTGCCATTGTCCTGCCTGCTATTCAGTCAATTTTGTGTGGATGAGTTTACCAGAAGCCCGAGCAATACCCCACCTCGCCACGGCCTCAGCCGTGCGAAACGAAGCCCGGTTCCCCGGCGGTATCGTCATCGTCTTTCGTCTGCGGCAGCGCGGCGACATCGTCGTCGTTCGCCTCTTCCGCTTCATCGTGTTGCGCGCCGGCTTGCTGCGCCAGCAGCGGGTTGATCGGCCGTTTGACCTCCACCCCCAGCGCGCGGAAACCTTCAATTTGGCCGATAAGATTACCACGGCCTTCGCTCAGTTTGTTCATCGCCTGACGATAACTGCCCTGCGCCTTGTCCAGGCTCTGCCCCAGTGCCGACATATCGTCCACGAACAGCCGCATCTTGTCATACAGTTTCGCCGCGCGATCGGCGATACGCTGGGCGTTCTGGCTTTGATGCTCATAGCGCCACAGGTTGGTGATGGTGCGCAGCGCCACCAGCAACGTGGTCGGGCTGACCAACATGATGTTGTGTTTGAGCGCTTCGCCTATCAGCTCCGGTTCGCGGTCGATAGCCAGCAGGAAGGCGGGCTCGACCGGAATGAACATCAGCACATAATCCAGCGAGCGCAACCCCGGCAACTGCTGATAGTCCTTGCGGCCCAGCATGCGGATATGGCCGCGCAGCGAGGCGATATGTTCATTCAGCGCCGCTTCGCGCTCCACCTCGTCTTCACCGTTGAAATAGCGCTCGTAGGCGATCAGCGACATCTTGGCGTCGATCACCACGTCCTTGCCCTGCGGCAGGCGCACGATCACATCGGGCTGCATGCGGCTCTGGTGATCCACCCGCACGTTGACCTGCGTTTCATACTCGCGCCCTTCGCGCAGGCCGGAGGCCTCCAGCACCCGGCTCAGCACCACCTCGCCCCAGTTGCCCTGCGTTTTGTTATCGCCTTTGAGCGCTTTGGTGAGGTTGATGGCCTCGCGCGCCATCTGCGCGTTCAACTGCTGCAGATTGCGTATCTCGTGCGTCAGCGTGTGGCGTTCCCGCGCTTCCTGACCAAAGCTGTCCTGCACCTGCCGGCGGAAACCGTCCAGCTGTTCACGCAACGGCAGCAACAACCGATCCAAACTTTGCTTATTTTGCTCGTCCACCTTGCGGCCGCTGTGTTCAAAAATGCGGTTGGCGAGGTTTTCAAACTGGGTGGTGAGGCGTTGTTCGCTGTTGATCAGCAGGCGCTGCTTCTCCTCCGCCGCCATGCGCGTCTCTTCCAGACGGATAGTGACTTCGCGCAGCTCGGCCTCCTGCGCGCTGTTAACCTCGCGCTGGGCGCGCAGCTCCTGGTTGAGCAGTTCGCATTCGTTGCGCCAATGGTTGAGCTGTTGCAGCTTTTCATGCCCGGCCGCCAGCTGGCTGTGCAGGTTACGCAGCTCCAGCTCGCTCTGGCGCAGCTGCTGCTCGTGGCGCTGCAGAGCCTCCTGCCGCGCCGCCGTTTCCTGCTGCGCCTGCTGCAACGCTTGCTCCAACAACCGCAGCTCGGTTTCATGTTGCGCATTCGTCTGCTGCACCCGCAGGCTGGCGATCAGCCATCCCAACAGCATGCCGATCGCTACGCCGCCAATCCCATAAATCAGACTGGTATCCACCCTGCCTCCTGTTGCACCTTGCCGTTCCGGCGTTTCGCACGCCCATTGCCCGTCACGTTAAGGGGAGGCTGTATGGATGTCCAGCCTGATTTTGCCCGCCGCGCACAATATTGCGCGGCGCTACGCAATTTAGCGAGAAATCAGCCCAACCACTGGCTGAGCCACTTGATACCGAATGCCCCCGGCGCCAGAATGCCGAACGCCCAAATCATCGCCGACGTGACGTTGGCCAGTTGAAAATAGCGCTGCGGCATGCCGCAAATACCGCCCACCAGCGGCACCACGGCGCGCAGCGGGCCGAAGAAGCGGCCGATGAAGATGCCCAGCACGCCCCAGCGTTCAAAGAAGGCGTGGCCGCGTGCCAGCAGCTGCGGATTGCGCGACAGCGGCCACATATGCGCCACGCGGTCCTGATAGTGGTAGCCGATCCAGTAAGAGAGCCAGTCGCCGAAAAACGCCCCGACGGCGGCAGCGGCCCAAATCGGCCAAAAGGCGATGCCGCTTTCGCCGATCAGCGCGCCCAGCGCCAGCAGGATCACCGTGGCCGGCAGCAGCAGTGACAAGAACGCCAGCGATTCGCCGAACGCCAGGAAGAAAATGATGGGAATGGCCCAGCCTTCGTGCTGACGCACGACGTCGCTGACCCAGTTGATAACGTCGTTGAGGCTCAATGCGGGGCTCCTGATACGCGATAATTCGCCGCCTAGAATAGGCCGGGGCGAGTTAAACCCCGGCTAAACACACGGCGATTTACTCGAGGTAGAACGCCTGCAGCGCTTCGCGCTGGGGCGCGCCCAGGCCGTATTCCGCTTCCAGCCAGCGGTCGGTGGAGCCGTATTGCCGGCGGATACAGCCCAGCGCCGTCATCAGGAACTCCTCACGCGCACTGAGCACGTAGGCGAATTGCTCCAGCGCCGCCGCATTCAGCTTGATAGACAGCTGAGCCAGCATCTGCTCGCGGAAGGTGGCCAGCGTGGTTTCGGTCAGCAGATAGTCTTCCAGCACCGTCGCTTCGTCGGCCCCCAGCGCAAACAACACCAGCGCCGAACCGACCCCGGTGCGATCCTTGCCGACCGCGCAGTGCTGCACGATGGCGCCGCCGCCAGGATTACTCAACAGCTGCGCCAGCCGCTGATAGGCCGCATTGCCGAACGGCAGGCGGCGATACAGCTCCAGCATGAACGCGCGGGCGTCGAAGGCGGCCAGCGTCTCGTTGGTGAGCTTCTCCAGGTTGGCGTTGACTTCGCTGCTCAGCGGGTTGGCCGGCACGTGGTGATAATCGGCGCCATGCCACAGAATATCCGGCTTGGCCTGCACCTCGTCGGCATCGCGGTAGTCCAGCACCGAGCGCACCGGCACGCCGGCGAGAAAGGCGCAGTCGTTTTCCGTCAGCCGCTCGAGGGAACCGGAACGGAACAGCAGGCCGCGCTTGATGCGGCGCCCGTCGGCCACGCCGTTGCCGCCGAAGTCGCGGAAATTGATGCCGCCGTCGAGCGGCGCGAGCGAAGGATGAAGCAGGATCTGGGCGGTCATAAACGTCCTCGTTGTTTTTGTTCTGACGACGCGCAGCGGCCATCGGCGCAGCGCTGAGGAGTATCACCGTAACAGATTCGCCGCGAATGGAAAAACGGGCCGCGTCAGCGGCCCGCTGGGGGAAAGGCGATTACAGCAGGCGGCGAGCGGCGTCCACTACGATCTGTACCGCTTTGCTTTCGGTGTTTTTCATGGTCTCGGCGTTCGGGATCTCTTGCTGGGTGCGGTTGACGATCACCCCGGCCACCATGCCGGCACGCAGGCCCTGGCTGGCACACATGGTCAGCAGCGTGGCGGATTCCATTTCATAGTTCATCACGCCCATCGCCTGCCACTCTTCCATCGAGCCTTTAAAGCGGCTGACCACGCGGCCGGAGTAAGTGTCGTAACGCTCCTGGCCCGGATAGAAGGTATCGGAAGAGGCGGTCACGCCGATGTGCGTGGTGGCGCCGCTGGCCTTGGCCGCTTCCACCAGCGCGGTGGTGCAGGCGAAGTCCGCGACCGCCGGGAACTCCATCGGCGCAAAGTGCAGGCTGGCGCCGTCGAGGCGTACCGCGGCCGTAGTGACCAGCACGTCGCCGACGTTGATATTGGCCTGAATGGCGCCGGTGGTGCCGATACGCAGGAAGGTGCGAATGCCCAGCTGCGCCAGCTCTTCCACCGCAATAGAGGTAGACGGGCCGCCGATGCCGGTGGAGCAGACGATCACCGCCTTGCCGTCCAGCTCCGCGCGCCAGGTAGTGAATTCACGATGGGAGGCCAGATGTACCGGATTTTCCATCAGCTTGGCAATCTTCTCTACGCGCTGCGGATCGCCCGGCACGATGGCAAGCTGGGCCCCTTGTAAATCTTGCTTGGTGAGGCCGAGATGAAAAACGTCAGACTGAGACATACGAGACTCCTCATGGATCATGTTTATTGGGAGGAACAAAAAAGCACTCTACTGAAAATCGTCGCTTAATTTCGTGACGATAGTCACTATGAAAAGAGAAACAAATTACATGCTACATATTTTTTGTGAATTTAATCACAAAAAATAACCAGGGCGCATCCAGAGCACGCCGCTGAACCTCAGTCTAGCCGACAAATCTTGCCGCCCTCTGCCCGTTGGTTGCCGGCTGAAACTATTTAGCTGATCAATCCAAATAACCCTATCTTATCGGCGGCTTAGGGACAAAAAAGCCTTCTAACGCACCTTATGGCACTTACGCGGGGCAAAACGCGTAATAACATGCTAAAAAGCGCTTAAAAATGCCGCAAAGCCAGATAATTAGCCGTTTTTTATCGACTTGTCCGAAAGTGCGCCACGCAGCGCCAATAATGGGTAATCTTTCCTATAGTTAATCTCAGCGCTTTTTTCTATTGCACGGAGACCGCAATGAAAACCGAACATGTGATGACATTAGAACAGGCTCAGGGGGGATTCGCCCCGGCCGCCGCGCCGTTGGCCGCCTCCGCGATTATCACCGACGAACAGGGCATTCACGCCGGGCAAACCACTATCCCTTCCCAGGGGGACGCGCTGCCGGCCTACGTTGCCAAGCCCGCCGACCAGAGCGGCCCTTTCCCCATCGTGCTGGTGGTGCAGGAAATCTTCGGCGTCCATGAACATATTCAGGATCTGTGCCGCCGCCTGGCCAAGCAGGGTTATCTGGCGATCGCGCCCGAACTCTATTTCCGCCAGGGCGACGCCAACGACTACACCGATATCGGCGAGCTGTTCCAACAGTTGGTCACCAAGGTGCCGGATCGTCAGGTACTGGCTGATCTGGATCACGCCGCGCACTGGGCCATCCGCCACGGCGGCGACGCCGGCAAGCTGGCGATCACCGGTTTCTGCTGGGGTGGCCGCATCACCTGGCTGTACGCGGCGCACAACCCGCAGTTGAAGGCGGCGGCCGCCTGGTACGGCAAGCTGGTGGGGGAAAAAACGCTGAATTCACCGAAGCATCCGGTCGATGTCGCCACCCACCTGTCGGCGCCGGTGCTGGGGCTGTATGGCGGGCAGGACAGCGGCATCCCGCTGGAGACGGTGGAAACCATGCGTCAGGCGATCCGCGCCGCCAACGCCGAGGCCGAAATCGTGGTGTACCCCGAGGTCGGGCATGCGTTCAACGCCGATTATCGCCCCAGCTACAATGCCGAAGCGGCGGAGGACGGTTGGCAGCGCATGCTGGCCTGGTTCGCCCAGCACGGCGTCAAATAGCCTCATAAAAAAGGGCGCCGAAGCGCCCAATCATCACACCAGCCAATCTATAAGCGGCGGTTTATCCGCCGCACGGCATCACGCCTGTTCGCGCAGGCGCTGCGCCGCCAATACCATGTTGGCCAGCGACTGCCGGGTTTCCGGCCAGCCGCGGGTTTTCAGACCGCAATCCGGGTTAACCCACAGGCGTTCCGCCGGGATGTTCTGCGCCGCTTTACGCAGCAGCGCTTCAATCCATTCCACGCTCGGCACGTTCGGCGAGTGGATATCGTAAACGCCCGGCCCGATTTCGTTCGGGTATTCGAACTCTTTGAAGGCTTCCAGCAGATCCATATCGGAACGCGAGGTCTCGATGGTGATCACGTCGGCGTCCAGCGCGGCGATGGAGTCCATGATGTCGTTGAACTCGCAGTAACACATGTGGGTGTGGATCTGGGTGTCGTCCCGCGCCACGGCGGCGTTCAGTTTGAAGGCGTCCACCGCCCAGTTCAGGTACGCGACCCAGTCGGATTGGCGCAGCGGCAACCCCTCGCGCAGGGCGGGTTCGTCGATCTGGATGATGCCGATGCCGGCTTTTTCCAGATCTTCCACCTCGTCGCGCAGCGCCAGCGCAATCTGCTTGGCAATCACTTCGCGAGTCACGTCTTCACGCGGGAACGACCAGCACAGGATGGTCACCGGCCCGGTCAACATGCCTTTCACCGGCTTGTCGGTCAGCGACTGGGCGAATTTGGCCCATTCGACGGTGATGGCTGCCGGGCGGCTGACGTCGCCGATGATGACCGGCGGCTTCACGCAGCGGGAGCCGTAGCTCTGCACCCAGCCGTTCTGGGTAAACACGAAGCCGTCCAGGTTCTCGCCGAAATACTCCACCATGTCGTTGCGTTCGGCTTCACCGTGCACCAGCACGTCCAGCCCGAGGCGCTCCTGCTCGACGATCGCCTGTTTGATGTGTTCGCCGATGCTGGTGCGGTAGTTGTTGCTGTCCAAACGGCCCTGTTTGAAGTCCAGACGCAGGCCGCGGATCTCGGTGGTCTGCGGGAACGAACCGATAGTGGTGGTCGGCCAGGCAGGCAGGTTGAAACGTGCGCGCTGCGCCCTGGCGCGTTCGGCGTAAGCGCTGTGGCGTTCGCTGTCCTGGGCGGTGATCGCCGCCAGACGGCGCTCAACCTGTGGGTTATGCACGCGGCTCGACTGACGGCGGGCGCGGATCGGCGCGCTGTAGGCATCCAGTTCAGCCTGCCTGGCCGCGTCAGGCGCGTTCAGCGCCGCAGTCAGCAGCGCCAGCTCGGCGCATTTTTGCAACGCGAAGGCGAACCAGCTTTTCACTTCTTCGTCCAGACGGCTTTCCACGCTCAGGTCGATCGGGCTGTGCAGCAGTGAACAGGAGCTGCCAATCCACAGCGGGCGGGTGCCCACCAGCGGTTGCAGGCGTTCGAACCAGCGGCTCAGATCGGCGCGCCAGACGTTGCGGCCGTTGATTACCCCCAGCGACAGCAGCCAGTCGTTCGGCAATGCGGCGCTCAGCGCGGCAATATCATCATGGCCGGCGACCAGATCGACGTGCAGCCCCTGCACCGGCAGCGTGCGGACGGTATCGAGGCTGTGGCCGACGCTGTCGAAATACGTGGTCAGCAGCAGCTTCACCTGCCCCTGCAGCGCGTCGTAAGCCGGTTTGAACGCGTCCAGCCAGGCTTGCGGCAGCTCCAGCACCAGCGCCGGCTCGTCAATTTGCACCCACTCGACGCCACGTTTCGCCAGCTCGGCCAGCACCTGTTGGTAAACCGGCAGGATGTCTTTCAACAGCGACAGGCGGTCGAACGGCTCGCCCTTCACCTTACCCAGCCACAGATAGGTCACCGGGCCCAGCAGCACCGGCTTGATGCGATGGCCGAGCGCCAGCGCTTCGTCCACTTCGTCCAGCAGCTGGGTCCAGCCCAGCTTGAACTGCTGACCTTGCTGAAATTCGGGCACCATGTAGTGGTAGTTGGTATTGAACCACTTGGTCATTTCCGCCGCGGCCGCCGGCTCGCCGGTCGGTGCGCGGCCACGGCCAATGCGGAACAGCGTGTCCAGATCGATCGAGCCATCCGCATTCTGATGGCGCGCCGGCACGTTGCCCAGCAGCAGGCTGGTGGTCAACACATGATCGTACCAGGCGAAATCGCCGACCGGCACCAAATCCACCCCGGCCTGCCGTTGCTGTTGCCAATGACGAGCGCGCAGCTCGCGGCCAACCGCCAACAGCTCTTCCTGCGTTGAATTGCCGGCCCAGTAGCTTTCCTGAGCTTTTTTCAGCTCACGTCGTAGCCCAACGCGAGGAAAACCCAGTGTGTGATTCAAAATTGCCATCGTCATATTCCCCATTTAGCCATCCAGATGTTTACACATCCATAATCAGCAGGTACTGTATTAACCACAAGCGCAATTTATTCACTGTCAATGTGAAGGACTCTCATGATCGAACTGAAACATTTACGGACGCTGCAGGCCCTGCGCAACAGCGGTTCGCTGGCGGGGGCGGCGGCCCAACTTCATCAGACGCAGTCTGCCCTGTCGCACCAGTTCAGCGATCTTGAACAACGTCTGGGCTTCAAGCTGTTCGTGCGCAAGAGCCAGCCCCTGCGCTTCACCGCCCAGGGCGAGATCCTGCTGCAGCTGGCGGAACAGGTGCTGCCGCAGATCCAACAGGCGCTGCAGGCCTGCCACGAGCCGCACCAGACCACGCTGCGCATCGCCATCGAATGCCACAGCTGCATTCAGTGGCTGACGCCGGCGCTGGACAACTTCCGCCGGCGTTTCCCGCAGGTGGTGATGGATTTCACCTCCGGCGTCACTTTCGATCCGCAGCCGGCCCTGCAGCAGGGTGAGCTGGATCTGGTGATGACGTCGGATATTCTGCCGCGCAGCGGCCTGCACTACTCGCCGATGTTCGATTTCGAAGTGCGTCTGGTGCTGGCGCCGGATCATCCGCTGGCAAGCAACACGCACATTGAGCCGGAAGATTTGAGCGACGAAACGCTGTTGATTTACCCGGTACAGCGCCAGCGGCTGGATATCTGGCGGCATTTCCTGCAGCCGGCGGGCATCAGCCCGGCGTTGAAGAACGTCGATAACACGCTGCTGCTGATCCAGATGGTGTCGGCGCGGATGGGGCTTGCGGCGCTGCCGCACTGGGTGGTGGAGAGTTTCGAACGCCAGGGGCTGGTGGTGACCAAAACCCTGGGCGACGGCCTGTGGAGCCGCCTGTACGCCGCCGTGCGCGACGGCGAGCAGCGCCAGGCGGTGACCGAAGCCTTTATCCGCTCGGCCCGCCAGCACGCCTGCGATCATCTGCCGTTTGTGCGCGACGCCGCACGCCCTGGCGCGACCGGCGCCAAAGCGTTGGCGGCCGGCGTATAAACTTTCGGCCCCCCCGCGCCGGGCGAGCCCGCGTTCTTAGCCGTTCTGTTTCGGCGCCACCCAGCGGCGGTGCACCCACAGCGAAGCGACGATCACCGCCCCGCCGATGATAAAGCTCGGCCAGTGCGGCTGTTGTTGCCAGATGGCCAGATTGACCAACAGCCCGGCCGGCACATGCATGTTGTTCATGATACCGAGCGTGCCGGCATCCACCTGCGTCGCGCCGTAGTTCCACATGAAGTAGCCCAGTCCCGACGCCACCACGCCCAGCCAGATCAGCACGCCCCACTGCAGGTTGGTGGTCGGCAGCTGCTGCGGATTGCCCCACAGGAACCAGGCCACCACCGCCACCGCCGCCGCCCCCAGGTAGAACCAGGAGAACGCGGTGTGCTGCGGCAAGGGATGCACCTCCATCAGGCGCTTATAACCGACCATGCCGATGGCAAAGCTGATGTTCGCCGCCTGCACCAACAGCAGCCCCCACCAGAAGTGTTCGCTCAGTTGGTGATAGCGGATGATCGCCGCGCCCAGCACCGCCAGCAACGCGCTGAAGACATAGCCCCAGCGCAGGCGTCGGCCGCTCAGCAAATCGTAAATCAGCGTGATGTACAGCGGCGTCAGCACGGTGAACAGCAGGAATTCCGGCACCGTCAGGTATAGATAGGCGCGGAAGCTGAACAGGTACATGATGCCCAGCTGGAAGGCGCCCACCAGCATATACAGCAGGATCACCCTGGGTTTGATGTTGCGCCAACGCAGAAACGGCAGAAACACCAGCGCCGCCAGCCCGATGCGCACCAGCGCCGAGAATCCGCTGTCGACGTGGCCCGCCAGGTACTCGCCAATCAGGCTGAAAGAAAATGCCCACAGAATGGTGGTGATAACCAAAAGCAGCACGATGAGTTCACCCTAAAAAGACCGAAAGGGCGATTGTAACGGAAGATGCGCACCGCGTTGGTGAAAAGGCGGTTTACATCAGAACAAAAGATAAACTACCGGCAAAATTTCACCGCTGGGTTAGGCTTAATAAAACGGCGAGGTAACCATCATGAAAACGTCTCATATCCTGTTCGCTCTGCTGTGGCTGCCCGGCCTGGCCGCAGCGGCCAACGGCGTGACCGATCTGCGTTCACAGCAGCAGTTTCTCAACCAAAGCAGCCAGCAGGCCCAGCAACAGCGTCTGTTGAACAATCGGCAAATGGACCAACGCCGCCTGCAGCAACAGCGGCAGTTCGACCATCAGCGGCAACAGCTGATGCAAACCACGCCGAACGGCGGGCAACTGCTGCCTAATGGCAATCAGCCGCGCGATCCGTTCAATCGCACCGCGCCGGCGGTGCCGCAGGCGCCGCTGCCGGCTACGCCCGCACGCCCATGACGGTAAGGAACAGCCCATAATTCAACGCGATCGGGACAAACAGCGGTAAAGACAGCACGACCTGGTGCCACAGTGACAGGATAAAGCCAGGCATCGCATTCCTTCCGGTGGTGCGGCGGCAAGGCTTGTCGTCGCGGGTTCATCGGCGCCGGATTAAAAATCCGGGCCAATCAAATCTATCCGGTCGGTGCAAATGCAGTCAACGCCCCAGTCGAGCAGCAGACGCGCGCGATCCGGTTGGTTGACGGTGTACACCAGAATGCGCAGCCCGGCGTCTTTCAACGCTTTGACCCGCTCGGCGGTCAGCGCTTTGTGATCGATATGCAGCGAGACGCAGTCCAGGCGCTCGGTCAGCTCGCGCCAGTTGTCGTCCCAGGCCTCGAGCAGCAGGCCGCGCGGCAAATCCGGCACGGTGCGCTGCGCCGCCGCCAGCGCTTCTACCGAGAAGGAGGAAAGCAGCGGATCGGTTTGTCCTTGCCACAGCAGCCGCGCCGCCAGCGCCACCACCCGGCCGGTTTCATCGTCGCTGCCGGTGGTCGGCTTGATCTCGATATTGGCCATCAGGCCGTGTTCCCGGCAGCGTTCCGCCACCTCCGACAACAGCGGCAACCGCTCGCCCTTGAAGGCCGAGCTGTACCAGTTGCCGGCGTCCAGCTGCACCAGTTTGTCCCACGGCAGTTCGCCCGCCACGCCCCAACCGTTGCTGGTGCGATCCAGCGTGTCGTCGTGCAGCAGGAAAATTTGCCCGTCCTGCGCCAGCTTGGCATCGAACTCGATCATCTTGTGGCCGTGGCGCGCGCCGACGTCGATCGCCGCCAGGGTGTTTTCCGGCGCCAGAGAACCGCCGCCGCGGTGGGCAACGATATGAGGGTAAGGCCAGGGTCTAGTCATCAATCCATCCGTAATCCGCTGTGGGTGTCAAAGAAGTGCAGCGCCTGAACAGGCAGCTGCAAATATAGCGTACTGCCCGCCGCCGGCAAGGTTTCGTGCGACAGCCGCGCGATCACCCCGTGGCCGCCCCACTGGCCATGCGCCAGATTGTCGGCCCCCAGCAGTTCCAGCGTCTGCAGCTGCAGCGGCACGCCCTGGCCTTGCGCCACCGGCTGAATATGCTCCGGCCGAATGCCCAACGTCAACTGCCGCCCCGCCCACTGCGGTTTGGCCGCCGGCAACGGCAGCGCCATGCCGTCCGCCAGCAGCAGCTGGCCGCCGTCGGCGCTGAGGGTGCCGGGCAAGAGGTTCATCGCCGGCGATCCGATAAAGCCGGCGACAAACAGCGAAGCCGGCCGTTGGTACACTTCGCTCGGGGTGCCGATCTGCTCCGCCACGCCCTTGTTCATGACGATCACCCGCTGCGCCAGCGTCATCGCCTCCACCTGATCGTGGGTCACGTACAGGCTGGTGGTTTTCAGACGGCGGTGCAGCTGTTGCAGCTCCAGGCGCATCTGCACCCGCAGCTTGGCGTCCAGGTTGGACAGCGGCTCATCGAACAGGAATACCGCCGGTTCGCGCACGATGGCGCGCCCCATCGCCACGCGCTGGCGCTGGCCGCCGGAAAGCTCGCGCGGTTTGCGTTTGAGCAGCGGCTCCAGCTCCAGAATGCGCGCCGCCTCCTCCACCCGCTGGCGGATATGATCCTTGCCGAAACCGCGGATCTTGAGGCCGTAGGCCATGTTGTCGTACACGCTCATGTGCGGATAGAGCGCGTAGTTCTGGAACACCATCGCGATGCCGCGATCCTTGGGCTCCAGATCGGTCACGCGCCGGGTATCGATATAGATATCGCCGCTGGTGGTGCGTTCCAGCCCGGCCACCATCCGCAGCAGCGTGGATTTGCCGCAGCCGGACGGGCCGACCATCACGATGAATTCGCCGTCCGCCACATCGAGGTCGATCTGTTTGATCACCGGCGTTTTACCGTCGTAAGACTTGGTGACCGCCTGTAGTTTTAATCCTGCCATCGTCGTTATTTCTCGCTATCAACCAGACCGCGCACAAACCAGCGCTGCATCAGAAGCACCACCGCCAGCGGTGGCAATAAAGTCAGAATCATCGCCGCCATCACCTGGTTCCACTGGGTCGGCGCGCCGGAAGTGGAGATCATGCTCTTGATGCCCGCCACCGCGGTGCCCATCGAAGCGTCGCTGGTGATCAGGATCGGCCACAGGTATTGGTTCCAGCCGTAGATAAAGGTGATGACGAACAGCGCCGCCAGATTGGTTTTCGACAGCGGCAGCACGATGTCCCAGAAGAAACGCATCGGCCCGGCGCCGTCGATGCGCGCCGCCTCCAGCAGCTCATCCGGCAGCGTCATGAAGAACTGGCGCAGCAGGAAGGTCGCGGTGGCCGAGGCCATCAGCGGCAGCGTCAGGCCGGTGTAGCTGTCCAGCAGGTTGAGGTTGGAGATCACCTCCACCGTCGGGAAAATGCGCACCTCCACCGGCAGCATCAGGGTGAGGAATATCAGCCAGAAGAACAGGCTGCGCAGCGGAAAGCGGAAGTACACGATGGCGTAAGCCGACAGCACCGACACCGCGATCTTGCCGAAGGTGATCGCCAGCGCCATGATCACGCTGTTCAGCAGCAGCAGCGAGAACGGCACTTTGAGGTTGCCCACGCCGCCCTGCCAGATATTGCGGATGTTCTCCCACAGGTGGCCGCCGGGCACCAGCGTCATCGGCACCTGAAACACCTGCTTGTCGTCCAGCGTGGCGGCGACAAAGGCCACGTACAGCGGGAACAGCACCACCAGCACGCCGATAATCAGCATCACATGGCTGAAGATATCCAGCCCGCGTCGATTCTCAATCATTGATAGCGCACCTTACGTTCAACGAAGCGGAACTGGATCACCGTAAGGCCGATCACCAGCAGCATCAGGATCACCGACTGCGCGGCAGAGCTGGAGAGATCCAATCCGGCGAAGCCCTCGCGGTAGATCTTGTAGATCAACGTGGTGGTGGACTGCACCGGCCCGCCGCCGGTGGCGGCGTCGATCACCGGGAAAGTATCGAAGAAGGCGTACACCAGATTGACCACCAGCAGGAAGAAGCTCACCGGCGCGATCAGCGGCAGCACCAGATGGAAGAAACGCCGCACCGGGCCGGCGCCGTCGATGGCCGCCGCCTCCACCAGCGAGCGCGGGATCGACTGCAGCGCCGCGAGGAAAAACAGGAAGTTATAGCTTATCTGCTGCCATACCGAGGCCAGCACCACCAGGAACATCGCCTGGCCGCTGTTTTGCGCATGGTTCCAGTTATAGCCCAGCCCGTTGAGGAAATGGGTGATCAACCCCAGGCCGGGGTTGAACAGAAAGATCCACAGCACCGCCGCCACCGCCGGCGCCACCGCATAGGGCAGGATCATCAGCGTGCGATAGAGGCGGCTGCCGCGCAGCACATAGTCCACCAGCGCGGCGAAGAACAGCGACACCGCCAGCCCGATGCCCGCCACCAGGAAGCTGAAGATCAGCGTGGTGTAGAACGAATCGAGATAGTAAGGATCCTGAAACAGCTGCTTAAAGTTATCCAGCCCGACAAACTGGCTGGACAGGCCGAACGGATCGAGGCTCTGCACCGAATACCACAGCGCCTCGCCGGCGGGCCATAAAAAGAAGACGGCGGTAATCAGCAGCTGCGGCAGCACCAACGCATAGGGCAACCAGCTGCAGCCGAAACCGGGACGGGAAGATGACATAGACGTTAAACCATTAATCGGGTACGCAAGGATCGGCGTGAAGACGCGAGCCCGATCGGACGGGCCCGCGACGCAGGGTTACTTGGTTGAGGCTTCGAAACGGCGCAGCAGCACGTCACCGCGCTGCACGGCGGCGTCCAACGCCTGCTGAGGCGTTTTCTTGCCGGTCCACACGCCCTCCAGCTCTTCATCCACCACGCTGCGGATCTGCGGCATGTTGCCCAGACGCAGGCCCTTGGTGAACGGCAACGGCGGCTTGTTCAGCATCTGGCGAGTGGCGACGTCGGCACCCGGGTTCTTGTCGTAGAAGCCCTGCTGCTTGGTCAGATCGTAAGCGGCGGTGGTGATCGGCAGATAGCCGGTCTTCTGGTGCCATTCGGCGGCGATTTCCGGCTGCGCCAGGTACTGCAGGAACTCGGCCACGCCCTTGTAGGTGGCGGCGTCTTTGCCGTTCATCACCCACAGGCTGGCCCCACCGATGATGGCGTTCTGCGGCGCGTTTTTCGCGTCGGCGTCGTACGGCATCATGCCGACGCCGTAGTTGAATTTGGCGTAGTGCTTGATGTCCGCCAGCGAACCGGATGACGCGGTGGTGATGGCGCAGTCGCCGTTATAAAACTTCTCGGTGGATTCGTCTTTGCGGCCGAAGTAGGTGAAATCGCCCTTCTTGTTCATCGCCTCCAGCAGCGCGATGTGCTTGACCTGCAGCGGCTGGTTGAACTCCAGCTTGGCGTTGGTGCCGCCGAAGCCGTTGTTTTCGCTGGCGAACGGCACGCCGTTCCAGGCGCTGAAGTTCTCCAGCTGGATCCAGCCCTGCCAGCCGCTGGCGTAGCCGCACTTCATGCCGGCCTCACGCAGCTTGGCGGTATCCGCCGCCAGCTCCTGCCAGGTTTTCGGCGGCTGATCCGGGTTCAGGCCGGCCTTTTTGAAGGCGTCTTTGTTGTAGTACAGCACCGGCGTGGAGCTGTTGAACGGCTGAGACAGCAGATGGCCGCTCTTGTTGTCGGTGTAATAGCCGGCCACCGTCGGCACGAACACCGACTCGTCGAAGTTGATGCCGGCCTCTTTAAACACTTCGTAGACCGGTTTGATGGCCTTGCTGGCCATCATGGTGGCGGTGCCCACCTCGTAAACCTGCAGGATCGCCGGCGCCTTGCCGGAGCGGTAAGCGGCGATGCCCGCCGCCAGGCTCTGTTCGTAGTTGCCTTTGTAAACCGGCACAATCTTGACGTCGCTGTGCGACTGGTTGAAGCGATCCGCCAGGGAATCCACTTCCTTACCCAGTTCGCCTTCCATCGAATGCCAGAACGGGATCTCGGTCGCCGCCAGCGCCTGAGTGCTGACCGCCAGGGTCAACGCGACGCACAGCGTGGTTTTGCGAATAGCGTAGGTGAGCATGCCTAACTCCTGAAAAAAGCTGGTGTAAAAGCGCGTGAGCGAAAAGAATCAATTCTTGATGAGGGAGTGCCCCCTATAGCTTTCGAGTTGCAGCTAGGCGGCAACCTGCTGGCACCCTGGAGCTTAGCTAACTAAGTGACAGGGGGGCAGTCGGGCAGCCAACAACGCTGCGGCTCGAAAGATGACGGGGGATAACATGCCATGCGCGGATGACAGAAAAATAACCGTTATATGACAGCCACATGACGGCAAGGTGAAGTGAAGATGGCGGTTTGATGTCGGCGGCGGGCATGGGTTCCGCCGCCGTGAGGATTACAGCGAACGGCGCAGACGCGCCACCGCTTCCTGCATCTGCTGTTCGGTGGCGGTGGCGAACGACAGGCGGAAGGTCGAACGATCCGGGTTGTCGGAGAAGAAGTATTCCCCCGGCACGAACACCACGCCCTGCTGCAGGGTAGCGTTCAGCCATTCGGTGGCGTTGAACGGCCGGCGGAAACGTGCCCACAGGAACATGCCGCCCTTCGGCTTATCGAAGGTGATGTAGTCGCCCAGCTCCTGCTCCACCAAACCGGCCAGGATCTCGCCCTTCTGTTTGTAGGCGGCGCGGATCTTGTCGATCTGCGCCGGCAGGCGGCCCAGGCCGAGGTAGCATTCGACGATGCTCTGCGACAGCGCGCTGGCGTGCAGATCCGCCGCCTGCTTGATGATCGCCACTTTATGCAGCAGGAACGGCGGCAGGATCGCCCAGCCCAACCGCAGGCCCGGCGCCAGGATCTTGGAGAAGGTCGAGGTATAGATGATGTGGTCGGTGTTGCCCAGCACCCGCTGCGACACCTGATGCAGCGTCGGGTGGCGCTCTTCGGTGAAACGCAGCTCGCCGTACGGATCGTCTTCGATGATCAGGAAGTTATGTTCGGCGGCCAGCTTCACCAGCCGTTCGCGGCGCGCGGCGCTCAGGGTGATGCCGCTGGGGTTGCCGAAGTTCGGCACCACGTACACGCCCTTGATGCGCTGGGTTTTCAGCAGCTCGGCCAGCTCTTCCACCACCATGCCGTCGCTGTCGGACGAGACCGACATGATGTTGGCTTCCGCCAGCTCCAGCGTTTGCAGCGCCGCCAGGTAGGTCGGGCGCTCCACCACGAACACGTCGCCGGGGTTGACGATGGCGCGCATCACCAAATCCAATGCCTGCTGCGAGCCAGCGGTGACCATCACCTCTTCCGCACCAGCGGTGACGCCGCGCTCGGCGCACAGCGCGCAAATGCGCTCACGCAGCAGCGGGCTGCCCTCGGTCAGGCCATACTGGAACGCGCTTTTCGGCTGTTCGGTGATCGCCTGCTGGGTGGCGATGCTCAATCCTTCGAAATCGAACAGCGCATCAGAGGGGATGCCGCCCGCCAGCGAAATGACGTGTTCCATCTTGCTGTGTTTAAGCAATTCACGGATGGCCGAACTTTTTACGTTAACGATGCGCTGCGCGAGTAACCCTTCTGTCTTCATTTCTTCTTCTCGTACCTGATTATTTTAATTCGTAGGGGGGCGGATTAACCGCCCAGATACGCCGACCTCACTGCTTCGTTGGCTAACAATGCAGCCCCCGTATCTTCCAACACCACGCGGCCGTTTTCCAGCACATAACCGCGGTCCGCCAATTTCAGCGCCTGATTGGCGTTTTGCTCCACCAGGAAGATGGTCATGCCCTCTTCCCGCAGCTGCTGAATGATGTCGAAAATCTGCTGGATGATGATCGGCGCCAGCCCGAGCGAGGGCTCGTCGAGCAGCAGCAGTTTCGGCTGGCTCATCAGCGCGCGGCCGATGGCCAACATCTGCTGCTCGCCGCCGGACATGGTGCCGGCGCGCTGGTTGCGGCGCTCCAGCAGGCGCGGGAACAGCGTGAACACCCGTTCGATGCGCTGTTGATACTGCCGGCGATCGGCGAAGAAGCCGCCCATCGCCAGGTTTTCTTCCACCGTCATGCGCGAGAAGACGCGCCGCCCTTCCGGCACGATCGCCACCGCTTCGCGCATGATGCGCGAGGTTTGCCACTGGGTGATGTCCTGGTCCTGAAAGACGATGCTGCCTTCGCTGGCGCGCGGCTCGCCGCACAGGGTGCCGAGCAGCGTGGTTTTACCGGCGCCGTTGGCGCCGATTAACGTCACGATTTCGCCCTGGCTTATCGTGAGACTGACCTGATGCAGCGCCTGAATTTTGCCGTAATGGGCGGATACCTGATTGAATGACAACATATTATTCTTCGCCCAAATAAGCCCGGATCACGTCCGGGTTGTTGCGGATCTCCGCCGGTGTGCCCTGCGCCAGCGGCGTGCCCTGATTCACCACGTAAATGCGGTCGGAAATACCCATCACCAGCTTCATGTCGTGCTCGATCAGCAGCACCGATACCTTATGCCGATCGCGCAGCTCGACGATCAGGTGATCCAGCTCGTCGGTCTCTTTCGGGTTGAGGCCGGCGGCCGGTTCATCCAGCATCAGCAGCGCCGGCCGGGTCACCATGCAGCGGGCGATCTCCAGCCGCCGCTGCTGCCCATAGGCCAGGTTGCCCGCCGAACGGTTGGCCATCTCCAGCAGGCCGACGCGCGCCAGCCACTCCGCCGCACGCGCCAGCGCTTCGGCTTCGGCGCGGCGGAAGGCCGGGGTTTTCAACAGCCCGGCGAACACGCCGCTTTTCAGGTGCTGATGCTGCGCCACCAGCAGGTTTTCGATCACCGTCATTTCACGGAACAGCCGCACGTGCTGGAAGGTGCGTACCACCCCCATGCGGGCGATGGCCTGCCCCGCCAATCCTTCCAGGTGGCGATCGCGCAATTTGATGGTGCCGCCGGTCGGGCGGTAAAAACCGGTCAGGCAGTTGAACACCGTGGTCTTACCGGCGCCGTTGGGGCCGATCAGCGACACGATTTCGCCTTCGTTCAGCGTCAACGCCACGTTGTTGACCGCCAGCAGCCCGCCGAAACGCATCGACAGGCCCTCCACCTGCAGTAAAGGTTGAACGCTCATGCCTGCTCCCCCTTGCCCGCGTGAATGTCCGCCGCCTGCAGCTTCAGCTGCGGCCGTTTCATCGGCAACAGCCCCTGCGGCCGCCAAATCATCATCAGCACCATCAGCGCACCCAGCAACAACATGCTGTATTCATTCAGATCGCGCATCAGCTCGCGCGACACCACCAGCAGGATCGCCGCCAGAATGACTGCGAACTGCGAGCCCATGCCCCCCAGCACGACGATCGCCAACACAAAGGCCGATTCGACGAAGGTGAAGGACTCCGGGCTGACAAAGCCCTGGCGTGCGGCGAACAGCGTGCCGGCAAACCCGGCGAAAGCGGCGCTGATGGTAAAGGCGGTCAGCTTGATGCGCGTCGGGCTGAGGCCCAGCGAGCGGCAGGCGATCTCGTCTTCGCGCAGCGCTTCCCAGGCGCGCCCCAGCGGCATGCGCAGCAGGCGGTTGATGACGAACAGCGTCAGCACCACCAGCAACAGCGCCACCAGGTACAGGAACACGATGCGATCGCTCGGATCGTATTTCAGGCCGAAAAAGTTATGGAAGGTATCCCAGCCGCCGTCGCGCACGCTGCGGTTGAACTCCAGGCCGAAGAAAGTCGGTTTCGGGATCTGGCTGATGCCGTTCGGCCCGCCGGTGATCTCGGTATTGTTCAGCAGCAGGATGCGCACGATCTCACCGAAGCCGAGCGTCACGATCGCCAGATAGTCGCCACGCAGCCGCAGCACCGGGAAACCGAGCAGGAAGCCGAAGGCGGCGGTGACGATGCCCGCCAGCGGCAGGCTCTCCCAGAAGCCGAGGCCGTAATAGTGATTCAACAGCGCGTAGGTGTAGGCACCGATGGCGTAGAAACCGCCGTAGCCGAGCACCAGCAAGCCGGACAGGCCCACCACCACGTTGAGGCCGAGACCCAGCATCACGTAGATCAGCGTCAGGGTGGCGATATCCACCGTGCCGCGCGACACCAGGAACGGCCAGGCGACCGCCGCGACGATGAGCAGAGCCGCCAGCAGCTTTTGCCGCGGCGTGGTGCCGTCGAAGCTCGGCAGCACGAACGCCGGGCCGGAGACTTTTTTCAATCCCTGCTGCAGCAGCGGGCGCAACAGCTGGAAGAAAAAGACGATGACGCAGCCGATGCCGATCCACATCCAGCGTACTTCCGCCGCGCCGTGCACCACCAGCTTGGTGCCGTCCAGGCTGAGCTGCATGCCCATCAGGAACGACGCCATCACGAACAGCACCGCCGTGGCGATCAGCGCATTGAGCAGATTGAGTTTCATACTTTCTCAACCTCCGGACGCCCGAGGATGCCGGTCGGCATGATCAGCAGCACCACGATCAGCAACGCGAACGACACCACGTCTTTATATTCAGTGCTGAGGTAGGCAGAGGTCAGCGCTTCCGCCACGCCCAGCACCAGACCACCGATCATCGCGCCGGGAATGCTGCCGATACCGCCCAGAACCGCGGCGGTGAAGGCTTTCATACCGGCCATAAAGCCGATGTAAGGGTTGATGACGCCGTAGAACTGGCCGAGCAATACCCCGGCCACCGCCGCCATCACCGCCCCGATGACGAAGGTCAGCGAGATCACCCGGTCGGTGTTGATGCCCAGCAGACTGGCCATCTTCAGGTCTTCCGCACAGGCGCGGCAGGCGCGGCCCATGCGCGAATAGCGGATAAACAGCGTCAGCGCCAGCATCGCCAGGAAGGTCACGAGCCAGATGATCAGCTGCATGGTGCTGATGGTGGCGGCGAAGCCGTTGCTTTCCCCCAGCACCCACTGGCCGGTCACCAGGCTGGGCAGCGCCAGATCGCGTGAGCCCTGCGTCAGGCTGACGTAGTTTTGCAGGAATATCGACATGCCGATGGCCGAGATCAGCGCAATCAGGCGCTTGGAGTTGCGCACCGGCTTGTAGGCCACCCGCTCGATGCTCCAGCCGTAAGCGCTGGCGATGACGATCGAGACCAGGAACGCGGCGCCGATCAGCAACCAGCCGACGTCGATGCCGAGCATCATCAGGGCAGCGATGACGATAAAGGAGACATAGCTGCCGATCATGTACACCTCGCCGTGGGCGAAGTTGATCATGCCGATGATGCCGTAAACCATGGTGTACCCGATGGCGATCAATGCATAGGTGCTGCCCAACGTTAAGCCGTTGAACATCTGCTGCAGAAAATAGAGGAGCTGCTCTGACATACTCTGAACCCTTGGCTGCGAAACCCGCTGGCGGAGAACCGGCGGGTAAAGGGAGACGGGGCCGGCAAGCCGACCCGCCGGGCGCAGCGGGCTGCGCCCCACCCTAATCATTATGGCTTATTTGATCGGTGTGGACGTGCCGTTGGCATGCCATTCGAACACGCCGAACTCGAAGCCTTTCAGATCGCCCTTGTCATCCCAGGTCAGCGGCCCCATCACGGTGTCTACCGGCTTGCCGGTTTTCAGATCCTTGACGATATCCGCCGGCTCCTGGCTGCCGCTGCGCTCCATGCCGGTGGTCAGCGACTGCAGCGCGGCATAGGTGGTCCAGACGAATGGGCCGGTCGGATCCAGCTTCTTGGCTTTCAGCGCATCGACGATCGGCTGGTTGGCAGGCACCTGGTCGTAGCGTTTCGGCAGCGTCACCAGCATGCCTTCCGAGGCGGCCCCGGCGATGTTGGACAGCGAGGAGTTGCCCACGCCCTCCGGCCCCATAAAGCGGGTGGTCAACCCGGCCTGCTTGGCCTGACGCAGGATCTGGCCCATTTCCGGGTAATAACCGCCGAAGTACACGAAGTCGATATTTTCTTTCTTCAGGCGCGCCACCAGGGTGGAGAAGTCTTTGTCGCCGGCGGTGATGCCTTCGAACATCGCCACTTCGGTGCCCTGTTTTTTCAGGCTGTCGCGCACCGAGCGCGCCAGGCCTTCACCGTATTGCTGCTTGTCGTGCACCACGGCGATGCGCTTCGGCTTGATGTCGCTGAGGATGTATTTGGCGGCGGTCGGGCCCTGATCCGAGTCCAGGCCGGTGGTGCGCAGGATCATCTTGTAGCCGCGGGTGGTCAGATCGGCGTTGGTGGCCGCCGGGGTAATCATGATCACGCCTTCGTCTTCATAGATATCGGACGCCGGCTGGGTGGAAGAAGAACACAGGTGGCCAATCACATAGCGAATGCCGTCGTTGATCACCTTGTTGGCTACCGCAACCGCCTGCTTCGGATCGCAGGCGTCGTCGTATTCCACGCCGACCAGTTTGTCGCCCTTGATGCCGCCCTTCGCGTTGATGTCGGCAATCGCCTGGCGCGCGCCGGTAAACTCCATATCGCCATACTGCGCGACCGGGCCGGACATTGCCCCGACGATCGCCACCTTGATGTCTTTCGCCATGGCCGCCTGGCTCATGGCCATCGCAATACAGCCCGCCAGCAGTGCCTTACCTGTTGTTAATTTCATCCGCAAATCCCCATCTGTCGTTGTGAACGTACCTGTTGTGTTTGCCTGCACCCGATCGTTATTGACCGCTTTTGTTATAAGTAATAATGATTTAGGCGTTTTATCGGCATTATTTTCTAATAAGACTTTATTTTTCATACCATTAAACAGGAATTTTCTGCTGCAAATCAACTTCATCAGGCAGAAACAAGCGGCGTAAACAGGATAAAATTCGAATTAAATCTGCGCTGTTTACCTTGAGGCGTAGCGCGTTGTGCTGGTTAACAATCCGTTTACTAACTATTTACTCGGAAAATGCCCCGTGCAAAAAACATATTGCACAGTAATCGTACAGAAAAACTTACACAACGCTCTGCACAAGATCTATTACACTGTCGGCATCATTTAGCTGCGCGGAAATTCTGCATGAAACTGACCATCGAGCGCCTGACCGCGCTGTCCCCGCAAGACCTTATCGACCTCGGTAAAATTTGGCCGCATCAGCAGCCTAAGCAGTGGCAGGGCTGGCTGAGCGACGGCAAGGCGCTGTTCGCCGCTCGCTTTAACGAGCGCCTGCTGGGCGCGGTGAAAATCGCGTTGCAGGACGACCGCGCCGAGCTGCATGACCTGCTGGTGCGCGAAGTGACGCGCCGCCGCGGCGTCGGTCTTTACCTGGTGCAGGATGCACAGCGTCAACTGCCGCAGGTCGCCCACTGGCAGCTGTCGACCGCCGGCCTGGCGCCGCGCGAACGTGGGGAAGTCGATAACTTCATGCGCGCCTGCGGCTTCGCACCGCAGGGCGATCTCTGGCAAAAATGAAACGCCGGCTGGCGGCGCTGGCCTTGATTGCGCTCGGGCTGGCGGCCGCGTTCTTCGGGCGCCAGCAGGCACTGCGCCTGGCCTCAGGCTGGGATCAGCAGGTTTATGTCTGGCAGCGGGTTTGGACGCCGCAGCACGCGGCTGCGCTGGCTCACAGCCGCGATCTGTTCGACGGGCTGAGAGTGCTGGCGCTGCAGGTGCATCCGCGCGAAGGCTGGCGGGAAATCCCGGCCGATCTCAGCCTGCTGAAGCAGGACGGCCGCCCGCTCTGGCTGGTGGCGCGCCTCGACGGCCAGCTGCCGCAGCTGGACCAAGAAGCCATTATCCAGCGTCTGCTGGCGCTCACCCAGCGCTGGCAGGCGGCCGGGCTGCCCGTCACCGGCGTCGAGATCGATCATGACGCCGCCACCGCCCGCCTGCCGGACTACCAACGCTTTCTACAGCGGCTGCGCCAACGGCTGCCCGCCGCTTTGCAACTCGGCATCACCGCCCTGCCGGCCTGGATCGGCTCGCCCGACCTGCCCGGCGTACTGCAACAGGCCGACAGCTCCGTCCTGCAAGTGCATGCGGTGCTCTCGCCGCAGCAAGGGCTGTTTGACGGCCCATTAGCGCTGCGCTGGGTGCGGCAGTATGCCGCTGTCACACCGAAACCGTTTCGCGTCGCGCTGCCGGCCTATGGCATGGCGCTGCTGGGGTTTGATGCGCAGGGCGCGCAGGTGGAGAGCGAATCCTCGCTGCGCGTGGCGGGCAACGGCCGCGAGCTGACGGTCGCGCCGCAGCAAATCGCCGATTTTCTGCAGACGCTGGCGCAGCAAACGCCACCCCGGCTGCGCGGCATTCTCTGGTTCCGCTTGCCGCTGGCGGACGATCGGCGCGCCTGGTCGCTCGCCACGCTGCGAGCGGTGATCGAACGGCGGCCGCTGAACGTCGACTGGCAGGTAAAATTTAGGCCTCAGCCACAGCAAAACGGGCTGTATGATCTGATAATTCAGAACAACGGGCCGGTGGACGCCCCGCTGCCGCAAGAGGTGGTCATCCGCGCCGACGACTGCCTGGCGGCCGACGCGGTCGGCAACTACCGGTTGGAATCCGCACCGCAACGGCAACGCTTTATCCGCATCAGCGGCGACCAGCTGCACGCCGGGCAATCCCGGCCGCTGGGCTGGCTGCGCTGCCAACAACTGACGCCAGGAGGCACCCTTGTCACACCTTGATTCGCGCGCGGCACGGAACACCCGCCGCCTTCTTCCGCTGGCCATGCTGATCGGCGCCGCGCTGGCGCTGCCGCTGAACGGCTATGCCTGCGGCCCGGATTTTCCTAATCGGCTGCTGATCGACCGCAACGGCACCCTGCTGTATATGCCGGAGGGCAATTTCGCCTTCGAAGCCGGCCGGCTGGTGCCGGCGGATAAGCAGCTGCCGCGCTGGCAATCCCCGCCGCCGCCGATGCCACCGAAACCGATGCCGCAGTCGCCGGAAACGGTGGCGATCGGCAAAATGCGCGCCGCCAAAACGGTGGAAGAGGCTGACGCCGTCAATACTCAGGGGTTGTCCAACGCCGCACGCCTTTATCAACTGGGCGCCGTCGCTTTCGCCAGCCACGATCCGCGCGCCACAGAGTATTTCCAGCAGGTGCTGAAGCTGCCGGCCGCCGAACAGGGCGACTGGGGACTGCGGGCGCAGTATTCGCTTGGGCGGGTGTTGATGAATGACCACGGCACGCCGATGAATGAATCTGGTGAAGCGGCGCCCGCCGCCGAGCATCCGCCTAAAGCCGAACTTGAACAGGCGCTGGCGGCGTTCCAGCAGGTGATCGATCGGGTGAAAAGCGGCACCGCCGACCCCGATCGGCTGGCGCTGAGCAGCCTCGGGCAGCAGGCGCGCATCCACCTGTGGCTGGGTGACGTCGCCCCCGCCGCCCACCTGTACGCACAGCAGGCGGCGCAGGGCGATCCGAGCGGCGGGCAGTCGCTGCAATACGTCTCCAGCTTCCTGGTCAATCCCGACCATCTGGCAACGCTGAAGCAGGTGATCGGCGATCCCCTAATCCAACAGCTGGTGACCATTGAGCTGTTCGCCCGCAGCGGCAACCTGCAGATGGCGGATACCGACGGCAACGGCCGCTCCGCACAGATCATCAGCCAGATCCTGACGCTGCTGGACGGCACGGTGAAAAGCGGCTTCGCCGGCAGCGATCGGCTGGCGGCATTGGCCTACCGTTCCGGGCAGTATCCGATGGCGGCCAGCCTGCTGAAAAACGCCGGCGACAGCGGCCTGGCGTGGTGGCTGCGCGCCAAAATGGCGCTGCGTGAGGGTGATGTGAAAGCCGCCACCGCCGCCTACGCCAAGGCGGCAAGCGCGTTCCCCGCCGACGAAAGCTGGGGCGAACAGCGCAACGCCGACTTTGTCGCGGAAACCATCGTGCCCGAGTGCCGGGTGGCCGGCGAACAGGCGATCCTGGCGCTGAACCGCGGCGACTATCTGCAGGCGATGGACCTGCTGTATCGCGGCAAAGCGCTCTACTGGGCCGACGTGGCCGATGTGGCGGAGCGGGTGCTGACCGTCGATGAGTTGAAAGGCTTTGTCGATAAACACGCCCCGGCACCGGCGACGCCGCTCAAGCCGGTTAACCCGGACGACTACGGCGGCCAGCAGATCACGCCGGAAGTGCAGCTGCGCGAGCTGCTGGCGCGGCGCTTGATGCGCGCCGGGCGGGCCGCGGAGGCGCAGGCCTACTTCGATATCCCCAACTATCGCCAGGCGGCGCAGCAGTATGCCGATGAGCTGAAGGCCGCCAAGGACAAGTCCGCCGCGCCGCTGGCGCGCGCGCAGGCTTACTATCGCGCCGCCAACCTGCTGCGTGCCCAGGGGCTCGAATTTACCGGCTATGAGATGACGCCAGACTACGCCATCTATGGCGCCGGCTATTCCTATCTGGGGGATGCGTTCGATACTCGCGAGCTGAAGCACAAAAGCTGGATCGACAGCGCAGAAGCGGCGCGCGCCAAGGCGGCGCTGCCGGCGCAGGACAACCGTTTCCTGCACTATCGCTGGCAGGCGGTGGGGTTGGCGCAACAGGCGGCCGATCTGCTGCCGCCGAAAAGCCAGGCCTACGCCGCCGTGCTGTGCAACGCCGCCAGCTGGGTCATCAAGCGCGACGCCAAGACCGGCCGGGTGCTGTATCAGCGCTACATCAACACCGGCACCCGCTACCCGTGGGCGGCGAAATTCGGCTACGACTGCCCGGCGCCGGACTTCGCCACTGTTGCACCATAACGCCGAATTTCAGGCATGAAAAAGCCCGGCTTGCCGGGCTTTTTTTCGAATATTGACCCGTCCTGAATAGCGTTGACACGTTTTCGACTTAAATCCGGAGAACGTGATAATGGCCGAGTTTAAACGCACACAACGCGACTATCCTTTGTCTTTTAAAATTGCTGTTGTTGAGCAGGTTGA
>NZ_JAMYWQ010000164.1 GCF_024160145.1 Serratia nevei
ACCGAGGCATGGTCAAAGTTGAGAGAGGTGGTATCTTCCAGGGCCAAAAGCGTTTCAAAAGCCTGCGCGTGTTGCGCAGTTGCGGCAAAACCGGCCTGAGCTATTGCCTCAGGTTCAATAGAGTCGTTACGGACAAAGCGGTATGCGGCTTCAATGTCGGCGGGAGATGAAAGGGCTTGCACGATAGATTTTCCTGTCTGAGAGGCAAGAGAGTCTGCGAGATGAATCAAACGATTACGACGTCGAACATCGCCCAGTTTTGCCAGATGGAAGGTCTCATGAGCCCATTGTGCAGTATTGGATAAAAACATAGCTATCTCCCGCCGATAATTTTCATATCAGATCGGGAACAGGTGAAAAGATTCAAAAAAATCCCCAGACAACTGACCTGGGGATTTGTGTAGAAGAGACAG
>NZ_JAMYWQ010000039.1 GCF_024160145.1 Serratia nevei
ACCTGTTCGACAACGGCTAATTTAAAGGATAGAGAATAATCGCGTTGTGTGCGTTTAACATACTGGTTCATCACATTTTCCTCTGTGCGTGAGTAAAATGTGTCAACGCTATTTAGGACGGGTCACGGGCATAAAAAAAGGTGGCCCGAGCCACCTTTTTGCTGCGCGATCTGCGGGAATTACAGCAGGTCGGCGATCATTTTTTCCAGTTTGCCCTGGTCTACGGCGAACTTGCGGATGCCGTCGGTCAGTTTCTCAACCGCCATCGGATCCTGGTTGTGCTGCCAGTAGAACTCAGGTTCGGTCAGTGCGGCAGGACGCGCCTTCACTTCACCGGTGTAAGACAGTTTGCGCTCCAGCGCGCCTTCGCTCTCCGCCAGCTCTTTGAGCAGCGCAGGGGCGATGGTCAGACGGTCACAGCCAGCCAGTTCGATGATTTCGCCGACGTTACGGAAGCTGGCGCCCATCACCACGGTGTGGTAACCGTGCTGTTTGTAGTACTGGTAAATTTCTGTCACGGAGATCACGCCCGGATCTTCGTGTGGGGCGAACTCTTTCTTGTCGCCGTTGGCTTTGTACCAGTCGAGGATACGGCCGACGAACGGCGAGATCAGGTAAACGCCGGCTTCGGCACAGGCACGAGCCTGAGCGAAGGAGAACAGCAGCGTCAGGTTACAGTTGATGCCTTCTTTCTCCAGCTGCTCCGCCGCGCGGATGCCCTGCCAGGTCGAGGCCAGTTTGATCAGAATGCGATCGTTGCTGATGCCGGCTTCGTTGTACAACTTGATCAGGCGCTTGGCCTTGGCCACGCTGGCGACGGTGTCGTAAGACAGACGCGCGTCCACTTCGGTGGAGATGCGGCCCGGAACCAGTTTGAGGATCTCCAGACCGATGTTGACCGCCAGCTTGTCGGCGGCGTCGGCGATCTGCTGCTCGCGATCGCTGCTCTGGCCACGTGCCCAGGCGATGGCTTCGTCAATCAGTTTGCGGTATTCAGGAATTTGGGCTGCATTGAGGATCAGCGAAGGGTTGGTTGTGGCGTCCTGCGGTTGATACAGCTTCATTGCCGCGATATCACCCGTATCTGCAACCACCGTCGTCAGCTGGCGCAGGGAAGTTAATTTGTCGGTCATGTTGGCATTATCTCATCGTTTGTGCATGAACTTTTGGCATTGTTCAACCATGCCCTGCCCTGATAATAACATGCGCCAAGCCCGGTGCAAGGCTGGAAAACCGCGGCGCGCAAGCATCTGTTTTATCCTTGGGCGAGCAACCGTTTACGCCGATATCTTTCGCCATTACCGAGCGGATGAAAAGACAATAACGTGCTATCGTCCGAATAAATTATGTTAAATTCGAAAAAATTGATGCAATTCGTCCGCTAATCTGCGAAAAATCTTAATCGACTGACGCCGGACTGATTCCAGCTAAGCTCTTGTAAAAAATAGGCCAATGTTTTTCACCTGCGGTGGATGCTGCAAGGTGCGCATTAAATTACGATAAGAGGAGGGATCCCTTGACGGACCTGATGAACTTTATAAACAACATTTTGTGGGGTTCGGTACTGATTTATCTGCTGCTCGGCACCGGCATTTATTTCACGTTGCGCACCCGCTTTATCCAGCTTCGCCACTTCAGCCACATGTTCTCGGTGTTGAAAAACAGCAACAAGAGCGACAGCGCCGGCATTTCCTCCTTTCAGGCACTGTGCACCACGCTGGCGGCGCGCGTCGGCACCGGCAACCTGACCGGCGTCGCCATCGCGCTGACCGCCGGCGGCCCCGGCGCCATCTTCTGGATGTGGGTGGTGGCGTTTATCGGCATGGCCACCTCCTTTGTGGAAAGCTCACTGGCGCAGCTCTACAAAACCAAAGACGATAACGGCAACTACCGCGGCGGCCCGGCCTACTACATGGAAAAGGGCCTCGGCATGCGCTGGATGGGCGTGCTGTTCTCGATCTTCCTGATTATCGCTTTTGGCCTGGTGTTCAACGCCGTGCAGGCCAACTCCATCGCCCAGGCCTCCGCCGTCGCCTTCCATTTGCAGCCGCTGCACGTCGGCATCGGTCTGGTGCTGCTGAGCGGCGTGGTGATCTTCGGCGGTATCCGCTCCATCGCCAAAGTGGCCGAGCTGGTGGTGCCGCTGATGGCCGGCGCCTACCTGCTGCTGGCCCTCTGGGTGATTGGCCATAACATCGAACACATGCCGGCGATCCTGATGCTGATCTTCAAAAGCGCCTTCGGCCTGCAGGAAGCCGCGGCCGGCGCGGTCGGTTACGGCATCTCCCAGGCGATGACCCAGGGCGTGCAGCGCGGCCTGTTCTCCAACGAAGCCGGCATGGGCTCGGCGCCCAACGCGGCGGCGGCCGCCTCACCTTACCCGCCGCACCCGGCTTCGCAGGGCTACGTGCAAATGCTCGGGGTGTTTATCGATACCATCGTTATCTGCAGCGCCACCGCGGCGATCATTCTCTCTTCCGGCATCCTCGATCAGCCGACCGACAGCATCAGCGGCATCGATCTGACCCAGCGTGCGCTGTCGACCGCCGTCGGCAGTTGGGGAACGCCGTTCGTCGCCATCGCCATCTTCTTCTTCGCCTTTACCTCGATCATCGCCAACTACGCCTACGCCGAGAGCAACCTGGTGTTCCTTGAGCACAACCATCCGGGCGGCCTGATCATTTTCCGCTGCGTGGCGCTGGGCATGGTGATGTTCGGGGCGCTGGCGGAGCTGCCGCTGGTGTGGAAAATGGCGGATACCTCGATGGCGCTGATGGCGATCACCAACCTGACGGCGATCCTGCTGCTGTCGCGGGTGGCGCTGAAACTGGCCGACGACTACCATCGCCAGCGCCGCTTGGGCAAGCTGCCGACCTTCGACGCCAACCGTTATCCGGAGCTGAAGTCGCAGCTGGAGCCGGGCGTGTGGGACGACCAACAGCCGCCGCGCTGAGTTTTCCGGGGCGCGTGCCATGCGCGCCCCGCCTATTGGACCGATTGCCCCTTTTTCCCGCGCTTTTTGCTACAGTATCCCCACTTGGATAAACAGGATCTGGCCATGCTCGTTATTATTTCCCCTGCAAAAACTCTCGATTATGAAAGCCCGCTGGCGACAGAACGTTTCACGCAGCCCGAACTGCTGGACCAGTCTCAGCGGCTTATCAACATTTGCCGCGAGCTGACGCCGGCGCAAATTGCCAGCCTGATGAGCATCAGCGACAAGCTGGCCGGGCTGAACGCCGCGCGCTTTAGCGAGTGGCAGCCGAAATTTACCCCGGACAATGCCCGTCAGGCGCTGCTGGCGTTCAAGGGCGACGTTTACACCGGCCTGCAGGCGCAGGATTTCAACGAGGCCGATTTCGACTTTGCCCAGCGGCATCTGCGTATGCTGTCCGGCCTGTATGGCGTGCTGCGCCCGCTCGATCTGATGATGCCGTACCGGCTGGAGATGGGCATCAAGCTGGAAAACCCGCAAGGCAAAGATCTGTACGGCTTCTGGGGCGATCAGATCACCCAGAAACTCAACGAAGCGCTGGAGCAGCAGGGCGACGACGTGGTGGTCAACCTGGCGTCCGACGAGTATTTCAAGGCGGTGAAGCCGGCCAAACTGCACGGCGCGCTGATCAAACCGATCTTCCTCGACGAGAAGAACGGCAAGTACAAGGTCATCAGCTTCTACGCCAAAAAAGCGCGCGGGTTGATGAGCCGCTTTATCATCAAGAACCGCCTGACGCGCAGCGAGCAGCTGGTGGACTTCAACCTGGAAGGCTACGCCTTCGACGAAGCCGCCTCGCAGGGCAATGAACTGGTGTTCAAACGCCCGGAGCAGGCATAAAAAAAGCCGTCGCAAGACGGCTTTTCGCATTCTAGCCTGCCGAATCTCAGGCCGGCAGCCCCATCAGGAACTTGCGCAGCTCGGCAAAGCCGGCCGGCAGCGTGTGCGACAGCAGCGGCAGATCGGCCCGCAGCGCCAGCGCTTTCGGCAACGGCAGTTGCTGGCCGAGGATCGCTTCTACGCTCTCTTTAAACTTGGCCGGATGCGCGGTACCGAGGAACAGACCGAACTCCCCTTCCTGCAGCTGATCGCGCAGCGCACGATAGGCAATGGCCGCGTGCGGTTCTGAGATATAGCCCAGCTCGGCCAGTTCACGCATCGTTTCCCGGGTGGTCTCATCGCTGACCGCCGCGTGGCCCAGCTCTTTCAGCTGCCAGACCTTACGACGGAACAGCTCTTCCACGCGCGGCCAGTTGTTTGGCTGGCTGACGTCCATGGCGTTGGACAGCGTCGCGACCGTGGCGTGCGGCTGCCACTCGCCGCTGGTCAGGAAGCGCGGCACGGTGTCGTTGGCGTTGGTGGCGGCGATAAAGCGCTTCACCGGCAGACCCAGCGACTTGGCCAGCAGCCCGGCGGTCAGATCGCCGAAGTTACCGCTCGGCACCGAAATCACCAGCTGATTGCGCGCTTCCTGCGGCAGCTGTGCCACCGCTTCGAAGTAGTAGCAGATCTGCGCCAGCAAGCGGCTGATGTTGATCGAGTTGGCCGAGTTCAGGTGCAGCGCCTCTTTCAATTCCCGATCGTCGAACGCCTGCTTCACCAGCGCCTGACAGGCATCGAAGTCGCCGTCGATCGCCACGGTGTGAATGTTGCCGCCCAGGGTACAGAACAGCTTCTCCTGCAGCGGGCTGATTTTGCCCTGCGGATAGAGGATCACCACCCGGACGTTTTTCAGGCCGTAGAAGGCGTGCGCCACGGCGGCGCCGGTGTCGCCGGAGGTGGCGGTCAAAATGGTCACCGGCTGCTCGCCGGCCACTTCCGCCAGCATCTGCGCCATAAAGCGGCCGCCGAAGTCTTTGAACGCCAGCGTCGGGCCGTGGAACAGCTCCAGGCAGGCGACGTCTTCGGTCACTTTCGCCACCGGCGCCGGGAACTCAAAGGCGGCCTGCACGCGTTTCTTCAGCGCCGCTTCCGGTACCTCTTCGCCGATAAAGGCCGACAGAATGCGGCTGCTGCGGGTGACAAAGTCCTGCTCCAGCAGCTGGTCGATCTCGGTCAGTTCGAACTCCGGCAGCGCCAGCGGGAAGAACAGCCCCTGCTGCTTGCCCAGGCCTTGTTTGATCGCCTGCGCGAAGCTGACCTGCTCGTTGTGATCCTTAAGGTTGTACAGTTTCATGCGTTATCCCAGTAGTCGAGCGCCTGCGGTATCCAGACGGCAAATATGAACAAAACCTTCGTCGTTTTGCAGATAGTGTTGTTGCAGCCAGGCGGCCATGCGTTGCGCGGTGGCGCCGTCGTTGCAGACGGCGAACAGCGTCGGGCCGGAACCGGAGATACCGCAGGCCAGCGCGCCGATCTCCTGCGCCGCCTTGCGCGCTTGCGCGAAGCCCGGCAGCAGCTGGGTGCGGTACGGTTCGGCGATCACGTCCTGCATCAATTTGGCGGCCAGCTGCGGCTGCCGGGTGTGGCAGGCATGGATAAAGCCGGCCAGATAGCGGCCGTGGCTGATGCAATCCTGACGACGGTATTGCGCGGGTAAAATGGCGCGCGCTTCGGCGGTGGAGACCTTGATGCCCGGATAGGCCATGACCCACAGCCAATCGTCGAAGCACGGCACCGCCTGGCTGATGATGCCTTCTTCTTCCAGCATCAGCTGCAGGCCGCCAAGGTAGCAAGGCGCCACGTTGTCGTAATGCACGCTGCCGGAAATGCGGCCTTCCAGCTCGCCCATCAGGCCGAGCAGCGTCATGTTATCCAGCGGACGATCGCAGAATTCATTCATCGCCATCAGCCCGGCGACCACCGAACAGGCGCTGGAACCCAGCCCCGATCCGATCGGCATGTTCTTTTCCAACCGCATCGCCACCGGCACTTCGCGGCCGATCTCCTGGCAGAAACGCTCCCAGCATTGATAAACGATGTTTTCTTTCGGCTCGGCCGGCAGCTTGCTGACGAAGCGCCCGGCATTCTGCAAACTGAACGTCTCGGCGGCTTCGACGCTGACGCAGTCGCCCAGCAGCGTGCCGTCGATCGGCGAAACCGCCGCGCCCAGCACATCGAAACCGACGCTGACATTACCGATCGAGGCCGGTGCATACACCTTAACCATATTAAACTCCCAACTTCCATGACAGTGTGCGCAGCAGATCGGCGAACACGCCCGCTGCGGTCACATCGTTACCGGCGCCGTAGCCGCGCAGCACCAGCGGCAGCGGCTGATAATAGCGGCTGTAGAAGGCCAGCGCGTTCTCGCCGTTCTTCACTTTATACAACGGATCGTTGCCGTCCACCGCCTCGATGCGCACCTTGCAGCGCCCTTCGTCGATCAGGCCGACATAGCGCAGCACCTTGCCCTGTTCGGCGGCGTTGGCCACGTTGCGCGCGAACTCTTTATCCAGCTCCGGCAGCCGCGCCAGGAACTGATCCACGTCGCCCAACGCATCGAAGGACGGCGGCAGCACCGGCTCGACTTCGATATCGCTCAGCTCCAGCTTGTAACCGGCCTCGCGCGCCAGGATCAGCAGCTTGCGCGCCACGTCCATCCCGGACAGATCGTCGCGCGGATCCGGCTCGGTGTAGCCGTTGGCCCGGGCCTGCAGGGTCGCCGCCGACAGCGACAGCCCTTCGTCCAGCTTGCCGAAGATAAAGGACAGCGAACCGGACAGGATACCGGAGAAGCGCACCAGCTCATCGCCGGCGTTCAGCAGGTTTTGCAGGTTCTCAATCACCGGCAGCCCGGCGCCGACGTTGGTGTCGTAGAGGAACTTGCGGTGCGAACCGGCGGCGGCCGCGCGCAGTTGCTGATAATAGTTCATCGACGAGGTGTTGGCCTTTTTGTTCGGCGTGACCACGTGGAAACCGTCCGCCAGGAAGTCCACATACTGATCGGCCACCGCCTGGCTGGAGGTACAGTCGACGATCACCGGGTTCAGCAGGTGATACTCCTTCACCAGCCGGATCAGGCGGCCGAGATTGAACGGCTCCTGCGCGCCGGCCAGCTCGTCGCGCCAGCTGTCCAGCGCGATGCCGTGCACGTTGGTCAGCATCACGCGCGAGTTGGCGATACCGCACACCCGCAGGTCGATATGTTTTTGCTTCAGCCACGGCTGCTGGCGGTAGACTTGCTCGATCAGCGCCCCGCCGACGCCGCCGACGCCGATGACGAACACTTCGATCACCTGATCGGTGTTGAACAGCATCTGGTGGCTGACGCGCACGCCGGTGGTGGCGGAGTCATTGCTGACCACCACCGAAATTGAACGCTCGGAAGAGCCCTGGGCGATGGCGACGATATTGATGTTGGCACGCGCCAGCGCGGAGAAGAAGCGCGCGGAGATGCCACGCAGGGTGCGCATGCCGTCGCCGACCACCGAGATGATCGCCAGGCGCTCCATGACGTCCAGCGGATCCAGCACGCCGTCTTTCAACTCCAGATAGAACTCCTCCTCCAGCGCGCGGCGGGCACGCTGCAGTTCGCCTTGCGGCACACAGAAGCTGATGCTGTATTCGGAAGAGGATTGGGTGATCAGCACCACCGAAATGCCGGCGCGCGACATCACGGCGAACACCCGCGCGGCCATGCCGACCATGCCTTTCATGCCCGGGCCGGAGACGTTGATCATCGCCATGTTGTTCAGGTTGGTGATGCCTTTCACCGGCATCGCGTCATCGGTGCTGTCTTTGCCGATCAGCGTGCCGGGGGCCTGCGGGTTGGAGGTGTTTTTGATCAGGCAAGGGATTTGGAACTGGGCAATCGGCGTGATGGTGCGAGGGTGCAGCACTTTGGCGCCGAAATAGGAGAGCTCCATCGCCTCCTGGTATGACATCGATTTCAGCAGCCTGGCGTCCGGCACGGTACGCGGATCGCAGGTATACACGCCGTCGACGTCGGTCCAGATCTCGCAACAGTCGGCGCGCAGGCAGGCGGCCAGCACCGCGGCGGAATAATCGGAACCGTTGCGGCCCAGCACCACCAGCTCACCCTTGTCGTTACCGGCGGTGAAGCCGGCCATCAGCACGATATGGTCGGCCGGGATCGCCGCCGCGGCAATGCGCAGCGTGGACTCGGCGATGTCCACGGTGGACTCCAGGTAGTGGCCCTGCGCCAACAGTTTCTCCACCGGATTGATCACCGTGACCGGGTAGCCCTTGGCGCGGAATACCCCTTCCATGATGGCGATGGAGAGCTTTTCGCCGCGGCAGATAATAGCCGCGTTCACGCTGTCCGGGCACTGCCCCAGCAGCGAAACGCCGTGCAGCACCTGCTTGAGCTGCGCGAACTCCTGTTCGACCACGCCCTTCAGGCGATCGTATTCAAAGCCCGGCAGCGCCTGCACCAGGCCGCTCAGCAGGTCGGCAAAGATCCGCTCGGCGTCGCTGATATTCGGCAGAATGTCCTGGCCCGCCACCGTTTTGTCGATCATCGCCACCAGATGGTTGGTGATCTTTGCGGGGGCGGACAAGACCGTGGCTACCTGTCCCTGACGCGCGTTACTCTCCATGATGTCGGCGACGCGCAGAAAACGTTCTGCATTCGCCACCGAGGTTCCGCCAAATTTCAGCACTCGCATGTGTGATCTCTCCGAATTTAAGCCGAAAAAAAAGCCCGCACTGATTAGGTGCGGGCTTTTTTCTGTGTTTCCTGTGCGCGTCAGCCCGCCCCGTTACCTGTGGTATCGGTGGTGGTAATAATTGTGGTTTTCAGGCTGATGTTGCGCATATTGTCTGTCTGTCTCATGAAATACTCTGTCCCCTCTATTGGTTAAAGCAATCGCTATCCCAAGTCAAACGATTTCTTTTTTTTGCTTATTTTCCGTTCAGCGGCGACATTGCGCGATACCGGAGGTAAAAAGCAAAATGACAGAACAAAAAAACAAATTAAAGCCGATTTAATAGTGGATCACACTGGTTAGCCGCCTGATGTAGCCGCTATCACTTGGCGAGTTTTTTTTCGATGTCGTGCAGCAGCGTATGCAACATCGCCGTATCTCGCTGTTGCAGCGCGCCAAGGCGCTGGTGCAGCCAGTCGCGCAATTTTTGGTCATCACCGACATCCAGTGCGTTCAACAAGGCATCGGCACGGCGGCGCAGCGCCTTGAGCTGCCCTTCCGACGCCGCCGTTTCCTGCGGCGTGCTGACGCCCATCAGGCTCGCCAGCTGATAGCAGTACACCATCACCGCCTGGCCCAGGTTGAGCGACGGATAGTCGGCCTGCATCGGCACGCCGGTCAGCAAATCCGCCAGCGCCAGCTCTTCGTTGGTCAGGCCGGAATCTTCGCGGCCAAACACCAGCGCGGCCTGGCCGACCCACTGCTTACGCTCGCTCAGCTGTTCCAGCAGCTCAGGCGGCGTGCAGTAGTAGTGAAAACGCGCGCGGCTGCGGGCGGTGGTGGCGACGGTGAAATCCACGTCCGCCAGCGCCTGCTCCAGCGTGGCGAACCTTTGCACGCCGTCGAGGATCTCGCCGGCCCCGTGCGCCACCCAGCGCGCCGCCGGCTGCAGATGCGCCTCGCTGTCGACAATGCGCAACGAAGCGAAACCCATGGTTTTCATCGCACGCGCCGCCGCGCCGACGTTTTCCGGCCGCGCCGGAGCCACTAAAACAATATGAAGCTGCATCACTCTTCCACCGAAGGCGAGCCTGCGTTTTGACGGTGGCGCAGCGCCCGCTTATATTTACAATTGCGTAACAATAAACGCGTTAATAGCAACAAACAAGATTAAACGGCTCGTTGAGCTAATAAACCCGTCGTAATAGTCATTATTCGTGCTTATGTTTTACTGCATTTATTTATCAATGAGTTAAAACAAGGCGATGATCAATAAGCGAATAATTGTATCCTATCGGGCCGGATAATGCTGAATCGTTCACAGAATTTGAGGTTCTGTGACTTAAACTGGCATTTCTGTAAGTGTTTTTCACAAATCTGTTAACGTGCTACAATTGAATTTGATATATGTCAACAAAGCGTAGTTTTGTTGGGTGATGAATTCGGCACGCGCTGTTATATTGCTGTTAATGGGGTTAGGATATGCGCCGATTTGGCACCCCAAGGGGTTGTAGGAAACAGCATCCCCACCAGGCTAGCGATCTTGTTGACATGAGATGGAAAGTGCATCAAGAACGAGTTTACGTACTTTAGTCATTTGCTGAGAGGGAACGTGGCGCTATCTCTGCCCTCCTCTAAGAAAACAGAGACTTCTGTACTTCCGATTTTCTATTTTGTTGGCAATTTTAGGTAGCAAATATGCAGACCCCGCACATTCTGATTGTCGAAGACGAGTTAGTCACTCGTAACACCCTGAAGAGCATTTTCGAGGCGGAAGGCTACATTGTTCATGAAGCCAATGATGGTGCAGAGATGCACAATATCCTGTCTGAAAATGATATCAATCTGGTCATCATGGACATCAACCTGCCAGGCAAAAACGGCCTGCTGTTGGCGCGCGAACTGCGCGAACAGGCCAGCGTCGCCTTGATGTTCCTGACCGGTCGCGATAACGAAGTGGATAAAATCCTCGGCCTGGAAATCGGCGCCGACGATTACATCACCAAACCGTTCAACCCGCGTGAGCTGACCATCCGCGCGCGCAACCTGCTGTCGCGCACCATGAACCTGGGCAGCCTCGGCGAAGAACGCCGCCTGGTCGAGAGCTACAAATTCAACGGTTGGGAGCTGGACATCAACAGCCGCTCGCTGATCAGCCCGGCCGGCGAACAGTACAAGCTGCCGCGCAGCGAATTCCGCGCCATGCTGCACTTCTGCGAAAACCCGGGCAAGATCCAGTCCCGTGGCGAACTGCTGAAGAAAATGACCGGCCGCGAGCTGAAGCCGCATGACCGCACCGTGGACGTCACCATCCGCCGCATTCGCAAACACTTCGAATCGACGCCGGATACGCCGGAAATCATCGCCACCATTCACGGCGAAGGCTACCGCTTCTGCGGCGATCTGGAAGAGTAATTCCGGCCTGCCGTCATGAAAACGGGGTTCAGCATGCTGAACCCCGTTTTTTTATTTCGTCTCGGCCCACGGCATGATCGGCACCGCGCTCAGCGCGTTCTTCGGCGAACCGTCGATCACCTTGTCGGAGTAGCTCAGGTAAATCAGCGAATTGCGCTTGGCGTCGTAGAAGCGCACCACCTGCAGCTTCTTGAACACCAGCGAGGTGCGTTTCTGGAACACCACATCGCCTTCCGCCTTGCCGTTCTTGATCTTGTCGCTCAGCTCGATAGGCCCCACCTGTTGGCAGGAAATGGCCGCGTCGGCGGTGTCTTCCGCCAGCCCCAGGCCGCCTTTGATGCCACCGGTTTTGGCGCGGCTGATATAACAAGTTACATTTTTAACATCCGGATCGTCGAACGCTTCCACCACGATTTTGTGGTCCGGCCCCAACAGTTTAAACACGGTATCAACGGAACCCACCTGCTCCGCCTGCGCGCTGCCAACGGTTGCGCAAACCAAACCGAATAAAAATATCCAGCCTTTTTTCATTTACTTAACTCCGATATAACCTTGTCGCGAAAATAGGTTCGGCGATGACCATTATTTATGTCTAAGCTCACGGAATCGGTTTTTTACGGGTCCGCACCGTCCGTTTTAGCACAGAGCGTGACAAAAATCTTTGAGAGTCGCGGAGTAAAAAAATTGCTATGATGCGGCGTCGTTATTTCTTTGCGCCCACTACGGTGTACCCCAATCCAACTCTGGCGCGGCATGCGCAGCAGAGGCAAAGAGTGCAACGCATAATGGCTCATGGATCGGTCTGATAGCGCAGCACCAGCGTGACGAATCAACAGTTCGGGTTCCTACCCCCAAGCTTTACGAGGAAGATCTATGGATCAAGCCGGTATCATTCGTGATCTGCTTAGCTGGCTGGAAAGCCATTTGGACCAACCCTTGTCGCTGGATAATGTGGCGGCCAAGGCCGGCTACTCCAAATGGCATCTGCAACGGATGTTCAAAGATATTACCGGTAACGCCATCGGTGCTTACATCCGGGCAAGGAGGCTGTCCAAAGCCGCCGTCGCGCTGCGCCTGACCAGCCGGCCGATTTTGGATATCGCCCTGCAATATCGCTTCGACTCGCAGCAGACCTTCACCCGCGCCTTCAAAAAACAGTTTGCGCAAACGCCGGCGCTGTACCGCCGCGCCGAGGACTGGAACGCATTCGGTATCTGCCCGCCGATCCGTCTGGGGGCCTTCACCCTGCCGCAGCCGGAATTCGTCTCGTTGCCGGATAAACACCTGGTCGGCCTGACCCAAAGCTATTCCTGTACGCTGGAACAAATCACCACCGTGCGCACCGAACTGCGCTCACAGTTCTGGCGCCAGTTCCTCGGTGATGTCGATACCTTGCCGCCGGTGCTCTACGGGCTGCACCACTCGCGCCCGAGCCAGGAGAAGGACGACGAACAGGAAGTGCTGTACACCACGGCGCTGGAGCCGGATCAGGTGCCTGACAAGGTACAGGAAGGGCAGCCGCTGGTGCTGCCGGGCGGTGAGTTTGCGATGTTCAGCTACGAAGGCCCCACCGAGGGGCTGCAAGACTTTATCCTGACGGTCTATGGCACCTGCCTGCCGGCACTCCAGCTGACGCGCCGCAAGGGGCACGACATCGAGCGTTTCTACCCGAAAGGCGAGCGCCGTCCGCATCAGGCGCCTATCGAGATCAAGTGCGATTACCTGATCCCGATTCGGCGTTAACGCTGCAGTTCGTCCAACGCGGGCATGTCCAGGTGCGTGACATCGCCCGCCGTTTCCACGATCCAGCCGGAAGCCAGCCACGGGCTCTGCTGGTGATCGACGCGCGACAGTGAGCAGTTGCGCAGGCGCAGGCGGCGTTCCGCATAGGCCGGCAACCCGAGCACCGTACTGATCAAACACCCCAACGCGATGCCATGGCTGACGAGCAGCGGCTTGCTGCCTTCCGGCAGCATCAGGCAGCTCTCCAGCGCGGCGCGCATGCGCTCGCCCAGCTCCTCCATGGATTCGCCTTGAGGGATACGGCCGTCAGGAGTACCATCGACCATCTGTTTGCGCCACTGCTCTTCCTGCGGCGTCAAACTGTCGATCAGGCGTTCTTCCAGAACCCCCATGTGCAGCTCACGCAAACGCGGATCGCTAATCACTTCGCAGCCACAGGCTTCGGCGATGATCTGCGCGGTGCGGCGCGTACGCCCCAGATCGCTGGTAATGACGTGCGTAATGCCTTCTTTGCTGACGCGCCTGGCGACCAGACGGGCCTGGTGTTCCCCCATGGCGGTTAACGGGCTGTCGGACTGACCCTGGATGCGGCGGGCCGCGTTCCATTCCGTTTCGCCATGGCGAACGAGGTATACCTGTAACATTTTTGTTTTCCGTTATACTGCGTGAAATTTGCGTTTATCCCCGGCCCGGCGGCGTTTTTGCCGCTGCCCGGCGTATCGGCCAGAAGGATATCAAACCCGTTATGTACCATGTTGTCGCTGCAACTACCAACCCGGCAAAGATCAAGGCTATTCAACTGGCCTTCGATGACGTCTTCGGCGCGGGCCAGTACCGCATTGAACCCGTCGACGTCGCCAGCGGCGTCTCGCTGCAGCCGATAGGCAATCACGAAACCCGCACCGGCGCGCGTCAGCGCGTGATGGAAGCGCGCCAGGTCAGGCCCGAGGCCGATTTTTGGGTCGGCGTGGAAGCCGGGATTGAAGAGAATATGACCTTCGCCTGGATGACCATCGAGAATCCGCACATCCGCGGCGAATCCCGTTCGGCGAGCCTGATGCTGCCGGAAGTCATCTTACAGGGTATTCGCGCCGGCAGCGAATTGGGCAACGAAATGGCGGCGATCACCGGCAACGCCGAGGTGAAGCGTCAGGGCGGCGCCATCGGCGTCTTCACCGATGGCCGGCTGAGCCGCACCAGCGTTTACCATCAGGCGCTGCTGCTGGCGCTGGTGCCGTTCCACAACGCCATCTATCAGCAACATCACTGAACCTACCGGCGCGCGTCGTGCAGCAGCTGCTGCTCAAGCCACTGTTTCAGCGCGGGCGAGGCCGCCTTCAGGCTGTTCGAACCGCGGGTGATGGTGGCGATCCCCGCGCCCAGTTCATTTTTCAGCTCGCGCTGGCTCATCTCGCCGCGCATCAGCTCCTGAATGATCCGCACCCGCGTACCCAGCGCGGTGCGCTCGTCCGGCGTCAGCATCAGCTGCAGCAGCGGCTGATGCAGGTCTTGCGCAAACGAATTCTGCAGCAGCGCGACGAAGCGCAGCCAATCCTCATTGCCTTGTTCTGAAAGAGCGGGGTCGTTTAACGATAATTGCGTCATGGCAGCCACCATACTATTTAACTAGTACAGCAGCATACCATAGGGCCGTCAAAATCAATAACGTCTCTGCCACTCGGCGTCGGTGAGCACCTTGGCCGGCCGGTGCGTCAGGTAGCGATAAAACGCATCATAGGCCAGCACGTTCTTGACGTAGCCGCGCGTTTCCGAGAACGGAATGCTTTCGATAAATGCCACCGGATCGATCCGCCCTGCGCTGTTGCCAAGCCAGGTGTTCACCCGCGACGGGCCGGCGTTATAGGCGGCGGTTGACAGGATGCGGTTGCGGCCGAACTGCTGATAGACCGACTCCAGATAGCTGGTGCCAATGGTGATGTTGGTCTGCGGATCGAACAGCTGGCTCGGGCCGACATAGCCGGGGATGTTGAACATCTGCACCGTGTGCTGCGCGGTGCGCGGCATCACCTGCATCAGGCCGGAAGCGCCGACCGGCGACTGCGCCTTCGGATTCCAGGCGCTCTCCTGACGCGCGATAGCCATCGCATAGCTGGTGGTGATCCCCTTGTCATCGGTGGCGCGGCGGAACTCCTGCGGCCAGGCGACCGGGAAGCGTTCTTCCAGATGATCCCACAGCTTGCCGACGATGGTCGCCTGCACGCTCAGATCGGCCCATTTCTGCTCAAAGGCATAACGCGCCAGCGCCTCTTGTTCCGGCCGACTGCGGCTGGCGACGTAGGAGCCCCACTCGCTGCGGGCCAGGTTGTCCATATTCCAGTACATCAGCTCGCGCACCCGGGCTATTTCCGGCCCGTCGACCAGCGACGCGCGCGGCTTGGCCGCCACCGCCACCATCACCGGATACGTGGCGTTCAGCTTCTGCGCCGCCACCATCGGATAGAAGCCGCGTTCGGTCATCAGGTTGCGCAACATCTCCTCGCCTTCGGCGCGCTTGCCTTCGTCCATCAGCTGACTGGCGCGCCAGTAGCGCCACTCATCCTTGTTGCGCGACTCTTCCGGCAAACGGGCCAGCCAGATTGCCACGCCCTGCCGATCGCCGTTGCCCAGCGCCATGCGCACCCGGCGCTCCAACAGCGAAGGCGAACGGCTGCGCAGAATCACCTGATCGCGCCACTGCGCCTGTTCATAGGTGGCATCGCTGCCCATCAAGCGCCAGGCCACCGCCTCTTCCAGCCCCAGCCGTTCGTCGCCGCTCATTTTCTGCAGCCGTGCGAGCGTCGGGATCATCGCCCGCGCGTTTTCCACATCCTGCCGCGCCAGGCGCTCAAAGGCGATACCGGTGGCGGCACGGGTAAAGTCGGTCGGCCCCACGCTGCGGGCGAAGGCCTCCACGGTGGTCGGATCGTTTTGCAAGCGCACCAGGGCGCTGCCCATGGTCTGGTAGTCGGCCGGCAGCTGGCTATAGAGATTGCTGACCAGCGAACTGTTGCCCTCTTTCAACGCCAGCTTCATGCGCGCCAGGATATCGAGCGGCGTCTGCTTGCCGGCGCCGCGCCAAACGCTGAACAGCCGATCGCAAGCGCCCGGCAGCGTTTTGCCGTTCAGCCACAGCTCGTCGGCGCCGCTCCAGGCCGCCTGCTGATCGCCGGTGGCCCATTTGGCGTAGTAATAGTTGCAGCGCGCCGCCGCCGGTTTGGGTGGCTGCGGGCTGAAGGCCAACAGGGTGCGCCAGTCTTCGCGCCGCGCCAGTTCATTGACGAAACGCGGCGCCAGTGATTTCGCCGGCGGCAGCGTCGGGTTGCGCTTGATGAAATCGTTAACTTCGGAGAACCCCGCCTGGCTGAGATCCTGCGTCAGCTCGCGGTACTCCAGGTAAGGATAAAGCGGGTAATCGCGCAGCGTCGGCATCAGCTGCGTCACCACGTCCATCTGATTGCCGTCCCACGCCTGCTTGATCTGCTGGTAGCGCTGACGTTGCGCATCCAGAGAATCCGCCAACGCCGCGCCGGAAAACGCCGTCAGGCACAGTCCTACCGCCAACAGCCGTCGCTTGTCCACCTTGACCATCCTCGCTCTTTCCTCACTGGTTGTGCCGCAGGAGCCGCCCAGCTCCCCGGCAACCACGGCGACAGGGCGCCGCGGGACAAAATAAAGCCGGGCGCACGGCCCGGACGCAGGTATCTATCATAGACAGCGCAATCGCTTATCCATTCAATACTGTAGAAGAAGAAGTGTATCGCCATGACGGGAACCAGGTAAAAAACGTTTACTTTGGCTGACAAATCAGACCGGCGGAATATTTCCCCCTACCGGATTTTTATTAGCCGCATCGGCGTTTCCTGGCAAAGTAAAATATTTTTTAATTATTAGCTATCGCATTATTGCATTTGCGAGACGCCGCCGCCGTTGCGCAAATCGCCTGACAGCTGGCCAAACGCGCCAACTTTGCAGAAAAGCGGTGGCAAACCCGGTTAGGCATTTTTATACTATCAAAAATAAGTAGGATAATTCCGAGAAAACAGCACATAAAGCGCCCAACGAAGACATCTTATAATACAATCCGCGCCAATTATGGGTTAGATAGTGTTCATTAGGCAGTGCGACTGACAGCTTTCAGCAAAACGATAGTCCCTTCAAGCGGGCCGGATTTTCCCTTGTCGGGCCACGCCCTGTGGGCGGTGGATCAGGCCGGAATGGCGGGTGAAGATGGCAAATAATACCGCGATAACGATGCGTTGCGCAAAAAACCCCGCGCGGGGGTTCCTTGCCGCACGTCTGAATATCGGCCGCCTGTTGCTGATCGTTTTGTTGGTGCTGCTGACGTTGCCCGGGCCTGCGCGCGCCGCCGATGATCCCTATCAAAAGCGCACGCACGCCGTAACGACCGTGGTGGTAGGCATCATCAGCTATGCCCGCTGGTCGCGTGAACCCAATCCGATCCGGTTGTGCGTGACGGCACCCACTCAGTATGCCGAAGGGCTGTTCGATCCGATCCTGCTCAGCGCGCCGCGTCCGATTAAAACCGAACGCGTGCCGCTCGACAGCCCGAAGCTGATTACCGGCTGTGATGTCATCTATTTAGGGAACATCAACGCCGCGCAGAGACAAAATTTCATGCAGCGCATTTCCGGCAACTCCATTCTCAGCATCAGTGAGAACGATAGCGAATGCTCCGCCGGCAGCGCATTTTGCCTGCAGATCGATGGGGACCAGGCCAGCTTCAAGGTCAACCTGGACGCTCTGGCGCGCAGCGGCGTGCGCGTTCACCCCAACGTGCTGCAGTTGGCACGCAAACAGGCGCCGCCGCTATGAGGCTATTGCGTAGAAACCGTTCGGGCAATGCGCGCCCGACGCTGGGCCGGGTGCTGCAGCGGGTGCATCTTGGATTGGCGCTGATCGCCGTCGGTACCGCCGGCATCTTTCTGACGCTGGTGGCGCTGTTTGCGTTGCGCGCCTACGCCAATCACAACCTGCACCTGATCGCGCGTTCCATCAGCTATACCGTTGAAGCCGCCGTGGTGTTTGAAGATGGCGCCGCCGCGCGCGAGGCGCTGATGCTGATCGCCTCCAACGAAGAGATCCTGGAAGCGCGCATTCTGGATAATAAAGGCAAAATGTTGGCCTGCTGGCGTCATCCCACCGACGGCCCGCTGCACGGTCTGGAGCAAATCGTCGCGCACTGGGCGCTGCCCGAACCGGTCATCCTGCCTATCTCCCACGAGGGCAAACAGGTCGGCCAGGTCTGGTTGAGCGGCAACGGCGGCAGCCTGTTGCGCTTCCTGTTGCGCGGCCTGGTGGGCATGATCGCCTGCATGGTGCTCAGTACCCTGTGCGCCCTGGTGCTGTCGCGCCGCATGCTGGTCGGCATCGTCAGTTCGCTGGACGACATCGCCAACGTGGCGCACGCGGTGCGCCGCGATCGCACCTTCGGCCTGCGGGTGCCGTCGGCGCCGATCGCCGAGCTGCATGAGCTCAGCAACGATTTCAACGGCCTGCTCGACGAGCTGGAGGCCTGGCAGGCCCATCTGAAACAGGAGAACGACTCGCTGGCCCATCGGGCGACGCACGACAGCCTGACCGGCTTGCCGAACCGCGCCTTCTTCGAAGGCCGGCTGAGCCGCGCCCTGGGCGATATAGAACCGCCGGCAAAATTGGCGGTGCTGTTTATCGACGGCGATCGCTTCAAGGAAGTGAACGACAGTTACGGCCACGCCGCCGGCGATGCGGTGCTGACCACTATCGCCGGGCGCATTCGCGCGCAGCTGCGCGAAACCGATCTGGTCGCGCGCCTGGGAGGGGATGAATTCGCCGTGCTGCTGGCGCCGGTACACGGCACGGAAGATGTCCTGCAGATCGCCGATAATATTATCGACTGCATGAAGCAACCGGTCATTTTACCGAACGACGAGACGGTCATTACCTCTCTGAGTATCGGCATTGCGCTGTACCCTGATCACGCGTCGACGCCTCAGGGTCTTTTGCACGAAGCTGACGATGCGATGTATCAGGCAAAGCATCGTTATAACGGAGGCTGGCGGCTGGCTATACACAAATAAGAGCCCCGGCTATAACACTTGAACTAGGGATTTTGACTATGATACAGCAACTGTTTAAAGGTCGTTTTTCACTGCTGACGATGGTGTTCGTCGCCCTGCTGACGCTCGCCGGCTGCCAGAGCAAACCGCAGGGCCTGACGCCCGAGCAGATCGCGCTGCTGCAATCGCAGGGCTTCAAATTGACCGACAACGGCTGGGAGTTCGGCCTGTCGGATAAAGTGCTGTTCGGCAACAACATCGGCAAGCTGAACCCGGAAAGCACCGAGACGGTGCAGAAGATGGGCCGCGCGCTGCTGAGCGTCGGCATCACCAAGTTCCGCCTGGACGGCCATACCGACAACTACGGCGAAGACAGCTATAACGACCAGCTCTCCCTGCGCCGCGCCGATGCGGTGGCCGATTTGCTGGCCAGCGTCGGCATTCCGCGCGCCAATATCGAAACCCGCGGCATGGGCAAGCGCGATCCCGTTGCCGATAACCGCACCTCCAGCGGCCGCGCGGAAAACCGCCGCGTCGCGATCGTCGTCACGCCATAAGCCACCAATATGCGCCTTTATCGGCGCATAAACGGTTATACTTAGCGATCGCTGAGCGATGTCTGGGATCCGAGATCGAAACGGGCTACACTCATGCCGCCAGACATCCTATAAATACTGATATAGAGAGGCTTAGAGCAACGTGGCTCAATACGTCTATACCATGCACCGCGTCGGCAAGGTCGTACCGCCGAAGCGTCATATTTTGAAAAACATCTCCCTGAGCTTCTTCCCTGGGGCCAAGATCGGCGTACTGGGCCTGAACGGCGCCGGTAAGTCCACCCTGCTGCGCATCATGGCCGGCATCGATACCGATATCGAAGGGGAAGCGCGCCCGCAGCCGGGCATCAAGATCGGTTACCTGCCGCAGGAGCCGCAGCTCAACCTCGAACACACCGTGCGTGAGTCGGTGGAAGAAGCGCTGGCGGAAGTGGTCGGCGCGCTGAAACGCCTGGACGAAGTGTACGCGCTGTACGCAGAAGAAGGCGCAGACTTCGACAAGCTGGCCGCCGAACAGGGCCGCCTGGAAGAGATCATTCAGGCGCACGACGGTCACAACCTCAACGCCCAGCTGGAACGCGCCGCCGATGCGCTGCGCCTGCCGGACTGGGACGCCAAAATCGCCCACCTGTCCGGGGGTGAACGCCGCCGCGTGGCGCTGTGCCGCCTGCTGCTGGAAAAGCCGGACATGCTGCTGCTGGACGAACCGACCAACCACCTGGACGCCGAGTCCGTGGCCTGGCTGGAACGCTTCCTGCACGACTTCGAAGGCACCGTGGTGGCGATCACCCACGACCGTTACTTCCTGGATAACGTGGCCGGCTGGATCCTCGAACTGGACCGCGGCGAGGGCATTCCGTGGGAAGGCAACTACTCCTCCTGGCTGGAGCAGAAAGACGCGCGTCTGGCGCAGGAAGCGTCCGCCGAAGCCGCTCGTCGCAAGTCGATCGAGAAAGAGCTGGAGTGGGTGCGTCAGGGTGCCAAAGGCCGTCAGTCCAAAGGCAAGGCCCGCCTGGCCCGCTTTGAAGAGCTGAACAACACCGAATACCAGAAACGTAACGAAACCAACGAACTGTTCATTCCGCCTGGCACGCGCCTGGGTGACAAAGTGGTCGAAGTCAGCAACCTGCGCAAGTCTTATGGCGACCGCCTGCTGATCGACGACCTGTCGTTCTCGGTGCCGAAAGGGGCGATCGTCGGCATCATCGGCCCGAACGGCGCGGGTAAATCCACGCTGTTCCGCATGATGTCCGGTCAGGAGCAGCCAGATTCCGGCAGCATCGTGCTGGGCGACACCGTCAAGCTGGCGTCCGTCGATCAGTTCCGCGACAGCATGGACGGTTCGAAAACCGTGTGGGAAGAAGTCTCCGGCGGGCAGGACATCATGCGCATCGGCAACACCGAGATGCCGAGCCGCGCCTATGTCGGCCGCTTCAACTTCAAGGGCGTCGATCAGGGCAAACGCGTGGGCGAGCTGTCCGGCGGTGAGCGTGGCCGTCTGCACCTGGCCAAGCTGCTGCAGGTTGGCGGCAACGTACTGCTGCTCGATGAACCGACCAACGACCTGGATATCGAAACCCTGCGCGCGCTGGAAAACGCCCTGCTGGAATTCCCTGGCTGCGCCATGGTGATCTCGCACGACCGTTGGTTCCTCGACCGTATCGCCACCCACATCCTGGACTACCAGGACGAGGGCAAGGTGGAATTCTTCGAAGGCAACTTCACCGAGTACGAAGAGTACAAGAAGCGTACGCTGGGCGCCGACGCGCTCGAGCCGCACCGCATCAAGTACAAGAAGATCGCCAAGTAATACCCCAGGCGCCGCATGCGGCGCCTTTTTTTATTCCCGCGCCAGCTCGCGCGCGTAGTCGTCAAACGCCGGGTGCTGCAGCACCACATCGATAAAGCAGGCCAGCGCCGGGGAATTCAGCTTGCGGCTCGGGTAGACCAGATACAGCTCATTGCCCTCCGCGCGCCACGCCGGCAAGACTTCCACCAACAGCTTCTGCGCCACCACCTCGCGGCTGAGAAACGCCGGCAGCAGCGTAATGCCGGCGCCGGCGATGGCGCATTCGCGCGCATACAGCAGGTTGTCGGTGGTGTGCGCCAGCGGCAGCTGCCAACGGTAGTCATCGTCGCCGCAGCGCAGGTTCCAGGCCGTCCAGGCGCGGTGGGCAATGCAGCGGTGCTGCTGCAGCTGCTGCGGGTGTTCGATCGGCGGGTGCTGCGCCAGATAGGACGGCGCCGCCAGCAGATAGCGCGGCGCGTACCCGAGACGGCGACCGATCAGCGAGGAATCCTGCGGCTTGCCGGTGCGCAGCGCGGCGTCGAAGCCTTCCTGCACCAGATCCACCATCGCGTCGGACACCGACACTTCCAGCGAAACGTCCGGGTACCGGCGCTGAAAATCCGCCGCCAGCCGCGCCATCAGAGTGGCTCCCAGCCCGGCGGGCGTCGAGATGCGCAGGCGGCCGCTCGGGTTATCGCGCAGCCGCTGCAACGCCAGATCGGCCCGTTCGGCGGCAGACATCATCGCCTGGCAATGTTCCAGATAGCGCTCGCCGGCGAAGGTCAGGTTCAGCTGGCGCGTGGTGCGATTGAGCAGGCGCAGCCCCAGCGTCTGCTCGAGTTGGCTGATGCGCTGGCTGACGCTGGACTTCGGCAGCCCGACGCGCTGCGCGGCGGCGGTGAAGCTGCCGCACTCCGCCACCAGCGCAAACAGCGCCATGTCCTGCAGCTGTTTGAATTGCATTGTTCACCTTATACGAACACTCCGTTAGATATTGTCCATCTTATCACCCCACTGCCGCCGGTCTACACTGTGGCCATCATTTGAAAGGAGTAGAATCATGTCGATAAAAGCCATTGCCGTAGATCCGCAGAACCCCGCCGGTTTCATCGAAATCTCACCGGAGATGCCGGTTCCCGGCCAGTACGACCTGTTGGTGGAGGTGAAAGCGGCGTCGGTCAACCCGGTGGATACCAAAGTGCACGCCGGCCTGCAGAAAAGCGGCCTGCAGCAGCCGCGCATCCTCGGCTGGGACGCCAGCGGCGTGGTAGTAGAAGTGGGCAGCGGCGTCAGCGGCTTCAAGCCCGGCGATGAAGTGTGGTACGCCGGCGACATCACCCGCCCCGGCAGCAACGGCAGCCACCAGCTGATCGACTCACGCATCGCCGCGCACAAACCGCGCAGCCTGAGCTGGACCGAGTCCGCCGCCATGCCGCTCACCGCCCTCACCGCCTGGGAAGCGCTGTTCGAACACCTGAACATTCAGGACGCGCCGGAGCACAAGACGCTACTGATCATCGGCGGCGCCGGCGGGGTCGGCTCGCTGGCCATTCCGCTGGCTGCGCTACGCAGCAAGGTGAAAGTGATCGCCACCGCCTCCAGGCCGGAATCCGCCGCCTGGTGCCGTGAACGCGGCGCCGATCTGGTGGTGGACTACCGCGATCTGAAGGGCAATCTGGCGCAACACGGCATCGAGCAGGTGGATTACATCCTGTGCCTGAACGATACCGACGGCCACTGGCCGGCGATGACCGAGCTGGTCGCCCCGCTGGGCCATATCTGCACCATCGTCGAGAACGCGCAGCCGCTGGATCAAAGCGCACTGAAGCTGAAAAGCGCCGCGCTGCACTGGGAATTGATGTTCACCCGCAGCATGTTCACCACCCCGGACATCGCGCAGCAGGGCCGGATCCTGCAGCAGGTGGCGCAGCTGCTGGACGAGGGCAAGCTGAGCACCACGCTGAGCGAAACCCTGCACGGGCTGACGGTGGAGACGCTGACCGCCGCGCATCAACAGCTGCTCGGCGGCCACATGCAAGGTAAGCTGGTTATCGCTTACTAAGCTCGCATCGCGGCGGCGCCCCGCGCCGCCGTTACTGCGGGCGAACGAAGCCGACGCACAACGTCTGCTCGTCGGTATGCGGATCGGCGCGGAACGTCAGATTCTGCTGCCAATCGAGGCGCATCTTCGGCCAGTGGGCCAGTTCACCGCCGAAGTCGCTGTGCGCGCAGTCTTCACCCAAACGGCCAAACAGAGCGACGCCATGCTGCGCAATCTGCGGGTAGCTGATGTTGACGTTATAGATATTCGGCCGCGTATGATTGGACCAGCGCGTAATGGTTTGCGGCCGTGAACCGGCATATACCGTCATCCACTGCGACAGGTATTCGCCGCCGACGTAGCGCAGGCTGACGCCATACCGTTCCTGCCACTGCCGCTCCACCCCGGCGCTGAACGCCTTTATACCCACCATCTTCTGGCCGGCATTGCGCACGTTGCCCAGCATCACCGCAGCATAGCCCAGATAGACCGCCAGCGCCGCGCACATCAGCCCGATGGTCGCCGCACGCAGCGAACGCACCGGCGGCTGGCGCACGCAGCCGACCAGCAGCGCAGGCGCCAGCATGAAGAACGGCTGCAGCCACTCGGTCAACCGGCCACCGACGTTGAAGGAGAACCAGAAGGTGATAATGCCGAGCGGCAACAGGTAGATCCACAGCAGCACCCGCATCGGCAACGCCTTCGGCCAGGCCAGCACCGCCCCGCTGCGCCGCAGGATCAGCCACAGCACCAGCGACGGGTAGAACACCAACAGCAGCGACTGCAGCATGTCAAAGTTGAGCCGCATCTTGATCTGCGAATCCACCCATTTGAAGGCGGCAAAGTCGTGGTTCCACAGCCAGAACACGTTCGGCAGCACCAGCGCCAGCCAGATCGCCAGTGCCAGATAAAACTGCGGCTGGCGATAGCAGCGGCGGATCTGCGGCACGAACAGCGTCGATAGCGCCACGAAGTAGACGAAGGCGAAGGTCGAGTATTTCGCCATCATCGCCAGCCCGGCGACCAACGCGAAGGCCGGCCACCAGTTGGCCGAACGCGAGACAGCCATGTGGAAGAACAACGCCATCCACGGCCACAGCATCACCAGCAGGTAATTGTCGTTATAGGGAATGATGTCGAAATTGATGATACCGGACAGGTTGAGCGTCAGCAGCGCCATCCAGGCCAGCGAGGTGCTGCCGCTCAGGCGCCGCGCCAACAGCCAGACGCCCAACATGCCGATGGCGATAGCCACGAAGTGCCCGCCATACCAGTAAACGTTCAGCGGCAGCCACGACAGCCAGATCGTCGGATGCATCGCCGCGCCGACCAGCCACGGATTTTTCGGTGAGCCCCATTCGCCGTTGAGGCCCCAGTTGAGCGCCTCGACGGCGTCGTAAGGCAGGGTGGGATCGAGATGAACAGTCAGCAGCGTCCAGGCTGCAGCGTAGCAGATCAACCAGAGAGCGAGTAAGCGATAAGACATGTCTTCTTCTAAGCGTTATTGTAAAGAAAATCTTAACTTAGTCGCTCTCGCGTGAACCATGTTTAAACAAGCCGTTAAATATGTGCTCGGGCAACCGTTTCTGCGGCCGCGATCGCACATTCCGCTAATTTTACTCAGCCAGCGGCGTGACGATGGGCGAGCGCGCTCGCCAACCGGCCGGCATCCGCCGTCAGCAGCTGTTGCACCAGCTCGACACAACGCAGGAAACGCTCTTCGTAATCGCTGGACTCAACGCGCACGTACTCGATGTTGTTGGCGTGCAGCATCTCCTCCAGCAAGCGTTGGAACGCCAGGCGATCGGCAGTGCTGCCGAGGCTGCGCAGGCCGTCCGCCACCCACGGCGTGTTGTTCTCCAACAGGATCACCAGATCGAAACGGTATTCGTCGATCAGCGCCTGCACAAAGGGGTGTTCACGCCCCTCGTACTTTTTGCAAAACGCCTGGGTGGTGACGAAATCGGTATCGATAAACGTCACCTTGTTGGCGTACTTGACCGCGAAGTCCACGTATTGCGCCTGCCCGAGGGCAATTTTGTCGTAGTCGGAGTACTGCAGCGCCATCTCGTCGCCGCCCAGATGCGAAAACACGTAATCGCGGCCATATTCCCAGGCGCTGGTGGTGTTGAAGATGTTGGCCAGCTTGTTGACCAGGGTCGACTTGCCGCTCGATTCGCCGCCGAGGATCGCTACGGTGCGCACGAAGAACGGCTTCACCTCGGTCGGGATGTAGTCCCAATAGCGGAACGGATCCTGGCGGATCTGATTGCCGCTGATGTTCATGAACGAACGCTCGGGGTCGACCAAAATGGTTTCGATGCCCAGATGTTCGCGGTAGCGCGGCGCATCCTGCGCTTCGCTGGAATAGATGAAGCTCGGCACGATGCCCTTCTGTTCCATAAAGGCCTTCATGCCGTCGCTCCACACGTTCCAGCCGTGCGGATAGGGTTCGATGCCCTGCTCGTCGAACGAGTGGATATGGATGTTTTTCTGGTACTTGAAGGTCTGCAGCAGCCAGCGCAGGCGATCGCTGACCGTCGGCTGTTGCGACATCGAACTGTTCTCGAACAGCTCGCGGTCACGCGGCTCGTCATGGCACAAGATAACGTGCAGCTCATCCACCTGGCTGCAAGCGCGCTGGATCAGATAGATGTGGCCGGTGTGCAGCGGGTAAAATTTACCAAACACCACGCCGACTTTAACCTCTTTACGCGGGAACTCCAGCCCGAGAAAACGGTGCAGCGCCTCGAGCTTTTGCGCGCTCGGGCTTTTGATCTTGTCGTTCAACAGCTGGCTGAGATAGCCTTTTGTCATGCCGCTGGCATCCGCCACCTGCTGCAAAGTACAGCCCTTTTGCTTGATGGACGTCTTCAGGTAATCAAATTGCGGCATGGCCACCTCCGTTTAGTATACTAAACAAAATAGCATATCTTTTTCGCCGTCGGCGACATTAATAAAACTCTTCCAGCACGTCCAGCGCGTCCGCCAGCTTCTTGACTCCGAACACCTGCATGTTGGCCGGCGGCTTCTTCGGCATATTGCCGTGCGGCACGATGGCACGCTTGAAGCCGTGTTTGGCCGCTTCGGAGATGCGCTCCTGGCCACTCGGCACCGGGCGGATCTCCCCCGCCAGCCCCACTTCGCCGAACACCACCAGATCGTTCGGCAGCGGCCGGTCGCGCAGGCTCGAGACCAGCGACATCAGCAGCGCCAAATCGGCGCTGGTCTCGCTGACTTTCACCCCGCCGACCACGTTGACGAACACATCCTGATCCGACATCTGCAGCCCGCCGTGCCGGTGCAACACCGCCAGCAGGATCGCCAGCCGGTTCTGCTCCAGACCCACCGCCACGCGGCGCGGGTTGGACATCATCGAGTGATCCACCAGCGCCTGGATCTCCACCAGCAGCGGCCGGGTCCCTTCCCACACCACCATCACCGAGCTGCCGGAGGTGACTTCATCGCCGCGGCTGAGGAAGATTGCCGAAGGGTTGCTGACTTCGCGCAGCCCCTGCTCGGTCATGGCGAACACGCCCAGCTCATTGACCGCGCCGAAGCGGTTCTTGTGGCTGCGCAGGGTGCGGAAACGGGAATCGGCATCGCCGTCCAGCAGCACCGAACAGTCGATGCAGTGTTCCAGCACTTTCGGCCCGGCCAGCGAGCCGTCTTTGGTGACGTGGCCGACCATCACGATCGCCACGCCGCGCGTTTTGGCGAAGCGCGTCAGATAGGCGGCGGTTTCCCGCACCTGCGCCACGCTGCCCGGCGAAGACTGAATGTCCGCCATGTGCATCACCTGAATCGAGTCGATCACCATCAGCTTCGGCTGTTCCTGCTCGGCGATCAGGCAGATCTGCTCGATGCTGGTTTCCGACAGCATGTTCAGGCCGCCGGTCGGCAGCCCCAGACGGTGAGCGCGCATCGCCACCTGCTGCAGCGACTCCTCGCCGGTGACGTACAGGGTTTTCATCTGTTCGGACAGTTTGCACAGCACCTGCAGCAACAGGGTGCTCTTGCCGGCGCCGGGGTTGCCGCCGATCAGAATGGCGCTGCCGGGCACCACGCCGCCGCCCAGCACGCGGTCGAACTCGAGAAAGCCGGTGGTGAAGCGCGGCAGCGCCTCAAGGCTGATTTCCGACAGCTTCTGTACCTTGCTGACGCCGGCGTCGCCGGCATAGCCGCTGAGGCGATCGTTGCGCGCCGCTGCGGGCGACGCGGCCAAACGCACTTCCGTGATGGTGTTCCAGGCATGGCAGGCGCTGCACTGCCCCTGCCAACGCGGATAGTCCGCCCCGCACTCATTGCACACAAATGCCCGTTTTGCCGCTTTTGCCACGTCTTACCTCAATCTTTCGTTATCGCACTTCGTGTTTCAGGCTGCCGGTGAGAATACACAGCACGCCCATCAGATCCGCATGTCGGATCGCCACCTGCGCTTTTTCATACACTTTCGGTTTGGCGTGGTAGGCGATGCCCAACCCCGCCGCCTGCATCATTTTCAAATCGTTGGCGCCGTCGCCGATGGCCACGGTTTGCGCCAGCGGGATCGCCAGCTTCTCCGCCAGCCGCAGCAGCGTCTCGGCTTTGAACTGCGCATCCACCACCGGCCCCAGCACTTCGCCGGTCAGCTTGCCGTCGCGGATCTCCAGCTCATTGGCCGCCGCCGCCACCAGCCGCAGCCGGTTGCGCAGGTGTTCGGCGTAGTAGGTGAAGCCGCCGGAGGCGATCGCCACATGCCAGCCCATCGCCTGCAGCTTGCCCACCAGGCTGGTCAGCCCCGGCATCAGCGGTAGCTCGTCGCGCACCTGCTTGAGGATGTTGGCGTCCGCCCCTTTCAGCGTGCCGACGCGCTGGCGCAGGCTGGCGGTAAAGTCCAGCTCGCCGCGCATCGCGCGCTCGGTGACTTCCGCCACCTGTTCGCCGACGCCCGCCAGCTTGGCGATCTCATCGATGCACTCGATCTCGATCGCCGTCGAATCCATGTCCATCACCAGCAGCCCCGGCGTGCGCAGGTGTGGGATCTTGCCGAGCGGCGCCACGTCCAGCCCGCTCTCCGCCGCCAGCAGCTTGGCGCGCGGCGTCAGGGTGCCCGCCAGCCGCACCACCTGATAGTCGTCCACGCCCCAGGCGGTGACGATCACCATCGCCGCGCCGAGCTTGCGTTGGAATTGCGTAATGCGCGCCTTGTCCAGCTTCCTGCCGTACAACAGCCACCCGGTATTGCCCGCCCGGTAGTCAAGCGGCATCACTTCGTCGCCGCTGAGCGAAAGGGGAAGACCCGGCCATTGAGAGATCTCCGCCGGAAGATCGCAATAGGTCAGACTGTTTGACATCATTGACTCCTGAATGGACAAAAACGCTGCATGATAAAACGACGCATCAAGCTATCCTATCGCCAGCGGTTCTGGCAACATAAAGTGTCCCCGATGCCCAAGGAACCTGCATGGCTCGCGCTAAACTGAAATTTCGCCTGCACCGCACCGCTATTATCCTGATTTGCCTGGCTTTACTGGTACTGCTGATGCAGGGCGCCTCTTATTTTAGCCTGAGTCACCAAATGGCGCGATCCGAGCAGGTCGAAGAACTGGCGCAGACGCTGACCAAACAGGTCGCCTACAGCCTGGCGCCGTTGCTGGACGACGACGGCAACACCCCGCGCATCGACGCCATCCTCAAGCAGCTCACCGATCACAGCCGCATTCTCGACGTCAGCGTGTATCAGTTGGACGGCACGCTGGTCTCCCACGCCGGGGAACAGATAAGTATACGCGATCGCCTGTCGCTCGACGGCAAACGCGCCGGCAGCTACTTCAACCACCAGTTGGTTGAATCCATTCAGGGCAAAGACGGGCCGATCGGCTTTATCCGCATCACCCTCGACACCCACGTGCTGGCGACCGAGTCCAAGCAGGTGGACAACACCACCAACCTGCTGCGCCTGATGATCCTGCTGGCGCTGGCGATCGGCATCATTCTGGCGCGCACCCTGCTGCAACACCGCCGCAGCCGCTGGCAGCAGTCGCCGTACCTGTTGACCGCCAACACGCCGTTGGCAGAAGGCAATACGGTGGAAGACGACGAAGAGGATGCGCCGGAGAAAACACAGGAAGCGCCGAAGAAGGGGTAACTCAGGCCAGGCGCTGAATGCGCTCGTGCAGCTTCTGCAGTTGCACCAACATTTGCTCGGCAATCGCCCGGAACGCCTCGCTGATGTCGTCATGTTGCGCCGTTCGCCGCCAGAACTCGAGAGCCAATCGCTCCGCTTGCCGCCAGACGGCGCCGCTCACCTCGTTGCTCAAACGGATCTCCACCGCGTCGTGGCGCAGATTACCGCCGCTTGCCGGGGCAAAAGCCATCGGCAACATATCATACAAAGGCGCCAACATGACCGGCCGCTGGGTTATCCGCAAGAACGACAGGTTGCCCTGGTGCATATCGCTGTTGGCGATCAACCGGCCAAAGGCCCAATACAGGGCAATCCGTTGGTAGGCTGAGTGATTGATCACCCCTTGCTGCAATAGCCGCTCGGCGGCCACGACCCAGTTGGCATGGCCGCTGCCGCTGAACTCGGCATCCAGCGCCTCCAGCGACACCATCGTTACCCGCCCTTCTTCACCGATGCGATCAAAGCGCTCTACCTCTAAAAAGCATTGCCGGTCAGCGCCGAACAGGACTTGCGCCGATGCGGCAGGCAATCCTGCAGCGGCGACCGTCTGCAACGCCAGCGACTCGGCGATCAGCAAATCGCTCCAGCGCTGTGCAATGACATGCGTCGGCGCCAGGCTGAACTTCACCAACACATGCGCACGGCGCCCAGGCGCCAGCTCAGCATAGGCGGCAAATTTGGGTTGCTCGCCACCGGCGGAAGAGCCCACCAGTTCCCCGGCCAGCGCCTGGACAGACAATGCGGCGTAACGCTCGGTTTTATCTTCCACCGTGATGGCGACGGCAGTCTCCCGCATTAACCAACGCTGGTAGCTGTCGGCACCAGGCAGCAGATCGCCGGTCATGTCTTCGCCATAACGGCAGAGCGCCAACAGGCGTTGACCTTCATCCCATCGCCGCACATCCTCCGGCAAATTCAACTCGCGCGCCGCTGCTTTTCCCCAGGCTCGCCCGAGAAAGCCAATCGGCCGCAGGTCGTTCAAATACCATGGCATGCCGTCATAGAGCTGCCACTCTCCGCTGCGCTCATCGCACACCGCACAGTTATCGGCAGGATACAGCGGGCAAAGCGTGGCAAACAGGTGCGCCTGACCCCGTTCATCAACCCGATACAGCGGAAACTGCCTCTCGCCGCCGATCCCGCGCCGCAACGCATAGCGCGTCGCCTTACCTTTACCGAGGATCAATACTGCGCCCGCCAGTTCGCGGATACGGCGCGATAGCGTCGGCTGGCTGATGCCTAACGCTTCTGTCAGTTGACGAGCCGTAGCCGGCCCATGACGCAAAACTTGTTCAACGGTGATCATCGGATGAATAGATTGGTGAATAGATTGATAGAGGAAGTAATAGCGTTAAACGGCAGAAAGGTAAAGCGTTAGCCAAAACTGGCCAAGCGGAATGAATAGATTGACGGGCGGGCGCCATGATGACGCCCGCCGGGGTATTAGGCTTTGTCGCCCAGCAGCACGGATTCCAGCGCGATAACGATCATTTCGTTAAAGGTGGTCTGGCGTTCCGCCGCCGTGGTCGCTTCGTGACGCAGGATGTGGTCGGACACGGTGCAGATGGTCAGCGCCTTGCAGCCGAACTCTTCGTACAGCTCCGCCGCCACGCCGTAGATGCCGGCCGCTTCCATTTCCACGCCCAGGATGCCGTACTTCTTCATCACCTGGAACATGTCCGGATCCGGGGTGTAGAACAGATCGGCGGAGAAGATGTTGCCCACGCGCGCCGGGATGCCCTGCGCCGCCGCCGCGTCGACCGCGTTGCGCACCATGTCGAAGTCGGCGATCGCCGCGTAGTCGTTGTCCTTGAAGCGCAGACGGTTCACCTTGGAGTCGGTGCACGCGCCCATGCCGATCACCACGTCACGCAGTTTGATATCGTCACGCACCGCGCCGCAGGAACCCACGCGAATGATCTTCTTCACGCCGAATTCGGCGATCAGCTCGCGCGCATAGATGGAGCAGGACGGGATACCCATGCCGTGGCCCATTACGGAGATGCGGCGGCCTTTGTAGGTGCCGGTGAAGCCCAACATGCCGCGCACGTTGTTCACTTCCACCGCGCCTTCCAGGAAGGTTTCGGCGATGTATTTTGCACGCAGCGGATCGCCCGGCATCAGTACTACGTCAGCGAAATCACCCATCTCAGCATTAATGTGCGGCGTAGCCATAATTTTCTTCCTTTAGAAATCTTATTTAATAAAAACGTCAAACATCTAAGCCTTGAATTTCGAGTTGCAGCCAGGCAGCTAGCGGGTGAATCCCCAGGAGCTTACTTGAGTAAGTGACTGGGGTTCACGCGTGAAGCTAACAACGCTGCGGCTTGAAAGACAGGGCTTAGAACATGCTCTTACCGTAATCCATCGGCGACAGGCCAAAATAATTGGCGACGGTCTGGCCGATGTCGGCGAAGGTCTCGCGGTGGCCCAGCGAGCCCGGCTTCACTTTCGGGCCGTAAACCAGCACCGGGATGTGCTCGCGGGTGTGGTCGGTGCCCGGCCAGGTCGGATCGCAGCCGTGGTCGGCGGTGAAGATGATGATGTCTTCGTCTTTCACCAGCTTCAGCAGCTCCGGCAGGCGGCGGTCGAACAGCTCCAGCGCGGCGGCGTAGCCCGCCACGTCGCGGCGGTGGCCATAGGAAGAGTCGAAGTCCACGAAGTTGGTGAACACGATGGTGTTGTCGCCGGCCTTTTCCATTTCGATCAGGGTCGCGTCGAACAATGCGTCGATGCCGGTCGCCTTCACCTTCTTGGTGATGCCGACGTTGGCGTAGATATCGGCGATTTTACCGATCGACACCACTTCGCCGCCCTTCTCGTCCACCAGCTTTTTCAGCACGGTCGGCGCCGGCGGCTCTACCGCCAGATCGTGACGGTTGCCGGTGCGCTGGAAGTGGCCCGGTTTGTCGCCGACAAACGGACGCGCGATCACGCGGCCGATGTTGTACCCGCCTTCGGTCAACTCTTCACGCGCGATTTCGCACAGCTCATACAGGCGATCCAGGCCGAAGGTTTCTTCATGGCAGGCGATCTGGAACACCGAGTCGGCGGAGGTGTAGAAAATCGGCTTGCCGGTTTTCATGTGCTCTTCGCCCAGCTGATCGAGGATCACGGTGCCGGACGAGTGACAGTTGCCCAGGTAACCCGGCAGCTTGGCGCGCTCAACCAGCTTGTCCAGCAGTGCCTGCGGGAAGCTGTTGTGCTCGTCCGTGAAGTAGCCCCAGTCGAACAGCACCGGCACGCCGGCGATTTCCCAGTGGCCCGACGGCGTGTCTTTACCGGAAGAGAGCTCGCTGGCGTATGCGTAGGCGCCGATGATGTCGGCGTTGCGGTCCAGCCCCTGCGGGAAGTTGCCGGTGGACTCTTCCGCCGCTTTACCGAGGCCCAGACGGCTCAGGTTAGGCAGCGTCAGCGGCCCCTGGCGGCCCACGTTGGCCTCACCGCGCGCGCAAACCTCGGCGATGTGGCCCAGAGTGTCGGAACCCTGGTCGCCAAAACGTTCGGCGTCTTCGCTGGCGCCGATGCCGAAGGAGTCCAATACCATAATAAATGTGCGTTTCATCTGTGCTCTCCTGCGTGTTCTCACGCTATTGCGACCGCAAAGCTGCAATCGCCCTTATTCTCTAAATTTATACCCAATGGATTTCAAGTTGTAGCTAGGCGGCTAGCACATGTATCCCCAGGAGCTTACTCAAGTAAGTGACTGGGGTGCACGCGTGCAGCCAACAACGCTACGGCTTGAAAGACGAGGGTCATCACGCTTGAGTGATGCGCTTATACACCACCGGCGTCGTCGCCGGCGCCTTGTCGCTCAGCGTCATTGCGCTGCGCACCGCATCGGCCGCCTGCTGCCAGCTCTCTTCATCGTTGGCATGGATCATCGCCAGCGGCTGCTGGGTATCCACCTTATCGCCCAGGCGCGCCACCTCGGTCAGGCCAACGCTGTAGTCGATGGCGTCGCTCGCCCGACGGCGGCCGCCGCCCAGCGAAACCACCGCCATGCCCAGCGCGCGGGTATCCATGGCGCTGATGATGCCCGGCTTTTCAGCATACACCGGCTTGCTCAACGTTGCCGCCGGCAGATAGCTATCGTAGCGTTCGACGAAGTCTATCGGCCCCTGCTGCGCCGCCACCATGCGGCCAAACACCTCCGCCGCCTTGCCGTTGTCCAGCACCGCCTGCAGTTTGGCGCGCGCGTCGGCCTCGTCTTGCGCCAGGCCGCCGGACAGCAGCATCTCTACGCACAGCGCCAGCGTCACTTCCAGCAGGCGCGGGTTGCGGTATTCGCCGGTCAGGAAGCGCACCGCTTCGCGCACTTCCACCGCGTTGCCGGCGCTGGAGGCCAGCACCTGGTTCATGTCGGTCAGCAGCGCAGTGGTCTTGCAGCCCGCGCCGTTGGCCACGCCGACGATCGCCTGCGCCAAGTCTTGCGACAGGGCATAGGTCGGCATAAAGGCGCCGGAGCCGACCTTCACGTCCATCACCAGCGCATCCAGCCCTTCCGCCAGCTTCTTGGCCAGAATGGAGGCGGTGATCAGCGGGATCGAATCCACGGTAGCGGTAATGTCGCGGGTGGCGTAGAAACGTTTGTCCGCCGGCGCCAGCGAGCTGGTCTGGCCGATGATCGCCACGCCGACGTCCTGAATGATTTTGCGGAAGGCGTTATCGTCCGGGAAAATATTGAAGCCCGGAATGGCTTCCAGCTTGTCCAGCGTGCCGCCGGTATGCCCCAGGCCGCGGCCGGAGATCATCGGCACATAGCCGCCGCAGGCCGCCACCATCGGGCCGAGCATCAGCGACGTCACGTCGCCCACGCCGCCGGTCGAATGCTTGTCGACGATCGGGCCGTTCAACGCCAGACTCTTCCAGTCCAGCACGGTGCCGGAATCGCGCATTGCCATGGTGAGCGCCACGCGCTCCGGCATGCTCATGTCGTGGAAATAAATGGTCATCGCCAGCGCGGCGATCTGCCCTTCCGACACCGCGTTGTCGCGAATACCGTTGATGAAAAAGCGGATTTCCGCTTCGCTTAACGGCTGGCCGTCGCGTTTTTTACGAATAATTTCTTGAGCCAGGAACAAGGCATCCCCCTGTGTCGCCGAGAGTCGGTGCAGACGGGCGCCGCCTGGCGCCCGCCAACGAAATCGATCAGTAGCCGCCGCCGGCGCTCTGGGTCTGGTGGCCCAGCGCGGTCAGCAAGCTGGCCAGCAGGCTGGAAGCGCCAAAGCGGAAATGCCGCGCGTCGGCCCAGCCTTCACCCAGGATACGATCGGCAAGTTGCAGGTAATGCAGCGCGTCTTCCGCGGTGCGCACGCCGCCGGCCGGCTTGAAGCCCACCGTCTTCGCCACGCCCAGATCGCGGATCACCGACATCATCAGCTCGGCGCTCTCCAATGTGGCGTTGACCGGTACCTTGCCGGTGGAGGTCTTGATAAAGTCCGCCCCGGCCTTGATGGCGATCTCGGACGCCTTGCGGATCAGATCGGCCTGCTTCAGCTCACCGGTTTCGATGATCACTTTCAGCAGCACGTTGGCCGCCTGGCAAGCCTGTTTGCACTGTTTCACCAGCTCAAAGCCGACCTGCTCATTACCGGCGATCAGCGCGCGGTAAGGGAACACCACGTCCACTTCGTCCGCGCCATAGGCGATGGCCGCACGGGTTTCCGCCAGCGCGATGTCGATGTCGTCGTTGCCATGCGGGAAGTTGGTCACGGTGGCGATACGAATGTCCGGCGTGCCTTGCTCGCGCAGCGCCTTACGCGCCACCGGGATAAAACGCGGGTAGATGCAGATGGCCGCCGTGTGGCCGGCCAGGCTGTTGGCCTGACGACAGAGCGCGATCACTTTCTCGTCGGTGTCATCGTCATTCAGCGTGGTTAAATCCATCAGGTTCAGCGCACGTTGCGCTGCTGCGGTTAATTCGGTCATAAAACTCTCCAACTGAGTACCTGGGTGTTGGCGAGCGGACTTGGTTCCATGAAGATAGCGCTGGGGAACGGCGTTCCCGCGGCGGCAACTGAGATCCTTCTCACCGCACATGGCCTCCGCCTTGCGGCCGGCCAGTAATAGCTATTTGAACACGAATGCCGGAGGCGATTCGCGTTCATCGTCACACTATATGAAATAGCACTGTAACAGACCGGAATTATATGTGAAGAGCATCACAAAATAACGCGATATCGTTCACAAATTCGCTAAAGAAGCGGCTGAAGATCGCGGGTACGGCAAGCCCCCGCGTTGCTTAGAGTATAGGCGGAGTCCCGCGATCGGTCGCGCCGTCGCGGGCCCCGTGATGGCTTACAGCGCCAGGAAGAAGCCGGCGATGGTGGCGCTCATCAGGTTGGACAGCGTGCCCGCCGCCACGGCTTTCAGACCGAAGCGCGCGATGTCATGGCGACGGTTGGGCGCCATGCTGCCCAAACCGCCCAGCAGGATCGCCACCGAGGAGAGGTTGGCAAAGCCGCACAGCGCAAAGGAGATGATCGCCTTGGTGTGGGCCGACAGCACCTGCAGGCCTTCCGCCGCCACCACGTCGTCCGGGCGCAGATAGGCGCCGAAGTTCATGTAGGCGACAAACTCGTTGACGATGACCTTCTGGCCGATGAACGAACCGGCAGTCATCGCTTCGCTCCACGGCACGCCGATCAGGAAGGCGATCGGCGAGAACACCCAGCCAAGGATCAGTTCAAGCGACAGCTGCGGATAATCGAACCAGCCGCCGATGCCGCCGAGAATGCCGTTAAGCAAGGCGATCAGCGCGATAAACGCCAGCAGCATCGCGCCGACGTTCAGCGCCAGCTGCATGCCGGAAGCCGCGCCGGAAGCCGCCGCGTCGATCACGTTGGCCGGGCGATCCTCTTCGGCGATCAGCTTCATCGCATCGTCTTTATCGTGGGTCTGCTCGGTTTCCGGCACCATCAGCTTGGCGAACAGCAGCCCGCCCGGCGCGGCCATGAAGGACGCGGCGATCAGGTATTCCAGCGGCACGCCCATCTGCGCGTAGCCCGCCAGCACCGAACCGGCCACCGAGGCCAGGCCGCCGCACATCACGGCGAACAGTTCTGACTGGCTCATGGTGGCGATATACGGGCGCACCACCAGCGGCGCTTCGGTCTGGCCAACGAAAATGTTGGCGGTCGCCGACAGCGATTCGGTGCGCGAGGTGCCCAGCAGCTTGTGCAGGCCGCCGCCCAGCACGCGGATCACCAACTGCATGATGCCGAGGTAGTACAGCACCGCAATCAGCGAGGAGAAGAACACGATCACCGGCAGCACGCGCAGCGCGAATACGAAGCCGCCGCCGCCGAACACCTCGAACATCTTGTCGGACACCAGCCCACCGAAAATGAACGAAATGCCCTGATTGCCGTAGGCGATAACGTTTGCCACGCCGTTAGACATACTGCCGAGGATGCTGCGGCCCAGCGGCACGTAGAGCACCAGCGCGCCGATGCCGATCTGGATGATGAACGCCCACACGACGGTGCGCAGTTTAATCGCCCGGCGGTTGCTGGAGAGCAGCACCGCAATGGCGATCAGCACCGCCATACCGACCAGACTCATGATGAGTTGCATGCAAAGTTTCCCTGTTGCAAAAAATAAAGTACATCCCTGCTCATGAAGAGAGGTCTGCTATTGGAGTGTTTCGGGGGGGATTATACTGGGCGAGGTCACCCTCGCACCGATTTATGTCACAAATGCATACAACAAGACGCAAATGAAAATCTTATAACGTGATGCAAGTCACGTTATGACTGCATCAATTTGGCATGGCAAACAGCGCTTGAGTATTGCGCTGCAGATGGGCGGCGATCTCGTCTTCCGGTTCCGGCCGCAGCTCGCACAGCGTGCGGAACACCTCGGCGGCGCGTTCGGGGCGATTCGGCTGCCCCTGATAGCCGGCCAGCGGCATGTCCGGCGCATCGGTCTCCAGCAACAGCGCCTCGAGTGGCAGCTGCGCCATCACGCCGCGCGTTTTCTGCGCCCGCTCATAAGTGATGGTGCCGCCCACGCCGATGTAATAGCCGAGGCGGATAAAGGCCTGCGCCTGCGACAGGCTGCCGGCGAAGCCGTGCACCACGCCGCAGCGCGGCAGCTGCACGCGCCGCAGTGCCGCGGCCAGCTGATCGTGGGTGCGGCGCGAATGGAGGATCACCGGCAGGTCATGCTGTTTCGCCAGCCTCAGCTGAGCCAGCAGCACGCTTTGCTGGCGCTCGAACTGTGGGTTGTCCATGTACAGATCGAGCCCGATCTCCCCCACCGCCACCAGCTTGCGCGGCCGTTCGGCCAGCAGCGTTGCCAGCTGTTCCAGCTGCGGCTCATGATGCTGCGCGATATACAGCGGGTGCAACCCCAGCGCGGCGAACAGCGGCGCGTGATCCTGCGCCAGCCGCAACACCCGGGCAAAGCGATCGGCGGTGACCGTCGGGACGATGATGCGCTGCACGCCGGCGCTGGCCGCCCGCGTCAGGCTCTCAGCCTCATGCCCGGTAAAGGGCGGAAAATCGAAATGGCAGTGGGTATCGGTAAAGGCGTAACTCACAGCGCGCCCCCTTCACCCGGCGGCAGATCGCTCGGCAGAATGATCTTCGGCGCCGCTACCGCGGCCTCCGGCTGCGCGCTCAAATCGTGCGGCATGGCGATGTCGGTCACGATCGGCGAAGGCATTCTGACGTTTTCCGGCTGGATCAGGCGACGCGACAGCGTTTTTTTGACCTTCATGCCGTCCGGTTCCTGCTGCGCCATCCACTGCCCGACGGTGGCCAGGAAGTAGCGTCCGCAGCGGCGCCCCAGGTGATAATCCTGATTGAGCGAACCCAACCGGCTGCCCAGCGCATTGCTGGCCAGCGGCTTCGGCGGGAATATCTCGAAGATGCGCAGCTTGCCCGGCGGCTTTTCGATAAAGCGCTGGATGCGGTGATAGCTTTGCTCATGATGCTGCAGGATGCGCACCATCTGCTGCAGGCTACTGTCGCTCAGCCAGTGCTCCATGCGTTTCATCCACTGCGGGGTATAGTACATCTGCGAAGGCACGGTGCGGATCACCACGATGGTGTCGGCGCCGCGACGATAGGCCTCTTCCACCGGGATCGCATCGCTGATGCCGCCGTCCTGATAACTGACGCCGTCCAACTCCACGCCCTGGCGATAAAAACCGGGAATGGCGCTGGATGCCTTGATGGCCGGCAGCCAGCGTTCGCGCTGCGCCGGCAGATAGGTCGGCTCGAAATCATCGCTGCGGCAGGCGCACAGCAGGAATTCACGCCCGTCGGTAAAGTGCTGTTCCGCCACGTCCATCGCCAGCGGCATCTGCGCCGCCGCCGTATCGACCAGCCAATCGAGATCGATCAGATGCCCGCCGCGCACGAAGCGCAGCGGATTGAAGAACTGGGCCGAGGTGGTGTAACGGGTGATCACCCGACGCGCGTAGCCCACCTGCCCGCAGATATAGGCGGACAGATTCTGGGCGCCGGCCGACGTGCCGATCAGCAGATCGAAAGGGTTAAAGCCTGCGCGCTGAAACTCGTCCAGTACGCCGGCGGTGAAAATGCCGCGCTGGCCGCCGCCTTCGCAGACCAGCGCCATCTTGCCTGGCCGAAAGGGTTTAGAGGCCAGCGGTTCTATATTACCGAGCGTGATGGGTATTCTGTATCCCAACTTGGCATCCTCAGTGAGACGTTTTTTCCGAGGATACCGCGTCTCGCGCTCTTCCGTAATCCTCTTGCAGTACGCCGGCGAGGAAATCGTTGCTGCCGGCCAGCCAGGCGCCATCGCTGCCGCCCCCTGCTGCCCACGCCTGCCATACCTGGCCTTTCAGCTGTTTCCAGCGCCCGACGATGATGTCGCTGTTCATGGCCGGCCCTCCCCGACGTGAGAAAAGGAGTTAAGCTTTGTTACAGTTTGCGGGAAAATGCCGGCCGGCTAAGGGCGCCGGCGGCCGGTGAACAGGCTGACCAGGAACAGGATGATACCGACGACGAACACCACTTTGGCGGCCCATGCAGCGGTGCCCGCCAGCGAACCGAACCCCAGCGCCGCAGCGATAAGCGCGATGACTAAAAAGATAATGCCCCAACGAAACATAAGCTTCTCCTTACCATTGTGAAAAAATTCGCTGCCGCCTAGCGCCCCGACAACGGGAGACCAACGGCAAATCAGTTTCTTTTTTTGGTGGTACATGCCGGGCCATCTTCACGGCCCGGCAGATGCGGCTTGTTGTTGCTGGTTACGGGCACCTGGCGGAATTACTGCTTGATCACCAGGTCGTTTTTCACGCTTTTCACGCCGTCGATGGCCTTGGCGATGCTTTCCGCACGCTCAGACTGCGCCTGCGTTTTCACCTCACCGGAAAGCTGTACCACGCCATCGGTGGTTTCCACTTTCACATTGCGCGACGGCACGATGTCATCGGCCAACAGCTTGGCTTTCAGCTCGCTGGTGGTGGCGGTATCGCCGGCATACGATTTGAGCGACTGAGTGGATTCATCTTTCACATGCAGCTTGTCGCTGACGGTCTTGACGCCTTCTACCTTACCGGCGAGCGCGACCGCATGCTCCGCCTGCGCCTGGCTGCCGACGAACCCGCTCAGGGTCACGGTGCCTTTTTCGGTTTTCACCGAAATGTCAGAACTTTTGATGGTCTTATCTTCCACCAACGCACTTTTAACTTTAGCCGTTATCGCGCTGTCATCCATGTAACCGTCAACTTTTTTCATGGAGCTATCGATTTTGGCACCGGCACTGTCCGCGGCGTTAGACGCCTTGTTGAGCAGACTGTCTTCGGCCAGCGCACTGCCGCTTACCAAAACAGAACCCAATACGACAGCCATCAGCGAGCGTGCAAATTTGGTCTTTTTCATCGATCTCTTCCTTTTGTTGGGGGCCCTCAGCGCCAGAGCGCCGGAACCCTGCGGCCACCTTCACGCGGCCTTCTCGGTAAATACTTCATCATCGCTATACGATTAAGCGTTCACGACAGGAGTATAGCAACGGCCGTGCCAACTCAAAAAACACCTTAAAAATCAAAGAAAAAAATTCAGAAGTCGAACTTTTAGCCAAAAAACCGTCGTCTATTGGCGACAGGCTAAGTTACACAAAACTGAAACAAAGCTATCTCATTGATATTTAAAGACACTGACTGTCTCCTATCGGCAACACATCAGAATAACTCACCAAACAAGCAACGTATTACAGTGATTTACTCTCAAGCGATGGGCGGACATCTCGTTAAAGATAGACCATCAGACGGAAAACGCAGGGCTAACGAACATCGCCTGGCGATAGCGGTTCGCAGGATAAAATATGAGGAAGATTTATTAATTAGTGCAGTGAGGATAGGAGAAGCGTGCAGGGCGCACTGGGCGCCCTGCCGAGCGATCAGTGTTCGCGGGTTTTGCGGAAGGTCACGTCAGGATAACGTTCCTGCGTCAGGTTGAGGTTCACCATGGTCGGCGCGATGTAGGACAGATTGTCCCCACCGTCCAGCGCCAGGTTGATCTCGTTCTTGCGCTTGAACTCTTCGAACTTCTTCACGTCGTCGCACTCGACCCAGCGCGCCGTCGACACGTTGACCGATTCGTACAGCGCTTCCACGTTGTACTCGCTCTTCAAACGCGCCACCACCACGTCGAACTGCAGCACACCGACCGCACCGACGATCAGATCGTTGTTGGCGATCGGACGGAACACCTGTACCGCGCCCTCTTCGGACAGCTGCACCAGCCCCTTCAGCAGCTGTTTCTGCTTCAGCGGATCGCGCAGGCGAATGCGGCGGAACAGCTCCGGCGCGAAGTTCGGAATACCGGTGAACTTCATGTCTTCACCCTGGGTGAAGGTATCGCCGATCTGAATGGTGCCGTGGTTGTGCAGGCCGATGATGTCGCCCGGGTAGGCTTCTTCCACGTGCGAACGGTCGCCGGCCATAAAGGTCAGCGCGTCGGAGATCACCACGTCTTTGCCGGTGCGCACCTGGCGCAGCTTCATGCCCTTCTCGTAGCGGCCGGAAACCACGCGCATGAAGGCCACGCGGTCGCGGTGTTTCGGATCCATGTTGGCCTGGATCTTGAAAACGAAGCCGGTGAATTTCTCTTCCGCCGCCGTCACTTCGCGGGTGTCGGTTTTGCGCGGCATCGGCGCCGGCGCCCAGGCCACCAGACCGTCCAGCATGTGATCCACGCCGAAGTTACCGAGTGCGGTACCGAAGAACACCGGGGTCAGCTCGCCGCTCAGGAAAGCCTCCTGATCGAACTCGTGGGAAGCCCCCTGCACCAGCTCCAGCTCATCGCGCAGCTGCGCCGCCAGATCTTCACCCACCGCCGTATCCAGCTCCGGATTGTTCAGGCCTTTGACGATGCGCACTTCCTGGATGGTGTGGCCTTTACCGGTCTGGTACAGATAGGTTTCATCCTTGTACAGGTGGTAAACACCCTTGAACAGCTTGCCGCAGCCGATCGGCCAGGTGATGGGCGAGCAGGCGATCTTCAGTTCACGCTCGACTTCATCCATCACCTCCATCGGATCGCGGATGTCGCGGTCCAGTTTGTTCATGAAGGTCAGGATCGGCGTGTCGCGCAGACGGGTGACTTCCATCAGCTTACGGGTACGATCCTCAACGCCCTTGGCGGCGTCGATCACCATCAGACAGCAGTCGACGGCGGTCAGGGTACGGTAAGTATCTTCGGAGAAGTCTTCGTGTCCCGGGGTATCCAGCAGGTTAACCAGGCTGTCGCGGTACGGGAACTGCATCACGGAGGTGGTGATCGAGATCCCACGCTGCTTTTCCATTTCCATCCAGTCGGATTTGGCGTGCTGGCTGGAGCCACGGCCTTTTACCGTACCGGCGGTCTGGATCGCCTGTCCGAACAGCAGCACTTTTTCGGTAATGGTGGTTTTACCGGCATCGGGGTGCGAGATGATGGCGAAAGTTCTTCTTTTGGAGACTTCGCGGGCAAATTCACTAGGAGACATGGTTTTCAGGTTCTACGGTTAGTCCGCCCTGCGACATCATCAGAACGCGCCGATCGCGGCGCCGGGCAAAGCGGTGAATAAAAGATAACAGCCGGGCATTTTCGCCGATTTGCCAACCGGTGACAATCAATGCTTTTACCGGCCGGGCGGATTACGCCAGCGGCAGTGCCATCACGATCGCGTCTTCGCGGCCGTGGGCGCTCGGGTAATAATTGCGGCGCACGGTGACCTCGTTGAAACCGAGATCTTCATACAGTGCGATCGCCGCCTGGTTGGAGGCGCGCACCTCCAGCCACAGCGTCACCACGCCACGGCTCTCCAGCTGTTCGATCAACGCACTGAGCAGCAGGCGGCCAAAACCCCGGCGCTGCCACTGCGGATGAATGGCGATGTTGAACAGCGTGGCTTCGTCCAGCACGATCTGGGTGATGGCGAACCCCGCCATCTCCCCGTCGGCGCTTAGCTTCAGGTTAAGGTAGCGATCGCCCTGATTACCGGCGAAGGTGGTTTCCGTCCAGGGAAAAGCGTGGCTGGCTTGCTCAATCTTGTAGGCCGTGGCCAGGTCGGCCGCCGTCAGGGTAGAAATCGTGTTCATGATGACAAATCTGCTGCCAGAGGGCGCGTTTGGCCCCCGCGTCTTGGGAAAGCTCGGCCAGGGCCGGGCTGTGTAGCTGCGCGCCGGCGACCGCGAGCGGTTCCGCCACGCCCAGCCGCCAACTGTTGCATGCGGTCTCTTCAGGCAGCATCGCCACCTGCTCCGGCGTCAGGCTGCAGGTTTGCGCCGGTGTCAGCCCCAGGCTGCGCAGCACGTCGCAAAACAGCGGATCGTCGGGCGCGGGCAGCGTCTGCGCCACCACCAGCAGGCGCGCCTCGGGTGGCAAGCTGACCGCCACTTCGCCCTGCAACACGCCCGGGCGGCGCAATGTCCACTGCGTAATCCCCAGTTGTTGTAACAGCCAGTCGCGTTTTGATGCCATGCCGATTCCTACCCGTTGTGGTGCGCCATGCCTGCCATGCGCCGCGCTATGCTAACAAACCCGCGCAGCCCGCGCCAACAAACCCGTCGAACATATCGCCACAAAGCTCTATAATCCCCGGTCTCATTTCCAGGAGCCAATATCTGATGTCTGCATTAACCCCCGCCAGTGAAGTCATGCTGCGCCACAGTGATGAATTTATCGAACGCCGCGTGCTGTTTGCCGGCGACCTGCAGGACAGCCTGCCGGCCCAATTCGAGGCCGCGGACGTGCGCGTCCACACTCAGCAATACCATCACTGGCAGTTACTGAACCGGACGATGGGCGATAACGTGCAGTTCGGGTTGACCGTCGATCCCGCTTTCGTCGCCGACTGCGACACGCTGGTTTACTACTGGCCGAAGAGCAAGCAGGAAGCGCAATTCCAGCTGTGCAACATCCTGGCGCTGCTGCCGGTGGGCGTAGACGTGTTCGTGGTCGGTGAAAACCGCAGCGGCGTGCGCAGCGCCGAGCCAACGCTGGAAGGCCACGTGGCGCTGGTGAAAATCGACAGCGCGCGCCGCTGCGGCCTGTATCACGGCCGCCTGGACGCGCAGACCGAGTTCGACCTGAACGACTGGTGGGACAGCTATCAGCTGCACGATCTGGAAGTGAAAACGCTGCCGGGCGTGTTCAGCCGCGACGGCCTGGACGTCGGCAGCTCGCTGCTGCTGTCGACGCTGGAAAAACACATGAAAGGCAAGGTGCTGGACATCGGCTGCGGCGCCGGCGTGATGGCCTCGGTGATGGCCAAGCTGTCGCCGAAGGTGAAACTGACCCTCAGCGACGTCAACGCCGCCGCGGTGGAATCCAGCCGCGCAACGCTGGCCGCCAACGGCATCGAAGGCGACGTGATCGTCAGCAACGTTTACTCCGACATCACCGGCCGTTTCGACATGATCATCTCCAACCCGCCGTTCCACGACGGGCTGCAGACCAGCCTGACCGCCGCCGAAACCCTGATCCGCGGCGCGGTGAAACACCTGCCGATCGGCGGCCAGCTGCGCATCGTCGCCAACGCCTTCCTGCCGTACCCGGACATTCTGGACGCCACCTTCGGCAGCCACGAAGTGCTGGCGCAGAACGGCCGCTTCAAGGTGTATCAGGCCACCGTCGGCCGCCCACCGCGCGCGCCGAAGAAGAAATAATTCGCCGTTGGCGCAAAACGACAAAGCGCGGCCTGAGGCCGCGCTTTTTTTTGGTTCATCGCGTTTTACCGGGGAACGCTGCTTTGATTTTCAGGAAGAAGTAAGCGTTATCCCGGTATCCATAAGCCATCCGCTTCATCACCTTTATCTTATTGTTCATCCCTTCCAGCACGCTGGTATTCAACCGGTGTCTGGCACTCGCGA
>NZ_JAMYWQ010000004.1 GCF_024160145.1 Serratia nevei
ACAGGGAGCAAAGGTTAGCATTCATAGTGACGGCAGTTTTGAAGGTTTAGGGTGTGTTTTGGCGAATACAAACCTAAACGTTCTGACTGCCGTTTTCTATTGGTTCACGCTAAGACGCGATGAACCTAATGAGATGGTCACCCCCACCCTGTGAGCGGTACGCTGGCAGGGTGTTTTTCTTTCCGGAGGGGATCATCATGCAAAATATCACGCTCATCGGCATCGACCTCGGCAAGCATACTTTTCATGTCCACGCTCAGGATAAAAACGGGCATGCCTTGTTGCGCAAGAAGTTTTCCCGTACTCAGCTCACCGCTTTTCTTTCCACCTGCAGCGCGGCTACCGTTGTCATGGAGTCCTGCGCCGGCGCTCACTTCATGGCGCGCCATATCTCGCAGCTCGGCCATCAGGTCAAGCTCATCTCACCCCAGTTTGTTCGGCCATTCGTCAAAAGCAACAAAAACGACTTCATTGACGCTGAAGCCATCTGCGAAGCCGCCTCACGCCCTTCCATGCGCTTCGTGACGCCGAGAACCGAAGACCAGCAGGCAATGGCGGCGCTGCATCGTGTCCGGGATGCGCTCGTCAGGGAGCGGGTCAAAACCACCAACCAGATGCACGCCTTTCTGCTGGAGTTTGGTATCAGTATGCCACGTGGTATAGCCGTTATCCGACGCCTGGCCGCCGTGCTTGAAGAGCATCCGTTGCCGCCGTATTTAACCCGGCTGCTGCTGCAGCTCCGTCAACATTACGTCTATCTCAGCGAACAGATTGAGGGACTCGAACAAGAGTTAAAAACGCATATGGCGAATGACGACACCGCGCAGCGCCTGCTGAGCATTCCCGGCGTCGGCATGATAACCGCCAGCCTGTTAGCCACGAAGTTGGGCGATGGGAAAAACTATGCCGGCAGCCGGGACTTCGCGGCCTCGACGGGGCTGGTGCCGCGGCAATACAGCACCGGCGGGAAAAACACGTTGATGGGCATCAGCAAGCGGGGAGATAAAAATTTGCGGCGTCTGCTGGTGCAATGTGCCCGGTCCTTTATGCAGCAGATGGAACATAACCCAGGGCGTCTGGCTGAGTGGGTGAAGGTTCAGTTGACGCGGCATCACTCGAACGTGGTGGCCTGTGGACTGGCCAATAAACTGGCCAGGATAGCTTGGGCGATCACGGCGAATCGGACCGTGTTTAGCCAATAAAAAGCGCTGGCAGTTAGAGCTGTCAGCGCTTTGGATACCCAGTTACGATCTGGTTTTGCGACGACTGATTATGATGACATGAACGGCACAGCGACCTGCTGATGAACCTGACATAAAAAATGGCTCTTTGAAGCCGAGAACCTTTTCAGGTTCAGCAGGTGCGGACTTCATCGTGGCGCGGGTAACGCAGTGTTACCCATCAGACGCCGTATAGATTTAAGCAAGCCCATCATAAATCAAAATCGGTGTTGCAAAAACGGGGGTGACCATAGATTTTTTTATGGCGAGAAAGTATCTGCAAGCCGTCCCCCGCCGGCGGGCGGAGGACAGAAGGTTACTTCATGCTGCTCAGCAGCGCGTCGACATTGTGTTTGAACGCCTGCTCATAGGTGGCCGCCGGGCCGCCCGCACGGGAGAGCGCCTCAGGATACAGCTCCCCCCCCGCTCTGGCGCCGGTGGCGGCGGCAATCTGTTTCACCAGCCGCGGATCGGTCTGATTTTCGATAAAGTAAGCGTTAACCTTCTCTTGTTTGATCTGCTTGATCAGGCTCGCCACATCGCTGGCGCTGGCTTCCGCCTCGGTGGAAAATCCGACCGGCGCGAGGAAGGTAACGCCATACTCTTGCCCAAAGTAGCCAAACGCATCGTGGCTGGTCAGCACCTTACGTTTCTGTGGCGGCACGGCGGCGAACCGGGTTTTGGCCCACAGATCCAGCTTTTGCAGTTGCTGAATGTATTCGGCCCCGCGCTGGCGGAAATAGTTGGCATCCTCGGGATCGGCGGCGATCAGGGCGTTCATCACGTTGGTGGCGTACTGCACGCCGTTTTTCATGCTGTTCCAGGCGTGGGGATCGGTAATCGGTTTACCGTCCTCTTCCATCTGGCGGGTGCTGATGCCCTGTGAAGCGGTGATCACCTGCCCTTTATAACCCGAAGCGCCGACCAGGCGATCAATCCACCCTTCCAGCCCCAGGCCGCTGACGAACACCACGTCGGCCTGAGCCAGCTTTTTGCCGTCCTGCGGCGAAGGCTCGAAGCTATGCGGATCGCCGTCCGGCCCCACCAGCGTGCTGACCTTGACGTGCTCGCCCCCCACCTGCTTGACGATATCGCCCAGAATGGAAAAGCTGGCGACGGCGTCGACGGTCTTCGCCATCGCCCATGGGCTGGCCAGCAGAGCAGCAACCGCCAGCGATATAGGTAAACGTTTCATACTTTCTCCTTGCAAATGGCACTTCTCAACGGCGCGCGAAGGCGTAAATACCGCCGCGCGTTCCAAACAGGATCGAGACGAAAAAGATGACGCTGGCGCTGAGCACGATCGCCGGGCCGGCGGGCAGCGAAGCGTAATAGGACCACACCAGGCCAATCAGGCTGGAAAGCGCGCCGATGCCCATCGCCACCGCCAGGGTCTGCGGCAGATTGCGCGCCCAGAAGCGCGCGCTGGCGGCGGGCAACATCATCAGCCCCACCGACATCAGGGTGCCGAGGATCTGGAATCCCGCCACCAGATTGACCACCACCAGCGCCAAAAACAGGCCGTGGATCAACGCCAACCGGCGCGGCGCATTGACGCGCAGGAATGTGACGTCAAACGATTCGATCACCAGCGCGCGGTACAGCGCCGCCAGCGCCAGCAGCGAAACCGAGGCGATCGCACCGACCATCAGCATCGCCTGTGCATCCACCGCCAGAATCGAACCGAACAGCACGTGCAGCAGATCCACGCTGGAACCGCGCAGCGAGACCAGCGTGACCCCCAGCGCCAGCGACCCCAGATAGAACCCGGCGAAGCTGGCATCTTCTTTCAGCGGCGTGCGGCGGCTCACCAGGCCGGACAGCATCGCCACCGCCAGACCGGCGATAAAGCCGCCCACGCCCATCGCCACCAACGACATGCCGGAGATCAGGTAGCCGATCGCCGCGCCGGGCAACACCGCGTGGGACAACGCATCCCCCACCAGACTCATGCGGCGCAGCAGCAAAAACACGCCCAATGGGGCAGCGCTGAGAGACAGCGCCAGGCATGCCATCAGCGCCCGGCGCATAAAACCGAAAGAGAGGAAAGGATCGATAAGCCCATGCCACAGCATCATGGCGCCACCGCCCGCAGATCCGGCTGCCGTTCGGCGGCGTGATACCTCGGCATCTGTTCCAGCACCCGCTCGGCTGCGCCCCAGTGACACGCCTGCGGGGTCAGCAACAGCGCCTGTGGAAAATGCTCGGCGACCATCGACATATCGTGCAGGACGGCGATCACCGTCCTCCCCTGCCAATGCAGTTGCGCAATCGCCTGCAGCAGGATCTGTGTGGTGGCGCTGTCGATGCCGGTGAAGGGCTCATCCAGCAGGATCAGCGGTGCCTGTTGAACCAGCAGGCGCGCAAACAGCACCCGCTGCAGTTGGCCGCCGGACAGCTCACCTACCGGGCTGCGCGCCAGCGCGCTCATGCCGACGCTCGCCAACGCCTCATTGACCTGGCTCGCCGCACGCTTGTTCATGCCGCCGAACATGCCGCTTCGCGGCCAACAGCCCATCGCCACCAGATCGCTCACGGCGATCGGGAACTGCCGATCCAGCTCCGCCTGCTGCGGCAAATAAGCCCTGCGCGGCGGCCTTCCACCGCTAAAATTCAGGCTACCGCCCAGCGGCGACAACAAACCGGCGAGGGTTTTCAGCAGCGTCGACTTCCCTGCCCCGTTGACGCCCACCACTGCGGTTAACGATCCGGCGGTAAACTGCCCGCTCAGCGGCGGGAAAAGCGGCGTGGTGCCATAGCCTATCGCCAGTTGGCGTAACGTGATCATGGCAGCAGCACCGCCCAAAAGATGCCAAGCCACAGCAGCGCCAGCAGCACAACGGCACCCGCACAGCGCACGGCGGCGGAGGTGGTAAACAACGAGTTCAGCGACGACGCAGCGTCATGTAGCGAAGAGGGAGTCAATGTCGTGACCAACGTAGCGGATTAATAGTTACAATATAACATCACACTCATAACCTCGCCTCAAGCTCTGCCGTACCAATTAATGCAACGGAACGTAACAGCCCCTCGACACACAGGCTTCCCCCGTTAGGCGGAAATGTTGGCTTAAGGTAAAAAACAGCGGTAAATCGAAAATCTTACCGACGAGAGCGGAAAAGGAGTAAGATAAGCGGAGAACATTGTTGTTGGCCGAGATGAATGCTTGTTACCCTTGCCTGTGACCTGGAAGTCAACGCACTTTCTGTTAAAAAATTAAAGAAAGTGATTAATGACAATATTGCCGAGTTAGTGCCGGCGCTGACCAGCGGACTCAGCTTTTATTCCGAGAGCGCACGTTACGCTGAAGATTCATTAGAAATACTTGATATAGTGCCGCAAAGTGACGGCGGTTATTCAATGCGTTATCGCTATAAGTGGGGCATTTTTAATGCCTGCCTGGATATCAACAGCGAAGATACCCTCAACGACAGCGTCCGCTTTCGAGTGACGGCGCAGGGTTTAATCTTCGACATCATTGATAACTCACGTCCATCAACTGCGGATGAATTGTAAGTTTACGTAATAACTGCAGGCCAAACGCGAAAAAATGATTTATATTCATTTTACGGGAAGTTTATTTAACCACCGTTAAGCTGCCTCCGTTCATGATGTAAATCAGCTTACTCACTTAGTGTTATCACACCGCAATTAAGACTTACGGAGGGGATGATATGGATGAGTATTCGCCTAAGCGACACGACATTGCTCAGCTCAAATTCTTGTGCGAAAATTTGTATGATGAAGGTATCGCAACCCTGGGGGACAGCCACCACGGGTGGGTTAACGATCCGACCTCCGCCGTCAACCTGCAGCTTAATGAGTTGATCGAACATATCGCTTCGTTTGTGATGAGTTATAAAATTAAATACATGGACGAATCCGACCTGTCGGAGTTAGTCGAAGAATATCTCGACGATACCTATACGCTGTTCAGCAGCTACGGTATCAATGATTCCGACCTGCGCCGCTGGCAAAAAACCAAGGCGAGATTATTCAGAATGTTCTCAGGAGAGGACATCTGTACGACAATGAAAACTTAGGGGATAATTATTCCCGAGCTATTTATGGTTATTAAACTAAAAGGCCACCATGACTAAAACCGACTATCTGATGCGTTTACGTAAATGCACCACGATTGATACTCTCGAACGTGTTATTGAGAAAAATAAGTACGAGCTTTCCGATGATGAACTGGAGCTGTTTTACTCAGCCGCCGATCACCGTCTGGCGGAGCTCACCATGAACAAGCTGTATGACAAAATTCCCACCTCCGTTTGGAAATATGTCCGATAATCAGCCCCCAACGCGTTGAGCCGATGATTTTATCGGCTTCAATGTTCACACTGAATACGTATTTTTCCTATTGACAACGAAATGTTAATTACGTTCGTTTTTGTGGTTAATAATAAACAGCAACAATTCTCTGTTCGTGCCCGGGGTATAACGCGTTATGACGCTTGCGCCACCGCGTTTATACGCTGAACGGCGCAGCGGTCATGTGCCAATAAAAGCCGAACGACCAGCGCCGCCGCACTGCCTCGCCGGGCGGCGTGATCGCCCCGCAAAAATCAGAGCATGCGGCGCAAAATCGCCTGCCGGGCGAAGCAGTGGTGTTTAATCACCGCCGCTATGTGCAGTACGATCATGGCCGAGAGTGCGATGCATGAATAACGGTGCACGGCAAAAAAGAAACGGTTGACCTCAAGATTCGCGATCGGGCGTGGGAAGTCAACCACGCCGAATACGGCGAAGCCGTGTTCCAGCATGAGGAATCCGCTGAGCAACACCACGAAAATCAGCAGGTAGAATATTTCGTGCAGCAAATGCACCAATCCCTTCTCGTGCCCTTGCAACATATCGCCATAGGGCACCTTCGGCCGGAAAAAGCGCCAGATAAAGCGCGCCGCCATCAGCGGTGTCAGCACCAAGGCCAACGACATATTGGTCACGGAGAAAAAAGCGAAGATGCGCGCATCCGTCATAAAATGCAGCGAATAACCAACGATCATCACGTAGATCATGACCGCGGCAATGCCCCAATGCAGTAACCGACTGAAAAGATCGTAACGGGCAGGTTCGTGTGACATACAACTCCTTGAAAAGCGGCCATCGCTGGCCGCTTGGCTATCCGATTTACGCTTACTTTTTCACGATCCAGGCATCCTGCCAGTTGGATCCCACGCCCGGCTCATAATGAGTCGCGCTGCTGGTCCACTGCATGCAGTACCCGCTGTAAGGGAAAGGTTTGCACTGATACACCTTGCCGTCCTTCGGCTGCAGCACTGTGGTGCCGGCGGTGTATTTACTCAGCTCGTTCGGGAAGACGAAGTTATAGTCGCCATTGCCGCCACCGCCGGTGGAGTCTGCTTCCAAGTTGAAGTTTTCGATATCAGGCTGAATGCTCTGCCCGTTGTCGTTGCTGGCGATCACTTTCAGCATGTGGTGGCCTTCGCTGACGTTGGTCAGCACGATGGTCAGCGGCTGGCTGGCGTCTTCCAGCGTCTCTTTCACATAGCCTTTCTCCGTCTGGCCGTGATCGTAAACGCGCGCTTCAACCGTCAGCTTGCCTTTGACCTCGGCATTGAAGGTCAGCTGGGCTTTACCGTCCTTGATCTTGGTGCTGGACAGATTGCCGATGCGGATCTCTTCGGTGATGGCCGGCGTGTCTTCCTCATAGGAGATCACCACGCTCTTCAGCGTGCTGCCCTGTTTGGCAAAGACCGCGTTATTGCCGAATACCGGGTTGACGTTGCCTTTGCCGTCTTTCACCCCGGCGCGCACCGCTTTCTGTTCGGCGTTGATCTTGCTGGCCAGTGCGTGGCTCCAGCGGTTTTTGTCGGTCAGCGCCTCGCTGTCGATCGCCAGCTCGGTTTTCATCGCCAGCACTTCGCCGTTTACGTCGAAGAAGCGAGCGATCGCTTTGTCGCCAACCTGCAGGTTTTTACCGGTGAGGGTACCTTGCAACTGCTTGCGCCATTCGGATACGACGCCGTCGTCCTCGAAGTTGACGTCAACCACCTGATAGAAACTGTTTTTTGTGTTACTGATTTCCCACACGCCGTAAATCGCCTGATAGCCGGTTCTCTCAGGCACCATGCATGAGTGAACTTCGCGGTCTTGTGGCGCCTGGCCATGCCCGTCAATGACGCAGAAAGGCTCTTTCTCAAAGGAGTCGCGCGTCAACGGCTTGTTCACGTCCCAGTCTTGCTTGGTGATGTAATAACGCCAGTTGCGGGTATCGTGCTTGGCCGTAAAATACCAGGTGAAATCTTGCTGGCCAGCCTTCATGGTATTTAGCCCCCAGACGTTGACGCCCTGGCGATCCAGCGGTTCAAAGCCATTAACCCCGCCGCTGGCCAGCTGGCCGTCGAGCGGCGTAGCGCCGCCAGGGAAGCCGGAGAACTGCTCAATGCTCTGCGGTTCCCACTGCGCCCGGCCGCAGTCGGTGTTGCTGCCCAGCTTGCACTTGTAGGCGCGGCTCTCGGGAACTTCGATATAACCGTGCGACCAAGCGGCCGAAGAGGCAGCGAGCGTTGCCATCATCAGGGCAATTTTGGATAATTTCATTACGACTCCAGTTAAATTTATTGGATTCCAACTGAGTGAGAAGAAACTCAAAACAGATGCGGCGATACCGCGAGAGGAATAATAAGTAGAAGCCCTGAGCGCTCGGCACTTAGAATGCATTAAAATAATAAAACCTAATACCGCGATGATATTAAATGGCATGACAAACGTTTAAAATAATCCGGCAAGCGCAAAATGCCGTAGCGCCGCGTAAGAAAATAAATACACCGTGCCAACATCACAGAGAAAATAACGTGACATTGAAAAATATTGCCGCAGCGATCGTGGTATCCCTGCTGTTATCCGGCTGCCAGCACGCCGCCAAATCGGCCCCTGACGCCGAAACCCAACGCGATCAGCTGTCGTCGCTGGTCGGTGCCGGTCAGTTTCTCAAAGACAGGTGCAACCGCGCCGATATTCCGGCCGGCGATCAGCTCGCGGCGGCGGCGCTGCAGGAAGCGAAGAAAAAAGGATGGCCCCCGGCGCTCAATCGCGCCCAACTGCTTGAAGCGGGTAAAAACGTCGCCGCGCAGTTGGCGGCCGACGCTACGCCGCTGCAGGAAAAGTGCAGCGGACTCAATCGCTCGCTGGCGCCTTTTTTAGCCCAGCTGCGTTAGCCCCCGATCGGCAGCGCAAGCCACTGGCAGGCCACCGCGCCTGCGCCCGCCGTCGCCAGTCCCGGCCCGAAGGGCAGTGGCTGGGCCGCATCGCCGCCGCGCCACACGCGCAGCCACAGCCACAGCAGGCTGCCGGTGGCGGCGAACAGCAGGATCGACGGCAAAGCGGCGTAGCCGCCCCAGGCACCGAGCGCCGCCAGCAGTTTGAAATCGCCGTATCCCAGCCCCTCGCGGCCGGTCGCCAAGCGAAATCCCCAATACAGCAGCCACAGCGTCAGATAGCCCGCCATCGCGCCGATGACCGCCGCCGGCAAAAAAGCCGGGTGCGCCAGGCAATGCCACAGTAAACCAACCCACAGCAGTGGCAACGTCAGGCCATCCGGCAGCAGCTGACGCTCGCTGTCGATCGCCGCCAACGCCAGCAGTAACGCAACCAACGCCAGCATGAAAAACCAGTCCATCCCGATGCCAAGACGCCAGGCCAGCGTTATCCCCATCAGCATCAGAAATAATTCCAGCAGCGGATAACGCGCGGCAATAGGACGGCGGCAATAACGACAGCGGCCACGCAGCAGCAGCCAACTTAATAAAGGAATATTATCGAACGCCGATAATTGTTTTGTGCACGACGGACAGAATGAACGCGGCCAAAAGAGATTAAACCGCTCGGCCTGCGCCGTTTCCATTTCGCGCTCAAGCATAATGGGCAGCCGATAAACGACCACGTTAATAAAACTGCCGACGCACAGACTCAACACGGCGCTAAATAACAGCCAGTGTTCATCCGCCGCCGCGTTGATGGCGAATAGCATAATTTTTCCTGATTTCTGATAATGGGTTCGCGTTGGTTACATCGACGGCGGTGTCGTCACCCGCAGCAGGCTGACCTGCACGACGCCCGGCGTCTCCGCGCGTTCCACGGCGAGTGCCAGCACGCGGATGCCGTGCTCACGCTGCAGGGTGGCCAGCCACGACAACAGATGCTCAAACGGAACGGGCGACAGCTTCACCCGTATATCCGCCTCACTTTCCGTCAGGTCGGCAATGGGGATGCGGAACGCCTGCGCGCTCTGCCGCAGCCGCTCCGGCAGTTGCTCGCGCGTGGCGGCGTCCTGCGGCAAACGCGCCTGCAGTTGCCGCAGGACGTGCGCCTGCTCCTGCAGCGCCGCCAAGCGCCGGGCATTTTTCTGCGCCTGTGAAAACTGATGCAGGCAGTAGCCGCAGGCCATCAGCATCAACAGGCTTAACAGTACCGCCCGCCGTAGCGGCTTATCACGGAGCACCCCGCGCCACCACGCTTTCATCGTTCCCCCCTTACCGTCAGGATCGCCAGGTTGGGCGCGTTCCCCTCGCTGAACGTCATGCTGACACCGCCGTCGTTAACCGGCGCCGGCAGCGGCACATCGTTGCGGTTCACCGTCACCACCAGACGATCGTCGGCGGCATCGAAAGCCAGCGCCTGCAGCTGCGGCGGCGCCCATAACGCGAGCGCCCCGGCCGCGTAGGGCAGCAGCCTGAACAGCTGCGGTGCATCCAGGGCCTCCTGCATACGCCGCACCCGCGCGTTCGCCGCCTGCTCGGCAAGCGCCGGCGCGGCCTGATCCGGCAGCAGGTGCCGAGAGAGCGTCGCAATCTGGCTCTCGCTCTGCCGGGCCATCAACTGGTGATGCAGCCCCCCCGCCAACAGCGAACCGGTGAGCAGCAACAGTGCACAGGCGGCCTTATCGGGCAGCCGGCGCGGCCGACATACCCTCGGTTTAAAACGTCCCTGCAACAGCGTGAATGTGCTGTTCCAGGCCTCTTCAGCCAGCCGCCAGAGCGGATCTTCGTCGAGAGTCGCCGCTTCCCAGCCTGCCGGAAGCTCCCCGCCGCAGTGCCGACACCAGTCCGGCGTCGGCAATGACGTGCCGCCCAGCCAGGCGTCGGGTAGCTGCATACCCTGCCCGTTTCCCGTTCGGATCAACCACTGGTTGCGCCAATGCAGCGCGCTGCATTGGCCCGGCAGCGGCAGTGCCAGCACGTCGGGCAGCATTTTATCGGCACGAATGCCGCAGGCGCTCAGGCGATCGACCCACGCCTGCATCTGCGCCGGCGCGACACCGGCGAGGGTGAAATCGCGCTGCGCCTTGTGCAGCACCGCCCAGTGCATCTGCTCGGCATCGGCCAGCAACCCGGCCTCATGGGGGTAGGCCAGCGCCAGCGGCGTCGCCTGCCGGGCTTTGCCCTGGAATGTCGTATGCCTCAGCGCCACATGACGGCTGGGCACCAGCACCACCACCCGGCTGCCCTGCGCCATGGCCGCCAACTCGCCGCCTCCCTCGGCCAGACAGAGGCGGGCGGCGAAACGGCAACGCGTCTCGCCGACACGGCCCCAGCGCACATCGGCCATCGAATCGTCACCCAGCGCGATAAGCAGGATCGTGTTCGCCATCGTTTACCCTTCCCCTCCATCAAATTGACGCCCGCTGACCATGCCCCCTGACGAGCCCGGCTGCAACGCGCTGACAAGCCGATAACGCCTGTCGTTCAACGTTAGCTGCAGCTGTACAATCCAGCGGCTGTCGTCGAAAACCAATCGTTCACCGAGATCGTCATCACCCAGCGCCTGCAGCGCTTTTTCCTGCGACAAAAACGTCAGCGTCTGCCACCCCTGCGGCGGACGGGCCGCCAGCAGCGCCCGCAGCCGTTCATCGCTCAGGGCGTTCATCAGCATCGCCCGCAGCAGCGGCAATTGCACCTCGCTCACGGCATCCGGGTTGACGTGCAGTTCGGCATCCGGCGCCGCACAAAGCTGCGGTGCCAGGCGCAGGTAAAGCTCGCGGTCGATGCCGGCCAGCTCCCGCAGTTCACTGATATCCCCCATCAGATACCCTTCGCCATAAGCCCGGGCGACGATCGCATCGGCAATCGCGCCCGCCTGCGCCTCGGCGATCCCCAGGTTGTTCAGTAGCAGCATGAATATCCGCCTCTCCTTATTGGGGGGAGCCCCTTCACGGTCATCAACATCCGCCGGGCCGGCGGCGCGGATCAGGGCATTCACGTTGAAGCAGACGTCGACCCGACGCAGGCGTATCTCCACTTCCCCTTCTTCGGTGCGCATACTGAGCGCCGCCCCTGATGCCCCCCACGCCTTGCGCTGTTCTCCCGCCGGCTGCCACCGCTGCAGGGCATAGACCTCCCCACCCAACAGCAGCCATTTGGCCCTCAGCCGATCCTGTTGAGACTGGGTGCGCGCCAACGACCGCTGCCAGTTGTCGTTGATATTGACCGCCACGATCGCCATCAGCGACATCATCAGCAGCACCATCAACAGCGCCATACCGCGTTGTTTTTTCATGATGGCCTCGCGGCGGGCAACGCGACGATGCGCCGCACCTCTCCCAGTGCGGGGGTTTCGACGACGATCTCCACCGCCTGCGGCAGCAGTCCGCCGGCGCGCCAGGCCGTCAGCCATTCGCCCTGCTGGTAAAAACGCAGGCGGAACCGCGTCACCTCCGGCAGCAGCAACACGCTGCGCGCCGCCGCCTGCGGGCTGCTTAAATTCGGGTAACTGAGACGCTCGAGCCGCCCCTGGCGGTAGCGATACGCCACCCGCTCCAGCGTGGCGCGCGGCAGCCGGGCCTGCGGATTCGGCCAGCCGTTTCGGATCAGCAGCAGCTGAAAATCCGCGTCCTCACCCGCCGTCTGCAGCGCCGCGAACTCCGGCGCCGCCGGCAAGCGCTTATCGCCAATCGGCGACCGCGCCTGCGCATGAGTGACATCGCGTTCGACGATCGCCAGCGCCCGTTGCAGCTGGGTCAGCTGGGTCGATTTGCGCCGGGTGATGTCATCGTTTTTCAGCACGCCCCTGAAGACCGCCAGGGCCGTGAGCGACAGCATGGCGAACAGGGCGATGGCCAGCAGCATTTCGACCAGCGTAAAACCGCATTGCGAACCGCGTTTCATGGCAGCGCCCTGTAGGTCAGCATCTCCACCAGCGCGCTGCGATCCTGCGGATCGCGCCGGACTTCGATCGCGATCGCCCGCATTCCGGCGTCGCTGGTCTCCTGCCCACGATAGCGCCAGTGCCAGATTTCACCGGCCATCACCGCGGTGCCCGAATGCCAGGCCAGCGTCGGCGGATGCGGATCGAGCTGCAGCAGCGTCAGCTGGTTGTCCGCCACCCACAGCGCGACGGTCTTGGCTTCGATCGCGCTCAGGCTGCGCACCTGGCCGCCGGTACTGTTGATCAGCGCCAGGCAGCCAATGGCGAAGATCATCAAGGCCACCATCACCTCCAGCAGCGTCATGCCCCGCTGGCGTTTAATTTTCCGCGTCATCGCAACGAATATCCGTCGTGTCAAATACGAAGTAACCGGGTGCCTGCAATCGCCACAGGCACTTGCCCTGCGACAACGCCACGCTGAACGCGGTGGTTTCGCCCCCCGGATACAACCAAACCTGCGGCATCTGCGCCGCAGCGTCGTCCAGCGTGACGGGTTGCCCCTCAACGCTCAGCCGCAGCGCGATGCCCTCCGGCAAAACGTATTCCTCCCGCGCCTCTTCGGCGACGACGCTGCGCCAACCGCCGCCGGCGAACGCCACGCCATAACTCACCCCTTCGCGTTCGGCCCGCTCGGCGAGGGCATACAGCCAATGGCTCAGCCGTTCGCCCTGCCGCGCCAGCGGCTTCTCATCCGCCGGAAAACTCAACATTACCAGGCCGCTGGTCACGCCCAGCAGCAGCAATACCAGCATGATCTCCAGCAGCGTAAAGCCGCGTATGCGCCTCATGGCGCGTCAGCGTCAGCCACCCAGTTGCCGATGTCGTCATCGGTGTCGGCGACGCCGTCCTGGCCCAGAGAGAACACGTCCAGTTTGCCGTGGCGCCCCGGGTTGCGCAGACGGTACTCCTGCCCCCAGGGATCTTGCGGCAACCGGCGAATATAGCCGTCTTCGGGATAATTCCTCGGGATTGGCGCCAGCACCGGCCGGGTCACCAACGCCGCCAGGCCCTGCTCCGCGCTGGGATAACGCCCGTTATCCAGCTTGTACATATCCAGCGCGTTCTCCAGCGCCACGATATCGCTGGCGGCCTTTTGCCGATCGGCCTTCTCCTTGTTTCCCATCAGGCTTGGAATGGTCAGGCTGGCCAACAGTCCCAGAATGACGATCACCACCATGATTTCCAGCAGCGTGAATCCACGCTGTCGAGACCTGCGCATTTTGCTGATATTAATCATTTTTCTCTCCATTAACGGCATAATTAACCGACCATATTATTCAGCTGCAATATCGGCTGCAGGATGGCCAAAATGATAAACAGCACCGAGCCGGCCATCGCGATCACCAATAAAGGCTCGAACAGCCCCAACGCCAGCGTGATTTGCCGGCTGAAAGCCTCCTGCTGCATCGCCGCCGCCCGCTCGAGCATCATGTCCAGCTCACCGCTGCGCTCGCCGGACATGATCATGTGCCGCATCATCGGCGAGAACAGCGCGGTACCCTCGAGCGACGGCGATAATCCTTCGCCTTCCCGCACCCGCTCCATCGCCGCCAGCAGCCGTTCACGGGCGGCGTCGTTGCCCAACACGCCGGCGCTGATGCGCATCGCCTCCAGCAACGGCACCGCGCTGGCGTTCAAAATGCTCAGCGTTTTGGCGTAGCGCGCCGTATTCACCGCCAGCGACAGCTTGCCGACCACCGGCAGCCGTAGGATGAACGCATGCCAGCGCACGCGCCGCGCCGGATCCCGCAGGCGATAGCGGAAGGCGCCAAGACCCGTCAGCGCCAACATCAGCGCCGCCGCCCCCCATTGGCGCAGCCCGTCGCTGGCACCGAGCAGCATTCGGGTCGAGAGCGGCAAGGTCTGCTTCATATGCACAAACTGTTCGATCACCTTCGGCACCACCGCCGTCAGCAGGATCGCCACCACGCCGATCGCTACCGTCGTCAGCACCATCGGGTACACCAGCGCCTGCACAATCTTGTTCTTCATCTGCTGGCGCTGTTCGACGTAGTCGGCCAGCCGTTCCAGCACCGGCGCCAGATGGCCGGAAATCTCACCGGCCGCCACCATAGCGCAGTAGAGGCGGTCAAAAATTCGCGGATGCTGCCCCAGCGCCTGCGCCAGCGGGAAGCCTTCCAGAATGCGCAGCCGCACCTGAGCCAGCGCCGCCTGCAAACCTTTCTTCTCGGTTTGCCGCGTCACCGCCATCAGCGCTTCTTCCAGCGGCAGCGCGGCAGACAGCAGCGTCGCCAGCTGCCGGGTCAGCAGCGCCAGATCGCCGCTGCTCACGCCGCTCATCCCGCGGCCGCCAAGCATGGCGGCGAAAACGGATCGCCTGCGCGCGTGCACCGCCAGCACCTGCCAGCCCTTTTCTCGCAAGCAATCGCGGGCATGACGCAGGGAATCCGCTTCCAACACGCCACGTCGGGCGCGCCCCTCGCGATCGCAGGCGCGATAATCAAATTTCATCGCCGTCCCCCTCGCGCGTCACCCGCAGCACCTCCTCCAGGCTGGTCTCTCCGGCGCGCATTTTGGCGATCCCATCCTGGCGCAGCGGCAGATAGCGTTCGGCGGCCAGTTTCGCGATGTCCAGCTCGCCGTCACCGCGGTGGATCGCCCTGCGCATCGGTTCATCCAGCACTAACAGTTCGTGCAAGCCGATTCGGCCGTGATATCCCTGCCCGCCGCAGGCCTCGCACCCCAGCGGGCGCCAGCAGGTTACCGCCGGCGTCGGGGGCAGCCCCAGCAGGCGCCGCTGCGCGTCAGGCAACGCATAAGGCTCACGGCACTGCGGGCACAGCCGGCGCACCAGGCGCTGCGCCAACACGCCGCTGAGCGAACTCGAAAGCAAGAACGGTTCGACCCCCATGTCCCGCAGCCGGGTCACGGCGCCGATCGCCGTGTTGGTATGCAGGGTCGACAGCACCAAATGCCCGGTCAATGAGGCCTGCACCGCGATCTGCGCCGTTTCGCCGTCGCGGATCTCGCCGATCAGCACCACATCGGGATCCTGGCGCAGCAGCGCGCGCAGCCCGCGCGCGAAGGTCATGTCCACCTTGGGATTCACCTGCGTCTGCGCGATGCCGGCCAGCTCATACTCAACGGGATCTTCGATAGTCATGATGTTGCGCTGTTCGTCGTTGATCTGGCTCAGCAAGGTATAGAGCGTGGTGCTCTTGCCGGAGCCGGTCGGCCCGGTGACCAGAATGATGCCGTGCGGCTGGCGGATCAGGCGCAGCAACGCCTGCTGGTGCGCCGGTGCCATGCCCAGGCTGGGCAGTTCGAGCCGCACGCCCTGTTTGTCCAACAGGCGCATGACCACCCGCTCGCCGTGGCTGGCCGGCATCACCGACACCCGCACGTCGATCGCCCGTCCGCCGATCTTCAGCGCCATGCGCCCATCCTGCGGCACGCGCTTCTCGGCGATATCCAGCTTCGACATCACCTTGATGCGCGACACCAGCAGCGCCGCCAGCTTGCGCTGCGGTGCCAGAATGCGCCGCAGTGCGCCGTCGATGCGAAAGCGGATCACCAGCTCGCTTTCGTAGGTTTCGATATGGATATCGGAGGCGCGCTCTTTGATTGCCTCGCTCAGTAACGCGTTGATCAGGCGGATGATCGGCGCATCGTCCTGTTCGTCCAACAGATCTTGCTGCTGCGGCAGCTCTTCCGCCAGCGCGTAGAAATCCAGCTCGCCGCCCAGATCGTCGATCATTCTCTGCGCCTGGCCGCTCTCCTGCTGGTAGTGCGCCACCAGCCGCTGTTCAAAGACCTCCGTTTCCAACCGGGCCAGCGTCGGCTCGCCGGGCAGGCAGCGGTACGCTTCCATCAAGGCGGCGTGGCTCGTTTCAGGGTGGCAATAAATCTGAATGCCGTTCTGCCCATCGACGGCCAGCACGCCCTGCTGGCGCGCCCAGGCGAAAGGCAGCAGCGGCCCCGCAGCACGAGGCTTCACGGGCGGGCTCCCCGCGGATAAAACGCCTCGATGCGCGCGACGGCGGCAAGGAACGCCCGATTGTCTGCCGCCTGCTTATCGCCGGCGATCTCGCCGCGCAGCGCGTCATTCAGTTCACGATCGTCCGGCTGCTCGGCGTCGAACTTGCCTAACTTGCGTTGACTCTGGCGGGCATACCCCTCGGTGCTGCGAATGATGGTCGGGCGGATAAACAGCATCAGATTACGTTTGTTCGCTTTGGTGGCAGTCGAGCGAAACAGCGCCCCCACCAGCGGGATTTTGCCGAGGATCGGCACGCTGCTCTCCAGCTCCGAGTTGGACTTGTCCAACAGTCCCCCCACCACCACGGTTTCGCCGCTGTCCACCAGCACCGTGTTGTTGACCGTGCGGATATTGAAGGTCGCCCCCAGCGAATCCGGCGTAGCGCCGGTGCTGTCGGCCACGCTGGAGACCTCCTGCTCGATCTGCATCAGCACGGACTGGCCCTGGTTGATCTGCGGTTTGACCTTGAGTTTGATCCCGACCGTCTTGCGCGACACGGTATTGAAAACGTTATCGCTGTTGGTGGTTTGCGAACCGGTGAGGATCGGCACATCCTGCCCGACGCTGAACTCCGCCTCGGCGTTATCCAGCGTAACGATGCTCGGCGTCGCCAGGATATTGTTTTGGTTGTTGCTGGCGATGGCGGACAGCAATACGCCCCAGTTGCCGCTGTAGAAGCCGGTCATCAGGCCGTTGGCCTTGCCGAACACGTCGCTCATGCCGTTTTCAAACCCCGCCGAGATGCCGGGCGTCTGACCGGCGAACTGCGTGCCGCCACCGTATTTGTTGGCCCACTGTACGCCGATGTTCAGCCCCTGCCCGTCCTGCACTTCGACGATCACCGCTTCGACCAGCACCTGAGCGCGGCGCACGTCGAGCTTGGCGACCACCGCCTCCAGATCGCGCATCACGTCCGGCGCGGCGGTGATGATCAGCGCATTGGTCTGCTCATCGGCCTTGATCACCACGTTTTTCAGCAGCGCCACGTTGGCGGTGGCGCTTTCTTTCTCGTTTTGCAGGCCCGCGCTCACGCCGGTCAGCACCTCGACCAAGCTCTGCGCCTTGGCGTATTTAAGATGAATAACCTGGGTATTGCCCTGGGTGACGCTCTTGTTATCCAGTTGATCAATCAGTGCCCTGGCGTGTTCACGGGCGCGATCGTCACCGGCGATCATCACGCTGTTGGTCCGCTCGTCCGCCACCAGCCGCAGCGAGCCCGCGCCGGCCGTACGCCGTTTGCCCTCTTCACGAAACAGTTCGTTCACCATGCGCGCGATCTCCGGCGCCGCCGCATGCTTCAGCGCGAGGGTCTCGACCCGACTGCCGTCGTCCTGATCCATTTCCCTGACCAGGTCGAGCAGGCCGTTGACCACGCCGGCACGGCCGGTAATCAACAGTGCGTTGCCCTGCTCGTAATGCGCCACGCTGCCCACGCCGATGCTGTCGTTAAGCTGGCGCAATATCGGCGAAACGTCTTTGGCCGCGATATTGCGCAGCGGCACCACGCGCATCACCACCTCATCCCCTTCGGCGATCGCCTCGGCGCCGTTTTGCGCCAGCGCGGCTCTTTTCCCCTCTTTGGCGGCGATCACCTTCAGGACGTTGTTGGGCATGCCGATAACCGTATAGCCATAGACGTCCAACACGTTGAGAAAGAACTGGTAGTATTGCTTCTCGTCGAGCTGTTCGTAGCTGCGCACCGTGACCTTACCTTTCACCGCCGGATCGATAATGATGGTTTTACCCAGGTTTTTACTGACCGTATTGATAAATTCCTGAATGTCCGTGCCCTTGAAATTGGCAGAGAATTGCTCCGCCTGCGCCACGCCACCCAACGCGATCATGACGGCCATCGCCGCGAACGCGCGCCGCAAGCCGGCGCTCAGGCCTGGGCCAGAACGATAAATAAAATGCGTAATCACAATGTCGCCTTATGCTATGAAACACCCCGCCCCGAAACGGCGCGCCAGCTACTCTTTAAACGTCAGCGTGGCGTAATAGCCGTTTTCATCGAGCAGTATTTTATTTTTCACTATCCACACGATAACGGCATTGCTGCCGGCCAGACGGTCGCCAACGCCATAACCGGTTTGCTTGCCGCCATGCTCGACGATGACCAGGCTTTTTTTGGCGTTGTCGCTGAACAGCAGGCCGGCTATCTTGCCGAGCGCGGCAGCTTCCGGCGCGTTGGCCAGCAGCTCCGCGCCGATCGCCCACTCGCCGACCTTATATCCGCGCGCCTTTTCACCGTTTTTCGCCGCTTGATAGCGGCCAAACCAATGCGCGCCGTTGATTTCTCCGATGTCGTCTTCCTGGGGAAAGGCGATACGGCCAGCCGGCCCGCGTGCGTTTTCAGGGCGCTGCGCAACGGACGCGTTATCGATAGCCAACATTCGCCCCCCCTGATGAAGCATGAACACCAGATTCACCAGGCAGAAAAGTAGAATAAAAAGGTCTGTCAACCGTTTGCTCACGGGCCCCCCGGTTATTCAACGGTGTCAACGCTAAGCGGAAATACCGACCAGCATCGCGACAGAAAACAGCAACGTGATGACCAGGGCCACTTTGTAATTCACGGCGTCTAACCAAGCTCGCCAACGTTTATTGATCGGCGACGTCGGGCATTCTCCCTGCCTATGGGCACCCGTCGCACGCTCGCAGGCGTGAAAACTCAGCATCACGCCAAATCGGGGAATCGTTTTAATCACCTCGCCGGGAATACCGTGGCGAGATAAAAGAGAGCGGCATTGGAATATCATCTGATAATAATTATTGTCGCTGATGGTCTCATGATTGCAAAACCAGACCGCGCGAATTATATCGTTCTTTTTATAGATACCGCTCACCAGGCAAAGCATAAAGCGCCGCTGCAATTCGGTCATTTCAATAAGCACATTCTCTTTTTTAAACAACAGCGTCTTTTCATTGTTGTTCAATATCACCGACTCATTTTCCAACAGAGTATCGTTCAGGGCAATGTTATGTATGTCCATCTCTCGCCTATCAGTTTAATGAAGTCCAAAGGCTCTCGGTGCCATCACCGTTGCACACATGCGGCGAGATGTATTTTCAACGAAAATTAATGGTTCGCCGTTTCAAGAGCGGGCTCAATTAATCATGCAAAAAACATCCATGCAACTTATTTCTTTAAAATAAACAATATAAAATTAATCTGACTAACCCACACGTCATTAAATCAATTAAATCGTTTAAAAACATATAGATAGCATGATTTATAAAATAGCTAAATCATCATTAAGTTAGATTAAAAGTGACGACTGAGGGGTTGGCGCATAATAACCCAGGTTATTAGTTGCGTGCTAAAAATGCAGAAAACGCGGTGTAATGGGTAACAGAAATACACCTTCGACTCACTTTTAAATAAGGCGAGCGTCAGGATTCAATATTACATAAAAACATCGGCGAGTAGGCATTGCTAAACATCAACGTATTCTTGTCCACTCTACGAATATGATAAAATGTCGATTCATTGCTGAAAAAATAGGCATACACCTCTTCCGGTAGGGTATCGCGCGGCGAATAGTTTACCTCGCCGTACTGGAAACGATAAAAGCTTCCTTGCGAGACATAGTTGAAATTGACCCGTCGATTGACGAAGTATTTGTCTTCACCGTCATTGGCAATCCCCGACAGGATCATCACGCCTTTATCACCGGACAGAAAGATGTAGTTTATTTTTAGCGACAGTTGGATGTCATCATGTGCCGCCTGCGCATCCAGAGAATTGAAATAGTTGAATGTGGCGTTCGCTTCGCAGGAAAAATCACCGAAATCATGGTGGCTGCGCACCAGAGAATACACCACGCTGCCGCTCAGCACGCACAGGCCGACCAGCGAGGCCGACAGAATATTTAACTTTTTTTCCATGCCCGGATGTACTCGCTCTCACAGTTATGCAAAACGGCCGCACTGTCTTTCGTGCATTTAGCGATGAACTGGCGTCCGCTGTCTTCATTGGCATTATGAGAACGATTAACCTTGGTAATGACGATCTCACCGGGGCGGCAGCGCTGACCATAAAGATCCTTCCTGGCCAAAAACTGCAAATAGTCGTCCTGATGGTTCTCCAAAAAGTTGCCGGCATAGTAGATCGGGCAGCCGTTCACCGTGCCGATATAAGACAATACCTGCTTCTTCTCACTGTCGCGATGATGCTTGTAATAGATAAAGCACAGCGCCAGAAAAGATAATGGCACGACGATAGATAAGCTACGCAGCAGAATAAAAAAATAGTGATGAGCGTTTTTTGCAGCGCCGGCCGACGTGGGCGCGCCAGCCGGCGCATCGGCAGCCTGGAGGGGCTCGGGTAAATCGATCCTCAGCCGGTCAATCGGTATAATTCTATTAAGCCTATACCCCTTTTTAGACAGGGTAACGATCAGGCGCTCATTGAAACCGACAGACGTCAATGCCCGCCGGGTGAGGCTGATATATTGATTTAACGTCGCGGAAGAGGCGCTGAAGCCGTGATCGGCCCACACCTGCTGCAACAGCGTCTCCCGGCTCACCGCCTCATGGCCATGTTCAAGCAAACATTTGAATACTCTAGAATTAACGCTAGATAAGAAAACTTCACGCCCCTTCTTTATACTCTTCAATGAACCGTTTTCAGTGTTAAATGTAATATCTTTATCAATGATATAAATCATGTTCAGCCTGACAGCGCACACGGGTTATTATTTAAACTTATTCAGTGAGTTCGACGACCGTCGCGAAGCACGGATAGTTTTTTCGCACAGAGAATAAACAATACTAACGCCATCCCAACAGGCGTGCAACTTTAAGAATCTTACCCATACTCCCGACAATATTTGTCCCACAAATAACGACATAAGCGCTATTTTTTTCACCGTCATCGGATCTGTTGGCGACAATACATTTTGTCTCAGGGTGGGAAATGGCTAACACGGCGCAGAGGAAAAGCCCCGCGCTCGCAGCGTGCGAAATAACGCTTGTGCAACGTGTCGATATGAAGAATAACGGGAAAAACGTTTGGCGGGCCACAAATGGGTGGGGACCCTGCCAGCTACATCCCGGCACACACGTCACCTGCTGCGGCTGCTTCCTTCCGGACCTGACCGAGTTCACAAGTTAGTGTTGCGGGAGAACCAACAGGGCCCCCATTGACGGCTTCTGTACTTCGAAGCGGTGGGCATTATCGGCGATGCCCTACCAAATAGCAAGCCAACCGGGACCAACCGCTGTTTTCTTACCCACCTGCGCTGTGGCACACTCTCCACCTGGGTTTTGACTCGCGCAGGAACGCAATATGCAACCAGAAGACGCCTCTTTCAGCCAGCGAGTATTCCACATCGTGGCCGCCATCCCGTTCGGCAAAGTCACCACCTACGGCGAAGTCGCCCGGCTGGCCGGTTCACCGCGCGCCGCACGGCAGGTCGGCGGCGTGCTGCGGCGTTTGCCGGAAGGCAGCGCGCTGCCGTGGCACCGGGTGATCAATCGGCATGGGCAGATTTCGCAGCAGGGGGAGGATTTTCAGCGGCAACGGCAGGCATTGCTGGCGGAGGGGATTATTTTCGGCCCGCACAGCACGGTCGATTTCGAGCGCTATGGCTGGCGCGGGTAAAACAAAACAGCCTTTGGCCGAAGCGCAAAGGCTGTTGATTTCATTTCGCTGTCCCGCAGTACGGTTACTGCATGGCGGTTGGTGCAGCCTGAATCGGCACGCCCTGAACCGGCACCAGCAGCAGATCGGCACGGGTGCCGTTGCGGTTGACCACTTCCTGGATGGTATCGGTAATAAACATCAGCCGCCCGTTGAGGGTCACCGCTGCGCTCAGGATGATGCGCGCGTTCGGCTGAATGTCGGCCGGATTGTATGGCAGCGTAAAGTTGAACGGCGCCTGTTGCCCTTCGGTACGTACCGCACGCTGTGCAATCACTTTGGACGGCGCATCCGCCAGCGAGGCGTCAGAGAGGGTGACCGTCAGTACGGCATCCGGCGGCAGCGCGATACGCTGACGGATGTTAACCGAACCTGTCACCGCCGGGCCCTGAATCTGCGTTTGCGCAGCCGCCGGGTTACCGGCCGCCTGTGTAGGCACATCAGCACTCTTTTGCGCGCATCCTGCCAGCGTGATCGTCAGTGCCGCGGCACCGCCTACGATTTGCCAGAGTTTCATGGATCGGTCTCCTTTTTTATTATCAACATGTTGGTGGCTTCCACCACCGCACCCATTAAACTTAGCACAAAACACTGATAAATCCACATTACTCCGCCTATTAATCACTCAGCCTGACCAAAGCGCCCACGATTAAGAACATTCTTATCGGCCCCTTAACGCAAGATGTTGACGCCGCGCCGTGATATTCCGCACACTGCGCAAAATGATTATTAGAGAGGTAACAACTTTATGAGCCAGGCATTGCAAAACCTCCTCGATCTGCTGGATCTGGAGAAAATCGAAGAAGGGCTGTTCCGCGGCCAGAGTGAAGATTTGGGGCTGCGCCAGGTGTTCGGCGGGCAGGTGGTCGGCCAGGCGCTGTACGCGGCCAAACAGACGGTGCCGGACGATCGCAGTGTGCATTCGTTCCACAGCTACTTCCTGCGCCCGGGCGACAGCAGCAAGCCTATCGTTTACGACGTGGAAACTCTGCGCGACGGCAACAGCTTCAGCGCACGCCGCGTCAGCGCCATCCAGCACGGCAAACCTATCTTTTATATGACCGCCTCCTTCCAGAGCCCGGAAGCGGGTTTTGAGCACCAGAACCGGATGCCGGACGTACCGCCGCCGGAAGGGCTGCTGTCCGAGTCAGAGATCGCCCAGAAGCTGGCGCATATGCTGCCGGAAAAAGTGCGCGAAAAATTTATCGGCCAGAAGCCGATCGAAATGCGCCCGGTGAAATTCCACAACCCGCTGAAAGGCAGCGTGGAAGAGCCGCATCGCTACGTCTGGTTCCGCGCCAACGGCAGCATGCCGGACGATCCGCGCATCCACCAATACCTGCTGGGCTACGCGTCGGACTTTAACTTCCTGCCCACGGCGCTGCAGCCGCACGGCGTCGGCTTCCTTGAACCGGGCATGCAGGTGGCCACCATTGACCACTCGATGTGGTTCCATCGTCCGTTCCGCATGGATGACTGGCTGCTGTACGCGGTGGAGAGCTCCTCCGCTTCCGGCGCACGGGGCTTTGTACGCGGCCAGATCTACACCCGCGACGGCGTACTGGTCGCCACCACCGTACAGGAAGGGGTGATTCGCCAGCGCGACGCCTGATCCGCACCATAAAGAAAGGGGCGATGTTTCCATCGCCCCTCATGGCTTCATCATTATTATTTTGGTCTTTAGCGCACTGCCCTGCTTCGCGTCTTACTGGTTGTAGGCGCTCTCGCCGTGGCTGTTAACGTCCAGCCCCTCGCGTTCCTGCTCTTCCGGCACTCTCAGGCCCACCATGGCGCCCGCTATCTTGAAGGCGATAAAGGCGGCGACGCTCGACCACACCAGCGTGATCAGCACGCTCACCAGTTGGATCCAGACCTGATGCCCCATCGTCACCCCTTCGGCGTAGCCGGTTCCGCCCAGTGAAGCGGCGGTGAACACGCCGGTCAGCAGGCAGCCGACGATGCCGCACACCCCGTGTACGCCGAACACGTCGCAGGTGTCGTCCACCTTCAGCCATTTCTTCAGCGTCACGACGCCCCACAGGCCGGCGACGCCGCCCACCAGGCCAATGATCAACGCCCCGCCCACGCCCACGGTGCCTGCCGCCGGCGTCACCGCAACCAACCCGGCGATCATGCCGGAGCAGGCGCCCAGCAGCGAAGGCTTGCCGCGCAGCACCCATTCGGCGAAGGTCCAGGAGAGAATGGCGCCCGCGGTGGCGACTACGGTGTTGAGGAATGCCAGGGCCGCAATGCCGTTGGCCGCGCTGGCGGAGCCGGCGTTGAAGCCGAACCAGCCGATATACAGGATGGACGCGCCGGTAAACACCATCGGCAGGTTGTGCGGTTTGAAGGCCTCTTTACCGAAGCCGGCGCGTTTGCCGATCAGGTAGGCGCCGACCAACCCGGCGCTGGCGGCGTTGATGTGCACTACGGTGCCGCCGGCGAAGTCCAAGGCGCCGTCGGTGGCCAGGTAGCCGCCGCCCCACACCATGTGCGCGATCGGCAGATAAGACAGCGTGAACCACACAATCGCGAAGATCAGCACCGCCGAGAAGCGAATGCGTTCGGCAAAACCGCCCACCACCAGCGCCACGGTGATACAGGCGAAGGAGGCCTGGAAGGCGACGTGGATCATCTGGCTGATGCTGCCGGTGACGCTGTCGATGCCGATGCCTTTCAGCATCGCCGTTTCGAACCCGCCGAACACCGCATTGCCCTCGCTGAACGCCAGGCTGTAGCCATACAGCACCCACAGCACGCAGACCAGCGCAAAGGTGACGGTGACCTGCGTCAGCATCGACAGCACGTTTTTGCCGCGCAGCAGGCCGCCGTAAAACAGCGCGATGCCCGGCAGCGTCATGAACAGCACCAATGCAGTGCAGATCATCATAAAGGCGTTGTCGGCCTTATCGGCGACCGCCGGGGCGGCCAGGGCCAAAGAAGGAACCAGGGTTACCGAACTCAGGCCCAACATGGATAACAGTCTTTTCATTATCAATCCATCCCCATCACTAAACTGAGTTCGTGGTTACAGTGCCGACTCGTCGGTTTCGCCGGTGCGAATGCGGATCACGCGTTGCAACTCGGCAACGAAGATTTTGCCGTCGCCGATTTTGCCGGTGTAGGCAGCTTTGCTAATCACATCAACCACGTCATCCAACTGATCGTCGGCGATGGCGATGTCGATTTTGACCTTGGGCAGGAAGTTGACGTTATATTCGGCGCCGCGATACAGCTCGGCGTGCCCCTTCTGGCGGCCAAAGCCCTTTACTTCGGTTACGGTCAACCCCTGAATGCCCACGGAGGACAGAGCCTCGCGCACGTCCTCCAGCTTGAACGGTTTGATTACCACGGTCACCAGCTTCATATTGCCCCTCCACGAATTAAGCCCAAACTCACCCCTGGTACGCGTGATATGTAGCAAGGCCTGTGCCAAATTTGATTTCGCATGATGATTCAACGGATTAGCGGGAACGCGGGCGCCGCCGCGCCGCCGCACAGTACCGATACCTTGAATGGGTTAAATAATGCGCACCGATTTGGTGCGCATCGCGTCGAAAAAGTGCAGAAAGGGGGCGTAGCACAGGCGGGTTGCCTGCTTGTGGTGCGTTGGAAAGAAAGAAGGGCCGCGCTAGCGACCCCCGGAAATCAGGCGGGCAGGCTCTCCTCGCGAACCGCCTCCGCCAGCTGTTCGCCCGCCAGCTGCAGCTGGTACATCTGGTAGTAGCGCCCCTGTTGCGCCAGCAGCTGCTGATGGTTGCCCTGCTCCACCGCCTGGCCGCGATGCAGCACCAGGATGGAATCGGCATCGACGATGGTCGACAGCCGGTGGGCGATCACCACCAGCGTGGTGTGCTCGCGGATAGCACGCAACGCGCGCTGGATCGCCTGTTCGGTGCCCGAGTCGATATTGGCGGTCGCCTCGTCGAGGATCAGGATCTGCGGCGCCTGCACCAATACTCGCGCCATCGCCAGCAGCTGTTTCTGCCCGACCGACAGGTTATTGCCCTGCTCCCCCAGCCGGGTGTGAATACCCTGCGGGAAGCCGCGCACCAGACTCGCCAGCTGCACCGTTTCCAGCGCCCGCCACACGGCGTCTTCCTCGATGTTACGCCCCAGCGTGACGTTGGCCAGCACCGAATCGGCGATCACCACCGGATCCTGCTGCACCATCGCCACGCCCTGGCGCAGCGTGCGGTGCGACAGGCTGGAGATCGGGCGGCCGTCGAGGCGCACTTCCCCCTCGCTGACCGGGTAGTAGCCCATCAGCAGGTTGGCCAAAGTGCTCTTGCCGCTGCCGGTATGCCCGACCAGCGCCACGAAGCCGCGCGAAGGCACCGCCAGCGAAATATGCTGCAGCACCTTTTTGTCCGCGCGGTAGGCGAAGCTCAGATCGGTGATGTCGATGCGTCCGCCGGCCAGCGGACGATCGTCGGCGCCGTAACTCTGCTGGCAGCGATCCATCAGCTCGAAGATGCGCTCGCCGGCCACCACCGCCTGCTGCAGGATCGACTGCTGCGATGTCAGCTCGATCAGCGGTTCGTTCAGGCGCCCCAGGTAGTTGATGAAGGCGTAGAGCACCCCGACGCCAATCACGCCCTCGCCGCTGAAGCCGAACAGCATCAGCAGGCCGCACAGCACCAGCGCCGAAAACAGGCTGAGCAGCGGCCGCAGCAGGAAGCCGTCGAGCCGCAGGGTCTGCATGCGCGCAAGATAATGCGACTGGCTGGCGGCGCTCATGCGCTCGCCGAAGCGCACCTGCTGGCGGAACTGCTGAATCACGCCCATGCCGTTGATCACTTCGTTGAAACCGTCGTTGATGTCCGCCAGATAGCTGCGCACCCGGCGCACGATCGGCGTGCTGTAATATTGATAGATGCCCATTACCACAAACACCGCCGGGAAGATGCAGACCGCCACCAGCGCCATGCGCCAGTCGAGGCTGAACATCGCCACCAGCATGGCGCCGATCAGCGCAGCGCTTTTCAGCACCGTGGAGACCACCATCACGTACAGATCCTTGATCACCTCGGTGTCATTGGTAACGCGCGAGATCAATTGCCCGACCGGCTGCGTGTCGAAGGCGCTGAGCGGCTGGCGCAGCGCGGCGTCCATCACGTCGGTGCGCAGCCGCTGCACCACCCCCACCGCCGCCTGGTTGAACAGCAGCGCCTGGAAATAGTGCAGCGCCGCCGCCAGCAGTTCCAGCAGAATGTAAGCCGCCGCCAGCCCGCCGACGATCATCAGCGGCAGCTGCCCTTTGGCGACATAGTTATCGATAAAATAGCTCACCAGGATCGGCCCGGCGACTTCCGCCGCCGCCGCGACCCACAGCATCAACACCGCCAGCCCCAGCGGTTTACGGTACGGCGAGCCATAGGCCAGCAGCCGCTTCAGCGTCGGCCACAGCTTTTGCACTTTATTCATCGGCCAACGCCTCCTCGCCGTTTTCCGGCGCTTCGTCCAGCGCCGCTTCCAGCTGCTGATACCGGTACATATCGCGATACCAGCCCGGTTGCGCCGCCAGCGCCGCCGGATCGCCGCGCTGCGCTACGCCACCGTGCTGCATCACCAGGATCTCGCTGGCTTCAGCCAGCGCCGACAGCCGGTGCGCGCTGATGATCACCGTGCGATCTTGCCCCCAGCTGCGCAGGTTGTGCAGGATCTGGTGTTCGGTGCGGCCGTCCACCGCCGACAGCGCGTCGTCGAGGATCAGGATCTCCGCATCCAGCAGCAGCGCACGCGCAATGGAGATGCGCTGTTTCTGGCCGCCCGACAGCATTACGCCGCGTTCGCCCACCTCGGTGTCATAGCCCTGCGGCAGCCGCAGAATGTCCTCATGGACGCTGGCCAACCGCGCCGCCTGTTCGATCTGCGCCTGCGTCGCCCCCGGATGGCCCAGCGCGATATTGTTCGCCACGGTATCGGAAAACAGGAACGGCGTCTGGCTCACCACCGACAGCCGCGAACGCCAGTCGTCGAGTTTGACCTGCGGCAACGGCAGGCCGTGATAGCGGATCTGCCCTTGGTCGACGTCGAACTGACGCTGGATCAGCGACAGCAGCGTCGACTTGCCGGCACCGGTCGGCCCGCACAGCCCCAGCATCTGCCCCGGCTTCAGCGTCAGCGCCACGTCATGCAGCGCCGGTTGTCGGTTTTCCGGGTAGTGGAACGCGTGAATTTCCACCTCCAGCACGCCGCGCCCGGCCGGCAGCGCCTGCGGGCCGTCCTGCACCGCCGGCGCCTCGTCGAGCAGGCTGCGGATGCGGCCGTAGGCCGCGCTGCCGCGCTCGACGATGTTGAACATCCAGGCCAGCGCCAGCATCGGCCAGATCATCAGGCCGAGGTACATCACAAAGCTGGTCAGTTGCCCGAGCGTCAGCGACCCATTCACCACCATCCAGCTGCCGCCGCCGATGGCCAGCAGGTTAGAGGCACCGATGGCGATATAAATGGTCGGATCGAAGCGCGCATCCACCCGCGCCACGTGCATATTCTTGGCGCCGGTCTGCGCCGCCACCTCAGCAAAGCGGTTGGATTGGTGATCTTCCAACCCGAAGGCCTTGATCATGCGGATGCTGGTCATGCTTTCCTGCGCCTGATCGTTCAGGCTGGAAAACGCCGCCTGCGCCGATTTAAAGCGCTGATGCAGCTGGTCGCCGTAATATTTGATGGCGATCGCCATCAGCGGCATCGGGATCAACGCCAGCACCGTCAGCTGCCAGCTGATTTGGGTGCTCATCACCACCAGCACCACCAACCCCATCACCAGCGAATCCACCAGCGTCAGCACGCCTTCGCCGGCGGCGAACACCACGCGGTCCACGTCGTTGGTGGCGCGCGCCATCAGATCGCCGGTGCGGTGGCGCAGGTAGAACGCCGGGTTTTGCCGGCTGAGCTGGCGGTAAAAGTTTTCGCGCAGCTCGACCGCCAGCTGGTAGGACGCGCCGAACAGCAGCACCCGCCACACATAGCGCAGCAGGTAAACGACGATCGCGGTGCCGATCATCAGCCCGAGCCAGGCCATCAGCACGCCGGTAGACATCTGTTTTTCGGTGACGCCGTCCACGATGATGCCGACCAGCTTAGGCGGCAGCAGCTGCAGGATGGCGATGACGATCAGCAATACCACCGCCCCGAGGTAGCGGCGCCACTCCCGGCGGAAGTACCAGCCGATTTGTGCAAATAATCTCACGCAGTTTGATTCCAGGGTTTTATGGGATTTGTCTCTTTTTCTGCTTCAGCAGAGCAGGATACCACCGTTGAGCCGCCCGTCCGGTGAACTTTTCACTCCGGCACCGGCAGCGCGGTGGTGTATTTGATTTTTTCCATGGCAAAGCTTGAGGTGACATCGATGAGGCCCGGTACGCCATTCACCAGGCGCTTATAGAAGCCGTCGTAGCTTTTCATGTCCGCCACTTCGACCTGCATCAGATAGTCGTACTCCCCCGCCATGCGGTAGAACGCCAGCACTTCGGGCATCTGGCTGGTCAGTTGCACAAACGCCTGATACCACTCGCTGCTGTGCTGCTGGGTCTTGATCAGCACGAACGCCGTCAGCCCCAGGCCGAGCTTTTCGTTATCCAGCAGCGCCACCCGGCCGCGGATATAGCCCTCGTCTTCCAGGCGCTTCAGCCGTTTCCAGCACGGCGTCGAGGTCAAATTGACCGCATCGGCCAGCGCCTGCAGCGACTGGGTGCAATCTTGCTGCAGCATGCACAGCAGCTTACGGTCTGTTTTATCTAACATAGCGGCCACCAGGAGAAAAATTTTCTCTCATTAGGCGATTAAACAGGGAAAATGGCAATCCTTTTTTCCTGTCGACAGGCTATGCTACGCCATAAACCAGCCCCCTATTTTGAGGCCAAATCATGACAAACTCTTGGGTAAAATATGCTATCGGTGAAATAGAAGCGGATTTTCAGCGCTCCGCCGATACGCACCTGATTCGCCTGAACCTGCCGGCGTTTCCCGGCATCTGCCTGTATTTGAAGGACGAGAGCACCCACCCGACCGGCAGCCTGAAACACCGCCTGGCGCGCTCGCTGTTCCTTTATGGCCTGTGCAACGGCTGGATCACCGAGAACACCACCATCATCGAGGCCTCTTCCGGCAGCACCGCGGTGTCCGAAGCCTACTTCGCCCGCCTGATCGGCCTGCCGTTCATCGCGGTGATGCCGTCCTGCACCGCGCGCCGCAAGGTGGAGCAGATCGCCTTTTACGGCGGCCGCTGTCACTTCGTCGATCACGCCGCCCAGATCTACGCCGCCTCCGAACAGTTGGCGAAAGAGCTGGACGGCCACTATATGGACCAGTTCACCTACGCCGAACGCGCCACCGACTGGCGCGGCAACAACAACATCGCCGACAGCATCTTCCGCCAGATGGCGCGTGAACCCTTCCCGGTGCCGAAACATATCGTGATGAGCGCCGGCACCGGCGGCACCTCCGCCACGCTGGGGCGCTACATCCGCTATCAGGGGCACGACACCCAATTGACGGTGGTCGATCCGGAAAACTCGGTGTTCTATGACTGCTTCCACCACGGCGATCGCACTCTGATCGGCAGCTGCGGCAGCCGTATCGAAGGCATCGGCCGCCCGCGCGCCGAGCCGTCGTTCATCCCTTCGGTGGTCGACAACATGCTGCGGGTGCCGGATGCCGCCAGCGTCGCCACCATTCACTGGCTGGAAGCCGTGCTCGGCCGCAAGGTCGGTGCCTCCACCGGCACCAACGTCTGGGGCGCGCTGCAGCTGGCGAAACAGATGCGGGAAAACGGCGAGCAAGGGTCGATCGTCACCCTGCTGTGCGACAGCGGCGAGCGTTATCTGGATACCTATTACAACCCGGAATGGGTCAGCAACAACATCGGCGATCTACAGCCGTATCTGGCGCAGCTGGCGGATTTGTAACGCCAGGCTCCGGATAAAAAAAAGCCGGGTAGTCAAACCCGGCCGGCTGTAAGGAGAACCTCATTCTTCGGGGGAATAGGTGAGGCAAGGTGAACGCAGCCAATGTTGTAAATAGTGGGCCACCGCCTGTTGCTGGCAATGGCCGATAACCGGTAGCTGCGGCAGCAGGGATTTCAGCTGCGGCAGGGCGTTGCCCATCACCACGCCGTGCCCCACCGCCCCCAGCATCTCTTTGTCGTTCATCGCGTCGCCGAACGCCATGCAGTCGGCCATCGTCAGCCCCAGATGGCGGCTCAGCCGGTCCAGCGCCGTGCCTTTGTTGCAACCGAGCGGCAGCACTTCCAGACAGTCGTAAGCGGAAAAGCACAGGTCTGCCTCGTCGCCCAGCTGTGCCCGCAGCTGCACCTGCAACGCCAACAGCTCCTCATGCGGCGCGACAAAGCACACCTTGCTGTTGCCGAACGCCGGCAGGCGGCGCACGTCGGCCAGCTGAAAACGAAAGCCGCTCAGGTGGTGCGCCCGCAGCATCTCTTCCGGCACGGGAAACTCGGTCAGCCAACCTTCATCGCGGAACACATGCATGCTGGCGCGGGTGCGCCAATGATGATGCAGCACCTCTTCGGCGACCGCCGCCGGCAGATCGGTGGCGTGCAGCTGTTGGCCGCGGTTGTCATACACTCGCGTGCCGTTGCCGGTGATCAGGTAACCCCGCAACCCCAGCTGCGCCATGATCGGCTGCGCGTCGAGGTAATGCCGCCCGGTGGCGAACGTCACCACCATCTCCCGCTCCACCAGCTGGTTCAGCACCGCCAGCGTTTCCGGGCCAACCCGGTGATCCGGCATCAACAGCGTGCCGTCCATATCGAAAGCTGCCAGGCGATACATAAAGACCTCTTGAATGTGAACGCGATTACAATCCGTGCAGTATGGGATGGTATTTGCGGAAGTAATAGTGAACAATTTGAAAAAACTGTTCCGGATTTTTGCCCATGCGCCTGGTTCACCGTCTCAGCCAATATCAACGCCTGTACCAACAGCTCGGCAACGTGCCGGTCGCCGTGACGATCGGCGAGCTGGCGGCGATGTTCTACTGCAGCGAACGGCACGCCCGCACGCTGGTGCAACAGCTGCAGGATCAGGGCTGGCTGAGCTGGCATTCGCAGCCCGGCCGCGGCAAACGCGCCCGCCTGCACTGCCTGAAAACCCCGGATGAACTGCGCGCGCAGCTGCTGCAACAGCTGCTGCAACAGGGCAACCATCAGGGGGCGCTGGAGATGGCGCAGCTCGATCCGCAGCACCTGCAGGATCTGCTCAGCCCGCACCTCGGCGGGCAATGGCAGGCCGGCAGCCCGACGCTGCGCATTCCCTATTACCGCACGCTGGAAGCGCTCGACCCACTCACGCTGACCGGCCGCGCCGAGCAACATCTGGTATCGACCCTGCACGCCGGGCTGACCCGCCTGATGACCGGTAACCCGGAACCGCAACCCGATCTGGCGCACCACTGGCAGATTGGCGAGCACGGCCTGCGCTGGCGCTTCTTTCTACGCAGCCAGCTGCGCTGGCACAACGGTGAAGCGCTGACCGGCCAACAGCTGCTGCAAACGCTGGAAAAACTGCAGCGCCACCCGCGCAGCCAACCCAGCCTGGCCAACGTCGCGCACATCAGCCTGCCGCATCCGCTGTGCATCCAGTTCGATCTGCACCTGGCGGACTACTGGCTGGCCCACCGGCTGGCGGAGCTGCCTTGCCTGATGACCCACCCGGAGCTGCCGGCCATCGGCGCCGGCCCGTTCAAGCTGGCATTGAATGAACCGCAGCTGGTGCGGCTGGAACAGCACGCCGGTTACCATCTGCAGCATCCGTATCTGGACACCATCGAATACTGGATCACCCCCGACCTGCCCACCGCCGGCGCCGACACCAGCTGCCAGCATCCGGTGCGCATCACCATCGGCCAGCAAGACGATTTGGCACAGGCCCGGCCGGTGCAGCGCAGCATGAGCCTGGGCTGGTGCTACCTGGCGCTGAACCTGCGCCACGGCGTGCTGAGCGAAGCCCAGGGGCAAAAGCTGCTGATGCTGATCCAACAGTCCGGCCTGCTGAGCCGTCTGCCGATCCCCAACAGCGTGATCACCCCCAGTCATGAAATGCTGCCCGGCTGGCGTATCCCCAGCCAACGGATTGAGGAAGATGTCCCCCTGCCTGCCCGGCTGACGCTGCTGTATCGGCCGCCGGTCGAGCTGGAAACGGTGACGGTCGCGTTGCAACGGTTGTTGGCGCAGCACGGCTGCGAGCTGGAGGTGCGCTACTACGCCGGCAAACGCTGGCAAAGCGAGGCGCAGATCGCCCAGGCCGACCTGCTGCTGGCGGATAACCTGATCGGCGAAGCGCCGGAGGCGACGCTGGAAAGTTGGCTGCGGCAGGATACGCTGTGGCGCGGCATCCTGACGGAAAGCCGCTGGCAGCAGCAACAGGAGACGCTGCGGCAGATCCAGCAGCTGCAGGCGCAGCAACCGCGCTTCGCACAGCTGCAGGCTTATTATCAACGGCTGATGGCCGCCGCCATCATCACACCGCTGTTTCACTACCAGTACCAGATCAGCGCGCCGCCGCGCATGCATGGCGTCACGCTGACCGCCCACGGCTGGTTCGATTTTTGCCAGGCGTGGCTGCCGCCGCCGGTGGACGACGCCCCGGCCTAAGCCGAACCGCCCTGCGCCTGGCGGCTCTTTCTGCTACTATTGTCGCCGCAACGCAATTTTTATCCTGCCGCCCGAATGTGTATCGGGAATGGCCAAAGCCCAAAAAGGTGATTTTATGAAGCGCGCGGTTGTCGTTTTTAGCGGTGGACAAGACTCCACGACCTGCTTGATCCAGGCATTGCAACAGTATGACGAAGTTCACTGCGTCACCTTCGATTACGGCCAGCGTCATCGCGCCGAGATTGAAGTGGCTCAAGCGCTGTCGGTGGCCCTCGGCGCCAAGGCGCACAAGGTGCTGGACGTGACACTGCTCAATGAGCTGGCCGTCAGCAGCCTGACGCGCGACAATATTCCGGTTCCCGCCTACGATCCCAACCAGAAAAATGCGCTGCCGAGCACCTTCGTGCCGGGCCGCAACATCCTGTTCCTGACACTGGCGGCGATCTACGCCTACCAGGTGGAAGCGGAAGCGGTGATCACGGGCGTGTGCGAAACCGATTTCTCCGGCTACCCGGATTGCCGCGACGAGTTCGTTAAAGCGCTGAACAAAGCGGTGGCACTGGGTATCGCCCGCGATATCCGCTTCGAAACGCCGCTGATGTGGCTGAACAAGGCCGAGACCTGGGCGCTGGCGGATTATTACCACCAGCTGGACCGGGTGCGTCAGGATACGCTGACCTGCTACAACGGCATCAAGGGTGACGGCTGCGGTGAATGCGCCGCCTGCAACCTGCGCGCCAATGGCCTGACGCAGTACCGGGCCAACCAGGCGGAAGTGATGGCGGCGTTGAAACAAAAGGCCGGTCTGGCGTGAGACAGTGACGGCGGCAGCCTCTGCCGCCCGTGAGCTTACAGTGGATTATCCTTCGGCGTGAGCGCCTCCAGGTGCTCGCGCAATTCCCCTTCGATCGGCAGCGCCCGCTGGGTTTTCAGATCGACGCACACGAAAGTCAGCAGCGCATCGGCCACCGGCGTCCCCGTCGGATCCTGCGTCACCTTTTGGCTCAGCACCCCGCTCTTGCCGTTGAGCTGCACCATCTGGCTGTCGATACGCAGCTTATCCCCCAATACCGCCGGGCTGCGGTAATTGATATTGATATTCACCACGATGAAAGCGATGTTGTTTTCCGTCATCCAGCGGAACCCGGCCTCGTTCTCCAGCCACTCCCAGCGCGCCTCTTCCAGAAACTCCAGATAGCGGGCGTTGTTAACATGCTGGTAAACATCAAGGTGATAACCGCGAACTTTGATAAAGGTTTGCATAGGGAACGATCGCTCCTGCCTGGTGATTACAGAAAAAGGGAGCCGCATCGGCTCCCTCGCCCGTTTGGTCAACGCGCCAAACTGGTAAGACCTGTAAAATGTAGCAGAGGAGTCACGGCCTCAGCGGCATTTTGCCACACGGCCGCGAGCGGGATCACATTTTCAGCCGGCTGCGGTTCTTCTCAAACAGTGCCGGCCCGATGCCCGGAACTTCCTGCAACTGTTCAACCTGGGTGAACGGCCCGTTCTGCTCGCGGTAACGCACGATGCCCTCCGCCTTCTTCAGACCGACGCCGCTCAAGGCGGCGGCCAGCTGTTCGGCAGTAGCCTGATTGATGCTGACCGCCACCTCTTCAGTTGCCTTTGTCATCACCGATTGCCCGCCATTGCTCGCCGGTGTTGAGAGCATGGGCGCCGACGCCTCGGTTTTTCCCGCCGCGGCGGCCGGCCCCGCCAGGCACAACAACAGCGCTGCCAGCGCGGCGTTAACGTAACGATGGTAACCGAAAAACGCTTTTTTCTCTGAATGTTGCATGCTGTATCCTCCTTGTGTGTGACAGCAAGGCTACCTTGCCGCGGCGGCGGATATTCAGCAATCGACGGATGTCAGATGTGGAAAAGGCCGCGAAGGCGGCCTTTGTTTGTTGCACTGCGTTGCAGAAAAATGCGGCGATTACTGAGGCTGTTGCTCAGCGGCCCCCATTTTGATCTTGGCTTCTTTACGCAGGCTCGCCAGCAGCGAATCGAAGGAGACGCCGGTCGCGCCCTCTTCCATCTTGCCGACGAAGGTTTTCATTTCGTCTTCCGGCAGCGTGCCCGGCTTCACCGCATCGAGCGCGATCAGCACCACGTTGTCCTGGCGATCCTGCGACATGCCGTACACCGGTTTGCCTTCCTGCGGGTGCGGCAGCGCGAACACGCTCTCCACCAGCTGGCTGTCTTCCGGCGCGCGCGCCATCTTCTGCACGGCGCCAAAGCTCAGGCCGGCGGCTTTCATCGCCTCGTCGCCCTTGCCCTGCTTCAGCTCAACCAGCAGCTTCTCGCCCTGCAGTTTCGCTTCCTGCACCGCTTTGTTGCGCTTCACCAGTTCCGCTACGCGGTCTTTCACCTGGTCGAACGGTTCGATGCCTTCCGGCTTGTGGCCGCTCACACGCACCACGAAGGCGCGGTCGCCGTCTACGGTGATCACGTCGGAGTTGCTGCCCGGCGCGCCGTTCTCGCCGATCAGCGAACCGTCGAAGATCGCCTGCACAACCGGCTTGAAGTTCAGCGCGGCAGGGATGTTGTCACGCGTGAACCAGTCGCTTTGCGCCGCTTTCACGCCGGCCGCTTCTTCAGCCGAGGTCAGGGATTCGTTATCGCTGGTCGCCGCTTCGCTCACCTTCTGCTGCAGCGCGTAATACGCGTCTACTGCTTTCTCCTGCTGCACCTGCTTGGCGATGGCGTCATGCACTTCGCTCAGCGGCTTCACTTTCTCCGGTTCGATATCGTTCAAACGCACGATCAGGAAGCCGACGGAAGATTTCACCACGCCGGACAGCTGCCCCTTCTCGGTCAGGTTAGCCTGCTTCAGCTCGTCGGCGGTGGTTTCCGGCTCCAGCCAACCCAGCTCGCCGCCGGTGCGGCGTGAGATGATGTCGGTGGATTTCTCTTTCGCCAGGGTGGCGAAATCGGCGCCCTTCTTCAGCTCGTCCAGCGCGGCGTTGGCTTCCGCCTCGGTTTTCAGCTGGATCACGCTGTAGTTTTTACGCTCCGGCTGGCCGTAGCTGCTCTTGTGCTGGTCGTAGTAAGCGCTGATGTCTTCTTCGCTCACTTTCACCTTGTCCTGCATGGACGCGGCGTCCAGCGGGATATAGCTCACCTTCACCTGCTCCGGGGCGATGAAGCTGTTTTTGTTCTGATCGTAATACGCCTTCAGTTCGTCATCGCCGGCGCTCTGTTTCGCCTGCAGCGCTTTCAAATCGATGGTGGCCAGGCGCACGTCGCGCTCCTGCAGCACCAGCGCCGCCATGGCTTGCGATTCAGACGGCAGCACGAAGCCGGACTCGCCGAAGGCCTGGATCAGCTGCTGATTGACCAGCTGCTGGCGCATCGACTGCGCGAAGTTGTCGGCGGTGTAGCCCATGCGGCCGATCAGGTCGAGGTATTTGGCGTTATCGAACTGGCCGTTGGTCTGGAAGTAAGGCGCCTTGCGGATGGCGTCCTTGATCTGATCGTCGCTGACCGCCAGGCCCAGCTTCTTGGCGTACTGGTCGAGCAGCATGTTGTCGATCAACTGGGACAACACCTGACGGCGCATCTGCTGCATATAGCCTTCGTTGCCGGCCAGCGCGGAGAACTGGTCACCCAGCTGCTGCTGCATGCGGCTGCGCTCGCTTTGGAAAGCCTGTTCCAGCTGAGCGCGTTCGATCGTCTGACCATTTACTTTCGCAGCATAATCGCCGGAGCCGCCGATCAGGTAGTTACCCACCCCGGTCAGAACGAATGACAGGATGATCAGGGCCAGGATGATTTTGAGCACGACGTGATTAGCAGCCGCGCGTAAATTGTCCATCATAGTGTGACAACACTCCGCTGTGATGTGGATTAACAACCCTTGTGCAGGCGCGTTCCCTGCGACAAAAATAAAAAAAGCGCATCAGTCCGATGCGCCTTGTATCTTACCTTACCAGCACCGCTGCGTCAGGTGATTGTTTATTACAAAACCCTGTTACGCTAAACGGTTAGACGCTAAATCAGTTTACAGCGTCTTTCAGCGCTTTCCCTGCACGGAAGGCCGGTACTTTGGCTGCCGCGATCTTGATCTCTTTACCGGTCTGCGGGTTGCGGCCGGTACGGGCCGAACGTTCACGCACGGTGAAGGAACCGAAACCTACCAGAGCCACGTCATCCCCTGCTTTCAGAGAGTCGGTAACGGAAGCGATTACTGCGTCTAATGCACGTCCAGCTGCCGCTTTGGAAATATCAGCACCTGCGGCAATCTTGTCGATCAGTTGTGACTTATTCACTCTATCATCCCCTCTAGAATTCTATCGTCGCACCGAAAAATCCCTACGGTTGCGACAGCGCAGCTGTTATATCAATCCCATCGAACCTTGGCAAGCCACCGACTGCATGGCAAAACGCGGGCCGACAGAGATCTAACTTAGCGGGACAAAAAAATACTGGCAAGTCCGAAATGGCTTGCCAGTATAAGTTTTATCAATGGTTTTTGCGATTCGTCACTATTTTGCCGCTACCGGCAGTGCGCCGAAGGCCGGGTTTTGCAACGCAATGTTCAAAACTTCATCGATTCGCTGCACCGGATGAATCTCCAGATCGGCGATAACATTGTCTGGGATCTCTTCCAGATCGCGCTTGTTCTCGTAAGGGATCAGCACGGTTTTGATGCCGCCGCGATGCGCCGCCAACAGCTTCTCTTTCAGGCCGCCGATCGGCAACACCTGGCCGCGCAGCGTGATCTCGCCGGTCATCGCCACGTCGGCGCGTACCGGGTTGCCGGTCAGGCAGGAGACCAGCGCGGTGCACATCGCGATACCGGCGCTCGGGCCGTCTTTCGGCGTCGCCCCTTCCGGCACGTGCACGTGGATGTCGCGTTTCTCGTAGAAATCGGCGTTGATGCCCAATTTCTCCGCGCGCGCGCGTACCACGGTCAGCGCAGCCTGAATCGATTCCTGCATCACTTCACCCAGAGAACCGGTGTAGGTCAGCTTGCCTTTGCCCGGCACGCAGGCGGTTTCGATGGTCAGCAGATCGCCGCCCACTTCCGTCCACGCCAGCCCGGTGACTTCGCCCACGCGGTTTTCGGTATCCGCACGGCCGTAATCGACGCGCTGCACGCCCAGATAATCCTTCAGGTTGTCGCCGTTGATCTCGATATGCTTGAGTTTCTTGTCCATCAGCAGCGTTTTCACCGCTTTACGGCACAGTTTGGAGATTTCACGCTCCAGGCTGCGCACCCCGGCTTCGCGGGTGTAGAAGCGAATGATGCCGATGATGGCGCTGTCGTCGACCGTCAGCTCGCCTTTTTTCAGCGCGTTGCGCTCAAGCTGCTTCGGCAGCAGGTGCTGCTTGGCGATGTTGAGCTTCTCATCCTCGGTGTAACCCGACAGGCGGATCACTTCCATACGGTCCAGCAGCGGCGCAGGAATGTTCATCGAGTTCGAGGTGGCGACGAACATCACGTCGGACAGATCGTAATCCACTTCCAGATAGTGGTCGTTGAACGCCACGTTCTGTTCCGGATCCAGCACCTCCAGCAGGGCGGAAGCCGGATCGCCGCGCATGTCGGAAGACATCTTGTCGATCTCATCCAGCAGGAACAGCGGGTTCTTCACCCCAACCTTGGCCATTTTCTGGATCAGTTTACCCGGCATCGAACCGATATAGGTACGGCGGTGACCGCGGATTTCCGCTTCGTCGCGCACGCCGCCCAGCGCCATGCGCACGTACTCGCGGCCGGTCGCTTTGGCGATCGACTGCCCCAGCGAGGTTTTACCCACGCCCGGCGGCCCGACCAGACACAGGATCGGCCCCTTGATTTTGCTGACGCGGCTCTGCACCGCGAGGTACTCGAGGATGCGATCCTTGACGCGCTCCAGGCCGTAGTGATCGGTATCGAGCACTTCCTGCGCCTTGTTCAGGTCTTTTTTCACCTTGCTACGCGCATTCCACGGCACCTGCAGCATCCAGTCGATGTAGCCGCGCACCACGGTCGCTTCCGCCGACATCGGCGACATCATTTTCAGCTTTTGCAGTTCCGCTTCGGTTTTCTCGCGCGCCTCTTTCGGCATTTTGGCCGCATCTATCTTACGCTTCAGCGCTTCGTGCTCGTCCGGCGCATCGTCCATCTCGCCCAGTTCTTTCTGAATCGCCTTCATCTGCTCATTCAGATAGTACTCGCGCTGGCTCTTTTCCATCTGTTTCTTGACGCGGTTGCGGATGCGCTTCTCGACCTGCAGCAGGTCGATCTCCGACTCCATCATCGCCATCAGGTATTCCAGACGCTCGGTGATGTCGGACATCTCGAGCACCGACTGCTTGTCGCTGAGTTTCAGCGGCATGTGGGCAGCGATGGTGTCCGCCAGGCGCGCGGCGTCGTCGATGCTGTTCAGTGAAGTCAGCACCTCCGGCGGAATTTTTTTGTTCAGCTTGATATAGCCTTCAAACTGATTGATCGCGGTGCGCACCAACACTTCCTGCTCGCGTTCGTCGATCGCAGGCGACTCAAGGTATTCCGCCTGCGCGGCGAAATGCTCGCCGCTGTCGGACAGCGTAGTGATGCGCGCGCGCTGCAGCCCCTCGACCAGCACTTTTACCGTGCCGTCCGGCAGCTTCAACATCTGCAGGATCGACGCTACGGTGCCAACCGAGAACAAGTCGTTAATGCCAGGTTCATCCGTTGAGGCCTCTTTCTGTGCCACCAGCATGATCTTCTTATCGTGATCCATTGCGGCTTCGAGGCACCGAATCGATTTTTCCCGGCCAACAAATAACGGGATCACCATGTGCGGATAAACCACCACGTCGCGCAATGGCAGGACGGGGATTTCAATGCGTTCGGAACGCTCAGGGTTCATAGAGCTCTCTCTTAGTTTAATTTCCGCCAGGTTGAGGGGGAATCTCATGAGACGCAAGCATCTAACGTTTCATAAAATCTGGTTAATGAGTATATGGGGATGAATCTCTTACATTCAACGGCAAGAATGCAGGAAAAAGAAATGGGGGATGAAATCCCCCATTTTGCTGATAACACGCTGGTTTAACTGGCTAATTATTCGCCAGACGCCTGGGCTTCCGGCTTGCCGTAAATCAGCAGCGGCTTGGATTGGCCGGCGATCACCGACTCGTCGATCACCACTTTGTCTACGCTGTCCATCGACGGCAGATCGTACATGGTGTCGAGCAGCGCGCCTTCCACGATGGAACGCAGGCCGCGAGCGCCGGTTTTGCGCGCCATGGCTTTCTTGGCGATGGCGTTCAGCGCTTCGTCGCGGAACTCCAACTCCACGCCTTCCAGATTGAACAGCGCCTGGTACTGCTTGGTCAGGGCGTTCTTCGGCTCTTTCAGGATCTGAATCAGCGCATCTTCGCTCAGCTCGCTCAGGGTCGCCACCACCGGCAGACGGCCGATGAACTCTGGGATCAGACCGAATTTGATCAGATCTTCCGGTTCGGCCTGCAGCAGCAGTTCGCCCTCGGTGGCCTTCTCGGACTCGCCCTTGACGGTCGCGCCGAAGCCGATGCCGGAGCCGGTGTTGACGCGCTGACCGATCACCTTATCCAGGCCGGCGAATGCGCCGCCGCAGATAAACAGGATCTTGGAGGTGTCGACCTGCAGGAATTCCTGCTGCGGATGCTTACGCCCGCCCTGCGGCGGAACCGCGGCGATGGTGCCTTCAATCAGCTTCAGCAGCGCCTGCTGCACGCCTTCACCCGAGACGTCACGCGTGATCGACGGATTGTCAGACTTGCGGGAAATCTTATCGATTTCATCGATATAAACGATGCCGCGCTGCGCTTTCTGCACGTCATAGTCACATTTTTGCAACAGCTTCTGGATAATATTTTCCACGTCCTCGCCCACGTAACCGGCTTCGGTCAGCGTGGTGGCGTCGGCCATGGTGAACGGCACGTCCAGGAAGCGCGCCAGCGTTTCCGCCAGCAGGGTCTTGCCGCTGCCGGTCGGGCCGATCAGCAAGATGTTGCTCTTGCCCAACTCGATACCGTTGCTGGTATCGCCGTTGCGCAGGCGTTTGTAGTGGTTGTACACCGCAACCGCCAGCACTTTCTTCGCCTGCTCCTGGCCGATGACGTAGTCATCAAGGTGGTGGCGAATTTCGTGCGGCGTCGGCAGCGCACTGCGCTCACGATGCGGGGCAACTTCTTTAATCTCTTCGCGAATAATGTCGTTACACAGATCAACACATTCATCGCAGATATACACTGACGGCCCGGCAATCAGCTTACGCACTTCATGCTGGCTTTTGCCGCAAAAAGAGCAGTACAGCAGCTTTCCTGAACCGTCTTTGCGCTTATCTGTCATCAGTCAAACCTCTTCTTTAGTCTTGTCCCGCAGGAAAATCACGGCGGCAGTGCGCCCAAACTCATATCGGGAACGCCGAGGGGCCACATCAGAGCGAGCCCCTGCCCACTCTGATTACTATAGTCCATCGGCGCCGCGTGGTTCTAGCTGCGGTGTGTCAGAATGCCGTCAACCAGGCCGTATTCCACGGCTTCTTCCGCGGTCATAAAGCGATCGCGCTCGGTATCGCGCTCGATCTGCTCCAGCGGCTGGCCGGTATGCTCGGCCATCAGTTCGTTCATGCGCGCTTTCACCTTGAGGATTTCACGCGCGTGGATTTCGATGTCCGTCGCCTGGCCCTGGTAGCCGCCCAGCGGCTGGTGAATCATCACGCGCGAGTTCGGCAGACAAAAACGTTTGCCTTTGGCGCCGGCGGTCAGCAGGAAGGAGCCCATCGAGCACGCCTGGCCCATACAGATGGTGCTGACGTCCGGCTTGATGAACTTCATGGTGTCGTAAATCGACATGCCCGCGGTGATCACCCCGCCCGGCGAGTTGATGTAGAGGAAAATGTCTTTTTCCGGGCTTTCCGCTTCGAGGAACAGCATTTGCGCCACGATCAGGTTGGCCATGTGATCCTCCACCTGGCCGGTCAGGAAAATGATGCGCTCTTTCAGCAGGCGGGAATAGATGTCGTAAGAACGCTCCCCGCGTGAAGTCTGCTCTACCACCATCGGCACCAGCGCCATGTTCGGTGCAAATTGATCTCGTTCGCCACTGTATGACATTACCGTCTCCTAATAGAAATTGCCTTGGCGGCCAGGGTGTCACCCTAATACGCCGATTCTACTTGAGAACGGCCATGATGACTATGCTCAAGCATTCGACCCGCGCCACACGTACCCGACGGTTATTTCATCCCGCGCACTTTGGCAAACAGCCCCAGAATTATTCTTTACAGATTGGGGGATACCGGCGCGATTTCAAGCCCAGAAGTCGATTTTCTCCACGCGCCGGAAAGGATGCCGTTATTCTGACCGTTATCATGCCAGCCAGTTCCCCAGGCAACAGGGTAAATATAGTGCATATTGCCCCGCTTAACCTGAGATTAATCAGCAACGTGGCAAAAAGAAAAGCCCGCAACCTCAGGTTGCGGGCTTTTTCATCGTGCGCCGGTTCGCCAGGCGAAACCGGGGGCGCCGTTCATCGCGCCCGGCACGCTGGCATTACGCCTGTTGAGTCTGGTTCATCAGCTCGCTGAAGGTAGTGGCTTTTTCAGTCACTTTCGCTTTTGCCAGCAGGGCTTCAACCGCTTGCTCTTCCAGAGCCACGTTGCGCATGTTGTTCATCAGCTCTTTGTTTTTGCTGTAGAACTCGATGACTTCGCTCGGATCTTCGTAGGCAGAAGCCATTTCTTCGATCAGCGTCTTCACGCGGTCTTCGTCAGCTTTCAGATCGTTGGTGCTGATCACTTCGCCCAGCAGCAGGCCAACCACGACGCGGCGTTTCGCTTGCTCTTCGAACAGCTCGCGCGGCAGTTCCAGCGCTTGCTTCTCGTTGCCGCCGAAGCGCTGTGCAGCCTGACGACGCAGCACGTCGATTTCGCCGTCGATCAAGGCAGCAGGCACGTCGATTTCGTTCGCGCTCACCAGGCCGTCGATCGCCTGAGACTTGATGCGGTTACGCACGGCGCCTTTCAGCTCGCGCTCCATGTTCTTGCGAACTTCGGTGCGCAGGCCGGCAACGGAACCGTCCGCCACGCCGAAACGCTTGATGAACTCTTCGGTCAGTTCCGGCAGCTCGCGCTCTTCAACTTTCTTCAGCACGATAGCGAATTTGGCCGCTTTACCCTTCAGGTTTTCCGCGTGGTAATCTTCAGGGAAGTTCACGTCGATGGAGAACTCTTCACCCGCTTTGTGACCGACCAGACCTTCTTCGAAGCCTGGGATCATGCGGCCTTGGCCCATTGCCAGTACGAAGTCGGACGCTTTGCCGCCTTCGAACTCTTCGCCGTCGATAGAACCGGTGAAGTCAACGGTCACGCGATCTTCAGCTTCCGCTGCGCGATCGGTTTCTTTCCAGGTCGCCTGCTGCTTGCGCAGAGTGTCCAGCATCGCGTCGACGTCTTCGTCGTTCACTTCAACCACAGGTTTTTCAACTTCGATGTTTTCCAGGCCTTTCAGCTCAACGTCTGGATACACTTCGAATTCAACGGCGAAAGTGAAGTCTTCACCTTCTTTGTACTCGCCCGGCACGTAGTTTGGTGCGCCGGCCGGATTAATCTTTTCTTTGATGATCGCGTCAACGAAGCTGCGCTGCATCGCTTCGCCCAGCACGTCCTGACGAACAGAGGCGCCGTAACGCTGTTCCACGATGTTCATCGGCACTTTGCCTTTGCGGAAGCCGTCGATACGCACGCTTTTCGCTGCGTTGATCAGCTCTTTCTTCACCGCCTGCTTGATAGTATCAGCCGGTACAGTAATAGAGAGACGGCGCCCAAGGCCTTGAGTGGTTTCTACTGAAACTTGCATCTTGTTACCTCAAAAAAATCACAGTGCTCGGTCAACTCCGTTCCAAGAACCAGGACGGCTACAAATAAGAACCGAGTTCCCTGATGACAGAAGCGTCCCGAAACCATTCCGGAAAAATAAGACGCGACATTATAGCGGCGCATGCATGGCGAGTCGAGGAAAGCTAGGCGGCGCAGGCGCGCTAAAACTCACACTTTTGCCGATTCGATCGCCAAAAGGCCGCCAAAACAGACCGAACGTTGGCCACCTTGCGCGTCGGCCGTGTCGTCGTCAAAAACAGAAACGGCCCGCAGGCCGTTTCAAAATTCGTCAGTAGTAATACCCTAATTCAAGGGCAAAGTTCCACTGATACCTGAAAATTTCCCCCTCAGGCCAGCGTCCCGGCGCCGCGGCACGGCGGCGAGGCCGGCACGGTATCCTGCAGCCCTTCCCACTCTTTGAGCGTATAGGTGTGCAGCGCCAGCGCGTGTACGCCATCGGCCAGCTCCTCCGACAGCACGCCGTAGATGGAGCGGTGGCGCGTCAAAAAACGTTCGCCGACGAAGCGATCGCTGACCAATACCACTTTGAAATGACTTTCTGAACCCGCCGGAACGTTATGACGATAGCTTTCATCAACGACTTCCAGATACGCGGGCTCAAACGCCGCCCTTAACTTTGCTTCTATTTGCTCGCGAATCATAGGATCTCCTTACAACACCGGCAGAGGACCGTGCCCATCTAGTTCAATATTAGCCGGTTTTCCCCCGTTTAGACCATCGCCGGGACAAATTTCTCTTTTCTGCGGTCAGAGGATGAGCGCTCTCCCCGCCGCTTGGGGGATTATCCGATTGAGCGGGCCAAAAAAGCGTGTTTTTATCAACGGCAGGTAAAAATTTGTCACTCAGGCGCCTTCCGCGCTTCCACCGCACGGCGGCGATGCTATGATGTCGGCAATTTATCGTCGGCTATCCCGCTCTGATTATTGCTAAATCCATCGAGAATGAGACAGAAAACATGTTAAAGAAACTTTGTCTTCCTTTACTGGCCGCACTGCTGCTGGCCGGTTGTGCGACCAGCAGCAACACCCTCAACGTCACGCCGAAAATCGTTCTGCCGCAGCAGGATCCTACCCTGCAAGGCATCACCGTCAGCATCAACGGCGCGGATCAGCGCAGCGATCAGGCGCTGGCCAAGGTGAACCGCGACGGCCAGCTGGTCACGCTGACGCCATCGCGCGACCTGCGTTTCCTGCTGCAGGAAGTGCTGGAGAAACAGATGGGCGCTCGCGGCTACATGATTGGCGCCGACGGCCCGGTCGCGCTGCAGATCGTCGTCAATAACCTGTATGCGGACGTCGCCGAGGGCAACCTGCGCTACAACATCACCACCAAAGCCGACATTTCGATCATCGCCCAGGCCAAGAACGGCAACAAGCAGGTGAAGAATTACCGCTCGACGTATAACGTGCAGGGCGCCTTCACGGCCACCAACGAGAAGATCACCGATGCCGTCAACTCCGTGCTGGGTGACGTGATCGCCGACATGGCACAGGACACCAGCGTCAACGACTTCATCAAGCAAAACGCGCGCTAATCGCCGCGCCTTGTGCCGCCCGGCGGGTCGGGCGGCACAGACAGGGAACTTATGTCGAAACACTATCTGAACATCTTCACCCAGCGTAACTCCGCCATTCTGCTGCTGCTGGGCTTCGCGTCGGGTCTGCCGCTGGCATTGACCTCCGGCACGCTGCAAGCCTGGATGACCGTCGAAAATATCGATCTGAAAACCATCGGCATCTTCTCGCTGGTGGGCCAGGCCTACGTCTTCAAATTCCTCTGGTCGCCGTTCATGGATCGCTATACCCCGCCGTTCCTCGGGCGGCGGCGCGGTTGGCTGCTGATCAGCCAGCTGCTGCTGGTCGTGGCGATCGTGGCGATGGGCTTTATGCAACCCGCGCAGCACCTGTGGTGGCTGGCGGCGTTGGCGGTGCTGGTGGCGTTCTGCTCCGCTTCGCAGGATATCGTGTTCGACGCCTATAAAACCGACCTGCTGAAAGCCGAAGAGCGCGGCGCAGGCGCGGCGATCTCGGTGCTGGGTTACCGGCTGGCGATGCTGGTTTCCGGCGGCCTGGCGCTGTGGCTGGCGGATCGTTATTTCGGTTGGCAGGCCACCTACTGGCTGATGGCCGGATTGATGCTGATCGGCGTGGCCGCCACGCTGCTGGCGCCGGAGCCGGACGAGAGCATCCCGGCGCCGCGCACCATGGAACAGGCGGTCGTCGCGCCGCTGCGTGATTTCTTCGGCCGCAACAACGCCTGGCTGATCCTGCTGCTGATCGTAATGTACAAAATGGGCGACGCCTTCGCCGGCAGCCTGAGCACCACCTTCCTGATCCGCGGCGTGGGGTTCGACGCCGGCGAAGTCGGGCTGGTCAACAAAACCCTCGGCCTGTTCGCCACCATCGTCGGCGCCCTGTTCGGCGGCGTGCTGATGCAGCGTCTCACCCTGTTCCGCGCGCTGATGCTGTTCGGCGTGTTGCAGGCGGTCTCCAACCTCGGGTATTGGATCCTGGCGGTGACCGACAAGAGCCTGCTCACCATGGGCAGCGCCATCTTCCTCGAAAACCTGTGCGGCGGCATGGGCACCGCGGCCTTCGTGGCGCTGCTGATGACGCTGTGCAACCGGTCGTTCTCCGCCACCCAGTTCGCGCTGCTGTCGGCGCTGTCCGCCGTGGGGCGCGTCTATGTCGGCCCAATCGCCGGCTGGTTCGTCGAAGCGAACGGTTGGCCGCTGTTCTACCTGTTCTCGATCGCCGCCGCCCTGCCCGGTTTGCTGCTGCTCGGCATCTGCCGCCAGACGCTGGAACACACCCAGCAGCATGGCGACTTTATGCCGCGCACCGAGTTTTCAGGATCTTACCGCTGGGCGCTGCGCCTGCTGACGCTGGGCTGTTCGCTGCTGGGCCTGTGGCTGCTGCTGCTGATCGCCAATGCGCTGGACTGGACGCAGGCGCCGCTGTTGGCCGATCGTCTGTTGCAGGTTGGCGCCGCGCTGAGCCTGCTCGGCGTTGCAATGGGCAGCACGCTGGATTACCTGGCCCTGCGCCGCACCCGTTTGGCATAATCTGACCGGCCGGCGATTTCGCCGGCCGAAAAAAAAGCGATCCGCGGGTATATTTATTTCGTTAAAAAAAGATAATCGGCGCGGAAATTATTTTTTTATCCGACTACCGCACTCGGAAATAAAATTAAATTCACCTTTAAGACACAATTATTTTACATTAAATAAACTTTTTCTGCGTATTTCCCCGCCGCGCATTTCTTCGCCACATTCATCATACCTTTAGTTTTCCTTAACATACGGGCTGCTCGTCACGATTCAGCGTGCCAACGCGTTGTTGTCATTGGTAAATTGTCACGCAGGGTTACATCTGTGACCCCCTTAACAGAAAGTGTCAACAAGCCGCTGACACTCCCTTAAGCATGTTTACAGTACTGCAACCTTCCCGTAAAATGCCCGCACACATGAAACGACAATTGAGCCTTTGTTATTGAGGTCGTTAGATGAGACTTAAGAAATACAATAAAAGTATTGGGATGCTGTCATTAATCGCAGCCACTGTATTGCTCAGTGGTTGCGATATGGTTTTGATGAATCCCAAAGGAGCAATTGGTGTTGAGCAACGGACACTGATTATCACTGCAATCGCGTTGATGTTGATCGTGGTGGTGCCAGTTATCTTCATGGCGTTCGCCTTTGCCTGGAAGTATCGCGCTTCCAACAAAGACGCCAAGTACAGTCCGAACTGGGCCCACTCCAACAAGATCGAAGCGGTCGTCTGGACCATTCCTATCATTATCATCGCCATCCTTGGCACCATTACCTGGAAGACTACCCACGAACTCGACCCGTTCAAGCCGATTGTCACCGACAAGAAGCCGATGACGATCGAAGTGGTGTCGCTCGACTGGAAATGGCTGTTCATCTACCCGGAACAAGGTATTGCGACCGTTAATGAGCTGGCTTTCCCGAAAGATGTTCCAGTCGAATTCAAGATCACCTCTAACTCGGTAATGAACTCGTTCTTTATCCCGCAGTTGGGTGGACAGATTTATGCGATGGCCGGCATGCAGACCAAACTGCACCTGATCGGCAACGAAGCCGGTGCCTACAAGGGCATCTCCAGCAGCTACAGCGGCGCAGGCTTCTCCGGTATGAAATTCACCGCGATCGTTACCCCGACCGAAGGCGACTTCGATCAGTGGGTGGCCAAGGTGAAGGCATCGTCTAAAAACCTGAACACCACCGACGACTTTAACAAACTGGCAGAGCCGAGTGAAAACAACCCGGTTGAGTACTTTGCCGCTGTCAAACCGAATTTGTTCAAAGAAACAATTGCCAAATTCATGGGCGACATGGATATGCACAAGGGCGCTGGCGCGCACGAAGGCATGGACATGAGCCAAGGTATGGACATGGGTGAACATGCTGCTCACGCCGGAGCCGAGGAATAACTGATGTTGGGAAAATTAACACTTGATGCGGTTCCGTACCACGAACCGATCATCATGGTCACCGTAGCCGCAATTATTGTCGGGGGCCTGGCAGTGCTGGCGCTGCTGACATATTTCGGCAAATGGAAGTGGCTGTGGAGCGAATGGCTGACTTCGGTCGACCATAAAAAAATTGGTATCATGTACATCATCGTGGCGATGGTCATGCTGCTGCGCGGCTTCGCCGACGCCATCATGATGCGTAGCCAGCAGGCGTTGGCGTCCGCCGGCGAAGCCGGGTTCCTGCCGCCGCACCACTACGACCAGATCTTCACCGCGCACGGCGTTATCATGATCTTCTTCATGGCGATGCCTTTCGTGGTCGGCCTGATGAACGTCGTGGTGCCGCTGCAAATCGGTGCGCGCGACGTCGCCTTCCCGTTCCTGAACTCCCTGAGCTTCTGGTTCTTCGTGGTGGGCGTGGTGCTGATCAACATCTCCCTGGGGGTCGGTGAGTTCGCTCAGACCGGTTGGCTGGCATATCCGCCGCTGTCGGGTAAAGAGTACAGTCCTGGCGTCGGGGTCGATTACTGGATCTGGAGTCTGCAGATTTCTGGTCTGGGTACCCTGCTGACCGGCGTGAACTTCTTCGCCACCATTCTGAAGATGCGTGCCCCTGGCATGCCTATGATGAAGATGCCGGTGTTCACCTGGGCGGCGCTGTGTACTAACGTCCTGATCATCGTTTCTTTCCCAATTCTGACCGTCACCATCGCGCTGCTGACCCTGGATCGCTATCTGGGCACCCATTTCTTCACCAATGATATGGGCGGCAACATGATGATGTACATCAACCTGATTTGGGCCTGGGGTCACCCAGAGGTGTATATCCTGGTTCTGCCGGTGTTCGGCGTGTTCTCCGAAGTCACCGCGACCTTCTCCAGAAAACGCCTGTTCGGCTATACCTCACTGGTATGGGCAACCATCGCGATCACCGTTCTGTCGTTCATCGTCTGGCTGCACCACTTCTTCACCATGGGGTCCGGCGCGAACGTTAACGCCTTCTTCGGTATCGCCACCATGATCATTTCCATCCCGACCGGGGTGAAAATCTTCAACTGGCTGTTCACCATGTATCAGGGCCGTATCAAACTCAACTCCGCGATGCTGTGGACCGTTGGCTTCATCATCACCTTCTCCGTGGGTGGTATGACCGGCGTTCTGCTGGCGGTGCCGGGCGCGAACTTCGTGCTGCACAACAGCCTGTTCCTGATCGCCCACTTCCACAACGTCATCATCGGCGGCGTGGTGTTCGGTTGCTTCGCGGGCCTGACCTACTGGTTCCCGAAATCCTTCGGCTTCACGCTGAACGAAAAATGGGGCATCCGCGCGTTCTGGTTCTGGATCATCGGCTTCTTCACCGCCTTCATGCCGCTGTACGCATTGGGCTTTATGGGCATGACCCGTCGTATCAGCCAGAACATCAACCCTGAGTTCCACCCTCTGCTGCTGGTTGCAGCCGGCGGTGCGGCGCTGATCGCCTGCGGCATCCTGTGCCAGCTGATCCAGATCTTCGTCAGTATCCGTGACCGCGAACAGAACCGCGATCTGACCGGTGACCCATGGGGCGCTCGTACTCTGGAGTGGTCAACTTCGTCTCCACCGCCGTTCTATAACTTTGCCGTAGTGCCGCAGATTCATGACCGTGATGAATTCTGGGATATGAAAGAAAAAGGCGAAGCGTATAAGAAACCGGCTAAATACGAACCGATTCATATGCCTAAGAACACCGGCGCCGGCGTTATCATCGCCTTCTTCAGCCTGGTCTTCGGTTTCGCAATGATTTGGGAAATCTGGTGGATGGCTCTGGCCGGCTTCATCGGTATGATCGTTGTCTGGATCGGCAAGAGCTTCGATCACGATGTTGACTACTATGTGCAGGTTGATGAAATCGAGCGCATTGAGAACCAACACTACGAACAAATCCGTAAAGCAGGCGTGAACCATGTCAACTGAAACTCTGACCAATCATAACGCAGCCCATGCAGAGCATGGGCACCACGACGCGGGTGGAACCAAGGTCTTCGGATTCTGGATCTACCTGATGAGCGACTGTATTTTGTTTGCGAGCTTGTTCGCGACTTATGCAGTTCTGGTGAACGGGACCGCGGGCGGTCCCTCAGGCAAAGACATCTTCGACCTGAAGTTTGTCCTGGTCGAAACTTTCCTGCTGTTGTTCAGCTCAATCACCTACGGCATGGCGATGATCGCCATGAACAAGGGTAAAGTTGGCGGTGTAAACACCTGGCTGTTCCTGACCTTCCTGTTTGGTCTGGGCTTCGTGGCGATGGAAATCTATGAATTCCATCACCTGATCGCCGAAGGCTTCGGTCCGGATCGCAGCGCGTTCCTGTCCAGCTTCTTCGCGCTGGTCGGCACCCACGGTCTGCACGTAACTTCCGGCCTGATTTGGATCATCGTGATGATGATTCAGGTGAGCAAGTTCGGCCTGACCGCGACCAACAAAACCCGCCTGATGTGCCTGAGCCTGTTCTGGCACTTCCTGGACGTGGTCTGGATCTGCGTATTTACCGTTGTCTACCTGCTGGGGGTTATGTAATGAGCCATTCATCCCATGAAACCTCTCACGGCGGCGCAAGCCACGGCAGCGTGAAGTCATACCTGGTCGGCTTTATCCTGTCGATCATCCTGACGGTAATTCCATTTGCGATGGTAATGAACGGCACTGCCTCTCATTCCACCATCCTGGCGGTTGTTGTCGGTATGGCGGTTATCCAGGTGATTGTTCACCTGGTTTACTTCCTGCACATGAACACCTCATCGGAAGAGCGCTGGAACCTGGTGGCATTGCTGTTCACCGCTATGATCATCGGTATCGTTGTTGTAGGTTCACTCTGGATTATGTACAACCTCAACATCAATATGATGGTCGATTAAGAGCTGAGCTGCACGTGATGATTAAGCAATACCTGCAAGTCACTAAACCAGGAATTATTTTCGGCAATTTAATTTCTGTCGTTGGGGGATTCCTGCTCGCTTCCAAAGGGAGCATCGACTATCCCCTGTTTCTCGCCACCCTGGTGGGTGTCTCGTTGGTGGTCGCGTCGGGCTGTGTGTTTAACAACTACATCGACCGCGACATCGACAAGAAAATGGAGAGAACGAAGAATCGGGTGCTGGTAAAAGGCCTGATCGCGCCGAGTGTCACCCTGGTTTATGCGACCGTGTTGGGTATTGCGGGCTTCGCGTTGCTGTATATCGCGGCCAACCCGCTGGCCATGTGGCTGGCGGTGATGGGCTTCGTGGTTTATGTCGGCGTTTACAGCCTGTACATGAAACGCCACTCGGTCTACGGCACGCTGATCGGCAGCCTGTCAGGCGCCGCGCCGCCGGTTATCGGCTACTGCGCGGTGACCAACGAGTTCGACGCCGGCGCATTGATCCTGCTGGCTATCTTTAGCCTGTGGCAGATGCCGCATTCTTATGCGATCGCTATCTTCCGCTTTAAAGATTACCAGGCGGCCAACATTCCGGTCCTGCCGGTGGTGAAAGGCATTTCCGTCGCCAAGAACCACATCACGGTCTACATCCTGGCATTTATGATCGCCACGCTGATGCTGACCCTGGTCGGTTATGCCGGCTACAAATACCTGATCGTCGCTGCGGCGGTGAGCGTATGGTGGCTCGGCATGGCGCTGCGCGGTTACAAGACCGAGAACGACAGCGTCTGGGCGCGTAAACTGTTCGTGTTCTCCATCGTCGCCATCACCTCGCTGAGCGTGATGATGTCGATAGACTTCAGCGCCACGGCGGCGCCTGAAGCGCTGGTGACCTACGTTTGGTAAGCCAAATCATCTGTAAATGGGCCGCTTTTGCGGCCCATTTTATTTGTCACGCCGAAAAGCGGCCAAACTGTAATATCTGTTAAACAACATTCGATTTACCCCCCCCTGCCCTGCACACTAAAATGACGCAGCTTTACAGAAATCATGCCATCAGGCGCTGTCTCAACGTCTGATGGCATGGTTTTTACCGAGGTTTGATGTGAACGATAATTCAATGACCCCGCAGGAGCGCCGCGCCACCTGGGGATTGGGCACCGTATTCTCCCTGCGCATGCTCGGCATGTTTATGGTACTGCCGGTGCTGACTACCTACGGCATGGCGCTCAACGGCGCCAGCGAAGCGCTGATCGGCATCGCCATCGGCATCTACGGCCTGGCGCAAGCGGTGTTTCAAATCCCGTTCGGTCTGGTGTCCGATCGCATCGGCCGCAAGCCGCTGATCGTCGGCGGCCTGCTGATCTTTGCCCTCGGCAGCGTGATCGCCGCCGCGACCGACTCGATCTGGGGCGTGATCCTCGGCCGCGCGCTGCAAGGCTCCGGCGCGATCGCCGCCGCGGTCATGGCGCTGCTCTCCGATCTGACCCGCGAGCAGAACCGCACCAAGGCGATGGCGTTTATCGGCGTCAGCTTCGGCATCACCTTTGCCATCGCCATGGTATTGGGCCCTATCATCACCCACGCCTTCGGCCTGCATGCGCTGTTTTGGATGATCGCCGTACTGGCGCTGGCCGGCATTGTCATCACCCTGGCGGTAGTGCCTTCCGCCGACACACACCTGCTGAACCGCGAGTCCAGCATCGTGCGCGGCAGCTTCCGCAAGGTGTTGAGCAACTCGCGCCTGCTGAAGCTCAACTTCGGCATCATGTGCCTGCATATCCTGCTGATGTCGAGCTTCGTGGCGCTGCCGCTGGCGATGGAAAAAGCCGGGCTGGCGGCCAGCGAGCACTGGATCGTCTACCTGGTCACCATGCTGGTGTCGTTCGCCGCCGTGGTGCCCTTCATTATCTATGCCGAAAAATATCGCCGCATGAAGCAGGTCTTTATGGGTTGCGTGGCGGTGCTGTTCTGCGCCGAAGTGCTGCTGTGGCTCTCCGGCGCGCACCTGTGGGGCATCATCGCCGGCGTGCAGCTGTTCTTCATGGCCTTCAACGTGATGGAAGCCATTCTGCCTTCGCTGATCAGCAAAGAATCGCCGGCCGGCTACAAAGGCACCGCAATGGGGGTCTACTCCACCAGCCAGTTTATCGGCGTGGCGATCGGCGGCAGCCTCGGCGGCTGGCTGTACGGTTTGCAGGGCGCAGGGCTGGTGTTTATCGCCGGTGCCGTGTTGGCCGCGCTCTGGTTCCTGGTCAGCAGCACCATGAAAGAGCCGCCGTATGTCAGCAGCCTGCGCATTACGCTGTCGGAACTGGCAGTGAAGGATTCGGCGCTGGAAAGCCGCCTGAAGGCGCAGCCCGGCGTGGCCGAGGCGATCGTGGTGCCGGAAGAACGCAGCGCCTACGTCAAGGTGGATACCAAGCAGACCAATCGCGGTCAGCTGGAAGCGCTGGTCAATTCGCTGTAAAGAATCAGGGCCGGCAATGCCGGCCCTGTAGAGATTAATCGCGGAAGTTCTTGAACTGGAACGGCTGCCCCAGATCGCCGCCGCGCACCAGCGCCATCACGCTCTGCAAATCATCGCGTGACTTGCCGGTCACCCGCACTTCTTCGCCCTGGATCTGCGCCTGCACCTTCAGCTTGCTGTCTTTGATCAGCTTGACGATTTTCTTCGCCACAGAGGTTTCAATCCCCTGCTTCAGCTTGGCTTCCACGCTGTAGGTTTTACCGCTGTGGGTAAACTCTTCCGGGATCTCCAGCGCGGCGCCGTCGATGCTGCGCTTGCTCAGCTTTTCGCGCAGAATGTCGAGCAGCTGCTGCACCTGGAAATCGGACTCGGTGGCAACCTTGATGCTTTGGTCTTTCTCGTTTAGCTCAAAGCTGGCCGGCACGTTGCGAAAATCCCAGCGGGTGCCGAGATCGCGGGTGGCGTTCTCAACGGCGTTACGTACTTCCTGCATATCAATTTCGGAAACAATGTCGAAAGATGGCATACTTCTTCCTCCTGAATGAGTGCCTAATAGCTTAGGCGATTTTGATGCCGAGCATGATAACCGCTTTGCCGCCTCAGACAAAATCTGCTGAACGCACGCAGGGATAGCGCTTCGGGCTGCCATAAAGCCTATAGTTAATTCACGGTAATTGAGCGGTATTCCCGTGTTTCCAAGGAGACTGGAATGAAAATAACCATTCTTGGTTGCGGCGCGCTCGGACAACTGTGGCTCTCCCGGCTGTATCAGCAGGGCCACGATGTACAGGGGTGGCTAAGAGTGCCGCAGCCTTTCTGCGCGGTGAACGTGATAGAGCCGGAAGGCGTCTCGTTTAATCGCAACTTGCCCACCAACGATCCGGAGCATCTTGCGCAAAGCGAGCTGCTGCTGGTGACGCTGAAAGCCTGGCAGGTGTCCAGCGCGGTCAGCGCGCTGCTGCCGAAGCTGAACCCCCAGTGCGCCATTTTGCTGCTGCACAACGGCATGGGCACCCAAGAGGAGCTGCCGCCGAACGGCCAGCCGATCCTGCAGGGCACCACCACCCACGCCGCGCGCCACGAAGGCAGCACCATTATCCACGTCGCCACCGGCATCACCCACATCGGCCCGACCTCGCCGGCCGCCCAGCACCTCAGCCACCTGGCGGAAGTGCTGCATCAGGCCCTGCCCGACGTTGCCTGGCACAACAACATCGCCTCGGCCAACTGGCGTAAGCTGGCGGTCAACTGCGTGATCAACCCGCTAACGGCGCTCTACGGCTGCCGTAACGGCGATCTGCAGCGCTACCCCGAGCAGATCGAAACGCTGTGCCGTGAAGTCGCCAGCGTGATGGCGATGGAGGGCTACCACACCTCCTGCGAAGGTCTGATGCAATACGTGATGGACGTGATCCACAGCACCGCCGACAACGTTTCATCGATGCTGCAGGATATCCGCAGCCAGCGGCACACCGAGATAGACTACATCACCGGCTACCTGCTGCGCCGTGCGCGCAGCCACGGCCTTACGCTGCCGGAGAATGCGCGGCTGTTTGAACTGATTAAACGAAAGGAAAATGAATATGAGCGTATCGGCGCTGGTCTGCCTGGCACCTGGTAGCGAAGAAACCGAAGCCGTCACCACCATCGATCTGCTGGTGCGGGCGGGCGTAAAAGTCACTACCGCCAGCGTCGCCGGCGACGGCGAGCTGACTATCGTCTGTTCGCGCGGCGTCAAGCTGCTGGCCGACGCGCCGCTGGTGGCGATCGTCGATGAACCTTTCGACGCCATCGTGCTGCCCGGCGGCCTGAAAGGCGCGGAATGCTTCCGCGACAGCCCGCTGCTGGTGGAAAAGGTGCGACAGATGCATCTGCAGGGCAACATCGTCGCCGCCATCTGCGCGGCGCCGGCGCTGGTGCTGCAGCACCACGATCTGTTCCCGGTCGGCAACATGACCGGCTTCCCTGGCCTGAAAGACCGGATACCGGCGGATAAATGGATGGAGCGCCGCGTGGTGTACGACGCCCGCGTCAACCTGCTCACCAGCCAGGGGCCGGGCACCGCGATGGAGTTCGCGCTGAAGCTGATAGACCTGCTGCTCGGCAAGGCCAAAGCGGCGGAGATCGCCGCGCAGCTGGTGCTGATCCCGGGGATGTACGATTTCCGCGACTGAGCGGCGTGCCGATAAAAAAAGGGCTGAACACCGGTTCAGCCCTTGTCGTTGATGGCGCTTCGCGCGTTACGGGCGATAAACCTTCACGTTGCTGAAGCCCTGCTCCAGCAGGTACAGCGCCTGCAGGCGGCTCATCACGCCGCGCTCGCAGTACAGCAGGTAGGTTTTGCTCTGGTCCAGATCGCCGAACTGGGTGCTCAGCTTGTAGAACGGCAGCGCTTTCACTTCAACCTGTTCCAGCTGCAGCGGCTTCTCTTCCTGCTCGTCGTTGGAGCGGATATCCAGGATCACCTCGTCGGCGCCGAAGGCCGCGACGGTTTCCACCTCGGTTACCTGCTCCTGCGCCTGCTCGGCGATAGAGCGAATATCGACGTTCTTCGCCTCGCTCACCACCCGGTCAAGAATGCTGAAATCGAAGTGGCTCTCTTCCTCTTCGATCTTGGCCTTGACGGCTTTCACCGTCGGGCTCTTCGAAATCACGCCGCAGTATTCCGGCATGGTTTTGGCGAAGTCTTCGGTGCCGATTTCGCGCGCCAGTTTGATGATGTGCTCTTTATCGTGCGAGATCAGCGGACGCAGGATCAGGGTATCGGACGCATTGTCGATCAAACGCAGGTTGGTCAGCGTCTGGCTGGAGACCTGCCCCAGCGCCTCGCCGGTCACCAGCGCCTGCACGCCGTAGCGTTCGGCCACTTGCGAAGCGGCTCGCACCATCATGCGCTTGAGCACCACGCCCATCTGGCCGTCGTCGACCTTCTCCAGGATCTCACCCACCACCGGCTCGAAGTCGATGGCGACGAAGCGCACCTTGTGCGAGCTGGCGAAGCGATTCCACAGATAGTGCGCCACCTGCTTCACGCCGATCTCGTGCGCGGCGCCGCCCAGATTGAAGAAGCAGAAGTGCACGCGGCAGCCGCGGCGCATCAGCATGTAGCTGGACACGCCCGAGTCGAAACCACCGGAAATCAGCGACATGACGTCTTCCTGGGTGCCGACCGGATAACCGCCGATGCCTTCGAGACGGCGTTTGACCAGCATCAGCTTGTCGTCTTCGATCTCCAGGTTGACCGTAACCTGCGGGCGGGTAAGGTTAACGCGCGCGCTTTCGATGTGTTGGTTCAAGCCGCCGCCGACGTAGCGCTCCACGTCCTGCGAGTTGAACGCCTGCTTGCCGCGGCGCTTGACGCGCACGCAGAAGGTTTTGCCTTCCAGCTGGGCGCGGTAGGCTTCCAGCGTCTGCTCGAAGATGTGGTGGATGTCGGTGTAAGCGCGATCTTCCACTTCCAGAACATGGTGGATGCCGGGAATGCGCGTCAGGGCGTCGGCAATGATCGGCCGCTGGTTTTCATCTTTGGCGCGAACTTCGATATGATCCCAGTGACGGACGACCGCCAGCGTTTCATCATACTGCTTCAGGACGTTGCGAATATTGGTCGAGAGAATCTTGATAAAGCGCAAGCGCACAGATTGGCTCTTGATGGTGATTTCCGGGAACAATTTAATGATAAACTTCATGGCGGTCTTTGTTGTCAGATAAGAATTACGGCGCGGAGTATATCACCATATCGCCGTGCTCTGCGCACAAAACCACACATGAGCGCCATGATTTGCTAATCAAGATCCGCTAGGATAGGCTCTGGTGCCACGGTTCACATGATGACGTAAAAAGAAAATTATGCCGAAAAAACCAGCACAATCAGCCAGTACAGAGCAAACTGCCAGCTTTGAAAGCGCCCTCGGCGAGCTGGAAAGCATCGTGACGCGTCTGGAGTCGGGCGAACTGCCGCTGGAAGACGCGCTGAACGAGTTCGAACGCGGCGTGCAGCTGGCGCGTCAGGGCCAGCAGAAACTGCAACAGGCGGAACAGCGTGTGCAGATACTCCTTAACGACAGCGCCGACGATGCGGCGCTGGCGCCTTTCACACCGGATACCGAGTAACCGACATGTCTGAGATCGCCCCATCGGCCGCTTTTGCCGATCAACTGCAGATTTTCCGCCAGCGCGCCGATCGCGCGCTGCTGGACTTCATCGCCCCGCTGCCGTTCAACGACGGCAACATGGTGGCGGCGATGCGTCACGGCGCCTTACTGGGCGGCAAGCGCCTGCGCCCGTTCCTGGTATACACCACCGGCCAGATGTTCGGCGTGTCGCTGGCCAACCTGGACGCGCCGGCAGCGGCGGTGGAATGCATTCACGCCTACTCGCTGATCCACGACGATCTGCCGGCGATGGACGACGACGATCTGCGCCGCGGCCAGCCGACCTGCCACATTAAATTCGGCGAAGCCAACGCGATCCTGGCCGGCGATGCGCTGCAAACGCTGGCGTTTTCGATCCTGGCCGATGCCGAAATGCCCGACGTGGCGCTACGCGATCGGCTGGCGATGATCTCCGAACTGGCAGCCGCCAGCGGTGTAGCCGGCATGTGCGGCGGCCAATCGCTGGATCTGGAGGCCGAAGGCAAGCACGTCGACCTGCAGGCGCTGGAGCAGATCCACCGCCATAAAACCGGCGCGCTGATCCGGGCAGCGGTGCGCCTGGGCGCGCTGAGCGCCGGCGAAGCCGGGCGAGCGGCGCTGCCGCAGCTGGATCGTTACGCCGCTGCGGTTGGCCTGGCGTTCCAGGTGCAGGATGACATTTTGGACGTTGTCGGCGAGACTGAAAAAATCGGCAAGCGCCAGGGCGCGGACCAACAACACGGAAAGAGTACCTACCCGGCGTTGCTCGGGCTTGACAGCGCGAAAGCAAAAGCGTGGGATCTCTATCAGGAAGCATTAGCTGCATTAGACACTTTGGCAGCGCAATCTTATAACACAGCGCCATTGCGAGCGTTAGCCAGCTTCATTATTGAACGCGACAATTAACGTGTGACGTTAACTCCTCTGATATGAGTATCGAATGAGTCTTGATATAGCCAAATACCCAACCCTGGCGCTAGCGGAAAACCCCGAGGAACTCCGCTCACTGCCCAAAGAGAGCTTGCCGAAGCTGTGCGATGAGCTGCGGCAATATCTGCTGAACAGCGTCAGTCGCTCCAGCGGCCACTTTGCCTCCGGGCTGGGTACCGTCGAACTGACGGTGGCGTTGCATTTCGTCTACAACACGCCGTTCGATCGCCTGGTGTGGGACGTCGGCCACCAGGCCTACCCGCACAAAATTCTGACCGGCCGCCGCGACCGCATCGCCACCATTCGGCAAAAAGACGGCCTGCATCCGTTCCCGTGGCGCGCCGAAAGCGAATACGACGTGTTGTCGGTCGGCCACTCGTCGACCTCGATCAGCGCCGGCCTCGGCATGGCGGTGGCGGCGGAGCGTGAAGGCAAAGGCCGCCGCACGGTGTGCGTGATCGGCGACGGCGCCATCACCGCCGGTATGGCGTTCGAAGCGATGAACCACGCCGGCGACATCAACCCGGACATGCTGGTGGTGCTGAACGACAATGAGATGTCGATCTCGGAAAACGTCGGCGCGCTGAACAATCACCTGGCGCAGCTGCTGTCCGGCAAGCTTTACTCCACCCTGCGCGAAGGCGGCAAGAAAGTGCTGGCCGGCGTACCGCCGATCAAGGAGCTGGTGAAACGCACCGAAGAGCACCTGAAAGGCATGGTGGTGCCGGGCACGCTGTTCGAAGAGCTGGGCTTTAACTACATCGGTCCGGTAGACGGGCACGACGTGCAGGGGCTGGTTGCCACGTTGAAGAACATGCGCGATCTGAAAGGCCCGCAGCTGTTGCACATCATGACCAAGAAAGGCCGTGGTTACGCGCCGGCGGAGAAGGACCCGATCAGCTTCCACGCCGTACCGAAGTTCGATCCTGCCAGCGGTACGCTGCCGAAAAGCGCCGGCGGTCTGCCGACCTATTCGAAAATCTTCGGCGACTGGCTGTGTGAAACCGCCGCCAAGGACAGCTCGCTGATGGCGATCACGCCGGCGATGCGCGAAGGCTCCGGCATGGTGCAGTTCTCCCGCGACTACCCGCAACAATATTTCGACGTGGCGATCGCCGAGCAGCACGCGGTCACCTTCGCCGCCGGGCTGGCGATCGGCGGCTACAAGCCGGTGGTGGCGATCTATTCCACCTTCCTGCAGCGCGCCTACGATCAGCTGATCCACGACGTGGCGATCCAAAAGCTGCCGGTGATGTTCGCCATCGATCGCGGCGGCATCGTCGGCGCCGACGGCCAGACCCACCAGGGGGCGTTCGATCTGTCGTTTATGCGCTGCATCCCGACCATGGTGATCATGACGCCGAGCGACGAGAACGAATGCCGCCAGATGCTGTATACCGGCTATCACTACAATGCCGGCCCGAGCGCCGTGCGCTATCCGCGCGGCAGCGGCACCGGCGCGGCGCTGGAGCCGCTCAGCCTGCTGCCGATCGGCAAAGGCGTGGTGCGCCGCCAGGGGGAAAAGATCGCCATTCTCAACTTCGGCACCCTGCTGCCGGAGGCCGCGCAAGCGGCGGAAGCGCTCAACGCCACGCTGGTCGACATGCGCTTCGTCAAGCCGCTGGACGAGCAGTTGGTGCTTGAACTGGCCGCCAGCCATGAAACGCTGGTCACGCTGGAAGAGAACGCGGTCATGGGCGGCGCCGGCAGCGGCGTCAACGAACTGCTGATGGCCAAACGCCGTCCGGTGCCGGTGCTGAACCTCGGCCTGCCGGACAGCTTCGTCTCGCAGGGCACCCAGGAAGAACTGCGCGCCGATCTGGGGTTGAACGCCGCCGGCATTCAGCGCCAAGTCGAAACCTGGCTGGCGCAGTAATCATCGCCACTCGCGCCAGACAAAACGCCTCCGCCTTCGGAGGCGTTTTCGTTTCCGCCCTCCGGGATCCACGCTACAGTTACTGTCTGAGCTGTGAATGGGAGGCAAGCATGAAGTACCTGAAACTGGGCAACACCGATCTTAACGTCTCACGCATCTGCCTGGGTTGCATGACCTACGGCGAACCGAACCGCGGCAATCACGCCTGGACGCTACCTGAAGAGAGCAGCCGCCCGCTGCTGAAACAGGCGCTGGAAGCCGGCATCAACTTTTTCGACACCGCCAACAGCTATTCCGACGGCAGCAGCGAGGAGATCCTCGGCCGGGCGCTGCGCGACTATGCGCGCCGCGAAGAGGTGGTGATCGCCACCAAGGTCTATTTCCCGCTGAGCAACCTGGAACGCGGCTTGTCGCGTGCCAAGATCATGCAGTCCATCGACGACAGCCTGCGGCGCCTGGGCACCGACTATGTCGATTTGCTGCAGATCCACCGCTGGGATTATGAAACGCCGCTGGAAGAGACGCTGGAAGCGCTGCACGACGTGGTGAAAGCCGGTAAGGCGCGTTACATCGGTGCCTCCTCGATGTACGCCTGGCAGTTCGCCAAGGCGCTGTATACCGCCGATCTGCACGGCTGGACGCGCTTCGTCAGCATGCAGGATCAATACAACCTGATCCAACGCGAAGAAGAACGCGAAATGCACCCGCTGTGCGCCGCCGAAGGCATCGCCGTGCTGCCGTGGAGCCCGCTGGCCCGCGGCCGCCTGACCCGCCCCTGGGGCGAAACCACCGCGCGGCTGGTTTCAGACCAGTTCGGCAAGAGCCTGTACGAGGAAACTGAAGGCATCGACGCCATTATCGCCGAGCGCGTTGCCGGCCTTGCCGACGAACGCGGCGTTTCGCGCGCACAGATCGCGCTGGCCTGGCTGCTGAACAAGCCGGCGGTCAGCGCGCCGATCGTCGGCGCTTCACGCAGCGAGCAGCTGGCTGACGCCATCGCCGCGGTCGATTTGAGTTTGTCGCCGCAAGAGGTCGCGGAGCTGGAGGCGGCCTACGTGCCGCATCGGGTGACGGGATTTGAATAAGAGAAGCGGGCGCGAAACAGCGCGCCCGTCTGTCAGAACAGCCCGATCGGCCAGTGGTGCCCAATCAGGTAGATGATGCCGGCGGACAGCACGCCGGCGATGATATCGTCGACCATGATGCCCATACCGCCATGCACGTTGCGGTCGAACCAGCGGATCGGCCACGGTTTCCACATATCCAGAATGCGGAAGATGACGAAACCGGCGGCAACCCAGCGCCAGTCGTTGACCGGCAGCGCCATCAGCGTGATCCACATGCCGACGAACTCGTCCCAAACAATGCTGCCGTGATCGTGCACCTTCATGTCTCTTGCCGTGCGGTGGCAAATATAGACGCCGATGCAAATGCTGAACATCACCGCCAGCGAGTAGAGCTGCCACGGTAGCTGGATCAGCAGCAGCCAGAATGGGATCGCCGCCAGCGATCCCATGGTGCCCGGCATCACCGGCGACAAACCGCTGCCAAACCCGGTGGCCAGCAGGTGCCACGGATTGCTCATCCGCAGCCGGCGCTTGGCTTCATCCATGGGTGCCCGGCTCCGCGTTGAAATGATCGAACCCAACCCAATCCAGCTCTACCGCTTCGTCGTTGCGATAATAGCGGATGCCTTCAGACAGCGGGCCAATCTGGCCGATGCAGGTGTAGTCGGCCCCCAGGTGGCTCAGCGCCACTTCCAACGCGCCGCGGTTGATCTCCGGCACGGTGAAGCACAGCTCGTAATCTTCGCCGCCCGCCAGCGCCCAACGCAGCGCCTGCTCGGCATCGGCGTGGCTGCTCAGCGCCTGCGACATCGGCAGCTCGTCCAGCACGATGCGCGCGCCGCACTCGCTGGCCTTCAGGATGTGCTTCAAATCGGAAATCAGGCCGTCGGAGATGTCGATCACCGAGCTGGCCAGATCGCGCAGCGCCTGCCCCTGCAGCACCCGCGGCTGCGGCCGCAGATGCCGAGCGATCAAATAATCGCGCGCCGCCGTCTCCGTCACCGCCAGGCGATCCTGCAGGATCGCCAGACCGGCGGCGCTGTCGCCCAGCGTGCCGGTCACATAGATCCAGTCGCCGATGCGCGCGCCGCTGCGGGTCAGCGCCCGGCCGGCCGGGATCAGCCCCTGAATGGTCAAGGTCATGCTCAGCGGCCCGCGCGTGGTATCGCCGCCGATCAGCTGCATGCCGTAATAGTTGAGCTGATCGAACAGGCTGTCGCTGAAGGCCTTCAGCCAGGGTTCGTTCACCTCCGGCAGGGTCAGCGCCAGCGAGAGCCAGGCCGGATCGGCGCCCATCGCCGCCAGATCGCTCAGATTGACCGCCAGCGCCTTATAGCCGAGATCGGCCGGATCGATGTCCGGCAGGAAGTGAATGCCCGCCACCAACGTATCGGTACTGACGGCCACCAGCTGTTTTTCCGGCACTGCCAGCAGTGCGCAGTCATCTCCAATGCCCAACTGTACATCCCGGCGCACGCGCTTAAACCGGTCAAAATAGCGGGCAATGAGGTCAAATTCGCCGCATGCCATATCGATATTCCACTAGAAGAAATTAAGGCCGGGGATGCCGGCCTTAATGTTTTACTTTTTCTTGCGAAGGGTTGGCGCCACTTTATCCAGCACCCCGTTCACAAACTTGTGGCTGTCTTCCGCGCCGAAGGTTTTCGCCAGTTCAATCGCTTCGTTGATCGCCACCTTGTAAGGGACATCCTCGCGCATTTTCAGTTCAAACAGCGCGACGCGCAGCACCGCGCGCTCCACCTGGCCCAGCTCTTCGAGCTGACGCGACAGGTACGGCGCCATCAGTTCGTCCAGCATACCTGCATTCACTGCCGCGCCGGACAGCAATTCGCGAAAATAGGCGACGTCAACATCTTTGACATCCTGCTCCGTCAGGAACTGGTGTTCAACATCGGCAAGGTCGTTTTTAGACAACTGCCAAGAGTAAAGCGCTTGAACAGCGCACTCACGAGCGCGGCGACGAGCAGCAGGTTTCACGGAATTCCCCTTAACTAAATTCAGGCTTTAATAGCTTTGATAACATTAATCATTTCAAGTGCGGTCAGCGCGGCTTCAGCGCCCTTGTTGCCCGCTTTGGTGCCGGCGCGTTCGATCGCCTGCTCGATGCTTTCGGTGGTCAGCACGCCAAAAGCAACCGGGATTTCGGCATTCATCGCAACGTTGCCGATGCCGGAGCTGGCTTCGCCCGCCACGTATTCGAAGTGCGCGGTGCCCCCACGGATAACGGTGCCCAGCGCGATAACCGCGTCGTATTTGCCGGTTTTGGCCAATACGCTCGCCGTCAGCGGCAGCTCGTAAGCGCCCGGAACCCAGACAACGGTGATGTTGTCGTCAGCAACCTGACCAATGCGTTTCAGCGCGTCGATGGCGCCTTCCAGCAGGCTGTCGTTGATGAAATTGTTAAAACGTGCAATTGCGATCGCCACACGGGCATTTGGAGTAGCAACAACACCTTCGATAACTTTCATGGGCTTTCCTTAAAAATGGGTTCAATACCCCGCAGGGGGGCGGATTCTATCATATTCTTTCATCGCCTGCGCGGCGCTTTTGTAAAACCGGCGCGCAGGCGCGCGATTCAGTGTTTCGCCCGCAGGCGCAAACGCAGATCGGGGCCGACCTGCCGCACGTCGCTAAAGACGAATTCCGGCGCGTCGGCCAACCGTTCCAGGCCCGGCAGGTGGCACAGGCCACGGCCATTATCGCCCAACAGTTTTGGCGCGACGTACAAAATGAGCTCATCCACCAGGCCGGCCTGCAGCAGCGCGCCGGCCAGCGATGCGCCCGCCTCCACCCAGATTGAATTCACCTGGCGCTTGGCCAACAGCATCATCATCACCACCAAATCGACGCCGCCGCCGTGCGCCGGGCAGATAAACTGCTCAACGTCTTGCGGCCAGGTCTGTTCATCCGCCTGCAGGCGCGCCAGCCAGGTGGCGCCCGGCTGCTGCACTACGCGGTGCTGCGGGGTAATGCGGTTTTGGCTGTCTAGCAGGATGCGCAGCGGCTGGCGTAGATTCTCGCGCGGATAGAGGCGCTGCGTCTCGGCGTCCAATTCATCCCAACGCACCGTCAACGATGGATCGTCCGCCAGCACGGTGGCGCTGGTGCTGAGAATGGCGGCGCTCTGCGCGCGCAGGCGCTGCACGTCCTGACGCGCTTCGGGAGAGGTGATCCACTGGCTCTCGCCGGAAGCCATCGCCGTGCGGCCGTCCAGCGACGCGCCCAGCTTCAGCTGCACGTAAGGGAAGCCGGTGCGCATGCGCTTGAGGAAGCCCGGATTGACCGCTTCGGCCTCGGCCAGCATCAGCCCGTGCCGCACCTCGACGCCGGCCTGCTGCAGCTTGTACAGCCCGCGCCCCGCCACCTGCGGGTTAGGATCTTGCATCGCCGCGACCACCCGCGTCACGCCGGCAGTCAGCAGCGCATCGGCGCAGGGCGGCGTGCGGCCGTGATGGCTGCACGGCTCGAGCGTGACATAGGCGGTGGCACCGCGCGCCTTGTCGCCCGCCATGCGCAACGCGTGCACTTCCGCGTGCGGCTCACCGGTGCGCAGATGGTAGCCTTCACCGACAATTTCGCCGTCGCGCACGATAACGCAGCCGACGTTCGGATTGGGCGCAGTGGTGAAACGCCCCAGCCGCGCCAGTTCGAAGGCGCGCGCCATGTAAAATTCGTCGTGATGCATGAAAGATCCTTTAGTCTTGCAGGCGGGCGATCTCTTCGCCGAACTCGCGCACGTCTTCGAAGCTGCGGTATACCGACGCGAAGCGAATATAGGCGACCTTATCCAGCTTTTTCAATGCGTCCATCACCAGATTGCCCACCAGTTTGGTCGGCACTTCGCGTTCGCCGGTGGCGCGCAGTTGGGATTTGATATGGTTAAGGGCGTTTTCCACGTCGTCCGAGCTCACCGGGCGCTTTTCCAGCGCTTTGAGCATGCCGCGACGCAGTTTGTCTTCGTTGAACGGCTCGCGCACCTCATCGCTTTTAATCACTCGCGGCATCACCAGCTCGGCCACCTCGAAGGTGGTGAAGCGTTCATTGCACACCAGGCATTGGCGGCGACGGCGCACTTGCGAACCGTCCCCCACCAGGCGGGAATCAATGACTTTGGTATCAACGGCGGCGCAGAAAGGGCAATGCATAACACGTCCTGATAAACGTTTTTTATAGATAAATGCAGTTTAACCCGAAGTGCAGCCACAACAAAGGGCGGCAGCCATTTGTTGCGACACGCGGCGGTAAGCCGGCGCCGATATGACTTTCGCCGGCGGGCGGGCTAAGCTGATAGCAGGAGATCCAGCATAGGAAATCGCCGTTATGACAACCTGTTACCCCAAAATTGCCCTGCTCGCCGCCGCCATGCTGCTGGCAGGCTGCGCGCACAACGCCGCCGTGCCCCAGCTGCGCCACCAGGTCGCCGCGCTGAACCAGAAAGTGAGCGTGCTGGCCGACCAAACCAGCGCGCTGGAGCGGCAGAACCAGCTCAATCAGCACTCCGACGACGGCGTCTACCTGCTGCCGGCGGCCCGGAGCGCCGCCCGTTTGCAAAGCGGCATCGGCGAACTGAGCGTATCACTGAGCCACATCAAGAGCGAAGCCAACGGCACGCAGGCGCAGCTGCATGTGCGCATCCTCTCGCAGGCCACGCTGCCGCCGTTCAACGCGGTGGTGGAATGGGGCCAACTGGACGCCGCCACCGGCCGGCCGTTGACCGCCGAGGCGCTGTCGCAACCGATCGCCAGCGCCGACTCGCTGCTGCCGAAACCCGGTCAGGACTTCGAGTTACGTTTCAGCGGCCTGACGCCGGAACAATTAGGCTATATCCGCCTGCACAGCCTGGTTTCGACCGCCCAACCGGCGGTGGTGCAGCAACGCTGAAACCCGAGGCAAAAAAAGGAGCGCCCATTGGCGCTCCTGCTCATTTCGCTGAATACTGCGGCGGTTAAGGCAGAATCGAAGGCTGATCTGCGCCCTCTTTTTCCACTTTTTGCTGCAGCATGTGCTCGCGTTTCATCCCCAGCTTCAACGCCAGCGCGGACGCGACGTAGATGGAAGAGATGGTACCGATCGACACGCCGATCAGCATCGCCAGCGAGAAGCCCTGCAGCATCGCGCCACCGAAGATGTACAGCATCAGCACCACCATCAGGGTGGTCCCGGAGGTCATCAGCGTACGGCTCAGCGTCTGGGTCAACGACACGTTCATGATCTCGTAAGGCGTGCCGCGGCGGATCTTGCGGAAGTTCTCACGAATACGGTCGGAAACCACGATGCTGTCGTTCAGCGAGTAGCCGATAACCGACATCAGCGATGCGACGATGGTCAGGTCAATCTCGATGTGGAACAGCGACAGCACGCCCAGCGTGATGATCACGTCGTGCGCCAGCGCGATAACCGCCCCCAGCGCCAGGCGCCATTCGAAGCGGAAACCAACGTAGATCAGGATACAGATCAACGCCACCAGCAGCGCCATGCCGCCGGTTTGCGCCAGTTCGCTGCCCACGCTCGGGCCGACGAACTCGATGCGCTTCACGGTGGCGTTTTTATCCACCGAGTCGTTGATCACGCCGATCACCTTGTTGCCCAGTTCCTGGCCTGCGGTGCCGGTTGCCGGTGGCATACGCACCATCACATCGCGGCTGCTGCCGAAGTTCTGGATGATCGGATCCTGGAACCCGGCCTTTTCCAGCGTATCGCGCATCAGATCGAGATTAGCCGGTTTCTCCAGATTGATTTCAATCACCGTACCGCCGGTGAAATCCAGACCCCAGTTAAACCCGCGCACCGACATGGTGACGATCGACGCGACCAACAGCAGCAACGAAATGCCGAAGGCCACGTAGTCCCAGCGCATAAAGTCGTAGACTTTACGGCCGTAGTTGAGTTGCTCAACAGTATAATCCTGTGCCACAACGCACTCCTCAGATAGACAGCTTGTTAATGCGTTTGCCGCCGTAAAGCAGGTTGACGATGGCACGGGTACCGACAATCGCGGTGAACATGGACGTCGCCACACCGATAGCGGTGGTGATCGCAAAGCCTTTGATCGAACCGGTGCCCACAGCGTACAGGATGACCGCGGTGATCAGCGTGGTGATGTTGGCGTCGACGATACTGGAGAACGCGCCTTTATAGCCTTCATGGATCGCCTGCTGAACGGATCTGCCGTTCTTCAGCTCTTCCTTGATACGTTCGTTAATCAGTACGTTGGCATCGACCGCCACCGCCAGCGTCAACACGATCCCGGCGATGCCCGGCATGGTCAGCGTCGCCCCCGGCAACAGGGACATCACGCCGACGATCAGCACCAGGTTGGCGACCAGCGCCGTGGTGGCGATCACGCCGAACTTACGGTACCAGACCACCATGAAGACGATGGACGCTACCAGGCCCCACAGACAGGCTTCCAGACCTTGGGTGATGTTCTGCTGACCCAGGGTTGGACCGATGGTGCGCTCTTCGACGATCTGAATCGGCGCGATCAGCGCACCCGCACGCAGCAGCAGCGAAAGCTGACGCGCTTCGTTCGGGTTGCCGATGCCGGTGATGCGGAAGCTGTTGCCCAGACGCGACTGAATGTTCGCCACGTTGATCACTTCTTCCTGTTTCACCAGCACCGCGCGGCCGTTGGCGTCTTTCTTGCCGCTGTCCTTATACTCCACGAACAGGGTCGCCATCGGCTTGCCGATGTTGTCTTTGGTGAAGTTGGACATGGCGGTACCGCCGGCGCTGTCCAGCGAGATGTTAACCTGCGGCTGGTTGTATTCGTCGGTGCTCGAGGTGGAGTCGGTGATGTGATCACCGGTCAGGATCACGCGCTTGTACAGCACGATCGGCTGGCCTTCACGGCTGTATTTCACCTCGGAGTCGCCCGGCACGCGGCCGTTGGCCGCCGCGGTGGCGTCCGCATTGGTGTTCACCAGACGGAACTCCAGGGTCGCGGTGGCGCCCAGAATTTCCTTGGCGCGCGCGGTGTCCTGAATGCCCGGCAGCTCGACCACGATGCGGTCTGCGCCCTGGCGCTGCACCAGCGGTTCGGCGACGCCGAGCTGGTTGACGCGGTTACGCAGGATAGTGATGTTCTGCTGTACGGCGTATTCGCGCGCTTCGCTCAGACGGGCGTCCGTCAGGCTGGCTTTCATGGTGTTGGCGCCGTTGGCGGACAGCACCAGATCGCGCTGACGCGGGCCGATGTAGCTAATGGCCTGATCGCGGGCCGCATCGTCGCGGAAACGCACTTCCACGCCGTTGTTGTCCAGCTTGCGGATAGACGCGTAAGGAATGCCCTTCTCACGCAGCTCGCTGCGCAGGGTATCCATGGTCTGTTCCTGCAGCTTGCTCAGCGCGGTGTCCATGTCCACTTCCATCAGGAAGTGCACGCCGCCGCGCAGGTCCAGGCCGAGTTTCATCGGCTCTGCGCCCAGCATGGCCAGCCAGGTCGGCGTGGCCGGCGCCAGGTTCAGCGCCACGACGAATTTGTCACCCAGTTCGTTCACCAGCGCTTCACGGGCGCGCAGCTGGACGTCAGGATCTTTAAAGCGAGCCAGGATGGCGCCATTTTCCAGCGCAATCGACTTGCTCGCGATGTTGTCTTTTTCTAATACGGTACGGACCTGGTCCAGCGTAGTTTCACTGGCGGCGACGCCGCGCGCGCCAGTGATTTGTACGGCCGGATCCTCACCGTAGATGTTGGGAAGCGCATAAAGCAGACCGACGAGGATCACGACGATCAGCATCAGATACTTCCACAAAGGATAACGGTTTAGCACGGCAATTCCCTTCGGGAAAAAAGATTACAGGGCCTTCATGGTACCTTTCGGCAGAACGGCCGCCACGAAGTCACGCTTGATCATCACTTCCGTGGTGTCGTTCAGCGCGATGGCGATGATGCCGGTGTCGGCCACTTTGGTCACGCGACCGATCAGGCCGCCGGTGGTCAGCACTTCGTCGCCTTTATCGATGGAGTCCATCAGCTTCTTGTGATCTTTAGCGCGTTTCTGCTGTGGGCGCAGGATCATGAAGTAGAAAATCAGGCCGAACACCACCAGCATAATGATCAGAGAGTACGGGCTTCCCTGAGCCGGAGCCCCTGCGGATGCGACGGCGTCAGAAATGAAAAAGCTCATTGAAATTCCCTCATTAAGTTATCAATTATTAGATCAAGCGTTTAAAGGCGGAATCGGCTTGCCGATCCGACCATAGAAATCCGCAACAAACTGCTCTAATTTACCCTCTTCGATAGCCTGGCGTAAACCCGCCATGAGGCGCTGGTAGTGACGCAGGTTATGAATCGTGTTCAGTCGAGCACCCAATATTTCGTTGCAACGGTCGAGATGGTGCAAGTAGGCGCGGCTGTAATGGCGACACGTGTAGCAATCACAGTCCTTATCCAGCGGAGAAGTATCATCCTTGTGCTTGGCATTACGGATTTTTACCACACCGTCAGTCACGAACAGATGGCCGTTGCGCGCGTTGCGGGTCGGCATAACGCAGTCGAACATGTCGATGCCGCGGCGCACGCCTTCCACCAAATCCTCCGGCTTGCCGACGCCCATCAAATAGCGTGGCTTATCTTCCGGAATTTGCGGGCAAACGTGTTCAAGAATGCGATGCATATCCTCTTTCGGCTCGCCTACAGCCAAGCCGCCCACAGCGTACCCGTCAAAGCCGATCTCCACCAGCCCTTTGACTGAAACATCACGTAAATCTTCGTAAACGCCGCCCTGGATGATGCCGAACAGCGCATTTTTGTTTTCCAGCTCGTCGAAACGCTGACGGCTGCGCTGCGCCCAACGCAGCGACATCTCCATCGAACGCTTGGCGTAGTCCCAGTCGGCCGGGTACGGTGTACATTCGTCGAAGATCATCACGATGTCGGAACCCAGGTCATACTGGATTTCCATCGATTTTTCCGGGCTCAGGAACACTTTGTCGCCGTTGATCGGGTTGCGGAAGTAAACGCCTTCCTCTTTGATCTTGCGCATCGCCCCCAGGCTGAACACCTGGAAACCGCCGGAGTCGGTGAGGATCGGGCCCGGCCACTGCATGAAGTCGTGCAGATCGCCGTGCAGCTTCATGATCTCCTGGCCCGGGCGCAGCCACAGGTGGAAGGTGTTGCCCAGCAGGATCTGTGCGCCGGTCTCTTTCACCTCTTCCGGCGTCATGCCCTTGACCGTGCCGTAGGTACCGACCGGCATAAAGGCCGGGGTTTCCACCACGCCACGGTCGAAGATCAGGCGACCGCGACGCGCGCGGCCATCGGTAGTTTGTAGTTCGTACTTCACAAAGCCTCCAGCATCAGAGAAACAGTCTGATGTCGTTGAAACGGGGCCGCGCCGTGGGCGCAGCCCGGGAAATTAACCGCCGACGGATTCGTTTTCCGCCTGCGGGTTACGGCTGATGAACATCGCATCGCCGTAGCTGAAAAAGCGATACTGCTCGGCCACCGCCTGCTGATAGGCGTGCATGGTGTTTTTATAGCCGGCGAAGGCCGACACCAGCATGATCAGGGTCGATTCCGGCAGGTGGAAATTGGTCACCAGCGCGTCGATCACCTGATAGTGATAGCCCGGATAGATAAAGATGCTGGTGTCGCCGAAGAACGGCGCAATCAGCGCCTCTTTGCTGGCCGCCGCGGCGCTTTCCAGCGAACGCACCGAGGTGGTGCCCACCGCCACCACGCGTTTGCCGCGCGCCTTGCAGGCCAGCACCGCCTCGACCACCTCTTGCGGCACTTCGGCGTATTCGGCGTGCATCACGTGATCTTCGATGGTTTCCACGCGCACCGGCTGGAAGGTGCCGGCGCCGACGTGCAGCGTCACGAACGCCATTTCCACGCCCTTGGCGCGCAGCGCCGCCAGCAGCGGTTCATCGAAGTGCAGGCCGGCGGTCGGCGCGGCGACCGCGCCCGGCTTCTCGCTGTAGACCGTCTGATACAGCTCGCGGTCGGCGTCTTCATCCGGGCGAGCGATATAAGGCGGCAGCGGCATGTGGCCGGCGGCGTTGAGGATAGTGAACACGTCGCGTTCGTCGTTGAAGCGCAGCTCGAACAGCGTCTCATGGCGCGCCACCATGGTGGCGGCGATGCTCTCGTCATCCCCCAACAGCAGCTCGGCGCCCGGCTTCGGCGCTTTCGACGCGCGCACGTGCGCCAGCACGCGATGGTCGTCCAGCACGCGCTCCACCAGCACTTCAATCTTGCCGCCGCTGACCTTGCGGCCGAACATGCGCGCCGGGATCACGCGGGTATTGTTGAACACCAGCAGGTCACCGGCTTCCAGCTTATCCAGCAGATCGGTGAATACGCCGTGCGTCAGCGCCCCGCTCGGCCCGTCCAGCTGCAGCAGGCGGCATGCGCTGCGTTCGGCCTGGGGATAGTGGGCAATCAGGGATTCGGGAAGTTCAAACGAAAAATCAGCGACGCGCATGGGTATTCACTTCTTCAATTTAGGGCTGGTTGGTAAAAAACAGGCGGCCTAGTCTAAAGCCGGGGGCGGTCAGCGGCAAGAAATAAGGAGGATTTGCCTGGCTTCGGGTATAGTTGAGGGATGAATTTTCTCGCTCATCTTCACCTGGCCATGCTGGCGGACAGCTCGCTGCTGGGCAACCTGCTGGCCGATTTCGTGCGCGGCAACCCCGCCGCCGACTACCCGCCCGACGTGGTGGCCGGCATCATGATGCACCGCCGCGTCGACGTGCTGACCGACAGCCTGCCGCAGGTGAAGGCCTGCCGCGACTATTTCAGCGCCCCTTACCGCCGCGTGGCGCCGATCACCCTCGACGTGGTGTGGGACCATTTTCTGGCGCGCCACTGGCAGCAGTTGGAGCCTTCGCGTGACCTGCACCAGTTTACCCAGGAAGCCCGCAGCCAAATCGAACCTTTTCTGCCGCTCACGCCGCCGCGTTTTCAGAATCTGAACGGCTACCTGTGGCCAGAGCGCTGGCTGGAGCGCTACGCCGAATTGCCGTTCATCGCCCAGGTGCTGCAGGGCATGGCCAGCCGCCGCCCGCGCCTCGAAGCGCTGGCCGGTTCGTTCGCCGACGTCGAGCAACATTATCATCAGCTTGAAACACAGTTCTGGCAGTTTTACCCGCAAATGATGCGGCAGGCGAAGGACAAAGCGCTCTGAGGTCAAGCCCAAGCCATTGAAATTGCAACGCCTTGCAAGAATTTACCTTTTGCCGCTTGCCCTTTTGTGGGAAAAGGTTATTTTTAAAGCTCGCTAAATTATATCAACGACTTTGATAGGTGAAAGCTATCTCATCGATTGGTCTTTTACCCTTTATTCACCAAGTCGCGGCCCCTATACTGGCCCTTGTTTTTACATCCACCCTTTAACACCTATTACAGGAGTAATTATGGTCCTGGTAACTCGTCAAGCCCCTGACTTCACTGCAGCTGCCGTACTGGGTAGCGGCGAAATCGTTGAAAACTTCAACCTGAAGAAGCACCTGAACGGCAAACCGGCCGTGCTGTTCTTCTGGCCAATGGACTTCACCTTCGTATGCCCTTCCGAGCTGATCGCTTTCGATCACCGCTATGAAGAGTTCCAGAAGCGTGGCGTTGAAGTGGTTGGCGTTTCCTTCGACTCAGAGTTCGTCCACAACGCATGGCGTAAAACCCCTGTCGACAAAGGCGGCATCGGTGAAGTGAAATACGCAATGGTTGCTGACATCAAGCGTGAAATCCAGAAAGCTTACGGCATCGAACACCCGGAAGCCGGCGTTGCGCTGCGCGGCTCTTTCCTGATCGACAAAGACGGCATCGTGCGTGCTCAGGTTGTTAACGATCTGCCAATCGGCCGTAACATCGACGAAATGATCCGTACCGTTGATGCGCTGCAATTCCACGAAGAGCACGGTGAAGTGTGCCCGGCTCAGTGGGAAAAAGGCAAAGCAGGTATGGGCGCTTCCCCAGACGGCGTTGCAAAATACCTGTCTGAAAACGCTGCCAAGCTGTAATTTCAGCCTGATAGTGAATCAACCGGCCCACGCGGCCGGTTTTTTTATGCCCCTTTATGGGGCAGACCGCCCACCTTCAGTGCTTTATTTCCCTGTTTCCGCTCACATTTCCCACCCTGCTCGCCGCGCGTGCGCCCATCTGCGGCTACTATCAATAACGCTGGCTCGCGCTTTGCAAGTGAACAGCGGCAAGCAAACACAACACAATAAAAAACTGACAGGGTAGGAATAACTATGTTTTTACAGAAATGGAGCAAACCCCTGACCATAGCGGCGCTGCTGGTCAGCGGCAGCCTGTATGCGGCATCCAACCCGGCGGTGGAAGCCAAAAACGGCATGGTGGTCACCTCGCAACACCTGGCCTCGCAGGTCGGCGTGGATATCCTGAAGATGGGCGGCAACGCCATCGACGCCGCCGTGGCGGTGGGCTATGCGCAGGCGGTGGTTAACCCCTGCTGCGGCAACATCGGCGGCGGCGGCTTTATGACCGTCCACCTGGCGGACGGCACCGACACCTTCATCAACTTCCGTGAAACCGCGCCGGCGGCGGCCAGCGCCAACATGTATCTGGATGCCGACGGCAAGGTAAAGAAAGACGCCAGCCTGCACGGCTATCTGGCGGCGGGCGTGCCGGGCACCGTGCTGGGAATGGAAACCGCGCGTGAGAAATACGGCAAGCTGAGCCGCGAACAGGTGCTGGCACCGGCTATCAGGCTGGCGCGCGAAGGCTTTGTGCTGACCCGCGCCGATACCGATATCCTCGACACCACCGTCGCGCGCTTCAAACAGGATCCCGAGTCGGCCAAAATCTTCCTGCGCCCGGACGGCAGCCCGCTGCAGCCCGGGGACAAACTGGTGCAAACCGATCTGGCCAATACGCTGGAAGCCATCGCCAAAGGGGGAACCGACGCCTTCTATAAAGGCAAGATCCCGCAGGCGGTGGAGGCGGCGGCCAAACAGGGCGGCGGCATCTTGACCGCGGCCGACTTCGCCAATTACAAGGTCACCGAAACCCCGCCGATTACCTGCAGCTATCGCGGCTACAAGTTCGTGTCGGCGCCGCCTCCCAGCTCCGGCGGCGTGACGCTATGCGAAATCCTCAACGTGGTGGAAGGCTACGACCTGAAAAGCATGGGCTTCAACTCGGCGGCGGCCATTCACACCATGACCGAAGCGATGCGCCATGCCTATATGGACCGTAACACCTACCTCGGCGACCCGGAGTTCATCAAGAATCCGATCGACCGGCTGGTGAGCAAGAGCTACGCCGAGCAGATCCGCAAGAAAATCGTCGCGGACAAGGCCACGCCGTCGGAAAACGTGCAGCCCGGCATGGAACCGCATGAGAAGCCGGAAACCACCCACTATTCGATCGTCGACCATGACGGCAACGCCGTCTCCACCACCTATACCGTCAACGGCCGCTTCGGCGCCGTGGTGATCGCACCGGGCACCGGCTTCTTCCTCAACGACGAGATGGACGACTTTACGGTCAAAGTGGGCGAGAAAAACCTGTACGGGCTGGTGCAGGGCACCGCCAACAGCATTGCCCCCGGTAAGCGCCCACTATCGTCGATGAGCCCGACGCTGGTGACCAAGGACAACAAGATCTTTATGGTGCTGGGCTCGCCGGGCGGTTCGCGCATCATCACCATCACCCTGCAGACCGCGTTGAACGTAATTGACCACGGCATGGCGCCGCAGGAAGCGGTCGACGCACCGCGCATCCATCACCAATGGCTGCCGGATGAGGTGTACTACGAACAGCGCGGCGTTTCCGCCGATACGCTGAAGTTGCTGAGCGGCATGGGCTATAAGATGGTCGAGCAAACGCCGTGGGGCGCCGCCGAACTGATCCTGGTCGGTTTGCCGGGCGCGGCGGGCGTCAGCCCGGCCAACTCCGGCAACGACTCGGCGGTTTCCGGCAAGGTGCGCGAAGGCTATCTGTACGGCGCCAACGACGTGCGTCGCCCGGCAGGTTCTGCGGTCGGTTACTGATGTAAACGCCTACTCACTTTTATCGCGGGGGCCCTTTGGCCCCCGCAGTTGCTTTAGCCTTCGCAGCGCCACAGGGTGGCCGACTCTTCCGCCAGCTGCAGGCGCAGCCCGCCCGCCGTTTCGCTCAGCTCTCCCCGCCCTTCCACGCGCCGCCACGGGCCGCGCGCCAACAGCGGGTTGTGCGGCAGCTGCGCCTGGCCGCTGCCGTCGCGCTGGAGCGCCACCAGCACCTGCTCCTGCTGATACAGGCGCACGAACACCAGCGTTTCTCCGCTGGCATACAGCACCTGGCAGCCGCCGCGGCGCAATGCCACGCTCTGTTTACGCAGCGCCGCCATGCGCTGGAACAGCGTCAACAGCGGCCGGTCCCAGTCGCCGACGTCCCACGGGAACGGCTTGCGGCAGAACGGATCGTTGCCGCCGTCCAGACCGATCTCATCGCCGTAGTAGAGACAAGGCACGCCTATCCAGCTCAGCAGCCACACCGCCGCCATCTGCATGCGCGCCGCGTTCCCCTGCAACAGCGTGAGGAAACGCGCGGTATCGTGGCTGTCCAGCTGGTTGAACTGGATCAGCTGGCGGCCGTGCGGCAGCCCGGCGCGGTAGCCGTCCATCCACTGCGCGCACCCGGCGGCGTCCAGCCGTACCGGGTGATAGGCCACGTCCAGCCCCGCCAAAAACGCCCGCACCGGCAGTGCGAACCCCATGTAGTTCATCGCCGCGTCCTCCACGCCAGCGTGCAGCCAGCGGCGCGCGTCGCCGAAGTGCTCGCCCAAGACGTAGGCCTGCGGGTTCTCCTGCTTCACCGCCTGATAGATGCCCGCCAGGTGGCGCAGATTGCCGGTGGCGCCGCCGTTCTCCCCCAGCATGTGCACCACGTCCAGCCGCCAACCGTCGATGCTGTACGGCGGGCGCAGCCAGTGGCGCACCACGCTGCCTTCTCCGCGATAGATCGCTTCCGCCACCTGCGGCTCGGCGAAGTTGAGCTTCGGCAGGCTGGCGTTGCCCTTCCAGTCGAGCGCGCGGCCGTCCGGGTAAAAGTTGAACCAGCCGCGATACGGCGAATCGGGGTGGTGACAGGCGCCGTTTTCGCCCTGGCGATGGCGGTCGAACCACGGATGCGAGTCGCCGGTGTGGTTGAATACCCCGTCCAGCACCAGTTTCATGCCCACCTTGTGAGTGCTCACTCGCAAACGCTGCAGCGCCGCGTTGCCGCCGAAGTGCGGATCGACCTGGTAATAGTCCTCGGTATCGTACTTATGCACACTCGGCGCGGTAAAAATCGGGTTCAGATACAGCGCCGTCACGCCCAGCTGCTGCAAATACGGCAGTTTGGCGCTGATACCATCCAGATCGCCGCCATAAAAGGTCGAGGCGGCGTGGCGATCCTCCAGCGGATGCTGCCAGTCGCGCCGAATCACCTCGGCACCGGCCGCGTGATGGCGGTAGCTGCCGCTCTGGATGCCGTGCTCGCCGCCGCTGCTGGCGAAGCGATCGGGGAAAATCTGGTAGAACAGCTGATCCGCCACCCATTCGGGGCCGCTGTCAGGCTCGTCGATGGCGAACTGCGCCAGCTGGCCCGGCGGCGTTGGCGACCAACCCTGCGGGCCGAACCACTGCTGGCGATCGGCCCACAGCAGCTTGAAGCAGTAACGCCGCGTCGGCTCGCCCTCATTCAGCGTCAGGCTGGCCTGGTAGCGCCGCATTCCCTCGTGGCGCTGCGCTTTCATCGCCAGCAGCCACTCTTCGTTGTCCGGTTCGGCGCGCAAAAACACCCGTTCCGGCAGTTCATCCCCCTGTAACCACAGCGTGATATCCAAACGTTGCCCTTGCTTCACCACAAAAGGCGGGACCGGTTGATGCCAGGCGTTAAGCATACTGTTTCTCCTGCTGTACCAAACGAAATCGACGGCGTTCTTCAAGAAGCGAACAATGCCACGTTAAGTGCAACTCCCCCTCCTCTCTGGCCGCAAAACCCGGGGATGAGCCGGGGGGCGGAGACCGAAAAATAACGCTAACCCGATGTAAAAAAAGGTAAACAGGTACAAATCCTGCACGTTACCCCTTAGGCTAACGCGTTTTAAGTTTACAGGATATTTTTTGCGCATTTTTTAAGGAGCGGTAATGCAACAACAGATAACGCGCTGGCTGGAACAATTTGGTTTGGAATTCGGCGGAGTGATGTCGCTGTTGATGGTATTGGGGTTGATTGTCCTGATCTCGGTCGCGATCCACCTGGTGCTGCACCGGGTGGTGTTGGCCGCCCTTCAGCGCCGTGGCCAGCAATCGCAGCGCGTCTGGCAACAGGCCATCACCCAATACAAACTGTTCCAGCGCGTGGCGCTGCTGCTGCAAGGGGTGATCATCAGCATCCAGGCGACGCTGTGGTTGCAGAGTGGCAGCCAGACCCAGGCGGTGATCGTCACCGCCGCGCAGGTGTGGATCCTCGCCTTCACCCTGCTGTCGCTGTTCTCGCTGCTGGATACGCTGCTGGCGCTGCTGCGCCAAAGCCCGATCTCCAATCAGCTGCCGCTGCGCGGCATTTTCCAGGGCCTGAAACTGGTGGCGGCGATCCTGATCGGCATCATGATCGTCTCGCTGCTGATGGGCAAATCGCCGCTGCTGCTGCTCAGCGGCCTGGGCGCCATGACCGCGGTCTTGATGTTGGTGTTCAAGGATCCGATCCTCGGGCTGGTGGCCGGCATTCAGCTCTCCGCCAACGATATGCTGAAGATCGGCGACTGGCTGGAAATGCCGAAATACGGCGCCGACGGCGCGGTCACCGACATCGGCCTGACCACGGTCAAAGTGCGTAACTGGGACAACACCGTCACCACCATTCCCACCTACGCGCTGATCTCCGACTCGTTCAAAAACTGGCGGTCGATGTCGGAATCCGGCGGGCGTCGCATCAAGCGCAGCCTGAATATCGACACCGGCAGCGTGCACTTCCTGTCGGAAGAGGAACAGCGCCGCCTGCAGCGCAACCCGCTGCTGCACCGCTACCTGAACGTCAAGACCCAGGAGCTGAGCCAGCATAACCAGGAGATCGCCGTCGATCTGGCCTCGCCGCTCAACGGCCGCCGCCTGACCAACCTCGGCACGCTGCGCGCCTATCTGGAAGCCTATCTGCGCGCTCACCCGCGCATTCACCAGAACATGACGCTGATGGTGCGCCAGCTGGCGCCGACGCCGGAAGGCCTGCCGCTGGAAATCTACGCCTTCACCAACACCACGGTCTGGGCGGAGTATGAAAGCATTCAGGCGGATATTTTCGACCATATTCTGGCGGTGATCGACGAGTTCGGCCTGCGCGTGCATCAGACGCCAACCGGCAATGACCTGCGCGGCATGCTGCTACAAAACGCGAACGCTTCCTGACGTCGGCTGACGTAACTGTGTCTGCTGGTAATGATGTTCTTTCAATTGCCAGCAGATATCTCCATCCCCTTCTTTTCCCCGGCGAAAACGGCGTTAATGCGCCATCACCTTCACCACCGAGAGGGAAAGCCCTTGCTGAAACGGTTACGTCATCGGCTGTTTACCCTGATGGCCACCCTGCTGTTTATCGGCTGCCTGCACAGCGCTTCGCTGGACGAAAGCCGCATGCCCCGCAACCTGCAACCTTCTCTGAGCGCGCTCAGCAGCAATATGCAAGACATTCGAGAAGTGTTGGCGCGCTGCGCCGGCGAGGAAGAGGAAGAACGCCTTAACGGCAGCGACATGCGTATCGAAGCGCGCGCCGCCGGGGAGGATGAAGTGGAAGACAAACGCCTGGCATAGTAGGTTAAAAAACGCCCCATCTTGTTGCGCCACACGCAACACCTGGCTATGATGCGTATAGCGCAACACTCATGGAGCCATCAGGATGATAAGAAGCTTCAAACATAAGGGACTCAAAAAGTTTTTCGAAACCGGTTCAACGGCGGGTATCGACCCCAAGCAGGCGAAGAAAATCGCGCTGCGGCTGAGCGTGCTGGATCTGGCGAAAGTGATTGATGACGTGGATCTGCCCGGCTTTTTCTTGCACCCGCTAACGGGCGCTCGCAGCGGGCAATGGTCCGTCACCGTAACCGGCAACTGGCGTATCACGTTTGAACTGGTCGAGGGTGATGTTTATATCGTGAATTATGAGGACTATCACTAATGAACCGCATGCATAATCCCCCTCATCCTGGCGAGTTGATCAAAGAAACCATGGAAACGTTGAATCTCAGCGCGCGCGCGCTGGCTAAAGCGCTGGACGTCGCGCCCTCCACGGTGCAACGCCTGATCAGCGGAAAGTCCGATATCTCGCCGGAAATGGCCATCCGCCTGTCCATCGTGATAGGCAGTTCCGAACAGGTTTGGATGGGCATGCAGGATGCTTACGATCTGTGGCAGGCCAGGCAGTCCATCGACGTTTCGAAACTGCGCAAGCTGGATTTCGCTTGACGCCTGCCCCTAAAAAAACACCGGCCTCAGCCGGTGTTTTTCCATTTAGTCTTGCTGCGTCGCCAACGGCGCGCGTTTTTTCTGATGGTTGACCTTGAACCCGTATCCCGCCAGCAGCAATACCACCCAGACCAGGCCGGCGTACAGCGAGACGCGCGTGGTCGGGAAGTAGCCGATCAGGCCGATGATGAACACCAGGAACACGATCGCCACCACCGAGGTGAACACCCCGCCGCGCAGCGGGAACGCCAGCTGCTTCACCTGTTCTTTGCTCAGGCTGCGGCGGAAGGCGATTTGGGAGAACAGGATCATGATCCACACCCACACGGTGGCGAAGGTCGCCAGGGAGGCGATCACCAGGAACACGCTCTCCGGCATGATGTAGTTGAGGTATACCGCCAGCAGCAGCGCCAGCATCATCACCACCACCGTCACCCAGGGAATGCCGCGCTTCGACACCTTGCTGAACATCTTCGGCGCGTGGCCCTGCTCGGCCATGCCGTGCAGCATGCGGCCGACGCCGAACACGTCGCTGTTGATCGCCGACAGCGACGCGGTGATCACCACGAAGTTGAGAATGCCCGCCGCCACGGTGATGCCCATATGCTGGAAGGTCAGCACGAACGGGCTGCCGTTGGTGCCCACCTGGTTCCACGGGTAGATAGACATGATGACGAACAGCGTGCCGACGTAGAACACCAGAATGCGCCACGGCACCGAGTTGATGGCCTTCGGAATCGATTTTTTCGGATCTTTGGCTTCGCCGGCGGTGATGCCGATGATTTCAATGCCGCCGTAAGCGAACATCACCAGCTGCAGCGACAGGATCATGCCGATAAAGCCGTTGCTGAAGAAGCCGCCGTTCGACCACAGGTTATGAATGCCGGTCGGTTGCCCGCCGTTGCCGATGCCCCAGATGATGATGCCGATGCCGGCCGCGATCATGATGATGATGGTGGCGACTTTGAAGAACGAGAACCAGAACTCCAGCTCGCCGAACACCTTGACGCTCATCAGGTTGATGGCGCCGATGATCAGCACCACGCTCAGCACCCAGATCCAGTGCGGCACTTCCGGGAACCAGACCCCCATATAGATGCCGAAGGCGGTCACATCGGCGATGGCGACGATCAGGATTTCAAAGCAGTAGGTCCAGCCGGTGATGTACCCCGCCATCGGGCCGAGGTAGTCCTGCGCGTAGCGGGAAAACGAGCTGGCCTGCGGGTTGTTGACCGACATCTCCCCCAGTGCGCGCATGATGATAAAGGCCACGATGCCGCCGATCAGGTAAGCCAGCAGCACGCTCGGGCCGGCCATTTTGATGGCGTCCGCCGAGCCGTAGAACAACCCGGTGCCGATGGCCGAACCCAGCGCCATAAAGCGGATGTGACGCGTGCTGAGGCCGCGTTTCAGCTTATTGTCGGGGGCAGTGGTGGGTGACTGTTGTTGCATGAAGATGACCCATAGTTTTAAACGTAAAAAAGCCACGGACATGTCCGTGGCCCTGGATTAAGCCGGGGGATTATCAGTGCGCGGTCACTTGGGAACGCGTGCACACCCGATCATAAATCGCGACCAGCACCAGCATCAGCAGCGAAGGCGGCAACCAGGCCAACCCCTGCTCCGCCAGCGGCAGGTGAGTGGTCCAGGCCGGCAGCAGCTGCTGGAAACTGGAGGCTTTCACCGCGTCAAGGATACCAAACAACAGGCTGACAAGCATCACCGGCGCGATGATGCGCGGCGCGCTGTGCCACCAACGCAGGGTGAAGCTCAGCACCACCAGCACGATGCACGGCGGGTAAATCGCGGTCAGCACCGGAATGGAGATCTGGATCAGGTGGCTCAGGCCGAGGTTGGACACCACCATCGAGAACAGGCCCAGGATAAATACCAGCGTCTTGTACGAGAACGGCAGGTATTGCGCGAAGAACTCGGCGCAGGCGCAGGTCAGGCCGACCGCGGTCACCATGCAGGCGATAAAGATCAGCGCCGCCAGGAAGAAGCTGCCCAGGCCGCCGAAGGTGTTCTGAACGTAAGCATGCAGGATCACCGCGCCATTGGTGGCGTCCGGCACCAGCGCGCCGCTGCCGGAACCCAGCTTGAACAGGCTCAGGTAAACCAGCGTCAGGCCCACGCCGGCGATCAGACCGGCCAGAATGGTGTAACGGGTCAGCAGACCGGCGTCTTTCACGCCGCGCGAGCGCGCCGCGTTGACGATAACGATGCCGAACACCAGCGCGCCCAGCGTATCCATGGTCAGATAGCCGTTAACGAAGCCGGAGGAGAAAGGCACGCTCTGATAAGCCGCCGTCGCCGGGATCGGCGAGCCGGCAGGCCACAGCAGCGCGGCGATGCCCAGCACGGCCAATGCCACGATCTTCAGCGGCGCCAGCACGTGGCCGACGGTGTCGAGCAGGCGGCCCGGATACAGCGAGATGCCGATCACCAGCGCGAAGTACACCAGGCTGTAGATGAACAGCGGCATGGCGCCATCGCCGGTCAGCGGGGCGATACCCACTTCAAAGGACACGGTGGCGGTGCGAGGCGTGGCGAACAGCGGGCCGACGGCCAGGTAGCAGACGGTCGCCAGCAGCAAACCGGCGCCGCGGCCGATCGGCGAACTGAGGGCGTCGATGCCGCCGCCGACGCGCGCCAGCGCGATGACGGTGATGACCGGCAGGCCGACGGCAGTGATCAGGAAGCCCAGCGCCGCAGTCCAGACGTGTTCACCGGACTGCAAGCCGACCATCGGCGGGAAAATGATGTTCCCGGCCCCGACGAATAAGGCAAAGGTCATGAAGCCCAGTGCCAGGATATCTTTTGACGTTAAACGATGACTCATACGATGTCGTGTTGCCTGTTCAAATGAAAAAAATGGTTCGATAGCGTGGTGGCGTGACGCCCCACCCGGTTGCCGGCATGCCCGATCGTTGCAGCGCCAAATAAGCACCCTAAACGCAGTCGATCCGGCGTTTATGTCCCTATTCGAAAGTGGCCGCTCATCAAGATGGGCAAAATTTTAGGAGTTATAAAAATGGAGGTTTAATCCGACAACGAGGGCTAAGGTAAACGTTTATAGCGCTTCAAGGCAAGACACACGGCGAAAAGCAGAGCTATCGACCATATAAACTTTAGCCACCAGTCGATCATATTGGCTATCAATAAATATACACTACATGATTTGTATCATTTTTGACCAGTGAATTCACGAAACGTGAAGCATATATCACTTTGCCGCGCAAAAACGCCAATAAACACCCGGTTTTCGCGTGGCATAAGCTTCGTTTTGCCGTTGAAAAAGACGAAAATTACGCCGCTTTTTGTCGCCTATTGCATCGTGGCCAATGCGAGCGGCGGCAAGCCGAGCGCCTGACGGGTCTTCTGCAGGGCGGCCGGTGGCAGCGGCAGATAGCCATCATGATTGACCAGGCTCTGCCCGGAGGTCGACAGCACACGGTCGAGGAACGCGGCGGTCAGCGGCTCCAGCGGTTGATTGGGCGCTTTGTTGATGTAGATATACAGATAGCGCGACAGCGGATAGCGATCGTTGCGCACGTTGGCGGCGGTTGGCGCCACATAGTCTTCTCCCGACTCCGCCAACGGCAGCAGCCGCACGCCGCTGGCGCGAAAGCCGATGCTGGCATAGCCGATGCCGTTGAGCGAACCGGCCACCGCCTGCACCACCGAGGCCGAGCCGGGCAGCTCATTGACGCGCGGCATAAAATCGCCGCCGCACAGCGCGCGCAGTTTGAAATAGCCGTAGGTGCCGGATGCCGAGTTGCGGCCGAAGCGCTGCAGCGAACGCGCCGCCCAGTCGCCGCTGAGGCCCAGCTCGCCCCAGCGCGTCAGCGGTTGGCTTTCACCGCAGCGCCGGGTGGCGGAAAAAATGCGATCGAGCTGCTGCAGATTGAGACCGCGCAGCGGGTTATCCTGATGCACCAACACCACCAGTGCATCCACCGCCACCGGCACCGCCAGCGGCGCATAGCCGTAACGGTGTTCGAACGCCGAGACCTCGGCCGCCTTCATCGGCCGGCTCATTGGGCCCAGCTGTGCGGCGCCCGCCGCCAGCGCGGTCGGCGCAGTCGACGAGCCGGCGGCCTGGATCTGCAGGTTAACGTTGGGGTAATGCTGGCTGAAATCCTGCGCCCACAGCGCCATCAGATTCGCCAGGGTGTCGGAACCGACGCTGGACAGGTTGCCCGCCAGCATGCCGTGAGGTTGCGCCAGCGCGCCGCGTCCGGCCAGCAGCGCCAGGCAAAGCAACAGCCCTCGGGTCATTCGGGTCATACCGGTGTCTCGCGTTAATTTTTCACCGCATTCTCTGATAAAGCGGCGGGAACAATCAACCGATTGGGCAAGGTAAAGATAAAGCGGGTGCCGATCCCCGGTTCGCTGAGGATCTCCAGCCGCGCGTCGTGATGGCTAAGCGCGTGTTTGACGATCGCCAGCCCCAGCCCGCTGCCGCCGGTCTGGCGCGAACGGGCCTTATCGACGCGGTAGAAGCGCTCGGTCAGGCGCGGAAGGTGTTCGGCGGCGATGCCCGGCCCGTTATCGCTGACCTGGAACTGCGCGCCGTGCGCCGTCTGCTGCCAGCTCACTTCGATGTGGGTGCCCTTCGGCGTGTGGTTGACCGCATTGTACACCAGGTTGGACACCGCGCTGCGCAGTTGATCTTCATTGCCGAACACGTTGAGCTGTTCGTTCACCCGGAAGGTGATCTCGTGATTGCCGCCGCTCAGCGACTGCGCCTCGCGCTGCAACACCCGCAGCATCAGCGGAATATCCACCCGCTCGTTCATGTCGACATTGGGCGCCGCCTCGATGCGCGACAGCGTCAGCAGTTGCTTGACCAGCCCGTCCATCCGGCGGGTCTGCTCTTGCATGGTGCTGAGCGCCTTGCCGCGCAACGATCCGTCCAACTCTTCGTCGCCCATCATCTCCAGGTAGCCCTGCAGCACCGTCAACGGCGTACGCAGCTCATGGCTGACGTTGGCGAAGAAGTTGCGCCGCGCCCCCTCCAACTGGCGCATCTGGGTGACGTCGCGCGCCACCATCAGCAGCTGCCCTTCGGAATAAGGCATCACGCGGAACTCAACGTAGTGTTCGTTGTTCAGCTGCAGCGTCAGCGGGCGCGAAAACTCCTGCTGTTGCAGATACTGGCTGAACTCGGGGTAACGCAGCAGGTTGAGGATGTGCTGGCCGTTATCTTCCGGCCAGCGGAAGCCGAGCAGATGCTGCGCCAACCCGTTGCACCAGAAGATATTGCCTTCGACGGTGGTCATCACCACCGCATCAGGCAACGATTCGGCCCCGCTGCGAAAGCGCTTGATCAGCAGCGCCAGCTCGCGCCGGCGGCGGCGATTGCGCTGCTGCATCTGATACAGGCCGTAAAACAGCGGCTCCCAGCTCCAGCGACCGGGCGGCGGCGTCATGCTGCGGTCGATCCACAGCCAATGGGAAAGTTTGAGCTGGTTGTAGAAATTCCACACCAGCGCGGCCAACGCAGAGGCCAGCAGGAACCAGGGCAGATAACCGAAAATCAGCCCCAGCAGTAAGGCAGGCAGACAAAAAAGAGCCAGCTCCAGAGCCAGCCTCTTCCACGACAGACGTTCTAACACGGCATACTCTCCAGCGCGGCGCGATCAGTAGCGCGTTGAGAACCGGTAGCCGGTGCCCCGAACGGTTTGAACCATTTTATCATGCCCACTGGTCTCTAACGCCTTGCGGAGCCGACGGATATGCACGTCAACGGTACGGTCTTCCACATAAACGTTAGTGCCCCAGACGTGATTAAGCAACTGCTCGCGGCTATAAACCCGCTCCGGGTGGGTCATAAAGAAGTGCAGCAGCTTGAACTCGGTCGGCCCCATGTCCAGCGCCTGATCGTTCGCCATCACGCGGTGGGAGGAGGGATCCAGGCTCAGCCCTTGCATTTCAATCACTTCTTCCACCGCCATCGGTGAAATGCGGCGCATGACCGCCTTGATGCGCGCCACCAGCTCCTTGGGTGAGAACGGCTTGGTGATATAATCATCCGCCCCCACCTCCAGGCCGCGCACCCGGTCTTCCTCTTCGCCGCGCGCGGTCAACATCATCACCGGGATATCGCGGGTCAGCGCTTCGCGCTTCATATGTTTGATAAACTGAATGCCGGAACCGCCGGGCAACATCCAGTCGAGCAACACCAAATCAGGGAACGGCTCAGACAGGCGCGTCACGGCGCTGTCATAATCCTCGGCTTCCAACGGTTGGTAACCATTCTGTTCCAACACAAAGCACACCATCTCACGGATCGGCGCTTCGTCTTCCACCACCAGTATGCGTCTTGCCATCGTCAATCCTGCCAATGTGTTAGCGACTTTGCGGGCGCCATTATGCGTCAGTTTTGTGACACTTTTATGAAAAAAAGCGGCTGTTATAGGCAGTAAGCATAGCGATTATTTCTCGCCGCAAAGAAAAATCATTCCGTTGTCATAATGATTGCGCCGGGACAGCCGCCGCCGCGGCCTTTATAATCACCGCCATCACCTTTGCATCCGGGAGTGTCATGCGCCTGATCCACACCTCTGACTGGCACCTTGGCCAGTACTTTTTCACCAAAAGCCGCGCCGCCGAGCACCAGGCTTTTCTGAACTGGCTGATCGAACAGATCGAGCAGCAGCAGGTGGATGCGCTGATCGTCGCCGGGGACCTGTTCGATACCGGCTCGCCGCCCAGCTACGCCCGCGAGCTGTACAACCGCTTCGTGGTGGAACTGCAGCGCACCGGCTGCCAGCTGGTGGTGCTGGGCGGCAACCACGACTCGGTAGCGACGCTGAACGAATCGCGTGAACTGCTCTCCTGCCTGAACACCACGGTGATCGCCAGCGCCCAGGGCGCCCTTGAGCAGCAGATCGTGGTGCTGAACCGGCGCAGCGGCCAGCCGGGCGCGGTGTTGTGCGCCATTCCGTTCCTGCGGCCGCGCGATCTGCTCACCAGCCGCGCCGGCGAATCCGGCGCGCAGAAACAGCAGGCGCTGCAGGAAGCCATCGCCGAACATTATCAGGCGCTGTATCAGGCGGCCTGCGAACGCCGCGACCAGTTGGGCCTGCCGCTGCCGATCGTCGCCACCGGCCACCTGACCACCGTCGGCGTCACCACCTCCGACTCGGTGCGCGACATCTATATCGGCACCCTCGACGCCTTCCCGGCGCAGGCTTTCCCTCCCGCCGACTACATCGCGCTGGGCCATATTCACCGCGCGCAGAACGTCGCCAAGTCGGAACATATTCGCTATAGCGGCTCGCCGATCCCGCTCAGCTTCGATGAGCTGGGCAAAGCCAAAAGCGTCTTCCTGGTGGATTTCGCCGACGGTGCCCTGCAGCAGGTAGACGCGTTAACGATCCCGCAGTTCCAGCCCATGCAGCTGATCAAAGGCGATCTGGCCGAGATCGAACGGCAGCTGCAGCAATTTGCCGACTATGCCGGCGAGCTGCCGGTGTGGCTGGATATCGAAGTGGCGACGCAGGACTACCTCAGCGATATCCAGCGCCGTATCCAGCTGATGGCCGATGAACTGCCGGTGGAAGTGGTGCTGCTGCGGCGCAGCAAAGAGCAACGCCGCCAGGCGATCGCGCAGCAGGACAAGGAAACGCTGAACGAGCTGAGCGTCAACGAGGTGTTCGAACGGCGCCTGGCGCAGGAGGCCGACATGCCCGAAGCACGCCAACGGCGGATGCATCAACTGTTCCGTCAGGTGGTCGATGCGGTGCAGCACCATCCTGAGGAGACCCAACCATGAAGATCCTCAGCCTGCGGTTAAAAAACCTCAACTCGCTGCAGGGCGAGTGGAAAATTGACTTCACCGCCGAGCCGTTCGCCAGCAACGGTCTGTTCGCCATTACCGGCCCGACCGGCGCGGGCAAAACCACCCTGCTGGACGCCATCTGCCTGGCGCTGTACCACCAGACGCCGCGTCTCAACGTCACGCCGAGCCAGAATGAGCTGATGACCCGCCATACCGCCGAATCGCTGGCGGAGGTCGAATTCGAGGTCAAGGGCGTCGGCTATCGCGCCTTCTGGAGCCAGCGCCGCGCCAAAAATGCGCCGGACGGCAACCTGCAGGCACCGAAGGTCGAACTGGCACGCCGCGAGGACGGCAAGATCCTGGCGGACAAAGTGCGCGACAAGCTGGAGATCACCGCCGCCATCACCGGGCTGGACTTCGGCCGCTTCACCAAATCGATGATGCTGTCACAGGGGCAGTTCGCCGCCTTCCTCAACGCCGACGCCAACGATCGCGCCGAGCTGTTGGAAGAGCTGACCGGCACCGAAATCTACGGGCGGCTATCCGAACAGGTGTTCGAATCCCACAAGCAGGCCAAAACCGACCTGGATGCGTTGCACCAGCGCGCCAGCGGCATCGAGCTGCTGAACGACGAGCAGCGCCACGCCCTGACTGAACAGCTGACGGCGCTGAGCGCGCAGGAAAGCGCCCTCGGCGAGCAAACCCGGCGACAGCAACAGGCGCTGAGCTGGCTACAGCAATGGCAACACCTCCGGCAACAGCAACACGATGGCCGAGTGCGGCTGGAAACCGCCCGACGCGAGCAGACCGAGGCCACCCCACAGTTGCAGCGGCTGGCGCTCAGCGAACCGGCCGAGAAATTGCGGCCGCTGCGCGGCGAGCGCGATCGCTGCCGCGCCGAGCTGCAGACGATACAACAGCAGGCAGCCCAGCTGATGCAGCAACAGGAACAGCACTCGGCGCAGCTGGCGCCGCTGCAGCAGGCGGTGGAAAAGGCCCGTCTGGCGCAGCAAGCCCATGCCGAGCATATGCGGCAACAGCAACGGCTGATCGATGAGCAGGTCGCCCCGCTCGACCACCAAATAGCCCAACTGCAATCGACGCAGGCCGAGCGGCGACAGGCCGGCGACGCCGCCGCGCAGCAGTGCGCCCAGCAGCAGACGACCCTGGATCAGCTCACCGCCCAGCGCCACCAATTGGCAACGCAGGCCGCTCAGTATCAGCAGCAGTTGAACGCGCTGAACGAAGCGCTGGCCGTTCAACAACGGCAGCAGCAGGCGCTGGAGGCGCAAACGCCGCTGACCCCGCTGCGCCAGCGCCTGAGCGCGCTGGCGGATCTGCGCCCAACGCGCCAGCAGCTGTTCACGCTCGCTTCCCTTTATCGTCAGACCCGCGACCGTCTGACCCGGCAGCAGGCGGAGCACGCCGAACGGCAAACGCAGCTCGCCGGGCTGCAGCAGCAGTTGGAGAACGCGCGTCAGCAATTCAAGCAGCACAAGGCGCAGCTACAGGAAGTAGAACGGATCCACGAGCTGGAAAAACGCATCGTCAGCCTGGAAGCGGAGCGCGCCCTGCTGCAGAGCGGCGCCCCCTGCCCGCTGTGCGGCTCCACCAGCCACCCGGCGGTGGACCAGTATCAGGCGGTGCAGCCTTCGGCGACGGAACAGCGCCTGGTTGAGATGCGCGCCCTCGCCGAGAAACTGCACACCCAGGGCACCGAGCTGCGCACCCGCTGTGAAGGCCTGCAGGAGCAGCAGCAACGTCAGCAGCAGGCCATCGCGCAGGATGAGCAGCAGCTGGCTGCCCAACAGCAGCAGTGGCAGCAGCTCAGCGCACCGCTGGCGTTCGACTTTACGCTGGCAGAGGGCGAGCAACTCAGCACCTGGCTGAGCGGCTGCGACGACGAAGAGCGGCACGGGCAGCACGCGCTGCAACAGCATGAACAGGCGGCCCAGGCGGTACAGCAGGCAAAAGATGCGCTCGCCGCCCTGCAAACGCAGCAGCAGCAGGCGCAGCAACAGCTGGCGCTGCTCGAAGAGCGCTTTACGCTGCTGCAGAAAACCCACGCCGGCAGCCTGCAACAGCAGCAAGAACTGCAACAACGCTGGCAGGAAGGCGAGAAGGCCCTCACCGAGCGACGTGCGCAGCGGCTGGCGCTGTTCGGCGAACAGCAGATCGCCGAGGTGCGGGAACAGCTGCGCGCCAAACAAACCGCCGGTGAACAGGCCAGCTTGCAGGCCGCCGAACAGTGGCAAAAGGCGCAGGAACTGCGCGAGCGCCTGGCCGGCCAGCAGGCCGCTCTGCAACAACAGCACACCCAGATGCAGGAACGGCTGCTGCAGGCGCAGCAGCAGTGGCAACAGGCGCTGGGCGACAGCGAATTCGCCGATGAAACCGCCTTCGCCGCCGCACTGCTGGACGACGCCCTGCGCCGCGAATTGCAGCAGCGCAAAGAGCAGCTGCAACAGCGGCAGGTGGAGGCTGCCGCCCTGCTGGCACAGGCGACGCAAACGCTGGAGCAGCATCAGCAACACCGCCCTGAAGGGCTGGATGAAGCCAATGCGGATCTCGACGCGCTCACCCAATCGCTGGCCGAGCTGGCACAGCAGTTGAAGGCGCTGCAGCTGCGTCAGGGCGAAGTGCGCAACCAGTTGGAAAGCGATGCCGCCCGCCGCCTCAATCAACAGGCGCTGTTCGAGCAAATCGCCCGCAGCCAGCAAGACTACGACGACTGGAGCTACCTCAACCAGCTGATCGGCTCGAAAGAAGGCGACAAGTTCCGCCGCTTCGCTCAGGGGCTGACGCTCGATCATCTGGTTTATCTGGCCAACCTTCAGCTCGGCCGGCTGCACGGGCGCTACCTGCTGCAGCGCAAGACCAGCGATGCGCTGGAGCTGCAGGTGGTGGATACCTGGCAGGCCGACGCGCTGCGCGATACCCGAACCCTCTCCGGCGGCGAGAGCTTCCTGGTCAGTCTGGCTCTGGCGCTGGCGTTGTCCGATCTGGTCAGCCACAAAACCAGCATCGACTCGCTGTTCCTCGACGAAGGCTTCGGTACGCTGGACGCCGAAACCCTCGATACCGCGCTGGACGCGCTGGACAGCCTGAATGCCTCCGGCAAAACCATTGGCGTGATCAGCCACGTCGAGGCAATGAAAGAGCGCATTCCGGTGCAGATCAAGGTGAAAAAGGTCAACGGGCTCGGCGTCAGCCGGCTGGAGGCGCACTTCAGGCTGGAATGATCCCGCGGCGCAGAAGTGTGACCGCGGCGGCACTCCGCGGTGAAAAGCGTTGAGCCGCGGCGAGCACGGGTTATGATGCAGGCATAACAGGATTGTTACTGTATCCCCTCCGCCGCTCAGGCCGCAGGGCAGAAACATAAAATACAGGCAAAACCTGACGCCCGGGATCGCTTCCGGGCGTCAGGTTTTTTCGTTTTCAGGATGCTGAAACACCGGGAAAGACCATGAAAATCGCTAAAATACTCAATAATAACGTGGTGATTACGCTGGACGACCGTCAGGAAGAGACGGTGGTCATGGGAAAAGGAATCGGCTTTAAAAAGAAGCCCGGCGATACGCTGGACGAAAGCCTGATCGAAAAGGTGTTCACCCATAACGGCGGGGAAATCGCCGAGCGCTATAAAGAGCTGCTCTCCGAGATCCCGCTGGCCTGCGTCACCACCGCCGACAGGATTATTACCCTTGCCCGCGAACGCCTGCCGGGCAAGCTGCACAACATTGTCTACATCACGCTGACCGATCACATCCATTTCGCCCTGCAGCGCCACGCGGAAGGGCTGGATATCAAAAATGCGTTGCTGTGGGAAATTAAAAAGCTCTACCCGGCCGAGTTCGCCGTCGGGCTGGAGGCGCTGGCCCTGATCGCCCAACGGCTGGATACCGCGCTGCCGGAAGACGAAGCCGGATTTATCGCCCTGCACCTGGTTAACGCCCAGCTAAACGACGAGATGCACAACACGCTGCACATCACCCGCGTGATGCAAGAGATCCTCAACCTGGTCAAATACCATTTCCGCTTTGATTACAACGAGGAAGCCCTGAGCTATCACCGTTTCGTCACCCATTTGAAATTCTTCGCCCAGCGCCTGCTGGGGAAAAACTACGTCGACAGCGACGACGATTCGCTGTATCAGGTGGTGAAAGAGAAATACCGCGAGTCATTCGCCTGCGCCGGCAAGATCAACCGCCATATCGAAAAACACTACCAGCACCAGCTCACCACGGAAGAGATGATGTTCCTGACCATCCATATCGAACGGGTGCGCAGCGAAAGCGAGGAAAAACCGACCTAACGGCGGGCGTCCGCCACCCGCACGCCGTACTGCGGGAACACCGCGTCGGCGGAGATCAGCGTCAGCCCCTCGGCCTGCGCCTGCGCGATCAGCATGCGATCGAAAGGATCCTGATGGAGGGGCGGCAGCTGCCCGGCCTGTTGGCAGTGAAAGGCGTCCATCGGCAGCGACAGAAAATCTTCGGCCTCGATGATCGCAAAGATGTCCTCCGGCAGCGCCAGCTTGCCCAGCGCCTGCTTGATCGAGATCTCCCAAATGCTGGCCGCGCTGACGTACACCGCATTGCCCGGATCGGCGATCTGCCTTTTGGCGTTCGCGCCCAGGCAGGCGTCATCGATCAGCCACCACAGCAGCGCGTGGGTATCCAGCAACAGGCGCTTCATTCATCGCCCTCAAACAGCGCCGCAATGGCCGCATCCCCCGCGTTGAAATCCGCCGGCACGGTGAACTTGCCTTTGGCGGCGCCGGGGCGGCGCGCTTCACCCTGGATGGCGACCAGTTGCACGTACGGCTTCCCTGCTTTTGCAATAATCACGGTTTCTCCCTCCGCGGCTCTGTCCGCCAGCTGGCTCAGATTGGATTTGGCTTCGTGCATATTGGCCTGAATTGCCATACGCGTCCTCCTTAGCTAAGTTAGCTAAAGCATAAAGCGCCGTCCAGTTTTTGTACAGGGAGTCGTTTAAAGCGCGAGCAGCCTCGCGCTTTGTTGCAACGCTTAGCGCTGCTGTTGCGGCCACAGCCAGGCCGCGCCGCGTACGCCGCTGGAATCGCCGTGAACCGCCTTGCGGATCGGCGTTTCACACTCGCCGCCGAACACCCAGTCTTTCACCCGTTGCGGCACCGTGCGGTACAGGCGATCGACGTTGCTCATGCCGCCGCCGAGTACCACCACGTCCGGATCCAGGATGTTGATCACGTGCGCCAACGCTTTCGCCAGCCGCATTTCGTAGCGAACGATCGCCTGCTCCGCCCGCGCATCGCCCCGCTCGCTCAGCGCCATGATCTCGTGCCCTTGCAGCACGCTGCCGCTCAGGCGCGCATAGTCGGTGGCGAAACCGGTGCCGGAAATAAAGGTTTCGATGCAGCCCGGCTTGCCGCAGTAGCACGGCACTTCGCGGGCGTAACGCAGCTCATCGTCATCCTGCCACGGCAGCGGATTGTGGCCCCATTCGCCGGCGATGCCGTTGCCGCCGGAATGCGCCTGGCCGTTCAGCGCCACGCCGGCGCCGCAGCCGGTGCCGATAATGACCGCAAACACGGTTTGCGCGCCGGCGCCTGCGCCGTCGGTGGCTTCCGACACCGCCAGGCAGTTGGCGTCGTTGGCGATACGCACCTCGCGCGCCAGCAGCTCCGACAGATCCTTGTCCAGCGGTTGGCCGTTGAGCCATACCGAGTTGGCGTTTTTCACCCGTCCGGTAAACGGCGACAGCGTGCCAGGAATGCCGATCCCGACCGATCCCCGCGCGCCGGTCTGATCCTCCGCCAGTTTCACCAGCCCGGCGATCGCCGCCAGGGTTTGCCCGTAATCGTGGCGCGGCGTGGCGATGCGATGGCGAAACAGCTCCCGCCCATCGTCCGCCAACGCAATCACTTCAATTTTTGTCCCGCCCAAATCGATGCCAATGCGCACGTTTTTTCTCCTCAATGCAGCGCAGCGTTGCCACAGCCTAATGTAAGCGCGCGGATGAATCACCTGTTTCTCTCCCCCCCCCGGCCAAGCCTTTTCCGCTGCGTACGGCGACGCAATTCGCAGAGAATGGGGCGATTTTTCAGCGTCAATTCGTTATCATGCCGCCCTGCTTTTGACGAATCAGCGTGCCAAGCGCACGCCCAGCCTGGGATAACATTATGCTGTGGTTTAAGAATTTGATGGTTTACCGTTTGAGCCGCGAAGTGGCGTTAAACGCGGATGAAATGGAAAAACAACTCAGCGCGTTCGCCTTCACGCCGTGCGGCAGCCAGGACATGGCGAAGACCGGCTGGGTCTCCCCGATGGGCTCGCACAGCGATGCGCTGACGCACGCGGTCAACGGCCAGATCGTTATCTGCGCGCGCAAGGAAGAGAAAATCCTGCCGTCGCCGGTCATCAAGCAAGAGCTGCAGGCCAAGATTGAGCGCCTGGAGGCGGAACAACACCGCAAACTGAAGAAAACCGAAAAAGACGCGCTGAAGGACGAAGTGCTGCACAGCCTGCTGCCGCGCGCGTTCAGCCGCTTCAACCAGACCTTCATGTGGATAGACACCGTCAACGATCTGATCATGGTCGATGCCGCCAGCGCCAAACGCGCCGAAGATACGCTGGCGCTGCTGCGCAAGAGCCTCGGCTCGCTGCCGGTAGTGCCGCTGACCATGGAAAGCCCGATCGAACTGACGCTGACCGAATGGGTGCGTTCCGGCGAGATGCCGGCCGGCTTCGCCATTCAGGATGAAGCTGAACTGAAGGCGATTCTGGAAGAAGGCGGCGTGATCCGCTGCAAGAAGCAGAACCTGATCAGCGACGAAATCGCGGTGCACATCGAGGCCGGCAAGCTGGTGACCAAACTGGCGGTGGATTGGCAGGAGCGCATTCAGCTGATGCTGTCGGATGACGGCTCGCTCAAGCGCCTGAAGTTCGCCGACACGCTGCGCGAGCAGAACGACGACATCGATCGCGATGACTTCGCTCAGCGCTTTGACGCCGACTTTATCCTGATGACCAGCGAGCTGGCGGCGTTGATCAAAAACACCATCGAAGCGCTCGGCGGCGAAGCCCAGCGTTAATCCCGCCTCAGAAACGACCAGGGCCCAGCATCCGCTGAGCCCTGCGTTCCCCTAACGAACAAAGTTTATTTGCTCAGGTAGCGGCACAGATAGGCGGTCGCATCGGCCACCTGCAGGTTGAACTCGCTGTGCCCCGGCACGAAGAACTTCTCGCCCGGCGTAAACACCTGCCAGTCCGGCGCTCCCGGCAGCAGCACTTTCAGCGCCCCGGTGATCACCGTCATTTCTTCCGGCTGCGCGGTGGAGAAGGTGTATTCACCCTCTTCCATCACGCCCACGCTGGTAAGACCGATGCTGCTACTGTCAAAACCGATAGACTTCACTTTTCCGGCAAAATACTCATTCACTTTCAGCATAGACTGGCACCCGCGTAATCATCTTGATGGAAAATCCATATTGGGGGATTGCGCTTGATCTGTCACTGGTTTTTCGCGCGAAATGCGATCGCGGCGCAGAGGAAAACGCTGCCGGGCCTCTCACCGGCAGCCAAGGCTGCTGAAGCCCTGGGCGATCCCTGGGCGCAAAGCGCCTGAGGCCGCGTCGAGCGCCTGACTTATCGCTATTTGAATCAGTCGATTAACGCTATCACATGCATTATCCGGCACGAGCAGCTCGTTCAACATCGTAGACAGGCTAAAATTAGAGCCGCTACCAAAAGAATTTCACCAGCGATCTCGCAATCAACGGCTGCTCATCAGGTTTCATTTCGCCGTACTGTTCATATAACGCCCGTCCGGCGCGACAAACCGCAGCACTATCAAATGGCCTGGTGCTTTTTTCTTCCTTATAAGAGTCACTGATATAGACGACGCCCATCTGGTTTTCATAAGACAACTTGCTTACAAATCGAGAGTACGCATCAGTCAATACTTCAAAATCTATTTGCGGTTCTGGCGGAGAAGCCAAAATGATGGCTCTAAATGCGCGAATGGTTTGATCAATGAACTTCGCCCGTTCCTTTTCGTCAAGCCGTAATAAAGCCGCATCGAAACTCTTTATCACATCGGGGGTGATCTTGGCAGACAACATGACCGTTGCACACTCTTCCGTACTCAATAAATGGAGAATTTTATTGACAGTCTCAACATGCCATGAAATATCCTCATTAGACAGTCTCAAGTAACCGTATTTGGCGCTTTGAAATGTCATGACGAGAATATCATCCCTATTTTTGCCATGAGTTATTGCCTCATAGGCAATATCGTTCTTGATATCAGCAGGTAAATTTAGCAATGCCCCGCTCAGTGGCTGCCGTGTATCGGGTTGTTTGCCTAAATGAAATGATGAAAAATCGCACCCGACAAGCGCGAAGATGAATACCAGCGCAGAAACCCGAAACATACTCATTCCTTGTATTGATTTAAATCCTTTTGCTACAGCCAAATATAAGCACCACATCTGATGAAGCCACTCAGTATCATACTTTCCCCTGCTCATTTTGCGGTATCCTAAGGTGTCCCACAAATCGAGGGGCCATATCACGGGCGCAAAACGCCTGACTTATCGCTATTTGAATCAGTCGATTAACTCTGCGGCCAGCTTGGCGACCAGTACGTTCGACAGCAGCACCGGCACCGACAGACGCGCCTGCAAAAAGGCGCGATGGCGCTGGTGATAACCGATGCAGTCCAGCACCACCACCTCCGCCCCCTGCCGCAGCAGTGCGCAAGCTGCCTGCTCCAGCGCGGCATCATCTGCCAGATAGGGGCTGGCGACGGCATAGCTCGGCGGCGTCGCCAGCTGCCGCCATTTACGCGCCTGCTGCCCAACCTGTTCCGCCATCGGCACCACGATGCCGACGCGGTGTGCGCCGACGATCGCGGAGATCAACGGCGGAATAATGCGATCTGGCTCCAGCAACAGCGCCTGTTCCGCCTGCAAGCGGCCGAATTCGCCGGTGCACAGCAGCAGGATCACCTGGCACCCCGCCGCCTCCAGTTCGCGGATCTTCTGCTGCAACCCGCTTTCGACGCGAGCGGCACCGAGCGTCACCTGCGTACCATCCAACAGGCGCGACACCAGCAGCTTATCGCCCTGTTGCGGCGCATAGCGCTCGGCGATCTGCCCGGCATCCAGGCCGTCCAGCAAACCGACGTGCCTCACCCGCTCCGCCGGCAGATAAGCAGACAGCAGCGGCATGATATCGCTGCGCGGGGCCTGACCGAGAGTTAGCGTGGCGAATGAAGCCGTCATGGGTCTATCTCCTTTTTTGCAGGTGGCTCAGGCTGCCGTACAGCGCCAGCAGCTGGCCGTATTCGGCGGCATCGTAGAACCGGCAGGTGCCACGGCCGAATTCTTTGGCGACTTCCACCGCGAATTTGACCGCCAGTGCGATGTCCGTTTCGTGGCTGGCGCCGGTGCCGCAGCCCGGCACCACCGATTCGCTACAAATCGCCACGCCGACCACCGGCGCCGCGGTGGCGGTCGAGGGCTGCAGGATGCTGTTGAGGTGATGCACGCCGTTGCCGTAAGGGGTGATGTCCTGCGTGGTGATCGGGAAGGTCACCGCCGGGCGGCCGCTGGTCATCTCCATGATGCGCAGCAGATCTTCCGCCACCCGCAGGATGTAGCCCTCTTTCACCGTCGGCGACAGCGCATAGCCTTTGTGGTTGATGATGCGGTTGCCTTTGGTGGTATCGATGGACAGGATGGCGTCAGCCTCCGGCACCACTTCATTATCGTTCATCGTCACGTCATCGATCGGCGAATCCATAAAATCGACCGGATCGTGCTGCCGGGTCGGCGCGTTCGGACAAATATGGGTGGTGACGATCACATCGCCCGGCAGCGTGTCGCCCTTACGCTGCATCTGCGCCAGCTTCAGCGCGGCGGCAATGGCGGCGATCGCGCCGTCGCCGTCGGACACCAGCCCGATACGCGTCGGCCGCGCGCCGATGCCGCCCAGGCGGCCGATAATGCCCAGCGTCGGCGCCGCACCGCCAGCGAATTTGCCTGCGCTGCCGGGGATCTCGATGCGCACGAAATCGGTACCCCCCTTCGGCCCGTCAGCGCGCAAGGTGCTGGCCCGGATAGCCGGGTAAGGCGCAAACAGATCGACGACGTCCTGGCCGCTGACGAATGCGCTATCCATCAATTCAAAAACCTGCAGCGTTTGTTGCAAACTCATGGTCGTTTTACCTCACCAATGTCATCGGCAGGGGCTATTTGCCCTTGCTGGAAAAAATCGAGCTGAAGAAGTTGTAGAGCGCGTCGCCGGCGATAAACCCGGCCGCCATGATCTCCATCGGCGTTCGGCCGCGATCGCCCCAACGGCGCAGGATCGCCACGCGCAGCGCGATGCCCACCAGCACCGCCCACCCGGCCAAGGCGTTGTTGATCAGCAGACCGGTTGCCAGCAGCACGCCGAGCTGGCGCTTAGGGCCGCCGATCAGCTGTACCACGGCGCCGGGGATCGCCCAGATCAAAAGGCTCCAGGCGATGCCCGGCTGCGCACCGGCCTCGATGGTCTTGGCGTAAACGCGCGCGACCGGCGGGATCAGGTCCTGCAGGAAATAGCTGTGATAAGAGAGGTAAACCACCGGAATGGCGATGAGGAAGGCGATCAGCGCCGCAAACAGCTGAATGCGGCGCCCCAGCAGCTCCTGCCGCAGATCCTCGCCGTAGCCGCGCAGGATGAAGCCGGCTTTCAAATCAAAGCCCATGTCGGCGAAGGCCGGCCCGGTGGCGGCGGTAAAACCGGTCAGGATGCACAGCGCCAGCGGTGGGAAACCGATCAGGATACCGACGATCAGGGTGATCAACGCCACCGCGAACGCCGGAAACCAGCCGGAGTGCATGGCGGCGATACCGACGATCAGCTCATGCACGAAAGCGGCGAACGCCGCGTAAATCACGAACAGCGCCAACATCGGCAGCGACATTTCGCTAAACAGCCCGCCGACCAGAGCCAAAAACGCAGCGATGGCGATGTAACCGACTGCGCCCAGGCCGAGCGCTTTGCTTACCGCACTGTCCGGTTGGGTATAACCGGTGCTCTCGGCGCGACGGCTGCGGATCACCTGCGCAACCTGGATCAGCGCCACCAGGCCGGCGCCGACCATCACGCCGTGCGGAATAAAATGGGCGTTGATATCGAAACCGGCCACCGGCTCGGCGTAGGCCCGCAGCAATAGCCCGACGCCGAACATGCTCAGCGCCCAGATATTGCCGATAAAAGCGGTGCCAAAGGCCGCCATGGGGATCTTGAGCATTGATCCGGCGATGCCCACCCCTACGCCCACCACCAAAAGCCAGGCCTGCTTGCCGCCGCGATCGCCGGCTTTAATCGCCTCCGCGGCGGCGACGCCGGGCGGCCAGGCATTGGCGGCGGGGAACACTTTGGTATCGAACAGGCGATAAAGCAGATAGGCGTCGAGCAGCATCGCCGCCGCCACGCCGCAGAACATCGGTAAAATAAGCTGCGGTTGCCCCATCACGTAAGGCACCGCAATCGGCATCAGCAGACAATTGGCCGCGCCGAAGGTGGCTGAGGAAATCACCGTCTGCGCCAGGTTCTGGGTGTGCACCGAGCGGTAGCGTTGGAACATTTGCAGCGGAATGCGTGCCAACAGCATGGCGATCAGCGCACCGATGATCGAGGTGTTGGGCGTCACGCCCAGCGTGGTGATCAGCTGAACGCCGATGATCGCCCCCACCACCGAAAGCAGCGCCATGACCAACAGCGTGCCGGCCTCTTTTAGCGGATTATTTGATTTCATGCTTGGTTTCCCTGAATATTCCCTGCCGCGTGGCGGAAATAACGCCAGACGATAACTCGCCGCGGCAGTTCCATTATTTGGAACTGCCGGCGTCATAACGTGATTATCTTCTTATTCAGCCTGTCTATTTCTTACCAATAAAATACGGTGAAATATAATTAATGAGTTCCCTGGTGTCGGCGCTCATTAATTATGATGAAACACGATTGCTCAGGCGCGTTATTTGATCTGCTGCCAATAATCATCGCCATATTTTTCCGCCAGTTGGCGGCTGACTGCGGTTAATTCGGCCAGGACTTCCGGTACAAACGGCTGCTCCTCGCCCTGCGAGGGGAAGGACAGGCACAGCCCCACCGTCTCGCTGCCGTGCTTGTTCACCAACGCGGTCGCCAGCGAACTGATGCTGTTCAGGGTTTCATTGCGCGCCAGCGACCATCCCTGGCGCCTCACCTGCTGCAACTTCTGCAACAGCGCATCCAACGTTTGCGGCGCATTGGGCGAAGTCGCCCGGTAACCGCCGGCGTAACGCGCCCGAACCTGCTCGTCGCTTTCACGCGCCAGTATCGCCCGGCCGACCGAGGTTTCCGCCGCCGGTGAACGGTAACCCGCCGGGGTAACCACCTGCAAAAAGTGGCGGCCGGGGAACATGCGCATCACCATGATCTCCTGCCCTTCCAATATCGAAAGGTAGCCGGTACAAGCCGTCTGGCGGCACAGCTGCGCCATACTGGCCGCCAGGCTGTCCACCAACGACATCGACAGGTAGTGGCTGGATGCCGCCAGCAACAGCGCGCCAATGCGGTAACGCCGGCTATCGGGATCGCGCTCCAGCATGCCCTGATGTTCCATGGTCTGCAGCAGGCGCGATACCGTGCTTTTCGGCAGCGCCAGTTGGCCCACCACGTCGCTGAATGCAATGCCCGGTTGGCCATGCATCACGCGTTGTTGAGAAAAGAGTTTTAATACCGCAGCGGCATTTTCCAGCGTTGTCATGATCCGCCTTGTTCCACTATATGGAACTCAGTTCCTGTTTTATCATTAAAAACTAAAACCCGAACTCCTCAGCGTCAAGCTGTTTATTTTTTGTCAGCCGTGAAATAAAAGGCATTCATGCTTTTCAAATGAAAATATTGCGTAGAACGCCAACTTATCCGTGCCAAATAAAATAACGATACGCTTTGAAAATAATGAACAGCAGGACAAGCTGCTGAAAAATGAGTTTATCAGGAGGAGATATTGTCGCGGCTCAAAAACCTGCGCCGCGCAAACTGAAATCGATCGGCAACGTCAATTCCACCGTACCGTTGATGTAGGCCTCCGCCGGCGGCGTGGGCAGCGGCGAAGCGCGCTTGACCAGCGCCTGGATTTCGCGATCCAGCGATGGCAGCCCGGCGCTGCTAACCAGCGTCACTGCCAGCACATGGCCCTGCCTGTCCAACGTGAAACGCACCTGCCCGACGCCCTGGCGCTTCAACCGCAATGCGTCCTTGGGGTAACGCTTAAAGCGATTGAGGCGGCCGTTGATGCGGCTGCGCCAGCCATCCTCCCCCGCCTGCGCATAGGGCGTCAGGCGGGTTTGCGGCGCGGCCGTTTTATCCGATCGACCCGGCGGCGGCGCGCCGACGCTTTGCTCCTCAATCTTCGGTGGCGCGATCGTTTTCTCCTGCGGCGGCGTGCGCGGCAGGGGAAGGGTCTTCACCGGCCTGGGCGGTTTTTTCTGCTTCGGCGCTACGGCGATGTTGGGCCGTACGGCTTCAGGCACCTTCACCGTCGGCAAGGGTTCCGGCGGCGCCGGCGGCTCAACCTGAGGTGGCGGCGTCCTTTGTCCCGGCGGTTGTTTTACCTCGGCCTGGGCCTGGGGTGCGGCGGCCATCACCACCATAACCGCCGGCGGCGGCACCCACGGCGGCGCAGCCTTGTTTCGCCAGGGCCAGAGCAGCGCCGCGGCCAGCAGATGCAGCCCCAGCACCAGCACCAGGCAACGCCGCCACGGCATGGCGGCGCCGGGCGCGGCGAAAGGCAGCGGCGAAACCGACATGCTCACTCTTCCGTCAGCGCCAGATGGAGGCGGTCGGTCAGCGGTTTGAACAGGTAGTTCATCATCGAACGCTCGCCGGTGCGGATGAACCCTTCGACCGGCATGCCCGGGCGGATCGCCAGCCCATTCAGGCGGCGCAGCCCGTCTTCGCTGACCCTGGCGCGCACGCTGTAATAGGGCGTACCGCTTTTCTCGTCGGTCAGGCGGTCGGCCCCGACCAACGTCACTTCGCCCTCAACGCGCGGCGTGGTGCTTTGGTTAAACGCCGAGAACAACAGCTCGACCGGCAAGCCCACCTGCACCTTGTCGATCAGCTCGACCGGGATACGCGCCTCCACCTGCAGCCCCCGATCGCTGGGCACGATCTCCATCAGTTGTTGGCCGGCGCCGATCACGCCGCCTTCGGTGAACACATTCAACCCCACCACGGTGCCCGCTACCGGCGCTTTCACCTGCGTATGGCCCAGATCGGCCTCCGCCTTGGCCAGGCGGTTATCCAGTTCATCCAGTTTCATCCGCACCTCGGCCAGCTGGCTGCTGACCTCTTTCTGATACTCTTCCCGCCGCTGGATCGCCCGCAGCTTCAGCTCCAGGATCTGGCGCCCCAGGCGGCCGATATTGCCGCTGTCCTCGGACGCCTGGCCGTCGATCTGCGCATACTGCCCTTCCAGATCCAGCAGCCGGTTGCGCGCCACATACCCCTGTGCCGCCAGCTTGCGCATGCCGCCCAGCTGCTCCTGCAACATGGCCTTTTGCCGCTGTTTGCTGGCGTAAGACTGCCGGATCCCCTCCAGCATCGCCTGCGATCCGGCGATGCTCTCCGCGATCGCCGCCAGCTCGCTCTGCAACGCCGCACGGCGGCTGGTGAACAGCTGCTGTTGCAACAGCATCAACGACATCACCTCCGGCTCCTCCCGCCGCGCTTGCAACAACGCGGGGAAAACGATCGCCTGCAGGCCGTCGCGCTCGGCCTGCAGCCGCGCCCGCTGGGCGGCTTTGCTCAACTGCTGGCTGCGCAGCGCATCGCGCTGGGTGCGGCTGTCGACGGTATCCATCAGCAACAGCACCTGCCCGGCGCTGACCCGGTCGCCCTCATGTACCTGAATTTGCGACACCACGCCGCCGCTCGGGTGCTGTACCGCCTTGCGGTTGCCGGCCACCACCACGCTGCCGGAAACCGGCACGCCTTTATCCAACGGCGCCAACAGCCCCCACAGCAGGAAGCCGCCAAATCCCAGCAGCACCAGCCAGCCGCCGAGCCGCAGATGGCGCCCTTCGTCGAACTGGCGGGATAGGGCGTCGATATCGCCGGGGATCGCACTCTGATTGTTCATACTTTTCGTTCACCGCTGGCCGTTTTGGCAAAGTTGGCGTAGTTGACGTTGAAGCCGCCGCCGTTGCGACCGACGTTGGCCGGTACGGCAGCGGGCGCAAAACCTGGCAGTTTCTTCAGGATGGCGTCACTGGGGCCGAAGTGCTGCACCTGGCCGGCGGCCAGCACCAGCAATTTGTCGGTCGTCGCCAGGATAGCCGGTTTGTGGGTCACCAACACGATGGTGGTGCCGCGCGCCTTCAGCGCTTCGATCGCCCGCTGCAAAGCCTCTTCCCCTTCGCGATCGAGGTTGGCATTCGGTTCATCCAGTACCACCAACGCCGGAGAGCCGTACAGCGCGCGCGCCAGCGCCACCCGCTGGCGCTGGCCGCCGGACAGGCCGCTGCCGCCCTCTCCCAGCTCGGTTTCATACCCTTTGGGCAAATGCAGGATCAGTTGGTGCACGCCGGCCAGCGCGGCGGCGGCCACTACCTTCTCGGCGTCAACCTGGCCAAAGCGGGCGATGTTTTCCGTCAGCGTACCGGCGAACAGCTGAATATCCTGCGGCAGATAGCCGATATGCGGCCCCAGCTGCTGTTTGTCCCACTGCCGGAGATCCGCACCGTCCAGCCGCACGTCGCCGCCAAGCGGCGTCAGCGCGCCGACCAGTTGGCGCATCAGCAGCGTTTTGCCGGATCCGGACGCGCCAATCACGCCCAGCACCTCTGCGGCCTCCAGACGAAAACTGACGCCGTGCAACACCGGTGCGCTCCCGCCGGGCGCACTGGCGGCCAACTGATTTACGGTCAAGCTGCCGTTAGGCGCAGGCAGCGGCAGGCTCGCCGCCTGCGGCGGGTTGGCGGCCAGCATCACCTCCAGCCGCTGCAGGGACTGGCGCGCCGACGACCACTGCTTCCAGGCGCCGATCAGCTGATCGATCGGCCCCAGCACCCTGCCGATCAGGATCGAACCGGCGATCATCATGCCCGGCGTAATGTCGCCGTTGACCGCCAGCAGCGCGCCGCAGCCCAACATCAGCGACTGCAGCGCCAGCCGCACGGTTTTCGACCAGGCGGTGACGGCGGCGATTTTCTCGCTGGCGCGGTTCTGCAACAGCAGGAACTGCTGATGCTGCCGCAGCCAGCGCAGGCGCAAATCGGTCAGCATCCCCATGGCGGCAATGGCCTCCGCATTGCGCAGGTTGCCGTTGGCCTGCTGCGTGGCGCTCAGCGCGACCCGGCCGGCCTCCGCGAGCGGCGCCTGCGACACCCGCTGGTTGAGCCAGGCCAGCAGCACCAGCACGATCACCCCGGCGCTGGCCAACGCGCCAAGCCAGGGGTGGAGCAGAAAAACCACCAGCAGATAAACCGGGAACCAGGGGGCATCGAAAAAGGCGAACAGCGCATTGCCGGTGGCGAACTGGCGCAGGTGGGTCAGATCGTTCAACGCCTGCCCCGCCAGCGGGTTGCCGGTTTTCAGATTGGTTTCGAAGGCGGCGTCGTAGACCCGCTGATTCAGGCGCATATCCATCTGGGCGCCGAGGCGGATCACCACCTGGCTGCGCACCCACTCCAGCAGCCCCATAAACAGGTAAAGGCCGACCACCAGCAGGGTCAGCATCGCCAGCGTCATGCGGTTGCCCGACGGCAACACGCGATCGTAGACCTGCAGCATGTACAGCGCCGGGGCCAGCATCAGCAGGTTGATCACCGCGGTAAACAGCGCGATGCCCCAAAATCCGCGCCGGTATGCGGCCAGCACGCTCATCACTTCTCCGCGCCTGACGGCGTTTTTCATGGCGTTTTCCATCGGCTAAAAACGAGAAAATGCCCGCCGGGGCGCGCGGCGCCGGCGGGCAAACGGCCGCGATCAGGCCGCCAGCAGTTCCGGGCTGTCGGCATGCTGCACGCCCACCGCCGTCGCCGCTGCTACCTGATCGAAGGTGGAATTGACGCTCAGGCCGTAGTCGCCGAGGATGCCGTTCAGCGCAGTTTCCAGCGCGCCGGTATCGCCGGACATCAGGCCGTACACCACCTGGTGCACCACGCCATCGTGGCCCTGCGCCTGCAGGCTGCTGAGGTTCAGGCCGCCGAAGCTGACGTCAGGCACCTGGATGTTGTACGGCGTGGACCCGCCGCCGTTCAGCCCGTCGCCGAACGACAGGGAATCCAGTTGGCCGTACAGGGTGTGCGCCGGTGCGTTGAACAAGGTGTAGGTCAGGTTGCCGCCCGCCACGAACGAGGTGATGTTATTGGCGGTGCTGGTCACGGCATATTGGCTGCCGGACAGGCTGCCGCCGTAGAAGCCGCCGCTGTTGGAGTCGGTGACGTTACCGTTGGTGTGGTTGATATCGCCAAACGACGACGCCCACTCGTTCAGATAGTTATGGATGCTGTAGCTGCCGAAACTGCTGTCATAGTTGACTGAAAATGCCATTTCTCTATCTCCATTGATGAACGGCGCCCCTTGCGGGGCCGCCCTTGTGCTCAAGGATGAGCAACGCCCTTTACTGCTTAAAAACGGTATTCCACCCCGCCCTGCACGGTGCGGCCGCGCCCCAGCGTGTTGGCCAGCGTCTCGCCGTAGCTGACGACGTAGGCGCGGTTGGTCAGGTTCTCCACCGAGCCGCGCAGCGTCAGGCTGTCGGTCAGCTTGTAGCTGGCGTACAGATCGAACAGGGTGTACTTCGGCCAGTCGGCCAGGTACGGATAGTTGGACGGCACCGAACTGTCCTGGTAGCCCGGTGCGAAGCGCACGGTCACCCCAGCGTCCAGCTTGCGATCGAAGGCGCGGCCGCCCAGCGTCACCGAGCCGCGATCGCCCGGCAGATAGGCGGCGGTGCCGAACTGCGAGCCGCCGTCGCAGGACACGGCGTCATTCGCCGTCGGATCCTGCTCCACGTAGAAATTGCCCGGCCGGGAATTGGCGCCGTAGCGCAGACGCCCTCCCAACCAGGCCTTGTTCGAGCAGAACTCGTTTTTGCCGATCATGTGGGTATAGGTGAGGTCGGCGTAGAACACCCCGGCGTCATAGTTGAGCTGATATTCCAGCCCGCGGAAGCGGGTTTTCGACAGGTTGTTGACGTAAGCGGCATTGCCGATACTCGGCTGCACCAGCCCCGGTTTATTGCGATCTATCGCCAGGTTGATGTAGTTATCTACTTTGGTGTCGAAGTAGGCCACCTTGGCCACCAGCCGATCGCCCTCAAACCACAGATCCGGCTGCTGCACGTTGAACCCGACTTCCCAGGCGCGCGAGCGCTCGGCCTGCAGGAACGGGTTGGGGAATTGGGTGGAAGAGCTGTGCGCGCTGCCGTTGGTCAGCGTTTCGGTGATCGCCGGCGGCCGCCAGGATTTACCGTAGGTGGTATACAGTTCGAGCCACTCCACGCCGGGGCGCACCGCCACCGCCAGCGTCGGCGACAGCTTGCCCTGCTCGCGATCCACGTCCCAATCTTCGCGGGTCGTGGTTGAACAGCCGCTCAGACGCAACTCTTTGCAAGGATTGTCAATCGTGTAACGTTGCCCATCCTTGGCCAAATCCGGATAGCTCAGGCCGGTCTGGCCGCGCAGGCGATAGCGGTCGTAACGCAGCCCGCCCTCCAGCGTCAGCCAGCCGTCGTAGTCGTAGGTCAGGTTGGCGAACAGGCTGGCTACCGAACGGTTGCCGGCCGGCGTCACCCCTTCCATACCCTGACGGGAAGAGTCGCTGGTCGCTTTGTCGTAATAGAACTCCAGCCCGTAGTTGGCGCGGAAGTCATGCCCCGGCGCCAGGCTGAAACGCGAGGTGTTTTGCGCCTGCGCGCCATAGGTACGCAGGCGGGTACGCGTCGCGTAGCCGTTGTCCAGCAGCGAGCTGGTGCTGTAGGTGTCGCTGTCGTCCTGGGTATCGACGTAATACAGCTTGGCCTGAAAATCGAGCCAGTCGACGCCTTCCGGTGCCAGGCTGTAATCAAACGCCGCGTTACGCGCCATCACGTCGCTGTAGCCGGTGCGCTTCCAGCCCAGTTCATAGGGCGGCCGGGTGCCCAGGTTGGTCAAGGTGCCGGCGATCGGCGACGCGGTCTGGGTCTGCAGATAGCTCAGTTGCAGGCGCTGGTTGGCGGGCAGATTCCAGCCCACCTTGGCCAACCGCGAGTGCATGCGATAATGGGTGTCAGGGATTTTGTTGTTCTTGATGCTCTCGGCGTAGCGATCGTAATTGCCGGTGTCGTTATTGATGCGAATGTTGCCGATATCGCCCTTGTTGCCGGGCCAATAGTCGCCGAGGTGGCGTTCGCTGGCGGCCAGCAGGATATCGCCGGTTTCGTTGCCCAATGCCAATATGCCGCTACCGATGAAGTGGGTGCCGTTATCGCCGGTGCTGGCGTGCAGCTTGCCGCCCAGCTCTTTGCCCGGCGCCAGGAAATCGCTCGCGCTGACGGTATTGAAGGTGGCGATGCCGCCGAGCGTGCCGGCGCTGCCCATTCCGCCGGAGGTGCCCTTGTCGATGGTCACGCCGGACAGCAGCTCGGAATCGATGTACATGGTGCCGTTACGCTGGCCATGACCGCTCTTTTGAAAATTCTGCCGCATGCCGTCGATGTTCATGTTCACCCGGCCATAGTCTTGTATGCCGCGAATGTTGACCGACAGCGCCGGATCTTGCTGGCTGACGCTGGAATAAGCGCCCGTGGTCTGCTCCAGAATATCGGCCGCGTGTCGCGCCGGGCGGTTATCCATCTGTTCGCGGCTGATGACGCTGACCGAGCGCGGTTCGTCGTAAACCCAATCGTTGGCGTTGATGCCGCCGGCGCCCAGCACCGTCAGGCTGTCCAGCGCCAGCGCGCCGCCCTCGCCGCTTGCCGTCGGCAACCGGCTCAATACGATCTGCCCCTGCGGCTGCAGGCGGAAAGCCACCGGATTGTCGCCAATCAAGCGCCGCAGGCCTTGTTCAACGCTCATGCTGCCGTTCAGCGCCGCCGCCTGCATGCCATCGAGCTTCACCTCGTCGAAAAACACCTGCATGTCGGCCTGCTCGGCAAAACGCAGCATGGCGCTCTGCAGCGGCTGCGCCGCAATGTTGAAATGCTTTTGCTGTGCGGCCTGCGCGCCGCTCGCGTCAGCCTGCGCGGCGTGCGTCAAAACCGGCTGAGTCAGCATCATCGCCGCCAGCGCAGCGCGTACCGCCGTGGCCAAACGGCCGGCCGGCGTGGTTCCCTTGTGAATAAACATGCGTGTACGTTCCACCCGAAAGAATGCCAAACCAAGTGATAATGGAAATCAATCTCGTTTAAATATAAGGACGTTCCGGGAGGCAAAAACCCGTAAAGATTTTTTACAGAAAATGAAAATAGCGACGCAGCGGGCATCCTGGCCCATCTGCGCCACTCAGTAGAGCAGCGTGATGCCGGGGAGATTCAGCTGGCGAGCGGAGAGTTCCTGACGAATGGCGCCGACGCCGTCGTCGAGTTTGTTGAGCGCGAACACACCGCTCACCGTGCGCGCTCTTAGCGCGGGGTTGACCGCCACGATGCGGGTCGCGCGATAGCGATTGAGCTGCGCGAGCGCCTGCGTCAACGGTTGGCGGTCGATCACCAGCCAGCCGCGCCGCCAGGCGTCATCACCGGCCGCTTGCCGCGTCAGCTGCAGCTGCCCGTTGCGGTAATGCGCCGCCTGACGTTGCGCGACCACCAGCGAGCGCTCGCCGCGCTCGAGCGTCACCCGCACGCTGTGCTGATGCACGCTGACATCCACGCCCTGCCCGGTACGCGCCACGCTGAACTCGGTGCCCAGCGCCTGCGTGACGCCGTTTTCCGCCGCCACCCGGAACGGGCGATTTTCCGGCCCGCCCAACGGGGCGACGATAAAATAGGCGGCGCCGCTCAGCAGCCGCACCTTGCGTTCGCCGGCAGAATACGCCAGCGCGATCGCGCTGCCGCTGTCCAGCGCCACCCGGCTACCGTCCGGCAGCGCGACTTCACGCACCTCGCCGCGAACGGTTTGATAATCTGCCTGCAGGCCGATCCACAGATCCGGCCCACGATAGACGCCAAAGGAAACGGCGATCGCCACCGCCGCCGCCACCGCCCAGCGGGGCCACCTTTGGCGAGATGGCGTTTTCAGCGCCGCCACCTGCGGCTGTAACGCCTGCCGCTGCTCTGGCGGCAGCTGCCCCAGCGTCGTCCAAAGCAGGCGAGCCTGACGCAGCGCCGCCGGATGCTGCGGATCATCGGCCAGCCAGGCGTCCAGCGCTTGCCGCCGTTCGGCGGGCAGCCCCCCTTCGGCCAGGCTTACGGCCCAGGCGGCCGCCTGCTGTCGCGCCTGTGCGGTTAGCGGTTTCATGATGACGTAGACCCCTGTTTTTTCTGGTTATAGGTTAAGACGTCTGAGGGCGGATAAACCCGTAAAAAAATTGCCATTATTGTTCGCCCACCCGCGCCATCAGCCGCTCGAGCGCACTGGCCAAGTGTTTCTCCACCGTGCTGAGCGACACGCCCAGCTGCGCCGCCACCTGTGCCTGGGTCAAGCCATCGAGCCGGTTAAGGCGGAAAATCTGCTGCGTGCGCGGCGGCATGCCCGCCAACGCCTGTTGTAACAGCTGCAGCAATTGGCCATCGATCGCCAACTGTTCGAGCGCCGGTTCGCCGGAGGGGTACTGCGCCAGAATGTCGTCCTCAACCGCTTCGGTTTGCCGCCGCTGCTGCTGCCGCAGATGGTCAAGCATCAGGTTTTTGGCAGTTTTATACAGGTAGGCCTCGATATCGAGAATGTTACCCTGCGGGTATTGCTCGGTAAGGCGGGTAAAACTTTCCTGCGCCAAATCCGCGGCCAGCTGAGGGTCGCGCAGTTTGGCGTTCAAATAAGTCTGCAGCGGCCGCATATGGCGCAGAAACAGCGCCTGCAACTCGGAATTGGACATCTCTTTTCCCAGAAGTGAAACACCCAATAGGGGCGATAAAAATCACATAAATGATTATCATTATCAATATTGTTCTGGGAAATATGTGCTACGGCGGGGATAAACAGGAAACCGGCCTGGCGCCGGTTTCCGCTGGGCTGCAGGTCAGAGTTCTAACGCCTCGTCCTCATAGCGGTGCTTGGCGTCGAGCGCTTCCTGCTCGGTTTCATGTTCACTGAGCAACGTATTCGGCTCAATGTCGTCGGTGCGCACTTCAAAACGGCGCAGATGCAGGTTCGGGTCGCCCCGAAACACCTCTACGACGCGGGCGCTCCGTGGATAAGCAGGTTGATCATTTTCGCGCATGCCGTTCTCCCCTGTGTTTCACACAGTAGCAAGTATAGCAGCCGCCCTCATTCCGACACGCGCGAGCCAAGATCGCGATCGCCGGGGGCGCCCGCCAACAGCTCGGTCAGTTCGTCGCAGGTGCAAATGCGGCCTTCACGCACGGTGAAGTGCGCCAGCACCCGCACGCGGCTGCAGGAGCCATCGCGCTTTTCCAGCTCGACCTGATGGTGGGTCAGCACCGCCTCACCCTGCTCCGCCGCCGCGATCACGCTCAGCGTCATGCGGCGGGTTTGCCGCTTCAAAAACGCCATGTGTTGCTCAAACTGCTCGAAGTTCAGCACCTTGCCATCCACCTGCTGGCGGTAGTCTGCGCTGAAGCGGGCGGCGAGCTGCGTCGGCCGGTGCTCCGGGCTGGCGACGACCTGCAGCAGCGTATCGAGCACCAGGCCCAGTGGGGTAAGTTGAGTCATCACGTTTCTCCGAAATAGGGTGAGCGACGATCCTATCCCGGTCCAGCGATGGCATAATAACCACATCCAGACTTTCAATAACGCTAAACGGCCAACATGATGCAACTCCGCAGCCAACGCCTTCAGCATGAAAAAAAGCACCTGACGCCCTGGCACCGGCACGAAGGCGGCCAGCTCTATCTGTTGACGCGCGGCATGCTGGCCATGGAACTCCCGGGCCGGCAATGGGCGATCACCGGCGGTACGCTGGGCTGGCTGCCGCCGGGATGCGCCCATCAGGCGCTGGCCTGCGGCGACGTGGCGGGCTGGAGTCTGTATCTGCCGGTGGAAAGCGTGCATGAGATGCCGCCGCAGCCGCAGCTGTTCACAGCCTCTGCGCTGTTGCAGGCCCTGGTGGAGCGCATCGCGCAGTTCCCCGTCGGCGCGCTGAGTGCGCCGCAACGGCGGCTGCTGCAGGTGCTGCTGGACGAAATGCACGCGGCAAGCCGCGCCCCTTTGCAATTGCCGCTGCCGCAGGACGCCCGGTTGCTGAACATCGCCCGGGCGCTGCTGAACGATCCCGCCAGCCGGCGCAGCCAGCGCGACTGGGCCACCTGGGCCGGGCTCAGCCCGCGCACCCTGAGCCGCCGTTTTCTGCAGGAAACCGGCATCAGCTTCGCGCTGTGGCGCCAGCAGGCGCGGGTATTGCGCTCACTGGAGGGATTATCACGCGGCGAGGTGGCCGACGCCTGTGGCTATGACAACGTCAGCGCCTATATCGCCGCCTTTCGCCGCCGCTTCGGCGTCACGCCCGGAGCGTACTTTGCGCCGGCTCGGCAAACGGAATAGGAAAACGGGCGCCCGGCGCCCGAAGAGAAGACAGGGTTACTTCACCGTCTCACGCGGCAGCACCGCGAGGATTTGTTCCACCACCCGCTGCGGATCGGCGGCACCGTCTATCACGTAATGCGCGGCATCCTGATACAGCGCTTCGCGCGCCGCCAGCACCTCGAGCATCTCCTCGGCGATCGGCCTGCCGGTGAGCGTCGGGCGCTGCGTATCTTCCGGGTACTCTTCCAACCGCTGCGCCAACACGCTGGCCGGCGCACGCAGATAGATAACGGTGCCATGCCGGCGCATAAACTGACGGTTCTCCTCCGCCAGGATCGCCCCACCGCCAGTGGCAACTATAGTTGACAGGTTAGTCACAGTTTGCAACGCGATGGTCTCGCGGCGGCGGAACCCCAGCCAGCCCTCGCGCTCGACCATGTCCGCCACGCTCATCTGCGCCGCCTGCTGCATGAACAGATCGGTATCGACGAACTGATAGCCCAACGCCAGCGCCAATGCGCTGCCTACCGTGGTTTTTCCGGCTCCGCGAGCGCCTATCATGAACAGGGTTTGTGTCATTACGGGTTGTCCCTTATGCGGTGACTTGAGTGCATTGCATACCAAAATACCGAACGGGTGCGATGGCGTGGTGCCAGCATCATACCCTGCCCGCCCTGTATTTCAATATTTACGATAGTGTAAATTCCATGGCACAGCGACTGCCGGCGGCAAAGCCGTGCGCCAGATCCTCATCCAGGTGCAGCCGCAAAGCGGCCGTGAGCCGCGCATCGTCGAGCGGCCGGAATCCCAGCCGCCGGTAGTAAGGCGCATTCCACGGCACCTCGATGAAGGTGGTGAGCGTCAGGCGACCCGCGCCCTGCCGTTTGGCCTCTTCCGCCACCGCGCCGATCAGGCGGCGGCCAACGCCCTGCCGCTGCCAGCTACCGGCGACCGACAATTCGGCGATGTGCCAATCTTCCCCCTGATCCTGCACGGCGATAAAGCCGGCGCACTCGCCGTTGTCGCTTTCCGCCAGCCATTCACGGCGCTCGGCAATAAACGCCGCATGCTGCTGCGGGGCCATCACCTCGCCTTCGGCGATAAAGCGCCATTCCGGCTGCTGGCGAAACAGCTGCGCCGCCGAGCGTTCAACCGCCATCAGATGCACGATATCCCGCTGCTGCGCCAAACGAATCTGCAGGCTCATGGGTTCTCCTTAACGTTGGGGCGGTTATTTAAGCAAATTTCACCGCCCGTGGCTTAAAAATCGATACTGCCGCGCAGCACCACCTCACGCGGTTCCCCCACCGCCACGCGCAAATTGCCGCCGCTGGAAGGATAGTAGGTTTTATCGAACAGGTTCTTCACGTTCAGCTGCCATTTCACCCGATAGCCGTTGATCGGCATGGTGTAAGCGGCGAACGCATCGGCAACGGTGTAATTATCCAGGGAGAAACTGTTGGCCGCGTCACCCGGGCGGCGTCCTACGTAGCGCGCACCGGCGCCAATGCGCACCTCATCGCCGCTGTAGAGACCCGGGCTGCCCAGATTCTGGGTCAGGAACAGCGAGGCGGTGTGGCGCGCCACGTTGGTCATCTCTTTCCCCTTGTTATCCGGATCGTCTACCACCCGCGCGTCGGTATACGCATAAGAACCGATCAGGCTCAGCGAATCGGTGAGATTACCGGCTACGTCCAGCTCCACGCCCTGCGAACGCACGCGCCCGGCGGTGCGCGTCACGGTTTCGCCCTCCACCAGCTCACTGACCATCACGTTGCGCTTGGTGATATCGAACAGCGCCAGCGTGCCGGTGACACCGTTCGGCAGCGCCAGTTTGCCGCCGACTTCCCAGGACTTGCCCTGTTCCGGCGGCAGCGAACCAATTTGGGTGGCGATGGAGGAGTTTGGCTTGAACGATTCGGTATAGCTGCTGTACAGCGACACGTAAGGCGTCAGCTTGTACACCACCCCGGCGCGCGGCACCAGCTTACCGTCCGAGCTGTCGGTATTGGTCTGGAACGGCCGCCCCTTGCCGGCATAGACGTCGAAAGCGTCGTAACGCAGCCCGCCCATCACCAGCCATTTATCGGTCAGTTGGATGGAATCCTGCATGAACCAACCGTAGCTGGTGAGGTTTTCCCGCTGGTCGCTGTCTTTGGCGCTGACCGCGGTCGACGGCGGCATCAGGCCGTATACCGGATGATAGATATTGAAATCGCTGTTCTTTTTGCCGCGAATCATGTCGCCGCGGTAGGTACGGTTATCTTCAAAATCGAAGCCGAACAGCATCTGGTGGTTGATGCTGCCCCAGTCCACGTCGCCATTGAGCGTCAGCTGCACCGCGTTGGCGTGGCTGACGGCGTTGGCGGTCGAGTCGGCCTGGCGGCTCAACACGCCGGTCACCGGGTTCAACGCCGTGGCGCGCGCCTGGTTGTCGCTGTAGCTGTTGCGGCTGTAGGCGTAGGTCAGCGAGCTTTTCCAACGCTCGTTGAGCGTCTGATCGATCTGCAGGGTAATGCTGTCCTGATCGCCGCGGGTGGCATTATAGGCTTCGTCAAAACGGCGATCGCGCGGCGTATTCACCGGTTTACCGGTGCGCGAATCGATAATGGTGCCGCGATCGAACGGCACCAGATATTCCATATGCTCGTAGGCCAACCGCACGGTGGTGTTCTCGCCGTACCACATCAACGACGGCGCGATCACCGTCTGGCGATTGCGGCCAAAGTTGCGCCAGTAATCGGTTTCATCGTGATCGACGATCATGCGATAGGCGAACCCCGACGTGCCGAGCGGCCCGGTAACGTCGAGCTGGCCGCCGCCGCCGTTGAAGCTGCTGCCCCAGCCTGCCACGTGGGTATGCTGCTGCAGCTGGGGTTTCTTAGTGATCATGTTGATCATCCCGCCCGGCTCGCCCATGCCGTACAGCATCGAGGCCGGCCCCTTGAGCACCTCCACCCGCTCGGTGGTCGGCGTAAAGTTGCGCGCCTGCACCGAGCGCACGCCGTCGCGCAGAATGGAGCCGTCGCGGTTGTCGCCGAAGCCGCGTTTCATGACCGCGTCCTGGGTGCCGCCCAGCGTGTTGGCCTGGGTAATGCCGCTGACGTTGTACAGCGCTTCGTCCAGGCTGCTGACCGCCTGATCGGTAATCACCTGCTGCGGCACCACGTCGATCGCCTGCGGCACGTTCAACAGGTTGGTTTCGCTGCGGGTGCCGGTGACGCTGGTCAACGGCTGATAGCTCTGCACGCCGTCGGCGTCTTTGCGGCCGACCACCACCAGGCTGTCTTCCTTTGATGCGGCTTTTTCCGCCGCCCACGTCGGCGATGTCGCGCAGGCCGCCAAAGGCAATGCGCACCACCAGCCGCGCTTGTTGTTATTCATTATCTAACTGACTCCAATAGGTCCCTGAAAAAGGTAATGGCAAAAACTGCTGATAAAGCTGTTGGAAGGTCTGTTGCGGGTTAATGTCGGCGAACAGATCCGGATAAAACGCTTTGGCGAACATCTCGACCAGCACCACGTGGTACGGGCTGAGGTAAAAGTTGTGCCAGACGCTCCAGGCGCGGTGATGCTTCACCGCCTGCAGGCTGGCCAGCATCGGCTGTGTGGCGACCAGCCGGCGGAAGCTGTCGGCAGCCTCCCGTTGGCTGACCTGCGGGCCGAGGCGCAGATCGGACAACCGCTTGCCCTGCGGCCCGGCCATGCCGGTCGCGAGGTAAACGTCGGGATTGGCGCTCAGAATGGTTTCCGGGTTCAGTTCGCCATACACCCCTTTGACGCTGGCGTTGGCGATGTTGTCGCCGCCGGCGAAGGTCAGCAGATCGCCGAGATTGCCGTGCGCGGCGGTGGTGCAGCAGGTATCGCGCCGCCCCAGATGCAGGTGCAGCATCACTTTGGGCTTCGGCCCCTGGTAGCCCGCCAGCCGTTGCCGGATCACCGCCATATGCTGCTGATAAAACTCGATGAACTGCTCGGCGCGCTGCTGGCGATTGAGCACTTCGCCCAACAGCCGCACGCTCGGCACGGTGTTGTTCAGCAGATCGATGCGCAGATCGACGTAGATCACCGCCACGCCGGCCTTGCTCAGCGCGGAAACCAGCAGATCGTTGTCGCCGTCTTCACGCGCGTAGCGCGCCAGGATCACCAGATCCGGTTTCAGCTGCAGCAGGCTTTCAATATTGACCTGGCGAAAATTATTGCCGCTGATAACGGGGATCGCGGCGATCTGCGGGAATTTCTGCGTATAGAGCTGCCAGCTTTGCGCATCGAACCGCGCCAGATCCGCCGGCCAGCCGACGATGCGCTGCGCCGGGTTGCCCGGCTCCAGCAGCGCCAGCGTATACAGCATGCGGCTCTCCCCCACCACGATGCGCTGCGGGTTGTCCGGCACCACGACCTGGCGGCCGGTGATATCGGTCACCGTCTTCGCCTGAGCGGAGAGCGCGGTGAACCACAGGGAAAGCAGCAGTAAAATGAGGGAATTGCGCATGATTGAGCCGAAACCGGGAATAGTTTGCGCATGATAATCACTCTCATTAGCACTTGCAATCCTGCACGGCGATTGCCAAAAGAAATCCGGAAAACGGCGCCGGGCGCACGGCGAAACATGGCGAAACCGCTACAAGAGCGGCTTTAAAAAGTTAAAAAAATGGCGGGAAAATCGGTTAAATAGAGCGGATACCACCAAAAAATCGGAAGCCCCCCATGACTCAACGCATTATTCCGCTGTCGGAGTGCCCACAGTTTGCCGATGTGTGCGCCGCCTGGGCCTTCGGCCAGTGGGGCTCACAGCGCGGCGGTTCGCTGGAACGCGCCCAGCTGCGCTTTGCCCAGTGCAGCCGGCCAAGCGACGATCACCTGACGTTGATGATGATCGACGGCGATCGCCCGGTGGGCATGGCCAGCCTGTGGCCCAGCGACGATCATCAACGCCAGGATCTCACCCCGTGGCTGGCCGGCGTCTTCGTTCATCCCGATCACCGCCGCCAGGGCATTGCCCACCGCCTGGAGAGGGCCATCATCGAAGCGGCGCGGCAGCGCCATCATTCGGTTTTGCATCTCATCACCGACAAGTCGGAAGCGCTGTACGCCGGCTGGGGTTGGCAGCCCGTGGAGCGCCGGCAGCAGCATGATGAAGACGTGGTGGTGATGGTGAAAACGCTGTAGTCAGCGCGGCGTACAGACATACACCAGCGCCGGCGGGAAGTTGCGCACCACCCGCAGACGCTTCCAGTGAAAATAACGGGACAGCAATTTTTCCGACAGGTGGCTGTATTGGAACAGCACCAGCGTGCCGTTACGCGCCAGCAACCGCTGCCGGGCCTGCTGAAGGATACGCACGCTGATCCTGATCGGGATCGACAGCAGTGGCAGGCAGGAGAACACCACATCGTAATCCGTGGTCATCTGGCTTGCCGAATGGGCCATCACCTTTAGCCGCCGATCGTCAATCCCGCGCAGCCGATGCACGAAATGGGGTTGGATTTCGAAGGCCTCCAGTGCCGCATCGGCGCGCATCCGCCCCAGAATGCGTTTGGTCAGCACGCCGTCCGCCGCGCCCAGTTCCGCGATCGACAGCGCACGGGTCCATTCAACCTGGTTCAGCATCGCCTGACACAGCCATGGAGAGGAGGGTGCCAGCGTACCCACGGTGCGCGGTGAAGCCATAAATTGCTGCAGATAAGCGAAGTGATTCATCAGTTGCAACCGGGTCGCATTTAACATTGAGGCCTCCTTGGGTTAAACCCTCAATGTGAGCCGAATTTCTTAAGTATTCATTAACATGAATCCGAAAGCCGTAGACACAGTTGTAATAAATTGCAACCCAGGCCACTGCGGCAAAATAAAAACGGTCGTAATAATGACCTGAAAATAAGCCGCCGGTGCGCTGGCCTATCAGATAATTATTACGACCGTTTATTTTATTGGCCACGTTGCCGTGGCCAGAGGGTAAAAGCCAACGCTTAGCGATAAATCTCCGCGTTGCCGCGCCAGTTGCTGGAGTCCCCGGGGGTGTCCAGACCGATAATGCGGTAATGGCCGGCGCCGTCCGCCGCGGCTTTTTCTTTCAGGGCGTGAATGGCGTCATGCGGTGAGCCGCTAATGTCGGAAACCGACACCACGCCGAGGCTTTGCAGATTGGCGGCCTGTTCGCTGTTGACCTGTTTCACCGACGACAGCGGCGCGGCGAAAGTGGAGAAGGAAGCGGCGGCGATCAATACTGCTGCGATGCTTGGGATAAGTTTCATGATTGACTCCAGGTGTTCTTGTTTATTAGCTCGTTGTCAGTGGTGTTAATTATCTGCTAACCAATGAAAACGGACGTAATGCAACGTAAAGAACATCAATCATTGTGAGGGGAATAAGGAGGAAATAAGATCGGATATGTATTTTCGGGCGAATTAGACTTTATGACATTCACTTTACCCCTATTTTATGAACAATTAAAGACGGTGAAAGATAAAGAACGCGCGCCACCGCTATTTAAGATTTTTTACCCGCCGGGGCGCGCTGAGCTACGCTGTTTTTGTGGCTTACCCTTTTAAGGAAGAACGCTTATGTCGCAAAACCTGCTGCGCGTGCGTGACGGTCAGGGCGCTTCGGTATCATTTTCCGAGCTGCTGTTCGATCTGATCTACGTTTTCGCCGTGACCCAACTTTCCCACTATCTGTTGCATCACCTGACGCTGACCGGCGCGCTGGAAACCCTGCTGCTGTGGTTCGCCGTCTGGCTGGCCTGGCAATACACCGCCTGGGTCACCAACTGGTTCAATCCGGATACCCGGCAAATTCGCCTGCTGCTGTTCGCTATCATGCTGCTGGGGCTGTTCGCCGCCGCCGCATTGCCACAGGCGTTTGGCGAGCGCGGCCTGATCTTCGCGCTGTTCTATGTCGCTATTCAGGTCGGCCGCTCCGTCGCGGTGCTGCGCCTGCTGGCACCCGGCCATCCGTTAAAACAAAACTTTCGCCGTATCCTCGGCTGGCTGTGCATTTCCGGCGTGTTCTGGATCGCCGGCGGGCTGGCGGAAGGCAACGCCCGCCTGGCGCTGTGGGCGATCGCCGTATTGTGCGAATACGTATCGCCGATGCTCGGCTTCCGGCTACCGGTGCTGGGGCGCTCGGACAGCAGCAGCGAATGGACCATCGAGGGCCACCATCTGGCGGAGCGCTGCCAGCTGTTCGTGATCGTGGCGCTGGGGGAAACCATTCTGATCACCGGCGCCACCCTGAGCGAGATGGAAAGCTGGAGCCCGCCGGTGCTCATCGCCTCGCTGGTGGCCTTTCTCGGCAGCCTGGCGATGTGGTGGGTCTACTTCGACACCAGCAGCAAAGCCGGCAGCCACGCCATCAGCCAGGCGGAAAACCCCGGCCAGCTGGGCGCTGACTTCCATTACGTGCACGTCGCGCTGGTGGGGGCGATCATCGTCTGCGCCGTGGCCAATGAACTGGTGATCGCCCATCCCGACGGCCGCATCCAACACGCCACGGCGGCGGTGTTGCTGCTCGGGCCGGCACTCTACCTGTTCGCTAACGCACTGTATAAACGGCTGGTGTATCATCGCTTCCCGCTGTCACACCTGGTGGGGCTGCTGGCGCTGGCGGCATTGGCCCCCGTCGCCTATTTAACCGATCTGCTGATGGTCAATGGCCTGACGACGCTGATCATGGTGGTGGTGGCGGTGTGGGAGAGCATCTCGCGCGGCAGAGCGCCGCAGCGGCACGCGGAAGCCTGAAGCAAAGGGGGCGCTATCGCCCCCGCTGTCTCACTTCAAGGGATGCGGCAAGGTGAGCACCCACAGCTCGCTCAGCGACTCCGGCTGCTCCAGCGGGCGCAATTCGATACGGGCGTCGGTCTTGTCGCCGTCGAGGCTCAGCCGCCCTTCTTTCTCCAGCTGATAATCGCCGATTTTCTTGCTCTTTGGCGATGCGTCCACCAGCTTGGCCTGCAGGCCGAAATCGTTGTCATTAATCACCGCCAGCGTGCGATCGTCGATCAGCGCCAACCCTTCCGCTTTCTCCTGGCGCCAGCCCAATTGGCGCAGATCCGCCACTTCCCGTTTCTGCGCCAGCTTCACGCCGCGTTTGGCGAGATCTTTCGCGTCATCGAACTCCAGCGCTTTCCCCTGGCCGTCAAACGCGCTCAGATCGCTGGCCTGCGCGAGATCCACCAGGTAGATCTTGTTGATCATCGTCTTGTCTTTACCGCTGCCCTGTTCAATCAACAGGATACGCTGATTGTCCAACGCCACCACATCGCCAATCTTGGCGTCTTTGGCTTTTGTATAGCTGTCGATATCGATGGGATAGCCGTACATAGCGGTTTTGCCACTGCGCGGATCGAAGCTCACCAGCCGGGTAAACTGCGCCTTGTTTTTGCTTTTGCCCTCGACATCCAGCGTGCTCTGCACCGCCGCCAGAATGCGCCCATCCGGCATCCGGGTCAGCCCCTCGAAACCGCGGTTAGGCTGGCGCCATTTCAGGATGTTCGGCAAACCGCCCGCCACCGCCTGTTCGCCGGCCTGCGGCGTTGGCCCGTATTTGGCGAGGATTTTACCTTTACCGTCGATATGGATCAGAAACGGGCCGTACTCGTCGCACAGCCAGTAACCGCCGTTGCCGTCACCGGTAATGCCTTCGGTATCCAACCCGCGGCGATCGCCGGACAGCGGTTGCAGCGCGTCGTTCAACGCCACTTCGTTCGTGGAGCCAATCAGCTCGCTCGGCAGCGGCAGCCCGCTAATCGGCCCTTTGTCGTCATGCAAGGGCCGCGCATTCTCGGCCACGGCTTTGCCGCCGCCGATACGGATGTCCATCAGCAGAGGCGCGAACTGCGGATTGGCGAAAATCTTGGCCTCTTGTTTGCCCACTGCGGGGGCATCGGCATTCGGGCCGCGATCGGTCAACGTCGTTAGCACCAGATCGTCGCCCTGCTTGCTATTGAACGTCAGCCCGGAGCCGATCCCCACCGGCAGCCCCTGCGGGAAATTCTTGGCGAACTTGCCCTGATAGGCGACGCGTTCCCCGCCGGGGAAGCCGACCACATAACGCGCCACCTCAATATCTGCAGCGTAGGTGAATACAGGAAACAGTGAAACCAACAGCAGGGAGAGCGATTTTATTTTCATGGTTTTTACCCGAGGTTGAACAAAGCGTTATTAGGCAGAAGAGGATATTAATTTAGCATGACACTGAGATGACAACAGGTGCTTCGTCAAATGAGCAATAGGCAATAAGGTGGACTGGCAAATAGAAATTAGCAATTAACCTGAGGATATTGAATGGAGAAAACCGCTGGAAAAAAGCGCCTGAAAATAACCCGTCATTTCGCTTAGGGTAAATTCTTACAGCAAAGATAAAAAAATCGGCAAACGCGCGCCGGCACGGCGAAAAACGGCGTTTATCCCATAGACAAAATAAAATACCGGGGATTTAATACCGCCGTTATTCAAGGTGCATTAAGAAAATTCTATAGAATATCTGCATGAACTGAGAAAGCTGTTCTATAGTTTTTAGTGCTAACGCCCGTTAGTCTATTCCGCAGGATGGAATCTATGTCAAAGCGACTTTTTGCCGAATTTTTTGGCACATTTTGGTTGGTGTTTGGTGGTTGTGGTAGCGCAGTATTAGCAGCGGCATTCCCACAGCTGGGTATTGGTTTCCTCGGCGTCGCGCTCGCTTTCGGTCTGACCGTAGTGACGATGGCCTATGCCGTCGGCCATATTTCCGGCGGGCATTTTAACCCGGCGATCACCGTCGGCTTATTCGCCGGCGGCCGTTTCGCGGCGAAAGACGTGATCCCTTACGTTATCGCCCAAGTGATCGGCGGTATCGCCGCAGCAGCGGTGCTGTATTTGATCGCCAGCGGCAAAGCCGGTTTCGACGCCACCGCCGGCGGTTTCGCCTCCAACGGTTACGGCGAACACTCACCGGGCGGTTACTCTTTGCAATCCGCAATCGTGATTGAGCTGGTGCTGACCGCCTTCTTCCTGATCGTTATTCATGGCGTGACCGACAAGCGCGCGCCGGCAGGCTTTGCCCCGCTGGCAATCGGCCTGACGCTGACGCTGATCCACCTGATCAGCATCCCGGTGACCAACACCTCCGTCAACCCGGCGCGCAGCACCGGCGTAGCGATCTTCCAGGGCACCTGGGCGCTGCAACAGCTGTGGGTATTCTGGCTGGTGCCGCTGGTCGGCGGCATTATCGGCGGCCTGATCTACCGCTGCCTGCTGGAAGACAAAAAATAAGCGCATCCCAGTCGAGAGCGTTTTACGGGGCAGCCTTCATCGGCTGCCCCGTTGCTTTCAGCCCTTCGTCACTGCAAACATCATGATATCGCTGGTAAAAGAGCCGTCCGGCTGAATGGCGAAGTGCGCCGCCACTTCGTGCGACACGCTTTGCTGCAGCGCGCGGATCGCGGTAACGAAATGCGCCGGCGTGCGCATGCGCGCCACCCAGCTGCCGAACTCGAGCACTAACCGATCCGACGTCACCTCGCGCACCACTAGCCCGGCTTCGGTCAATAATGCCAGCCACTCGCCCGGCGCATAGTTGCGCACGTGCGAGGTGTCGCGCAGCACTTCCACGGTTTGCAGGTAGATATCCAGCAGCGGATGCCCCGGCGAGACCACGTCCATAAAGATAGCGTTGCCGCCCGGCTTCAAGACCCGTCTGACTTCGCGCAGCGCCTGGCCGACGTCGTGCCAGTGGTGCGCCGAATAGCGGCTGATCACCAGATCGAAGCTGGCGTCCTCAAACGGTAAAGACTCCGCCACGCCCTGCTGCAGCTGAATGTTACTCAAACCTTTTTCCGCCGCCGCCTGCTCCACCACCGCCAACATTTGCGCCGACAGATCGTAGGCCACCACCTGCGCCACCTTGGCCGCCGCCGTGAAGCTGGCGTGCCCGGCGCCGCAGCCCAGATCGAGCAAGCGCGCGCCGGCGTGCGGCGCCAGTAACTGTGCGAGGCGCTGCAAATCCTTGCCCTGCGCGTGCACCGAGCTGGTTAAGTAGGCGTTGGCCTGCTCGCCGAACTGCCGATCTACCGCGTTTTTATGGCTGTTGCTGATGCTCATGTTTGCTCCCGTTATTATCCGGCTTGCGCCTGTGCCTGAAGGCTTTCGGCTACTATAATCAGGCTACTATACGGGTACAATATGAGCAGTTATCCTGGTATAAATAGGTACCACGCTATGTCATCAGAAGCCTTATCCGGGCCAAAGGCCCTCGGCGCATTCCTGCGTGCGCACCGCGAGCGCATCACGCCGGAAATGCTCGGCCTGCCCAGTTCCTCGCGCCGCCGCACCAGCGGCCTGCGGCGCGAAGAGCTGGCGCAAATCAGCGGCATCAGCGCCACCTGGTATACCTGGATCGAACAGGGGCGCGAGGTGTCCATTTCCCCCTATACGCTGGCACGCATCGCCAAGGCGCTGCGGCTCGGCCCCGCCGAACGCCACTACCTGTTTACCCTGGCGCGCGTCGCCGATCCCGAGCAGGAAACGCAGCGCGAAACCGCCAACGACGCGGTGCTGCAAAGCGTGCACCAGATGACGGTGCCCTGCTACCTGCTGGACGTGACCTGGAACGTCGTCGCCTGGAATCCGCAGGCGGCGGCGCTGTTCAGCGGCTGGCTGGATGTGGCCAATAGCCCTAATCTGCTGCACTTCATGTTCTTCCACCCGCTGGCGAAAACGCTGGTCAGCAATTGGCAAGAACGTGCCCGCCGCGTGGTGGCCGAATTTCGCGCCGAAACCAGCCATCATCAAAACACCGAAGAGATGCGCGCCTTCGTGCGCAACATGACGCACAACAGTGCGGACTTTAATCACTGGTGGAAACAGCATGATGTGATGGCGCGCGAAGGCGGCGAGCGCGCGTTCGAGCACCCTCAGCAAGGTGCGCTGCGCTATCGCCAGCTCACCTTCCATCCGGCCGAGCACGGCGGCCTGAAGCTGGTGATGCTGATCCCGCTGCCGTAATTGGTAACAAATTCATAGACAGGTTTACCCGCCATTTATTTATTGGTTCACGCAAACGCGCTAGGGTGATTGTTACCGATGACAACGATCATCCAGCACCGTTATTTATCTCCCGAGGTACGCCTATGCAATCCGAAGAACAACGCCTTATCGATGGTCTGTTTGGCCGCCTGAAAGAAGCCGAGACCAAGACGGGCCCACGGGATCTCCAGGCAGAGCAGCAAATCAATCAGCATATTCGCGAACAGCCTTCCGCCCCTTATTACATGGCGCAGGCAATGATCATTCAGGAAGCGGCGCTCAAGCAGATGGACCAGCGGGTCAAAGAGCTTGAAGCCCAGGTGGCTCAGCTGCAGCAAAGTGCTAACGCCCAGCAGAGCAGCGGCGGCTTCCTGGCCGGCCTGTTCGGCGGTGGCAGCCGCAGCACGCCGAGCCCGCGTGAACAGTATCAGGCGCAGCAGCAAAATGCGGCGGCCTGGAACAATGCGCAGCAGGGGGGCTACTCGCAGCCGCAGCAACCTGCCTATGCCCAACCTCAGCAGGCGGCGCCGTCACGCGCCGGCGGCTTCCTGGGTGGAGCATTGCAAACGGCGGCGGGCGTCGCCGGCGGCGTGGTCTTGGCAGACATGCTGACCGGCATGTTCCGCCATTCGCAGCCGCAGGAAATCGTGAATATTATCGAAGACACCCCGGCGCCGCTGGACGACAGCGCGATGCGCAATTTCGACGCCTCCAACAACCTTGATACCTTCAACAACGGCGATGGCGGCAGCTTCCTGAATCAGGACAACGGCTTCCAGAATGCCAACTACCAGGACGACACGGATTACGCCGACGATTACAACGACGACGACGACGATTCCTTCCTGTAATGCCCCTTCCCCCTCTCATCCGCAGAGGGGGATTTCCCGTTTTGCCGATCTGGACTACAGTAAACGCTGTTCATTTACCCGGCCGGGAGAAACGATGCCAAGCTTTGATCCTTCATCCCCTTTCTTCAGCGAGCGCCTGCTGATGCGGCCGCCGGTAATGGCGGACCTCGCACGTTTCTACGCCATCTTTGGCGATCCGCAAACCCAACGCTTCAACCCCGCCGGCCCGCTCACCAGCGAAGCGCAGGCCGCTTCGGCGCTGCGGGACAGACTCGCCGGCTGGCGGCAACACGGCTACGGCTCCTGGGCGCTGGCCCTGCGCGAACGGCCGGATTGGGTTATCGGGTTTGGCGGCTTGTCCTGGAAACCGCTCGGCGCGCAGCGCACCGTGAACCTCGGCTATCGCTTCGACACCCGCGTGTGGGGCAGGGGGCTGGCCACCGAGATGGCGCGGGCTGCATTGCAATACGGTTTTATCGGGCTGAAGGTGGGTGAGATTTCCGCCATTGTGCGCGCGGAGAATCAGGCTTCGTGGCGGGTGCTGGAAAAGATTGGCATGCAGCGGGTGGATACGCTGGATGACGTGCCCGGCGCGGCGCCGAGCCTGGTGTATACGCTAAAGCGCGGCGACTATCAGGGCTGATCGTCGCTGATTTTGGCCAACGCCATGCGGTAAGATTTGACCTTCTGACGCTTTTTCAGCCAGGTGGTGGCGGAGACGATGAACACCGCGCCCGACATCGCCAATACGCCGGTCGGGTGGCCGTAAAACACCATCAAGGCAAAATACACGGCGGAAACGATCGCCACCCATTTCGCCGTGTTGCCCATGTCGTTTTTCTCCTGGGTCAAACGGCGGATGTGCTCTTCTTCACTGATTCCCATACGCGCTCCTTGTTGGCTGAACGTTCCATTATATGGAGCCGGAGTGCTGATATTTCAAGCGATTGGATGGTAAAGAAGCGTAAAGCTCAGGCCGGCGGTTCCCGCCGCCGGGGCAGATAGCGCCCGGGCTGGTCGGCGCCCGGCAAACCGGTGCCGTCGTTGCGGCCAAACAGCCGGTAGCGATTGCCGGCGACCGCATCGTAGAGCTTGTCCGCCAGCCGCGGTGGCAGGTAACGCGCCAGCGCCAGCACGCGGTACGGCCACCCCAATTGGCGCAGCGCCTGAAACAGCGCCGCCGAACGCAGCCAATAGCGCCGCTGTTCAACATAGACCACGGAGTCGAAACGATCGGTCGGTAATCCCAGCGCCTGCAGGATCGCCTGCCCTTCGACGGATTGCACCGTCGCCAACAGAATGCGCCGCTGCCGATCGACGCGAATCAGATATCTCACCAACCCGTGACACAGATTGCATTCGCCGTCGAACAACAGCGCGCAATCGCCGGGCTGGAGATAAGGCAATGGTGATAAAAGGGTCATCCCGCCTCCCGAACAACGTTCGCCTTAGCCTAACGCGCCTTGGGCGTGCGAGCCAGAGCGGGATGACAGAGCCCGTTAAGGCGCAGGCGGGGCGTCGGGCACCGCCACCACCGCGATGCGCACTTCGTAATGCTTGGCGCTGCCCGCCGGGATCACCGCCGTCAGTTTGTTGATGGTCTCCACCGGATTGTTGCTGGCCGAGGTGACGCAGAACAGCTCGCCGCCGTGGCAGAACCCCGGTTTGGGCGGGTGCCCGCCCGGGAAAGGCGGCATGCGCATCGGTTCATCCACCGCGGGCGGCAACGCTTTGGCCGCAGGCGTCTCGGGGGCCGACATCGCGCTCGCGCTGAACAACAGCGCCACGCCCATGCAGGGCAGCGCCAGGATCTTGATTGCTTGTTTCATTGAATTAGCCTCATTTGCCGGGTTCAGGATTACGCTACCCCGCCCCCGGCCCATGAGAAAGCCGCTTTTCGCTACCTTTTCGCCCCGCTGCATATTGCTTACATCCCGCGTCTAACGTGATGAAAAGCAAAAGGTTGCGTAAAGGACGCCGCGTTACTGACCGCCGGCCAGCGTGTTGTAGCTGGTCATCAGATTGCGGTAGTCCGGGATATGGTTGGAGAACAGCGTGCCCAGGCCCTCGATGTCGTTGCGCCAGTCGCGGTGCAGCTCGCAGGCGACGCCGAACCAGGTCATCAGCTGCGCGCCGGCGGCTTCCATGCGGCTCCAGGCCGACTGACGCGTCAGCTCATTGAAAGTGCCGGAGGCGTCGGTCACCACAAAGACCTCAAAGCCTTCATTGAGCGCCGACAGCGCCGGGAATGCCACGCACACTTCGGTCACCACGCCGGCGATGATCAGCTGCTTGCGGCCGGTGGCTTTTACCGCCTTGACGAAGTCGTCGTTGTCCCAGGCGTTGATTTGGCCGGGGCGAGGAATGAAAGGGGCATCGGGGAATTGGGCCTTCAGCTCCGGCACCAGCGGGCCGTTGGGGCCGTTTTCGAAACTGGTGGTCAGAATGGTCGGCAGATTGAAGTACTTCGCTAAATCACCCAGCGCCAGCACGTTGTTTTTAAACCGATCGGGATCGATATCGCGCACCAGCGAAAGCAGCCCTGCCTGATGATCCACCAGCAATACGGCGGCCTGGTCCTTGTCGAGGCGCTTGTAATTTGCAGTCATGGTTTTACTCCTGTGGGGGTTGATGTTGCGGATGAAACGCCCCGCCGCTGGGACGGGGCGTTGAGGTTTAAGTGTAGCGCCTGGGCTGGGGAACACGTCCCGCCCCAGGCGCCAAGGTCAGCCGGCGCTCGCTTCGGCGTTCATGCTGCCGAACTTGCCGCTGTTGAAGTCGCGGAACGCCTGCTGGATTTCCGCGTCGCTGTTCATGACGAACGGGCCGTAGCCGACGATAGGCTCATCGATCGGTTCGCCGCTCAGCACCAGCAGCGCGACGTCGTTGTTGGCTTCGATAGTGATCGAATCCCCCGCCCGGTCGAAACGCACCATTTGGGTTTCGCGCACCACCTCTTCGCCGTTGACCAGGATCGCGCCGTGCAGCATCACCAGCGCCAGCGTATGGCCTTCTTTCACCGTCAGCGTGGTGGTGTGGCCGGCATTCAGCTTCATATCCCACACGTTGAGCGGGCTGAAAGTGCGTGCCGGGCCGGCGTGGCCGCCAAAGTCACCGGCGATCACCCGCACCTGCCCTGCGCCGTCCGCCAGCGGAACCACCGGAATATCGGCGTTCAGCAGCGTCTGGTAACCGGGCTCGGCCATTTTGTTCTTGGCCGGCAGGTTGACCCACAGCTGCACCATTTCCATGGTGCCGCCGTTGCGCGAGAAGTCCCGCGAATGGAACTCTTCGTGCAGAATGCCGGAGGCGGCGGTCATCCACTGGACGTCGCCGGGGCCAATCACCCCGCTGCTGCCGGTCGAGTCGCGGTGTTCCACTTCGCCCTGATAGACGATGGTCACCGTTTCAAACCCGCGATGCGGATGCTGACCCACGCCGCGGGTGCCGGAGGCAGAGCGGAATTTGGTTGGCGCCGCGTGATCCAGCAGCAGGAATGGGCTCATTTCCGCCCCCAAATCGTTATAAGAGAACAGCGAATTCACCAGGAAACCGTTACCGACCCAATGCGCTTCCGGGCTGTTGTGAATACCGAGGATTTTTTTCATCTTGAACTCCCGTTTCAGACCTCACGGCCTTAAGTTGATGGCAGCAGTTTAATCTGCCGGGATTTGCTGCAGTAGTAGGCAAGATGTACACTCAGCGTTCTACTGGTAGAACGATAAGGGATAGGATGCTGACCGATCTGAACGATCTGTTTTTCTTCGCCAGCGTGGTCGATCATCAGGGATTTGCTCCCGCCGGCCGGGCGCTGGGCATTCCCAAATCCAAGCTCAGCCGCCGCGTGGCGCTGCTGGAAGAGCGGCTGGGCGTGCGCCTGATCCAGCGTTCGACGCGGCGTTTCTCGGTGACCGAGGTCGGCCAAAACTATTACGCGCACTGCAAGGCGATGCTGGTGGAAGCGGAAGCGGCGCAGCAGGCGATCGAACAGACGCGCGCCGAGCCCTGCGGCACGGTGCGCCTGTCGTGCCCGGTGGCGATCCTGCACACTCGCGTCGGCAGCATGGTGGCGGCCTTTATGGCCGACTATCCGAAGGTGACGGTGCATCTGGAGGCCACCAACCGCCGGGTGGACGTGGTGGGTGAAGGGTTGGATCTGGCGATCCGCGTGCGGCCGCCGCCGCTGGAAGACAGCGATCTGGTGCTGAAGATCCTGGCGCAGCGCACCTGGTGCGTCGCCGCCAGCCCGGCGCTGGTGCGCACCCTCGGGCCGGCGCACACGCCGGAAGACCTGCACAAATACCCGACGCTCGATCTCGGCCCGGCGCGCGCTCAGCACCAATGGCGGCTGACCGGCCCGCAGGGTGAACGGGTAGAATGGGAACACACGCCGCGGCTGGTCACCGACGACATGCTGATGCTGCGCACCGCCGCCATCGCCGGCGCTGGCATCGTTCAGCTGCCGGCGATGATGATGCGCGACGACATGCTGCGCGGCGAACTGGTCCAGCTGCTGCCCGGCTGGCAGCCGCAAGGCGGCGTGGTGCATGCGGTCTACCCGTCGCGCCGCGGTTTATTGCCGGCGGTACGGCTGCTGCTCGATTATCTGGGCGAGCAGTTCGCCAGCATCGAAGAGGAGTGATCAGGCGGTGATTTCGATCGCGTTGCCGTCCGGATCGCGGATGACGGCCTCATAGAAGCCATCGCCGGTCCAGCGCGGCGCAGACTGCAGGATACCCTCCTGCTGCGCGCGCTGCGCCAACCGGTCGACCTGCCGTTCATCCCCCAGCGACAGCGCGATGTGCGCCCAGCCCACCCGTTCTTCCTGGGCCTGCGCCGGCAACAGCGTCGGCACGCGCATGATTTCCAGCGTCGGCCCGGCCGCCAGGCTGACGAAGCGGGAAACGAACCCCGGCCGGTTGCGACTGACGTACTCCTCGCCCGCCTCACCGTTGAAATAGCGCTGCCAAAACGCCAGCTGCGCGTCGATATCACGGGTCCACAGGGCAACATGGGCTATTTTCATCATCATTCTCCGGTCGGTAAATCGCTGTGCCAAACCTGGCCGCCGCCCTGCGCCACCTGCAGTTCGAGCTGCGGATGCGCGCCGCGCGCCGTCACCAGATGATCCACCCGCCCGGCGGGCAGGAAGGGATAAGGGGCGTAGGTATTGAGCTTGTCGCGGGTGCACAGCACCGCCACGCTGCCGGCGCGCGTCAGCAGCCGCTTTTTGAAGGTGGCGTCCTGGTAGCTCAGCGCGGAGAAGCCGCCGTCCGGGTCGTAGGCGCAGATGCCGGTGAACACCAGATCGAAGTGGAAACCGTCTATCTCTTCCGCCGCCTTGGCGTCGACGCAGCCGCCGACCTGCGCATCCAGCTCACCGCCGATCAGGATGGTGCGGATCCCCGGCCGTTCCAGCATTTTGCCGGCGATGCTCAATGCATTGGTCACCACCGTCAAACGCCGATCGCGCGGCAACAGATCCGCCAGATACAGGTGGGTGCTGCCGGCATCGAGGAAGATCAGCTGCTCTTCACCGATCAACCCCAGCGCGGTCTGCGCCAGCGTCAGCTTCTCATCGCCGCTGAGCGCCATGCGCGCCGCAACGGGGCCTTCGGCCGGGGTCGGCGCCAGCGCGCCGCCATAGATGCGTTTACACAGGTTCTGCGCCGCCAGCTGGCGCAGATCGCGGCGGATGGTGGCTTCGGTGGTATTCAGCCGCTGCGCCATCTCCAGGGCCAGCACCCGCCCCTGTTGGCGAAGCGCGTCGAGAATGGCCTGGTGGCGTTCATTCGGTAACAGTTTGGACATCGCGTAAATCCGGTGACGTTAAAGTGATCACGAATGTACATAAACGTACACAATCGAACAATCATTTTTTCGCCACGCTGAAGCGGCGGCGCTCGTCTAGACTGAGAGTGACATCACCGATAAGGGACTATGACGCGATGACCTCCGCCGTGCTTTATACGCTGTTTCCCGCCGCAGCCACCGTCGTCGGCGCTGCGGTGGCACTCTATCGCCGCCCCGGTGCCGCCACGATGCGCGTCATCCATCACTTTACCGCCGGCATCGTTTTCGCCGCCGCCGCCACCGAAATCCTGCCCGATCTCAAGCAGCAGTCGCCTGTGGCCGTGTTGCTGGGCGGCGCTGCGGGGGTGCTGTTAATGCTGCTGGTTAGGCAACTGGGTGAAAAAGCACAGGGGCCGGTCGGTTTTATCGCCGCGGTCGGCGTCGATATCTTTATCGATGGGCTGGTGCTGGGCATTGCCTTCGCGGCCGGCGCCAAAGCCGGTCTGCTGTTGACGCTGGCGTTAACGCTGGAAGTGCTGTTCCTGGGGTTGTCGATCGTTGGCGATTTGAAAGACTTTCTCGGCAGGCGGCTGCGTGCCATGGCGGCGATAGTCGGCCTGGCGCTGTTGCTGCCCATCGGTGGCCTGCTGGGGGCGCCGGTGGCCATGCTGGGCGCATTTTGGCTCACCGCCTTTTTGGCCTTTGGCCTGATCGCCCTGCTCTACCTGGTCACCGAGGAGCTGCTGGTCGAAGCGCATGAAGGCGGAAAAGAGACACCGTTCGCCACCGCGATGTTCTTCGCCGGTTTCCTGCTGCTGTTGCTGTTGGAGGAAGGTTTGGGGTAAAAAAACAGGAATTTCATGGCGCATGCCGCGCGGTGGCAACGCTTTGGCTATACTGAGGCAAGCGAAGTTACCGCAGACGTAACGGCTTGAGCGTAAAGGGAAAACGATGTTATTGACGATCGCAAGGTGGCTGTTTCAACTGCCCGGGAAGCTGTTCGGGCTGATTTTTAAAAATCGGCTGAGGATATTTCTGTTCTTCATGTTGGTCGCCGTCGGGGTACTCGGCACCAAGCGCTATCTGCGCGCCCACCAGTATGACGACGAATTCAGCCTCGCCGCCCCCACCGATTACAACCGTGCGATAAAGCGTGAAATGCCGCTGCGCGAGGCGCGTGAACAGTGCGGCGGGCCGCTGCACGACAATGCCGGGCAGCCGTGGCCCGCCTCCGCCGGTTATCTGCACCAGCCAGCCAACCTGCCCACGACCGGCCTGCATCGGCTGACGCTGGATAATCAGGGCAACGATTTCGCGGTGCTGGTCAAGCTGGAAACGCCGGCGGTACCACAGCAGCTGGCGGAAGTCTTTATTCCGCCCGCCGGCAGCTTCGAGGTGAAAATCAATGCGGACGCGGAACACGTCATGAAAATCAAGAACATCAAGACCGGCTGCATGTTCCGTTCCCGGCCGTTCAATCTGGATAAACAGAGCGATTGGCGCATGCCGCTGACGCTGCAAAAGGACGGCAGCCTGCAGCTGCAGCCGATAGGCGATCGCCAATTCTGATCGGGTGCCGGGCAGAGGAGCCGGCACCGTGCAGGGTTACTTTTTCACCGGGTGATCGCGGCGGAACAGTTCCCAGCTTTCAATTTCCTGGCCACTCGGCAAAGTACAGGTGGAATACTGGCCCGCCGCGTTCTCTTTGGCATTCAGCTTGCCGCCGATTTGGGTACAGTACACGTCGGCCGGGTTCGCCATGCCGATCGGTTTCACCTGCGGCGGCGGCGGCGCATCGTTGGATTTCACGGAACACCCCTGCAACAGCGTCATCCCTGCCAGCAGGGAAAGCATTAACGTTTTTTTCATTTTTCCAGCTTATGCAAAAAGAACGGCGGAGCGCTCCGCCGTTCGTTCATCATGAAATAAAGGATTTGCCCTGTTTCAGCACCAGATCGCAGGCTTTTTGCTTCACCTTCTCGGTGATCTGCGAGGTGCCCAGGCTGTTCAGATCCAGGCTCTTGCCTTCGCCGGTCTGCAGCAAGCCGCCCAGGCCCTGCTGATAATCCTGGCTCTTGGCGTTTTCGGTGCTGGTGATGCCCAGCTTGCTGAGCAGCTGATCTTTCACCCCTTCGGCACCGTTAGCCGACAGCACGTTGTTTTTCACGCAGTACTGCAAGATACCGGCGGCATTGGTCATGCTGCTGGAGCTCAACGCCTTGTCGCCGCCGTTCAACAGGCCGGTCAACGAGGAGAGCGACATGCCACCACCGCTGTCGCCACCCGACTTGCTCAGTTCGCCCGCCGCGCTGCTGAGAGAATCCATCAGCCCGGCGGCCTGGGTGGCGCCGCTGGCCAGGGTAGCGGACAGCGCCAAAGCCAGCAGTAAACGATGTTTGGTGATCATAGTGGTAAAACTCCTGTAATAACGGCATGCAATCGGCGCAGCGCGCCGGGATACCCTTCCGACGCCGCCGGCGGCGACAAGTTCCTTTTATCTCGCCGCCGCGCCGTTTTTCGGAATTCAGGAAATTTAGAACTGCCAGCGCAGCCAGGCGAAGAACACGTTGCCGTTGTTATAAGTGCCGGGAATGTAGGTCGCCTGGAACGTCAGCCGCTGATAGCCGATAGAGGCCAGCGGCAGCGGTGCCGGGATAGGAATGTAGTTCCAGTTGTCACGCGCGGTGACGCTGGCGGTGAAGCCGAGTCCCAGGCGGAAATCCTTGTCATCCAGCGGGCGCCAGATCTTTTCATAGGCGTAGCCGCCGATCGGCTCCCACTTGTTGAAGGAGTCTTTGAACGCCATGATGTAGATGCCGTGCCAGTCGCCGTCGGTGTCGTAGCGGGAGATGCCGTAACCGGCGCCCCACGGGCGTTCGTTGTACTTATCGATCTTCTCTTGATCGTAAGTCCAGCGGTTGTGCCAGGTGATGGCCGGGATATAGAGATCGTGGTTAGGCGAATTGTTCCAGGTCTCCGCCACGTTATCGGTAAAGCGCTGCCATAGACCCGGTTTTTCAGCCTGCGCGGTATTGCCACTTTCTGTACCAACCTCAGCGTAAGAAGGCAGTGCAGGAAATATCAACGCCAGAGAACATGCCAAAAGAGTCCGTTTGAGAAACATCGTAAAGCTCCTGTAAAAATACGGCCGAAGATTCTTACCGATAGCCCTGGCAAGATCAAGCTGTATCTAATTTATCCAACGCTCGTTGTGCTTTGGTTAAGTTTAGCAGCGGAAAATCCCCCCTTTCTAAATTTCCGGCTGCGCCGACTGCTGCATATTACCCCCTTTCCGGCGACAAAACCGTGGCTAAAACCCGTTTTGCCGCACGCTACTCGCGGGCCAGATGTTTGACCAACACATCAACATCGAGGCGGTTCACAAACGCCAGGGAATACGAAGAATAGAGACCGAACAGGCGATTTTGGTGCCCGACCACCACCAGATCGATACCGGCCTGATGAATGAAATCGCTGACGTCCTTAAAGCGCCGAATGGTGACGATCTCCTTGACCGCCACCGGCGCCTCGACGGCGCTCACCAGCCGGCTCAGCATCGCTTTGGCGGCGATCACCTCCTGCGCCTGACGATCTTTAACCAGCGCATCGCTGCCGTACTCCAACTCCGCATAGTCGGCATTAAGGTGGCCGACGGTGATGGCGATCGGCAGCCCGCGCACCATCGCCACCGTTTGACGCAGCAACGGCAGCCCATCATGCTCATCGTGAATCAGTACCAGAATATGTCGATAGTTTTTCATCGCTCCTTCCCCCGCCGGCCAGTGCCTCTGGGGCACCGCCCTCTCTGGTAGGTATACGCCATCTGCACGCACGTAGAGAAAAGTTTACGTATCAGTTCATACGGAATGTGATGGCCACCACGTTATATTGACGCCCGTGACGGCGTATCTTAACGTCGCCCCGGCGTGGCGCGCACTGCAGCACCCGTAAAGCAAAGCTGACAAAAAAGCCCGGATGAATAATGCCCATTGTTAATTTTTTGTTTTTAGTTGGTTACAGGATGGTTTCATGGAATAAGCGTGCGGCGGATCACCAAAATGCCCCTTTACATCAGGTTCAGCGTTTCTTTCCCAAAACAAAAGCCGGGGGGCGCCCGATGGGATTTAACGCGGCGTCAAAAGTACCGGGCGGTTCACTCTGAATCACGATAAATGCCAATAGGCCGCCGTTTTTCTGCTGATATTCCGCCACTGAAAAATACCGCCGCACGCCAACACGCAATAACCCTACTTTTTATGTATTACTCAATCGCGTAAAGCGCCGAATACAAATCGCCTATTTACCGCCTGCCCCCCCTCTCTTGAACAAGCCAGCGCTTTAAATAACTGTTAAAGCTAACGACACAACATCGCCAGCAATTTATTTTTGCTGATTTTCGCCTGACAAAATAAAGATAAATAATCCGGAGCAATCAATGAAAATAACTATCGGGTCATTCATTCTGCAACAGCTTCACGCCCTGAACGTCGATCGTATTTACGGCGTGCCCGGCGACTATAACCTCAGCCTGCTGGAGCTGCTGGAAAGCGACGACCGGCTGGCGTTTGTCGGCAACTGCAATGAATTGAACGCCTCCTACGCCGCCGATGGCTATGCCCGGATGAAGGGCGCCGGCGCGCTGATCGTTACTTACGGCGTCGGCGATCTGGCCGCGCTGTCCGGCATCGCCGGCGCCTATGCCGAATCCTCGCCGGTGGTCTGCATCGCCGGCACGCCGCCGCTGCACGCGATGAAGAATCATCAGCTCTTGCACCATACTCTGGGCGACGGCAATTTCGACAACGTCATGAACTGTTTTAAACAGTTCACCGTTGCTCAAGCCTTGATTACGCCGGAAAATGCCGCCCAGGAAATTCCACGCGTTATTTCTCGTGCCTGGATAGAGAAGAAACCGGTCTATTTACAGCTGCCTTCCGATATTTGCGACGTCGAAATTGAAATCACCGCCGCCGCAGCGGCGCCGCAGCTGCCGGCCAGCGATAAATACAATGTACAATTAGCGGCGATGGCGCTGTTAACCAAAATAAAACGCGCACAGCGCCCGATCATGTTGGTCGACCAAATGGTGGATCGTTATCGGCTGCAGCAATTGGTTATCGCGGTCGCTCACCGCTTTGCCATTCCACTGACCAATATGCCGACCGCCAAATGCATTATCCCGGAAAACACCGCCGGCTGGATGGGCGGCTACAGCGGCAACCTGTCGCGCCCCGAACTGTATGAACACATGGCCCATTCGGACTGCGTGCTGAGCTTCGGCGTGCGTCTGGTGGACTCCACCACCGGCTATTTCTCGCAGCAAATTCCCGCCGCCGCTCAGGTGGATATCCAACCGTTCTCGATGAAGCTGGACAACACCTCCTACCCGGCGGTGGCGACGGCGGATCTGCTGCAGGCGCTGCTGGATCTGAGCGAAGACGCGCCGGCTCAGCCCCTGGCGCCGCTGCCCAATCCGCAAGAGAAGCTGGCGACGCCGAGCGATACCCCCATCGACCAGGCCTATCTGTGGCAACGCATCCAGCGCTTCATCCGGGCCGATGACGTGGTGGTGGTGGAAAACGGCACCTCGGGTGCCGCCATCGGCGGCATGCGCATGCCGGGCGGCGTCAAGGTGGTCAACCAGCCGATCTGGGGCTCGATCGGCTATACCCTGCCGGCGCTGCTCGGCACCTTGATGGCGGCCCCGGAGCGCCGGCACCTGCTGTTCATCGGCGACGGCTCCTTCCAGCTTACCGCGCAGGAAGTGTCTACCCTGCTGCGCTGCGAGCAAAAGCCGATCATCTTCCTGATCAACAACGATGGCTACACCATCGAGCGTTATATCCTCGGCGAAAGCTCGTCCTACAACGACATCAGCCCGTGGGACTATGCCAAACTGCCGGCGGTGCTGAATACCCAGGCGCAGCCGTTCAGCGTGGCGGTGGAGACCACGCAACAGCTGGAAATGGCCCTGGAACACGCCTCGCGACAGGATCGGCTGGCGTTTATCGAAGTAAAAGTGCCGATGATGGACACGCCGCCGGTGATGAAAGAGTTCTGCAACCGTTGCAACAGCTTTAACTTCGGCCTGACCAACCCGCGCCGCAGCGCCTGAGGCGCGAGCGCGCCGCCGGTGGTTCAGGCCAGCGACGGCGTTTTCTGTTGGGTTACCCGCCGGCGCGCGCCATGCAGCGCTGGCGGCGTTCGTCCACCCGCTTGGCGAACCAGGCGGTGGTCAGCTTGCGGGTGATTTTTGGGCTCTCCAGCTGGATACCCGGCAGCATCTCGCGCGGCAGCTTGCCGCCCGCCAGCGCGTAGACCTTCTTATACAGGTCGGTGTCGGCAAAGCCGGCCGTGTCGCCTTTCTCGAGCGCCCGGCGAATGGCGCTGTCGCTCATGTTCAGGCGCTTGCCGAGCGTGCGCACCGCCAGCTCGGTCGAGCCGGGCTTGTCGCTGCCGAAGTCGATCAGGTCGCCGTCCAGCGCCAGCGGAATCGCGCTCGCCCGGCTGACCGCGTTTTGGAACGCCGCGTTGCGGCTGGCGTACCAGCCGGCGTTGAAGTCGGCAAAGCGATAAATCGGCCGGCTGTAATCGGCCGGATACCCCAGCAAATGCATAATGCCGAAATACATACCGCCGCGCCGGCTGAACACTTCGCGGCGAATCGAGCCGTCGATCGGATAAGGGTACCCTTTGGCGTGCGCCTCGGCGAAGGCGACGCTCACCTGCATCGGGCCGCCGGTATGCACCGGGTTCAAATGGCCGAACAGCTTCTGCCCCATCGGCACGCGGTCGATCATGTCATCGAAGATATCGCTCAGATCCTTCTCGGTGCGCACCTTATCCAACCGTTCGCTGTAGCTCTGCCCGTTCGACGACGAGATCTTCAACGCGGTGTGCACCAAAAAGTTCGGGATGTGCATCTGATCGGCGCGGCGATCGATCTCCTTCCAGGCGATCTTCGGCAGCCCCGGCACCTGCGGGTTGGCCTGGAACGTCGACTCCTGTTCGGTCACCGCCAGCACCGAACACAGGTTCTCATCGCTCGGCTCGATGCCCTGCGCGGCGAAGGCGGCGGTAATATCGGTAGCCCAGCCCTGACGATCGCCGGCGTTGGCCGGGATCAGTGTCATCAGTCGCGCTTTGACGTCGGCAGGGCGTGTCGCCGGTGCCGTGGTGGTGGTTTTGCTGGTACAGCCCGCCAGCGCCAGCAGCGCGGCCAGGCTCAGCCAACTGAAGGGCGTCGGGTGAAATAAACGAAATATCGGCATCTTTTCCCTGAACGTGATGACATCAACAGCACTGAAATTAGCCCAGCCGCCACGCACAATCCAGTATAAAAATGTCGCCGCGCCTTTCCGTCAGGCCGCTATGTTCAAACCGCCTATAAAGATGTATTTTATATGCATTATATAAATCACTTTGCTCGCCCAACCCGAGGAGCCCCTATGGAGCAGCAGCTGCTTTGCTATAAAACCCTGCCGGAATGGAACAACGACACGCTGCCGGAAGCCTTCCGCCAGCGCCACAACACCCAGAGCGGCACCTGGGCGAAGCTCACCGTCCTGAGCGGCAGCCTGACGTTCGCCATGATGACCGAAGACGGCGCCACCACCGAGACCTGGCAGTTCAGCCCCGAGAGCCAGCCGCCGTTTATCGCACCGCAGCAGTGGCATCGCATCGTTTCCTTCTCGGACGACATGACCTGCCGGCTGGCGTTTTACTGCACGCCGGAAGATTACTACCACAAGAAATACGACCTGACGCGCACCCACTCTGAAGTGATCGAGGCGGCGGCGCGCATTGCGCCGGGCAAAGCGCTGGATTTGGGCTGCGGCGGCGGGCGCAATTCGCTCTATCTCAATTTGAAAGGTTTCGACGTCACCGCCTGGGACAAGCACGCGCCGTCGATAGCCCGCCTCAATCAGATCATCGACGCCGAGCCGCTGACCCGCCTGAGCGCCGCGGTGCAGGATCTCAATACCCACCGCTTCCGCGGCGAATACGACTTCATCCTGTCCACCGTGGTGATGATGTTCCTCGAACGCCAGCAAATTCCGTCTATCGTGCAAAACATGCAGGACAGCACCGTGCGCGGCGGCCATAACCTGATCGTGGCGGCGATGGATACCGAGGATTATCCCTGCCCGCTGCCGTTCCCGTTCACCTTCAGCCCGGGTGAGCTGAAGCATTATTATCGCGACTGGGAGATCCTCAAATACAACGAAGACGTCGGCCAACTGCATAAGACCGACGCCGCCGGCAACCGCATCTCGCTACGCTTCGCCACCCTGCTGGCGCGCAAGCTATAGCGCGTCGTGAAAGATTACCCCAGCGCGTGGCGTTGGCCGGGCCGTTGGCGAAACACGCCGACTCTTGCTTTTTAATTCGGCGCCGAGGTTTTCAACAATGTTTCGACAATTTTTAACCAACAACATGAAGTTTATTACGTTGCCAACCCGGTTGCACAGCGTTAGGATCGCGGCCGGCCACGGGCGTGGCCAGTGTTTTTGCCTGTTAGTTGCGCGTATGGAGAGGTTATTGTGTTAGAGAGTTTTGGCGTCCTGAATTTATGGACCTATTTGGCCGGGGTGGTCTTCATTATCATTCTGCCGGGGCCGAATACGCTGTACGTACTGAAAACCGGCGTCTCGCGCGGCGTGCGCGCCGGCTACACCGCGGCGCTCGGCGTGTTCATCGGCGATGCAATTCTGATCTTCTGCGCCTATATCGGCGTGGCTTCGCTGATCCGCACCACGCCGTTTCTGTTTACCCTGGTGCGTTTTCTCGGCGCGATTTACCTGCTGTTCCTCGGCGCAAAAATCCTCTATGCCACCTTCGTGCAGAAGGCGCAGGCGCAACAGCAGCAAATTGAAGGCGGCCACAGCATTCTGCGCAAGTCGCTGACACTGAGCCTGACCAACCCGAAAGCTATCCTGTTTTACGTGTCGTTCTTCGTGCAATTCATCGACTTCAACTACGCGCACACCGGGCTGTCGTTCACCATTCTGGCGCTGATCCTCGAAGCCGTCAGCTTTATCTACATGAGCACGCTGATCTTCTCCGGCGCGATGCTGGCGCATTTCTTCAATCACAAGAAAGGCCTGGCGAAGCTCGGCAACGGCCTGATCGGCCTGCTGTTCCTCGGCTTCGCCACCCGTCTGGCAACCCTGAGCTCGTGATCCCACCCGGCCGGCACCCGTCGGCCGCTGTTTACTCTTCCGTCACGGCAAAATGACACGCAGGGCAAACCGAATGTCAGGCAGAGCAAAGCCGCCGCTTTACCGCTGATCTAGACTTGCAGGGTTAACGATAACCTGATGAGCCTGATCGGAGGATGTATGTCTGACAATACCGTAGCCGTGCTGGATAGCGTGTCGCGTTTTCTCGATCGTCAGCATGGGCTGTATATCGACGGCCAGTGGCGCGCGTCCGCCGCGGAAAGCCGCCTGGCGGTGTATAACCCCGCCAATGGGCAGCAGATCGCCACCACCGCCGACGCCAACGAGCACGACGTCGCGCTGGCGGTGCAGTCCGCCCACAAAGCCTTCAGCGAAGGCGTCTGGGCGCAGCGTCTGCCGGTAGAGCGCGAACGCATCCTGCTGCGCTACGCCGATTTGGTGGAGCAACACGCCGAGGAGCTGGCACAGCTGGAAACCCTGGAGCAGGGCAAATCCATCAACATCGCCCGCGCCTTCGAAGTCGGCAGCACCCTGAACTGGATGCGCTACACCGCCGGTCTGGCGACCAAAATCACCGGCCAGACGCTGGACGTCTCCATTCCGATGCCGCCGGGCGCCAAATATCAGGTTTATACCCGTAAAGAGCCGATCGGCGTGGTCGCCGGCATCGTGCCCTGGAACTTCCCGCTGATGATCGGCATGTGGAAAGTGATGCCGGCGCTGGCGGCGGGCTGCTCCATCGTCATCAAGCCGTCGGAAACCACCCCGCTCACCCTGCTGCGCATGGCCGAACTGGCGAGCGAAGCCGGCGTACCGCCGGGCGTGTTCAACGTAGTCACCGGCCGCGGCACCGTGTGCGGCAAGGCACTGACCGAACATCCGCTGATCGCCAAAGTCAGCTTTACCGGCTCCACGCCGGTGGGCAAAAGCATCGCGCGCACCGCGGCGGATCGCCTGACTCGCGTGACGCTGGAGCTGGGTGGCAAAAACCCGGCCATCGTGCTGAAAGACGCCGATCCGCAGCAGGTGGTCGAAGGCCTGATGCTCGGCAGCTTCCTCAACCAGGGGCAGGTGTGCGCCGCCAGTTCGCGGATTTATATCGAAGCACCGATCTATGACCAACTGGTGGCCGGTTTCGAACAGGCGGTAAAATCGCTGTCGGTCGGCCCGGGCATGGACACCGGCGCGCAAATTAACCCGCTGGTATCGCTGGCGCACCGCAACAAGGTGGCGGCCTACCTGGACGACGCCCGGGCGAAAAATGCCGAGCTTATCGGCGGCGCGGCCGGGCCGGATGCCAACGGCTTCTACATCGCGCCAACGCTGGTGATCAACCCGGACGACAGGCTGAACCTGACGCGCGAGGAAGTGTTCGGCCCGGTAGTTAACCTGATCCGGGTGGCGAGCGCCGAAGAGGCATTGAGCAAGGCCAACGACACCGACTTCGGGCTGGCTGCCAGCCTGTGGACCACCAGCCTGCAAAAAGCGATGGCGCTGACGCCGCGCATCCAGGCCGGCACCGTGTGGGTCAACACCCATACGCTGATCGACCCGAACATGCCGTTCGGCGGCTTCAAACAGTCGGGCAGCGGCCGTGATTTCGGCCCGGATTGGCTGGACGCTTACACCGAAACCAAATCGGTTTGCATCCGCTATTGAGTGAAGCGGCGCGGGCCTGGCCCGCGCCCTGACTTATTGATATTGCCGGCGGTACTCGCTCGGCGACATGCCGAAGCGCTGCTTGAAAGCGGTCGAGAAATGGCTGTGATCGGCGAACCCCCAGTCGAGGCCGACGCCGGCCAGCTTTTCCTGCCCGCCGGCATTGCGCAGCGCCTGCGCGCACAGATCCAACCGGCGGTTTCTGATGTACTGCGCCACCACCAACCCTTGACGGGCGAACAGCCGATACAGGCTGCGCAGCGACACCCCCAACTCGGCCGCTACCCATTCCGGGCGCAGCTGCGCCGACTGAATATGCCTGTCGATCAATGCCAGCGCCTTGTCGAAAACCGGCTGTTGCCCCTCCGGGTGCGCCTGTTCGAGCGCCAGCGCCGGGCGCAGCAGCGCCGCCAGCGCATTCAGCACCGCCTCGCTTTCCGCCGCGGCGAGCTGAGGATCCTGCATGCTGCTCAGCACCAGCTGGCGGCTGAGGCGCACCGCGCTAAGCTCGGCCCCCAGACGCAGGGCGCAAGGCGGTGGCACCGGCAGGCAGCCGCGCGGCAACAGCAGGGAGATTTGGCGCGAATCGCGCTGGAAGGTGAAGCTACTGGGCCGTGAGGCGTCGATCAGCGTGATGTCGCCGGGCGAGAGCACCGTCTGGCGATCGCCCTGCTCCATCAACGCGCTGCCGCGCAGCTGGAAGACGGTAAAAAAGTGCGCGCCGTCGCTGCGGGCGATCTCGCGCGGCGTGCGGTACAGCCGGGCCTGAGACACGTCGACCACGCTCAGGCGCAACGCATGGGCGCGGAACTCCTGCATCGCCCCGCTGAAGCCCGGCCCCAGCGTTTTCGCGCAGAATCTGCCGCAGGCGGTGTTGATTTTCCCCAGCCACTCTTCGAAGCCGGCGTCCCGGAGCGTTGCCAATGCCGTCATGATCTCTCCCTTCAAACAGCAGCGGTGCTGCGCCGTTGAACAGAAAAACACCATAACAACCCGTTAACACACAATCAACGGCGAGCGGGGGATTTGGCGCCGCGATCACAGATCGTCGAGCGCCGGGGAAAGAATCGCCTTAAGGCTGGGTATCCAGCAAGTAACGCACCACCGCCGCGTACTCTTTGGCATAGCCTTCAACGCGGGTGCTGGCCATGCCGGCATTGTCTATCTTGTATTTGCCGGCCACGTAGAACGACGGGGTGCCACGCACCTCGAACGCTTTCACCGCTTCGTTCTGCTTGGCGATCAATCCTTTGACCAGCAGACTGTGGCGCGCGTTTTCATAGGTGGCGGCATCGATGCCGGCCGCCGTGAACACCCGCTGAATATCTTCGGCGCCGTTGACGGCGCGCTGTTTTTGCACCGCGTCGAACATCGCCCCTTCAATCTTGTCTTCCACGCCCAGCACCGTCGCCACCGCCCAGGCTTCGGTCAGCTCATTGCCCAGTTTGCCCATCAGGCTGACGTGATACTTGGTGACTTTCTCACCGGCGGGCAGCGCCTGCGCCACGGTACTGCCTACGCGGTAGGTTTCGGCAAACTGATAGCAAGGGCCGCAGTAGAAGGAGAAAAACTCCACCACCGCCGGCGCGGCGGCCACCGGCTTATCCAGCCGGGTGTATTGCTCGCCCGCACGGTAATCCGCAGCCTGAACCGCAGGCAACGCCAACATCAATACGATCGCGGCGGCGAACGAACGCTTAACTTTTGCCAACATAAACACTCCTGGTTTCGATTATGAACATCGTCCTTAGCGGCGGTTTTTATAATCAAATAACCGGCAGAAGGCCAGTTTTTATTACCTTCTTTTTATGTGGAATTCAGCCAGCGCCCTTCGTAGCCGTCCCAATAGGCACCCACCGCTTCCAGTCCTAAGGTAAGTCCTTTAGCGCCATGAGCATAGCGCTGAACCCCGGCAAGCGTCAAACGGCAGAGGAATTCTATCCATTTGTTTTTAATTAATATTATATACATCAATTGGTATTCGTCGCCTGAAACACTATGCTTTAACAGGACGTGACGAAACACGCTCCGACAGCGAGGCGGCCAATGAAACCGATCGACAAAAACGTGGGGGAGTACGACCTCACGGCGGAAAAAAAAGCGGGCATGATCACCGGCACTATCCGCGGTGAACTGCCGGACAGCGACGCCAATCTGCCGCTGTTGCCCTTCGCCGGCCCGAGCGTGGCCGACGCCATCGCCGACATCCAGCAGCAGTTCCCCGACATCGAACCGGCGATTATCGACGACTTGCGCGAGGAACTGCTGAAGGCCGGGTTCTAAGCCGGATCGCGGTGGCGCCCGAACGGGCTGTAGACCGGCGCGCCGGGCTTCAGCGCCAGATCGGCGTCAAAATCGTCATCGCGGTTGAACCGCACCGCCGGCCAGGCGGCAGACGCTTCGCCATGCCCTCTTCACCGCGCGACCATTTGCGCTTCTGCTTTTTCAGCCCTTGAGACCGGCAATGCGACATCCAGCAGCGCTTCTGACGTCTCCGCCTCTTTTGACGCCTTTGGTCTGAGCACCACCACTTTCGTCTCCGGCTCCAGCCCCTCGACGCTGCCGGTTTTGAGCTGTTCAATCAGCGATGCCAGCTCACGTTCCCCCTCGGGGTCGCTCCCGTCGGTCTGTCCGGGCCCGGTCACCCGGACCTTCACGTAAGGCAGCTTCGATCCATTCGCCACTTCAAAATCGAATCTCTTTTTCTTGATCATTGAATTGGCTTCGGGCGGATAGCCTTTTTCAAGATGCAGCACATAGCTTTGTTCAACGCTAAACGGCGTCCCCTCAGGAAACAGTGCTTCTTTCTCGCCGGGAGCATTACTGATCCCTTCAACCAGCGATCCACCGATCTCACCCGGTTTCACCACAATCAGCGCCCCTTTCGCCATATAACTCTTGGCGACCGCCGGATCGTAAGTGGTACTCATAAACCCCGGGAACCGGGCATCATTTCCCTGCTCAAGCAACGCCTCGGCCACGGCAGCATGACTGCCGTGCCAGAGCGTGCCGGAATACCGTTCAAACATCGGCGATTCAAGCGCCCTGTGGAGCAGTTCAACCGTCTGGCGATACTCACTTTTCGCCTGCGAGCGCTGGCCCGAAGTGAGGTATTGATTTCTCTTCAGCAGAGCCAGCAGGCGATTCTCCATTTCCGCCGTATTTTTCGGCGGCGCGAAACCACCGTAACCCGGGTTGATCACATTGGCCCCGTTGGCGGTGTAGAAGCGGGTGACGGCCAGCAGCATTCCTTTAAGTAAAATATCCTGATTCTGTTTGCTGTCGCCAATGGCATCAAGCAGGCAACGGGCGCGCGCCTGTGGCGTCTTTTCTATTGCCACGCGATCCAGCAAATTCACAAACGGATCCTCTCCGTGATAAAACGGATCCAGCTTAAGTTGGCCAGCCAGCATATTGGTCCCCGGCAGCGTCAGAAACACCTCCCAGATATCGTTACGGTTGCCGTAATGGAACACATGGCCCAGGGAATCTTGTTGCGTGGACTCAGCCAGGAGCGAGGCCGCACTATTGAGCATGTGCGTGCGTTTATCCGCCGGTAAGGCGTCAAGCCAGGCCGTGACCGCCGCGTCTTTTTCGGCCCCCAGAAAAGGCGTGCCGGGGGCGCCGCGGGCAGGACGCTGTGGTAGCTCTCGCTCCTGCGCATTATAGAGCTTGAGATCTTCCCTATTTTGCGGTGCATACAGGATCCGCTCTGACGCCAGCCCGGAGATATCTTCTGCTTCCCCACCGCCGGCAACTGCCTCACCTATTTTCAGCAAGTAGTCATCTGAAGCATATTGCGCCGGATATCCTCTGCCTGCGGTAATGAACTGGTCAAACTCATCCCGACTGATGCGAACGGCGCCCTGCGCCGGCAAATGGATCGCTTGCCCCTCGAGAATAAGGGTTTTGGCTTCCAGCGCAGGCAGGTCAATATCCTCCGTCACCAAACCTTCATAGGCGCGCAGCCAGTCACCGTTCTGCCTGGCTCCCCAGGCCATGTTCGCGTCACTGGGTACGGCCGTAGGCCCCTGCTCATCAAACTCCATGGCATAGGCATCCAGCGCCCCCATAATTTCGGTAAAGCTGTGATCGCGTGCCTGGATCATCCAGCCCAACAACAGCAGCCTGAATGCCTGGGCTTCGGCAGCAGGCAGATTCAGCAAACGGGCAATTTCATACATATAGGACGTGGTGCTGGAGGGGCCGGAAAACATCGGCAGTTTTTTATTCATGTTCTGCTGACGCCAGTTCACCACCAACGGTTTTTCTGCCCCGATTGAGGTCATCGACTTATCGTTGATAACGAAACCGCCGTACCCCGATTCATGTTGGTCGCGTTCCCTGAGGGAGGATGAATGGGGTCGATACGGCGGCGGCTTTATCGCCTGCAACATGCCCTTAAACTTGAAGCCCGTCCCTTTATGCGGATCGCTGCTTGACCTACTGCCAATTAAATCCGATGACGTTTTATTGCCCAATGCTTCCGCGGCGTTCCAGTCGACATACTTTAGCCACGGCCAGCCGTGAGGCTGAGTGGTGATCGGCTTCGACATGACCGGCGGCGCCCCCGCCGTTGAGCCGGCAAAAATATCCAGACGCGGGTTGGCCTCTTTGCTGTTCAGCAAAGACTCATTAGCCTCATCTCCCAGTTTGCGCAGTGTCTGCGGGTTGCGAAAAGGTCTGATATAGCTGTATGCCAGGCTGGTTAACACGCGGGCGTTAGTCTTGTTTTCATTCAGCAGCGCGTTCATTTGCTTTGCCCATGCCGCATTATCGCTGCTCCACCCTTCCAGGAAACCGATCCCGGCATCCTGGTTGTTTTTCGTTATGGCAAATGCAGGATCGTTCGCCTGAGCAATCGCTGTCTTTTCCAGTGTCCGGCGCAAAAAAGAGCGTGCGATATATTCCACCGCAGGGAATTCAAGCAGATCGTTACCCAGATGATTAAACTCAAATGCCTGGTTTGCCTCAGCTATTTTTTCTACCGCCTGAGCAACCACGCTTTCTTTCAGCGATTTCTCTGCCGCGGGGAAAAGCCGCTCAACCTTATCGCGAATGATATTCTCGATATTTCCTTCATACTCTGCCGCGCGGATAATGGCTTTATTAAACTCGGCGATCGCCTGCTGTAATTGCGGGCTTTCTGTTGGCATCAATATATCTCCTTTAGGTTAAAAAATGTACGGGAGGGGTTTACCACTGATTGATATAAAACAGATGAGCGGCATACTCTTGATAAAAATAGAGTTAGCAGCGAGCACCTTTCTATTAAAGTACAAATAGATTCATTATCAAGCCCCACAGAACCTGATAACACTATGGTTTATCCATCTGCTGGCGTTAACGCCAGTAATTACACTGCAGTTAAGTCAAAAATAAATCCATGCGTCATACTACACATCAAGCCTTAATGCAGATTTTTTACCCCCCCCCCATAATGCATCGGGCTATTTCTGACAGCCACGCCCCTCTTTACCCCACATCTCTCTACGTCACATGCCATGTTGCATGACGATGTTTTAACGCAAAAATCTATTCAAGATGTTCCAGGCTGAAAATTGAGTAGCATTCTTCGTGTATCTCTAATCCTGTTTTCTATATGCACCACAGAATTTGATAGACCTTCGCTACTTACTTTTTCACGCTTGATAGTATTAAGCACACCATCCCTGCTTATTTGCTCTTTACCAAGATATTCGAACCGATCCTGTACGTCATCGTACCCCTCCATGGATATAATCGACTCAATCACTCCAAATATCTTTTCAATTTTCTTTATTTTTTCACTTCCCAATTCACCATCGCTCAACTCTTTGGCCTGAAGGGCAAAATCTGCGAGATCCCCGACAGGTAAAGACAACCCCGTCGCTTCATCTATCGCCTTTTTAACCCCCATAACGGCAAGATTTTTCTTGGTACTATTGTTGTTGCTCAAATACCCGTTTTTCACCGTAAATAAACCGGACCGGAGAATGGAGTCATGTGTATGTTCAATCTCCTGTTGGAGTGTTGATGTTTGCAATCGTTTATTTTTTTTCAGCGGTGTCTTCTCAAGAACTTTTTTGATCAGTTCTTTGCTTGCGATCCCTGCACCTAGACCACCGACTGCGGCCCCAACTGCAGTACCTGCACCAGGAAAAATCAATGTCCCCACGACGGCTCCAAGCGTTGATCCTGCCAGGCCAGAGAACGCTGAGGTAGTATGAGTGATCACGACATTAGAGCCATTCTTGGCAAGGGCTCGCATGGCTCGAGAGGGATTAATCGTATTGTCGACAGCGTCGTGAATCGTATTTACAACGCTGGTTATAACATCCAGACTATCGGCATATCGACATATGCGATTTTTACTCTCATCATGCATCTCGTCCTCAAACTCCTGGAACGACTCGTCTTCTTTAGCAAGCGGAGCCTGCATTGGTTTTGATTTTTTTTGGGTAAAGGCTATTGGCTTGCGCATAAAATCCCCTCATGATTTTCAAGTTTTTTTCACCCTGATAATCCCAGAACAAAATGTATTTAAATCCCTGTCAGGTCCGTATTATCAACTGCGGTGACATAAATAAGGTTGCCATCGGGCGTGACCGCCGCCGCCTCATCCTTTGCCCATTCTTCAAAAACGGTGTTGATCGGGGTGAGATATTCTGTTCGCGTCATGCCGGACACCCGCAGCGACACACGGATGTCAGCCGCACTCCCGTTTGACGCGGCAACCGGCGAAGCCTGCAGATTAACGTGCGTCATCGCCAAACGGACATCATAATCACCGCCCAGCGCCACCATTAATTGCTCCCGCAGTACGTCGGAAATGGCCTGTGGAGAAACGGGCGCTTTTGGCTCAACGGTGGTAGACAAGGATTTAACCGGGGTGACTTGCTCGCCCTTATCGCTCAGGCTAATCGGTACGGTGACACAATAGTTGAGCGACAGGCGCGGACGATTGCCCAGCGATTGCCAGAAGTTACCCAGGCTGTTCAGATTTTCTTTGGGCGGCATAACCTGCGTATACGCCCCAGGAATCGCGGCTAGCTGGCGATTGTTAATCAACGCCGCCAGAACCTGAGACATGACTTTTATGGCCTGGTTGTCGGGCTGACTGTCCGGGTTGCCGGCATCCGTGGCGGGGCCGGTTGATTCCCAATAGGTAATGAGGTAGTTGCATTTCACATTGGCCCAGCCGGGTGATAACCGTTTTGTGCCGGCATTAAATCCGCGGGACTCGGCCGTACGCAGCTGCAGGTCTTCGTGGATATCATAAAGAAACACGCTTATCGCGGCATCGGACTGCGTGGCATCCACATCCGGTAAATCAAAGCGGATTGCCACGTCTTTATTCACATATTTTTCCAGCATATCCTTCATCGCGTTATTCACGTCGAGCAGGGTTTGATAATTAGACATCCTCGTTCCTCTGAATTAATAGTACGTCATCACTGTCCATGATGCGTTATTGACACGGAATGTTGATTCGGCGGGTTAAATAGCCAGCCGACCTGTTTTGGCCAGTTCACGGGTTAACGCCGCGTCGATATGACGGTGACTGACTTCGTGATTGTCACTTTCTTCGGCGAAGAAGGCGGCCAGCAGGGCAATATTCCTGATATTGGCGCCGGTAATATTGGCCCGCTGCGCTAATTTTTCAAAATCCACGTCCGGTGAGACTTTGATACTCTTCGGCCATATTTTTTGCCACATGTTATGCCGCAGCGTTTCATCCGGATAAGCAAAGCGGGTAATAAAGGTAAAGCGCCGGTTAAATGCACTGTCGAGATGGCTGCGGTTATTGGTGGATAAAATAACCAACCCGGGGAAATTTTCCAGCCGTTGCAACAGGTAAGACACCTCAATATTGGCATGCCGGTCATGGGCATCCTTGGTTTCACTGCGCTTGCCAAATAAGGCATCAGCCTCATCAAAAAACAAGATGCCGGCATCCTGCTCTGCCAAATCGAAGATACGCGAGAGGTTTTTCTCGGTTTCACCAATGTATTTATTGATAACCGTAGAGAGGTCTACCTTGATTAAATCGACACCCAGCGTATGGGCCAGCACTTCCGCCGCCATGGTTTTCCCGGTTCCCGAGTCGCCGTAGAACAGCGCGCTGATCCCGACGCCATAACCCACCTTGTCTTTAAAACCACCGGCCAGCACTTTTTCCCGATAGCGAATGGCCGTCAACATCTCCTGGAGTTGCTGTAATAGGCTCTCTGACACCAACAGGTCGTTTAATGTCCGCTTCGGCGTAATGCGTTGCGCCAGGGAACCGAAATTCTGTTGGTTGCGTAAATTGAGCGCCTGGCGAATATCACACTGTTGCAGAACATCCGCCGGGTCGCGTTGCTGCCGATACAGTTCGGCCTCTTGCACCATCAGCGGCAGACTTTCCGGGGTAAAGGTGTAGCGCTGGCTGAGACTGATAAGGTCCATCTCCGCCGCACGTCGTTCCGGCAGGCAATCCCTGAGCAGGTGCGTTTTTTCCTCCTGCGTCAACACCGGCATCGCGGTCTGCAAGGTAGGCGTCTTCTTCAGCCATAAAGGCGGAGCATAGGGTTCAACCAGGCACACCACCCTTAATCCCGGCTGGTTCAGCTGCTCAGATAGCCTCTCCGGCAGTGACGTGCTCTTTTCCATCCGTGTCTGCAGGTTGCGGATCATCATGCCCGCACCGCGCATACGGACTTCACGCATCAGACAGGTTAAATGCAGTAACAGCGCATCGTCATCGCTCTCGGAACACTTATCGATATCGACCTGCAGCGTCTGCCGGTTGTCAGAGGCAAAAATGCCCGACACCGCATGGGCTCTGGCGCTCCCCGGCATGCCGCGCAGCAACACCACGGGGCGCGGCTCAATATCGTCAGTCAGTAACACGCCGGCCAGCGCGTCTTTTAAGCCGGCAGGATAAAACGGCAGCACTGGCGGCGTTGACCATTCCGCCCACGACGCTAACGCCGGCGCCAAATAGTGATGCCCGAGTAAAAAATGGTACACGCTGCTGTCGGTCATAAAGCGGGTTTGGCTCCAGGCCGGATTTTTTTTATTCTCCTCAATCATTAACAGCTGGCAGCTCATTAGCGGCGACTGAGGCAGAAAACTGGCTTGCTGTGCCCGCTTTTCCCTGTCTGAAGGGCAAAATAGCGTGAGGGCCAATGAAAAGCTGGGCAGCTGACTTTGCTTTCCCCCCAGGATCCAGGAAAACAGATCATAATAACGGCTGTCAAAATGGGGCAGCAATCCCAATAGCAACGTGTCTCGTTCAAAGTCAGTGAGTTCGAAACGATGAATCAGGTCCGTTAAGCCTTCTGCCAACAAGGGCTGCCCGTTTTCCGCCCGGTATAGCGGCTGAGTAGCGGCGGCCCAATGAGGCCTGCCGACCGGGTGTTGCCTGCGCGCCTCAACCTCCTCCTCGCTGAGCAGAAACGCGTTAAAAACCTCGTGACGCGCTGAATGGCGGTAATAATAATGCTGTAATAGCAGATCGATACGTTCCAGTTCGCTAAACAAGAGCGATAGCTGGCAATCACCCTGCGGAATAAACGCGGGCTGAGAGACGGAAGAAAACGTCATGTTGATCTCCGATAAGAAGAGAAAATAACGGCGGTTTATCCTGTGAAACCGTTTAGTGGCCAGACGATGGTCAGTGGCTGTTCAGTCCACGGGAAAGACGCCAGCGTCATGGGCCACGGCCAGTCTCTGAGTAAGAAATCATAGGGTTCCGGCCACACACTGATTTGGGGGACTGCCCCTTCCGTGCTGATTTCCCCTGCCCGCTGCAAGAACAATTGCCGAATGTCTGTCAGGCTCAGCTTTTGCCAACCGGGAAGTTGTTGGCCGATAGCGGCCAGCCAGTCGTCAATCTGCTGCTGTTGCACCAAACTCAACGGTGTGGGCGGCGGTACAGAGGTTGAGCAGGACACCCCACATAACACCTGATTCAACGTCAACCGCTCCTCCGCTGGCTTAACCTCCCCCCAGACCAATCGGTCGAGACCGTACACGGCCTGCCACCGCGCCGCATCGCTGACAAACCGCTCTTCCTCCCACAGACCCAGCTGGGAAAACAGCTGAGGCAAGAGCGGCCACAGCAGGAGCAAACCGGCGTTGCTGATGCCCTGACTCGACGAGCGCGGTTCATTCGGCGAGCGCAAGCCACCTTTCCCAGGCTGCATTGCGTCTCGGGCTGTTGCCGGCATTTTCTCGCTCTGCGGCAAGGTGGCATGATCCCGCGCGGTATGCTCCTCCTCGCGCTCCGGTAACGCGGTGTTATCTCGCGATAGCGCATCGGTAGGCTCTCCCTGCTCCTCCTGCATGACATCATCGTCCTGCCGTTGTAAACAGCGGCTCAGATAAGCATCAAGGCGCTGCACGCCCCGTCCGCCTTTCAGCCGATGAATCACCTGGCGCACGGCGGGCTGTCGCCATAATGGCAGCAACCAACGCATGACGACCAAGGGGGAATAGGCGCGTTGCTCGCGCAATGCGCTGTTGGCAGGCCGGTTGCCGGTCAGTAACTGCGCCACCTGTTCAGGGGGGATCTCCCCCCGAGCAATGGCCTTTGCCCAGCCGGCCACCTGGCTGGCGGTGGGGGAGTGCTGATGCATCAACCAATCATGCCCCCGTTGGCTTTTGAGTAAGTACAAGACGGCAGCTATCGACAACCGACCGGCGGTCACCCGGCCGTACCAACATACCGGCAACACTTTTGAGGATTGCCATACCCCATCCAGTAACCGCTTCAGTAACTGCTGAAGCTGATGCGCCGGGCTATCTTGTATCAATGATTTAAGCGTGGCGGGTTGCAAACAGCCCTGAGCCCGTTGAAACAACTCTTTTTCGCCGGGATGACATTCGTCAAGCCAGTCCTGAAGCGCGGTGATATCAGGAATTTGGATATTCATTTCTTGCGGCCCTCCGATGGACGCATGCTCACGGGCGAGGCATTGTGCAAATGCCTGCGCCAGCCGCTGATTAAACTGCGTGTCAAATTGTGCTACCGAAATAGCACCGAGATTAAGCTCCAGCGTATTTAAACGGAGTGATATCTTCGCTGCGTTATTACGCAAACCCTGGAGAAGAGCGAACTTTAAATTATCAGAACCTAATAAAACAGAGTGTAATAGTTTCTCTCCAGAGAATCGCTTACCCACTCTTATTTGACACCTCACCTTATGAATTAAGATGCAAGCCATAAACAAACATCGAACCTCACAAATTACAGTTTAATAATAAAGGCTAGCGCATAATAAGGCGGGATGGGATCAATGGAATGTTTATGTGAGTTAGTTGTTAACGTTGCATCATGTTTATGCCCCATACCTCCGCCTGAAGAGGAGGTCGACACATAACTATTTGTATCAATCATACCTTGTCTTGAATTGCCATAATAATAGCCAAAATTACGATACTCTATCTTATAGTAATTATGTGAATGGCTTGGTATTTGGCTTAAAGTTAGCTTTGTATCTTTAACACTCACACTTCCCGTAACCGTAGTCTCACCGGTTGATTTGGTACCGTCTCCCTTTCCAGTAAATTTACTCCCCTTCCCTACAATAAATCTGTCACGTAAATCCGGGCGACCACTCCCCCCATCACATAGCCCCCACCCTTTCGGTATTTCAGCCGTGGTACCGGCAAACATCATGACCATACCTTTTTGGAACATTTGTTCAGGAACGATTTTCAAACCATTCGTCTCATCGGCACTCAGCCCGCTATTAGCGGCCAGCTTGATACTTACGCCTCGTGCATTGATTTGCATCCCATCCCCGGGGTCTACGGAAAATCCATTCTGATTTACGTTTAATCCACCCGCACTACCCGAGGTAGTACCATCCTTACCTTGCCCTTCACCTCCGTTGGTTTGAATACCTTTTGCCAGTTTTATGTGCACACCACTGTTATCCACCGCGATGCCATTTCCTGGGTTAACACCAATACCGCTGCTGTTTACTTGCAGCCCTTTGCTCCCATCAACTTTGGCTGAAATCTTCGTATTATTCTTCTGAAGACCGTCACCGATAATGACGCCATGATAGACAAAGCTAACGGTGAGTAACGAGATAATCTCACCATCAAGGGGTAAGGTGGAAAAATCTGTAATATGTTTCACGAGCAGAGTTAATGGATCGATAACCAGCGTGCAGTTGCTAAAATCTTCGCCAGTGGTATCCAGGGTGAACTTATACCATAACGAATACTGTGCATTTTTATTTTGCACGTACTCAAAGGGTAATAATGCAGAGTTCATACCAACTGATTTATCGGCAATAATTTTAACTGTCGTATAGTTTCTCACTCCATCGGCATTAATTTTAACGGCATTAACTGTGTACGTAGTCGAGTTCCCCTCCTTGATGGTAGTAGCGGTGCGAGGACCAATATCGTCGCTTAGTGCGAGAAGCGCAACTCTATCATGAATTTTCGTATCGCCGGCGAATAAGTTAGCCAACGTTATCTGTTTGTTTCCTTTGCTGGGGGAAAGGTCATAAGTAAAATTGGCAATATTACTCGGATCAAACCTCAATCGATTTTTACCATCTTTTGCCAGCCCCAAACCTGTGCCCTCATCACCCACTGCCTGACGACCGATATTGGCCAGATCAATCAAGTCTGCAAAATCCGTCTGCAGCGGAATGCTGCCCGCCTTAAAGCGCGCCTTCAGCGCATCGGCCTGTGGCAAGGTCCTGCTTTTTAACTCGCCCTCACGCGCCGTGTCCGTTGTGCCGGCTAAGGTTGTCGGGGTATTCACCGAGTTTTTTGCCTGGTCCTGCGGGGTTTTATCAGTCATTTTTTCTCTCCGGGTTTAGTCGTTATATTCAAGAGGAACCAGGCAGCAACGTGCTTGCTGGATTAGCCCCTCGCCATCAAGGTGATACCGCCAAGTAATACTCTGATTCAGTTGCATTGGGTGTCGCCATCTTTATCGCCTGCTGACCAGTGATTGATGTTTACTCATAGGCAAGGCGTTCAGCAAACGCCTGTGCCAGCCGAGGGATAAATAGCGTGTCAAATTGGGCCGCAGGAATAATGCCCAGATTACCCCCCACTTATCCACGTTTATTTCACCCTATTCCCCCTCGATAATAGAGTCCGCCACAGCCTTCTTCATACCATCTGCTTTTAATAGATGTAACCTTAATAAATTACACCCAACTTTAGTTTTTAAACACTTTAACTTAAGACGTAACCGACCTGTTTTGACACCACCAATTATCCCTGTGAAAAAACCATAATCCAACCAACCCTGGAATGGAAATTAGTATACAGCCTGAGATTTTCTCATGCGTTTTTTAGAGCCACAGAGCAGCAACACCCCGCCACCGTTAAGAATCAAAGCTTCATGATAAAAGCAAGAATATAGTATGGAACACTAACCTTGTTATTATGCGTATGGCTCTCACTGGTTAAATCCACGTCATGCGCATGAGGCTTCCCCTTACCTGATTCAAAAGTATAAGGCCTGTATTTTGGAGGATTACTTTGACTGCCACCACCATTAACCCAGTCACGGTTGGATCGGTCAGTTGTATAGCTATTGTGGCACATACCAGAAAGATTTAATGTTTCGCCTTGTTCATGCTCGTGCTTCCCATTTTCATCAGCACTTAACGCGTGGCCTTTAGTCGAGCCTTTTACTCTTACTGTTTGGCTATCTGAAGTAAAGGAAAAAACTTTACTATTAATATCACCCTGGAAAGTATTTGATGACTTTCCACCCACCTGCTCGCCATATCCAGCCATAATGAATCTGTTTTGGAGGTTAGGAGTTCCGTTGGTTCCATCACAAAAAGCCCAACCTTCTGGCACCTTACTACCAGAAAACATGGTAATAATCCCTCTAGGCAACACTTTATTTTGGTCAATAGTAACAGCCCCATTAGAGATTTTAATTCCTGAATCAACATTTAATTTTACACCATTCGTCTCATCGGCACTCAGTCCACTATTCGCGGCCAGCTTGATACTCACACCTTTTGAATCAATTTGAATACCATTCCCCGCATCTACGGACAATCCATTCGAACTTAACGCCAGCCCCCCCGCACTACCAATGGAAGTGAATCCATCCGTCCCTTGTCCACCTCCACCGTTATTTTGAGCGCCTTTTGCAAGTTTTATGTTCACGCCGCTACTGGTGACAGCGATCCCATTCCCGGCTTTAACACCTACACCACTATTACCTACCGTAACCCCCTCCCCAGGAATAACGGATGCGCCCCCCGGACCTCCGCTAAACCCGCCACCCTTCTTAACTTTTAAGTTCAGTTGTCCAGTGCTGCTGAACTCCAAACCTAATCCATCATTGATTGCAATGCCTGCGGAAGTCACCTTCATCCCGTTATTAGTATTTACCTTGACGGCTATGCCATCCTGTTCGACGCTAATCCCTTTCGCCGCGTTGGGTTTTAATTCCAGACGGCCCTCCGATGAGAGGGTAAACCCATTTGCCGGCCCGTTTTGGCCTTCTGCCCCCCCCACCGCCTGACGGCCCATATTGGCCAGATCAATCAAGTCCGCAAAATCCGTCTGCAGCGGAATACCGCCCGCCTTAAAACGTGCCTTCAGCGCATCGGCCTGGGGCAAGGCTCTGCTTTTTAACTCGCCGTTACGCGCCGTGTCCGTTGTGCCGGCCAAGATTGTCGGGGTATTCACCGGATTTTCTACCTGGTTCTGCGGGGTTTTATCAGTCATTTTTCTCTCCGGGTTTAGTCGTTATATTCAAGGGTAATCGGTACGTCTTGCGGCACGTAAAACAGCTCTTCTCGCAGGATGACGTCTTCATTCCACTGGCTGCCGTCACCGACAACCTCGGTGCGCTGCGCCTCGGTGGCGATGCGCATCAGGCCGATGTCCAACTGGGTAACAGGGAGACGCCCCAGGGTCAGCATCTGCATCAGCGCAAAGGCATCATCACCCAGCGGCATGCCGCTGTTTTGCCAGCGTGCATAGGTCGCCCCAAAGTTGTTAAAGGTGGCGTCATCAAGCCAGTGATTAATCAATGACATATGGGCCGGGAACTCCGCCATAATGGTTTCCTGTACCCAGGCAATCAGTTTGCCGGGCACAATGTTTTGGTTTTCTACCAGGCGGCGATTAAGCACCGCGCTGACCACAAAGGAGAATCGGTCCGTCGTCGCATAGTTCGCGTGGCTAAATGCCCACTGAAAACGATAACTGGTTTCCGCTGAGGGAAACGCCTCTGTGCTGCCGGCCGCTTTTTCGATAAGTAACGTACCCGCTGTCGAATCGACCGCGATCACGGTTGCCGCGAGCTGCCAGTCAGCTTCCGCAGTTGAAGCGCGATAAGCCTTCGCCCCCGGCTGGGCAAACTGCAGGCCGGCAGGACGAATAACTATGCCATCCCCGACGCTGACCATGGCGGGATACGGGCTTTGCGCATTACTCGCCAGTAAGCGCTGCTGTGGATTAGCCGGTTGCCGTTTTGCCTCGGCATAATTCAGTCGGTAATCCATATCCTGCAGCCAGACATTGCTGTTCTGCCAGCGCAGGTTGTGACTCGCCCAGGCCGCCTCAAGTCGTGACAGGGTGTTGTGCAGTTGCTGACTGTTTTCCGTGCTGACGGTAAAACGGTCCCCGTCGGTCTCGATAACCAACAGCCGGCTGACATTCAGTCGACTCCCCCCTTCAATCGCAATCAGGTTGATAAGTTGCCCCTGGACCACCTTGCCGGCACTGCCCGCCTGCGTCAGGGTAATTTTAGGCTCGGCCACCGCAAAACCGGTCGGGGTCTGCTCACTGTCAAAGGCGCTGTCCGGGGTCTGGGGCAGCAGCTGACGATGCTCAATCAGGTAAAACGGCAGTTGACTCAGGTCCGGTTTTTCAGCAAAGCAGATGCTGTCGAGGCCGATGCGCGCCGCAATGCGCTTTTGCAGGGCGGAGACCTGGTCAATACGGATATTGATGCGGTCGTAACCTAAGGCGGGTTGCTGCGCCAGATATGCCCGCTGCGTCGCCAGAAAATCAGCCATATCCAGCGTCAGCGGCAGGGCGGCTCGCTGGGTGCCAAAATAGCCCAGCAGATACTGAATAAAATCCAGTTCACGGGCAAAATTGGCCCCCACAGACTGTTTACCCTGCGTGAGAATAGCCGCATCCTGCTGCGCAATCGCTTCCAGCGCTTTCACGTAGGGCTGATGAATAGCCTGTTGCACCATCGCATTCGTATAGGGCCAGCGGGTCCCCCGAATGGCGTCGCCCCGGTCTTTAAAGGCCAGTAAGGTCGGCAGCTGCGCCAGCTCTGCCGCGCCGTCGGCCAGCAGTTGGTCGACAGGCAGCAAAAACTGATGCACCGCGCGCGTCTGGTCGTCAATCACGGCATCGGGCTGCTGCAGGGCATAACATTCGGGCAGGCGCTGCCCGACGGGAATATAGCCCGTCTGATCGCGAAAGCGGCCGGCGGGTAACACCGTGGACGTCGTTTCAATCAGGTCTGCCTGTGTCAGGTAGCGCGCCATCGCCTCACTCTCCAGCGTGTTGCGAATACCGCCTTTCGACACCAAGGTTAACGGACTATCGTCACCCGCCAGCAGGCTCAGCGGCGCTGCCCCCCACAGCAGGGGGTAATAACCGTCAGCCACCTGCCAGCGCCAGTTGTCCCCGGTAACGGCCGTAATGTGGCCATCGCCTTTATCGACCGACAAGGTGCTCAGGCTGGCCACGCCGGGGATAGCCAGCAACCGGTTTACCAGCGGGCCGAGGTTGAGGACGTCCCCCCCGGCAGCGATCTGCGAGGGTGCCGTTTGCTGCCAGCCGTGCTTCAGCTTCGGCCCCTCGAAAATGGCGTCATCGGCATCACCGCGCGCACGCCGTTGTTCGGTGGTATAACGGGCGACCGCCGGGCGCAAGAACGCGTCGGTAACCTGATAAATCTGCGCCGCCACCTGATTGATGTCGCCGATGTTATCGGCCAGTTCAATCGTCATCCTTGGGATAAAGGTCGCCGGTTGCAGCCAGATAATGCGCGATACCGCTTCGCCGAGATTACGGTGCGCCGCAAGAAACTCAGCCAGGTATTGCTCCACTGCCGCCCGATTCTCGGATGACAGGGACTGGGTATAGCGGGTCGGGACCAGCGTCAGCCACAGATTCCCCCGCAGAGACAGCGTCTTCTTGTCTTCAGGCTGGGTGACCGTCGGTTCCGTGAAGCTGTATTCGCGTTTTTCCGCGTTATACCACCAGTGAAAACGGTGCGCTTCAGGTTCCTGCGTCAGGCTGACATCGCTGAATAAAAAATCCTGCCCGGGGGTGTCCAGGGTCTTAATATCGCTGCTGTGCAGGTCCAGTAAGGCCCGGCGGTAATCCTCTGCCGTCACCGTGTTGCAGGTGAGCACCTGTTCAGGACAGAACTCTTCCGGGAACAAGGTGTTCCGGTCTTGATGGGTCAGCAGGTCATTCAGCGGCAGCGACGCGCGGTAACTGAGGTCGGAACAGTTCCAGGTTGCGGACTGCAGCAAGGTGACGCCCGGATCGTGATCGCCGGTATCCGTCCAGATATTGCCACTGAGCGCAGTAACTTTTTCGTGAGCCTGTTGCCACAGTGCCTCAAACGCAATCGCGTCCTTCACCGCCGGGAACAGGGCGTTTTCTTTAGACATCAGTCTCTCCTTGCGGACATAAAATCAGGACCTCGTCATCCCTGGCGGTGACGGTGCTTTGTGTTTTCACCGAGGTGGACTTTCCCGTTTCATCAATAACGTCGTGAATAAGGACCAGCGCGTTCACGGACTGCACCAGCGGTGACTGTTGCAGCGTGGCCAGCAGCCGGTAGTAGTCCACCTGATTGCCCGGCGTGACCGCCTGGCGCCGATCGGTCGCCCAGGGCATATAGTCGTGTTGTAACTGCGCCGCGAGCTGTCGATAGCCATAATCCGGGTTAATACCCGCCACGAACGTCACCCGATAGCGGGCCGTCACATCGATATATTTCGGGTTATTGAGCGTCGGCGCCGCCCACAGCGAGGTATACTGCGCCAGCCACTGCGCCATCCGGGTCAACCTTCCGTCACTGAGCGCCGGGCGCAACGCGTCATCGTTGTCACCATAACGGCCGTCAGGAATAACCATCAGCGATTGCACCTCAAGCGCCGGCAGACGACTCAGTTTGTCCACATCGGGAAAACGGACATCAAAAATCTCCGGGTAGTGCGCCATCAGCAGGCTGCGCATATTGTTCCAGGTGATCGCCCGCTGCCGGTGGCCTATCCGGGTCGCGGCGCGCTGCAACATCGCCGCCTCCGTTTCCCGTGGCTGCCCGCCCACCGAGGGCAGCGGCTGGCGAACGTCGCTGATGGCGGCAACCGGCGTCACCAGTTGGCTGACGGTATTGGCCGGCAACGGCTGGGCAAAGTGGCTGTCATCTATCGCCTGCGCCCTATTCAGGGTCGCGGTCATCGCATTGGCCAGCACGGCCTGCAGTTTCGGCATCGCCTCGGCGGGTGCGCTCTCGTCCTTTGCCACTTTCTTTTCGTTCAGCGTGCCTTTGATCCAGTAATACCCAGCCTCCTGCAGCCCGTCATTCTTTGGCGAGCCCGGCTCACTGTCCGCCGGCAGCCGCGCCCGCCACAGGTTGCTGACGGACAGGCCCGCCGTCTCGTCCTGCAGCTCCGCATCCAGCGAGGCCCAGTCTGTGCCGTTGTAATAACACCAGGCCAGATCCAGCGCCGATGAGGCGCGCACAGACCAGTAAACCGACAGGGTGTCCTGCGCAGCAGTCCCACTGAACCCCAGATAAAGCACGGGCGTTTTCTCTTTGGTATCCGTGCCATTCTCTGTTGCGGTGAAGAGACGCAGCCCCTCAGCCGGTAGCGTAACGCCCGTCGCGCTGTCGATGGCGGTATACCGTTTCCACTTATTCGTATTCTTATCCAGGACCGTCCAGCACAGCTGTTCCAGTTGCTGGCCGGTGATCAGCAGACTGTCGTCAGTCTGATAGGTGATGCTATTTCCGGCGCTGTCCTGGCCGCCATCCAGCAAGCTGCCGGCGGGTAACGCAGTCGGGGACGCATTTCTTTGCAGCGTAAAGCTCACCGCCACGCTGTCCGGCTGCGGGGCGCGGGGGGCAAACCCCAATAAATCCCGGTAGTAAAGTGAACGGTGCCGCGCCGGCACCGTGTTCAGCAAGGCTCTGGGCGTTTCGAGCAGATGCAGCAACGCCAGCATATATGCCTGCTGCACCGGCAGCGTTTTCTCTGCCAGGCCGGGGCGCTGATAAATATCACTCAGCGCTTGCGGCGTGCGGCCTGCCAGCCAGAAGTCTTTCCAGTCAGCGTCGGCATGGCCGGCAAACGGCACCGCTTCAGTATATTTTGCTACCAGATTGAGCAGGTCCTTCCCTGTTCGTGGCTCCAGCAGGAAGGTCTGGTCGGTTAATCCGCTGCCCAATCTCTGTTTCAGTTGCTCCAGGTCAGACATGATGTTGTCCATTGGTTATGTGATGATAAAGAAGACACGCAGGGTCCGTTTTCGCCGCCTCGGCGGCACAACGGCTCACCCGGCGGTGACAAACGACTGGCTGTTGATAAATGTGCCGATGCCTTGCGTAGGCCCCATATTCGGGTCAGGTTTTCCTTGCGGATCCATCGCCGGGGCACTGGGGGTAAAACGCGCGGTAAATTGGCTGCCGACCACAATGACAGCCGTTCTTGCCGTGACGAATACAGCCTGTTGATCGACGGCCAACGCGGCAATGGTGATGGTTCCCGTTCCCGGTGTGGGGTGTGTGGACTTGGTATACGTGGCAGCAATAGACACCTTGCTTTCGTCGCCGAGCACACAGATTTTTTTATTCGTAATATCAGCCTCCCCACTGCCCTTAATCAGGCAAGGCGCGGCTGGCGTAACGATATTGGCGCCAAAATTGGTTTCAAATTTCAACGCGTCCCCGTCGATGACCACCCGATTGCTCATAGTAACCTCAGCGTTTGGCCGTCATGGATATTCAGCGTCCCGTCCACCATCTCGACCAGATCCGTGCCCGACAGATACACGGTGATCTGTACCCGCAGACGGCTCGCATCCTGTGCCCCCGGCTGGATGATGACGTCCTTGAGCAGCGCCCGGGGCTCATGGCGCAGAATGCTTTCTTCGATGCGGTTGTGGATGTTGGCCAGCAGTTCATCGGTGATATTCTCAAAGATAAAGTCATGCATGCCTCCGCCATAGCTCTCACGCATAATGCGTTCGCCCGGCTCCGTCATAAACAGCACGCGCAGACTCTGCATCACTGCCTCAACGCCCGCCGTCAGGGACACGCCGCCGGGCTCAAACCGCGGTGGAAATGCCCAGCATTGCCCCAGGGTCGCTGTCAAAATGTCGTTACTCATCGCAACCTCACCGTAATAGGTTATTTTTTCAGGTTAATTTTTGCGCTGGTGATCTCCACCTGCTGTTTACCGTTGATAGACAGGTTACCGTCAGCCTGCAGTTGCAGGGCTTTCGGCGTACGCATGGCAACCTCTCCCTCGCTGGTGATCTCCACCTGCTGCTTGCCCGCGATCGACAACTTACCCTCGGCCTGCAGTTGCAGGGCGTTCGGCGTATGCAGGGCAATGTCCCCCTCGCCGGTTAAGGTGAGCGCATTGTCACCGGCCATCAGCTTCAGCGTTTTCTCCTCGGTGTCGATCATCAGGGCCTGTGTCTGGTCGGCTTGACTCACGATCAGCCCCTTAAGGTTGTTCTTTTCATCCGGTGGGAACGGCGCCGTATTTTTCGGGTTGTGCATCGCCCCCAGGATGATCGGGTAACGCGGATCGCTGTCGATAAACCCCACCACCACTTCATCACCGGGCTCCGGGTAAAAACAAAATCCACTCGCTTTGCTGGCCCAGGGCTTACTCAGGCGGGCAAAAATCAGCGAGTCGGGCAGATTCAGCGCTGGCAGATGCAGGGCAATCCGATCCAGATGCAGGGGGTCGGCGGTAAAAGCCGCTACCGTGCCAATATGCAGCGACCGCACCGGGGGCGCGGGCTCCAGCATGGAGGCCGGTAGCCCCATCACCAGCTCGCTGCGCCAGCCATTCTGGGTATCAAACAGCTGATTGACCCCGCTCAGTATCGCCGTGCCGTCCAGCCCCGCCCCAAAGCCGCTCAGGGTGATACTCTCGCCCGCCGCGAAGTCCCGGGTCCCCGCCAGCACTATATGGCCCTGTACGCCGGTCATCTGTTGATAGTTCAGCCAGGAGCTCGACAGGGCTTGCAGCGTGGCTTCAGGCAGCATGCTGAACGCCAGGGCGTAATCTTGCCGCCCGACGGAAGCCTGACCGACCTGCCCCTCAGGCTTCCAGGGACGAAACGCGCCGGCCGCGCTTTTTTGCGCCGGCGTGAGCTTTTGTGCGGTAATGTCCCATCCCTGCAGTGACAGGCTGTCCGGCGTAAAGCGGTTATCAAAACTCAAATTGATGTCATACAGCCTGTAGTCGCGACTGTCGCGAGTCAGCCGCCGTGAGGCCGTTGCCGCGTCGGACAATGGGCGGATCACCACCGCGTCGCCGGCGGCATCGGGCAGCAGCCAGCAGTTAGTGGACAGCAGCCGGCTGCGAATAAACTGCCAGTCACTGAGGCGAAACTGGATCAGCTGATCGTGTTTGCTGCTCAGCTGCGCCGCCGCTTTTTGCGTCACCTTCACCCCGGCAGACTGCAGCAGCCCCTTCAGGACGGTGTTGTCATCCTGCTGACGGAATACCCGGCTATGGGGCAAAAACGTCAGTTTCTGCAACGCGTGGCGGGCCTCCAGCCGTACGGACCAGTCTTTGCCCTTCAGCTGCATCTTCTTTTGCACCAGATAACCGTCGAAGAGCGGCGTGTTATCCAGGGCAATCACCACCCGGGCGCCCAGGCTAAAACGGCTGACTTCGCGTTGTACCGCGCTATCCGCTGCGCCATGATTATCCGTGGGAATACGCAGCTCCAGCTGTGCCAACGGGATCTCATTGATCAGCTGCTGTACCCGCAAACGACGGATCCCCAATGTGCTCGGCTTGCCCGCAATGCTCAGGGTGATGTGGCTCATGCCGCCCCCCCTTTCGTCGCCCGCAGCAGGTCTCCGGACCGAAAATCATCGAGATTATCCAAATCGTTATCCCAGGCCAGCGATAACGGATCGACGCTGTCGGCCAGCGCCCCGCCGGCGCTGAGCGCCAGCAGCGGCAGCGAGGCCAGATCCGGTACGCTGACCAGTGCACGGTCGGGGGCGCTTTGCGCCTTAAAGGATTGTTGAATAACAAAGCTCTCATCCGCCACCAGGCTTAACCGCACGGTGGCCCGCAGCGGCGTGGCGTCACGGTCAAACAGCGTGTAGGTGACCGATAAATCGCGGGCGCGACCGGCAAACCACCCTTTATTCTCCCAGCGCATTTTTCCCCAGGTGATGCGCAAAAAGTAAGGTGACCCGGTGGCCGCATCCACGGCGCAAAGGGTTTTCAACATCGCCAGCTGCGTCTCTATCGGGGTGGTATTCCCGGGCATCTGGCTGTCGAACAACAAGGTCAGGTTGAGGCCGACCGGCTCGGAAATCACATAGCGGTTGCTTTGCGACGCCGTGTTGATGGTATCTTCGGTGTCAAACCGCGTCTGATAATCCAGCTGGACAGTCTCCGGGTTATACATCGCGCTCATGCTGCCCGCAGGGATTTTCCCTTCGCGATCTTTCCAGGCGTTGAGGGTCAGTTTTGACAGCCCCCGTTCAAGTAAGCTCACTGGCTCCCCCTTTCAAGCAGCTGTTCCAGCACCTCTTGTTTAATCCTCTCCATCCACCGCTGCTCGTCCCACTCACGGTGCTGCGCAAACGGCAGGGACGGAGCAGAAGGGGCCGGCTCGGTGACCTCAACCTGGACGATCAACTCACGAATTTCGACGGTCATAGTTTTACCCCCAGCATGCGCATATCCTGGTAGCGCAGCTCAAGTGTGTTGATGAGCACCTGGTTACTGCCGGCATCCAAATCGCCCATCTGCCAGCGCACCGGCAGGGCATGGCTCAGTGTCCAGGTGGTCACCGGTAATGAAAGCTCGTTCAGCAACATGATCACCACGTTGGCCCACTGCGTGCTTTCCCGGCGCAACACGCGGTCAAACTGCAGCGTCAGGGGGGAGGCGTTCATCACGCCGCGCTCCAACACCAGGCTGCCGTGATCCACCTGTTCGGCCAGCCAAAGGTTGCGGGCATTTTCGCCCCCTTCCCGATGCTGGCTCACGGCCAGCGTGCGCGACAACCCGGAGACGCGCTGGAACGCAATGTCAAACGGACTGGGAATGTTGTTAAATAAAAAATTGACGAGAAAGCGATGGGATACCGCGGGTGTATTCATCATGATTATCCTCCGATTTGCGCGCTGGCCGTGCCGTCACGCAGATCCAGCGTCAGGCTGATGTCGATGAATTCCGCGGGGGCCAGCAGCGCCAGACGAACCTGCAGGACCATCTTTCCCTGGTGAATATCGTCTTGCGTCATGGTTTCATCCAGCCCGATACTGAGCGAAAAGGCCTCATCCTCCACCGTGCCGAAAAAAGCCCCGGCCAACCATTGCTGCCGCAGCCACGTCCAGACCTGGCCCTTCAACTTCATCCAGGTCGGGGCCGTATTCGGCTCAAACAGGTAAGCGCGCGCCAGTTTGCTCAGGTAGAGCTCCACGCTGCTGACCAGCAAACGCGTCTGGATATAGCGCCAGGCCGTGTTCTCCTCGTTGAGCAAGGTCCTGCATCCCCACAGGCGCACGCCTTTGCCGACAAAACTGCGGATCAGGTTGCAGGACACCCCCTGGTGACCCAGTAATGCCTGAGACGTCAGGATACTTTGGGTGGGGCGGCGGGTTTTGGCCAACGGGAGGTTGGCCGGCGCCTTCCAGACCCCGTTATCGTGGGCGCTGCGCTGAATGGCCGCCGCGACGGCCGGCAGGGGTGACAACACCACGGGCGCCGACGCCTCATCCTGGTAACTGGTTTCCAACCGTGGCCACCAGGCCGCCCCGCGCTGGCACAGGTCTGCGGAAAAAGACTGCCCGGTCAGCGTCACCGCCTGCGCCGGGGCGTCCGGTAACTCCAGCAGCGCAAAGCGCTGCGGGGCCTGACGACACAGCGTCAGTAATGCTTGCCAGCCCTGATACCACAGGGCATCGACGTCAACCTCAGCCGCATTCACCTCATTGAGCTCACTCAGCTCCGGCACCAGGACCAGGCCGGTCTTGTCATCCGCCAACAGCGTCTCCAGCATCTGCGGCGCCTGTAATGCGCCAATCAGCGCGTGCAGACGCGCGGCCGGTTCTCCCTGCCCTGGCCCGAGGGGCAGCACGTAGCATTGCCGCCCGCCGTTTTCAAAGAAGTGGCGCAGGGAGTACGCCAGCGTCCCAGACTGTCCAAAGAGACTGTTCGCCTGCGTCAGGGATCCCACGCTGACGGGCTGCATCGCCATATCAGAAAGGGTAAAACCAATAAACAGGGGCATCGTCACCGGATCGTCGTTTGACGCCTGCGTTAACAGCGTTTCATCGTACGAAACCCCAGGAAGAACCATTGCCATCACGGTATCCTTATAAAGAGTCGGAAAAGGGGTTTCCCCCTTTACTGAGACATGTCCTGAGTAAACTTAAGGATGATGAATTCAGCCGGGCGCACGGCGGCCATCCCCACCTGAATGATCATTTGCCCCTGGTTAATCTCGTCTTGTGTCATGGTGATACCCTTACCGACGCGCACAAAATACGCTTCCTCTGCCTTATTGCCGGCCAGGGCGCCCTGTTGCCACAGGCGGTGAAGGTAGTTATCAATCGCTGCCTGCACCCGTTTCCAGGTCGGCTGGCTGTTGGGCTCGAACACCATCGGCTGCAGGGCCTTTTTGATGTCGCGCTCTGCCGCATCGAACAGGCGGCGCACCGGGATATAGCGCCAGTCATCATCATCTTGCTGCGTGCGGCTGCCCCATACGACCAACCCGCGATCGCTGAAATGACGAATGACGTTGATGCCTTTCGGATTCAGCTCCGCCTGTTGTTCATTGGTGACCCGGACGCTGACATCGCTGACGCCATTGAGCACCACGTTCGCCGGCGCTTTCCACACCCCGCGTTCACCGTCAGTCTTGCCGTACACCCCCGCCATCAATGCGGAGGGCGGCAGCGATAACGGCGCACTCAGGTAACCGGACAGGGCTTGATCAATCACACCGGCAAAGTCGGCGTTAGCGGTACGCAGGTCGGCCAGCGTGGCGATGGTCGTACCCGTCCCGTCGGTGTAGCCGGTGATGGCGACCTGCTTATCACCCAACGTCCGGGTGTGCGGCACCTCTACATTCGGGTAATACACCGCCACCTGGGCGGAACCACTGGCCGCACTGGGCGCGTCGCCATTCACGCTGTCGGCCAGCAGGAAGTACCCTTTATGCAGACCCAGTGAGGCGGCCAGCGCACCATACACCGCCGTGCGATAAGCTTCGTCGGGATCCGGACAGGCCAGCAGCGTGATCGCCCCCACCTCATCGACAAGACCCGGCAACGCGGCCAATTTGGCTTCATCGTCTGCCTTTTCCAGCGGATAGAGGTAGCAAGGGCCACCGCCGTTCTGGAAATAGAGGCGCAGGGCGACGGAGGCGGTCGGATCGACGACCTCGGTGTCATTAATCTGGTAGGTATATTTTTTTTCGTCATCAGGCGTTGACGTCACGGTGACCCGTGCGGAAGAAGGCACGTTGCTGTCAAACAGGGTGGTATAGTCCAGCCAGCTGCCGATGCGGGTAATAACGCCCGCCAGTTTTTTATCGGACGGGGTAAAACGCGCGACAAATAACGGCACGGCGGTCGCTCCCGCGCTCACCGACATCGCCGGCGAGGCATCTTCTTCAATATAAACACCCGGTACAGTGGTATCTGTAGGCATGTTCTTTTCCTTCAGTGAATTATTGCGCGATATCCTGGCTGAACTGCAGGATGATGAATTCTGCCGGGCGAACCGCGGCCAGGCCGATTTTGATGATCATCTTCCCCTGATTGATCTCTTCCTGGGTCATGGTGAGATCTTTGCCGACCTGAACAAACCAGGCGTCGGCGGGGGTACTGCCGGCCAGCGCGCCCTGCTGCCACAGACCGTGCAGATAACTGTCTACGGCGGCCTTGACGCGCTGCCAGGTCGGCTGGCTGTTGGGTTCAAACACCAGTTTATTCAGGGCTTTTTGGATATCCCGTTCAACGGCGTTGAACAGGCGGCGTACCGGGATATAGCGCCAGTTATCGCTGTCCTCCAGCGTGCGGGCGCCCCACACTACGGTGCCCTGGCCCGAGAACGTGCGGATCATGTTCAGCGCCTTGCCCTGGTTATACGTGCCCTGAAAATCATCGCTGACGGCGTACATCGGGGTAACGCCATTCACGGCCTGATTGGCCGGCGCTTTCCACACGCCACGCGTACGGTCGGTTTGGGCAATGGCGGCCGCGGCGATGGCACTCGGCGGCACCGCCGCACCCGATGCCAGGGTGCACCACGGATAAAACACCGCGCCGAACGCGGAGGTCGGATACGCGTCCATGACCTCATCGGGCTTATCTGTACCAGCAATTTTGTCTTGCGGGCCGTCAAACAGGCCAAAGATACGGTAGCCCTGACTCACCACCAGGTTGAACGCATCATAAATAGGGGTAGCCGTCGTGGTATCCGTCCCTGCGGCAACAATCAGCGTAATATCATCGTATTGCGCCACCGCATCGGCGATTTTAGTCACGTCAACCAGATAACATTTACCGCCGCCGTGCATAAACCACAATTTCAGACTGGCATAAAAAACATCTTTCAGCGGCGTGGGGTAAACGGCGGTAAATTCCGCCCAGTTGCGGAAAACCTGAATCGCTTCATTCGTGGCGGCGGCACTCTTACTGTCGTATGCAAACAGGGGCACCGCGGTGGCGGCACCGTTGACCGAAAAGCTCGATACGGCATCTTCACTGAGATAAACGCCGGGGTAAGTGGTTGTCACTGTCATGGCAACATGTCCTCTTGATTAGGCAGTCTGAATGGTCACGCGATCGGCCATGAGCGTGATTTGCTGTACCGCGATTTCGTTACTGGTCGCGTCAAATGACGGGGAGGTCAGGGAGGTTGGGAAGGCGTTGCTCACATTCCAGCTGACCAGCACTTCCGTGCCGGCTTCATTGGTCAGGCTGATCATGATGTCTTTCTTTTCAACCTGATTGAGCTGAATGGAATTAATCCACTCATACATCGCATTTTTGCCCGGGAATACCCCTTTACTCAGCGTAATGTTAGGCACCTGTCGCTGACCGGGCATTTTGAACCAATTGCCGGTACCGTCGCGGTATTCAATGGTGTCGAAATTGATATCCAGGCCGGAGGCGCTGGTAAACGGCACCTGCTCATCGCCCAGGGTCACAATAAAGCGATAGGTAGGAATGGGATATTGCACTGCAATGTCGTCTGCGGTAATAGCCATGAGTTTAATCCTTCTTTTTACAATGGGCGCAAATAATCTTATTTAAATTATCCGCATGAAAAAATTTAATTAACTCGGTTTTTCTTTGAAAAAAAGCATGCTACCGCCCCTGATTTACACCAGTTGTTTTTTCACGCTTATAAATAAAGAAAACCGTCTAACTGTCTTACTTACTGCAGAAAGAGTGCGCGTTCGGCCTCTCTTCTACGTACCAGACCGGGCAGCACTTTGCCGCCGGCATGGATCCAACGCCCAAATTCCTGGGCCGCGCCGTCATCATCACCGGCATTGAGTTTTTTCAGGAGCGTTGAGGTCCGGAAATTCCCGACGCCCAGGTTGAAAACAAAAGAAACCAAGGCATCAAACTGATTTTGCGTAAGCGGAACATGTACATATTGATTGACCGCCCGTTCACTCTCCGCCACATCCTGATGAAGAAAATAAAGGGCTTCTTCTTCGGTGATAACATCATTCGCGCTGACATCGACGGTATGACCATAACCAATGGTCCAGACATGAGCCGAACATTGATAGGCGCGAAGCTTTAGCCCCTCAAAATGTTTAATAAGATTAAGACCATTAGTGCCGATTATCATGCTACCCCCATGCTAACAAGATTAGCCCACAACAGAGATGGCACAGCATCGCTGAAATATCACCACAGGTATATCCCTATATTAGACAGCGTATGCAATCCAAAAAGGAAACAGGCTTGAAAAGTTTGTTATTCTTGGCATTTAACACATTTAACAGAAACATCACACGCATCATTCATGCTATTGCCCCGGCTTAATGACTAGCGTTTAGAGTTGCTTTCCTTTTCCGGAAGATTGAACAGCCTCCGCCATAACACGTCCAGCAAGTGGCCACCCAAGGCCCCACCCAGACCGGAAAATACCATGGTCATAAACTCACTGTACCCTTGTTCATAACCATAAACTCCCGCTAAAAACCCCGTAAATCCGGAAATCACCACTTGAGTGAAAATGTCTCTCCATGAAAATTTTCTTCCGGACGCCTTGTTCTCCATCAAATATCGGACGATACCGCCCCAGGCCGAGAACCCACCCACAATTAACCACGAGAATACTCTGTCGCTATCAGGCAGCGGTTTGGGTAACGTAAAAATCATCATTAGAGCTCCAATTTTAGTTAATGTTATAATTTCGCGTAAATCAGATCGTAATAATGGGTACGTACCACATAATGAAATAGCTATCTATTCTCCCGATCTCGCAGACAGAACTGCCGAATATAACGCTGAAGGTACATCAGTTTTTGCTGGTCACGGATGATGCCTTCTCGGACAGAAAGAATACGCTGTCCAGTATCTGCAGAGAGTTCGATGGCGCTATCATGGCCCACGCCGCGGGTTGCGGGGGATGTTCGATCCGAGCACTCTTTTTGTCCGGGGATGAGCATCCTGCGATGGCCACGGGCAAGCTGAGTACGCAGAGCCGTATTTTCTTGTTCAGCCTCATTCAGCTTCTCCGTGTAATGTTCATCTAATTCAGCAAGTTTTCGCTGCTGGCTCCGTAGCGATTTGAGTTCAACCTCATATTGCCTGGCTGACGCATTCGCCTCTCTTGCTTTTTCTTGCCAAGTGATTGACTGCTTATAGTAATACCGGGCCGACCAAGAAAAGGCGATAATGACAAAAACAGTACCGCCCCAAATAGCACCTCGCATTGACACCTTGAATCCTTATTTTCCCAGACCCTATTGAATTAAAAACACCATGGTAATTAAAATATCAATCGAAAAAATACAAAAGAAAAGCCAGATATAATCTCATCATCATTAAAAAACAACTTAGAATAATAACTCCCATGGTAATGGACATGGAAAAACAATCATCTCATCATAGATATTATTACTATAATAGAACGTACCGAAAATACGCCTGGCGGCTATTAAGCTGTTTATTAACTGTCTAAATAAACTATAGGAGCAAAACATAAGAAATAGAAATCGTTAGTAACGATCGTTATTAACATGATAAATAGCCGCAAACTATCAACTTGGTGATTATGAAAGATAAAAACTTACAAAAAAACCAACAAACATCATTGCCACCCGCTAAAGACCATGGTATTGACCACAACAAACGCAGGGGCGTTGCTGCCTCTAACATCATGGAGGCATGGCTGCACAGCAGCGTGTAAACCACGTTATCTTTACCACGGCTAACGTATTTACCCGAATGCAGGAGCCTGCACTGTCGAACGCTCAGCGCTTAATTTCTACCCTCAACAGCAGCATGAAGCGTCTGTAGTTGAAATCCGCAGAGCGTGCCCTCCTCCTCCAGCCCGGAAATTCTGCCGACTGCGTCGGTGTCGACGACGAACATCACCGGCATCGACCAGACGGCAGTCAATGCGGGGCGCACAGAATGCGCAGGTGGGACGCTTGTTCCCCGTCGCGCCATCCGTTATCTATAGTTAAATAATTCGCCGCTAACGGCTCCCCCACCTGAGGATCTTGCCTTGACGTTTTTAAAACACCCTATCGCCGGATTGGTGCTGGCCGGCTGCGGCCTGTTGTCGGCGGGCAGCGCGCTGGCCGCTTCCGATGCGCTGGTGTACTGCACCGTCGCCTCGCCGGAGTCGTTCAACCCGCAGCTCTCCAGCTCCGGGCCGACCTTTATCGCCACCTCGCAGGTGCTGTACAACCGGCTGGTGACGCTGCGCGAAAGCGATAAAACGCCCGCCCCTTCGCTGGCCACCGAATGGAGCGTCAGCCCGGACGGCAAGACCTACACCTTTACCCTGCGCCAGGGCGTGAAGTTCAACAGCAACAAATACTTCACCCCAACGCGCGACTTCAACGCCGAAGACGTGGTGTTCACCGTGATGCGGCAGAAAGACCCCGCCAACCCGTATCACAAGGTCTCCGGCGGCAACTACGAATACTTCACCGACATGGGGCTGGATAAGCTGATCACCCAGGTGGAAGCGGTGGACGATCGCCACGTGCGCTTCACGCTGAGCCAGCCCAACGCCGCCTTCGTCGCCGACTGGGCGATGGATTTCGCCTCGATCCTGTCCGCCGAATACGCCGACGCCATGCTGAAAAAGGGCACGCCGGAATACGTCGACAACTGGCCGATCGGCACCGGGCCGTTCGCGCTGCAGCAGTACAAGCAGGATTCGCTGATCCGCTACATCGCCAACCCACACTACTGGCAGGGCGAAGTGGCCAGCAAGCACCTGATATTCTCCATTACGCCAGACCCGCAAACGCGGCTGGCCAAGCTGAAAACCAACGAATGCCAGATCATTCCCGCGCCGCTGCCGGAACAGTTCGCCGCTATCAAGGCCGACGGCAACCTGCAATTGCACGACATTACCGGGCTGAACGTCGGCTATCTGGCGTTCAACACCCAGAAGAAACCGTTCGATAACCTGCTGGTGCGCCAGGCGCTGAGCTATGCGGTGGACAAGAAAGCGATCGTCGCCGCGGTGTTCAAAGACAGCGGCACGCCGGCCAACTCGCTGCTACCGCCGGGCATGCTGGGCTACAACGATAAACTGCCGGAATACGCCTACGATCCGCAGAAGGCGCGCGAGCTGCTGAAACAGGCCGGGCTGCCGCAGGGTTTTGAGACCGACATCTGGTCGATGCCGGTACAGCGCCCTTACAACCCGAACTCGAAGCGCATCGCCGAGATGATCCAGAGCGACTGGGCGAAGGTGGGCGTGAAGGCCAAGATCGTCACCTGGGAATGGGGCCAGTATCTGGCCGGGCTGCGCAAAGGCGAACAGCAGAGCGCGCTGTACGGTTGGGTGTCGGACAACGGCGATCCGGACAACTTCGCCACCCTGCTCGGCTGCGCCGGGGTGCAGAGCGGTGCCAACGTGGCCCGCTGGTGCGATAAGAATTACGACAGCCTGATCCAGCAGGCGATTCAGGAGAATCAGCCGCAGGCGCGCGCCAAGCTGTATCAACAGGCGCAGGTGATCTTCGCCAAGCAGGCGCCGTGGCTGCCGCTGGCCACCGGCAAAGTGTTCTACGCCACCCGCAGCAACCTGAGCGGCTATGTAGTGGACGTGAACGGCAGCGACTTCGCCAAGGCCAAATTGAACTGACCCCAGGCGCCGCGGCGAGAGCTGCGGCGCTACCCGCCTCATCGCTTAATAAGCTGCCAACCTCTGAACCTACCGCACATTAACTTCACAACTTACGATGCTAGCTGCCTCCCCTGCCGCCAGGCACTTAACCCACTAAATTCATAGCTTAATAAGCGGCTTAATCCCTGGTATTTTGCTTAAACTGCGCACAGGCGCTTTCCTCGCCTGTAACATTTCGTTACCATCGGCGCACAGACCCTTTAACATCAAAAGGTAACCCGGTGCAGAACACCTACATGCCGTGGCAAATTCGCCTGCACTGGCTGGTGGCGATCCTGCTGGTCATCACCTGCGTCACCATTGAGCTGCGCGGCTTTGCCGAACCGGGCAGCGCTCCCTGGTACGTGCTGGTTGTCACCCACTTCAGCTGCGGCGTAACGGTGTTTGCCCTGATGATCGCCCGCCTGTTCCTACGCTGGCGCCACCCTTCGCCCGCCATCGTGCCCAAATCGCCGAAGTGGCAAACCGGCCTGGCGCATTTGACACATACCCTGATTTACCTGCTGCTGTTAACGCTGCCGGTGCTGGGGGTGTATTCACGCTATCTGGGCGGCAAGGAGTGGTATCTGTTCGGCCTGTCGATGCCATTCGCCGAGGTGGCCGATCGGCCTCAGGCACGGATGATTATCGGTTGGCACAAAACGCTGGCGTCATTCGGCTACTGGCTGATCGGCCTGCATACCGCCGCCGCACTGTTCCACCACTATATCGTCAAGGACAATGCGCTGGTACGCATGCTGCCACTGATGAAAAAGCGCTGAATCATTTGGCGCCAGGGATGAGTTTTCGGGCCACGCCCGCTGACAGGGAATGACATGCAAACCCAATTTTTTCATGTGACCATCGAGCAGTGCGCCTGCCAACAGACGGCGCCCGACAACCTGGTGAGGCTCATCGCCTCCGGCCAGACATTCTTTTTTTACCGCGACGACTTCAGCGACAGCGAAAATCTGCTGGCAACGCTCGCCCCCGGCGATCGGGTAAAGATCGGCGCCCATCGCCTGCGGGACGGCAGCTATTGGCTGCACTGGTTGCTGCACGCCACAAAGGGCCGGCTGGAGCCGGACAGAACGCTGAAATACAAGCTGAAATATTTTGTCCTGCTGGTGCTGGGCGCAGCGCTGGCCAGCGGCTTCCCGGCGGCCTTTTTCATCATGGACGGGGACGATTCCTGGCTGACCATCGTCCTGTTCTTTATCGCCATCATCGCCGGCCTGATCGGCGTCGGCATAGTGCTGTTCGTCGGTTCGGAGCTCCTGCTGATCGGGCACCGCGGCCGCAGGCGCCTGCTCAGGGCGCTGGATCGCGTGCTGCAGGGGCAAGACGTCACGCCGCCCGGCTCGCTCAGCCTGAAAATCCCCGGCCTCAAATACCGGGCCATCCGTGCAAACGCGGCGCAGACGCCCGGCATACCGACCGAACAGCCTCTTCCCGCCGGCGTTGAATCCAGCCAGATCGCCACGGTGGACACCCTGCACTATGAGCTTTATCAAACAGAGTACCGGCAACGCACTTATTCCGTGGATACCTATGCGCTGCAACTGCAGGGGGAGCACTATGCATTGGCCGTTCGATCGGTCAACGTCTGGAGCACCAGGCTTCACCCCGTTTTTCGCCGCCGGCACCCGCTCTTTATCGCCCAGGGCGACCCGCTGCAGATTTTGTATCGTCAAGATGGCGCCTTGCCGGCCCTGCGTCTGGTACAAGGGATCATCAATCACCGCGACCGTCAGGCCTATCTGGTCGCCGGCAACGGCTATTGCAGCGAAGCGGATCTCACCCTGTGTGCCCGTGTGATCTTCGCATTGGGCGCGATCATGGCGGCTTTCATGCTCGGCATGCTGCTGTGGGACAGCCTGGAGCAACGGGGCTTTTATCTGGATCGCTGGGCCCTGGCCCAGATAGGCAGTGAACTGCCGCCGCTGCTGTTCTTGTTGCTGATGGCGGTCAGCGGGCTGGCATTGATGATTGAAGCCGTGGGGCAGGGCTGCCGCCGCTTCCTTCCCGGCCAACGCCGCGCTTTCCAGGCCTATCGATATCTAAAAAACCTGCGCCTCAGTCTGTATCAGCAGGATCAGGTGACGGAGCTGAAATCATGATGCTGTCATTCTATAAAAGGCCGCTCTGCATTCTGGCGTTGTTTCTCTTCAGCACGTTGAGCTTCTTTTTGCTCAATCCTGACCAGCGCTATGCACAGTGGCAATGGAACAGCGGCGACGCTGCGCTGCCGACGGTGGCCGATTATGACTTTATCAAGAATTATCAGGCGGGGGGCGGCGTGCTGCTGGTGACCAACAAACGGGTCGAAACGCGCGGTAGCCGCGGCCTCTTCGGCTGGTCGGCCGATTATGTCAGCCAGTTGCTGTTCGCCGGCCCGAAGGGGGTGCAGATGCTGGGCCGCCTGCCAGAATCGGTGCACGATGCGGTCTGCAGTGGCCAGCGCTGCGTGCTGTTTCTCGCCGAAGGACGGCGGTTGATCGATCTGCAACTGGGAACCGTCGGTAAGCTGCTGCCCAGGCAAAAGGCCGACAACGACACCCGTCCCCTGCTGATTGACGGTAAGTTGGCGGCGCTGCGCTCCCGTGATGGATTGTACTTCATCAGTACCGACGGCATCTTCTACAGCCCGGACTTTGGTGCCCGTTGGCAACGGACGCTGGATCTGCCGGCACTGCTGGCCGAACGGCAGCTGTTAGGGCAGGATCGCGAAGAAGATGGCACCTCAAGGCTTGCTCATGCCACTGCGCAGGCCCCGATGCCCGAGATATTTACCGCCGTTGATGGCGATCGCGTGCTGTTCTGGATGAACCCGGTGCTCGGTTCCGGCGCCTTACACATCGCCGTTAACGGCAAAACCGGCAAGGTGGCCGAACTGCATTGGCTGCCGGTGCGCGTGCAGGAAAGCGCGCAGGCCCCGGATGGCGGCATCTACCTGATCGCACAGACGCTGGACAGAGGGCGGTATCAGCTCCTGCGCTATCAATCTGGCGGCCAACTGCAAGTGATACTGGAGACCGGTTACAAGTCGCTGTATCGGCTGTGGGCCGGCAACAAAGCGCTGGTCGCCCAAACGGATAACGGCGACGGCCATCTCTCGCTGATTTTCGACCTGCAAACCTCCCAGGTACGCTACCTTCAGCCGCTGGACTATGTGTACAAAGGGTTGGACGACGCACGCCAAACCGTGATTGAACCGGAAAGCCACTATGGCGATAACGGGGAGCCCCCGGCGCTGCCCTACTTCGTTCGCTATCGTTCCACCGCGCCGTGACCCAGAGGAACCTGCCATGCTGCTAGGTTATGGCACCGGCGTATTTCGCCCATAGCAGCACGGCAAACAGCGCGAGCACAGCACGCCGAAAATCGGGTGATCCCGCCAAATCAACAACCAACCGACGAGCAAAATGGCCCAGGCGGCCATGGCGATATCCTTTTCCACGAGAAAACCGCCTGATGCTAGCGCAGGGAACGGAAGGCGTTGAAGCCTATGCCATGAATAATTATCCGTTAAATAGAAAGGTAATAATTTCAGCTTTATTTCTGTGACTATGAAGATCACATAAATAACGCTTCACAGAGTAATTTCACCGTAGGGGAGATAACTCCCTGTATCTCAATAAGATATTTAAACCTCTGTGGAAAAGCGAGAAATGAAAGCGGAAAAAAACTGCAATAATTTGTGCATATTCTAAATATTGACTATGTTTAGACATACTATTTATATGCAGGTATAAACGCTGAATAAAAAAGAGCAAGGCACTTAACAATATTAACCACACCTCGCGCAGCGCGTGGGTGAAACGCTATTTTTCATAAAAACTCTGAGGATAATTCATCTCCACGGAACGGGTAACTTTGCATTTTATCAGGTCAATAGGCTACACACCGCAATTAATATCATTATTAGCATTCCGGAGACCAACAATGAAAATCGTTACAGGCATTATTCTTACCTCTATGGCCGCCTTCAGCGGCGCGGCTTACGCGGCCGATGCACAGCCCACTACCGGCAGCGCGGAAGTGATGCTGGAACACGTGCACGCCGTGATGGAAAACGGCAGCCCGGCGCCGCAGCATGACGCCGCCTGTAAAAAAGAGCTCTCCATGCCCGAATCGAAATATATGGGCATGAAGGTCAAAACCGATTACACCATCAACAGCAGCACCATGATGATGTCAGCCAAATCGATGTTCCCATCACCGGATTCCATGAAGCCCATGGCGCTGACGGTCGATCTCTCCGCGCTGGGCCTGGCGAATGTGTATGCCTTCGGTGCCTTTAAACCGGCCGCGTTGCCGCAGGCCTATATTTATTTCACCATCGACAAGGACTTTAAAAATCCGGTCAGCACTTTTATGATCATTAACCAAGGCAAGCAATACAACTGCGTGATCTCCAGCTCGAATAAAATGATGAGCAAAGAAATGCGCGACAAGATGATGATGATGAAAAAACAGTAACGGAATGAAAAGCGGCGCTCCCCTTAACAGGAAGCGCCGCCATAAACGCGTTAAATCAGACCAGGATTGTATTTCTGGTTGAACTTCTCTTCCGATTGGCACAGATAGATAATGCCTTCGATAAAGCCGACAATCGCCGGGATCCCCGTCCAGCAGAGCAGCAGGTAGAACAGCCCCCACCACTTCATGCCCAGGTAAAACTTGTGAATGCCCAGCCCACCCAGGAAGATGGCCAGCAGGGCCGCCGCGAGCTTGTCTTTTCTGCTCATAGTGCACTTCTCCTTACTTCTCACCGAACCACCGGCATGTCCAAAACGGATGCCGCTCCACCGAGCGCCGCATCACAATGCTTGAGGAGTAAAACATTCACCCATCAAGGCTCAACAGGGGTAATTATAACATCAGATGATTAAACGCTTGTTTAACCGGCTAACCGGCAGGGAAAGTAAGAAAAACGGAGGGTAGCAAGGAGGTAATGATGCGGGTAATAGAACATTGAAAATAGCCGAGATGCTCCCCGGCTATCATGCCAAAATGATGCAAATCAACAAACCTTATTCACTCATTCCGTTAGTTTTTTGCCGCGAATTATAACCCATCAGCTTGCGGGCTGTGCGCGGCAATGATATTTGCCATTTGCGCATAATCTTTAATAACCCCCGGATGACGCCGCCCCATACATAAAATAAAATCACAGCGCTGTTCACTGCCGAGCAGACTTTCCGCAATATTTCTTACCCGTAACTTAGGGTTGGCGTTAATTCTGCGAACGCGTGACGCCTCTTTTTCGTTACTTTCCGGATGAATTTTCTCTTCATATTCACCTAACATAAGCGTTAATTTATTAACACTTTCATCGAGCTTAATATCGCCATCTGACAGCAATGCCCCCTCCCCCCACCAAATTGAGGGACTGGCTGCCAAATAACGTTGGAAAGCTTTCGGATGATTCAACAAGGTGTACATCACGAAATGGCCGCCGTGCGAATGCCCAGCCAGAGTTTGCTGTTCGGCGTTAATGGAGTAATGCGACTCAATCCAAGGCTTAACGCAGGTTGTAATGAACTGATAGAACGCTTCCGCTCCACCGCCCTCGGCAAACTCCTCGTCCGGGGAAGGGATCGTATAGTCACGAGTTCGCGCCTGTTTAATATCTACGTCGTCTTGATAGCCAATACCCACATAAAGGATATCCGCGTCTCCCCGCCGGTTTTCATATTCCGTTACCGTAGAAAATTGCGTATTGGCATCTAAAAGATAAAGTGGATTTAAATTACCTGCGACTTTCTCGCTGTGAGCGATAAAGATTTTATATTTTTGGCCATTATAATCCAAGCACTGAGTCGTTGAAATCAAGCTGTTACACATAATACCCTCACTTTATAAAACTTCGCATTAGCATTAATTATTCTCTTCCCAGATGAGAAAAAAACAGTGAGTTCGTAACGTAACAACGTATTTATTCATTTACGACGAGTGCTGGTTGTGTGGATTATTGGACAAAAATACATGCACTAAGCCATATGCCATAGCGCCCCGTGTTGACCTCAGTGAACATTAACAACAGGTGATTTTTGCAAACGGATAAAATGATGCGATAACCGAGATTTAAACAATATCATCCGGCACTCCAGCAGCCTGCGATATTGCTGACGCCCATACCTGACAGCACCCTGTCATTCTCGCCTGAAGGGCCAAGGTACAACGCTATTTATCCTGACAGGCGAGACCCGGGGGAGCATTGATTTCCACTAACAAGGGGGATGGATTGTATTGGTGCGATAATAGGAATAAAACAAAAAACATAATAAACTGTTTTAAATGATTTTTACAATAACAAAATAGCAATATATACACAATAAAATGGTGTACAACACATAGAATAAATTATAAGCAATTGGCACTCACCCAATGCTTATCATATTAAAAAAAGATTTATAGAAAAACTGTTCACCCTATACACCTTTTAATTTTATCCTTTCATTTAAATTAATTAATGAGTGAATAGCTACCTTATCAGTGTACACTCCTGTTCACCTACAGGGTGAACAGCCTGGATCGCAGGCACAAAAAAACCGGCCTGATCCGGTTTGGGGAACGCTTGTCGTTATGAAATTGGCCGTTCAGCGGCCGATAGGTGTCAATACCGATCGAATTGTGACCCACCCTGCCAAAGTAAAACGGACCCACCCCTGATCGTGGTTACTCAGAAACTTCGGCTTGCGCCTGTTTCTTAAGTTGGCCACTTTTTAATTTGTCCTTCAG
>NZ_JAMYWQ010000040.1 GCF_024160145.1 Serratia nevei
ACGTAAAGGCCTTCATTCTGCCGGAAAAAAGAAAGCACCGAAGATATGATCGTTCGGTGCTTTATGTTCCGCCTAAATATCCATTCAGCTATAAGTCACGTGAGGCTTAAGTGAACGGCATTAGGTTTTTTAACCGGGCTTTTTTATGCCCGCAAGCTGATGAAAGATGCATCGGGAGTGGCGCTACTTTATAACTTTCGCCGCCTGCAATACAGGCTGTGTGCCAAGTGTGGCATGCCACATGTCGAATTGGGTGCGCCATTCATCGAAGGGAGCGCCTAGCCGGCGTGGATCGCCGCTCATGGAATAGGCCATTCCCTCAATTAGCCATGAAGGTTTGGTCAACATCGCGAGGTTGCCGAAGGATTCGGCCTGACGATAGTGGATCATTTCATGGGTTAAATAGAACGGCGTCCAACCGCGAGGTGCGATAATCAGACCGAGATCGCCGATCGCGGCGGCGGCGCGTTTCTCCATACCGAACATTTCTGCACAGCGTTCAGTGCTGCAGAATACCACTTTCGGGCTGCCGATAAATGGCCCGACGGCAGTAGTGGCGTGTTCATAGCCGGTTCGATAAAGCTTTTGAGCATCTTCTAATTTTGCGACATCATCCGTGCAGAGTGTTGTTGTCTGGCATGTTATTCCCGGAAGCAAGGTGGGGAAGGCAACGCGGAGCTGCTTTATTGTGAGCAGGCCGACAGTCATCAGGATGACGAATAAAGCGATTAATAGTGATGATATCTTTTTATATTTCATGTGGGTGGCCGGGTTCTCCTGATGAATTACTATAGCGTTTGCCGGACTGGATGAGAAGCGAACACATTGAGCGTTTCTGCATGGGCGGCTGTTAAGGTTAAGGATGTCAGCGCCTGCTATTCTGCGTGCGTAATGACTAACCCGGCTACAGGAGGAAGCATGTATTGGATTAACGGACAACGCCACGATGCGCTGGCGCCGAGCGATCGTGGCTTGCAGTTCGGCGATGGCTGCTTTACTACCGCCCGGGTTATCGACGGCAAAATCGAGCTGCTGCCCTGGCATCTGGAGCGGCTGCAGCAAGCGGCGCAGCGGCTGATGCTGCCCGCCACCGATTGGGTTGCTTTCGAACGGGAGATGGCGCTGGCGGCCGAATCAATTCCGCTCGGCGTGGTCAAAGCGATACTGACACGCGGCAGCGGCGGGCGGGGCTACAGCCCGACGGGGTGCGAAAACCCGACGCGTATCGTCGCCCGCAGCGGCTACCCTGCGCACTATTTGCAGTGGCGCGAGCAGGGCATCACGCTTGCGCTCAGCCCGGTGGCGCTGGCGCGCAATCCATTGCTGGCGGGGGTGAAGCATTTGAACCGCCTGGAGCAGGTGCTGATCCGCGCGCATCTTGACCAGACGGCCGCCAACGAGGCGCTGGTGCTTGACACTGCCGGTATGCTGGTGGAATGCTGTGCGGCTAATTTGTTCTGGCGTAAGGGAAAAGCGGTGTTTACCCCGGATCTGAGCCAGGCCGGCGTCGCGGGCCTGATGCGGCGGCGGGTGATCGCGCTGCTGGCGGGGTCGGAATACCGTCTGCACTGCGTCAGTGAACCGCTGGCGGCGTTGGCCGATGCCGACGAAGTGCTGGTGAGCAATGCGCTGATGCCGCTGCTGCCGGTAAACGCTGCGCAATCATGGCGTTATGCTTCACGCCAGCTGTATGATTTTTTGCGTCCACACTGTTAACCATGGCTGATTGATGAAGAAAAGAAAGCTGAAGGTCCTGTCTGTTATTGTTGTTCTGGTATTGGCGCTGCTGTTTTGGGGCTACCAGAAGATCGAACGCTTCGCCAATACGCCGCTGGCTATCCAGCAAGAAACCATCTTCAAACTGCCGGCCGGCACCGGCCGGGTAGCGTTGGAAGGGCTACTGGTGCGCGATAAACTGGTGCGCAACGGGCGCTGGTTCCAGTGGCTGCTGAAGCTGGAGCCGGAGCTGGCGGAGTTTAAAGCCGGTACCTACCGGTTTACGCCGGGCATGACGGTGCGCCAGATGCTGAAACTGTTGGCCAGCGGCAAAGAGGCGCAGTTCACCGCACGCTTTATTGAAGGCTCACGCCTGCGTGACTGGCAGCAAGTGCTGCAGCAGTCCAAATACCTGAAGCACACCCTGGCGGGCAAGAGCGAAGCGGAGATTGCCGCAGCGCTCGGCCTTCCTGCGGGAGAAACCCCTGAAGGGCTGCTTTACCCGGATACCTATCAGTATACCGCCGGCATGAGCGACATCGCGCTGCTCAAACGCGCACACGTGCGCATGAACAAAGCGCTGCAGGCCGCCTGGGCCGGCCGCGACACCAGCCTGCCGTACAAAACGCCGGAAGATCTGCTGACCATGGCCTCGATCGTCGAGAAAGAGACCGCGGTGCCGGAAGAGCGCAGCAAGGTAGCGTCAGTGTTCGTCAACCGCTTGCGCATCGGCATGCGCCTGCAGACCGATCCGACGGTGATCTACGGCATGGGCGAAAGCTATAATGGCAACATCACGCGCAAGGATCTGGAAACGCCGACGCCGTACAACACCTATGTGATCGCCGGCCTGCCGCCAACGCCGATCGCCATGCCGGGTGAGGCCTCGTTGCAGGCGGCCGCCAATCCGGCCAAAACGCCTTATCTCTATTTTGTCGCCGACGGCAAGGGGGGGCATACCTTCACCACCAATCTGGCGAGCCATAACCAGGCGGTGCGCGTGTACCGTCAGGCGTTAAAGGAAAAGAATGAAAAGTAAATTCGTTGTTATCGAAGGGCTGGAAGGCGCGGGTAAAACCACCGCGCGCGATACGGTGGTCAATGTGCTGCGCGAACACGGCATCAGCGACATCGTCTTCACCCGCGAACCCGGCGGTACGCCGCTGGCGGAGAAACTGCGCGATCTGTTCAAACGCGGCATCGACGGCGAATTGCCAACCATCAAGGCCGAAGTGTTGATGCTGTACGCCGCGCGCGTGCAGCTGGTGGAAACCGTGATCAAACCGGCTCTGGCGCGCGGCGCCTGGGTGGTGGGCGACCGTCACGACCTCTCTTCACAGGCTTACCAGGGCGGCGGCCGCGGCATAGACCCGCAGCTGATGAGCTCGCTGCGCGACACCGTGCTGGGGGATTTTCGCCCGGATTTGACGGTGTATCTCGATCTGCCGCCGCTGGTCGGCCTGCAGCGCGCACAGGCGCGCGGCCAGCTGGATCGCATCGAACAGGAGGCGCTGCCGTTCTTTGAACGCACCCGAGCGCGCTATCTCGAGCTGGCGGCGCAGGATGAAACCATCGTCACCGTCGACGCCGCCCAGCCGCTGGAGCAGGTGACCGCGGCGATCCGCGACTGCGTCGGCCACTGGCTGCGGCAGCAGGAAGGCGCATAATGAACTGGTACCCGTGGCTGAACGGCCCTTATCGCCAGCTGATTGGGCAGTACGCCGACGGCCGTGGCCATCATGCGCTGCTGCTGCACGCGGCGGCGGGCAATGGTGACGACGCGCTGGCCTACGGCCTGAGCCGCTGGTTGATCTGCCAGCAGCGCAACGGTGAAAAAAGCTGTGGAGAGTGCCACAGCTGCCGGCTGATGCTGGCGGGCAATCACCCGGATTATCACGTGCTGGCGCCGGAAAAGGGCAAGAGCAGCCTGGGGATCGAGCCGATCCGCCAGGTGATTGAAACGCTGTACGCCCACGCGCAGCAGGGCGGCGCCAAAGTGATTTGGCTGCCGCAGGCGGAACAGCTGACCGAGGCGGCGGCCAATGCGCTGCTGAAAACGCTGGAAGAGCCGCCGGAGAAAACCTATTTTCTGCTGGGCTGCCGTGAGCCGTCACGGCTGATGGCGACGCTGCGCAGCCGCTGCCTATACTGGCATTTGGCGAGCCCGGATGAGCAGCTCAGCCTGCAGTGGTTGGGCAGGCAGGCAGCCGGCTCTCAGACGGACCGCCTCACGGCGCTGCGCCTGCACGACGGTGCGCCGCTGGCCGCCGAACAGCTGCTGCAGCCGCAGCAGTGGCAACAGCGCAGCGCCCTGTGCGCCGCGTTAAGCGCCGCGCTGCCGCAGCGCGATATGCTGTCGCTGCTGCCGGTGTTGAACCATGAAGACGTCGCCGAGCGCCTGCACTGGCTGTGCGCGCTGCTGGTGGACGCGATGAAGTGGCAGCAGGGTGCGCATCACTATGTATTGAATCAGGATCAGCAGCCGCTGGTGCATCAGCTGGCCAGCCTGTTGAGCAGCGCCTCGCTGCAGCAGAGCGTGCAGCAGTGGCTGAACTGCCGCCATCAGCTGCTCAGCGTGGTGGGCGTCAATCGCGAGCTGCTGCTGACCGAACAGTTACTTCGCTGGGAACAGATGCTCGGCGCCGCCGGCTATTCCCACCCTCATTCGCTGTAAAGTAAAAGAGTTAAAAATTATGTTGTTAGTCGATTCTCATTGCCACCTTGACGGCCTGGATTATCAAACGCTGCACCAGAATGTGGACGATGCGCTGGCCAAGGCCAAAGCGCGCGACGTCGGTTATGTGCTGGCGGTCGCCACCACGCTGCCGGGCTACCGATCCATGACCGAGCTGATCGGCAAACGCGACGACGTGGCCTTCTCCTGCGGGGTGCATCCGCTCAATCTGGAAGAGGGCTATGATTACGCTGAACTGCGCCGCCTGGCGGCGGCGGAGCAGGTGGTGGCGCTGGGGGAGACCGGGCTCGATTACTTCTACCAGAAAGACAACCTTGAGCTGCAGCAGGACTCTTTCCGCGAGCATATCCGCATCGGCCGGGATCTGAACAAGCCGGTTATCGTCCATACCCGCGATGCGCGCGCGGACACGCTGGCGATCCTGCGTGAAGAGAACGCACAGGACTGCGGCGGCGTGCTGCACTGCTTCACCGAAGACGTGGCTACGGCCGAAGCCTTGCTGGATCTGGGCTTCTACATCTCCTTCTCAGGCATCGTGACCTTCCGCAACGCCGAACAGCTGCGTGAGGTGGCGCGCTATGTGCCGCTGGATCGCATTCTGGTGGAGACCGATTCGCCTTATCTGGCGCCGGTGCCGCATCGCGGCAAAGAAAACCAACCCGCCTATGTGCGCGATGTGGCTGAATACATGGCGGTATTGAAGGGCGTCAGCCTGGAGCAACTGGCCGAAGCCACCACCGCCAACTTTTCACGCTTATTTCACCTCGAACTGTGATCTTTGACCTAGGCTATAGCTGTAGGTCATTGTCTGCGTAATTTTTTTTAAGCTCGTAATTAATCCTTGAAACGGGTAAGGTTCCCTCCCGTTTCAGAGTGGTTGATGCCTGTTTTTTGGCCTGTTTTGCCCGGGAATGGCCGATTTATGCAAAGTCGGCGCGGCTCGATCATCGAAACGTGATTGTCATCAAACATTGCGCAGGCTATTTATTTTACTCTGCGTAATAAATTCAAGGGGTGCTCAGACACCCTGAATTGCAGGGGTTTTTCTCCCCCCTCTGCAGCGCGAATTATCGCGACAAGAAGTAGCAAAGCATTATTACTCAGGAGCACACTCAACTATGTTCAAGAACGCATTTGCAAACCTGCAAAAAGTAGGTAAATCGCTCATGCTGCCGGTGTCCGTGTTGCCTATCGCAGGTATCCTGCTGGGCGTCGGCTCCGCCAACTTTAGCTGGCTACCTGCGGTAGTCTCCCATGTGATGGCGGAAGCGGGTGGTTCGGTCTTCGCCAACATGCCGCTGATTTTCGCCATCGGCGTCGCCTTGGGCTTCACCAACAACGACGGCGTTTCCGCGCTGGCGGCGGTGGTGGCCTACGGCATCATGGTGAAAACCATGGCGGTGGTTGCGCCGCTGGTGCTGCACTTGCCGGCTGAAGAGATTGCGGCCAAACACCTGGCGGATACCGGTGTGCTCGGGGGGATTATCTCCGGCGCCATCGCGGCCTATATGTTCAACCGCTTCTTCCGCATTCAACTGCCGGAATACCTGGGCTTCTTTGCCGGTAAGCGTTTCGTGCCGATCATTTCCGGTCTGGCGGCGATCGTTCTGGGCGTAGTGCTGTCCTTCATCTGGCCGCCGATCGGTACCGCTATCCAGACCTTCTCGCAGTGGGCGGCTTATCAGAACCCGGTCGTGGCCTTCGGTATCTACGGCGTGGTTGAGCGTGCTCTGGTGCCGTTCGGTCTGCACCACATCTGGAACGTACCGTTCCAAATGCAAATCGGTGAATTCACCAACGCGGCGGGCCAGGTATTCCACGGCGACATCCCTCGCTACATGGCGGGTGACCCAACCGCGGGCAAACTGTCCGGCGGCTTCCTGTTCAAAATGTACGGTCTGCCTGCTGCGGCCATCGCCATCTGGCACTCGGCCAAACCGGAAAACCGCGCGAAAGTCGGCGGCATCATGATCTCTGCCGCGTTGACCTCGTTCCTGACCGGTATCACCGAGCCGATCGAGTTCTCCTTCATGTTCGTCGCGCCGATCCTGTACGTGATCCACGCTATCCTGGCCGGTCTGGCGTTCCCAATCTGCATCCTGTTGGGCATGCGTGACGGCACCAGCTTCTCGCACGGCCTGATCGACTTTATCGTACTGAGCGGCAACAGCAGCAAGATCTGGCTGTTCCCAATCGTCGGCATCGTCTACGGTCTGGTGTACTACACCATCTTCCGCGTGCTGATCGCCAAGTTGGATCTGAAAACCCCGGGCCGTGAAGACACCGCTGCCGAGCAGACTGCGCAGGGCGGTTCCGAAATGTCCGCAGCGCTGGTTCAGGCCTTCGGCGGTAAAGAAAACATCACTAACCTGGATGCTTGCATCACCCGTCTGCGCGTTAGCGTGGCCGACGTGTCCAAAGTTGACCAGGCGGGCCTGAAGAAACTGGGCGCAGCCGGCGTAGTCGTCGCGGGCTCCGGCGTGCAGGCCATCTTCGGCACCAAGTCCGACAACCTGAAAACCGATATGGACGAATACATCCGTAATCACTGATTCAGGCAGGGGAGTTACCAAGGGAGGCGAAAGCCTCCCTTTTTTGTTGCCTGCCGTCAGGCACTAAGGTGCTGATTAAGTTCAGCGAGAGAAGGGAGGAGCCAGACCTGTTCGCCGCGATTGGCTTCACGCACCAAGTCTTGCAGCGCGTTACTTTGCGCCAGCCAGGGAGTGATATCGCCCAGCAGTGCAACGCGCAGGTGGTAGCTGATGAATTTCTGCAATATGGCGCCGGCCACGCCGAGGCGGTTGACGGGGATAGCCAACATCCTGGCATCGTGTTTAAAAGCGGGCGCGATAAACAGGCTGACGTCGTTTTCGTCTTTTAACAGCGGCCCGGGAGTCAGGGTTTGGCGTGCTTCTGCAGGTAATGCTCGAATACCGCCAGCGTTTCGTCCGAGATATGGTGTTCAATCCCTTCGCTGTCCAGCTCGGCGGTTTCGCTCGGCACCCCGAGGCACATCAGCAGATCGACCACGATGCGGTGACGGCGGCGCACCTTCTGCGCCAGCTGCTCGCCTTCCTCGGTTAAAAACACTCCGCGATAGGGGCGCGATTCCACCAGCCCGGCGCTTTTCAGCCGCGCGATATTTTTGATCGCCGTCGGGTGAGATACGCCGAAGCGGCGCGCAATGTCGGTGGTTCTGGCTTCGCGGGTGCTTTGCAGCAAATCGGCGATCAGCTCAACGTAATCTTCGATCAGCGCATTGGACTGCGCTTCGCGGGCGCGGCTAAAACGCAGGGCGTGCTCGGCCTCGTCCGGCATGTCGGTCTGGGCGTGGCGGTCGGCGTTATCTGGCGCGCGGGTAACCATAGCGTGGGGCGTCCTGTAAGCATAAGAATGGCATCTCCCGGCAATGCGGGGAGGGTTGCCCTAAGTTAGTCCAAATAGCACACATTATCAATTCGATGCCACGCATTGTGGTAGTTAGAAATATCTTTACACAAAGCCAGTGTTTTTCGCCTGTTGCATAAAGTGTAGCCGATGCTACATTGTCAGCATGACAGGTGGAAAAATAACCAGTAAAAAATTGAGGGTAATCCATGCGTGACGCGGCAACCACCCCATCGTTAACCGAACGGACCAATATCGCGATTGGTGCCGCCCTTGCCGGGCGCAAGCGCGGCGGCTTTACGCCGCTGCTGTTCGCCGGCCCGGCGGTGATTGCCTCTATCGCCTATATGGATCCCGGTAACTTCGCCACCAACATCCAGGCCGGGGCGAAATACGGCTACAGCTTGCTGTGGGTGGTGGTGATGGCCAACCTGATCGCCATGCTGTTTCAGGCGCTGTCGGCCAAGCTCGGCATCGTCACCAACCGCAATCTGGCGGAGATGTGCCGCGATCAGTTTTCACGGCCGGTAGTGATCGGCATGTGGCTGCTCAGCGAAGTGGCGGCGATGGCCACCGATCTGGCGGAGTTTCTCGGCGGGGCGATCGCGCTGGCGTTGCTGTTCCATATGCCGCTGTTGGCGGGGATGGGCGTGACGGCGGTGATCACCTATGCGCTGTTGATGGTGGAAAAGAAGGGCTTCCGCCCGGTTGAGCTGATGATCGGCGCCCTGGTGGGCATTATTGCGCTGTGCTACCTGGCGGAGATGTTCATCGTGCCGGTGGACTGGCAGGCGGCCGGTATCGGCATGGTGACGCCGCAGTTGCCGGACGCGCAGGCGCTGACCATCGCCGTCGGCATTATTGGCGCCACTGTGATGCCGCACGCCATTTTCCTGCACTCGGGGCTGACCCAACACCGCAGCCCGGCCAGCGACAACGGCGAGCGGCGCAAGCTGCTGCGTTTTTCCAATATCGAAGTGGCGATCGCGTTGGCGCTCGCCGGGCTGGTGAATATCGCGATGGTGATCATGGCCTCGAGTGCCTTCCACGCCGGTAACAGCGACGTGGCCGAGATCGGCACCGCCTACCATACGCTGACGCCGCTGTTCGGCGCCGCTGCTGCCGGCATCTTCCTCGCTTCGCTGATCGCCTCCGGCATTTCCAGCTCGGTGGTGGGCACCATGGCCGGGCAAATGATCATGCAGGGCTTTGTCGGTTTCCGCATCCCGGTGTGGGTGCGCCGCCTGGTCACCATGGTGCCGGCGTTTATCGTGGTGGCCATGGGCGTCAACGCCACCGACGCGCTGGTCTACAGCCAGGTGGTGTTGAGCCTGGCGCTGCCGGCGCCGATGATTGCGCTGGTGATGTTCACCCGCCGCCGCGACATCATGGGCGAGTTCGCCAATGGCCGCTGGACCAGCCTGGCGGCGGTGGTCGGCACGGTGGTGATCGTGCTGCTCAACATGGTGCTGCTGTTGCAGACCTTCGGCGTCGAGATCCCAGGGCTGGGGTGATCTTATGGGCCGCGCAATGCGCGGCCGATTCGCTAAATTATAAATTCCCCACGCCGCCGTCCATCTGCAGCTCGGCGCCGACCATAAACGCCGACTCGTCCGCTGCCAGGAACACCGCCGCTTTGGCCAGCTCCAGCGCGCTGCCCATGCGGCCGATCGGCACCAGCGCGCGGATATCGTCGCGCAATGCCTGCTCATCCGCTTCTGCCAACCCCAGTTTACCCAACGCCGGGGTTTCGGTCGGGCCGGGGCTGAGGCCGTTAAGGCGAATGCCGCGCGCGTGCAGCTCACCGGACAGCGTTCTGGCCAGCGACAGCAAGCCGGCTTTGCTGGCGGCGTAGGCACTGCTCTGCGGCAGGCCGATATGGGCGCTGACCGAACCGCACAGGATCACCGAAGAAGGGTTGGCCAGCAGTGGCAACAGCGCCTGGATCAGGAAGAACGGCCCTTTCAGGTTGATGTCCATCAGCCGCTGATAGCTCTGCTCATCCCACTCCTGCAGCGGGCGATGCGTAACGTCGCCGGCGTTGATGTACAGCACGTCCAGCCGCGGCCACCGTTGCCCCAGCCGCTGCGCCAGTTCGCGCTGCTGCGGGATATCGCCGGCGTCGCTCAGCAGCAACAGCGCCTTGCCCGCCAATGCCTGGCCCGCCGCGTCCAGGGCGCTTTGGCTGCGCCCGGTGATCGCCACCGTCGCGCCCTCGGCGATGAACTGGCGGGCGGTTTCCAGCCCGATGCCGCTGGTGCCGCCGGTAATCAATGCGTATTTGCCTTGCAGTCGTGACATAACCGATTCCTCTTTCGCGTCAGTTGCGGCATTATTTGCGCTATGGTTCCTTTTGCATAGTAGGCACCTTTTGGATACTAAAGGGCGAGGTGGGATGAAATGACGGCGCAAGCGCCATCAGCGGCGGAAAATAATTTGGCGGCGTTGCCGACGCCGGGCGAACCCTGCCCGATGGTGGACTTCGTCAATCTGGTGTCGGGCAAGTGGGCGATACCGATCCTGTACCGGCTGATCGTGATCGACGGCCCGGTGCGATTCAGCGAGCTGCAGCGGGCGGTGGCGCCCATTGCGCAGAAAGAGCTGACGCGCCAGCTGCGGCTGTTCGAGCAGCGTGGCCTGGTGACGCGGCGGGTGTTTCCCGAAGTGCCGCCGCGGGTGGAGTATCAGGTCACCGCGCTGGGCAAGTTGCTGCGGCCGACGCTCGACTCGCTGGCCGAGTGGATGCGCCGGCATGCGCCGCAGCTGATCGGCGGCTAGTCGCCGATGCCCGGGGGGTTGATGGTGGAGCGTTCGACCTTTTCGTCGCCTTCGCCCCAGCGCTCCAGCACCTGCGCGTATTCGCCGCTGACGATCGCGCCATTGATGGCGGCGTTGATGGCGTTCACCAGCCCATTGCCTTTCTTGCTGGTAACCGCCACGTAGGCCACGCTGGGGCCGATGCCGACCATTTTGGTCTTGCCGGTCAGCGCCGCCTTGTAGGCGCCGGCGGAGTGGGGGCCGAAGAACGCGTCAGCGCGCCCGGACTGAATGCTCAGGTTGGTGGTGGCGTCGTCGGTCACGTAGATCGGCTGCACCGGCGCTAACCCGGCGGCGCGGTTTTGCTTATCCCATCCCAGCAGTATGTTTTCCTGATTGGTGCCGGATCCGACGATGATCCGTAGCCCGGCGACGTCCTGCGGCCGGTTGATCGAGGTGATGTTGCTGGTGGATTTGACGTAAAAGCCCAGCGTGTCCACCCGATAGGTCGCGAAGTCGAATTTGGTCTTGCGCTGTTTGGTGACGGCGATGTTGAAGATCGCCGCATCGTATTTGCCGGCGCTGATGCCCAATGGCCAATCCTCCCAGGAGGTGGGCACCAGGTTTAGTTCCAGCCCGAGGCTGTCGGCCACCAGGCGGGCGATGTCGGGATCGCTGCCGATCAGCGTTTTATTGTCCTCGGCGAATAGCGCCAGCGGCGGGGAGTTCTCGAACGCCACCGCCACCGTCAGCTTGCCGGGCACCGCGAAGTGAAAGTCCGCCGGAATCAGTGCGATAGCAGCGGGATTCTGCTGTGCGCGTATCGGTTGTCGGTTAGCCTGCAGATCGATACCGCCTGCCGGGGCGGCCTGAACGGCAGCGCTCAGCAACAGCGCGCACAGCGCTGAAGTTCTCAGTGGCATAGCACCCTCTATCCTTTGTTAATCATGGAGTTACTATTGGCGGCTGCGCGAGGCAAGTAAAGCAACAATAGTGAATAACCAAAGTGAAAAGATGCACAAGCGGGGCGGCGGCCTGCGCGAATCTGCATCACTCGACGCGGAAAGTGCGCAATCAGGTTGAAAGCAGTAGAATTTGTCACTCATACTGCGTACAGCTAATTGTGTAAAACAAGGAACGCCAGATGGCCGAAGAAACGATTTTCAGTAAAATTATCCGCCGCGAAATCCCTGCTGATGTGGTTTACCAGGATGAACTGGTCACCGCTTTCCGTGACATCTCCCCCCAGGCACCCACCCACGTGCTGATCGTTCCCAACGTGCTGATCCCAACCGTCAACGACGTGACCGTTGAGCATGAAGCCGCGCTGGGCCGCATGATCACCGCCGCGGCGAAGATCGCCGAACAGGAAGGCATCGCCGAGGATGGCTACCGCCTGATCGTCAACTGCAACCGCCACGCCGGTCAGGAGGTCTATCATATTCATATGCACCTGGTCGGTGGCCGCTCGCTGGGGCCACTGTTGTCACGCTAAGCGAGGAAATCATGCGCGGTAAAAAAACTCTGCGTGGTCTGATGGCGTTGGCGCTGCCCGTTGCGTTGCTGATGGGGTGCAGTTCGCCGGCCGGCATCGCGGTCAACCAGGGCCAAACGGTGGTGATGGATCCTTCGGTGCTGACCGCCGGCATTTTGGCCGATACGCCCTCGATTTCAAGTGCCTCCGGGCGGGTGATGGCGGCCTCGGTGCTCAACAACAGCCAATCGACGCCGGTCACCGTGCATTACCGTTTCTATTGGTACGACGCGCAGGGGCTGGATATTCGCCCCTTCGAGAAACCGCGCGAGATCGTCGTGGCGCCCGACTCGGACGCCAAAATCTACTCGATTAACGGCAATCTGGACGCTAAAAGCGCGCGTCTGTATCTGTACCTGTAAGCGCTTGCCAGGTTTGGAGAAAAAGCATGAAAAAGTACGTGTTAGTGGCGCTGGCCGCATTGACCCTGAGCGGTTGCCTGTCGCGCCCGCCTGAGCCGGATCGGCCGCTGCCGCCGGTGACCGTCGAGCCGGAACAGCCAACACCGCCGGTAGAGCAGCCACAGCCGCCAACCACCGAGCCGGTGCCGCAGCCGCCGAAAATCCAGCAGCTCGATTGGCTGGGCAGCGTTCAGCCGCTGGTTAATCAGATGCTGAAGGCCGATGGCGTTACGGCCGGCAGCGTGCTGCTGCTAGACAGCGTCAAAAACAACACCAACGGTTCGTTGCAGATGGGCAAAGCCACCGCGGCGCTGTACAAGGCGCTGGCGTCGAACTCCACCTTCAGCGTGGTGCCGGAAGCGAAGCTGACCAGCGCCCGACAAACGCTGGGCCTGTCGGCGGATGACAGCTTCGGTTCGCGCAGCAAGGCGATTGGCCTGGCGCGCATCGTTGGCGCGCAGTACGTGCTGTACAGCGACGTCAGCGGTGACGTGAAGTCGCCGGCGCTGGACATGCAGCTGATGCTGGTGCAAACCGGCGAGATCGTCTGGTCGGGCAATGGCGACGTTAAACGCTGAGGCCGCGCTGCGACGATGGATAGAAACCAGACTGCCGGCGGTGAATACCGCCGGTTGTCATTTCAGCCCGGTGCAGGGGCTGACAGGCGAGAGCTGGCGCATCGACGGCTCGGGCATCACGCTGTTGGCGCGGCAGCAGAGTGCGGAAAAACGCGCGTTGGGCGTGAGCCGGCGGCGGGAGGCGCAGGTCTTGCGCCGCTGCGCATCGGGGCTGGGGCCACGGGTTTTCGCACAAAATAATCAGTGGCTTATCCTTGAATGGCTCGAAGGTGACGTTATCACAGATGCCGGGTTTGCGGCGCTGAATCAGCGCGGCGAACTGGCGGCGATGGCGGCGGAACTGCATCGGCGGCCGCTCAGCGGTTATCGGCTGGATCTGCGGCGGCAGTTCCTCCGCTACTGGCCGCAGCTGGATAGGCGGCGTTTAACTCCTGCCTGGCTGCGCCTGCAGCGCCATTTTTTACGCAGCGCCTTACCACGGCCGCTGCGCCTGGCGCCGCTGCACATGGACATCCACCCAGGCAATCTGCTCGCCACCGGCGAAGGGCTGCGGCTGATCGACTGGGAATATGCCGCCGACGGCGACGTGGCGCTGGATATCGCCGCGCTGTTTCGCGGCAACGGTTGGCCGGCCGAGCAGCAGCAGCGCTTTTTGCAGCACTACGCGCGCCAGGGCTATCACGACGTCGCCCGGCTGCAGGCGCAGGTGCGCCGCTGGCTGCTGTGGGTGGATTATCTGATGCTGCTGTGGTTCGAAGTTCGCTGGCAGCAGAGCGGCGATGCCGAATTTTTGCGCTGGGGCGCGGCGGTGCGCCGGCGACTTTGTTTATCATCATCCGAATTCTGAACGAACAATCATGAAGTGAGGTGCCCGTGGGCCCAGTAATGCTAGATGTCGCCGGCTACGAGCTGGATGCAGAAGAACGCGAAATTTTGAAACACCCGCTGGTTGGCGGATTGATCCTGTTTACCCGCAACTTCCACGATGCGGAGCAGCTGCGTGAGCTGGTGCGCCAGATCCGCGCCGCCTCGCACGATCGGCTGGTGGTGGCGGTGGATCAGGAGGGCGGGCGCGTACAGCGCTTCCGCGAGGGCTTCACCCGCCTGCCGGCGGCGCAGTCGTTCGCCGCGCTGCACGATGCGCAGGAAGGCGGCCGGCTGGCGCAGGAGGCCGGCTGGCTGATGGCGGCGGAGATGATCGCGCAGGATATCGACATCAGCTTCGCGCCGGTGCTGGACATTGGCCACGGCAGCGCGGCGATCGGCGAGCGTTCGTTCCACAGCGATCCGCAGCAGGCACTGGCGATGGCGGAACGCTTTATCCTCGGCATGCACAGCGCCGGCATGAAAACCACCGGTAAACACTTCCCGGGGCACGGCGCCGTCAGCGCCGATTCGCACAAGGAAACCCCGCGCGATCCGCGGCCGCTGGCGCAGATCCGCGAGCACGACATGGCGATCTTCCGCGAGCTGATCAACCGCCGACTGTTGGACGCCGTCATGCCGGCCCACGTCATCTATACTGAAGCGGACCCGCGTCCGGCCAGCGGCTCGCCTTACTGGCTGCAGCAGATCCTGCGGCAGGAACTGGGCTTCGACGGCGTGATTTTCTCCGACGATCTGTCGATGGAAGGCGCCGCCATCATGGGCAGCTACGCCGAGCGCGGCCAGGCGGCGCTCGATGCCGGTTGCGACATGATCCTGGTGTGCAACCACCGCGAAGGTGCGGTCAGCGTGCTGGATAACCTGTCCCCGGTCAAAGCAGAGAAGGTGAAGCGGTTATATCATCGCGGTCAGTTCACCCGTCAGGAACTGCGCGCCTCCGAGCGCTGGCAGCAGGCGCACAAGGCGCTCAGCGCGCTGAGCGAACGCTGGGAGGAGCACAAGCAGCGTTCGCAAGGGTGAGTCCAGGCGCCGCATCGCGGCGCAGAGCGGAAATGATGAGGGCCGCGCCCGCGGCCCTTGGCTTGTTGCGAGGATCCACATGATTATCTATTTGCACGGCTTCGATTCCACCAGTCCCGGCAATCATGAAAAGGTGTTACAGCTGCAGTTTATCGATCCGGACGTGCGCTTCATCAGCTACAGCACGCTGCATCCGCGTCACGACATGCAGCATCTGTTGAAAGAGGTGGACAAGGCGGTGCAGCAGGGCGGCGACGCGTACCCGTTGATCTGCGGGGTCGGCCTCGGCGGCTTCTGGGCGGAGCGCATCGGTTTCCTGTGCGGCATTCGCCAGGCGATGTTCAACCCCAATCTGTACCCGGAAGAGCACATGCACGGCAAGATAGACCGGCCGGAAGAGTATCGCGATATCGCCACCAAGTGCGTGGAGGATTTCCGCGAGAAGAACCGCGACCGCTGTCTGGTGGTGCTGTCGCGGCACGACGAGGTGCTGGATAACCGGCGCAGCGCCGAATTGCTGCATCACTACTACGAAATCGTCTGGGATGAACAGCAGACGCACAAGTTCAAAAACATCTCACCCCACCTGCAGCGGATCAAGGCGTTCAAGGCGCTGGGTTAACAGTTTCATAACGCTGCCGCGAGCCGCGCCCACCGTTTTGCATCGACGGAAAGTGCGGCTTTTTTGTACGCCAAGGTAAAGTTTTTGGTGGCAATCGGCAAAATTTAAAACTGTGACTCAGCGCTAACTATTTGAATCACAATCCCCAAAAAATCCCCGCGTCCAGCCTTTAACCAAAAAAATTTGATGTACGTCAATTTTGGTATGACCAAATAACCTCGCATGTTATTCTGGCCTTAGAGAGCCGATTTATTTTAAGCGAACCCTATGTATTCTAAGGATATTATTTATTTACCCTGGAATAACAAATGGTTCACATTTAGGGGGTTATTTTGACAACGCCAAAGAAGAAAATCGTTATTGTTGGCGGCGGCGCCGGTGGCTTGGAGCTGGCGACCAGCCTGGGCCATAAACTTGGCCGCAAGAACAAAGCGGAGATCACGCTGGTGGATCGCAACCACAGCCATTTGTGGAAACCGCTGTTGCACGAAGTGGCGACCGGTTCCCTCGATGACGGCGTGGACGCGCTCAGCTACCTGGCGCACGCGCGCAATCACCATTTCAGCTTCCAGCTGGGGTCGTTGACCAACATCAACCGCGAGACGCAAACGCTGCAGCTGGCGCAGATCTGCGACGAGCAGGGCGGCGAGCTGGTGCCGGCGCGCGAATTGCCGTACGACATCCTGGTGATGGCGCTGGGCAGCACCTCAAACGATTTCGGTACGCCGGGCGTGAAAGAGCACTGCATCTTCCTGGATAACCCGCATCAGGCGCGTCGCTTCCACAACGAAATGCTCAACCTGTTCCTGAAGTTCTCGGCGCAGCCGGGGCAAAAAGAGCGGGTCAACATCGCCATCGTCGGCGGCGGCGCCACCGGCGTTGAGCTGTCCGCCGAACTGCACAACGCGGTGAAGCAGCTGCACAGCTACGGTTTCGAAGGCCTGGACAACAGCGCATTGAACGTGACGCTGGTGGAAGCCGGCGAGCGCATTCTGCCGGCGCTGCCGCCGCGTATTTCCGCTGCGGCGCACCAGGAGCTGATCAAACTGGGCGTGCGCGTGCTGACCAACACCATGGTGACCAGCGCCGATGCCAAAGGCCTGAACACCAAGGGCGGCGAGTTCATCGACGCCGATCTGATGGTGTGGGCGGCCGGCATCAAGGCGCCGGACTTCATGAAGGACATCGGCGGCCTGGAAACCAACCGCATCAACCAGCTGGTGGTGGAGCCGACGCTGCAGACCACGCGCGATCCGAACATCTTCGCCATCGGCGACTGCGCCTCCTGCCCGAAAGAGGGCGGCGGTTTCGTGCCGCCGCGCGCCCAGTCGGCACACCAGATGGCCTCGCGCTGCGCCACCAATATCCTGGCGCTGATGAACGGCCAGACGCTGAAGCCATACGTGTATAAAGACCACGGTTCGCTGGTCTCGCTGTCGCGCTTCAGCACCGTCGGCAGCCTGATGGGCAACCTGATGCGCGGCTCGATGATGGTGGAAGGGCGCATCGCGCGCTTCGTTTACATCTCGCTGTATCGCATGCACCAGGTGGCGCTGCACGGCTACATCAAAACCGGCCTGATGATGCTGGTAGGCGGCATCAACCGGGTGATCCGCCCGCGTCTGAAGATGCACTGATCCTGCCTTTGTCGACCAACCCGCGCCGGTTCGCCCGCGCGGGTTTTTTTATGGCGGCGCGAGGCGATCGGCGGAGGTTGCTTGATTCTTCAGCATAAGCTGTCGTCGGTATGGGTAAAAATCTTAAGATTCCTCCTAAACAGCGGTGAAATGGCCGTTTTCCCGCATTTTTGGTCCCCTTGTCTTATTGCGGCTCCTCAGATCATTGTGCAGACTTTACCTCGTTTACAGACGGCGCGTCGCGCACGCCGTAAACCGGGATACCGCAAGCCGCCCATGCGCAAAATAATAAGCGCGGTGCAGCCGGTCACAGACCCCGGACAAAATGCGTGGTAACACTTTCAGGAGGTTTCCTGTGAACAAGTCAATGTTAGCCGGTGTTGGGATTGGTATCGCTGCCGCTCTGGGGATTGCCGCGGTAGCCAGCCTGGACGTCTTTTCTGCCGGTCCGCAGTACGCGCAGGTGCTCGCCGCAACGCCGATTAAAGAAACCATCAAAACGCCGCGTCAGGAATGCCGCAACGTCACCGTTACGCACCGTGCGCCGGTGCAGGATGAAAACCGCATCGCCGGGTCTGTGCTGGGCGCAGTGGCGGGCGGCGTGATCGGCCACCAGTTCGGCGGCGGTCGCGGGCGCGACGTGGCGACCGTGGTCGGCGCGCTGGGCGGCGGCTATGCCGGCAACCAGGTGCAAGGGGCGATGCAAAACAACGACGTCAGCACCAGCGTTCAGCAGCGTTGCAAAACGGTCTACGACAAGTCTCAGAAAATGCTGGGTTATGACGTGACCTACAAGATCGGCAATCAGCAGGGCAAGATCCGCATGGATCACGATCCGGGCACGCAAATCCCGTTGGATAAAAACGGCCAGCTGGTGCTGAACAGAGCCTGATCGCCACATTCGAATTAAGCCCGCGGGCAGTGTTAGTTCTGATCGTTTAACCCGGTTAAGCGAGCGGCGTTAACATTGACGCGGGTTTCTGTTTTCTGCCTGCCCAAAAATTTGCGATCGTTCTAATGTCTGCGTGCGATATCACCGGGCAAACCTTCAAAAAAGCCCCCGCGTTTGTTATATTATTGTGCGATAAAGCGGTGTTATCGGCGCCAATCGCCACACCGGTCAAACCCGAGTATTTCGTCTCGCAGAGATAACGACATGTTAGATTTTCGCTTTCCGACAGCGTTGCAAATGGTCCTTAGCGTCGCCGTAGCTGAGAAGCAGGGCATGCGTTCGACGAGCGCCACGCTCGCCGCCACTCTGGAAGCCAACCCCAGCTTTATCCGCAAACTGATGGTCCCGCTGACCAAAGACGGCATCATCGTTTCCACCCTCGGCCGAAACGGCTCTATCCACCTCGGCCGCCCGGCGGAAGAGATCACCCTGCGGGATATCTATCTGGCGGTGATCGACGACAAGCGCATCTGGGCTTCGCGCCCTGAAGTGCCGGCCCGCTGCCTGGTAAGCGCCAACGCCTGCTGGTATTTCAAATCGGTGGTGAACGAGGCCGAGCAGGCCTCGCTTGCGGTGCTGGCGCGCCACACCGTGGCCGATTCGCTGGCCGAACTGGAGCGGGGCGACAAGCGCGCCTGCGCGGAATACGCCGCCGAGCAAGAGGCCGAAGCCGCCGGTAAATAATCGCGATTCGCATGCATTAAAAAAGGTCGGGCATTGCCCGACCTTTTGCATGTTAAGACGATGATTACGCCGTCTGCGGCTGCGCTTTACGCGCCACCAGGCGCCGCAGGGTGACGTAGAACACCGGCGTCAGGAACAGCCCGAACAGGGTGACCCCCAACATGCCGGAGAACACCGTGATGCCGGTGACGCCACGCACCTCGGCGCCGGCCCCGTGGCCGAGGATCAGTGGGATGGTGCCGGCGATGAAGGCGATGGAGGTCATCACGATCGGCCGCAACCGCAGGCGACAGGCCTCCAGCGCCGCCTCGACGATGCCTTTGCCCTGCATTTCCAGCTCGCGGGCGAACTCGACGATCAGAATGGCGTTCTTGCAGGCCAGCCCCATCAGAACGACCAGCCCGACCTGCACGAACACGTTGTTGTTGCCGCCGGTCAGCCACACGCCGAACAGCGCCGACAGCATGGTCATCGGTACGATCAGGATCACCGCCAGCGGCAGCGTCCAGCTCTCATACAGCGCCGCCAGCGCGAGGAACGCCAGCAGCACCGCCACCGGGAACACCACCAGCGCGGCGTTGCCCTGGGTCGATTGTTGGTAGCTCAGATCGGTCCACTGGATGTTCATGCCGTTCGGCAGCAGCTTGCCGGCCATCTGCGTCAGCGCGCCCATCGCCTGGGTAGAGGAGAGCACGCGCGGATCGGCGTCGCCGATCAGGTCCGCCGCCGGGAAGCCGTTATAGCGGATCACCGGATCCGGGCCGTAGGTGGTGCCGATGCTGACCATGCTGCCGATCGGCACCATTTCGCCCTTGTCGTTGCGGGTGCGCAGGTTGGCGATGTCCTCCACGCTGTCGCGGAACTGGCCGTCGGCCTGCGCCATCACCTTCCAGGTGCGGCCGTAGCGGTTGAAGTCGTTGATGTAAGACGAACCGAGGTAGGTCTGCAGCGTGCTGAACAGCGCATTGAGCGGCACTCCTTGCGCCTTGGCCTTGTCGCGATCGATTTTGGCGTCCAGCTGCGGCACGTTGGCCTGATACGAGGAGATCGGGAACCCCATGCCCGGCGTTTGCATAATGGCGCCGGACAGGGTGTTGATCGCCGTTTGCAACGCGCCGTAGCCCAGCCCGGCGCGATCCTGCACATACAGCGAATAGCCGGAGCCCTGGCCGATGCCGAGGATCGGCGGCGGCATGATTGAGAAGGCGAAGCCTTCCTGAATCTGTGAAATGCGCGCGTTGATCTCGGCGTTGATCTGCGCCGCGGTGCGGGTACGGGTACTCAACGACTCCAGCGCGAAGAACACCGTGCCGGTATTCGGCGTGTTGGTGAACTGCAGCGCATTCAGGCCGGGGAAGGCCACCGCATCGGTGACGCCGTCTACGCTCAGGCCGATGGCGCTCATCTTGCGGATCACCGCATCGGTGCGTTCCAGCGAGGCGCCTTCCGGCATTTTCACGCCGCCGATCAGGTACAGCTTGTCCTGCGTCGGGATAAAGCCGCCGGGCACGGTCTTGAACATCACGCCGGCGGCGGCCAGCAGCAGCAGGTAGACGACGAACACCGCGCCGCGCCGGCCCAGTACGCGGGAGACGCCGCGCTGATAGCGTTGCGAGCCGCTGGCGAAGAAGCGGTTGAACGGCCGGAACAGCCAGCCGAACAGCCGGTCTATAAGGCGTGACGGCAGATCTTTCGGCGCGCCGTGCGGTTTAAGCAAGCGCGCCGCCAGCGCCGGCGACAGGGTCAGCGAGTTGATGGCGGAGATCACCGTCGAGATGGCGATGGTGACGGCGAACTGCTTGTAGAACTGGCCGGTAACGCCGGAGAGGAACGCCATCGGCACGAACACCGCACACAGCACCACGGCGATGGCGATGATCGGGCCGGAGACCTCGCGCATCGCCTGGTGCGCCGCCGCCAGCGGCGACAGCCCTTCTTCGATATTACGCTCGACGTTTTCCACCACCACGATGGCGTCATCCACCACGATGCCGATTGCCAGCACCAGCCCGAACAGGCTGAGGGTATTGAGCGAGAAGCCCAGCATATACAGCGCGGCAAAGGTGCCGACCACGGAGATCGGGACCGCCAGCAGCGGTATGATCGAGGCGCGCCAGGTCTGCAGGAACAGAATGACCACCAGCACCACCAGGATCACCGCTTCCAGCAGGGTATCCACCACCGCGCGGATCGAATCGCGCACGAACACCGTCGGATCGTAAGGTGATTTCCAGCTCATGCCGTCCGGGAAGCGGGTCGCCAGCTCGGCCATCTTGCCGCGCACCGCGTCCGACAGTTCGATGGCGTTGGCGCCCGGCGACTGGAAGATACCGATACCGACCGCATCCTTGTTATTGAGCTGGGCGCGCAGCGCGTAGCTGCCGGAGCCCATTTCGATGCGCGCCACGTCGCGCAGCCGCACGATCTCGCCGTTGTCGCCGCTCTTGAGGATAATGTTGCCGAACTCTTCTTCGGTTTGCAGACGACCCTGGGCGTTGATCGACAGCAGATAGTCGCTGCGCGTCGGCATCGGCTCCGCGCCGAGCTGGCCGGCGGAGACCTGCACGTTCTGTTCCTGCATGGCGCTCACCACGTCGGAGGCGGTCAGGCCACGCGCGGCGACCTTGTTCGGATCGAGCCAGATGCGCATCGCATACTCACCGGCGCCGAAGATCTGCACCTGGCCGACGCCCGGCAGGCGGGCCAGCTCATCCTTGACCTTCAGGGTGGCGTAGTTGCGCAGGTACAGCGAATCGTACTTGCCGGAAGGCGAGACCAGATGCACCACCAGCGTCAGCGCCGGGGACTGCTTCTGTGTGGTGATGCCCTGGCGGCGCACGTCTTCCGGCAGGCGCGCTTCGGCCTGCGCCACGCGGTTTTGCACCTGCACCTGCGCCTGATCGGGATCGGTACCGGGGCGGAAGGTGACGGTGGTCACCAGTACGCCGTCGGAACCGGCGACCGATTTCATGTACATCATGTTTTCGACGCCGTTGATCGCTTCCTCCAGCGGCGTGGCCACCGTTTCAGCGATCTCTTTCGGGTTGGCGCCCGGGTATTCGGCGCGCACCTGCACGCTGGGCGGCACCACGTCCGGGTACTCGCTGATCGGCAGCAGCGGGATGGCGATCGCTCCGGCGACAAAAATCAGGATCGACAGCACCGCGGCAAAGATCGGCCGGTCGATGAAAAAACGGGAAAAGTCCATGGGTCAGAAGTCTCTGCTGGGAGCTTAATTGAGTGCGGAAGCGATAGGGTTCATGGCGACGGCTTTCGCGTCGACCGGCATGCCCGGCATAAACACTTTCTGCATGCCGTCGACGATCACCCGATCGCCGTTTGCCAACCCTTGCTGCACGATGCGCAATCCTTCGGCCATGCGGCCCACGTCGATGTCGCGGCGCTGCGCCTTGCCGTCTTTATCGACGATGTAAACGAACTTGCGGTTTTGGTCGGTCATCACCGCTTTATCGTCGATCAGCATGGCGTTGAACTCGGCGCTGCCGGGCATCTGCACGCGGGCGAACAGCCCCGGCGTGAAGCGGCGCTCGCGGTTGTCGAGCAGGGCGCGCATGCGGATGGTGCCGGTCCCGGCGTTCAGCTGGTTATCGGTGAAATCCACCAGACCCTGATGCGGGGTGCCGTCTTCGCCCACCAGGCCGACCTTCACCGGCAGGCGCGCGTCGTGCCGGCCCTGCTGCTGATAGCGCAGGAAGGTGGCTTCATCCACGTCGAAATAGACGTAGACCTTGTCGAGCGACACCAGCGTCGTCAGCACGCTGGCGCTGTCGCCGGCGGTGACCAGGTTGCCGGCGGTGATCATTGCGCGGCTGGCGCGCCCGTCAATCGGCGCGGTAACGCGGGTAAAGTCGAGATTCAGCTGCGCCATGTCGAGCTGGGCCTGCGCCGCCAGCACGTTGCTTTGCGCCTGCGCGGCGGACGACCGGCGCTGCTCCCAGACTTCCTGAGAGATGGCCTGAGTGCCGATCAGTTTCTCGGTGCGCGAGGATTCGCTGCGCGCCAGGGCGGCCTGGTTGCGTGCCCGCACCAGCTCGGCCTGCGCCTGTTCGCGCGCGGCGCGGTAGGTACGATCGTCGATGGTGAACAGCACCTGACCTTTCTTCACCTCATCGCCTTCGGTGTAGTTGACCCGTTCGATGTAGCCGGAGACCCGTGGGCGCAGTTGCACGCTTTGCACCGCTTCGACCCGGCCGTTGAAGGCATCCCATTGGCTGATCGGCTTGACCACCACGCTGGCGGCGCTGACCACCGGCGGCGGTGGCGGGGCGTTGTGCGCGACGCTGTTGTCGCACCCGGCGAGCAGAGTGGCCAGCAGCGCCACCCCGGAGAGCCGCTGGCCCAGAGCGACGGCGCGCGTGCGGCCGCCGGCGTTGAACGATGAGTTTGGTTGATTTGCCATTATTTTTATTCCGATAAGTAAGCGCGGTCAGGCCCCATACCCGGCCCTGTTCTCCGGGATTCGCCCCTGCGCCGGCGTGCGGTGAGGGGGCGGCTGCGCCCAGCAGCGGCGCAGCGTTAGGTTTTGAAACACATTGGTGTCACATTAATGTATCAATATCGGTTACATTAATTGGGTGGAGTATAGTGGCGGCTTTCTGGTAAATGCAATAATAAAAATTGCATTTAAAGCGAAACTGTTGCAACGTATGTGCATCGGGCAGAGGGTGACCCTGCCGAATGATGGGAGCATCAGCATGAACACTACGGGCTTTATTACCGATTTGAAGGCGTGGATCGACAACAATCTGGAAGAGAAACTGGATATCAACACTGTGGCGGACCGCGCGGGCTATTCCAAATGGCACCTGCAGCGCATGTTCAAACGCCAGACCGGCTACGCGCTGGGGGAGTATATCCGCATGCAAAAACTGAAAGTGTCGGCGGAGCGCCTGGCCAACAGCGGCGAGCCTATCGTCAGCGTGGCGATTTCGCTCGGCTTCGATTCGCAGCAGTCGTTCAACCGCAGCTTCAAACGCCAGTTTGGCCAAACGCCGGGCGACTGGCGCCGCGCGTTGGCGCAGCCGGCGTCTATGGGGCGCACGCACCACTGAGCGGTTGGGCCGTGGGGATAAAAAAGCCTGAATTTGCGTTCGGGCTTTTTTGTGTGGCGGTGAGGGAGGGATTGATTCGCTGCGCTCACCCTGCGGGCCGCCGTTGGCGGTCCAAAACGCAGGCGTTTTGTCGAACCCTGTCGAGGGCTCTCACCCTCGCGGCCAGTGCGCTATGCATACAAAAAAGCCTGAACTTTCGCTCAGGCTTTCTCGTTAGAATATGGCGGTGAGGGAGGGATTCGAACCCTCGATACACTTTCGCGTATACACACTTTCCAGGCGTGCTCCTTCAGCCACTCGGACACCTCACCATATTTTTTTGTTGCGAAATCATCGCTGCAACGGGGCGCTACTATAGGGAGTGGGGCCGATCCGGTCAAGAATAATTTCTGTGTTTTTGTTTGTCCGCTCAAGCCGTGCGCACTTTGCTGAAAACTGCGGCGAACGGCAGGGCAGATGTCATGAATGGGCGAGAAAATCAGCGGTAAGGTTCGGGGATAACAGGCGGAAATGAGAATCGCGGTCGCAGAGGGGGGAGATGCGCTGAGCACACCCCTCTCGACGGTGCACCCTGCGGGCCGCCGTTGGCGGTCCAAAACGCAGGCGTTTTGTCGAACCCTGTCGAGGCTTCTCGCCCCTCTCGGCGGTGCACCATGCAAAAAAAAAGCCTGGACGCGAATCCAAGCTTTCTCTTTGAATTTGGCGGTGAGAGAGGGATTCGAACCCTCGATACACTTTCGCGTATACACACTTTCCAGGCGTGCTCCTTCAGCCACTCAGACACCTCACCGTTTTGTTGTCGAAAACGCTTTGCGCTGTCGACGGGCGCTAATGTAGGAGAATCTGATCCCAGCGTCAACCCTCTTATTTCATTCTCATGACCGTTTAGCCAAACTTGCAGCAATTTGCTGATTTACCGAACGATATTCCCACTCGCGGTCGCCGGCGGGCGGGGCAGGCAGCGGTTGGAATCCATGAAAGACGATTGTTTGACTTTTTTCTGCACAGATAGCTCAATATATCGCCAATGAGATTGGGTTGTTTGCTGTTATATGCATTAATACTGGATTATTAGTCAGATGTGTCGCTAAATGGAATCATGCTGGTGCGGCGTTTTTGGCAAGGAACATCACGGCGCCGCGCAGATTGCCGGGTGACAGGCCGGCGATATCGCAGACAGGGACAGACTCATTACATAATAATGCAGTAGAGGTTCGTTTTGACTCCTTCAGATGCCATGCCGGCGCCGCAAGCGCGCCATGCCATTCCCCCCGGTGCGGGGGCGCTATTCTTCATCCAGATCTTCGCCACGCTGGGCTTCGCCGTGCTTTACTCTACGCTGGTGCTGTACGCCACCAAGCGGCTGGGCTTCAACGAAAGCAACGCCAACGCCATGATGGGCGTATTCGGCGCCTTCAACTATGGCCTGCACATGTTCGGCGGCTACCTCGGCGGCCGATTCCTCAGCAACCGCAACCTGTTCGTGCTCGGCATGGTGCTGCAGGTGATCGGCTGCGCGCTGATTGCCGTCGCGGGCGTGTGGGGGCTGTACTGGGGGCTGGCGATGTTCCTGACCGGCAGCGGCCTCAACGTCACCTGCATCAATATGATGCTCACCCAGCGTTTCAAGCCGGACGATGATCGGCGCGAATCGGCGTTCCTGTGGAACTACGCCGGTATGAACCTCGGGTTCTTCGTCGGCTTTACCGTCGCCGGGTATTTCCAACTGACGGAAAACTACCGCGCGCTGTTCCTGTTCGCCACGCTGGGCAACGCGGCGGCGATCATCGTCGCCGTCTGCCGCTGGCGCATTCTGGCGGATCTCAATACCCCGCTGCACGACGCCAGCCGCAGCCAATACCGTTGGCGCATGCTGGTCGGGCTGGCGGTGCTGGTGGCGCTGGTGCCGATCATCCGCGTGATGCTGACCCACGCCGAGTTCAGCGGCCACTTCGTGATCGTGCTCGGCGCGCTGATCTTCCTGATGCTGTGCGTGGTGACGCTGCGCCACCACCCGCGCGATGAGCGCCGCAGGATGGCGGCCTATCTGATCCTGGCGCTGGGCTCGCTGGTGTTCTGGGCGCTGTACCAGCTGGCGCCGATGGGGCTGATGCTGTTCTCCGAGCACAACATCAACCTGAACGTTTACGGCATTCAGGTGGCACCGCAGTGGATCCAGAACATCAACACGCTGGTGATCGTGGTGGGCGGCCCGCTGCTGGCCTGGTGGTTCAACCGCCTGCGCGCTCGCGGTTGCAACATCGACATTCCGCTGCAGTTCTCCGGATCGCTGTTCTGCATCGGCTTGGGCATGCTGGTGCTGCCGCTGGGTATCAGTATGGCGGGCGGCGACGGGCTGGTGGCATTCAAATGGATCGTTATTAGCTATGTGCTGCAAAGCATCGGTGAATTGATGATCTCGCCGATCGGCTACGCCATGATCGGCAAGCTGGCGCCGCCGCGCTATCAGGGCGTGATGATGGGCTGCTGGATGATGGTGACCGGCGTCGCCTCGGTGCTGGCGGGCTACGTCTCCGGCCTGATGCCGGAAAACAGCGGCAGCACGCCGCTGCAAACCAACCCCGGCTACAGCGAAATCTTCAGCGCGCTGGGCTGGGGGGCGACGGGCGTCGGCGTGGCGATGCTGATTTTAATTCCGCTGCTGCGGCGCCTTATCCGGCGCGACGGCCCGTCTGCCGCCTGATTGGCTAACATGCACAACAGCCCCACTGGTCGGGGCTGTTTTTATTTTGGGCTTTAACGCTTGCATCCGGCGGCGAATCGCGGAAGGCTGGAGGAAAACCAATAAAAACAAACGGGAGCCCGCAGTATGAACATCATTTATTACCACCCCTTGTTTAACGCCCAGGAATGGCTGGCCGGCATCAAGCAACGCCTGCCGCAGGCCGAGATCCGCGAGTGGCAGCGCGGCGACGAGCGGCCGGCGGATTACGCGCTGGTGTGGCGCCCGCCGCACGAAATGCTGGCCAACCGCCGCGATCTGAAAGCGGTGTTCGCCCTCGGCGCCGGCGTCGACGCGATCCTCGATCAGGAGCGCAAGCACCCCGGCACGCTGCCCGCCGGCGTGCCGCTACTGCGGCTGGAGGATACCGGCATGGCGCAGCAGATGCAGGAATACGCGCTGAGCTATGTGCTGCGCTATTTCCGCCGTTTCGACGAGTATCAGGCGCTGCAGCAGCGGCAGGCGTGGCAGCCGCTCGATCCGCATTCGCTGGATGATTTCACCATCGGCATCCTCGGCGCCGGCGTGCTGGGGCAGAGCGTGGCGCGCAAGCTGACCGAGTTTGGCTTTAGCGTGCGCTGCTGGAGCCGCAGCGCCAAACAGATTGACGGCGTACAAAGCTTCGCCGGGGAGGCGCAGCGCGCGGCCTTCCTCGACGGCGTCAAATTGCTGATCAACCTGCTGCCCAATACGCCGGAGACCGTCGGCATCCTCAACCGCGAGCTGTTCGCGCAGTTGAGCACGGGTGCCTATCTCATCAACATCGCGCGCGGCGCGCATCTGGTGGAGACCGATCTGCTGGCAGCGCTGGAGCAGGGGCAGCTGGCCGCCGCCACGCTGGACGTGTTCGCCCGCGAGCCGCTGCCGCAGGATCACCCGTTCTGGCGTCATCCGCGTGTCACCATTACCCCGCATATTGCTGCCATCACGTTGCCGCAGCAGGCGATGGATCAGATCGCCGCCAACATTCGCGCGCTGGAGGCGGGGCATGCCCCGGCCGGCGTGGTTGACAGGCAACGGGGGTACTGATCCTTCAGCCGCCGTTCGGTAGCTGATAAGCTGTTATTGTCATCGCGCCTGTCCGTACCTTTGCGGGCAGGCCCTCTGGAAGGAGAAACAATGTACCCCGTTGATTTGCATATGCACACCGTCGCCAGCACCCACGCCTACAGCACGCTGCACGATTACATCGCCGAAGCCCAGCAGAAGGGTATCAAGCTGTTCGCCATCACCGATCATGGTCCGGACATGGCCGATGCGCCGCACTACTGGCACTTTATGAACATGCACGTGTGGCCGCGCCGGGTGAACGGCGTGGGCATTTTGCGCGGCATCGAAGCCAACATCAAAAACCTGCAGGGCGACATCGACTGCACCGGCCCGATGTTGACCGCCACCGACGTAATCATCGCCGGTTTCCATGAGCCGGTGTTTGCGCCGCAGGATAAAGCGTCCAATACTGAAGCGATGATCGCCGCAATGGCGCAGGGGGACGTGCATATCATCAGCCACCCCGGCAACCCGCGCTACCCGATCGACATTCCCGCCGTCGCGGCGGCGGCGGCCAAATACGAGGTGGCGCTGGAGCTGAATAACTCGTCGTTCACCCATTCCCGCAAGGGCAGCGAGGCCAACTGCCGGGCGATCGCCGCCGCGGTGCGCGATGCCGGCGGCTGGCTGGCGCTGGGCTCGGATTCGCACGTCGCCTTTTCGCTGGGTAACTTTGAGCACTGCGAGCGCATTATCGCAGAGGTGGGCTTCCCGCAGGAGCGCATTCTCAACGTTAGCCCGCGCCGGTTGCTGGACTTTCTCGAACGGCGCGGCAAGCCGGCGATTGCGGAATTGGCCGATTTGTGACATCGTCCCGGCAAAATTTTCCGTATTGTATAAGGCATTATCATGAATGAGTTTTCCATTGTCTGCCGCGTGCTGGGTACGCTGTTCTACCGCCAGCCGCAGGATCCGCTGCTGGTGCCGCTGTTCGCGCTGATCAAAGAGGGCAAGCTGCAGCAACATTGGCCGCTGGAGCAGGATGACCTGTTGAAACGCCTGCAGCAGGGCTGCGACGTCAACCAACTGGCGACCGACTTCAACGCGATGTTCGTCGGCAGCGAATGCAGCGTGTCGCCGTTCCGCTCCGACTACGTCGAAGGCGCCAGCGAAGCGGAAGTGCGCACCTTCCTGCAGCAGCGCGGCATGCCGCTGGCGGAGGCGCCGGCCGACCATTTCGGCCAGCTGCTGTTGGCGGCGTCCTGGCTGGAAGATCAGTCGCAGGAAGATGAAGCGCAGGCGCAGATCGCCCTGTTCGACGAGTTCCTGCTGCCGTGGTGCGGCCGCTTCCTCGGCAAAGTGGAAGCGCACGCTACCACCGCTTTCTACCGCACGCTGGCGCTGATGACCCGCGACGCCATCCAGGCGATGCGCGACGAGCTGGCGGAGTACGAGCAGGACGACGAAGCGGGCGACGAAGAAGCGTAACGCCGCCGCTTATCCCGGCGGGCCGCCCGGCCCGCCGATCCGCTAAACACAGGTTTGCATCCCCCAGACGTAAATTGACAAAAGATCCCCTAATCTGGCGGTTTACCGTCGGTTCGGCCGCGCCTGCGCGCCGCGCTTTTTCACGCAAGGGGTAGATGATGAAAAGTAACTGGATGCAGCAGATTCAAACGTTGATCGGGCAGAAGGCCGGCGCGATGGGCGGGGCGGAAGGCATCGGCAAGCTGCTGGCGCCCACGGCGCTGGGCGGCCTGGTCGGCGTGCTGTTGGCCAATAAATCCTCGCGCAAGCTGGTGGGCAAGTTCGGCAAGAACGCGCTGATCGTCGGCGGCAGCGCGGCGGTGGGCGCGGTGCTGTGGAACAAGTACAAGCAGCGGGTGAAAGAGACCCATCAGGGCGAACCGCAGTTTGGTTTGCAAACCACGCCGGTGGATCTGCGCGCCAAACGCCTGGTGCAGGCGCTGGTGTTCGCCGCCAAGAGCGACGGCCATATCGATGCCGACGAGCAGCGTGCCATCGACCACAGCCTGGCGCAGCTGCAGGTGGGGGAGGAAGCGCAGGGCTGGGTGCAGGAAGCGCTCGATCAGCCGCTCAATCCGGAATTGATCGCCCGCAGCGTGCAAAACGAAGACGAGGCGCTGGAGGTCTACTATCTGAGCTGTCTGGTGATCGACGTCGATCACTTTATGGAGCGCGGCTACCTCGATGCGCTGGCGCAGGCGCTGAAGATCCCGGCGGACGTCAAGCAGGGCATCGAGAGCGACGTCAACGAGAAAAAGCGCGAGCTGGTGTAGCGCCGCTTGGCAAGCCGGGGGGAATCGTGTCACTCTTGCCGCAATCTATGTAAGCGGATGATTTAGCAATGATGACCCCACCGAAAGCGGAAAAACGCCCTTATCCCATCACCATCCACGGCGACACGCGCGTGGATGACTATTACTGGCTGCGCGACGACGAGCGCGCAGACCGCCAGGTGCTGGACTACCTGCAGGCGGAGAACGCCTACACCGATGCGATGCTGAAACCGCAGCAGGCGCTGCGCGAAACCCTGTACGAAGAGATGGTGGCGCGCATTCCGCAGCAGGAACATTCGGTGCCGTACGTGCGCCACGGCTATCGCTATCAGACGCGCTATGAGCCGGGCAATGAATACGCGATTTCCGTGCGCCAGCCACAGGCCGAGAGTGAGCACTGGGAAGTGCTTATCGACGGCAACCAGCGCGCCGAGAACCACGAGTTTTACACCCTGGGCGGGCTGGACGTCAGCCCCGACAACCGGCGGCTGGGGGGGGCGGAGGATTTCCTGTCGCGCCGCCAGTATGACATTCGCTTCAAGAACCTGGCCGATGGCAGCTGGGCGGACGAAGTGCTGGAGAACACCTCCGGCAGCTTCGAGTGGGCCAACGACTCCTCGACGGTCTACTACGTGCGCAAGCACGCCAAGACGCTGTTGCCGTATCAGGTTTATCGTCACGTGGTGGGCCGCGATCCGCAGCAGGACGAGCTGATTTACGAAGAGCGGGACGATACTTTCTACGTCGGGCTGGAGAAGACCACCTCCGAGCGCTTTATCCTGATCCACCTGAGCAGCACCACCACCTCGGAGATCCTGCTGCTGGACGCCGATCGTGCGGACGCCAAGCCGCAGCTGTTCGTGCCGCGCCGTAAGGATCATGAGTACGCCATCGATCACTATCACCAGCATTTCTACATCCGCTCTAACAAGGACGGCAAGAACTTCGGCCTGTACCAAAGCGAACAGGCGGATGAAGCGCAGTGGCAGACGCTGATCGCCCCGCGCGCCGACGTGATGCTGGAGGGCTTCAGCCTGTTTCGCGACTGGCTGGTGGTGGAGGAGCGCAGCGCCGGCCTGACGCTGCTGCGCCAGATCCACTGGCAGACTGGTGAAGAGAAGCGCATCGCCTTCGACGATCCGACTTACACCACCTGGCTGGCGTATAACCCGGATCCGGAGACCGCGCTGCTGCGCTACGGCTATTCGTCGATGACCACCCCGACCACGCTGTACGAGCTGAACATGGACAGCGGTGAGCGGACGATGCTCAAACAGCAGGAAGTGAAGAACTTCACGCCGGAAAACTACCGCAGCGAGCGAGTGTGGGTGAAGGCGCGCGACGGTGTCGAGGTGCCGGTCTCGCTGGTGTATCGCCAGGACAGCTTCCAGCGCGGCGCCAACCCGCTGATGGTGTACGGCTACGGCTCCTACGGCAGCAGCATGGATCCGGCGTTCAGCGCCAGCCGCCTGAGCCTGCTCGATCGCGGTTTCGTGTTCGTGCTGGCGCACATTCGCGGCGGCGGCGAACTGGGGCAGCTGTGGTATGAAGACGGCAAGCTGTTCAACAAGCAGAACACCTTCAACGATTTTATCGACGTGACCGAAACGCTGGTCGCCCAGGGGTACGGCGACGGCAAGCGGGTGTTCGCCATGGGCGGCAGCGCCGGCGGCCTGCTGATGGGGGCGGTGATCAACCAGGCGCCGCAGCTGTTCCACGGCGTGGTGGCGCAGGTGCCGTTCGTCGACGTGGTGACCACCATGCTGGACGAGTCCATTCCGCTGACCACCGGCGAATACGACGAGTGGGGCAACCCGAACGAGCAGGCCTATTACGATTACATCAAACAGTACAGCCCGTACGATCAGGTGAAGGCGCAGGCATACCCGCATCTGCTGGTGACCACCGGCCTGCACGATTCGCAGGTGCAGTATTGGGAGCCGGCCAAGTGGGTAGCCAAGCTACGCGAGCTGAAAACCGACGATCGGCAGCTGCTGCTGTATACCGACATGGATGCCGGCCACGGCGGCAAGTCCGGGCGCTTCAAGGCCTATGAGGATATTGCGCTGGAGTATGCCTTCATTCTGGCGCTGGCGGAATAACGGTATTCGGCGGGCGGCCTCTGTGCCGCCCGCCGTGTTAGCCAATCAGATAGTATTTCAGCGTGTGCTTCATGTCCGGGCTCAGGTCGTCGATGGATTTCAGCATCCAGCGCAGATAGCCGGGATCTTCCTGGGCGATGCGATCGATCTCCTGCCCGCGATACTTGCCGAATTTGAACTTCTTCAGCAGCACCGGTTGTTCGGTGACCTGCACCATTTGCTCCGGCGTCCAGCCCGAATCCTTGATGATGCGTTGCAGCAGCGCGGCGGTGACGTAGCAGTCATACAGTGCGCGGTGCGGGTACAGCGTGGCGTCCGCCGGTAGCTGCACGTCCAGGTTCAGCGCATAGCGCAGATACTGGTTGCCGTACTTGATGTCCGGATACAGCGTGCGCGCCAGCTTGAGGGTGCAGATCCAGGCGCCGTTCATCTCCGGCAGCACGCCGCGATCGAAGGCGGCGTTGTGCGCCACGTAGTAAGGGCTGCCCTGATAGCGGCCGATCGCCACCGCGATGCGCGGTTTGCCTTCCACCATTTGTTCGGTGATGTGATGAATCGCCATCGCGTCGAGGCTGATGGGGCGATCCGGGCTGACCAGATCGCTCATCGGGTTGGTTAACTGGCCGTCGAGCAGATCGAGGGAGGCCACTTCCACCACGCCGCCGTCCAGCCCGCAGGTCTCGGTATCTATTACGCGTAACGTCATGCTTTCCTCCGCGTTGCCGTCAGGCTTCAGCTTAACCGGCACAGGCGGCCGTGCCAACCGCACCCTCACTACAGGCAATAAAAAACCCGCCTTGGCGGGTTTAATGACGGATCGAAGGACGTTTACTCACCAGACGGATGCGCTTTTTTGGCACGTTTCTCCGCACGTTTCTCAGCTGGGGTTTTCAACGGCTTCTTCTTCGCATTTTTTTTGCTATCCATTCCCTTACTCATGATGGCCTCTCGTTACCTATGATTGGGTGGCTTGCTTAGCCATTAACCGCCTAAAGCCAAGAGGATGCAAGCGGCAAAGTGCAGGTTTAGGTTAACCGGCTGTTTATGCATGCAATTTTGTTTTTGGATGACCGGGTGTTAAAAATAAATATTATGTTATAATATTACACTTTTGGTGTTGGGAGAGCGCAATGACAGTCATGACGTTACCGGATGCGCAGCAACTGCTGGCCATGCCGGATTCTGATTATATGAACTCGGTTCAACGGGCGTTTTTCCGCCAACGGTTGCAGGACGAGCGGCAAAAGCTGCTGCTGCACATCGATGAGCTGAAAAAAGAGATCGACGGCGGCGAAGCGACGGGCGACGAGGCCGACAAGGCGGCGCGCGAAGAGGATCTGCGCCTGCTGTTCCGCCAGTTGGATCGCGAAAGCCGCCTGCTGCCGAAAATCGACGCGGCGTTGGCGCGCTTGCAAAACGGCGAGTACGGCTACTGCCGGGAAACCGGCGAACCTATCGGGCTGGCGCGCCTGCTGCTGCGCCCGACGGCGGAGCTGAGCATCGAGGCGAAAACCGCACAGGAGATGCGCGAGCCGCATATGCGTAAAAGCGGGTAGGCATCACAAGGCGCTAACCGATCGGGCCTGTGGGCATTTTACCGGCAGGCCGTTGTGATTTTGAGCAAACGCGCGTCGAGTTCTCGGCGCGCGCTCGAGTTTTCAGGTTTTACCGTTGACCTGCCGGGCGGCTTCCGCTTTGATGAAAGCATGACTCACAGAGAGACGGAAAACGCCATGGAACAATTACGAGGTTTATACCCGCCGTTAGCAGCATACGACAGCGGTTGGCTGGACACAGGGGATGGCCACCGGATCTACTGGGAGCTGAGCGGCAACCCGAACGGTAAACCGGCGGTCTTCATTCACGGCGGGCCGGGCGGCGGCATCTCCCCGCATCATCGCCAGCTGTTCGATCCGGAACGCTACAAGGTGCTGCTGTTCGATCAACGCGGCTGTGGCCGCTCCCGTCCGCACGCCAGCCTGGACAGCAACACCACCTGGCACTTGGTGGCCGATATCGAGCGGCTGCGCGACATGGCCGGCGTCGACCAGTGGCTGGTGTTCGGCGGCTCCTGGGGGTCAACGCTGGCGCTCGCCTATGCGCAGACTCACCCGGAACGCGTCAGTGAAATGGTGCTGCGCGGCATCTTCACCCTGCGCAAACAGGAACTGCATTGGTATTACCAGGACGGCGCTTCACGCTTCTTCCCGGACAAATGGGCGCGCGTGCTGTCCATTCTGTCGGATGAAGAGCGTAAAGACGTGATCGCCGCCTACCGGCAGCGGCTGACCTCAGCCGATCCACAGGTACAGCTCGAAGCGGCCAAGCTGTGGAGCGTGTGGGAAGGGGAAACGGTCACGCTGTTGCCGAGCCGCGAATCCGCTTCGTTCGGCGAGGATGATTTCGCCCTGGCATTCGCCCGCATTGAAAACCACTATTTCACCCATTTGGGCTTCCTGGAGAGCGATGACCAGTTGCTGCGTAACGTGCCGCTGATCCGCCATATTCCGGCGGTGATCGTCCACGGCCGCTATGACATGGCCTGCCAGGTGCAGAACGCCTGGGATCTGGCAAAGGCCTGGCCGGAAGCGGAGCTGCATATCGTGGAAGGGGCGGGGCATTCGTTCGATGAACCGGGCATTTTGCACCGGCTGATGATCGCCACCGACCGGTTCGCCGGCAAGTGACATGAAAACCCGCCTTCACGGCGGGTTTTGTTATTTGACCTTCGGCTCGTACGGCAGGCGCGAGAATTTGTGGGATTCCGCACGGTAGTGCGCCACGCGCTCGCGAAAATAGTCGCGCAGCGGCTCCGGCTGCTCGCGCTCTACCACTTCCGGGATCACCGGCATGTTGTAGCGCTCTTTGTACGCCACGCCTGAGGCGGCGAGATCTACATTCACTCTGTCCATCTCTTCTTTGGACAACTCGGCCAGATTGTAACCCACGCTATGCTCCTTACTTGCTTTGCCGCATTGAATCTGCGCAGAAGGTAATCCACCCGGCAGCGCTTGGCAAGCCCGTTGCGCCGCCGCCGCAGGCGATATTTACCCAAGGTTAATGCAATCTATTTATTTTATTAAATAAGAATGATTCGCTTTTTGATTGAAATAAAAGATGTAAATAATTCTCATAATGATTATCTCGAATTTTTATTTATTTATATCCATTTGATTTTTATTGTATTTATAATTGATGTGAGTTAAGTGTGAATAAGGTGTTTTTATTTTATCGGCGGCAAGGCATAATGCGCGGAAATTAAATTCATGACCTGCAAAATAAAAGGAATCATTATGCTGACGCAAGAAATGACTCAAAAGCTGAATGAGCAACTGAATCTGGAGTTCTACTCCGCCAACCTGTACCTGCAGATGAGCGCATGGTGCAGCGATAAAGGCTTTGAAGGCGCCGCCGCATTTCTTAAAGAGCACTCTCAGGAAGAGATGCAGCATATGCAACGTTTGTTCGACTACCTGAGCGATACCGGCTCTCTGCCGCTGTTGGGCACCATCGCCGCGCCGCCGGTGTCGTTCGAATCGCTGGCGGACGTGTTCCAGCAGACCTACGAACACGAGCAGCTGATCACCCGTCAGATCAACGAACTGGCGCACGCCGCGATGACCGCGCACGATTACTCCACCTTCAACTTCCTGCAGTGGTATGTGGCTGAGCAGCACGAAGAAGAGAAACTGTTCAAATCCGTGCTGGATAAACTGGCGCTGGTGGGCACCAGCGGCAAGGGCCTGTTCTTCATCGACAAAGATCTGAAGAAGATGGGCGCGCTGGGCCAGGGTGGCAACGGCCAGGCCTGATCCCTGAAGGATCCTTTGCAAACCGCGCGCGGGCGAGCCTGACGCGCGGTTTTTTTTACCCTGCGTTTATCGCGGTTATGCGGCGATACGTGCTGCCGGATCGCAAAATGCCAGTGATGCGCTCGACTTGCCGCGGCGCGGTCGTTATGATTTATCGCGATTCGCTACAGGGATGGTAGAGTCAAAACAGCGGGTTAGCCGATATAACTCGTTTTTCTGTTCACCCGTGGCGCAATCATTAGCGGTGGGTTGAGGCCGCCGAGACATCGCCTTGGCAGTGGCCTTAACCCTTATGCTCTCGTTATCTACTGTTAAGGGATACCACTGTGATCGGTAAAATTCGTTCCTCTTGTCGCCTGCTTTCCACCGTTTTTGTCCTGTTTGTTGGCCTGTCCTCTCAGCAAGCGCTGGCGCACGCCCACCTGAAAGTGGAAACGCCGAAGGCCGACGCCAGCGTCAGCCCGGCACCGAAGGCGCTGACCCTCAGCTTCTCCGAAGGCATCGAGCCGAACTTCAGCGGCGTGAAAATCACCGGCCCGAACAACGGCGTGGTGAAAACCGGCAAGCTGCAGCTCGATCCAAACAACAACACCCAGGTCAATGTGCCGATCGAAGGCGAGCTGAGCGCGGGCAAATACAACGTCAGCTGGCATGTGGTTTCGGTCGACGGGCATAAAACCAAAGGCCAGTACAGCTTCACCGTAAACTGATCGTGAGTCTGGCGACCCTGTTCGTTCTGTGTCGCTTGGTGCACTTTGCGGCGGTGATGCTGATGTTCGGCATCAGTCTGTTCACCGCCTTACTGTCACCGCAGCGCCTCTCCCCGATCCTCTCCCGCGATGTGCGTCCGCTGCTGCTTGCCGGCACCTGGGCCGCTGGGCTTTCCGCCGTGGCGCTGCTGGCCATTCAGGCCGGGCAAATGGGCGACGGTTGGGAAGACGCCTGGCGGCTGGAGGTCTGGTGGGCGGTGCTCGGCACCACCTTCGGCGAAGTGTGGCGCTGGCATCTGGGCCTGTCGCTGCTGGCGATCCTGAGCCTGCTGCTGCCGGAACGGCCGCGCGCACAGGCGTTGGCGCTGTGTTCGACGCTGCTGCTGGTCAGCCTGGCGTTCATCGGCCACGCGGCGATGCACGAAGGCACGCTGGGCGCGCTGCACCGCGCCAACCATGCGGTGCACCTGCTGGCCGCCGGCTACTGGTTCGGCAGCCTGGCGCCGCTGCTGGTTTGCCTGCGCTACCTGCCGCCGCCGCAGTGGCGCAGCGACGCTATCATCACGCTGATCCGTTTCTCGCGCTGGGGGCACCTGGCGGTGGCGGCGGTGATCGTCACCGGCATCGTCAACAGCCTGATCATTCTCGGCGCTTGGCCGCTCAACCTCGGCTCGCCTTATCAGCGCCTGCTGCTGATTAAAACCGCGCTGGTAGCGCTGATGGTGATGGTGGCGCTGGCCAATCGCTACGCCATCGTGCCGGCAATGAGCCGCGTACCGGCGCTGGCGCAGCGCGGCGTGGTGCTGGCCTGCTGGCTCGAAGTCGGGTTGGGGATGGCGGTGCTGCTGCTGGTCAGTTTATTTGCAACCTATGCGCCGGTTTGACATTTCGGCTTGCCGCAACCGGGCAAGCTGCGGGAAAATCGACGCGAATAGCAACCTTAAGGCCAACACATGAAATCGGTATTACTCGGCATTACGCTGCTGGCAACCGCGACCGGCGCGCTGGCGGCAGATAAACTGGTGAACATCACCAAACTGGAATACGGCAAACAGTGGGCGTTCACCAAGGAAGAAGTGACGCTGCAGTGCCGCAGCGGCGGCGCGCTGTTCGTGCTCAACAACAGCACGCTGATGCAATACCCGCTCAACGACGCAGCGGAGCAGCAGGTGAAGAAGGGCCATCAGCGTGCGCAGCCGCTGGAGGTGCTCCTGCTGGACGACCCTGCCGAACCGGGGAAAAAAATGAGCCTGGCGCCGTTTATCGAACGCGCCGAGAAGCTGTGCGCTGACTAACCGCTTGTTTGCCAACGCCTTGTACAGTGCGCGCGGATTGATGCGCCTTTGCCGCATAGTTATTTCGTCACGCAACTATCACGCGGCCGCCGGGCGGCTGGCAAAACTGGCGCGGTAGGCTACTCTTAAAGTGCATGGCTGAACAAGCCCTGCATTAAATGCCAACTTTTAGCGCACGGCTCTCTCCCAAGAGCCATTTCCCTAGACCGAATATAGGAATCGTATTCGGTCTTTTTTTGTGTGATTGATTTATAAGTATTTTTTTCTGAAAGATCGAAATTACTCGAAATTTACTCGAATTTTGATATTCGGTCTTTTACAGCATTACGTACTCCTTCCCCTCGTGTTGAGATATTTCAATGTCATCGTTTCTGATGAATGCCCCAGCAGTTTTTGCGCAAAATCTTTCCCTCTTTCCTTCTCATACAGCCGGCCAGCCAAACTGCGGATCTCGTGAAAGGTCGGCGGACTTTCCTCGAACGGCAAACCTGAAGCCTTCCGCGCCGCAACAAATTTTTTCGTTAGTCCATCAGGATGTAGTTGTAAGCATCCCGGTAAAACGGACCATTCACTTTTAGAGATCTTCCGACATACTGATTATGTCCCCTGAGGAGATCGTCATGCGTAAAGCCCGATTCACCGAGCACCAGATCATTACCGTTCTGAAGTCTGTCGAAGCTGGATGTACCGTTAAGGATGTTTGCCGCGAAGCGGGAATATCCGAAGCTTCCTATTACAACTGGAAAGCAAAGTATGGCGGGATGGAAGCTTCTGATATCAAAAAGATGAAGGATCTGGAGGACGAAAACCGGCGGCTAAAACAGATGTTTGCTGATCTCAGCCTTGAATGTCGGGCCCTGAAAGACGTTATCGAAAAAAAGCTTTAAAGCCAGCGATAAAGCGGGAGCTCGTCAGTTATCTGGCGGCACAATTTGCCATGAGTATCCGCCAGGCATGCAGGACATTATCGCTGAGCAGGACGGTCTATTTTTATCAGCCCGATACCCGGCATGATGAACCGGTGATCCTGGCTTTGACTGAACTGGCAGAACGTTATCCACGATACGGTTTTAAGAAGCTGTTCCAACTACTGCGCAGACAGGGCAACACCTGGAATCATAAACGTGTTCACCGGATTTATTGCCTGCTGAAACTGAATTTTCGTCGCAAAGGAAAGCAACGTCTGCCAGTGCGTAATCCGGCCTCGCTGACCACACCGGGATCGCTGAACCAGAGCTGGTCCATTGATTTTATGCACGATGCGCTGGTCTGCGGCAGGCGCTTCCGGACCTTCAACGTGGTAGATGATTTTAACCGTGAAGCACTGGCGATAGAAATCGACCTGAATATCCCTGCTCAGCGAGTCGTCCGGGTGCTGGACAGGATCGTGGCAAACCGTGGTTACCCGCTGAAGATGCGGATGGACAACGGGCCCGAACTGGTCTCACTGGCGCTGGCCCAATGGGCCGAAGAACATGGTGTGCAGCTCGAATTTATCAAGCCGGGTAAGCCTACACAAAATGCTTTTATCGAACGGTTCAACCGAACATACCGGACAGAAATTCTGGATTTTTATCTGTTCAGAACACTGAATGAAGCGCGGGAAATTACAGAGCGCTGGCTGAAGGAATATAACAACGAGCGGCCTCATGAATCCCTGAACAACCTGACGCCGGAAGAGTACCGGCTGATGGCTGAAACAACGGATATCTCAAAAAGTTCATGGAACTAAAGTCGGGATGCTTACAGATGCACTGATGTCTGCTGATTTATGATCATTGGAGAGTATTAATCCCCAATGATCATATGTGTTGGAGGCTAGGGTGATAGGTGGCTTAGTCTCTTTTTTTTCAATTCAACTCTGATGTCACCCATATTACGAGCATAACTATTTCAATTATTAAAAGCGATGGTTTAACAGCCCTGAAAGAATCATCTTTATTGCATAAACAACGCTAATGGCAGCAGCAAGGCGTACTAATGATTTAATGACTATCAATTACCATTCCTCCCATCCCAATATTTCATGATGAATTTTCTACATGGTTTCTCAATTAGGATGTGCAGTATGGATGATGATGCTATGCATACAAACCAGAAAATAAACACTCCTGCAATCCCTAATGCTTCCACTCGTTCGTAGTTATAATAAAAAATGTTAAAAATTATCATGTGAACAAGATAAAGTGCAAAACTTATCTCGCCAAGGAAAATCATTGGTTTTATTGATAACATTTTAGATATAGGACCACTACTAAGTGCGAATGTTAGTATTAAAAAACCCCAAGCGAGCCATATACCCGACTTGTAGAAATAGTAAGAAGCTCCGGAACCAAGTGAATCATAAATCAGCGATGGCCGTGCGGCAATGTAAACTGCATAGATAGACATTGCTATGGATAATAATTCAAGAAAAAGCCATTTGGCACAACTGATTTTTATTGTTAGGTCTTTTGATTTGAAAAATAATTTTGCACAAAAAACTCCGAATAAAAACTCAAATATTCTAACTACTGGGTTAGTATATAATACGCTAAACATAGTAAACCCCGGCGTTCCGTCAGCTTGGGATAGGTCTAATTTTGTTGCTATGAATATGAAGGTTGCAAGTGAAATTAAAGATAACATTATTGCTATCGGGAATGCTTTTTTATAATTTATTGAAATAAAAGCAAACACTATATAGAAAAATGCTTCTGTCGAGATGCTCCAAGCAACTCCATTAAAAGAAAGAATCCAAGGGGCTGTAAACGACCATGATTGAAGTAATGTGGTGTTTATGATTAGTTTGGCAATTGTGTCAATGGAAGGATTCAAATCATGAGTAATGTTTGGGGTGATGAGTGCTAACCAGATGATCAACGTTGCAATGTGCAATGGCCATATTCTGGCGAATCGCGCGACAATGAACCTCTTTACTGATTTCATATCTGGAAGAGATCTGTAATTGTATGCAAGAATGAATCCTGAAAGCGTAAAGAAGAAAGAAACACCCTGAGAAAGTGAAAAATTTGTGGCTATACCAAGTGAGCCAAATAAAGCGTGACCATGCCCGATCACGATCATTGCCGCCGCAAAAAAACGTAATGCTGTTAATGCGTCAAGTCTTGTAACAGAATTCAATTTAATCACCTAAATTATTTTTTCTCTAAGCCAAGGACTTTATCAGCTGCAACCCGCGAGAGGAAGGCAGAACGGCTACCGTACTCAGGATGCGCGGCGACAAACTGATCGATACGGCGGATCAGCAATGAGGGGAGTGTCACGTTAATTTTCTCCGCCTTGCCCATAAGCCGCGTGATATCCACATCGACGAGCGCCCAGACGACGCCGGCGAAATCTGGATCAGATAGCCAGTTTTCAACGTTGGTTCCTTCCGGCACTGCTTCGCCATCTTCAACCAATAATTCAATATGTGCCTCGATGGCTTCGCGCGCACTCTCGATCGCATCCTGATAGTTTTCACCTCCGGAGAAGCAACCTGGAATATCAGGAACGCGAACGCCGAAGGATGAATCGCCTTTATCAATAGCAACAGGGTATAACATTTAAACCTCCAGTGGGTGGGGTTTAAAGCCCCGCCTGTTTTTTAATGCTTTTCAGTGTTGGTAGCGGTATATCCTTTTGTGGGTGTTTTACCGTTACCAGCCCTTTTTTCGTTGGGTGTTTGAACTGGTGATGACTGCCTTTTACTCTCACCAGATACCACCCTTCGGCTTCTATCATTGCTATTGCATTCCTGCTATCCATCCTCCGATCTCTCTGCTGTTTTGTTGGGGTTATAATAACCCCTTATTTTGAGGTCGTCAAGTATTTTGGAGTTATCAGGGTTATTTATCCAGCAGCGACGAAAACAACCCGGCATTTACTTTCTTCCTTCATCGATCAGCAATCTACCATTTCGGCAGTGAATCTATCTTCACATCGGTTTTTTCCTACGCTTACGCTGTGTATGCATACAGTATTTGTTGTGAGGTAAAACACCATGGGAATGATGCCAAAATTTGCCAGCCCGGCAGCAGACTACGTTGAGCGCCGCTTAAGCCTTGACGAGATCTGCATTTCAAAGCCGAGCGCTACTTATCTGCTCCGCGCCGCCGGCCAGGCGATGGCGGTCGGTATCCACGCTGACGCGCTGCTTGTTGTCGATTCGTCGGCGACGCCGGTGCACGGCAGCATTATCGTAGCCGCCGAGGAGGGAGCGCATGTGCTGCGCCGGCTTCGCCTTTATCCGTATCGAGCGCTCGAGTTTTTGGACGGCTCAGGCCGGGAAACTGAACTCGCTAACGAAGATTGCGAAGAAGGGATCGAGGTGTTTGGCGTGGTGATGTACTGCGTGAATGATATGCGGTCGTGCGAGTGGGATGATCTGCCGGTTATTTGATGACCAGTCATCATTCAAGTAAGCAGCAAGAACGGCCGAAATTTTTCCGAACTGACCCGAGAGTTTTGATAACTATTTGAATGTAAAAGACGGTTAACGAAAGTGTTTTTGATGGATTTGTAATCGATATGTTGGCTATCTATCTGAAAATATTGGTTTTATTTATTTGTGTTCGATTAAAGGAATCGTATTCGGTCTTTTTTTGTGTGATTGATTTATAAGAGAATTTCCCCTAAATCATCTCCAACAATCCTCGGTCTTCTTTTCGAGCTACCAGACCCTAAGCGCGAACGAATAATGTTCCCTCTGTAATACGAAGCAAGGTTCAATTCATCCGGTCAATTTGTTAGGATCGCCTGACCTACATGACTATTGGTGCAGTACATTGAAAATTAAAGCGTTGTTATTTGTTGCGTTGGCCGCGCTGGCCGGCTGCAGCCAGGAGGGAACCTCGATGAATCAGCCCGCAAACGAGAAAGGCGGCCAAACGGAAGTGTTGCTGGTGAACAGCGCGCTGGTGGACTGCGTGGGCGTCGGCCCGATGAAATGCATGCAAGTGCGCCGCTCCGCGCAGCAGCCGTGGGAGTTGTTCTATACCGGCATCGAGGGCTTCACCTTCGAACCGGGCTATCAGTATCGGTTGAAAGTGCGCGTCACTCCGGTGGAGAACGTACCGGCCGATGCCTCATCGCTGCGTTACACGCTGATTGAGCAGTTGGAAAAGAACAAGGCGTGACCCTCGACAGGCCGGGTAATAGCAACCCGGCCTGCTATGATTATCCCTTTACCATCATGACATGCCTCGGCGGTGGGCTTGCCGACTGGTCTGTTCACTGCGCTTGTTTTCGCACTTTCTTAAGTATATTGAGAAAATCAGGTATATTGTCCTTCGGTTTTTAGCTACCAAGAAAAAATTACTATGATTATCAAACCTAAAATTCGTGGTTTTATCTGCACCACCGCTCACCCGGCAGGCTGTGAAGCCAACGTCCGTGAGCAAATCGCCTACGTTAAGTCGCGCGGCGAACTGAAAAACGGGCCTAAAAAGGTGCTGGTCATTGGTGCATCCACCGGTTACGGTCTGGCCTCGCGCATCAATGCCGCTTTCGGCAGCGGTGCGGCCACCATCGGCGTATTTTTCGAGAAGCCTGGCAGCGAAGGCAAAACCGGTTCCGCCGGTTGGTACAACGCCGCCGGCTTCGACAAGGCAGCTAAAGAAGAAGGCCTGTACGCGAAAAGCATCAACGGTGACGCATTCTCCAACGAGTGCCGTCAGACCGTGATCGATCTGATCAAAAAAGACCTGGGCCAGATTGACCTGGTGGTTTACTCGCTGGCTTCGCCGGTGCGTAAAATGCCGGAAACCGGCGAAGTGGTGCGTTCCGCCCTGAAGCCGATCGGCGAGCCGTACAAATCCGTCGCGCTGGATACCAACAAAGACGTGCTGGTTGAAGCCGTGGTCGAGCCGGCCAACGAGCAAGAAATCGCCGACACCGTGAAGGTGATGGGCGGCCAGGACTGGCAGCTGTGGATGGACGCGCTGGACGAAGCGGGCGTGCTGGCGGATAACGCGCAGTCTGTCGCTTACTCCTACATCGGTACCGATCTGACCTGGCCAATCTACTGGCACGGTACGCTGGGCAAGGCGAAAGAAGATCTGGATCGCGCGGCGCACGCCATCAACCAGAAACTGCAAGCCAAAGGCGGCGCGGCTTACGTTGCGGTGCTCAAGTCGGTGGTGACTCAGGCTTCCTCCGCCATTCCGGTAATGCCGCTGTATATCTCCATCGTGTTCAAAATTATGAAGGAGCAGGGCATTCACGAAGGCTGCATCGAGCAGATCCAGCGTCTGTTTGCCACCAAGCTGTACAGCGGCGCGGCGCCGGACACCGACGAGAAACACCGTCTGCGTCTGGATGACTGGGAATTGCGCGACGCCGTGCAGGAAACCTGCCGTGAAATCTGGCAGCAGCTGAACGACAACAACATCAACGAACTGACCGATTACCAGGGCTACAAGGCGGAATTCCTGCGCCTGTTCGGCTTTGGTCTGCAAGGCGTTGACTACGACGCCGATCTGAGCGGCGAAGCCAACTTCGATGTGATCGAGCTGGTCTAAGCGCGTCGAGCGGTCAAACAAGGTCGGGTTAGCCCGGCCTTTTTTTTGGTTCATCGCGTTTTACCGGGGAACGCTGCTTTGATTTTCAGGAAGAAGTAAGCGTTATCCCGGTATCCATAAGCCATCCGCTTCATCACCTTTATCTTATTGTTCATCCCTTCCAGC
>NZ_JAMYWQ010000041.1 GCF_024160145.1 Serratia nevei
TTTACCAAACTGGGCCTGCCGAAGTTATAGGCAGGCGACGATCAACATAACCGAACCGCCGTATACGGACCCGTATGTACGGTGGTGTGGGAGGAGGCTGGTCGTGAGATCAGCCCCTATCCCGATTCTGGGATAAATTTCAGTTTATTCCTAATCGATAGTGCGAAGATTAAATCTATTTTTTTAACCACCACGGCGAAAATTTATTTAATCTCAATTGCGGAATATTCTTATATATTATATCGGGCCGAGTGTGGGGCTGTTTTTCATTTCAATAGCGGCCGTAATAATGACCGGGGCCGTCACCGCGGTGGCCGCCCCAGTGTGGGCCCCAGCAGCAGGCGCTGAGGGTCGACGCCAGGGCCACAACGGCCAGCAACAGTCCTATACGTTTGATCATTTTATTATCCTCCGGTGGGAATTCGCTTAATTATAATTGCCACGCCGTTTGAAGGTTGTCAGTTATTCGTTAAGCCTTGTCAGTGGCTATGATAATTAACGCCAGAGGCAAACAGTGTAGGAATTGTGTAAGGCCGTTGAAAACGATCTGAAAATAGGCGTCGGTGAGATAGTCGCTAAATAAGCGCGCTGATATAACCACTGCAACAAGGAAAATAGAGTGAGAAGGCAAATGAAAAAAATCCTGTTGCTGGTGTGCCTACCGCTGTTGTTGCCGTTGGCGGCGCAGGCCGATGTCTCCGTCGATATCAACGTGCCGGGGGTTTCCCTGCATTTGGGGGATCAGGACCGCCGCGGCTACTACTGGGATGGCTACGACTGGCGTCCGCCGCAGTGGTGGCATGCGCACCAGGGCCGCGGCCTGGGCGAGCGCAATGCGCGCGGCATGTATTGGGACGGCGGGCGCTGGCAACCTTCGCCGCCGCGCGGTTATGAACATCGCGAACCGGCGCGCAGCGGCAATCCGTTCCACGGTGACCGCAACAACCTCAACCAGGATCGCCGCGATGACGGCCGCGGTCAGCCTTATCCGCCAGGCAACCCCGGCCCGCATCGTTAAGCCCTGAGTTGATCGGCGGCTGGTTTTGCCATCATCATGGTGATGACGGGCAGGGCCAGCCGCTGCTTTCCTGCGCCATCGTTTACGCAAGGCTTCCCCTTGCGGCGTTAACCCCCTACTATTCGACTCAGACGTCAATTACCCGGCCACGACAGCGGCCGGCAGGGAACCGCCGCGCATGCCTACCAGCCACACCTTTACCTTACTGTTGCAACATCAGCGCTACCGCGATAAACGCCAGGTCACTCTGCTGGCGCTGGGCTTGACGCTGGCGTTGTTGTTCAGCCTTTGCGCCGGCGATCAATGGATATGGCCATCAGAGTGGTTCAGCGATCGGGCGCTGCTGTTCGTCTGGCAACTGCGTTTGCCGCGTGCGCTGGCGGTGATGCTGGTCGGCGGCGCGCTGGCGGTGGCGGGCGCGGTGATGCAGGCGCTGTTTGAAAACCCGCTGGCGGAACCTGGCCTGCTGGGTGTGGCGAACGGCGCCGGCGTAGCGCTGGTGCTGACGGTGTTGTTGGGACACGGCCTGCTGCCGGTGGCGCTGATGAGCGCCGCTGCGATAGGCGGGGCGCTGGCGATGACCTTTCTGCTGCTGGGTTTCGCTCGCCGGCGGCGGCTGGCCAATGCGCGGCTGTTGCTGGTTGGCGTGGCGCTCGGCATCGTGTGCAGTGCGCTGATGACCTGGGCGGTCTACTTCAGCACCAGCCTCGATCTGCGGCAGCTGATGTACTGGATGATGGGCGGTTTCGGCGGCGTCGACTGGCGCCAAAAATGGCTGGTGCTGGCTCTGTTGCCGGTGCTGCTGTGGCTGTGTGGCCAGGGGCGAGCGCTCAACCTGATGGCGTTGGGGGAGGTACAGGCGCAGCAGCTCGGGCTGTCGCTGCATCTGTGGCGCAATCTGCTGGTGTTGGCGATCGGCTGGCTGGTGGGCGTCAGCGTGGCGCTCGCGGGGGTAATCGGCTTTGTCGGGCTGGTGATCCCGCATATTTTGCGTCTCACCGGCCTGACCGACCAACGCTATCTGCTGCCGGCCTGCGCGCTGGCCGGCGCCGGCACGTTGCTGGTGGCCGATGTGGTCGCCCGGGTTGCGCTGCTGGCAGCCGAACTGCCGATCGGCGTGGTCACCGCCACGCTGGGGGCGCCGCTATTTATCTGGTTACTGACCCGGGTAAAAGGCGTAAGGTAGTTTTCTTCATTCACCTGCGATTAAAACCATAGGATGACAACCGATGAGCAAGCCAATCTACCATCTGCCGTTACAAACCATCGAAAACCAGGCCACCACGCTGGGCGCCTACCAGGGTAAGGCGCTGCTGGTGGTCAACGTGGCCTCTGAATGCGGCTTGACCAAGCAATATGAAGGGCTGGAAGCGTTGTACGAAACCTATCGCGATCGGGGGCTGGAAGTCCTGGGCTTTCCGTCCAATGAATTCCTGGGTCAGGAACCCGGCAGCAACGAAGAGATCCTGGCGTTTTGCCGCGGTACCTTCGGTGTGCAATTCCCGATGTTCGCCAAGATTGAGGTGAACGGCGAACACCGTCATCCGCTGTACCAGGCGCTGATTGCCGCGCAGCCGGATGCCGTCGCACCGGAGGGCAGCGAGTTCCTGGCGCGGATGACCAGCAAAGGGCGAGCGCCGAAGCATGCCGGCGATATTCTGTGGAACTTCGAGAAATTCCTCATCGCGCGCGACGGCACGGTGATCCAACGCTTCTCGCCTGACACCACGCCGGAAGATCCGACGCTGGTGGCGGCGGTGAAACAAGCGCTGGCAGGGTAAGGCGGATGCTGCAACTCGTTGAGGTTGGCGTGGCGGGGCGCCTGGCGCCTTTTTCGACACAGATTGACGGCGGGTTGCAGGTCCATCTGATTGGCCCGAACGGCGCCGGGAAGAGCACTTTGCTGGCGCGGGTGGCGGACATGCTGCCGGGGCTGGGCGAAGTCCGCCTCGACGGGCGCGCGCTGGCCGTTTACCCGAGGGACGAGCTGGCACGCCGGCGCGGCTATCTCAGCCAGCAACAGCCGCCGGTGTCGTTGATGCCGGTATTTCAGTACCTGGCGTTGCACCGGCCTGCGGCAGCGGCGCAAGCCGATGTAGAGCATGCCATCCTCTATTTGTGCCGGCGGCTGAAACTGGTGGATAAGCTGCCGCGCATGCTGACGCAGCTCTCCGGTGGCGAATGGCAGCGGGTACGGCTGGCTGCGGTGTTGCTGCAGGTGTGGCCTAGCGTCAACCCGCACAGTCGGGTGTTGTTGCTGGATGAACCGACCAACAGCCTGGATGTGGCGCAAAAAGTCGCGCTGGATCGCCTGCTGCGCGAATTCTGTCAGAGCGGGCGCTGCGCCCTGGTGTGTGCGCACGATCTGAACCATACCCTGCAGCAGGCCGATCGGGTTTGGTTGCTGCACGCCGGGCGGTTGGTGGCGCAGGGCGTCACGCGCGAGGTGATGACGCCGGCGCTGTTGTCCCAGGTCTATGAAGTGGATTTCCACCTGCAATGGGTGGGGGACGAACGTTGGATCATGACCAGAACGGCTTAAGCTTCTGCGTCGGCGCTGCTCAATGTAAACGGAATCTAAACACAGTGAATATAAATAGCCGGGTAAGCTTCGGTTAATGTCGTGCTGCCTCTCATTTTATCGTCGATTTTCTTGAAAAACGTCAGTGACGTGCTACGCTTGGTTCGGCAAAATAAAATAAGTAAATAATTATTAATAAATATAATAAACTGATTTTAATAAGAAATTTAAATTAATGATGACGGCGCCCGCCAATCAGTTCACCCGCTGATGACAAGTCTCGTCTTAAGGTTTAGTTAAGCTTGCGGCCTTACATTGGCAGTTAATCCACGGAAACGAATCTTCTCTGGCGTTTAATATCCGTTAAACGAAAGGGATTTACAGTGTCATCAAAAGCAGTCCGATACGTTTGGGGTTAACTATGGATCAATTTTTACCTTTCTCTCGCCCGGCCATCGGCGATGAAGAAATCGCGGCGGTAGAGAAAGTGTTGCGTTCCGGTTGGATCACCACCGGGCCGCAGAATCAGCAGCTGGAAAGCGACTTCTGTACTACTTTCGGCTGTAAGCACGCCATCGCCGTCAGTTCCGCCACCGCGGGCATGCACATCACGCTGATGGCGCTGGGCATCGGCCCCGGCGACGAAGTTATCACCCCTTCGCAAACCTGGGTTTCCACCCTCAACATGATCGAGCTGCTGGGCGCCACGCCGGTGATGATCGACGTTGACCGCGATACGCTAATGGTCAGTGCCGCCGATGTCGAGGCTGCCATCACCCCGAAAACCAAAGCGATTGTTCCGGTGCATTACGCCGGCGCGCCGTTGCAGATGGACGCGCTGCGCGCCGTGGCCGAACGCCACCGTCTGCCGCTGATCGAAGACGCCGCCCACGCGGTCGGCACGCGTTACAACGGCGAATGGGTCGGCGCGCGCGGCACGGCGATTTTCTCGTTCCACGCGATCAAAAACGTGACCTGCGCCGAAGGCGGCCTGATCGCCACCGACGACGACGCGCTGGCGGACCGCCTGCGTTGCCTGAAGTTTCACGGTCTGGCCGTCGATGCCTTCGATCGTCAGCAGCTTGGCCGCAAACCGCAGGCCGAAGTGGTGGAACCGGGCTACAAATACAACCTGTCCGACATTCATGCGGCGATCGCCGTGGTGCAACTGTCGCGCTTCACCGAGCTGAACGCGCGCCGCAAAGCGTTGGCACAGCGCTACCTGAGCGCGCTGGAAGGCTCGCCGTTCCAACCGTTGGGTGTGCCGGATTACCCGCATGACCACGCCTGGCACCTGTTGATGGTGCGCGTCGATCCGGAGCGTTGCGGCATCGATCGCGACCAGTTGATGGAACGCCTGAAAGAGGTGGGCATCGGTACCGGGCTGCATTTCCGCGCCGCACATACCCAGAAATTCTACCGTGAGCGTTATCCGCAGTTGTCGCTGCCTAACACCGAATGGAACTCGGCGCGGCTGTGCACCTTACCGTTATTCCCTGATATGACCGACGCCGATGTGGATCGCGTGGTCAATGCCTTGTCTTCTGTTGTGGAGTCTTTACGTGTCTCGCGTTGAACCGATTAAAAAAGTGTCGGTAGTTATCCCGGTATACAACGAGCAGGAAAGCCTGCCTGCGTTGCTGGAGCGTACTACCGCCGCCTGTAAGCAGTTATCTCAACCTTATGAAATCATCCTCGTCGACGACGGCAGCAGCGACAACTCCGCTGACATGCTGACTGCGGCGGCGGAAAAGCCGGACAGCCACGTGATCGCCGTTTTGCTGAACCGCAACTATGGTCAGCACTCGGCGATCATGGCCGGTTTCAACCAGGTGACCGGCGATCTGGTGATTACGCTGGACGCCGATCTGCAGAACCCGCCGGAGGAGATCCCGCGGCTGGTTAGCGTGGCGGAAGAGGGCTATGACGTGGTGGGCACCGTGCGTGCCAACCGTCAGGATTCCTGGTTCCGCAAAAGCGCCTCGCGCGTAATCAATATGATGATTCAACGTGCCACCGGCAAGTCGATGGGGGACTACGGCTGCATGCTGCGCGCCTACCGCCGCCACATCGTTGAGGCGATGCTGCACTGCCATGAGCGCAGCACCTTTATCCCGATCCTGGCGAATACCTTCGCCCGTCGCACGACCGAGATCGACGTGCGCCACGCCGAGCGCGAGTTTGGCGACTCCAAGTACAGCCTGATGAAGTTGATCAACCTGATGTACGACCTGATCACCTGCCTGACCACCACGCCGCTGCGTTTGCTCAGCGTGGTCGGCAGCATCGTGGCGCTGTCCGGATTTGTGCTGGCGCTGGTGCTGATTGCGCTGCGTCTGCTGCTTGGCCCTGAATGGGCCGCCGGCGGCGTGTTCACCCTTTTCGCCGTCCTGTTCACCTTTATCGGCGCCCAGTTTGTCGGCATGGGGCTACTGGGTGAATACATCGGCCGCATCTATACCGACGTGCGCGCACGTCCTCGCTATTTTGTTCAGAAAGTGGTCGGCGTACAGCAGGACCACAATACTCAGGAAGAAGAATGATGAAAGCTATTGTATTTGCTTACCATGATATTGGCTGCGCAGGTCTGAAAGCGCTGACTGAGGCGGGTTATGACGTGCAGGCCGTGTTCACGCACACCGACGACCCTGGTGAGAACAACTTCTTCTCCTCCGTGGCCCGGTTGGGCGCCGAATTGGATCTGCCGGTCTATGCGCCGGAAGACGTAAACCACCCGCTGTGGGTTGATCGCATTCGCGACCTGCAGCCGGACGTGATCTTCTCGTTCTACTACCGTCACATGCTGAGCGACGAGATCCTGTCGCTGGCGCCGCAGGGCGGTTTCAACCTGCACGGTTCGCTGCTGCCGCATTACCGTGGCCGCGCGCCGGTGAACTGGGCACTGGTGAACGGCGAAACCGAAACCGGCGCTACGCTGCACAAAATGGTGAAACGCCCGGACGCCGGCGACATCGTCGGCCAGCAGAAAGTGACCATCGCCGACAGCGACACCGCGCTGACGCTGCACAAGAAAGTGCTGGAAGCCGCGCAGGCGGTATTGAAAGAGCAGTTGCCGAAGCTGAAGAACGGCACGGCCACCTTCACCAAGCAGGATGAGTCTCAGGCCAGCTACTTCGGCCGCCGCACCGCGGCGGACGGCGAGATCCTGTGGCACAAATCTGCCAAAGCGATCAACAACCTGGTGCGCGCCGTCACCGAGCCGTACCCGGGTGCCTTCAGCTACCTCGGCCAGCGCAAGCTGATCGTCTGGCGCTCTCGCGTGCTGGATACCCAACACGACAAACAGCCGGGCACCGTCCTGAGCACTTCACCGCTGGTTATCGCCTGTGGCGAAGGTGCGCTGGAGATCGTCGCCGGTCAGAACGACAACGGTCTGTATGTGCAGGGCAGCCGCCTGGCGCAGGAGATGGGCATCGTCACCGATGTGCGTCTGGCCGCCAAGCCGAACGCCGTAATGAAACGCCGCACCCGCGTGTTGATCCTCGGGGTCAACGGCTTCATCGGTAACCACCTGACCGAGCGCCTGCTGCGTGACGATCGCTACGACATCTACGGCCTGGATATCGGTTCTGACGCCATCAGCCGTTTCCTCGACAACCCGCGTTTCCACTTCGTGGAAGGCGACATCAGCATCCACTCCGAGTGGATCGAGTATCACATCAAGAAATGCGACGTGGTGCTGCCGCTGGTGGCGATCGCGACGCCGATCGAATATACCCGTAACCCGCTGCGCGTGTTCGAGTTGGACTTCGAAGAGAACCTGAAGATCGTTCGCGACTGCGTGAAATACAACAAGCGCATCATCTTCCCGTCCACCTCAGAAGTGTACGGCATGTGCGACGACAAAGAGTTCGACGAAGACCATTCGCGCCTGATCGTCGGGCCAATCAATAAACAGCGCTGGATCTACTCGGTCTCCAAACAGCTGCTGGATCGGGTTATCTGGGCTTACGGCGCTAAAGAAGGCCTGAAGTTCACGCTGTTCCGTCCGTTCAACTGGATGGGGCCGCGTTTGGATAACCTGGACGCTGCGCGTATCGGCTCTTCCCGCGCCATCACCCAGCTGATCCTCAACCTGGTGGAAGGTTCGCCGATCAAACTGATGGACGGCGGCGCGCAGAAGCGTTGCTTCACCGACATCAACGACGGTATCGAAGCGCTGTTCCGCATCATCGAGAACCGCGACGGCCTGTGCGATGGCCAGATCGTCAACATCGGCAACCCGACCAACGAAGCGAGCATTCGCGAGCTGGCGGAAATGCTGCTGGAAAGCTTCAACAACCATCCGCTGCGCGACCGCTTCCCGCCGTTCGCCGGCTTCAAGGATGTGGAGAGCAGCAGCTACTACGGTAAAGGCTATCAGGACGTCGAACACCGCACGCCGAGCATCAAAAACGCTCGCCGCCTGCTGGACTGGCAGCCGACTATCGAGATGAAGCAAACCGTCGCCGACACGCTGGACTACTTCCTGCGCACTACCGTTCAGGAAGGGAACGGTGCATGAAGAAAGTCGGTCTGCGTGTTGATGTAGATACCTTCAGCGGCACCCGTGAAGGGGTGCCGCAGTTGCTGGACCTGTTCGACAAGTACGACATTCAGGCCAGCTTCTTCTTCAGCGTGGGACCGGACAACATGGGGCGCCATCTTTGGCGCCTTTTGCGTCCGAAATTTCTGTGGAAAATGCTGCGTTCGAACGCCGCCTCGCTGTACGGCCTGGACATTCTGTTGGCCGGCACCGCCTGGCCGGGGCGCAACATTTCACGCGCGCTGGGGCCGCTGATGAAACGCACCGCCGAGGCCGGCCATGAGGTGGGGCTGCACGCCTGGGATCACCAGGGCTGGCAGGCCAAGGTCGGTAAGTGGAACGAAGCGCAGCTGACCGAACAGGTGCAGCTGGGCGTCGACGCCCTGAGCGCCTGTACCGGCCAGCCGGTGAAATGCTCCGCCGTGGCGGGGTGGCGCGCCGATACGCGCGTGCTGGAGGTCAAACAGCGCTTCGGCTTCCATTACAACAGCGATTGCCGCGGCACCCATCCGTTTCGGCCGGTGCTGAGCGACGGGCGACACGGCACGGTGCAGATCCCGGTGACGTTGCCGACCTTCGACGAAGTGATCGGCAGCGAAGTCAGCATGGCCGACTTCAACGATTACATTCTGCGTGCCATCGAGAACGATCGCGGCGTGCCGGTGTACACCATTCACACCGAAGTGGAAGGCATGTCGCAAGCGGCGATGTTTGAACAGTTATTGCAACGCGCCCGGCAGCAGGGCATCGAATTCTGCCCGCTGAGCGCGCTGTTACCGCAAGATTTGGCGTCACTGCCGTTGGGCCGCATCAAGCGCGCTCCTTTCCCCGGCCGCGAAGGTTGGCTGGGCTGTCAAACCGATGTGAAGGACGTTACATGAAGGCGCTAAAAGGATCCTGGGCCATTCTGTTGGCCGTTTTTTTTGCTCTGGTTTACCTGATCCCGCTTAACGGCCGCCTGCTGTGGCAGCCGGATGAGACGCGTTATGCCGAGATCAGCCGTGAGATGCTGCAGCGCGGTGATTGGGTTGTGCCGCACCTGCTGGGGCTGCGCTACTTCGAAAAGCCGGTGGCGGGTTACTGGTTCAATAACATCAGCCAGTGGCTGTTCGGCGAAAACAACTTTGCGGTGCGTTTCGGCTCGGTGTTCAGCACCGGCATGACCGCACTGCTGGTGTTCGCGCTGGCGATGCTGATGTGGCGCAATGCGCGTCGCGCCAGCCTGGCGATGCTGATGTTCCTGTCGATGGTGCTGGTGTTCAGCATCGGCACCTACAGCGTACTGGATCCGATGATCTCGCTGTGGCTGGCGGCGGCGATGGTCAGTTATTACCTGACGCTGAAAGCCACCTCGGTCAAGGGGAAGCTGGGCGCTTACGCGCTGCTGGGCTTGGCCTGTGGCATGGGCTTTATGACCAAGGGCTTCCTGGCGCTGGCGGTGCCGGTGATCGCGGTGATTCCGATTGTCATCCAGCAGCGTCGCATCAAGGATCTGCTGTGCTACGGCCCGGTGGCAATCGTGACCGCCACATTGCTCAGCCTGCCCTGGGCGCTGGCAATTGCCCAGCGCGAACCCGACTTCTGGAATTATTTCTTCTGGGTTGAGCACATTCAGCGCTTTGCCGAAGATAATGCCCAACACAAAGAGCCGTTCTGGTATTACCTGCCAATCCTGCTGGCGGCGGTGCTGCCTTGGTTGGCGCTGCTGCCCGGTGCGCTGCTTAAAGGTTGGCGCGAGCGCGTACAGCGCCCGGAGCTGTTCTTTCTGCTGAGCTGGGCGATGATGCCGCTGATCTTCTTCAGCATCGCCAAAGGTAAACTGCCAACCTATATTCTGCCGTGCATGGCGCCGCTGGCGCTGCTGATGACCGCTTATGCGGAAGACTATGCCGCCACGCTGCGTGCCAGATTGTTCAAGGCCAACGCCTGGCTGAACGGCCTGTTCGGGGTGATCGGCATCGTGGCGCTGGTGGTATTGAGTTCCGGTCTGCTGCCGAAAGCGCATCTGTTTACCCCCCAGGAGTGGCCGAAAATGGTGCTCGGCCTGATCGCTTTCGGCGGCTGGCTGGCATTCGCGCTGGTCTCCGCACGCGATAACGGCCGCCAATGGCGCTGGGCGGCGGCTTGCCCGGTGCTGCTGTGCCTGGTGATCGGTTATGCCATCCCGCAGCAGGTGACCGATTCCAAGCTGCCGCAGAACTTTGCGCGCGCGACGATGGCCGAGCTGGGCGACAGCCGTTACGTGCTGACCGACAGCGTCGGGGTGGCGGCCGGTCTGGCCTGGGAGCTGAAGCGCAGCGACGTGCTGATGTACAGCCAGAAAGGCGAGGTGGCCTATGGCCTGGCGTATCCGGACGCCAAGGGCCACCTGATCAGCGACGCCGACTTCCCGCAGTGGCTGGCGCAGGCGCGCAAGCAGGGGAATGTGTCCCTGGTGTTGCAACTGTCCCGCGGCGAAGCGCTACCGCAGGATCTGCCTGCTGCAGACAAGGTGGATCGAATGAACCGCCTGGTGCTGATGTGGTATAAACAGCAACCATGATGGGTTTTCTGTTGGTGATCGTGGTCAGTCTGCTTACCTGCGGTGGGCAGCTGTGCCAGAAGCAGGCGGCGCACTGTTGGGAACGGCCGGACGAGGCGCGGCTGAAGAAAACGCTGCGCTGGCTGGCGCTGGCGGTGCTGTTGCTGGGGCTGGGCATGGCGGTGTGGCTCAATGTGCTGCAACGCCTGCCGCTCAGCCTGGCTTACCCGATGCTCAGCCTGAACTTCGTGCTGGTGACGCTGGCGGCGCGCTGGGTGTTTCATGAGCCGACGACCGCGCGCCACTGGTGCGGCGTGGCGTCGATTATGTTGGGGATCCTGCTGATGAGCGTGCATGCATGAGGGGCTATGTCTGGGGCGCCGCCAGCGTGCTGCTGGTGACGCTGGCGCAGTTGCTGATGAAGTGGGGCATGGTGCAAATCCCGCTGATGTCGTTCGCCGACGTCTCGCTGGCGCTGATCGGCGACTACTGGCTGCCGCTGTTGGCGGTGGGCGGCGGCATCTTCGGTTATGCGCTGTCGATGCTGTGCTGGTTCTTTGCGTTGCGCCACCTGCCGTTAAACCGTGCTTATCCTCTGCTGAGCGTCAGCTATGCGCTGGTCTACCTGGCGGCGGTGATCCTGCCGTGGTTTAACGAATCCGCTACGCTGCTGAAAACGTTGGGCACGCTGTTTATTCTGTTCGGCGTCTGGCTGATTAACAGCAAATCCGCGACAAAATCGCCGGAATAGGGTCAAAACCGGCGATCCTGCGATTATCTCCCTCATGGCGCTTGCCTTTTTCCCCGTGCGGGAGATAAATTAACGCGAAATAGCGCTCTCCTTACGTGGTGCCGGCTTTGCCTCGCAGGCGGTGTGGTGGTGTCGCGATTGGCATAATGCGGCAGCGTGTTCAATGAAGGGATATTATGCGGATGCGTGTGTGGTTTTTATTAGCCAGTTTGATCCTCGCCGGTTGCAGCAGCCATGCACCGCCGCCGAGCGGCCGGCTGGCGGACTCTATCGTGGTGGTGGCCCAGCTCAATGAGCAACTGCGTCAGTGGTACGGCACGCCATACCGTTACGGCGGCATGGATCGCGGCGGCGTAGATTGTTCCGGCTTTGTTTACCGCACGTTCCGCGATCGTTTCGACATGCAGCTGCCGCGCTCGACCGAAGAACAAACCTCGCTGGGCACCAAGGTCTCGCGCGATGAGCTGATGCCGGGCGATCTGGTGTTTTTCAAAACCGGCGGCGGTGAGAATGGCCTGCACGTCGGCATTTACGATACCAACGACCAATTTATCCACGCTTCGACCAGCCGCGGAGTGATCCGCTCCTCGCTCGATAACGTCTACTGGAAGCGGGTGTACTGGCAGGCGCGTCGCATTTAGCCTTAACCCGTTGATTTGGTGTATCATGGCGGCATCACGTATTTTGAACGGTGCCTGCCATGAACAGTCTGCGTTTACTGATCTCCGACTCCTACGATCCCTGGTTCAACCTGGCGGTGGAAGAATGCATCTTCCGCGAGATGACCACGCAAAAAATCCTCTTCCTGTGGCGCAATGCCGAAACGGTGGTGATTGGTCAGTCGCAGAACCCCTGGAAAGAGTGCAATACCCGGCGCATGGAGCAGGACGGCATTCGGCTGGCACGGCGCAGCAGCGGCGGCGGGGCGGTATTTCACGATCTGGGCAACACCTGTTTCACCTTTATGGCCGGCAAACCGGGTTACGACAAAAGCGTCTCGACCGATATCATTCTGCGGGCGTTGCGGCAGTTGGGTGTTAAGGCCGAGACGTCGGGCCGCAACGATCTGGTGATGGAAACCGCCGAGGGGCTGCGCAAAATATCCGGCTCGGCCTATCGCGAAACGCAGGATCGCGGTTTCCACCACGGCACGCTACTGCTGAACGCCGATCTGGCACGCCTGGCGGACTACCTCAATCCGGATCCCAAAAAGCTGCAGGCCAAGGGCATCACCTCGGTGCGTTCGCGCGTCGCCAATCTGGCGGAGTTTTTGCCGGGCATCGGCCATGAGCAAGTGTGTGAAGCGATCGTGCAGGCCTTCTTCGCCCACTATGGCGAGACGGCCGAGCCGGAGATCATTTCGCCGGACGTTTTCCCCGATTTGCCCGATTTTGCCGCGCAGTTCGCCAAACAGAGCAGTTGGGAATGGAATTTCGGCAAGGCACCGGCGTTCAGCCATCTGCTTAACGAGCGTTTCGTCTGGGGCGGCGTGGATCTGTTCTTCGATGTGGAGAAGGGGACGATTGTTCGCGCGCAGCTGTTCACCGACAGCCTGAATCCCGCCCCGCTGCAGCGGCTGGCGGAAACGCTGGTGGGCTGCGTGTATCGCAGCGAGCCCGTTGCCGCCTGCTGTGGCCGACTGATGGCGGATTATCCGCAACAGGCGGCGGAGTTGGCCGAACTGCGGCAATGGCTGAGTAATACGATCCGCTAACCGCAGGTCGGATGGCGAAGGGATGAGCGTGCTCATCCCTTTTTTTATCGCTGAAATCGACGTTTTTCAGGCGGGTAGCGCAGATTTTTCGAAAATCAAGGCGGGCATTTTTTTACGGTTTCAATGCCGCGAATAACGGGCGGAATTGATGCGTTATTAAATTTAATCAGTCATCGTTAACGGCAGGAAAAATCGGCGTTACGGCAGAAAGATTATTTTACTTTATTTAAGATTTTTCTTAAATAAAACAAGGGAGATAAGTCAAATTTAGCCCTTCATCCATTCAACTTAAGCCAAATACCTTTTCATATCGTGCGTTGGGCGAGAAAGTTGGCATAAGTTCGGCTGCTTTTCTTTTGCGCCTTTCGCGATTGTCGTATAGCTTTAATCTATCAATTAAATGATATTTCATGGGTATTTGTATTGATATTTCCGATTAATCCCAGAAGGATTGATCGATAAAATATATTGATATACGATGATACGCTAGCCATTCATCCTGTGGCATTAAAATGAACATCCAACTCGAAGCTGACTTTATTAGTAGCTATGTTTTTCAACCTGTTTACTCAATGGAGGGTAGGCTGTTGGCGGTAGAAATGTTGAGCCGTTTCAATAGTCTAGACGGTGATTTAGCCATGCCGGCCGAAATTGGGATTAATTTATTGGCGCCTGAACAAAGGATTGAGTTATTTAATGAGCAATTGAAACTTGCGGAGCGGCATGCGCACTGGTTTACCGGTAACAGCGTGCAGTTGACCATCAATATCGAAGAAACCATCGTCGAGCTTATTCTTTCCGATCCGGCGTTGTGCCAATGGATCAGGCAATATCCTTTTATTGCATTCGAAATGAGTGAGAGTTTTCCGAATCTTTCGGCCGGGAAGCACAACCCGAGCGTGCAGCGATTAAGCGAAATGTTTACGCTGTGGCTCGATGATTTCGGTTCCGGTAAAGCCACCTTGACCGCGCTGTACGATGGTTTGTTTGACTATGTAAAGATAGACAAGCGTTTTTACTGGCAGCTGTTTACCCATCAGGGATATGACGTGGTCATCGACTCGTTGTTAAAGAATATCAACCTGTTGTGTAAAGGCGTGATCGTCGGAGGAATAGAGAAAAAAGAGTACTTTAATAAACTCAGATACGCCGGTGTTTTAGGCCTGCAAGGTTTTTTATGGCCCAGCATTGGTGTGGATAATCTGCAAGCTTTGCTGGCGAAGCCCAGCGAGTTCAATAATTAAGAAGTGATATAAAAAACTACACACAATGAGGTAAATAATGCGCGGGGTGATGTTTGCCGTGATTCCGTCGCCGTTATTCGCCATCGTTTTTTGGCTGATGACACCGTTTGTCAGCCTGCGTTAAACCGCGTTTCCGCCGTCAGGTGGAAACGCCAAACTCCCCGCATCCATCCTGGCGACAGGGGGATGCGTTCTCCCTGCATTCCTTCGGTGTTAATCCGCCCGTTCAGGCTCTACACTACGCTGAAACGGAGGGCCTATGCCGCAGTTCGATAACGCTTACTATCAACAGTTACCCGGTTTCTACACCGCCCTGAATCCGACGCCGCTCAAGGATGCGCGCCTGCTGTACCACAGCGAGCCGCTGGCGCGCGAGCTGGGGCTGGATGAAAGCTGGTTTACCCAGGATAAAACCCCCCTTTGGGCGGGAGAGACGCTGCTGCCGGGCATGCAGCCGCTGGCGCAGGTGTACAGTGGCCACCAGTTCGGCGTGTGGGCCGGGCAACTGGGGGATGGCCGCGGCATTCTGCTTGGCGAACAGCTGCTGGCGGACGGTAGCCACCGCGACTGGCACCTGAAGGGCGCCGGGCTGACGCCATATTCGCGTATGGGGGACGGCCGCGCGGTGCTGCGCTCGGTGATCCGCGAGTTTCTGGCCTCGGAGGCGCTGCATCATTTGGGGATCCCCACCACCCGGGCATTGACCATCGTGACCAGCCGGCAGCCGGTGTTCCGCGAGCAGCCGGAACGTGGCGCCATGCTGATGCGGGTGGCGGAAAGCCACGTGCGCTTCGGCCACTTCGAACACTTCTACTATCGTAAACAGCCGGAGCAGGTGCAGCAGCTGGCGGATTTCGTCATCGCTCGTCACTGGCCGCAGCTGCAGGAGCAGGCTGAGCGTTACCTGCTGTGGTTTACCGACGTGGTGGAACGGACGGCGCGCCTGATCGCCCATTGGCAAACCGTCGGTTTCGCCCACGGCGTGATGAACACCGACAATATGTCGATTCTCGGCATCACCATCGATTACGGCCCTTACGGCTTCCTCGATGACTATCAGCCCGGCTATATCTGCAATCACTCCGACCATCAGGGGCGTTACGCCTTCGACAATCAGCCGGCGGTGGCGCTGTGGAACCTGCATCGCCTGGCGCAGGCCCTGTCGGGGCTGATGACCACTGAACAGCTGCAGCAGGCGCTGGCGGCGTATGAACCGGCGCTGATGCGCGCCTACGGCGAACAGATGCGCGCCAAACTCGGCTTCTTCACGCCGACGGCGCAGGACAATGAGGTGCTCACCGGGCTGTTGAGCCTGATGGCGCAGGAAGGGCGGGACTATACCCGCACGTTCCGCCTGTTGAGCGAAACCGAACAGCACCAGGCGCAGTCGCCGCTGCGCGACGAGTTTATCGACCGCGCGGCGTTCGACGCCTGGTATCAGCAATATCGCGGGCGTTTGCAGCAAGAGCAGGTGAGCGATGCGGAGCGACAACGGGCGATGAAGGCGGTGAACCCGCGGCTGATCCTGCGCAACTATCTGGCGCAGCAGGCGATTGAAGACGCGGAGCAAGACGACGTGGGCCGTTTGCAGCGGCTGCATCAGGCCCTGCTGCGGCCGTTCGACGATGCGGCGGAATATGACGATCTCGCCGCGCTGCCGCCGGACTGGGGCAAACATCTGGAGATTTCATGCTCCAGCTGAGATGAAGAAAGGGCGCTTAATGGCGCCCTTGAGGTTATTGACGCAGGTAAACCTGCGGCAGCGACACTTCGGGATGATGCACTACGCCGAGATCGGCCTGATACCAGCGGGTGAGGATCTCCGTCTGCAACACCTCCTGCGGCGTGCCGCTCGCCACCAGGCGCCCCTGATGCAACAGCAGGATCCTATCGGCATACAGCGCGGCCAGATTAAGGTCGTGCAGCACGCAGCAGACGCCCAGCGGCTGTTGGCGCGTCAGCGAGCGCAGCAGGCGCAGGGTGTGCTGCTGGTGGTACAGATCCAGCGCTGAGGTCGGCTCGTCGAGAAATAACCAGGCGGGAGACGGCTGCGGTTGCCACAGCTGCGCCAACACTCGCGCCAGCTGCACCCGCTGCTGCTCGCCGCCGGAAAGCTGGCGGTAGTCGCGCTGCGCCAGCGCCAGGCAGTCGGTCTGCGCCATCACCTGTTGGATCGCCTGATGCGCGTCGCGTTTGCCGTGCGGCGCTCGCCCCATGCTGACCACTTCTTCCACGCTGAACGGAAACGCCAGATCGCTGTACTGGCGCATCACGGCCCGGACTTTGGCCAACTGCTGCGGCGCCCAGTGCTCCAGCGGGCGGTCAAGCAGCCGACATTCGCCGCAGTCCGGCGTCAAATAGCCGGTCAGCAAGCGCAGCAGCGTCGATTTGCCGGCGCCGTTAGGGCCGATAATCGCCACCATTTCGCCGCCGGCGAGGCTGAGCGAAACGTCGTTGATCAGGCGGCGCGCACCGAGGCTGTAGCGCAGCTCTCGGGCCGTCAGGCAGGCGGCGTTATCCACCGGTTCGCTCCCGCTGGCGCATCACCAGCCACAAGAAGTAAGGACCGCCGATCAGGCTGGTCATCAACCCCACCGGCATTTCGGCCGGCGCCACCAGCGTGCGCGCCAGCGTATCGCTGACCAGCAGCAGGCAGGCGCCGCCCAGCGCGGAGCAGGGCAGCAGCCAGCGGTGATCGCCGCCAAGGCGCATGCGCACCAGATGCGGCACCACCAGACCCACGAAGCCGATCACGCCGCTCATCGCTACCGCCGCGCCGATCAGCAGGGCGCTCAGCAACAGCAACTGCAGCTTGGCGCGCTGGACGTTCACCCCGAGGTAGTGGGCCTCTTCGTCCCCCAGCTGCAACAGATTCAGCCGCCGCGCCTGCAGCAGCGTCAGCAGCGCCGTCGGCAGGATCAGCGAGGCGGAAACCGCCAGCGTCGGCCACTGTGACTGGCTGAGGCTGCCCATCATCCACAGCGAGAACTGGCGCAGTTGTTGATCGTTGCTGACGTAAGAGAGCACGCCGATGGCCGCCATGCACAGGGCGTTGATGGCGATGCCCGCCAGCAGCAGCCGCGACAGATTGCCGTGCCCGCTGCGGCTGATGCCGTAGATCAAGAGCGACACCAGCAGGCTGCCGAGGAACGCCGCCAGCATATGGCCATACAATGCGATCGTCACCGGCAACGCCAGCGGCATCACGATGAACAGGGCGACAAACAGCGCGCCGCCGCTGCTGATGCCCAGCAGGCTCGGATCCGCCAGCGGGTTGCGGAACAGCCCCTGCATCACCGCGCCGGACACCGCCAGCGCGCAGCCGATCACCACCGCCAACAGCACGCGCGGCAGGCGGATGTTCAGCCAGATGTGCCAGGCGGTGTCGCTGAAGGGTTCGCGCCACAGGGTGCGAAACGACAGCGTCAGCGCGCCCAGGTTGGCGGCGACCAGCGCCAGCAGCGTCAGCAACACCAGTAGACCGATGATGGTCAGCTGAGGCGAGGTGCGACAGCGCATTACTTTTGCTCCGCCGCGTGGCGCAGCTTGGCCAGCGCCGCCGGCGTTTCCAGGCCGAAGCCCAGCAGCGCCATGTCATCGACGATCAGCACCCGGCGCTGCTTGCCCGCCGGCGTCAACGCCAGGCCCGGCAGCGTCCACAGCTGCTGTTCGCCGCCGAGGGTGCGCACGCCGTCGGTGGTGACCAGCAACAGATCCGGCGCGCTGGCGATGACGCCTTCCTGCGACAGCGGACGGTAGCGGTCAAAGCCCTGCATGGCGTTTTTCAGGCCGGCGGCGGCGATCACCGCGTCGGCGGCGGTGTGTTGCCCGGCGGCCATCGGCGTAATGCCGCCGTGGCTCATCACGAACAGCACCTTGACCGGCAGCGGGGAGGTATCGACCGCCGCCAGCTGTTGTTGATAGCGCTCGCTCAGCTGTTTGCCTTGCTCAACGCGTTGCAACGCGGCGGCGATGACGGCGATTTTCTGCGGCACCGCCTGCAGGGTGGTGTCACCCGGCACGCTGACCACGTTGACGCCGCTGTCCGCCAGCTGTTTGAGCACCAGCGCCGGCTGTGCCAGCTCGGTGGTCAGCACCAGCGTCGGCTTCAGCGCCAAAATGCCTTCTGCATTCAGCTGACGCATGTAGCCGACGTCCGGCAGCTTTTTCACCGCTTCCGGGTGCAGACTGGTGCTGTCGCGGGCGATCACCTCGTCGCCGGCGCCGAGCGCGAAGGCGATTTCCGTCACGTCGCCGCCGATCGAGACGATGCGCTGCGCCGCCGCAGCGGTGAGCGGCAGCGCCAGCGCCATCATCAACGCCAGGCGGCGGATTAAGGAAGATTTCATGCGGCGATGTCCTTGGCGGCGAGCGCGGCAACCTGCTCGCGCCACTGGGTTTGTTCCGGCTGGCCTTCGGTACGCTGGCCATACAGCTGCGCAATCTGCGTGCCATCGGCGGCGAACAGCTCCAGGCTGGTGACGATGCCGTCCTTGGTCGGTTTGCGGGTGATCCAGCTTTCGGCGATGGCGTCTTCGATCAGGTGTAGCGTGAAGCGGCGGTTGAACACGTTGATCCAGCCTTCCTGCGGCATCAAACGTTCGATCTGGCCGGTGAAGATCTGCACGCAGCCACGGTTACCGACGAAGATCATGATCTCGTTTTGCTGCTGCTGCGCCGCTTCCAGCAACTGCGACAGCGCGCTGTTGTCCACCTGATAGGCCAGATCGTCGCCGACGGCGCGGAACGCCTGCTGGCGCGTCAGTTTGTTGCGGCTGAGCAGCTGGAAGAACTGGTGAACGTCGGTCATTGCGCGCCATTCGCCGTCGATTTTGGCATGATCCTGCGTGGTTTCATCCGCGGTGCTCGCCTCGGCGGGCTGCAGCGCCAGCGCCGGGTTTTCTTCGCTCAGGTGGCGCTCCACCAGTGCCATCCAGGCCGGCAGATCGGTTTCTTCGGTGGTATAGACCTTGTGCAGCGCATCGCCCTGTTGGTCGAAGAACTGAATGCTGTGGCGCACGCCGCGCTTGTTGGTTTCGCTCATGGCGAAGACGCTGGTCCAGTGGTTGAGGAACAGGCGCAGATCCAGCTCGCGCGGGTTGAGGATCAGCCCGGCGTGGCCGTTGAGGTGCTGATTGCGGTAGCGGCCCATCTGCTCATGCACCGCATAGCTGTTGCGGGTGATGGACTTGGTGACGCCGACCTGCTCAAGCTCGGTCAGCAGGGTGCGCGCGTCGGCCTGCAGGCGGCGAGTGTCGTGGCCGACGCGGGCGTGCGTCAGCTCCGCTTCGCTGACGCCGAGGATCGCCGCCAGATCGCGGGCGTATTTGCCGGGGTGATCGATTTTAGCCTGTTGGTAGCGTTCGTATAGGGTGTTGCTCATGCGGGATTCTCCTGCGCTGTAATGCGAACGGCGGACAACCGGGTTGTCCGCCAGATAGTCAAATGATTACCACTGGTAGCTGACCAGCAGTTTGGCGTTGCGGCCATCCTGCGGAATGCCCTGCGGCGAGTAATATTCTTTGTCGAAGGCGTTGCCCAGCACCACGGTGGTGGTCATGCCCTGCAGACGATCGCGGCCCTTGTAGCTCAGATAGAAGTCGTTGACGCCATAGCCGGCTTGTTCGGCCGTGCCGGTCTCTACGCGCGTCGCGCGTTCGGCGAAGGTGGCGACCCAGCCGGCGGACAGACCGGTTTCGCCCAGCGGCACGTCCAGCGAGCTGGTGACGGTGTCTGGATTGATGCTGCTTAACCAGTCACCGGTCGCTTCATTTTTGCCACGGGTACGGTTATAAGCCAAATCCCAGCCGAACCAAGGTGTTTTATAGCTGAGCGTAGCGTCCCATCCCCAGATTTTGGCGCGATCGATATTGGTCGAGAAGGTGGTGCAACTGATGCAATAAGGACCTCGCGGACCGCGACCCAGTTCCATCGTGACACCGGTGGTGATGTAGTCCTTGGCTTTGGTATCGAAATAGCTGGCTTTGAACTGCAGGCTATCATCGGCCAGCATCAAATCATCGAAACGCAGACCAAACCCGTACTCTTGGGTTTCGTTGGTTTCCGGTTTCAAATTCGGGTTAGGCACCCAATAGTTGGTGATGGTGGTTGGTCCCATTGGAATTGAGAAGTGCTTGGAGTCGTTGTACATCTCACCCATCGTCGGCGCGCGGAACGCCTGAGAATAGGATCCGAACAGCATCAACCAGTCGGTAGGCGTAATACTGACCGCACCGCGAGAGGACCATTTGTCCGCATCCACATCGGCATAGCCGTCGCTTGAGCCTTTGTAATTGTCATACCGGGTGCCGGCGAGCAGAGTGACAGGCAGATCGCGCAGCGTGATTTCATCCTGCAGCCAGCCTGAAGCGAAATTGATTTTTGCTTGCGGGAAACTTTCGGTAGCGCCGCCCGGTGTTTGTTCCTGTTTGTAGGCCTCGGTGCCGTAGGTCAGCAGGTGCGAGGCGAAAGTATCCGCAAACAGGCGCGTTCGGTTTTCGAGTTTGGCGCCTTTCGTGGTTTGTTTACGTGCTTCATCCTCGCTGCCATTGGCGTGAGCGTTAATTTTCACGTCTGAATAATACACTTTCGCTTCCGCATCCAGCCAATCCTGGCCGACCGGCTTCAGTTTGTAACTCAGTGCCGCGTCGCGTTGAATCGTCGAACGATCGGTCATTAAGTTTCCACTGGAGCTGGCTGGAGTTTGCGGGTTTTTCGGCTCCTGCGCGTTGTTATTGTAGTAACGAAGATTGCCGCTCAGCGACTGATTGTCGTCGAGCTTCCAGGTGCCTTTGGCCAGCACGTTGCTGATGGTTTCGTCGTTAGGCGCATCGAAGCCGTTGCCCTGACGCAGATCGCCGACGTCGCGAGTGCCGAACGACAGCAGGCCGTCGAGGTTATCGGTCTTGCCGTAGGCGCTGGCGCCCATGCCCAGGCTGTGATCGCCGGTGCCGGCGGTGCCGTAGACGCGGAACCCGGTATCGTGGCCCGGCAGCAGCAGATCGGCGGCATCGACGGTCTCATAAGACACTACGCCGCCCAACGCGCCGCTGCCGTACAGCAACGCAGAGGGGCCGCGCACGATTTCAATGCGTTTCACTAATGCAGGATCCAAAAATGTGCCGTTAATGTGGCCGGTATTGGTGCCTTGGCGGATGCCGTCGACCAACGTCAGTACGCCGCGCCGATCGTAACCGCGCATCATGAGATCTTGCCCATTGCTGCGCCCGGTGCCGTTGACGGTAATGCCCGGCACGCGGCGCAGCATATCGGCGGCGGTGCCTGCAGTTTGGCTTTCCGGCGAGTTGCCTTCGATGACCGTCACCATCATCGGCGCTTCAAAGCTGCTGCGTTGGTTACCGGTGGCGACCACGGTCATGGTCTCGTCGGCGGCTTTGGCTTTTTTAGCCGGCGCCGCGTTGGAAGAGGATGTTGTGCTGGTGTTTTGTGCCAAGGCCACCGTAGGCAGAGCGCAGGCAATCGCCAGACTCAAAGCGGAAAAACGCAGCCGGGTGGAAAATGTCAGAGGCATGGTGCAACTCTCCGTATGTAATAAAACATATCAATAGATTTGCTGGCTGCCTGGATCAAAAGATCGGGGTGGCTGGCGTTTGAGGATTCTGTGGTTATTTGGTCAGGATCAATTTCCCGGCTTTGGTCTGCCGCAGCTGATAGCGCTGGCCCTGATGGGTAATGAACGCGATGCCGTCGGCGCCGAGCAGCTGTGCGCTGTCGTAACTGGGCGGCGCGTTTGCGCTGTGCTCGGTCGGGGCCGCGGCGGCGGGGGTAGGCGTGTTGGCAGTATCCATCATCATTGTGCTTATAAAACAGATCATTAAATGGTAATTAATATCAAACTGAGAATCATTATCATGTGAAGGAAAGGTTACATCAAGGAAAATTTTCTTACCGATGGAACCTTTTTGTCGAACGGGCGTCCGGTGGCGGGCCGGGCGCACCCGGCCCGTAAAAAAGCGGCGTTACTTCAGCAGGGTTTCGATGCGGTCAAACAGACGTTCGGGCTTGGTGATCGGCGCAAAGCGCGTAACGCGCTGGCCGTCGGCGGTGAGCAGGAATTTGGTGAAATTCCACTTGATGCGGCGGCTACCCAAAATGCCGGGCGCCAGGCGTTTCAGCTCATTGAACAGCGGGTGCGCGCCGGGGCCGTTAACGTCTATCTTGCTGAACAGCGGGAAACTGACGCCGTAGTTGAGGCTGCAAAAGTTGGCGATCTCCAGCGGGCTGCCCGGCTCCTGAGAACCAAACTGGTTGCAGGGGAAGCCGAGTACCACCAGGCCGCGTTCGCGATAGTATTGCCACAAATTTTCCAGCCCGCGGTATTGCGGGGTGAAGCCGCACTTGCTGGCGGTGTTGACCACCAGGTAGGCGCGCGCCGGGAAATCGCCCAGCGTTTTTTGCTCGCCCTGCAGCGTGACGCAGGGGATGGATAACAGAGAGTGAATCATGCCGGGGCTCCAGGTGCGTTTCGGCGGGGGCTAAAAAGTTGCAATCAGTATAGATGAGCGGGGCGGGAGGGATAAAGCCGGGGCGAAGCCCCGGCCTATGTTGCGTCAGAAACGGCTATCGACCGCATCCGCCAGCATCGCCAGCAGCTGTTCGCTGTCGGACCAGCTCAGGCAAGGATCGGTGATCGACTGACCATAGGTCAACGGCTGGCCGGCGACGATTTTCTGCGTGCCTTCCACCAGGAAGCTTTCCGCCATCACGCCGGTGATGGCGGCGGAGCCGGCGCGGATCTGTTGGCAGACGTTGTCGGCCACTTCCAGCTGGCGGCGGTGCATCTTCTGGCAGTTGCCGTGGCTGAAGTCGATCACCAGGTGCTCCGGCAGATCGAACTCGCGCAGGCTGTCGCAGGCGGCGGCGATGTCGCTGGCGTGGTAGTTCGGCGTTTTGCCACCGCGCATGATGATGTGGCCATACGGGTTGCCGCTGGTCTGGTAGATGGTCATCTGGCCATGTTTGTCCGGCGACAGGAACATGTGCCCGGCGCGCGCCGCACGAATGGCGTCGATGGCGATGCGGGTGTTGCCGTCGGTGCCGTTTTTGAAGCCGACCGGGCAGGAGAGCGCCGAGGCCATTTCACGGTGGATCTGGCTTTCGGTGGTGCGCGCGCCGATGGCGCCCCAGCTGATCAGATCGGCGATGTATTGGCCGACCACCATGTCCAGGAATTCGGTGGCGGTCGGCAGGCCGAGCTGGTTCACTTCCAGCAGCAGGCGGCGCGCCATTTCGATGCCGCGGTTGACCTGGAAGGTGCCGTCCAGCGCCGGATCGGAGATCAGGCCTTTCCAGCCGACGACGGTGCGCGGTTTTTCGAAGTAGGTGCGCATCACGATTTCCAGACGATCCTGGTAGCGTTCGCGCAGGGCGTTCAGGCGGCCGGCGTAATCGACGGCGGCGTCGAGATCGTGGATGGAGCAGGGGCCGATCACCACCAGCAGGCGGCGGTCTTCACCGGTGAGGATTTTTTCTATCCGTTTTCGTGACGCTGTCACGTTATCGGCGATGGCCGCCGAGATCGGCAGCTTGTCTGCCAACGCTTGCGGCGTGACGAGGCTGTCGATGCGCGCGGTCCGCAGTTCATCTGTTTTGTGCATGATGTTCCCTGGAAACTGTTCTTCTCTGCGGCAGGAGTGCCGGGAAGTGATGGCGATCACAATAACGCAAAAAGCGCTGAATTCAACCGTAGAGATTGTGTTCTGTTGATCAAAGCCGCGAAAAAAAGCACAAAAAAATCAGCTGCTGCTGAAATAAACGGCAGACGGCGGGGCACGGTGGCCCCGCGAAGGAAGGCTCAGAACATGCGGCGGCTCATGCCGAGAATGTCGAGGATTTTGGTGGAGATCTCTTCGACCGAATAGTTGGTGGTGTTGAGGTAGCGGATCTGGTTTTTGCGGAACAGCGCCTCGACCTCGGCGATCTCCATGCGGCACTGGCGCAATGAGGCGTAACGGCTGTTCTCACGCCGCTCTTCGCGGATCGCCGCCAGCCGTTCCGGATCGATGGTGAGGCCGAAAAGTTTGTGCTGAAACGGTTTCAGCGAAGCCGGCAGGTGCAAATTGTCCATATCGTCGGCGATAAACGGATAGTTGGCGGCGCGGATGCCAAATTGCATCGCCAGATAGAGGCTGGTGGGGGTTTTGCCGCAGCGCGACACGCCGAGCAGGATCACCTGCGCCTGATCGAGGTTGCGCAGCGAAATGCCGTCGTCGTGCGCCAGGGTATAGTCGATGGCGGCGATGCGCGCGTCGTACTTGCCGAGGTTGCTGGCGGTCAGGCCGTGGGTGCGGTTCGGCACCGGCGTCGGCTCCACCTCCAGTTCGCCCTGCAGCGGGCCGACCAGCGCCTGCACGATATCCTGGCAAAAGCCCTCGCTCTGGACGATCACATCGCGCACTTCCGGCGAGATGATGGAGTAAAACACCAGCGGGCGTACGCCGGTTTCATGATAGATATCATTGATTTGCTGGCGTACAGCGCGAGCGCGCGCCTCGGTTTCGACAAACGGCAAGGTGTACGTGGTCGCCGTGACCGGGAACTGCGACAGCACCGCGTGCCCCAGCACTTCGGCGGTGATCGCCGTACCATCCGAAATATAAAAAACGCTTCTTTCCACCCGAGGCTCCTTACCTGAAAACGGTGTTCCTGCTGTCATCACTGTCAATATCATGGGCCGCAGACGATCCGCCGGTAAAGGGGCGAGGGAAAAAATTGTGACGGCGGGGCGGTAAACCGCGTCTTGCGGCCGCACCGGCGGGAAAGCGCGCTTTAGCGGGGGTAAAAATCGCGGCTCAATGAGGCTTTTCGAACCGAAGCGCAAATTTGCCGCTATTTTCACCAAAAACGGTAGCGTTTGCGTGGTCTTTAAAACAGAAGTTTAAAAAGAACGTAATTTGTTGAGAATTAAGCTTTTCGTGCGATTGGGAACGGTTCCCAGGCAAATCAGCCGGTTAGGACATTCTCTTAAAAACCACTTTCTTCAGTGGGTTGATCGATTCACCTTTCCATTTTCCCCGGATCAGTGTGCTAGTCTGATTCGGCTCCGTGTTGAGCGGCGCCGTAAAGCAAGCGAATTAAATCCGTCTTTACCCTACTGATAGCAATAAGGATTGTCTCGATGTCCAACAATGGCCCAGACTTGCGTAATGTGCTTTGGTACAACCAGCTTGGCATGCACGACGTTGACCGTGTCGGCGGCAAAAACGCCTCCCTCGGTGAAATGATCACCAATCTTTCCGATTTGGGCGTGGCCGTGCCGAACGGTTTTGCCACCACCGCACAGGCGTTTAACGATTTCCTCGAACAAAGCGGTGTTAACCAGCGCATCTATCAGCTACTGGATCAGACCGACGTTGACGACGTTACACAACTGGCCAAGGCCGGCGCCCAGATCCGCCAATGGGTGATCAACACGCCGTTCCACGCCGAGTTCGAGCGTGAAATTCATCAGGCTTACCAACAGCTCGCCGACGGCGAACCGGAAGCCTCTTTTGCGGTGCGCTCCTCCGCCACGGCGGAAGACATGCCGGACGCGTCCTTTGCCGGCCAGCAGGAAACCTTCCTCAACGTGCAGGGCATCGACGCCGTGATGGTGGCGATCAAGCACGTGTTCGCGTCGCTGTTCAACGACCGCGCCATCTCTTACCGCGTGCATCAGGGCTATGACCACCGTGGCGTGGCGCTGTCGGCGGGCGTACAGCGCATGGTGCGTTCCGATCTGGCCTCCTCGGGCGTGATGTTCACCATCGACACCGAGTCCGGCTTTGATCAGGTGGTATTTATCACCTCCGCCTTCGGCCTGGGGGAAATGGTGGTGCAGGGCGCGGTGAACCCGGATGAGTTCTACGTGCACAAACCGACGCTGCAAAACGGCAAGCCGGCGATCGTGCGCCGCAACCTGGGCTCGAAAAAGATCCGCATGGTGTACGCGCCGTCGCAGGACCATGGCAAGCAGGTGCGCATCGAAGACGTGCCGGAAGCGCAGCGCAGCCGTTTCTCGCTGACGGATGATGAAGTGCAGGCGCTGGCGCAGCAGGCGATCCTGATCGAAAAACATTACGGCCGCCCGATGGATATCGAGTGGGCGAAAGACGGCCATACCGGCAAGCTGCTGATCGTGCAGGCGCGCCCGGAGACCGTGCGCTCCAACGAGCAGACCATGGAGCGCTACCAGCTGAACGGCTCCAGCCCGGTGCTGGTGGAAGGCCGCGCCATCGGCCACCGCATCGGCGCCGGCCCGGTGAAAGTGATCCACGACATCAGCGAAATGGATCGCATCCAGCCGGGCGACGTGCTGGTCACCGACATGACCGACCCGGACTGGGAACCTATCATGAAGAAAGCCGCCGCGATCGTCACCAACCGCGGCGGGCGCACCTGTCACGCGGCAATCATCGCCCGTGAGCTGGGCATTCCGGCGGTGGTGGGCTGCGGCCACGCTACCGACGTGCTGAAAGACGGCCAGAAAGTCACCGTCTCCTGCGCGGAAGGCGACACCGGCTTCGTTTACAGCGATATGCTGGACTTCAGCGTGCAGAGCTCCGAAGTAACCGAGCTGCCGGATCTGCCGCTGAAGATCATGATGAACGTCGGCAACCCGGATCGCGCCTTCGACTTTGCGCGTTTGCCGAATGAAGGCGTGGGCCTGGCGCGGCTGGAATTTATCATCAACCGCATGATTGGCGTGCACCCGCGCGCGCTGCTGGAGTTCGACCAGCAGACGCCGGCGCTGCAAAACGAAATTCGCGCGCTGATGCAGGGATACGATCACCCGGTCGAGTTCTACGTCGGCCGCCTGACCGAAGGCATCGCGACGCTGGGCGCCGCCTTCTGGCCGAAGCGCGTGATCGTGCGTCTGTCCGACTTCAAATCCAACGAGTACGCCAACCTGGTGGGCGGCGACAAGTATGAACCGCACGAAGAGAACCCGATGCTGGGCTTCCGTGGCGCCGGCCGTTACGTGGCCGACAGCTTCCGCGATTGCTTCGCGCTGGAGTGTGAAGCGGTGAAACGCGTGCGTAACGACATGGGGCTGACCAACGTCGAAATCATGGTGCCGTTCGTGCGCACCGTGGCGCAGGCGGAAGCGGTGGTGGCCGAGCTGGCGCGTCAGGGGCTCAAGCGCGGCGAAAACGGGCTGAAAGTGATCATGATGTGCGAGATCCCGTCCAATGCGCTGTTGGCGGATCAGTTCCTTGAGCACTTCGACGGCTTCTCTATCGGTTCCAACGACATGACCCAGTTGGCGCTGGGGCTGGATCGCGATTCCGGCGTGGTGTCGGCGCTGTTCGACGAACGCAACGAGGCGGTGAAAGCGCTGCTGTCGATGGCGATTCAGGCGGCCAAGCGTCACGGCAAATACGTCGGCATCTGCGGCCAGGGCCCGTCCGACCACGAAGACTTCGCCGAGTGGCTGATGGAGCAGGGCATCGACAGCCTGTCGCTCAATCCGGACACCGTGGTGCAGACCTGGATTAATTTGTCGAAAAAGAAATAATGTCTCGGCATTGCTAAGGCATTAACGGCAGGCCGCAGTTTACGCTGCGGCCTTTTTATTTCTGAATGTAAATAACGGCGCGTAAAACAACCAATTTGGCGAAAAAAAGAATAAAAAAAAGCCCACCGTAGAAGATGGGCAAAGACTACACACAGCAATTTACATGTATGGCATTACATTGTTCAGAAAGGTTGCTTTAAAATCAGTGATTTGAAGCAATAGATGGCCATAATACTAGATTTTTGAACGCGACTAGTCATTAAGAATCATCCTAATCGATAGCGGCATCACATTTTATTTGCCGGCGTTATCTCTTTTTGCCGCTTGCAATAAACAGGGATTTACATTGCACCTTTCATTCCCCGAACCTCAATCAATATATAATGGCATTATATTTGGCAGAGATATTACTCGAATGAGGTAGGAAGAATGACGGGGAGAAATATTCCGCCCGACGATGCGGGCGGAAGGGGGATTAGCGTTTTTCCAGATCTTCGATGACTTGCTCCGGCGCGGTGGTCGGCTCCGGCGCTTCATTCATCCAGGCGGTCAGCAGGCGATAAGATACCGCCAACACCACCGGGCCGATGAACAGGCCAATCATGCCGAAGGCCAGCAAACCGCCGATAACGCCGGACAGGATCAGCAGCAGCGGCAGATCGGCGCCCATGCGGATCAGCACCGGGCGCAGCACGTTATCCAGCGTGGCCACCACGCAGCTCCAGACCAGCAGCACGGTGCCCCAGGTGGTATCGCCATGCCAGTACAGCCAGATGATGGCCGGCACCAGCACCAACAGCGGCCCCAATTGCGCCACGCAGCAGATGAAGATCAGCATCGTCAACAGGGTGGCGGCCGGAATGCCGCTCACCGCCAGACCGATGCCGCCCAGCACCGACTGCACCAGCGCCGTCACCACCACGCCCAGCGCGACGGCGCGGATCGCCTGGCCGCCCAACAGCACCGCCGCATCGCCGCGCGCAGAACCGAGGCGCACCGCAAAGTGGCGGATACCCAGTGCCACCTGCTCGCCGCGCGCATACAGCAATGCGCTGAACAGCAACATCAGCGCGCAGTGCAGCAGCAGACGGCCGATATGCGCCGCCTGCGCCACGAACCAGGTGGCGGTCTGGCCGAAGTACGGCTGCACCTTCGCCAGCAGCGCGGCGCCGCCGGCGTTAACCAGCGTGTGGTAGCTGGTGTAGAGCCTGTCGCCGATCATCGGCACGGCCTGCAGCCAGGCGAGGTCGGGAATGTGCAGCTTGCCCGGTGAACTGGCCCAGGCGATCAGCGGCGCGCTGTTATCCACCACGCTGCTGATCAGCAGGGAGATTGGCAGAATGAACAGCAGGATCAGCAGCAGGGTCATGACCAACACCGCCAGCGAGCGGCGGCCCCACAGCAGCTTTTGCAGTTTGAGCAGCAGCGGCCAGGTGGCGATCACCACCATGCCCGCCCAGGCGAAGCCGAGAATAAACGGTTGGATCACCCAAAAACAGGCGACGATCATGATGGCGATAAACAGCACGCCGAAAATAATTCGCGGTAAGTCGTAACGCGATTGCGGGAGTGGCATCAGTGGCTTCTCATCCTGGTCAATTAAATCCTTGGCACCGGCGAATCGGGGTGCCTGTCGGTCGGTATATCACCGCCGGGCGGCCGCCTGTGGCGGCGCTCGCAGGGCGGTAATAATGTGAATGCCTTCACTAAACGAGTATGTTAGTTTTTAGTGTCACTAAAAAATAGGGCGGGTCTGAATTAAAGGCCCGATTTAGCGTACATCAGCGCATAAAAAATAGACGGACAGGGTCAAAAAAGCGAATGATCCCACAGATTTCTCAGGCACCCGGCCTCGTTCAACGGGTGCTCGACTTTTTGGAAGCTCTGAAGCAAAACGGATTCAACGGCGATACCGCCACCAGCTACGCCGACCGGCTGACGATGGCCACCGACAACAGCATCTATCAACTGTTGCCCGATGCGGTGGTGTTCCCCCGTTCCACCGCCGACGTGGCGCTGATCGCCCGCCTGGCCGGGGAAGAACGATTCAAGACGCTGACCTTCAGCCCGCGCGGCGGCGGCACCGGCACCAACGGCCAGTCGCTCAATACCGGCATCGTGGTCGATATGTCGCGCCATATGAACCGCATTCTGGAGATCAACGTCGAACAGGGCTGGGTGAAAGTCGAAGCCGGGGTGATCAAGGATCAGCTGAATCAATACCTGCGGCCGTTCGGCTACTTCTTCTCGCCGGAACTGTCCACCAGCAACCGTGCCACGCTGGGCGGCATGATCAACACCGACGCCTCTGGCCAGGGCTCGCTGGTGTACGGCAAAACCTCCGATCACGTGTTGGGCCTGCGGGCGGTGCTGCTGGGCGGCGAGATGATCGACACCCGCGCCATGCCGACGGCGCTGGCGGAAACGATTGCTCTGGAAGAGACCGCCGAAGGGCGCATCTACCGCACGGTGCTCAACCGCTGCCGCGAGCAGCGTGCGCTGATCCTGGAGAAATTCCCCAAGCTCAACCGCTTCCTCACCGGTTACGATCTGCGCCACGTGCTGAGCGACGATCTGCAAACCTTCGATCTGACGCGCATCCTGACCGGCGCCGAAGGCACGCTGGCGTTTATCACCGAGGCGCGGCTGGACATTACGCCGCTGCCGAAAGTGCGCCGTTTGGTTAACGTGAAGTACGACTCCTTCGATTCGGCGCTGCGCAATGCGCCCTTTATGGTCGAAGCCAAGGCGCTGTCGGTGGAAACCATCGATTCCAAGGTGCTGAACCTGGCGCGTGAAGACATCGTTTGGCACTCGGTGAACGAACTGATCGCCGACGTGCCGGATAAAGAGATGCTCGGGCTGAACATCGTCGAGTTCGCCGGCGACGATCGGGCGCTGATCGACGGCCAGATGGAAACCCTGTGCCAACGGCTGGACGAACTGATCGCGCAGCGGCAGGGCGGCGTGATCGGTTACCAGATCTGCGGCGATCTGGCGGGCATCGAGCGCATTTACACCATGCGCAAGAAGGCGGTCGGGCTGCTGGGCAACGCCAAGGGCCGCGCCAAGCCGATTCCGTTCGCCGAGGACACCTGCGTGCCGCCGCAACACCTGGCGGACTATATCGTCGAATTCCGTCAACTGCTCGACGACCACCACCTGAGCTACGGCATGTTCGGCCACGTCGACGCCGGGGTGCTGCACGTGCGCCCGGCGCTGGACATGTGCGACCCGCAGCAGGAGGTGCTGATGAAGCAGATCTCCGATCGGGTGGTGGCGCTGACCGCCAAATACGGCGGCCTGCTGTGGGGGGAGCACGGCAAGGGGTTCCGCGCGGAATACAGCCCTGAGTTCTTCGGCGAAACGCTGTATGAGGAGCTGCGCCGCATCAAGGCGGCGTTCGATCCGGATAACCGCCTGAACCCGGGCAAGATCTGTTCGCCGCTGGCGGTGGAGGCGCCGATGATGCAGGTGGACGCGGTCAAACGCGGCACCTTCGATCGCCAGATCCCGGTCGAGGTGCGCACCTCGTTCCGCGGCGCGCTGGAGTGCAACGGCAACGGCCTGTGCTTCAACTTCGACGTGCGCAGCCCGATGTGCCCGTCGATGAAGATCAGCGGCAACCGCATTCATTCACCGAAAGGGCGGGCGACGCTGGTACGCGAGTGGCTGCGTCTGTTGGCCGAGCAGGGCGTCGATCCTTTGGCGCTGGAGAAACAGTTGCCGCAGCAGCGAGTCAGCCTGCGCGGTTTGATCGACAAGACCCGCAACAGCTGGCACGCGGGCAAGGGCGAGTATGATTTCTCGCACGAAGTGAAAGAGGCGATGTCCGGTTGCCTGGCCTGCAAGGCCTGTTCCACCCAGTGCCCGATCAAGATTGACGTGCCGGGATTCCGTTCGCGCTTCCTGCAGCTCTACCACACCCGCTATCTGCGCCCGGTAAGCGACTACATGGTCGCCGGCGTGGAGAGCTATACCCCATTGATGGCCCGCGCGCCGAAGGTGTTCAACTTCTTCTTCCGCCAGCCGTGGCTGCGGGAGATGAGCCGCAGCGCCGTCGGCATGGTCGATCTGCCGCTGCTGTCCAGCCCGACGCTGCGTCAGCAGCTGTCCGGCCACCGCGCGACCACGCTGACGCTGGAGCAGCTGGAAGGGCTGAGCGCCGAGCAGCGCGCAGAGCATGTGCTGATCGTCCAGGATCCGTTCACCAGCTATTACGACGCCAACGTGGTGGCTGACTTTGTCCGGCTGGTGGAGAAGCTCGGCTATAAACCGGTGCTGCTGCCGTTCTCGCCGAACGGCAAGGCGCAGCATGTGAAAGGTTTCCTGACGCGCTTTGCCCGCACCGCGCGCAAAACCGCCGATTTCCTCAACCGCGTGGCGCAGCTCGGCATGCCGCTGGTGGGCGTCGATCCGGCGCTGGTGCTGTGCTACCGCGACGAATACCGCGAGATCCTCGGCGCCGAACGCGGCGATTTCCAGGTGCAGCTGGTGCATGAATGGCTGCAGCAGCGGATCGCGGATCGCGTCGAACAGCCGGCGACCGGCGAGCCGTGGTATCTGTTCGGCCACTGCACCGAAACCACCGCGCTGCCGGCCAGCGGCCAACAGTGGGCGGCGATCTTCGCCCGCTTCGGCGCCAAACTGGAGAACGTCAGCGTCGGCTGCTGCGGCATGGCGGGCACTTACGGCCATGAAGCCAAGAACCTGCAAAACTCGCTCGGCATTTATGAGCTATCATGGCATCCGACGCTGCAGCGTTTGCCGCGGCAGCGCTGCCTGGCGACCGGCTATTCCTGCCGCAGCCAGGTGAAACGCATCGAGGGCAATGGCGTGCGCCACCCATTACAGGCACTTCTGGAGATGATTGAGTGAAATTGTGGAAACGTGAAACATCGCTGGAGCAGCTGAACCGCGCCGGCGACGGCTGCATGGTCAGCCATGTGGGCATCGAGTTTACCCAGCTGGGCGAAGATTTCCTCGAGGCGACCATGCCGATCGATGGTCGCACCCGGCAGCCGTTCGGGCTGTTGCACGGCGGGGCGTCGGTGGTGTTGGCGGAGTCGATGGGATCGATGGCCGGCTACCTGTGCAGCGAAGGCGAGCAGAAAGTGGTGGGGCTGGAGATCAACGCCAACCATCTGCGCGCGGTGTTCGATGGCCAGGTGCGCGGGGTGTGCCGCGCACTGCACGTCGGCCGTCGCCATCAGGTGTGGCAAATCGAGATCTTCGACGCGCGCGATCGGCTGTGCTGCACTTCGCGTCTGACCACGGCGGTCATCGACTGATTCCTGCCGGTTTCCGCAGGCCGCCGGCCTGCGGAGCCTTTTGCCTTACAGCTGAAACGGCACGCGTTTGACGAAGTCCTTCTGAAACGCGTTCGCCTTCTCCCAGGTGCCTTCCATTGCATATTTTTGGCAGATCAGCGTCAGCGTGTGGCGGGCGAAGTGGTAGCTTTGCACCCGAAACAGCTGGCAGCGCTGTGGGTTGTTGATCTCGACGATCAGGCGGTTGTGCAGCTTGCTGAGCGCGTGCAGGTAGCTGTCGTCGTCGCCGTTCTCCAGACACAGATTGGCCATGGTGAGGCTGACGCTGTTGTACCGCTTCAGATGGTCGATATTGCATTCCGGGCGCCGCAGCGCCGCTTCGGCCATATAAAAGTCCACCGTGGCGTCGCGCACGCTGAATTTGTAGTCATCAATCTTGCCCAGCAACCATGCGTTGATCGAAAGAGTCATTGGCTTCGCGCTCAAATTCAAACTGAATGATAATCATTATCATATAAACTGCCGCGTTGCCGATCAATCCCGGCGCTGCGTTTTTTTATTGCGTAGGAGGGGAAAAGACCGCCGCCGACCCAACTTAATCCTGAGCGACTAAACTTTAACCTGAGGGCCGCGCGCCTGCGCCGCGCCACGAAATGGCGATAAACGCACGTTTACGACAGACAGAATGCAGAAATAGGTATTTTCTATGAATGTTTAGATCGGCAACGCACCGCAGCGCTGTAACGCTGACGGGCCACCGGGGAGTGCGGTACGGTGATGCAGGATAGATAACGAATTCATAGGGATAGCATGCACACCTTGCCGCCTGACGCCGCAAGCCGCCACGGGTGTCCCGTTGGCTTGCCGCGCGCCGCAGCGAAAAACCGCGCTCGCGGCGGATACCCCCGCAAAACAAACGGTTGAAGTGATAATCGTTATCACTAACATATAAGCAACCCAGATTGGCTGTGGCCAAACACGAGTGTGAGGTAGACCCTATGCAAACGGAAAATGTCGGCACTTTTTCTCTGGATGAAAATGTCTGGCAAGGCATTTCGCTCAGCGACAGCGCCGTACGACAAATAACGAAACTGATGCAGCAGGATCCGCAGGTGAAAGGGCTGCAGCTAGGGGTGAAACAATCCGGCTGCGCCGGCTTTGCCTATGTGCTGGATCTGACCCGCGAACCCGCCGATGACGATCTGCTGTTTGAGCGCGACGGCGCCAAACTCTATGTGCCGCTGAAGGCCATGCCGTTCATCGACGGCACCACGGTAGATTATGTCCGCGAAGGGCTGAATCAGATATTCAAATTCAACAACCCTAAAGCTCAGCATGCCTGCGGGTGCGGCGAGAGTTTTGGCGTTTGAGCGATGCAATCAACATGACACGAAGCAATGTAGAAATGCCTAATGAAGTGCAGGCTTGGGTCAGCGAAGGTCGCTACAAAGAAGGTTTCTTCACCCAGCTGGCAACCGATGAGTTGGCCAAAGGCATCAACGAAGAGGTGGTGCGCGCCATCTCCGCCAAGCGCAACGAACCCGAGTGGATGCTGGAATTCCGCCTCGAGGCCTACCGCGCCTGGCTGCAGATGGAAGAGCCGCACTGGCTGAAGGCCAATTACGATCGCCTGAACTACCAGGACTACAGTTACTATTCGGCGCCGTCCTGCGGCAGCTGCGACGATGCCTGCGGTTCGCAACCCGGCGCCGAGCAGCAACCGGGCGCGGCGACGGAAAAAGATTACCTGACCAGCGAAGTGGAACTGGCGTTCAACCAGCTCGGCGTGCCGGTGCGCGAGGGCAGCGAGGTGGCGGTGGACGCCATCTTCGACTCGGTCTCGGTCGCTACCACCTACCGTGAAAAACTGGCGGAGAGCGGGGTGATCTTCTGCTCGTTCGGCGAAGCGATCCAGGAATACCCGGATCTGGTGCGTCAGTACCTGGGCCGCGTGGTGCCCTCCAACGATAACTTCTTCGCCGCGCTGAACGCCGCGGTGGCCTCCGACGGCACCTTCGTCTATGTGCCGAAAGGCGTGCGCTGCCCGATGGAGCTGTCGACCTATTTCCGTATCAACGCCGCCAAAACCGGCCAGTTCGAGCGCACCATCCTGATCGCCGACGAAGGCAGCTATGTCAGCTACATCGAGGGCTGTTCCGCCCCGGTGCGCGACAGCTACCAGCTGCACGCGGCGGTGGTGGAAGTGATCCTGCATAAAGACGCCGAAGTGAAGTATTCGACGGTGCAGAACTGGTTCTCCGGCGGCGACAGCAAGGGCGGCATCCTCAACTTCGTCACCAAGCGCGCGCTGTGCGAAGGCGCCGGTTCGAAAATGTCCTGGACCCAGTCGGAAACCGGCTCGGCCATCACCTGGAAATACCCGAGCGTGATTTTGCAGGGCGACAATTCGATCGGCGAATTCTTCTCGGTGGCGCTGACCAGCGGCCATCAGCAGGCGGACACCGGCACCAAGATGATCCACATCGGCAAAAACACCAAGTCGACCATCATCGCCAAAGGCATCTCCGCCGGCCACAGCGAGAACACCTATCGCGGCCTGGTGAAAATCCTGCCGGGGGCGGAAAACGCCCGTAACTTTACCCAGTGCGACTCGATGCTGATCGGGCCGGACAGCGGTGCCCACACGTTCCCTTACGTTGAAGCGCGCAACAACAGCGCTCAGCTGGAGCACGAAGCCACCACTTCGAAGATCGGCGACGACCAGCTGTTCTACTGTCTGCAGCGCGGCATCAGCGAAGATGACGCCATTTCGATGATCGTCAACGGCTTCTGCAAGGACGTTTTCTCCGAGCTGCCGCTGGAATTCGCCGTCGAGGCGCAGAAACTTTTGGCCATCAGCCTGGAACACAGCGTGGGTTAATCGCCGCATTTTTAGCGCCGTCGGCGCTATCTGAGGACACAGCATGTTAAGCATCAAGAATTTGAAAGTCAGCGTGGAAGGCAACGAGATCCTCAAGGGATTGGATCTGGAGATCAAACCGGGCGAAGTGCACGCCATCATGGGGCCGAACGGCTCGGGCAAGAGCACGCTGTCCGCCACGCTGGCCGGGCGCGAAGAGTACGAAGTGACCGACGGGGAAGTCACCTTCAAGGGCAAGGATCTGCTGGATCTGGATCCGGAAGATCGCGCCGGCGAAGGCGTGTTCCTGGCCTTCCAGTACCCGGTGGAGATCCCCGGCGTCAGCAACAACTTCTTCCTGCAGACGTCGGTCAACGCGGTGCGCAAATACCGCGAGCAGGAGCCGCTGGATCGCTTTGACTTCGCCGATTTCATCGAAGAGAAAATCGCGCTGCTGGATATGCCGGCCGATCTGCTGACCCGTTCGGTCAACGTCGGCTTCTCCGGCGGTGAGAAAAAACGCAACGACATTCTGCAGATGGCGGCGCTGGAGCCGGATCTGTGCATTCTCGATGAAACCGACTCCGGTTTGGACATCGACGCGCTGAAGATCGTCGCCAACGGCGTCAACTCGCTGCGGGACGGCAAGCGCGCCTTTATTATCGTGACCCACTATCAGCGCATTCTGGACTACATCAAACCGGATTACGTACACGTGCTGTCCCAGGGGCGCATCGTCAAATCCGGCGATTTCTCGCTGGTGAAACAGTTGGAGGAGCAGGGCTATGGCTGGCTTACCGACCAACAGTAACTCAAACGCGCTGCAGCAGCTGTATCGCCTGTTCGAAGGCCGCGGCGGCGAGCGTTCGCCGCATGCGCTGGCACACTGGCAGCAGGCGCTGCGCCTCGGCTGGCCGACGCGCAAGCATGAAAACTGGAAATATACGCCGCTGGAGGGCCTGCTGGAGCAGCAGTTCCTCGAGCCGCAGCCCGCGCCGGTGAGTACAGAGCAGCTCGACGCGCTGGCGCTCGGCATCGACGCCTGCCGGCTGGTGTTTATCGACGGCCGCTATAGCGCCGCGCTCAGCGATGGCGAACTGGGCGACTACCAGTTCGAGTTGACCGCCTACGGCACGCCGCAGGCGCTGCCGGAGCCGATCCAGCCGGAGATTTTCCTGCACCTGACCGAAAGCCTGGCGCAGGAAACCAGCCTGATTCGTTTGCCGCCCGGCAAGGCCCCGGCCCGCCCGCTGTACCTGCTGCACATCAGCAGCGGACGCGGCGCCAGCGGGGAGGTGAACACCGTGCATCATCGCCATCATCTGGAGATCGGCCGCGGCGCCGAGGCGCAAGTGATTGAACACTATGTCAGCCTGGGCGAGGCCGCGCACTTCACCGGCGCGCGCCTGACCGCCAACGTGGCGGACAACGCCGGGCTGTTGCACTGCAAGCTGGCGTTTGAGAGCCGGCCGAGCTACCACTTTGCCCATAACGATCTGGTTATCGGCCGCGACGCGCGGGTGAAAAGCGACAGCTTCCTGCTGGGCGCCGGCCTGACACGGCACAACACCAGCGCACAGCTGAATGGCGAAGGCGCAAACCTGGTGATCAACAGCCTGGTGCTGCCGGTGGGCAAAGAGATCTGCGATACCCGCACCTATCTGGAGCACAACAAAGGCTATTGCGAAAGCCGCCAGCTGCATAAAACCGTGGTCAGCGATCGCGGCAAGGTGGTGTTCAACGGCATGATCAAAGTGGCCAAGCACGCGATCAAAACCGACGGCCAGATGACCAACCATAACCTGCTGTTGGGTAAGGTGGCGGAAGTGGATACCAAGCCGCAGCTGGAGATCTACGCCGACGACGTCAAATGCAGCCACGGCGCCACCGTGGGGCGTATCGATGAAGAGCAGCTGTTCTATCTGCAGTCGCGCGGCATCGACAAACACGCGGCGCAGCAGATGATCATCTTCGCCTTTGCCGCCGAGCTGACCGAAGGCATCGCCAACGACATCATCCGGGAACGGGTGCTGGCGCGTATCGCCCAGCGCCTGCCGGGGGAGGCCGCATGAGTTATCCGATTGAGCGCGTGCGCAGCGATTTCCCGCTGCTGGCGCGTGAGGTGAACGGCCAACCGCTGGCCTATCTCGACAGCGCCGCCAGCGCGCAGAAACCGCAGGCGGTGATCGACCGCGAGCTGGCGTTCTACCGCCACGGCTATGCGGCGGTGCATCGCGGCATCCATACCCTGAGCGCCGAGGCGACCCAGCAGATGGAAGCGGTGCGGGAACAGGCGGCGCGCTTTATCAATGCCGCCTCGGCGGAAGAGATGGTGTTCGTCAAGGGCACCACCGAAGGCATCAACCTGGTGGCCAACAGCTTCGGCCGCCACCTGCTGCAGCCGGGCGATGCGATTCTCATCACCGAGATGGAGCACCACGCCAACATCGTGCCGTGGCAGATGCTGGCGCAGGAACGCGGGCTACAGCTGCGGGTGTGGCCGCTGCAGCCGGACGGCACGCTGGATCTGGCGCGGCTGCCGGAGCTGGTCGATGCGTCCTGTAAACTGCTGGCGCTGACCGAGGTCTCCAACGTGCTGGGCACCGTCAACCCGGTGCGCGACATCATCGCCCGCGCCAGAGCTCTGGCGCCGAATTTGACGGTGCTGGTGGACGGCGCGCAGGCGGTGATGCATCAGCGCGTCGATGTCCAGGCGCTGGACTGCGATTTTTACGTGTTTTCCGGCCACAAGCTGTACGGCCCTTCCGGCATCGGCATGCTGTATGGCCGCCAGGCGCTGCTGCAGCAGATGCCGCCGTGGGAAGGGGGCGGTTCGATGATCCGCCAGGTCAGCCTGACGGCGGGCACCACCTTCGCCGATCCGCCTTGGCGCTTCGAGGCCGGTTCGCCGAACACCGCCGGCATCATGGGGCTGGGGGCGGCGTTCGATTATGTCGAAGCCCTGGGCCTGAATGCGATCCACGATTATGAACAGTCGCTGATGCACTACGCGCTTGAGGCGCTCAGGCAGGTGCCGACGCTGAAAGTCTATGGCCCGGCCCATCGCGCCGGGGTGATCGCCTTCAACCTGGGGGAACACCACGCTTATGACGTTGGCAGCTTCCTCGACCAGTACGGCATCGCCATTCGCACCGGCCACCATTGCGCCATGCCGCTGATGGCGTTTTATCAGGTGCCGAGCATGTGCCGCGCTTCGCTGGCGTTATATAATACCCGCGAAGAGGTGGACCGGCTGGTGGCCGGGCTGCAACGCATTCATCAGCTATTAGGCTAGGCCGGGGCGTGTCCCCGGCGATACAAAAGGATCCCCATGGCGAATTTGCCGGACAAAGATAAATTGGTGCGTAATTTCTCCCGCTGTTTGAACTGGGAGGAGAAATACCTGTACGTGATTGAACTCGGCGCCAAATTGCCGCCGCTGGACGAGGCCGAGCGACAGGCCGGCAATCTGATCTCCGGCTGCCAGAGCCAGATGTGGATTGTGATGCGCCTCGATGAGCAGGGGCAGGTCGAGTTTCATGGCGACAGCGACGCGGCGATCGTCAAAGGGCTGCTGGCGGTGGTGTTTATTCTGTATCGTCAATTGACGCCGCAGCAGCTCGTCGAGCTCGACGTGCGGCCGTTTTTCGCCGAACTGGCGCTCAGTCAACACCTGACGCCATCGCGTTCGCAGGGATTGGAGGCGATGATCCGCGCCATTCGCAGTAAAGCCACGCAGCTGGCCTGAGCCTGAACGCCCCTCGTCCTTGAAGGCTCATTGATACATTCGCTTTGTCAATGAGTCTTTACAATCTACTGTTTCCCTCCCGATGACACCCCCAATTTAGTGATATTTCAGCAGCTTATCCGTTGACGTTTCGTTGACAATCAGCGGCGGTAATTACGTTATAACGTGTTGATTTTTAGAGAACTTATTGCCTTTGATACCAGCATTGCTAGTATTAATCAGGTATTGTCTGATTTACCCGCCGCCAGGCGCTGGTTAGCCTTGGGGACGAACCGTCATAAAAAATATAGGGATGATAATGAAACGTGCGTTGAGTTTAATGGGCATGGTCTTCGCCACCGTACTGGCTGGCACGCAGGCCGCCAGTGCGACCGAATACCCGCTGCCGCCGCCGGACAGCCGCCTGATCGGTGAAAACACCACTTATACCGTGCCAAACGACGGCCGTCCGCTGGAGGCGATCGCCGCCGACTACAAGATTGGCCTGCTGGGCATGCTGGAAGCCAACCCCGGCACCGACCCGTTCCTGCCGAAGCCGGGCACAGTGCTGACCATTCCGACCCAAATGCTGCTGCCCGACACCAAGCGTGAAGGGATCATCGTCAACCTGGCCGAGCTGCGCCTTTACTACTATCCGAAAGGTGAGAACAAAGTGATCGTCTATCCGATCGGTATCGGCCAGACCGGGATGCATACGCCGCTGGAGGTGACTTCCATCAGCCAGAAGATCCCTAACCCGACCTGGACGCCTACCGCCAACATCCGCAAGCGCTATCAGTCTCAGGGCGTGACGCTGCCTGCGGTAGTGCCGGCCGGCCCTGAGAACCCGATGGGGCTGTTCGCCCTGCGTCTGGCGATGGGGCGCGGTGAGTACCTGATCCACGGCACCAACGCCAACTTTGGCATCGGTATGCGCGTCAGCTCCGGCTGTATTCGTCTGCGCCCGACGGATATCGAGGCGCTGTTCAATATGGTGCCGCGCGGTACGCGGGTGCAGGTGATCAACGACCCGGTGAAGATTTCGGTCGAGCCGGACGGCAAGCGCTATGTGGAAGTGCACCAGCCGCTGTCGCGGGTAGAAAGCGACGATCCGCAGACCATGCCGATTGCGTTGTCTAAAGCGGAGAAAGCCTTCGTGGCGGATGGGCAAACCGATCGCGCCGTGTTCGATAGCGCGGTTGTACGCCGCTCTGGCATGCCGGTGCTGGTCAACGTGGGGGAGAACCCGTCTGAGGTGAGTTTGACGCCTGTAGCGGCGCCTGCGGCGAATAAGAGCCCATTCAAGGCTGCACCGATCAGTGCGGTAAACTAGGTTTGCGGGATTGAGCGTGACTAGTCCTGATATAGGTTGACACTTTTCAGCCGGATAACGCCCGATGAACCTCATCGGGCGTTTTGTATTTCAGCGACAGGTGCGGCCGCTGTGTGTTGTAGATGTTCACCGACTCCCTGACCA
>NZ_JAMYWQ010000042.1 GCF_024160145.1 Serratia nevei
GGTTGCGGCCCACGTCGACGGTAACCTTTTCTCCGCTCGCCTGCGCACCTTTCAGTGTGGTATCTCTGCCGCTGGTCAGGCTGAGGTTGCTGCCCGCATCAAGCCGGGTTTCGGTATGGGTCAGCCCGTTGCCGTTCTCATGCCCCTTGCCGGCATTCACGCCGGCCGAGACGCTGATGCCATACCCGCCCGAGCCGGCGCCGACGCTCACGCCCAGGTTGCCGCCTTTGCTGCTGTTCTTGCCAACGGTGCTTTCGGTGTTCTGGGCAGATTGCAGGGTAATGTCCCGCGCCGCATCGAGCGACAGGTCCTTGCCCGCTTTCAGCTGGCTGCCGGTGATGGCGATATCGCCGCTCTGGGCGTTGTGATTTTTACCGTGTGCCGTTATCGACAGGTTTTGCCCGGCGGTGAGCGTGCTGCCCTGCGACTGGCGGCTGTCGGTGCGGGTTTCGCTCTTCGACGACTGGCTGCCGTAGGAAGCGCTGATGCCGACGGTGTTGGTAGCGCCCTGCGCCGCACCCTCGTCGCCCGGCTGCAAGCCGGCAGCGGCGTTTTTCGCCTCCGCCGACGCGGTCTGCGCATTATCCCGCGCCAAGGCCTGCGCGGCCTGCACGCCGGACAGGGCTGCCTTGGTATTTTGCAGCGCGCTCAGGCGCCCGTCGCCTTCCTTTCTCGCCTGCTGCGCCGAGCTGACGGCCGCGTTGAGCGCGCCGCCTACGGTGCCCGACAACGCCAGGCTCAGGCCGCTTTGCTTTTGCTCGAAGGTTTCTTTACGCGTGCGCAGATCGTAGCCGGGGTCGATAGTCACGCTATCGCCGGTGAGGGCCAGATCCTTGCCCGCCACCAGATCGGCGCCGCCGATGTGCAGCTGGTTACCCGCCATGATGTTGACGCTGCCCTGGCTGCTGCCGACGGTACTGACACTTTGGCTTTGGGTGGTCGCTTTCTCGTCGACTTCGTGTTTGCTCGACTGTTTGCCAATCGTGAAGCCGATGCCACCGCTGCCCAGCAGGCCGCTCTTTTTCTTCTCCTCCAGCAGGTAATGCGTGTCGGTTTCGGTGGCCGCGCCGATATCAACGTTACGGCCGGCCTGCAGGTTCACATCGCGGTCGGCGGCGATGGCCGAACCGGTGACCGTCAGATCGTTGCCGGCGCTGACGCTGACGCTGTTGCCACTCAGCAGCGTGCCTTTCTCGCGCGTGGTTCGGTCGTCGGTCACGGTATGGCTGCTGCTTTTTTTGAGGAAGCCCTTTTTCTCGGAACGTTCTTCGCTGTAGCGCGACTCTCGTTCAGTGGCCGTATTGAGGGTGACATCCTTTTTCGCCTGCAGGGCGATGGCGCCCTGATCGCTGTGCAGGGTGCTGCCGGTAACCGTAACGTCACCTTCGCGCCCGATCACGGTCACGCCGTCGCGCGCGCTGAAGGTGCTGCCGGTGCTGATTTCGCGTTCGGTTTCCTCTTCACGATGGCTGCGGGTTTTGCCCACGCGTTTGTTTTCGCTGTCCTGGTCTTGCGTGCGGGTACGCGCGTCTTTAATGGTCACGTCCTGCGCGCTGACGCCAATGCGACCGTCTTTACTGTCAACCTGTGCGCCTTCGGCCAGCAGTTGATTGCCCGCCACCAGGGTGACGCCCTGATCACCGCTCAAGGCACTGAGCGTCTGGCGCTCTTCCTGGCGATCGTTACTCACCGATGAGGTGCGGCTGTTAGCGTCCAGGTGGGTGGTATTGGTGGTTTTGTCTGCCAGGATATTGATGTCATTCCCGGCCTGCACGCCAAGCTGGCCGCCGGCTTTTGCCTGGCTACCGGTCAACGTCACGTCATGCCCGGCAGTGAGCGTGAGATTGCCGCCGGCGTTAAGCTCACTCCCCAGTGCCTGCTGCCATTCGCCGCTGACGTGCGCCATCCGCTCGCCGGCCGCTTCCGTGCCGCTACCGGTGCGGTTACCCATTGAACCGGAGATAACCTCAAGGTCGGCGGTATGGCGGCTTTTCGCGGCGGTGATGGTCAGGTCATTGCGCGCGCTCAGGCTGAGCGTATCGGTAGCATCGAGTTTCGCCCCCGCGAGCGTGATATCGGTACCGCGCAGGCGAATGTCGCCGGCGCTCATCGTCGCCTGGCGCAGCGCATCCTGCAGGTTGGTGCTCATGGCCAGACTGTCTGCCTGCACGTCAATGCTGCCGGCCTTGATGTCGCCGCCCTGATGCAGGAACTGCCCGGCATCAACGGCCAGTGCCTTCTCGGCAAACAGGTTGCCGGCATTGGTGATGCTGCCCGCCGAGAGCTGCAGGTTACCGCCGCCAATCACCGCGCCATCGCCGGTCAGGCGCAGCGTGCTCTGCGCCAGGTACACCTTCGGCACCCACACCGTTTGCGGGCCGGCGGCCGTTTGCACCGTCTCGCTCACCAACCAGACGATATCCTGTTGCAGCGCAGCAACCTGCTCAGGCATCAACGCCACGCCCGGCACCAGGTGGAAGTCCTGTGCGACCTTGCTGCCGTTATTCATCAGTTGCTGGTACTGTTCCATCGCACTCCACCCGCTGACGGACGGTTTGCCGGTCAGCGCCAGCATCTGCTCGCGTACCAGGCGCTGCTCGTAAAAGCCATCCCCCAGGCGCTTATGCGCCTGCGCGGGATCATAGCCTGCGCGTTCGAGCATGTAGTCACTGCTGATAAAGTTGTCGCGCCGGGTAAAGCGCTCGTCGGTCACCACCAGGAACGGGCTGCCGGTCGCCGTATGCTGGCTAAACAGGCCGTTATCGGGGATGGTGGTGGCCACACTGCCCAGATGTTGCAACCGGGTCAACGCCAGCTCAGACGGCAACAGGGGGCGCCCCAGCGGCGAGGATGCGGTGCCGCCGGGCGCCGTCATTCCCCCGCCGGGTGTCAGCGTCGTATCGCCTTCAGCTCGGGCTGCGCCCTCCACCGTGAAGGCCAGAGGATTGCGCTCGAATTCGGCACGCTCGGCATCCACCGCCTTCAACGCCGCCTCAAGTTGACTGATTTGCGCCTGATTGACCGTGGTGTTGGTGATGCTGGCGCCGTTGATGGTGACCGTACCGTTACCGGTGATCACCCCGTCAACGGTCGCCAGCGCCGTGGTTTCGTCCCGGTTGAACGTCGGATACCAGTGATGCGTGTCCTTGTCATAATGGTCAACGATAGCCGCCTGACGTCGTTCGTTAACCGAGTAACCGCGGTTGTCTACGCTGCCGCCGCCGTCCTGGGTCAGGTTACCGTTGGCCGTAATCACGCTGGCATCGTTGAGCAGCGCGCCGGTAATGCGCAGCACCATATTGCCGCCGGCCAAAATACGCGCGCCGATACCTTCGGAGACCAGCCTGTCACGCGTCAGCGTGCCGCTCTCGGTACGTTCGCGGAAGTTGTTGTAATCGGTGATGAACGGTGCGCTGTCGATATCGACATGCTTTTCGGGATCCCAGGTCATCACCTGCGTCCAATCGTGCTCCCAGTGGAAGCCGTTCTGATAAGGCGTCGGGATGGTGGCCAGCTGATTGCCCCCACGCGTTTCATAGAACGTCATCGCATAGCTGCCATCGGCGTTCGGTTTGAGCGCCAGGTAGTTGACCCACAGGTCGGTCAGTTGCCCCTTGTTGTCCTTGACCCGCACCTGCGCGCGCTTGCCCGCCGCATCGATGGCCAGCAGGGTGCCGTAGCGATTGGTTTGCGCCGCCGCGTCATCCTGGAAGGTCAGCTGCTGGGTGGTTGGCGCCATGGTGCTTTTATCGGGGTTGACCTTTGAACCGTAGGTACGCCAGTAATAGTTGTAGCGGTGCCATTTGTAATCGCTCTTTTCCGCCTCACGCTCAATCACCAGCCCTTCGCGCAGGTTGTCCAGACGACGGGCCTCGACCGTAACGTCGCCGTCCGCTTCGATAAAGCTCGCCCGGTTTTCAATCAGGTCATCGCTGCGCAGGTGCAGAAGCCCGCCGCTGTAGAGCAGCGCCCCATCCCGGTTATTCAGCCGCTCGCCGGTCACCAGCCGAAGGCTTTGCGTCGCCGCCATCACCGCCGGCGCGCCGTGGTTGTCGATAACGCGCCCGTTCACGGTGATATCGTCCCCCATCAGCGCCGCGGCGTTGTCGAGGGTATCGACGTTGAGCGTCATGCTGTCCGCTTCAAGCCGCCCGGTGTTTTGCAGTGCCCCGGTCGTCAGCCGCAGCGTTTTGCCCACCAGCGTCGCCGGGTTGGTGATGCTGGCCGCATTGAGCACCAGATTGCCGGGCAGCAACCAATCCGCCAGGTTGCTAAAGGCGCCGCTCAGGGAGAACGTTACCGTGCCGTTGCTGATGATATTTTCGCCGGCCTGATGGGCATAGTCCTGCTGCGCGGACAGTGTCAGTGCCTGCAGCCCCAGCAGAGTGCCGCTCTGGTTATCCAGGGTGCGCGCATGCAGGGTCAGTTGGCCGGCGCTCTCGACCCGGCCGCCCTGATTGAGCAGCGCCAGCGCGGAGTCGGTTGAGGGCCGCCCGGCGTTAATGTCGAGATTGCCGTTGGCCAGGAGACGCCCCTGGTGGTTGTCCAGTGCAGCGACGTCCGTGAGGGTGAGATGACCGACGCTCTGAAGCCGGCCCGCCGTGTTATCGATGTCGCGGGCACTGATGCCGGTGCGGGTAGTGCCCAGGATCAGGCCCCCCTCGCGGTTGTTCAGGCGTTCGGTCTGAACATTCAGTTCCGCCTGGCTGCTGAGCGTGCCCTGTCCGCTGTTATCGAGCGTCCCGGCCCTGAGCGCCAGCGCCTGGGTAGAGACCAACTGGCCGCCCCGGTTGTTGACCTGCGCCCCCTCAAGCGTGAGCGCGTCGCCGCTGTGTATCTTGCCTTGTTGGTTGTTGAGCGTGTCGATACGGTAGAGACCCGAGCCTTGACTGATAAGCGAACCTCCGGCGTTGTCCAACTGCCCCGAGCTCATCGCGATGCCGCCGCGGCTGCTGAATACGCCCTGCCGGTTATCGATACCGGCGGCCGACACCTCTTGCCCACCATTGCTGCGCACTGCGCCGCCGGTATTCTCCAGCAAGCCGAGAATGCGCAGCGCTACGTGTTGCTGGCCGTCTATCGTCCCGCCGGCATTATTCAGTGCCTGCGCGTCAAGCGCCAGCGCATCGCCGCCCTGTATTTTCCCGCCGCGGTTGTCCAGCCCGCCGTTCAGATTGAGCCGCAGCTGCTTTTGACTGTACAGTTGCCCCGCCTCGGCGTTATCCAGGCTGCGGGCGGCGATAGTCAGCGCCTGGCCCGCCAGCCACTCACCGCCGGCGTTATTGATGGCGCCGGCGTGCTCGCCGTCAGCGGCCCCTTGTACGCTCAGTTGCCCCTGCGCCGAGACCTTACCGCCGCGATTATCGATATCCTGCTTGATGCGCAGCGCCAGGTTTTGCGCCGACTGCACCACGCCCCTGGCGTTACTCAGCCAGCCGGCCGCAAGCTGTGCTTCCTGCTGGCTCTGTACGCTGCCCTCGGTATTGTCAAAACCGCCGCTTATGGCCCGCCAGCTCCCCTGGCTGCCCATCCAGCCCTGCGCGTTGACGATATCCTGCGCCTGCAGCCGCTGAGACGATTGACTGAACACTCGCCCCTGCCCATTATCCAGCCGGTCGGTGAACTGCATGTCCAGGCTGCCCAGCGCATTGATGGCCCCCTGGGCATTGCGCAGACTGGCGGCGCGCACCTGCGTGCGGCCATTGCCGGTCAAGGTGCCGTTTTGGTTGTCCCAGCCACCCGCCAGCGTCAGTGAAAGCGCCTGCCCGCCGAGCACCATACCTGCGGCCCGGTTGGTCAACCCGCCCCCCTGCAGAGATAAGTCGCCGCCGCTTTGCAGTGAGCCGCCGTCGTTGTCAAACAGGCCGGCATCGCCGCCCCGGATATCGAGCGCCTGCTGCGCGGTCAGCTTGCCGCTTCGATTGAGGATATTGCCTGCGGCATCAAGACCAAGGGTACCGCCCGACTGCAGCCGGCCACCGGTATTGTCGAGAGTCTGCGCGGCGGCGGTGACCTGGCGGCCGCCCTGCGCGGTGCCGCCACGGTTATCCCAGTCGCCAGCGCTCTTCACGGTGAGGGCTTTGCCGGCTTCAAGCCAGCCGGCGGCGTTGTTCAGCCCTTGCTGCGCCGTCAGGTTCGCATCCTGCCTGGCGACCACCTTGCCCTGGGCGTTATCCATCTGTTGCGCCGTCAACGTGAGCGACTCGCCGCTGATCTCCCCCTCACGGTTGCCAAGCTGCCCCGCCGCAGTGAGAGTGAGCCGTTGCCCGCCCAGCAGTTTGCCGGCTTCGTTGCGTACGTCCCGCGCCGCCACGCGGGTCTGCCCATGCCCCTGCACCGTGCCACCACGGTTGTTCAATTCACCCTGGCTGCTCACCGCCAGCGCCTCGTCGGCACCCAGCAGCCCCTGAGTATTGTCCAGGCCCTGGCGGGCATGCAGATCGAGCCGCTCTTGGCCAATCACCTTGCCCTGGGTGTTGTCGAGACGGTCAGACTCCACCGTCAGCACTGCGGCGCTGATTTCACCGCCGCGGTTGGTGGCGTTGCCCGAGGTCTTCAGGGTTGATGTCTGGCCGGACAGCAGCTTGCCGCCGTCGTTGTTAAGGTTACCCGCCGTTGCCGTAACGGCCGTTTCGCCTTGCGCCGTGCCGCCGCGGTTGTCCCAGTCGCCGGTCTGGATATCCAGCGCCTTGCCGGCGCCCATCAAGCCGCCTTGGTTATCCAGGCGGCTGGCCGTCAGGGCGAGATTGCCCTGACCAATGACCTGCCCCTGCGCGTTATCCAGCCGTTTTACCGCCAGACGCACGTCATCGCCGCTCAGGGTACCGGACTGATTGTTCAGATCGCCACTCGCCTCGATCGTCAGCCCCTGGCCCGCCAGCAGATTACCGCCGGCGCTGTTAACCGCACCGTCGGCATGAATCGTGAGCCCCGTCTGGGTTTTTACCGTGCCGCGCTGGTTATCGAGGCGGCCGGCGTCGAGGCGAAGAGCCCCGTTGCTGCCCATCGTGCCAGCGCCATTGTCGAGCAGGCCGCCGATCCGCCAGTGCTGCGCCGCTTCACCCAACGCCACCAGGCGGCCTCGCTGATTGACCAGTTGGCCGGCCGAAAGCAGAAGGCTCTGCGCCTCGATGCTGCCGTCACTGTTATCAAGCTCACCCGCCAACGTGAAGCGATTCTCACCGTCACCGGTTTGTGACCAGGTGGCCTGTTGGTTGAACAGGCTGTCGGCATCGACCGCCCAGCGCCCGGCCTTGACCTTGGCCTGCTGCGCATCCACCTTCCCCCCGGTGCTCACGACAAGCTCACCGCTGTCGACGGTGGACTGGCGCAATGCCACGCCGCCTTCCCGTGCCGTCAGCGCGGTACGGCCGGCCCCGAGCTGCGCGCCGCTGATATCTACCCGGCGCCCGGTCGCGTTGACGTTCTTCTTACTCAGCAAACTGCCACCGGCGCGAATATCGCCCTGGCTATCAAGCTGCAGGTTGGCATCATGGACCAGGGTGCTTTCGGCATCACTCCCTGCCAGCAGGTGGCCGCTGCTCTGGATGCCGCGCGCGGCGTTCAGCTGCACATTCCCGGCCGCCGCCAGCGTCCCGGACTGCGTCAACATCCCCTCGCGGCCCTGTACCGCCAGTTGGCCACCGCTGTACACTTTCCCGCGCGTCTCAATGTCACCTTTTGCTGCCAGCTGGATATCGCCGCCGGCCCGCGTGGCGGCATCCGGCGCCTCAGCCTGCCAGCTGAGTTTGCCTTCGCTGCTGACGGTGAGCGTTTTGCCTGCCTGTACCTGCCCGTTGCGGTTGCGTACACCGACGCCGGCTTCGGTGCCGATCATGCGGATACTGCCGCTGTACATACCGCCCATCTGGCCCATATCGATAGCAAGCTCAGGCCTGGCGCTGCCGTCGCCGGCAAGCGGCGCTGCGGTTTTGCCATCCGCACTCACGCGGTTACGGCCGGCCACCACCGTCAGCCCTTCTTTAGCCCAGACGCCGGCGTTGACCTCCACTGCCCGCGCCAGAATGTCGACGTACTCGGTATCATGGCGGGCGTCTCCGTTGAGCCCGCCCCCCTCGATGCGCACCACCCCGCGTTCGACCTGATAACCCGCCACGCTGCCGTCGGGGTTCATCTGCGGTTTGCCGGTGGTCAGCGTCATTCGCCCGGCGTTGATGGTGCCGCAGCCGTTGCAGACGATCCCGGCAGGGTTGGCCACAATCACCTGCGCCTTGCCGCCGGCCACTTCCATAAAACCGCGCAACTGACTGGGGTTATTGCTGTTGACTTCGTTGAGGATGACGCGGGCCGGCGCCGCGTTGGGATTGAGGTTAGGGTTGCCCTGGATCATCCCGGCCATTTGGGTCGAGGTCATCACCGCCGAGTTGTTAAGGATGGCACCTTTGGCGTCGACGTCGAACTGTTGATACTGGTTATGCGAGATCCCCGCCTGGTTGGGGGCGGTGATGTTGACCTGCGGCAAGCCGTTCTGGGTATTGATCACCTCCGGCCGCAGAGCAGGATTGGCGGCGCCGTCCGCCACAATGCCGTCGGCCATCGCCGGCCCGGCGAACAGGGCCAGCCCCAGCAACCACACCGCTCGCCGCACGGTGACCCACAGACGGCCCCCGCCCGTTATTCCTGAGCCGACGCGCTGCCCCGGTTCGCTGCTGCAGCTGCGAGCCAGTTCGGAAACCACCCGCAACTCCCCGTGGGTGCGGCTGAAGATAAGGCGATAGCAATGTTTGTTCATGGGTCACGTCCGTGAGAAAAGTCAGTCCGTTCAGATCGATATCAGCAACGCTGCCGGTATCGCGATGTTCAGATTTCCAGATTTACGCTAAAACCCGCGGTCGCACCGGAGGTGTGGAAGCCTGCGGGCTTGTACAGCGGCACGCCGGCAAACAGGTCATAGCTGAGCCGCCCCCACAGCGCGCCGCGCACGCCGAGCGCGCTGCCCGCCAACTGATGGCCGACCGCGTGGCGGGTGCCTGGGCTGCCCACCCGGCCGTAGTCGGCGGCCAGATACAGTTCGTGCCCGCGAGAAAACGCGTTCCAGGCGATTTCATTGCGCCACAGCAGGCCTTTTTCGCCCGACAGCATCTGTTCGCCGTCAAAGCCGCGCACCGTATAGCGCCCGCCAATGGCCATCCGCTCCTGCGGCGTCAGCGCATTCGAGCTCCACTGGCCCCGCACGCTGGTATACACCCGCCAGGGCTGCTCGCCCCAGGTGAAAGGCCGGTTGATAGCCAGGTCGCCGAGCAAAATGCCGGTACGGGCGCTGCCCTCATGACGAGACTCTTCCGGGGCCGGCAGCGCATTGAACGCGCCGGTACCGCGGCGCCAACCGATATTGGCATCCAGGGTTGTGGTGCCGAAGTAGCTGCGCTGATTCAGCCCCAGCTCCCAGCCGGCGGTCCGACGTTTTTGCGACACAATATCGATGTCGTCCACGGCGTTAGTGGAATGTTTGCGGTAGCCACGCAGGTTGAGCGTGGTCTTGTGCGACTGATCGCGGTACAGCAACCGGGAGACGGTCAACTGAATGTTGTCGCTCTTGCCGCTGTAATGCACTACCTCGTTGGCGTTGGGGATGTTCTGATGATAGGTGTAGTCGTTGTAGTTGGCCGAGAAGGCCCAATATCCCACCGGGAAGAAATAGTTCAGCGTATGTGAACGGTTGCCGAACGGCCCGTGCTGGAACATATCTTTGCCGATGTTGGCGTAAAACAGGTCATTCTGCGCAAACGGGGCGTCGATAGCCAGGGTGGCCGAACCGAGATAACGCCCGGTACTTTTGGAGCCGCTGTCGTCCATTCCCAGGCTGAGCCGCACCGGGCGCCCTTCGTGCCAGTTGACCTGCAGGTCACTGGTGCCGTCCTCGGCGCCGGGGACGATTTTAATGTCGGCATTGGCGCTGGGCACCCGCCTGAAGTTTTCCAGCCCCTGTTCGATATCGCGCAGGTTGAGAATGTCGCCGCGTGAGGCCGGAATAGCGTTCCACAATCGCCCACGCCAGGAGACCGGCTCCTCAAAGCGGATCTCGCCGATACGCCCCGGTTGCAACGTCAGCGCCAACACGCCCGTAGCCAGGTTCTGCTCCTGCGCCATCACGCGTGTAGTGACATAGCCCTTGGCCAGTATGACGTTTTGCACCTTGCTGATGGCCAGCGCAATGCCCTGGCTACCCAGGCAGCGGCCCTTGGCATCCGCAGCAGCCTCCAGCGCCCATTGAAAGCGGTCGGCAGATTCCCCCACCAACGTTAGCCGGTTGATGACGAAACAGGGGTGTTCATCGGTTGGGTAGTCGGGCAGCACAACGTCGGGACGGGAGAGGCGCGCATCGGCCTGCGGGGCATTCTGGTTTTGCAGGGCGCGTTCTCTCTCCTGCTGGCGCTGCTGTTCGCGGGCATCGATGGATGCCACCGCTTCATGGTCAGACGCCGAGGCGGAAAACAGAGGGACGACGCCAATCAATAATCCCGACAGTCCACAGCGGATAAAATAAAGCAAAGTGCGAGCATTCTCTGAGCGCATCCCTGGCTCCTCATCGTTATTTTTATGCTGATTTATTAACCTGCAAACCATGCAATACGTAAATGAATGTAAACTAAATTCTTAGCGAACGGATTATGAACTCTGGGAATCAAAAATCAACTGCTTTATGTGGGTGCGAAGAAATGGCGCACGGCCTGCGGTTGAAACGAGAAACGTCGCGTGCTGACAAGGGAGAAAACGGCAGCAGGATGACGCGTTGGTGCGCCACCCTTTAAAATTAATTGTCGATCGGGAGGACAATGTACAAACGCGGCAGACGGCTATCAGCTCAGCAAATTGCTGCCGAAAGCCCCCTGCCAATCCTGCTCGAACCTCTCGACTGCGGCCTGCACCGCCGGCGCGTTCAGAAACTGTTCCGCCACGTCCACCGGCAACGTGATGGCCTGGCAGCCCGCCAGCAGGCATGCCAGCGCCTGGCGCGGCGTCTTGAAGCTCGCGGCCAGCACCTGCGCCGCAGGCGCATGCAGGTTCAACAGCTGCTGCAGCTCGTGCACCATTTTGATACCGTCGCCGCCCTGCGCATCCACGCGGTTGACGTAAGGCGCCACATATTCCGCCCCGGCCAATGCCGCCAACAGCCCCTGTCCGGCGCCGTATACCGCGGTGCCCAGCGTCGGGATGGACATCGCCTTAAGCTTCTTGATCGCCGCCAGCCCCTCGGCGGTTGCCGGGATCTTGACCACCAGGCCCGGTACGCGCTGGCTGAGCAGCGCCGCCTCCGCCACCATGCGTTCGGCATCGGTCGCCATCACCTGCGCGAACAATTTGCCGGTGCCGCCGAGGGCGTCGCGCAGCGCGGGCAGCACTTCCCAGATCGGCTTGCCTTCCTTCGCCACGATGCTCGGGTTGGTGGTGACGCCGTGCAGCGGCAGAATGCGCGCCAGGCGTTTTACTGCGGTCACGTCGGCGGTATCGAGATAAAGCTCCATCACGGACTCCTGTGTCATGTTTTGTGGGCGGATTCAAACTCCGATCATCATAGGGCATAAACCCCGCAATCCTTTGACCAAAATCAACTCAACTTTCATTCGAAACATCTTTAATGACCAAAGATTCAGCAACGCCAAACGGGTGACCCATGTTCTTCAATCTGCAGCGCTACTCGACCCATGACGGCCCCGGCATCCGCAGCGTGGTGTTTTTAAAAGGGTGCCCGCTGAGCTGCCGCTGGTGTCAGAACCCGGAAAGCCGCTCGCGCCACGCGGATCTGCTGTTTGACGAGCGCCTGTGCCTGAGCGGCTGTACGCTGTGCGCCGAGCGCTGTCCGCAAGGCCTGCAGCGTGACGAGGGGGCGTTGATGCTGCGGCGCGAACTCATCAGCGCAGACGATTATGCGGCGCTGGCCGCCGCCTGCCCGACCGGCGCGCTCAGCCTGTGCGGCAGCGCGGTCAACCCCGACGATATCATGGCCGAGGTGATGCGGGATAAGCCTTTCTACCTGCGCAGCGGCGGCGGGTTAACGCTGTCCGGCGGCGAGCCCTTTATGCAGCCGGAGATCGCGGCGGAGCTGCTGCGGCGCGGCCGCGAAGCCGGCATCCACACCGCCGTCGAAACCTGTCTGCACGTGCCGTGGCGTTACATCGCCCCTTCGTTGCCCTGGCTGGATCTGCTGTTGGCCGATCTCAAACACACCGATGAAGCGCGTTTCAAAACCTGGACCGGCGGCTCCGCCCGTCGGGTGATGAACAATTTCCGCCGGCTGGCGGCGCACGGCGTGCCGCTGATCGTGCGCGTGCCGCTGATCCCGGATTTCAACGCCGATCGCCATTCTGTCCGTGCGATTGTCGACTTCGCCGCCGACGAGATCGGCGTGTCCGAGATCCATTTTCTGCCGTACCACACGCTGGGCATCAACAAGTATCACCTGCTCGGCGAACCCTACCGCGCCGCACGCACGCCGCTGGACGCACCCGATCTGCTGGCCTTCGCCGAAGCGTACGCCGGCGCCAAAGGCCTGACCGCCATTTTGCGAGGATAACGCCATGACCACGTTGGATTTGACCACCCTCAGCGCCCGCATTCAGGCGCATAAGAACGCGCTGATTCACATCGTCAAACCGCCGGTGTGCACCGAACGCGCACAGCACTATACCGAGGCCTATCAACAGCATCAGGATCGGCCGCTGCCGGTGCGCCGCGCGCTGGCGCTGGCCAACCACCTGGCGAAACGCAGCATCTGGATCGCCAACGACGAGCTGATCGTCGGCAACCAGGCCAGCGAACTGCGCGCCGCGCCGATCTTCCCCGAATACACCGTCGGCTGGATAGAAAACGAGATAGACCAGTTGGCCGACCGGCCGGGCGCCGGTTTCTCGGTCAGCGAAGAGAACAAGGCGATTTTGCACCGTCTTTGCCCCTGGTGGCGCGGCCAAACGGTGCAGGATCGCTGCTACGGCATGTTTACCGACGAACAAAAGGCGCTGCTGGCCACCGGCATCATCAAAGCCGAGGGCAACATGACCTCCGGTGACGCCCACCTGGCGGTCAACTTCCCGCTGCTGCTGGCGCTAGGCCTCGACGGCCTGCGTGAAAAGGTGAACGCGCGCCGCAGCCGCCTGCACCTGACCGAGTGGGAAGACCTGCACAAAGCGCAGTTTCTCAACGCCATCGACATCGTGCTGGCGGCGCTGAGCGAGCACATCCTGCGCTTCGCCTGCCTCGCGCGCGACATGGCGCAACGCGAAACCCGCGACTGGCGGCGCACCGAGCTGCTGGCTATCGCAGACAACTGCGATCTGATCGCCCATCGTCCGCCGCAAACCTTCTGGCAGGCGCTGCAGCTGTGCTATTTCATCCAGCTGACGTTGCAGATCGAATCCAACGGCCATTCGGTTTCCTTCGGTCGTCTCGACCAATATCTCTATCCCTGGTATCGGCGCGACGTCGAGCTGGAGCAGAACCTGGCGCGGGAAGACGCCATCGAGCTGCTGCACGGCTGCTGGCTGAAGCTGTTGGAGGTCAACAAGATCCGCTCCGGCTCGCACTCCAAGGCCTCCGCCGGCAGCCCGCTGTACCAAAACGTCACCATCGGCGGGCAAACGTTGCTCGACGGCCGGCCGTGCGACGCGGTCAATCCGCTGTCCTACGCCATTCTCGAATCCTGCGGCCGCCTGCGCTCCACCCAACCCAACCTCAGCGTGCGTTACCACGCCGGGATGAGCGCCGACTTCCTCGACGCCTGCGTGCAGGTGATCCGCTGCGGCTTCGGCATGCCGGCATTCAACAACGATGAAATCGTCATTCCCGAGTTCATCAAGCTGGGTATTGAGCCGCAGGACGCCTACGATTACGCCGCCATCGGCTGCATTGAGACCGCCGTCGGCGGCAAATGGGGCTATCGCTGCACCGGCATGAGCTTCATCAACTTCGCGCGCGTGCTGCTGGCGGCGCTGGAACAGGGGCGCGACGCCACCTCCGGGCAGATTTTCCTGCCGCAGGAGCAGGCGCTGTCCAAAGGGAACTTCGCCGATTTCGAGCAGGTGATGGCCGCCTGGGATCGGCAAATCCGCTACTACACGCGCAAGTCAATTGAGATCGAGTGCGTGGTAGACAGCGTGCTGGAGGAGAACGCCCACGATATCCTCTGTTCCACGCTGGTGGATGACTGCATCGAACGCGGCAAAAGCATCAAGCAAGGCGGCGCCAAGTACGACTGGGTTTCCGGCCTGCAGGTCGGCATCGCCAATCTCGGCAACAGCCTGGCGGCAGTGCGCAAACTGGTGTTCGACCAGGGAACGATCGGCCAGCAGCAGCTGGCGGCGGCGCTGGCCGACGACTTCGCCGGGCTGGATGGCGAACAGCTGCGCCAGCGGCTGCTCAACGCCGCGCCCAAATACGGCAACGATGTGGACGAGGTCGATCGGCTGCTGGTGCGCGCCTACCAAACCTACATCGAGGAACTGAAGCAGTATCGCAACACCCGCTTCGGCCGCGGGCCGATCGGCGGCGGCTACTACGCCGGCACCTCGTCGATCTCGGCCAACGTGCCCTTCGGCGCCGCCACCCTGGCCACGCCGGATGGCCGCAAGGCACGCACTCCGCTGGCGGAAGGCGCCAGCCCGGCGTCCGGCACCGACCACCAGGGGCCGACGGCGGTGTTCAATTCGCTCGCCAAATTGCCGACCGAGGCCATCCTCGGCGGGGTGCTGCTCAACCAAAAGCTGAACCCGGCGACGCTGGACAACCCGCGCGATCGGGAAAAGCTGATGCTGATGTTGCGCACCTTCTTCGAGAGCTATCGCGGCTGGCATGTGCAGTACAACATCGTGTCGCGCGAAACGCTGCTGGCAGCGAAGCAACACCCTGACCACTATCGTGATTTAGTGGTTCGCGTAGCTGGCTATTCCGCCTTCTTTACCGCATTATCCCCTGAAGCGCAGGATGATATTATTGCGCGCACAGAACATACTCTTTAAACCTTTGACTCTTAGCGGCCGCACGTTGGCGGCCGCATCATCAGGCCGATATGAATTTACGACAACAGACCATATTGCAGTTGGTTAACGATCGCCGGCGGATCAGCGTCAACGAACTGGCGCGCGCCTCGGGCGTTTCGGAAGTCACCATCCGGCAGGATCTCAACCTGCTGGAAAAGCGCAGTTATCTGAAACGGGTGCACGGCTCCGCCGTGGCGCTGGAAAGCGACGATGTCGACGCCCGCATGATGTCCAATTTCACCCTCAAGCAGCGGCTGGCGCAGTATGCCGCCGCGCAGGTCAACGACGGCGAGACGATCTTTATTGAGAGCGGCAGCACCAATGCCCTGTTGGCGCGTTACATCGCCGAGCGCAAACGTATTACGCTGATCACCGTCAGCCACTACATCGCCAACCTGCTGAAAGAAACCGACTGCGAGGTGATCGTACTGGGCGGTATGTACCAGAAGAAAAGCGAGACCGTGGTCGGCCCGCTCACGCGGCTGTGCATACAGCAGGTGCATTTCAACAAGGCGTTTATCGGCATTGACGGCTTTCACGCCGAAACCGGCTTTACCGGTCGCGACATGATGCGCGCCGACGTGGTCAGCGCGGTGCTGGCCAAGGGCGTGGAGAACATCGTGCTGACTGACTCGAGCAAGTTCGGCCAGATCCAGCCCAACCCGCTGGCGCAGCCGGGGCAAATCAGCCGGGTTATCACCGATTCACGCTTGGCGCTGGAGTACCAACATCAGCTGAAACGCCAGGGCGTACAGGTGGAATTGGTCAACGAATAACGCGGGCCGCCACCGCTCCTATCGCGCCGCGCGGACCGCACCGCGCGCCTTTCCCCTCACGCAGCGGGATTTTAAGACTATTTACCTGTTTATCCTTCCCGGTAAACCTATACTCGGTTGCGGCAACTTTTGAGCCGTAACTTGCTAATTATTCGGCCGTTAACAAAAAGTGCCATTTTTTATATCGATACTGTATGGGAACCAACGGCAGGCCCGATTTATGGTTAACGCCTATACTTACAGGGCACTTCCATATAGCCAATGCTAAGGAGAAGTCATTATGATGATTATCAATAAACGTTTCGCCGCCGCCGCTCTGGCGCTGACTCTGGCGCTTTCACTCAGCGCCTGTTCCAATATGTCCAAACGCGATCGCAACACCGCTATCGGCGCCGGCGCCGGTGCAGTCGGCGGCGCAGTGCTGACCAACGGCAGCGCATTGGGCACGCTGGGTGGGGCTGCAGTAGGGGGTATCATCGGTCACCAGGTCGGCAAGTAACCTGACCGAGGGTCCTCTGCCGACAGGCTGGCAAAAGCGCACCGGCGCTTTGACGTATTAACCAGAATAACGATGATTTCAGGTCTGTTTTCTTTAAGTCCAGGGGCTTTTGCCCATAACGGGCTAACCTAGGCAGCAAAACCTCAAAGCCGTGCCGCAGCATTACACTGCGGCACGGCGATGCACCTCAACCGCCCGCCAGTTTGACCTTCATGCCTTTGGCTTCCAGCAGCTGTTTGAGCAGATCGCGTTTATCGCCCTGGATCTCGATGATCCCGTCTTTCACCGAACCGCCGCAGCCGCATTTCTTTTTCAGCTCGGCCGCCAGTTTGTCGAGCGCGGCATCATCCAGATCGACGCCGGCGATCAGGCATACGCCCTTCCCCTTGCGGCCGCTGGTCTGACGCTGGATGCGCACGAAGCCGTCGCCCTTGGCGCGCTGCGGTTTAACCTCTTCCTGCTTGATGCGGCCGCTGTCCGTGGAATACACCAGGCGGCTGTTATCGTCATTCATCGGCGATTCCTCAGGCCAAAGAGGCGCGGATCGCGCGCAGCGTCGCGGCCGGATCGGCAGATTGGGTGATCGGACGCCCAATCACCATGTAGTCCACGCCGGCGGCCTGTGCTTGCACCGGCGTCATGATGCGGCGCTGATCGCCCGCCGCGCTGCCTTCAGGGCGGATCCCCGGCGTCACCAGCTGGAAAGCCTGCCCGCAGGCGGCCTTCAGGCGCTGGGCTTCGTGTGCCGAACACACCACGCCGTCCAGCCCACAGTCGCGGGCCAGGCGCGCCAGACGCTCGGCGTGCTCCGCCGGGCTGGCTTCGATGCCGATGTCGCGCAGATCTTCCGCTTCCATGCTGGTCAGCACCGTGACGGCGATCAGCAGCGGCGCATCTGCTCCGTAAGACAACAGCGCTTCTTTCGCGGCGGTCATCATGCGCGCGCCGCCGCTGGCGTGGACATTGACCATCCAAACGCCCAGTTCGGCCGCCGCCGCGACCGCATGCGCGGTGGTATTGGGAATATCGTGGAATTTCAGATCGAGAAACACGTCGAAGCCGCGCCCATGCAGGTCGCGCACCAGCTGCGGCCCAAACAGCGTGAACATTTCTTTGCCCACTTTCAACCGGCAGTCTTGCGGATCGATACGATCGGCGAACGCCAGCGCCGCGTTCTTATCGGCGTAATCTAACGCCACGACGATTGGAGATGATTTTAAGTCATTGTTATTAGCGTTATTTTCAGACTTCATTTCTTCTACCTTCTGTAAAATGGACATAATCAGGCACTCACCCGCGAAACTGACCGCCGCATTCTACATGCCGGGGGCCAGAAATCCCAGCCGCAGCGCGCACTGGCGCTGTGTCATGTTTCCCCCGCCTTTGTCATGACACGTCAACGGCATCACATCGGCGATAAACCACACAGCGTAAAACGCCGTAAAGATGCGTAAATTGTTAATCAGATATTTTGAATGACTTACTCAGCATTATCAGATTTTCAATCCGCGCAGATGCTTTATTATTCAACTCATCGGAAGCGAATGGCTTCCTTCCTAAATAAACAGACTGGAGTCACCTATGAAAACCATCAAATATTTTGCAGCCGCTGCCGCTATCGCACTGACCTCTTTCGCCACTTTCGCCGCTGAACCCGTCAGCCGCCAACAGGCCGATAACCTGACCGCCACCGGCATCGTTTCCGCAGGCCACGTGACTACCCTCAGCAGCCTGGAAAAAAAGCTGGCCGCTAAAGCCGAGGCTCAGGGCGCCAGCAGCTACCGCATCATCTCCGCCGGCGGTAACAACATGCTGAGCGGCACCGCGATCATCTACAAATAATGTTTCCGGTACAGGGCCCGCACCTCCGGGGCCCTGCCTCTGTTGCCCGTCTAAAAAAACCGCATTTGCCCACTTGATTTGTTACAGAAATATTAAATTTTTATTACACACTAGACACCCGATCGCCAGTGGCTTAGCTTGAAGGCATCTTCCTGCAGAAAGGCTTTCAAAATGAGCGAGATATCGACACTTACCATTAAAATTCCTCTGGAACTGAAGGAAAAAATCCGCACCGCCGCCGCTGAAAACGAATTTTCGTTGAGCGTGGAAGTATGCCAGCGCCTGGAAAACAGCTTCAGCGCCCCTGTAGCCGCCAAGGCAGAAAAACCGGCCAAAAAGGCGGATGCGCTGCACCACGGCGAGATCGACAATCAAAGCACTGAAGAAGAGATTGAACAGCCGCTGAGCCAGAAAGAACTGAAGAAACTGCGCCAGCTGTTGAAAACCGGCGCCAAGGGCGGCAAGAAAAAGTAAGCGATAAACATAAACAAAACGGGGCGATTTATCGCCCCGTTTTGTTTTGTCGCGCCGCCGCGTTATTGCCCGTCCAGGCCGCGGATCGGCTTGACCGATGACCAGGCGCGGCACGACGGGCAATGCCAATACAGCGAGTGCGCGGTGAAGCCGCATTTGTGGCAGCGGTAACGCGGCTTGGTGCGAATTTGCTCGCCGACCATATCGCGCAGCAGCAGCAGGCTCTCTTTCGCCCGGCCGTCTTCGGCGTCCGCCAGGTGATAATCCATCAGCCGGTAGAACACCCGCATGGTCGGATGGCGCTGCAGCTGGCGGTTGATATAGACCTGCACCACGTCGCGCCCTTCATGCTGTTCGATGATCTCGGCCAACATCAGATCGGCGGTGGCACCGGTGTTCTCTTCCACGCAGCGCTTGAGGAATTCAGCCCACTGTTGCTGTTGTTCCGGCAGATGGGTGTAGCATTCCTGCAGCATCGGCAGCGTTTCGCTGACCAACTCTTTATCCTGGCTCAATACGCGTTGCAGCGACTCTGCCGCTTTGGCGTAGTCGTTTTGCGCCATGTAGATGCGCCCAAACATGATGGACACCCGCGCACACTGTTTATCGGCTGCGTCCGCACGCTTGAGCAGGCTCATCGCCCGATCGAGATCGTCGCTGCCCATCGCCTGCAGCGCCAGTTCGCAATAGAAATGCGCGATCTCGACGCGTTGCTTCTCTTTGCCCAGCTTGACCAGCTTTTCCGCCACGTCGATCGCTTTTTGCCAATCGCTGGTGGCCTGATGGATCACCAGCAGCTGCTGCAACGCCGATACGCGAAAATCCGCTTCGTCAGTCAACTGGCTGAACATGTCTTCCGCGCGATCGTACAGCCCGGCCGCCATATAGTCGCGGCCCAGCTGTTGTACCGCCAGCAGGCGCTGTTCAAAGGTTAGGGAAGCGCTTTCCATCAAGGCCTGATGGATGCGGATGGCGCGGTCGACTTCACCGCGCGAACGGAACAGGTTGCCCAACGTCAGGTGGGCCTCAACGGTGTTGCTGTCCTCTTTCAACATGTCGAGGAACAGATCGACCGCCTTGTCCTGCTGGTTGGAAAGCAGAAAGTTCACCCCTGCCACGTATTCACGCGACAGGCGGTTGGCTTCTTGCTGTTTATCCTGCTGAGCGCTTCTGCGCCCCATGTACCAACCGTACGCGGCAGCCACGGGCAGCAACAGAAACAGCAGTTCTAACATAGAGGATTATTCCTTGCTGACAACGGACTGAGCCGCCGGTTCAGCGGGCTGCTCAAGCTGCAGCTCCAGCCTTTTTATCTTGCGCTCGGCGCGGCCCAGCGCAATACGCGTGCGCAAATAGAACAGACCGCAAATGATCCAGCCGAGAACGAAGCCGGCGCCAAACAGCGTGGCCAACAGGGTTGATACGCGATAGTCGCCCTGCGCAACCAGATAGTTAAAATTAACCACCTGATCGTTATGCGCCCCCAGGGTGACGGAAATCACGAAGATCGCCAGAACCAACAAAAAAATCAGCAAATATTTCACATTCTTTCCCGCGATGCCGAGTGAATCGGATGAACGATGCCAAAACGTGGCGTTCCTAACCCTTAAGTTAGCATTTCCCGTTGCGGCAGGGAAACCCTGCGGCACGATAAAACCACATATCTGCTGGCATATTCGGCAGTAAACGGCTTTAGCGAGCAAATTGATGAGAAAGCTTCTCAAAACGTCGAATTTATAAGGATATGGGGGCGACGGCGCGGATTGCAACGGCGGGAAAATGTAAGCGGTTAATGCGGCACCGATCTGGCGCCGCCTTTTTGTGACACAGTCACGTCATGACATGATTAACCCACCGTCCACATTAATGGTTTGGCCGGTGATGTAGTCGGCATCGTCCGAGGCGAGGAAGGCCACAAGACCCGCCACGTCCTCGGGTTGACCGGCGCGCTTGAGCGGAATGCCCGCCACCCACTCGGCCATCAACGCCCCTTTGCCGTAGGTTTTTTCCGGGCCGCTGAGGATTTCGCCCCAAACGCGATCGTTATATTCCCACATCTCGCTTTCAATGATGCCGGGACAAAACGCATTGACGGTGATCCCCTGCGGCGCCAGTTCCAGCGCTAAACTCTGCGTAATGCCTATCACGCCCATTTTGCTGGCGGCGTAATGCGGCGTGTAAATGAACCCGTTACGTCCCTGGCCGGAAGAGGTATTGATCAGCCGCCCGCGGCGTTGGCCCACCATATATTTAGCCGCCTCCCGGCAGCAGAGCCACACCGCCGTGGTATTCACCGCCAACACTTTCTCAAAATCGCTTTTGGGCATCTGATCAAAACGATCGATAGTGATTATCCCGGCATTTTGAATGGAAACGTCGATCGTGCCGAATCGTTCCCAAACCTGACGATAAAAATCAACCACCTGCGCCTCATCGGTGACGTCGAGGATGACCGGCAGCACCTCAACCCGATAACGCTGGCTCAGCATTTCCGCCGTGGTCAAAATGCGCTCTGCATTCGACGCGATCGCCAGATTGGCCCCCAGGCTGGCGAAACGCTCGGCGATACCGGCCCCAATACCGCGGCATGCACCGGTGATCACCACCGTTTTTCCCGTGAAATCACGATTCATGGTTGTTCTCCTGTCATCAATGAGGCGCTCTGCGGCTGCCACAAGGTGCGTCTTACCGCCTGGCGCCAGGCGCTGTAGTTCTCCTGCAACTGCCGGTGGCGTTGCATATCGGGTTTAAATTCATCATGTTGCGGCAGCAGTGCCGCCAGTTGCCGCTCAGGTGTCCGCCACAGGCTGCGCATCGCCATCAGGGCAGCCCCCAGCGCCGAGAGCTCCGCCGTGTTGCTGCGCCACACCGGGCAGCCCAACAGATCGGCCTGAAACTGCATCAGCCAATCATTGCGGCTGGGGCCGCCATCGGCCATTAACCCCTGCAGTGTAAAACCCGGTTGTTGCCGCAATTCGCCGATCACATCGGCGATCTGATAAGCCACCGCTTCAAAAGCGGCCCGCACCAAATGTTCCCGCCGCGTGCCGCGGCTGAGCCCGCAGATCACGCCGCGCGCCTGTTCATCCCACCAGGGCGCGCCGGCCCCGGTCAGCGCCGGCACAAAATAGACGCCGCCGCTGTCGGGCACGCGAACAGGCAGTTCACTTAACGGCGTCTCGTCCCCCGGCGGCATGGCGGTGATATCCAGCATCCAGGCGATGGCGTCGCCGGTGTGGGGTATATTGCCCTCCAGCGCATACTGCATACGCTCACCGTCGTGCCAGGCGACGGTCGTTGCCAGCGCGCTCGTGCCACCTTGCGCTTCGGCGATCGGCGCCATCACCGATGATCCGGTGCCATAAGTGGCTTTAACCTGACCCGGTTGGCCGAGCGCATGGCCGTACAGCGCCGCGTGCGAGTCGCCTACCATCGCGCCGATCGGAATACCGTCGGCAATGCCTTCCCATCCCAACGTCGTGCCGAACAGATGGCTGGAGGGGTGGATCGTCGGCAGCGCCTGACGGGGAATGTTGAACAGCGCCAGCATCTGCGGGTCCCAATCGCCGGAAGCAAGGTTCAACAGCTGAGTGCGAGCGGCATTGGAGGTATCGCAGCAAAATGCCTGTCCCCCGCTCAACTGCCACAGCAGCCAGGTATCGATGGTGCCAAGACAGATCTCCCCACTCTCCGCCAACCGTTGCCCGTCTTCGCAATGATCGAGCAACCAGCGCATTTTCGACGCCGAGAACAGCGGCGAAAGCGGCAGGCCGGTGGCACGGCGCACCGCTTCGGCCTGCCGATCGCACCGCAGCCGTTCACAGAAATCGGCGGAACGCGCGCATTGCCAGGTCAGCGCAGGCCCGATGGGCTGGCCGTTGGAACGCCGCCAGCCGATGGCGGTTTCACGCTGGTTGCTGATGGCGATACCGGCAATGCGGGACGCACCGGCCAACGCCATGGCTTCCCGCAGCACCGCCAGGGAGGCTGCCAGCAAGGTCTCGCCGCGCTGCTCCACCCAACCAGGTTGCGGCGTTTGCAACGTCAGCGGCCGGCTGGCCCTGGCGACGATCGTCCCCTGCACATCCACCACTACCGCTTTGGCGTTGCTGGTGCCTTCGTCCAACGCCACAATGCAATCCGCTTTAGCCATGGCTCACCTCGGCCAGCGGCTGAGCCGCTTTTTTTTCCTGGCGCTGCATCAAAATGACCTTGCTTTGCAAACGCTGTTGGAACTGGTCAATCACCACGGCGGTGACGATCACCAGCCCTTTAATCACCATTTGCCAGAACTCGCTGACGCCCATCATCACCAGGCCGTCCGCCAGAAAAACGATCACAAAGGCGCCGATGATCGAACCGAATACCCGGCCGCGGCCACCGCTGAGCGCCGTACCGCCCAGCACCGTCGCGCCGATGGCGTCCATCTCGAACATATTGCCGGTCATCGGGTGCGCGGTTTGCAATTGAGAAGCGATGACCAGCCCCACCAGCGCCGCGCACAGCCCGGAAAAGGCATAGACGAACAGCTTCACTTTGACGATCGGCACCCCCGACAGCCGCGCCGCCGGTTCATTGCCGCCAATCGCATAGATATAACGGCCCAGCGGCGTTTTCTTGGTGAGATAGATCCCCAACAACACGATGGCCAACATCAGCCAAATCGGGTTGTAAACCCCAAGAAAGGTGCCGGACCCCAAGGTTGCAAAGCCGGTATTGCCCAGCGCTTCCATGCCCACCAGATTGGGATAGGTTTTGCCGTCCGCCGTCAGCAACGCCGCCCCGCGCGCCACGTACATCGCGCCCAGTGTGCAGATGAACGGCGCGACGCCGAGCCGCGTAATCAGCGTGCCGTTGATCACCCCCAACAACACGCCCAACAGCGCCACCGCGCCGATCACTTCAAAAACGTTGAGAAACAGCCGGTTGCCGTCCCACAGCGGGATACCGACGGTCAACAGCGCCCCGGCGATCATCCCGCACAAGCCCGCCACCGCGCCGACCGACAAATCGATGCCGCCGGTGAGGATCACCAGCGTCATGCCAACCGCCAGCAGCCCGGTGATCGCCACGTGCTGTGTCATGATCAGCAGATTGGAGACGGTCAGAAAATTCGGCACCATGCTGCTGAAGAACAGCACCACCAGTAACAGCGCAATGAAGGTGCGCGCCTGCAGCAAGTACATATACAACCGATATTTGGTTTGCATTGCCTTATCCTTATGCATGGGGGGTTGAGGCGCGGATCAGCGTTTCGCGATCGGCCCGCTCGCGCGGCAGATCGGCCGTCAGCTTCCCGTCCGCCATCACCATCACCCGGTCGGCCAGTGAGACCACCTCATCCAGCTCCGACGAAGAGAACATCACCGCCAGCCCCTGGCGAGCCATCGCGCCAATCAGGTGATAAACATCCGTTTTGGCGCCGACATCAATTCCGCGCGTCGGCTCATCGAGAAATACCACCTGCGGCCCGGTCAGCAGCGCCTTGCCCAACACAACTTTCTGCTGATTGCCGCCGCTCAGGCTGGTGATTGGCAGCTCTCGGTCGCTCACCTTGATCGCCAGTTTTTCGATCATGCCATCGACCTGCGCACACTCCCCGGCCGCCGCCAGCGGCCGCAGCGCATTGCGCCCCAGGCTGGCCAGGGTCATGTTGGCCTTGATCGACATCATCTGCACCAACCCCTCCGCCTGCCGGTCTTCCGGCACCAACGCCATGCCCAACGCCATACGTTGACGAAACGCCAGCCGCTCCACGCTTTTGCCATTGAGCAGAATGCGGCCGGCGCTCTGGCGCATTACGCCGTTGATCACTTTGAACAGTTCGGTGCGGCCGGCGCCCAACAGGCCATAAATGCCGATCACTTCCCCTTTGCGCAGTGAAAAACTGACGTCGTCAAGGCAATAGCCGCCGTTTTCACGCGGCAGCGTCAACCGCTCGACCTTCAGCACTTCATCCCCTTGCTCTGCCGCGCAATAATCAAAGTGCTTGCTCTTTTCCCCGACCATCTTTTCGATGATCCACGGAATGCTGACGTTGCTGACCGGCTCGGCGGCAACAAAACGCCCGTCGCGAAACACCGTGATGCGATCGCCAATCTCCATCAGCTCTTCCAGACGGTGAGAAATGTAGATGATGGTGACGCCGCGTTTTTTCAGATCGGCGATCACCCGAAACAGCGTGCGCACCTCAGCCTGGCTCAGCGCCGATGTCGGCTCATCCATGATCAGCACCCGGGTGTCCTTCGCCAACGCGCGAGCGATTTCAACCAACTGCTGATGACCGATACCGAGGCTGCCCAACGGCGTATGCGGATCGATATCCAACTCCAGCCTCTGCAGCAGCGATTTGGCCAGCTGATATTGATAGTCCACATTGATGCGGCCACGCCGGAAGAACTCGTTGGCCATAAAAATGTTGTCCATCACCGACAGGTTGGGGAACAGATTCAGCTCCTGGAAAATAATGCTGATCCCGAGCCGCTCCGCCTGCTGCGTGGAGGTTAACGTCACCGCTTTTCCCTCCAGCTCGATGGTGCCGGAGGACGGGGTTTCCACCCCCGCCAGCAGCTTCATCATGGTCGATTTGCCGGCGCCGTTTTCGCCGATCAGCACGTTGACCTGATTGCGAAACACTTGATAACTCACGCTATCCAATGCCGTGACGCCGGGATAGAGACGCGAAACGTTGCGCGTTTGAATAATGACCGGTTCGCTCATCACGCCCCCTTAAGGTTGAATGCGTACCGGCGTGATCAACAGCGGCTCGACAGGTGCCTGCCAGCTGCTGAATACGCCATACACGGTAATGTGGTCACCCACCTTGGGTTGGGATCCGGCCAGTTCGTCGATCGAAGCCTGATTAATCGCCCTGGCAAAATCGCCGAACAGCGTTTGGTCATTGAAATCGCTGTAGCTCAGGCCGCGATAGCTGTCGCGCAACGCCGTGCCGCGATAAACCGGCCCGATCTGCACGTCCACGACGTTTAACGGCGCATCGGCCAGTTTGAGCGTCAATTTTCCGCTGCGCGAACGGGTGTTGACCGCCGCGACTTCACCGCTGACCTTAACGTTGAAATAACAGGGAAACTCAGGTTGAGCGCGGTATCCGTACTGGCCGCAGGCGCTGTCAAAATCCTTGGCCTGGGCGATCCGGGCGATCAGTTCGCCCAGCGGCTGCGCCGTTTTGACCGCCTGCGGCACGATCTGGCTGCGGTAAATCTCCGCCGCCTGTGCCACATGCGGATTCACCGGGGAGCGGAGCTCCGCCAGCTTTTTCTCCGAGACGATACGGCAACCGCTCAGCGCCAGAACGACGGTGACGGTCAGCGCAATGCGCATCGACATAACAACCCCTCCGATCGCACCCCGCCGCCGGGACGGGGTGGTGAAAGACGCCGCTCAGCGCGGATTACTGTTTGAAGTTGAAGTCACTGACCCGTTGCGCATTGTCTTTGCCGATCAGGATGCCGCGGAACATCACGCGCTCCTTGCCGGTATAGCTGCCGGATTGGAAATAGCCGTCGAGAATTTCAACGCCCTGCGCGGCGATCGCCTGCGCCTGCAACATCACGCTGGCGTAGAGGCTGCCGTTGAGAATGGCGTCGCGTTCATCGTTGCTGCCGTCGATGCCCACCACGGTGACATCCTGCCGGCCGGCGGCCTTCAACGCCGCCACCGCCCCCAGCGCCACCGGGCCGTTGCCGCAGATCACGCCTTTGATGTCCGGATGCGCCTGCAGGATGCTGTCCATAATGCGTTTCCCCTCCAGCAGATTGCCCTTGGCGTCCTGACGCGCCACGCTGACCATCTCCGGGTATTGGTCGATCACGTTATGGAACGACTGTGAGCGCGTGACGCAGTTATTGTCCGCCAGGTTGCAGGTCAACTCGGCGTATTTGCCGGTTTCCCCCATTTTTTCCACAAATTGGTTGGCAACATCCGAGCCGGCCTGGAAGTTGTTATGGGTGATCTGTGCCAACGCCACGCCATCGACCGGGATCTCGCGGTTGATCAGCACCACCGGAATACCGGCGTTTTTCGCCTGCTGTACGGCGGCGACGCTGGCCTGGGAATCGGCGTTATCCAAAATGATGCCCTGCACCTTGCGGCCGATAACCAGGCTGATCAGCTCCCCCTGGCGCTTGACGTCTTCGCCGTGTGACAGCACCAGCGTCTGGTAACCGAGGGACTTGGCTTTGGCCTCGGCCCCCTTGGCCTCTGCGGAGTAATAAGGGTTGTCCAGCGAGTTGACGAGAATGGCGATCGTGCCCTTTTCCGCCGCCATGACCGCGGTGCAGGCAAAACCGGTGAACAGGGTAAGGTAAGTGGCTATTTTTCTCATGATGGTGTTCTCTTATCGTTGTGTTGAACATCGTCTGGTGTTGGCGATCGCCGCGGTTGCCGCTTACCAAATGGTAAAACCGCCGTCGATCATCAGATCCGCGCCGGTGATCATGTCGCTGCCGTTACTGGCAAAAAACAGGATCGCCGCTGCGATTTCATCGGTATAAGCAAAGCGCCCCAGCGGGATCAGCTTTTTCATCGCCTCGCCCTTTTCGCCGCACCAGGCCTTCTCCCCCATAGGCGTCAGCACCACGGTGGGCGATAACGTGTTAACCGTAATGCCGTGCGGCGCCCACTCTTTGGCCATCACCTTGGTCATGCCCAGCAGCCCCGCCTTGGCGGAGGTATAAGCACAGTGTTCGTCAATGGCGATGGAGGCCGCCTGCGACGCGATGTTGATGATTTTCCCGCCGTGGCCGGCGGTTATCGCGCGGCGCGCCAGTTCCTGCGAGCACAGGAAAGGCCCGGTGAGATTGACCGCCAGATGCCGCTGCCACTCCCCGAGCGTGACCTCCGTCGCCGGCTGCAAATTGACGTAGCCGGCGCAGTTGACCAGGATATCGAGCCGGCCAAATCGCCGCTGAGCCGCGTTGAAGGCGGCAGCCACCGAGTCGGGATCGGTCACGTCGCAAACCTGGCACAGCACCTGTTCTTCCCCCCACTCTCGCAGCGCCGCCGCGGCCTTGTCCTGTTCAAAGGCCGGGTACATCACCACCAGGCGTGCGCCTTTTTCCAACAGCAGGCGGTTGGCCGCCATCGCGATGCCGCCCAGACCGCCGGTGATCACGACAACCTTACCTGCCAGCGACATCCCGCTATCGACACCGTAGCGTAAATTGACGTCGTATTCGTTCTGATCCATCGCATTCCCCCTATTGCGTTAACTGAGCCTGCAATCCTGCGGCGTCGATGGCATATTGCCGCCGCAGCGCCGCCCGGCTGCTGCTGTGGGTAAATTCGTAAGCCGGCACTCCCAGTGCGGTAAACGGCCGCGACAGCTGATACCGCAGCAACAGTTCACCAATGATGGTACCCAGGCCGCCGCTGAGGGCGTGCTCCTCCATGGTCAGCACCCGACGGTGCGAACGCATCAACGCCACTACCGCCGCCTCGTTGAGTGGCCAGAGCGAAGGCAACGAGACGATGGTCGGGTTTTCGCCCAACGCCAGTACCTTCATCGCCTCATGAGCCACCGTCCCCAGGCAAAACACCAGATTGTCAGAGCCCTGATGCAACACCTCCGGCTCTCCGGGGCGGAAGTGATAGCTCGCGTTCAACACCGGCAGCTTGTCGCTGTCCATGCGGATATAGGCCGGGCCGGGTTGCGCGATGACATGGCGGACAATCTCTGCCGCTTGCCGCGCATCCGCCGGCGCATAGACGCTGAGATTGCCCAGCGTGCGGGCGATGGCGATATCGTTCATGCAGTGGTGGGTCGCCCCCAGCGGCCCATAACCGAATCCGGCATTCAGGCCGAGCATCTTCACGTTAGTTTCGGTGTAGCACACATCGTTCTTCATCTGCTCGTTAGAACGCGCGAACAGAAAAGGCGCGGCGTTGGCGGTAAACACCGTTCGGCCACTGAGCGCCATGCCGGCGGCCATGCCCACCATGTTTTGCTCGGCGATGCCGACGTTCACCACCCGCTCTGGATAAGCCTGCTCAAAAGGTGCAATTTTCGACGTGGACGTGGAGTCCGCCACCATCACGCTGAGATCGGCCCCCGCTCGCTGCTGTTCGATCAACGTCGTCACCACGGCATCGCGTAAATCCTGCATGTTCACCCCTCCAGTTCCGCCAGCGCCTGCGCCAGCTGTTGTTCGTCCGGTACCGCGTGATGCCAGGCGGCAACGTTAGCCATAAACGACACGCCGTGACCCTTTTCGGTATTGGCCAAAATCACCCGCGGCTTATCCTGACTCGGGCGTTGGATCGCCGCCACCAGCGCCGCCGGATCGTGCCCGTCGCACTCCAGGGTTTCGAAACCGAAAGCGCGCCATTTTTCCGCCAGCGGTTCCAGCGGCATGATGGCCTCCGTTTTGCCCGCCAACTGCAGCCGGTTGCGATCGACGATGGCAATCAGGTTATCCAGCTTGAATTTGCTGGCCGCCATTGCCGCCTCCCAGTTGGATCCCTCCGCCAGCTCACCGTCGCCCAGCAGCACAAAAGCGCGGCGATGTGCGCGCCCGGCCAATTTGTTGCCCAGCGCCAGCCCCACGGCGATCGGTAGGCCATGCCCTAAACCGCCGGAGTTAATCTCCACCAGTTCCGGCAGTTTCTGTCGCACCGGATGCCCGGCCAGCAAGGTGTCGTCGCCCATGAACTGATCGAGCACCGCCGGATCGAGCAAGCCCATCGCCGCGCAGCTGCAGTAAAAACCGCCGGCGCCGTGCCCCTTCGACAAAATGAACCGATCCTGATCGGGCCGGGCATTGCTGCGATCCATCACCGCCATATATAGGGTGCAGATGATATCGATTTCCGAAAGATCGGCGCCGGTATGGCCCTTGCCCGCCTTATGGTTCATGGTCACCACATACCGGCGCGCCTGGCGCGCCGTGTTTTTAATCGCTTGGAAGTCCATCATCACCTCTGCTTGAGCGCCTTGATTATCGTTATCGCCGCGAAAACGATCCGTTAACTCGCCTTTGACTTTCGAATGGAAATCATATGCAGCAAAAACGATAATTAATGTGGGCAAGATCAAATTTCAAGCACAAACACGCAACAGGCAAAACCCCAAACCCACAAAACCATTTAATAACAACATGATAAATAGAAAGCATCGCATTGATTCAGTTTTAAAGGCTGAGTTATTCAGACAACCATATATTTTCGAATAAAAATCAATGTAACTTGGCAGGGGTTATCAATAGCTTTATCAATAACCACAAGCTAGAATTCAGCGCATCAATACGGAGAGGCCGTGGCAAAGCCTGCGGCGGAAACTGACAGGTGAAGGAGTTTTGCGATTGAAAAGCAAAAGCGAACAGTTGGCGGAAATGCAGCAACGGCGCGAAAAGATCCTCGACATGATCCGCGAAGACGGCTCGGCGACGGTTAAAATGCTTACCGATACCTTCAAACTGACCGAGGCGACCATTCGCACCGATCTGCGCGCCCTGCAGCAACAAGGCTATGTGCAGCGTTTCCACGGCGGCGCCACCCTGGTCGATGGCAAGCAAAATACCCATGCCATGCTGTTGGAGCGCCAGGTCAACCTAACCGCCAAAGATCGTATCGGCAAGCTCGCCGCCGGTTTTATCGAAGCGGGTGACACCATCATTCTTGATTCCGGCACCACCACCACGGCGATCGCCAATCACCTGAGCCACATCAAGAAACTGTCCGTTATCACCACCGGCGTCAATATCGCGCTGCAGCTGGGCGGCGAGCCGGGCGTGAACATTTTGCTGACCGGCGGCTCATTCAAATTTCCGACGCTCTCCACGTCCGGAGACAAGGCCGCCGGCTTCTTCGAAAACGTACTGGCGCAGAAACTGTTTCTCGCGACGGCCTGCATTTCGCCCCGCCACGGCCTCAGCTTCCCGAGCGAGACCGACATCAAGTTGAAAATGGCGATGATCAACGCCGCCAATACTGTGTATGTGGTTGCCGACTCCAGCAAGATCGATAAGGTATCGATGTTCGCGTTGCCCTGCGACTGGCAGCATATCGACTATTTAATTACCGATAACGGGATCGGCGATGCCGCCATGCAGGCATTTGAAAAGGTAGGCGTCAAGGTCTTGGTGGCAGGCGCCTGACTGGCGCCTGCAAGAAGAGTGCTTATTCCGGCTTGCGTGCCGCGATTTCCTGCTGCTCTTGCGGCGGCGGCGTCAGCGGGCCGAACCAGCGCTGCGCCAGCCAGCAGGTAACCACCACCAGCAGCCAGCTGATCAGCGTGGCCATCGCCAGATCGCGCGGCCAGTGCATGCCCAACAGCAGGCGGCTGCCCATCACCCCGGTGGCCCACATCATCAGCAGCGCGACGGTTTTATAATGACGGCGCGGCCACAGCAGCCCTACGCCCAACAGCGCCCAGGTGGCGGCGAACATGGTGTGCCCCGACGGGAAAGCAAAGCCGGTTTCAACCTGCCAGTGCTTGCGCAGCCAGTTCGGCACCAGCGTCTGATCCTGCAATTGCTCACGCACCAGCGCGCTGCGCTCTTTGCGATGCAGCGAATAGAAATACTTGCCGTCCACGCCGTGAGCCTGCTCCAGCCACACCACAAACGGCCGCGGTTCTTGCACCCGATCCTTGATAAAGGATTTGATCCCCTGGCCGGCCAGCACCGCCACCACCAGCAGCATCGCCAAACCGATAGCCGCTCCGAGCCGAAAGCGCAGGCACCACAAGAACCAACCGCAAAGGATCACGCTGGTCAGAATGCCCCATGGCGAGGTCACGGTTTCTGTCACCCAGTACAGCGCTTTCAGCAGTTGCTCATTGCCGCCGGGTTGCCAATGCCAGCCGGATACCCAGACCGCCAACGGCATCAACAGCAGCAGCAGCGCGCCGCCCGCCGTGCGTTTTGCTATCTCATACATTCCCGTTTTCCTCTGCGTGAATCAGGCTGCAGTGTAACAAGAGTGTAATCTTGATAACACGCTAAAAATTAAACAGATAGGCAACCTCTCGCAATAATAGGTGGCCAGAAAACGCCATCTGCTGGTTTGCTGAGCACCGCCCGGCAAGAAGTTGTGGCAAAATAGCCGATAATTAACGAAACAGAGATCGGCGTAGCACGTTTTAGTCTTGGTCAATGTACCGAACCGGACTTAGGATGCGCGACAATGATTGAATCGTACGATTTTGTGGAGAGTGACATGCAGCTTAAACGGGTGGCAGAGGCTAAACTGCCGACACCTTGGGGCGATTTCCTGATGGTAGGATTCGAAGAACTGGCGACCGGGCATGACCATCTGGCGCTGGTATTCGGTGACATTTCCGGCGAAGCGCCGGTGCTCGCGCGCGTGCATTCCGAATGCCTGACCGGCGACGCCCTGTTCAGCCTGCGCTGCGACTGCGGTTTTCAACTGGAAGCCGCGCTGGAACAGATCGCCGAAGAAGGCCGCGGCATCCTGCTTTATCATCGCCAGGAGGGCCGCAATATCGGCCTGCTGAACAAAATTCGCGCCTATGCCCTGCAGGATAAAGGCGCCGACACCGTGGAAGCTAACCACCAGCTCGGCTTCGCCGCCGACGAGCGCGACTTCACCCTGTGCGCCGACATGTTCAAACTGCTGGGCGTCGACGCGGTGCGTTTGCTGACCAACAACCCGAAAAAGGTCGAGATCCTGACCGAAGCCGGCATCAACATCAGCGAACGCGTGCCGCTGATCGTCGGCCGCAACCCGAAGAACGAACACTACCTGGCGACCAAGGCCGCCAAAATGGGCCATTTGCTCGACCAGAAGTGATCGCCGCCGCGGCGGAAACAATCAGGGCGCCTTGCGGCGCCCTTTTTATTGCTTAATTACAGCATTTTCCTGATCACATAGTGCAGGATGCCGTCGTTTTCGTAGTAGGTCAGCTCATTGCCGGTATCGATGCGGCAACGGGTGTCGATCACCTCCTTGCGCCCGTCGGCATAGGTGATGTGCACCGGCACCGTCTGGCCCGGCTGCAGCTGCTGCAGGCCGCCGACGCTGATCTGCTCATCCCCGGTCAGCCCCAGGGTTTTGCGCGTCACCCCTTGCGGGAACTCCAGCGGCAAAATCCCCATGCCGATCAGGTTGGAGCGGTGAATACGCTCGAAGGATTCGGCGATCACCACCCGCACGCCCAGCAGGCGCGGCCCTTTCGCCGCCCAGTCACGGCTGGATCCGGAGCCGTACTCTTTGCCGGCGATCACCGCCAGCGGCACCTTTTCCTGCTGATACTGCATGGCGGCGTCGTAGATAGACAGCTGCTGCTGCGACGGTATATGGCGGGTATAGCCCCCTTCCACGCCCGGCACCATTTCGTTGCGGATGCGGATATTGGCGAAGGTGCCGCGCATCATCACTTCGTGGTTGCCGCGGCGCGAGCCGTAGGAGTTGAAATCCTGCGGCGCCACGCCGTGCTCGCTCAGGTAGCGCCCCGCCGGGCTGTCGCGCTTGATGTTACCCGCCGGCGAGATGTGGTCGGTGGTCACCGAATCGGCCAGAATCGCCAGAATGCGCGCGTCTTTGATGTCCTGCACCGGATCCGGTTTCACCTTCATGGTACTGAAGAACGGCGGATGGCGGATATAGGTCGAATCCTCCTGCCACTGATAGGTTGCCGAACCGGCCACCTGGATCGCCTGCCAGTTGGCGTCGCCGTCGAACACTTCGCCGTATTCCTTGTGGAACATCTCGGTGCGCACTTCTTCCACCGCCTGAGCGATGTCCTGGCTGCTCGGCCAGATGTCCTTCAAATAGACCGGCTGGCCATCGTTGCCCTCGCCCAGCGGCTCTTTGGTCAGGTCAATCTTCATGCTGCCCGCCAGCGCATAAGCCACCACCAGCGGCGGCGAGGCCAGCCAGTTGGTTTTCACCAGCGGGTGAATACGCCCTTCGAAGTTGCGGTTACCCGACAGCACCGCGCCCACGGTCAGATCGCCCTCTTTGATCGCCTGCTCGATCGGGTCCGGCAGCGGGCCGGAGTTACCGATGCAGGTGGTGCAGCCGTACCCCACCAGGTTGAACCCCAGTTCTTCCAGATAGGCGGTGAGTTTGGCGCTGTCGAAGTAGTCGGTCACCACTTTGGAGCCCGGCGCCAGCGAGGTTTTTACCCAGGGTTTGCTGCGCAGCCCTTTCTTGACGGCGTTTTTCGCCAGCAGGCCGGCCGCCATCATCACGCTCGGGTTGGAGGTATTGGTGCAGGAGGTGATCGCCGCGATCACCACCGCGCCGTCGCGCAGTTCGTGCTGCTGCCCGTCCAGCGTAAAGGTTTTGCTGTCGGTCTTGGCCTGGTGCCCGCCGATATCCAGCTCGGTGGCGGCCTTGAACGCCTGCGGTACATTCGGCAGCGCAACGCGATCCTGCGGGCGTTTCGGCCCGGCGAGGCTGGCCTCTACCGTTGACATGTCCAGCGCCAGCGAGCTGGTGAAGACCGGTTCATCCCCCGGATTGCGCCACATGCCCTGCGCCTTGGCGTAGGCTTCCACCAGCGCGATTTGTTCGGCGCTGCGGCCGCTGAGCTTCATATAGCCGAGCGTAACGTCATCCACCGGGAAGAAACCGCAGGTGGCGCCGAACTCCGGCGACATGTTGGCGATGGTCGCCCGGTCCGCCAGCGGCAGATCGGCCAGGCCGTCGCCGTAAAACTCGACGAATTTGCCGACAACGCCGTGCTTGCGCAGCATTTGGGTCACGGTCAGCACCAGGTCGGTGGCGGTGATGCCCTCGCGGAGCTTGCCGGTCAGCTTGAAGCCGACCACGTCCGGGATCAACATCGACACCGGCTGGCCCAGCATCGCCGCTTCAGCTTCGATGCCGCCGACGCCCCAGCCGAGGATGCCGAGGCCGTTGATCATGGTGGTGTGGGAGTCGGTGCCCACCAGCGTATCGGGATAAGCCACCCGGCGGCCGCTTTCGTCGCTGTGCCAGACCGTTTGGCCGAGGTATTCGAGGTTAACCTGGTGACAGATGCCGGTGCCCGGCGGCACCACGCGGAAACGGTTGAAGGCTTTCTGCCCCCAGCGCAGAAAGGTGTAGCGCTCGTGGTTGCGCTGCATTTCGATACGCACGTTGTCTTCAAAGGCGTTGTCATCGCCGAACTCATCGACGGTAACCGAGTGGTCAATCACCAGATCCACCGGCGACAGCGGGTTCACCTGGTCGACGTTGCCGCCCAGCCGCCGTACCGCTTCGCGCATCGCGGCCAGATCCACCACCGCCGGAACGCCGGTAAAATCCTGCATCAGCACGCGTGCCGGACGGTAGGCGATCTCACGGTCAGCATGGCCGGTTTGCAGCCAGGCGACGATGGCCTTGAGGTCGTCAACCTGCACGGTATCGCCATCCACATGGCGCAGCAGGTTCTCCAACAGCACTTTCATTGATTTCGGCAACCGGTCGATATCACCCAGCTGCTTCGCCGCCAGCGGCAGGCTGTGGTAGTAATATTCGCTATTTAGCGCAACCAGCTTATCCAGACTTGTTTCACGAAGATCGGACGACATAGCTCCTCCATTTCTTATTGTGACTAAAACAGGGTAATCAGTGAGGTCTTGTTTAAAGATACCACAAAGATAACTTAACGTTTTGATAACAACACGATTTGATCACAGCGATAGGCAGGAACAATCAGCGGAAAATAAGTACGAGCGCCGCCAAGGGGTTAGGCAATGCGCCAACAAAAACGCCGCAACGAGGCGGCGATTTGGCAGGGAAGATCTCGCGTTTTTCGCGGGTGGGTGCACCAGGCGGCGGCTTTTCGGGATGATCCTGAGAAACCGGAGGCTGCGGAGGTCCTGGCACAAAAAACCGGTGAGGCGGTTCCCTCTCCGGTTTTTTGGATGTCGTCAACGCCAGCGGTTATTTGATCGGTAGCTTGATGTCCTTGAACATCGCTTCGATTTCTTCATTGGAGCGCAGCGCCACCGCGCTGTCGACCACGTCGCGCGTCAGGTGCGGCGCGAAGCGCTGAATGAAGTCGTACATGTAGCTGCGCAGGAAGGTGCTGCGGCGGAAACCGATTTTGGTGGTGCTGTAAGTGAAGATATCGCGCGCATCTACCGTCACCAGATCCGGATCCTGTACCGGATCCACCGCCATGCTGGCGATCACCCCCACCCCCAACCCCAGACGCACGTAGGTTTTGATCACGTCGGCGTCGGTGGCGGTAAAGACGATGCGCGGCGTCAGGCCGGCGCGGTTGAAAGCGGTGTCCAGCTCCGAGCGCCCGGTAAAGCCGAAGGTGTAAGTGACGATCGGGTAAGCCGCCAGCTCTTCAATGCTGATGCTGCTTTTGCCTGCCAAAGGATGATCGGGCTTCACCACCACCGCGCGGTTCCAGTGGTAGCACGGCAGCATGATGAGATCGTCGTACAGGTGCAGCGCTTCGGTGGCGATGGCAAAATCGGCGGTGCCTTTGGAGACCGCTTCGGCGATCTGCGTCGGCGAACCCTGATGCATGTGCAGTGAGACGCGCGGGTAACGCTCGATAAAGCCCTTGATCACGTTGGGCAAAGCGTAGCGAGCCTGAGTATGGGTGGTGGCGACGTACAACGAGCCTTTATCCGGGTAGGTGTGTTCACCGGCGACGGCTTTGATGGCGTCCACCTTGGACAGCACTTCACGTGCAATGCGAATGATTTCCTGGCCGGCCGGGGTGACCTGGGTCAGGTGTTTGCCGCTGCGGGCGAAAATCTGGATGCCCAGCTCATCTTCGAGCATGCGCACCTGTTTACTGATGCCGGGTTGCGAGGTATAGAGCCCTTCTGCCGTCGAGGAGACATTCAGGTTGTGGTTAACCACTTCCACAATGTAACGAAGCTGCTGCAATTTCATATCTTATACCATCCTAGGTTAAACACTGCGGCTTACCCGCAGCCAGGTATATCGGTGTCGCCCCGGTATGCTGAAACTCACAAGCCATAAACACCGTGTTTTACCCTGATGGTGAAGAAAACGCCGTTGTTAATAAGCTTTAATAATAAAAAAACTTTTTATATAACCACTATACCACGTTGCAGCTTCAAGTATAGATCCGCGTCACACTATGATAACGATTATTTTGCATTGGTATCAACGTGAAACGGCGGTGGCGGAGGGATAAAAACAGCAAAGGATAGATCCGTTTGTCCCTTTTCAGCAATAAAAAAACCAGCCGCCAGGGCTGGTTTTTCATCTTGCAGGCAGGACGGCGGCGTTACTTCTTGCCTTCGACCCATTTGCCGTCCACGTAGAATGCGGACCAACCGGTCGCCTTGCCGTCTTTTTCAGAAGAGACGTACTGCTGCTTGGTTTTGCGGCTGAAACGCACCAGCGTTTTATTGCCTTCGGCATCCGCCACCGGCGCATCGGCCAGATAGCGCAGCTTCTCCGGCAGGCGATCCTTGAAGCGAGCCAGCTCTTCCACCAGCGGCGCGCGGGTCTCGCGCGATTTAGGGAAGGTGTTGGCCGCCAGGAACACGCCGGCAGCGCCGTCACGCAGCACGAAATAGGCGTCTGACTTCTCGCACGGCAGCTCCGGCAACGGCACCGGATCTTCCTTCGGCGGCGCAACATCGCCGTTACGCAGGATCTTGCGGGTGTTTTTGCAGTTCTCGTTGGTACAGCCCATGTACTTGCCGAAACGTCCCATTTTCAGGTGCATTTCCGAGCCGCACTTGTCGCACTCCACCACCGGGCCGTCGTAGCCTTTCAGGCGGAACTCGCCCTCTTCGATCTCATAGCCGTCGCACGCCGGGTTGTTACCGCAGACGTGCAGCTTGCGCTGGTTGTCGATCAGGTAGCTGTCCATCGCCGTACCGCATTTCTTGCAGCGGCGGCGGGCGCGCAGCGCGTTGGTTTCCGCGTCGTCGCCTTCAAGGATATTGAGCACTTCCGCTTCCGGCACCAGATTGATGGTGGTTTTGCAGCGCTCCTTCGGCGGCAGCGCGTAGCCGGAACAGCCGAGGAACACGCCGGTGCTGGCGGTACGGATGCCCATCTTGCGGCCGCAGGTCGGGCAGTCGATGCTGGTCATCACCATCTGGTTAGGCCGCATGCCGCCCTCTTCCGGATCCTTCTCCGCCGTTTCCAGCTGCTCGCTGAAGTCGACGAAGAACTCGTCCAGCACCGCTTTCCACTCGGCCTGGTTGTTGGCGACCTCATCGAGGCCGTCTTCCATGCGCGCGGTGAAGTCGTAGTTCATCAGCTCGCGGAAGTTTTCTTCCAGGCGATCGGTGACGATCTCGCCCATTTTCTCGGCATAGAAGCGGCGGCTTTCCACCCGCACATAACCGCGATCCTGAATGGTCGAGATGATGGAGGCGTAGGTGGACGGACGGCCGATGCCGCGTTTTTCCAGCTCTTTCACCAGCGAGGCTTCGCTGTAGCGCGCCGGCGGCTTGGTGAAGTGCTGGCTCGGGATCAGTTTCTGCAGATCCAGCTCGCTGCCGATTTCGACGTAGGGCAGGGTGCGATCTTCATCGCCTTTGCGCAGCGCCGGCATCACCTTGGTCCAGCCGTCAAAGCGCAGCGTACGGCCCTTGGCGCGCAGCTGATAATCGCCGGCCTTCACCGTCAGCGTGGTGGAATCGTATTGCGCCGGCGTCATCTGGCAGGCGACGAACTGGCGCCAGATCAGCTGATACAGCTTCTGCGCGTCCGCTTCCATATCTTTCAACTGCTCGGCGAGCACGTTCACGTCCGAAGGGCGGATCGCTTCGTGCGCTTCCTGCGAATTCTCTTTGCTGCTGTACTGATTCGGCGCCTTCGGCAGGTACTTATCGCCGAAGTTGTCGCCGATGTAGCCACGCACCATGTTGAGCGCATCCTGGCTCAGGTTAGTGGAGTCGGTACGCATATAGGTGATGTGGCCGGCTTCATACAGCCGTTGCGCCATCATCATGGTTTTCTTCACGCCGAAGCTCAGGCGGGTACTGGCGGCCTGTTGCAGCGTGGAGGTAATGAAAGGCGCACCCGGCTTGCTGCTGGTCGGTTTGTCTTCGCGATCCAGCACCCTGTAGCGGGCTTTTTCCAGCAGCTTGACCGCTGCGTAGGTTTGCTCGCGGTTGACCGGCTTGAACGGTTTGTCATGCGCATGGGTCACTTCCATCTGCAGCGCGGTTTCACCCTTCGCCAGCAGATCGGCATGCAGCTCCCAGTACTCTTCCGGCACGAAGGCCTTGATGTCGCGCTCACGCTCAACCACCAGGCGCACCGCCACCGACTGCACGCGGCCGGCGGACAGACCACGGGCGATTTTTTTCCACAGCAGCGGCGAGACCATATAGCCCACCACGCGGTCCATAAACCGGCGCGCCTGCTGCGCGTTGACGCGGTCAATGTTCAGCTCGCCCGGCTGTTTGAACGCCTGTTGGATCGCGTTTTTGGTGATTTCGTTAAACACCACGCGGCTAAAGCGTTTGTCATCCCCACCGATCACTTCCCGCAGGTGCCAGGCGATGGCTTCCCCTTCGCGGTCAAGGTCGGTTGCGAGATAAATGTGGTCGGCGTTTTCCGCCAACGATTTTAACTCGGCGACCACTTTTTCTTTACCCGGCAGGATTTCATAATGTGCTTTCCAGCCGTGGTAAGGATCGACGCCCATGCGATTTACCAGCGCCGCCTTCTCATCTTTTTTAACTTTTTTCTTGGCTTTGTCTTCGGTTGAGTCAGCGCTCTTTTTGCTGGCTGAGCCACTGGTCGGCAAATCACGGATGTGACCGACGCTGGACTTCACCACGTAGTCACTGCCTAAATATTTATTAATAGTTTTGGCTTTTGCCGGGGACTCAACTATTACGAGAGCTTTACCCATATTTACCTTTACCTAAATTTATTTCTTCTAAAAAGAAGTCTTTTATCTCGCCGTGCCGCGGCAATTCGAGTCTCTTTTTTTATATTGCGGCAGTCTGGCAAGAGATCAACAGATTTTTTTCTTTTGGTTGCCCAATTGCTCAACCTGAACGCAAGTCGTTGATCCTGCCTGCTATTCACTCATGCCCCAGAAGTATGGCTGTGTGAGTTTTATTCATGGCGTAAACAAAACCTTCCACCCGACGCCGCAAAATCCCACACTCTACCTGATAAAAAGCGTCACGCAACCTAATTAGCACGGAAAGACCGATTTCGCCAACCGGCGGCCGCCCATGGCCATCCAGACGGCAAATAAACCTTAGTCGGTTTGCGGATAAAAGCGAACCGGCGTTAGAATATGCGCAGAGTTTTTTGTTTGGAGTCTAATAAATGCGCACCAATACGACACCCATCGGCCGCGAGGCCCTGCTGGCAGAAGCAAATAACATCATCCGCCAACACGAAGATTATCTACACGGCATGATCGCCACCGACGTTGAACAAAAAAGCGGCGTTTTAGTTTTCCGCGGCGAATACTTTTTAGATGCCGACGGATTGCCCACCGCCAAAACCACCGCGGTATTTAATATGTTTAAACATTTGGCCCATCTGCTTTCGGAAAAATACCACCTGATCGATTGAGAATCGGGATAGGGGCTGATCTCACGACCAGCCTCCTCCCACACCACCGTACATACGGGTCCGTATACGGCGGTTCGGTTATGTTGATCGTCGCCTGCCTATAACTTCGGCAGGCCCAGTTTGGTA
>NZ_JAMYWQ010000043.1 GCF_024160145.1 Serratia nevei
GGTCTGCCGTTGGCTGCCAAGCCCGGCAAGGTAATACCGGACGGCATTGAGTTTGTCTTGCAGTGAATACTTCATAAAGCTGCACCTCCAAATGTCAGATGTGTCCAACATTTGGGGTGCAGTTCATGCGGGCGCCCTTGATGTATTTGATGGGAAGACGTTAGTGCGTCACGTGACCGTGGCTGCGGTGCTTGGTCACGAAGCCCAGCAGCAGGCACATCACGAACACTGCCAGGTACAGGCCGTTGGCGGTGGTCAGCGCCGCGTGCGCGCCGCCTTTCGCCACGATCGGGCCGGTGACCACGAAGGTCAGCATGGTGCCGATGGTGCCGCAGGTCAGGATAAAGTTGACCAGCTTCGGCGAAGAGACCTTGGTCTGCAGCGAGCCGAGGGTGATCAGCGTGGTGTAGATGGCGCTGGAAACGAAGCCCAGGGCCATGATGTAGTAGCCCAGGTGCTCCGGGTTGTCGGTGCTGACGAACAGGTACATCGCACCGGTAGCCAGTGCGGCCAGCACGGTAACGATACGCTGCAGATCGAAGAAGCGCAGGATGAAGCTGAACACCCACATGCCGACCATGTAAGAGGTCCAGAAGTCGCTCACCAGCTTACCGGCCTGGCCGATGTCCATGTTGAACGACTTGGTGGCGTACTCAGGCACCCACTGAATGAAGCCCAGCTGGCCGAGGATGTAGCACAGCGCGGCGATCGACAGGAACAGCACGCCGATGCCCCATTTTTCTTTCTCGACCGGCTGACCGGCGTCGGCGCCTTTCTTGCCCAGCACCGGGAATTCGGAGCACAGGGTCAGCACGAAGATCCCCACGTACAGCAGGCCGATGCAGGCATAAACCCAGTACCAGCCGATATGGCGAGCCAGCAGCATCGCGGCGACGATCGGGAAGATCATCCCGGCCATGCTGAAGAAGGAGTCGGTGAACAACAGGCGTGAACCGCGCTGGCGGCCGGCATACATGTGGGTGATCAGGAAGGTGCCGATCGACATGGTGATACCGCTAACCACGCCGAGGATAAACATGCACAGCGAGAACATGGTCAGGCTCTTGCCGAGCATCAGCCCTGCGACCGCCAGCACCATCAGGACAAAGCCGAAGATCAGCTGACGCTTCAGCGGGATGATTTCCATCAGCCAGGCATTGAGGAAGATCGAAATCAAAATACCGGCGTTGAGGAAAGTAAAGGTGTTACTCATGCTGGAAACCGGCAGATTAAAGTACTCTGCAATGTTTCCCATCACCATCCCTGTGACGATCACTAAAGCACCGGTCAGCGCGTACGAAAAGAAGCTGATCCAGGTAAGCCGTATGCGGTTACTGTCATTCATTGTATAGGCCTGAATATGTCTGTTAGAGGTTTTAACGCTGGCATAAGGCCGCTGGCTTTTCCTGACAAACGCAGAAAAAGTCCCGATCAGGCCACCAGGGGGCGGATCCTAGCACAGACAACGGGATTTTTTGTGATGGCTGTCGATTTTTTGATGCAACCCGTGAAGGGAAGATGCGCATTATTGTGATCTATTTGCGTACCGTCACAATGGAATCGCGGTTGACGATCGTCGGCTCAAACCGATGCGCCGGGGTGGCGGGATCGATCAGCCTGCGCGCCGCGTATTGGGCCATCTCGCTGATGGGAAAATGGACGCTGCTCAATGCCGGGCGCACGAATGGCGCGCGTTCGCCGCTGTCGTAACAGATCAAGGAGATATCCTGCGGCACCCGCAGACGGTGCTCGTTGATCGCCAGCAGCGCGCCGATCGCCATCTCTTCGTTGCAGCAATAGATGGCGCTGGGCTGCGTGGCTTGCCGCAGCAATTGATCGGCACAGCGGTAACCGCTTTCCAGATCGTAGACGCCCTCCAGGCAGGCGACCGGCTCGATGTTCGCCGCCTGCATCGCCTCTTCAAACCCCTGTAGCCGCAGGCGGCTCGATGGGCGATCGCGCGGGCCGCTGATGCAGGCGATGCGCCGGTGCCCGGCGTCGAGCAGCTGCTGTGTCGCCATGCGGCTGGCGAGCGGATGATCGAAGGTGACGCAGCGGGCTTCCAGCCCCGGCACCAGACGATCGAGCAACACGAAATCACGTTGTTCCGCTGCCAATTGGCGCAGCCGATCGTCGCTGAGAAAACGCACGTGCAGGATCACGCCGTCGCAGCGCAGGCTAAAGAGGCGCTGCACCGCCTGCCATTCGTTTTCGGCGCTGTTGCGGCCCTGGGTCACCAGCAGTTGTTTGCCGTGGGATTCGGCCTCGGTCTGCACAAAGTCCATCAGCGCGCCGAAGAAACCGCCGCGATAGGAGGTAGTGACCAGCCCGAGGGTATTGCTGTGGCTGGAGGCGAGCGCGCGGGCCGCCGGGTTGGGGGTATACCCGAGCTGGGCGACGGCGCGTTCAACCCTCTCGCGGGTCGGCGCCTTGACATTGTTGTCGCCGTTCACCACGCGCGATACGGTGGCGCGCGAAACGCCCGCCAGCGCCGCGACATCTTCCAGTGTCACCATCGTCCCACTCCTGAATTACGGCTAAAAAAAGGATCCGGCGTGCCGAACCCTTGTCTGGCTACGCTTCGCCGCTTACCTGAACTGCGGCAAATGCGGCGCGTTTATCGTCAATACCTCTTCCAGCAACGGCTGCGCCAGATTGGCGTTGCCAACCAGCGGGTTGGCGATCAGCGCCAGCAACCCGCTGCGGCGATCGCCGTGCACCGCGGCTTCGATGGTCAGGCGTTCATAGGCTTTCACCTGCTGCGTCAGAGCCTGCATCGGTTCCGGCAGCGGGCCGAAAGTCAGCGGATGCGCGCCCTGGGCATTGACGATACAGTTGATTTCTATCACAGCATCGTCCGGCAGGCCATGGATTGCGCCGCGGTTTGCGGTGTTGACCACTAATTGCGTGCCGAGATTATTATGGATAGCACGAATCAGCTCCAGCGCAACCTCGGAATAGAAAGAACCGCCGCGGAAGCTGAGCTGCTCCGGCTTACGGTCTAGCTGCGGATCGGCATACAGCTCGAACAGCTCCTTCTCCACCTGCATCACCTGTTCGGCGCGGGTGCCGCGCTCGCCGGCGGCGGCCATCTCTTCCGCCAGCATCTCGCGGGTCTGGTAAAAATAGCGGTGGTAAGGGCAGGGGATGGCGCCGAGCGCGCGCAGGAAGTCCGGCTGCCAGGGCTCTTCCTTGATGTTATTCATGGTCAGCGCCGCGCCGTCGCACAGCATGTCGATCACCCTGGCGGTGACGTCGCGCCCCTGTTGCGTAACCTGATGCACCCAGACCATGTGGTTCAGGCCGGCGAACCGCAGCTGCACGTCGGCATAGGGCGCCTGCAGCATGTTGGCGATCATGTGATGCATGCTGATCGGCACGTTGCACAGGCCGATAATTTTCGCCTTGGTATAGCGGTACACCGCCTCGGTGACGATACCGGCCGGGTTGGTGAAGTTGATGATCCAGGCGTCCGGCGCCAGCTTTTCCACTCGCCGGGCGATGTCCAGCATCACCGGGATGGTGCGCAGCGCCTTGGCGAAGCCGCCGACGCCGGTGGTTTCCTGGCCGAGCAGCTGGTATTTCAGGCCCAGCCGTTCATCGGCTGCGCGTGCCGGTAGTTGCCCGACGCGGAACTGGGTCAGCACGAAAGCGGCGCCGCGAATGGCGTCGTCCAGCGCGAAATGCACGCTGACCTTCACCTGCTCCAGCCCGTGGCGCGCCAGCATGCGGCGGGTCAGGGCGGCGATGGTTTCTACTTTTTGCCGGCCCGGCTCGACGTCCACCAGCGCCAGTTCGGTGACCGGCAGTTCCTCGATACGCTGGATCAGCCCATCGACCAGTTCGGGGGTGTAGCTGCTGCCGCCGCCGATCACGGCGATTTTGAGCGTGCTCATGGGCGGCCCTCCGTCGGCGACTGACGGCGATAGAGCTCGATCATGTCGTCGGCCAGATCCTGGATCACCATGGCGTTCATCAGATGATCCTGCGCATGCACGGTGATCAGGTTGATTGCCAGCTTGCCGCAGCCTTCGTCCAGGCCGATCAGCTCGGTCTGGATCAGGTGCGCCTTCTTCACCCACTCTTTGGATTCGGCCATGTGTTTGGCCGCAGCGGCGAAGTCGCCGGCGCGCGCTTGGCGCAACGCCATCAACGCATTGCTGCGTGCGCTACCGGAGAACACCAGCAGTTCCATGATGGTGCTTTCAAACTCGGGGCTGACTTCAGTCATCAATTCACTCACGTCATTTCTCCAGGGGTTACGCGGCAACGCCGTCGTGGGTGCTTCAGTATCCGCTCTTTTTATTATGAGAGCGCTCTCATTTGTACAGAGTAATGACAATACGTGTGCAAACTGGGAGGCAGATCGCAAAAATCGCCCCAGGGTGCCCCGGGGCAAAAAATGCGTGATGCGGTTGGCAAAAAAGCCTTCTGCGCCCATACTTTCCGCAGCAAAATCCCGGGCCGTCTAGGATATGTCCCGTAATTGGGTAAATATAGGTAAATGGCTGGTACTTGCCGATACAGCTCTTTAGAATCAAAGCGTTTTTCCGTTGTTTGTCTCTCAGAGAAAGGACCCGTTAATGTTCAAACGTACTTTAGTGACCTTCGTCGCGCTGTGTTCCCTGGCTGCAATGGCACCTGCCGCACTCGCCGCCGGTGAGACCCACGTCATGCTGACCACTTCGGCAGGGAATATCGAATTGGCGCTCGACAGCAAGAAGGCACCGGTTTCCACCCAGAACTTCGTCGACTACGTGAACAACGGGTACTACAACAACACCATTTTCCACCGTGTAATCCCGGGCTTTATGATCCAGGGCGGCGGTTTCACCGCTGACATGCAGCAGAAAGCCACCAAGGCGCCGATCAAGAACGAAGCCGACAACGGCCTGCGCAACCTGCGCGGCACCATCTCGATGGCGCGCACCGCCGACAAGGACAGCGCCACCAGCCAGTTCTTCCTGAATGTGGCGGATAACGCCTTCCTGGATCACGGCCAGCGCGACTTCGGCTACGCGGTGTTCGGCAAAGTGGTGAAAGGCATGGACGTGGTGGACAAAATCGCTCAGGTGCCGACCGGCAACGTCGGCCCTTACCAGAATGTGCCGACCAAACCGGTGGTGATTCTGTCAGCCAAGGTGCTGCCGTAAGTTTTTTGGCCGATCCCGTCGGGGTCGGCCGCTCCTTCCTCCCGAAGCCTTGCCTCCATCACTGTTTTCTCCCGCGCCCCATGCTCTAATCGGCAGACAATAATCAGACCGGAAATCCGGCGTTCGCCCTTTGTTGTCTCTGGATGAGTTGCTGCCATGTATGAATTTAACCAGGTGCTGTTGCTGTTGCAGCAGATGTGCGTCTATCTCGTTATCGCCTATCTGCTGAGCAAAACCCCGCTGTTTATCCCGCTGATGCAGGTGACCATCCGCCTGCCGCACAAGCTGCTGTGCTACGTGATCTTCTCGGTGTTCTGCATCATGGGCACCTACTTCGGGCTGCATATTCAGGATTCGATCGCCAACACCCGTGCGATAGGCGCGGTGCTGGGCGGGTTGCTGGGCGGGCCGTCGGTGGGCTTTCTGGTCGGGTTGACCGGCGGCCTGCACCGGTACACGCTCGGCGGCATGACCGATGTGGCCTGCGCTATCTCTACGGTGTCGGAAGGCCTGGTCGGCGGCATCGTACACAGTATCGCCATGCGCCGCGGGCGCATCGAGCTGCTGTTCAATCCGCTGTTCGTCGGCGGCGTGGCGCTGGTGGCGGAAGTGCTGCAGATGGCGATCATCCTGGCGGTGGCGCGCCCCTACGATGAAGCGTTGCAGCTGGTGGAACACATCGCGCTGCCGATGATGATCGCCAATACCGTCGGGGCGGCGATGTTTATGCAAATCCTGCTGGATCGGCGCGCGATGTTCGAGAAATACACCAGCGCCTTCTCTTCCAAGGCGCTGAAGATCGCCGAGCGCACCGAGGGCATCCTGCGGCAGGGGTTCGATCAGGAGAACAGCATGAAGGTCGCCCGGGTGATCTATCAGGAGCTGGGCATCGGCGCGGTGGCGATCACCGATCGCGACAAGCTGCTGGCGTTTATCGGCATCGGCGACGATCACCACCTGCCGGGCACGCCGATCGCCTCGGTGCATTCGCATCGCGCCATCGACAACAACGAGGTGGTGTACGCCGACGGCAATCAGCTCTCTTACTGTTGCTCGATCAATCCGGCCTGCAAGTTGGGATCGACGCTGGTGATCCCGCTGCGCGGCGAAAACCAGCGGGTGATCGGCACCATCAAACTGTACGAACCGAAAAGCCGGCTGTTCAGCACCATCAACCGTACGCTGGGCGAAGGCATCGCCAGCCTGCTGTCGGCGCAGATCATGGCCGGACAGTACGAGCGCCATAAGCAGCTGCTGGCGCAGTCGGAGATCAAGCTGCTGCATGCGCAGGTCAATCCGCATTTCCTGTTCAATGCCTTGAATACCCTGGTGGCGGTGATCCGCCGCGATGGCGAGCGCGCCTGCGATCTGGTGCAGTCCCTCTCGACCTTCTTTCGTAAAAACCTCAAACGCTCGGATGACGAAGTCAGCCTGGCGGACGAGATTGAACACGTGAACGCCTACCTGCAGATCGAGAAAGCGCGCTTCGCCGATCGGCTGGAGATCGCGGTATCGCTGCCGGAGGCGTTGTTGGCGGCGCGGCTGCCGGCGTTCTCGCTGCAGCCGATCGTCGAGAACGCCATCAAGCATGGCACCTCGCATCTGTTGGGCGTGGGCCGCATCGAAATCGGCGCCTGCTGCGAAGGCGAGCATCTGCTGCTGCAGGTGACGGACAACGCCGGGCTGTTCCAGCCGAAACCGAACTGCAGCGGGCTGGGGATGAACCTGGTGGATAAACGCATTCGCGTGCGCTACGGCGAAGGCTATGGCGTGCAGGTGGATTGCCGGCCGGACGCCTACACCCGCATTACGCTCAATGTCCCCATGGAGAGGGCCGCCTGATGTTAAACGCACTGATTGTTGACGATGAACCTTCCGCGCGCGACAACCTGCGCCATCTGCTGGAGGCCGAGGCGGAGATCGCGATTATCGGCGAATGCGCCAACGCCATCGAAGCCATCAGCCAGATCCACCGGCTGCAGCCGGACGTGGTGTTTCTCGATATCCAGATGCCGCGCATCAGCGGGCTGGAAATGGTCGGCATGCTGGATCCCAACCGCATGCCGCACATCGTGTTTCTGACCGCCTACGACGAATACGCGGTGCAGGCGTTCGAGGAGCATGCCTTCGACTATCTGCTGAAGCCGGCGGAGCCGAAGCGGCTGAGCAAGACGCTGCAACGCCTGCGGCAGCGCAGTGTGCCGCAGGACGTGGCGGCGCTGGATGAGAGCGCCGGTTACCTGAAATACATTCCCTGCACCGGCCACAGCCGCATCTATCTGCTGCGATTTGACGAAGTGCTGGCGATCCGTTCCAAACTGAGCGGGGTCTTCGTGGTACGCAGCGACGGCATGGAGTGTTTCACCGAGCTGACGCTGCGCACGCTGGAAAGCCGTACCCCGCTGGTGCGCTGCCATCGGCAGTATCTGGTCAACCTGGAGCAGGTACGCGAGATCCGCTTCGAAGAGGGCGGCGCGGCGGAGATGATCATGTCGGCCGGCGATCCGGTACCGGTCAGCCGGCGCTATTTGAAGGCGCTGAAAGAGCAACTGGGGCTGCGGGGGTGACTATGCCGGCGGCCACCGGCGGCGAGTATGCACGATGGCCAATACGATGACGCGTTGAGCCGCCCATTCATAGACCAGCAGATAGGACGGGGAGATGACCAGCTCGCGCGTGCCGGCTATCCGACCCGTTTTCCCGCTGGCGGGATGATGCACGAGGCGTGCCGCCGCGTCAGCGATTTTTGCATCATTTTCTGCGGCGGCGGCCGGATTTTTAAGTTCCAACCATTCATAAATCGCCAGACGATCGGCGATGGCGGGTTCCGTCCATGTCAGTTTCACAAAAGTCCTTTTGTGTTTTATTGCGTTGATTTAGCTCTGCGTTCGGCGAAATAAGCGGCCACCTCTTCATCGTCGGCAAACTTGCCTTCACGCAACGCCTTGCGGCTCACCTCGACCTTTTCCTTTAACCACTTGTCGTACTCTTCCTGCTGCGCCTGGCGGCTGACAAACTCGCGCATGAAATCGCGCAGCAGTTGCGAAGCCGTGCGATCGGCGGCCTTTGCCGCGCTGGTGAAAGCGGTTTTTAACTCTTCATCCACGCGGATTACCACGGTAGATTCAGACATGGTATTTACCTCGTATATACAGCGTAATGATCACTATAGCACTGGTGCTTTCTTGTTCAAGCAAAGACGCTCTGACGCTAAGCGCAATCTGAATTCATCAGGCTCCGACGGCGCCCATTTTGTTTGTCCTTGACGGGGTTACGCGGCGCTTATAGCTTTATTGCATCAACAGGCGCGTTGCGCGCCGCGTCAGCGTCAAAGGAACAGAAAATGAGTGAACCACGGATTATCGCCAAAGCGATGAAAGACGGAAAACCGGAGCAGGATCTGGTGATTTTGCCGGCGTTGGCCAACCGCCACGGGCTGATCACCGGGGCGACCGGCACCGGCAAGACGGTGACGCTGCAGAAAATGGCCGAACAGTTCTCGCGCATCGGTGTGCCGGTATTCCTGTCGGACGTGAAGGGCGATCTGTCCGGCATCGGCGCCGAGGGCGTGCCTTCCGAGAAACTGCAGGCGCGCCTGGCGGCGATTGGCGTCACCGACTGGCAGCCGCAGGCTTGCACCATTATTCCGTGGGATATTTACGGCGAAAAGGGCCACCCGATCCGCGCCACGATTTCCGATCTCGGGCCGCTGCTGCTGGGGCGCCTGTTGGATCTGAACGAGGTGCAAAGCGGGGTGCTGCAGCTGGTGTTCAAAATCGCCGATGACAACGCACTGCTGTTGCTGGACATGAAGGACCTGCGCGCCATGGTGCAGTTCGTCGGCGACAACGCCAAACAATTCCAGACTCAGTACGGCAATATCTCTGCCGCGTCGATTGGCGCCATTCAGCGCGGGTTGCTGACGCTGGAAGAGCAGGGTGCCAACCGGTTTTTCGGCGAGCCGATGCTGGACATCAACGATCTGATGAAAACCGACGCCAACGGTCACGGCGTGATCAACCTGCTGGCGGCGGACAAGCTGATCAATCAGCCGAAGCTGTATTCGGTGTTCCTGCTGTGGCTGCTGGCCGAGCTGTTTGAGCGCCTGCCGGAAGTGGGCGACCCTGAACAGCCGAAGCTGGTGTTCTTCTTCGATGAGGCGCACCTGCTGTTCAACGATGCGCCGGCGGCGCTGTTGACCAAGATCGAACAGGTGGTGCGTCTGATCCGCTCCAAAGGCGTCGGCATTTACTTCGTCACCCAGAACCCGCTGGACATTCCGGACAGCGTGCTGGGCCAGCTGGGCAACCGCGTACAGCATGCGCTGCGCGCCTTTACTCCGCGCGATCAGAAGGCGGTGAAGACGGCGGCGCAAACCCTGCGCGCCAATCCGGCCTTCGATGCCGAAACGGCGATCACCGAGCTGGGCGTGGGCGAAGCGCTGGTGTCATTCCTCGACGAGAAGGGCCGGCCGAACGTGGTGGAGCGGGCGATGGTGATTGCGCCGGAATCCAAAATGGGCATGCTCGGCGCGGAAGGGCTGAACAGTGCGATCAACAAGTCGCCGCTGTATGGCCGCTACGAGGATATGATCGACCGCGAGTCCGCCTACGAAATCCTGTCTGCGGGAGGCTTCTCCACCGTCGGCGGGCAGCAACCCGGCCAGCCGGCCCAGCAACAGCAGGCGCAACAGCAGGCGGGCGGCGGCCTGATGGGCAGCTTGAACGAGCTGCTGTTCGGGTCCACCGGCCCGCGCGGCGGCAAGCGCGACGGCATCGTCCAGACCGCCGCCAAGAGCATGGCGCGCGATCTCGGCCGCCAGATCCTGCGCGGCGTGCTGGGGTCGATCACCGGCGGCCGTAAAAAGTAAGCGGAAATTATCGTCGGCAGCGGCGGGTTAAATCAGTACACTGTGGCGGCATTTTTCTCTGCCGGATCTAACATGCTGCTGCTGATCGATAATTACGACTCCTTTACCTATAACCTTTACCAGTACTTTTGCGAATTGGGCGCAGAGGTGCTGGTGAAGCGCAACGATGAGCTGCAGCTGGCCGATATCGAGCGGCTGGCGCCGCAGCATCTGGTGATTTCTCCCGGCCCCTGTACCCCGAACGAAGCGGGCATCTCGCTGGCCGCCATTCGTCATTTCGCCGGCAAACTGCCGATCCTCGGCGTGTGTCTGGGGCACCAGGCGCTGGGGCAGGCGTTCGGCGCCGAGGTGGTGCGCGCCCGCGCGGTGATGCACGGCAAAACCTCGGCGATTCGTCACCTGGGCATCGGCGTGTTTCGCGGCCTGAGCGATCCGCTGACCGTGACCCGCTACCACTCATTGGTGCTGAAAGCCGATACGCTGCCGAACTGTTTTGACGTGACCGCCTGGAGCGAGCGCGACGGCGTGCGCGACGAGATCATGGGCATCCGCCACCGCACTTTGGCGCTGGAAGGCGTGCAGTTCCATCCGGAAAGCGTGCTCAGCGAGCAGGGCCACCAGCTGCTGGAGAATTTCCTCAAGCGTTAATTCCGGCGCGTTTTTTTCGCCCGTCAGGCGTTTTGCGTTTGCGCTTTATTGGTTTTTTATGCATATTTCGTGATTATGTTTTCAATCTGACATTACGATAGCGCTGAAAAACCTTCAGGGTGGAGCCGAAAATGACTGAAAAATCCGCAGTGAGCCGCAGCACCTTTGACCAGGTGATCCTGCCTGTTTATGCGCCTGCCCAGTTTGTGCCGGTGCGCGGCCAAGGCAGCCGGGTCTGGGATCAGCAGGGAAAAGAGTACATCGATTTTTCCGGCGGCATCGCGGTGACGGCGCTGGGGCACTGCCATCCGGCGCTGGTCGAGGCGCTTAAACGCCAGGGCGAAACCCTGTGGCATACCAGCAACGTCTTCACCAATGAACCGGCGCTGCGCCTGGCGAGCAAACTGATCGACGCCACCTTCGCCGATCGGGTGTTCTTCGCCAACTCCGGCGCGGAGGCCAACGAGGCGGCGTTCAAACTGGCGCGCCATTACGCCATCACCCGCCACAGCCCGTACAAAACCAAAATCATCGCCTTCTATAACGCGTTCCACGGCCGTACGCTGTTCACCGTATCGGTGGGCGGGCAGGCCAAATACTCCGACGGGTTCGGGCCGAAGCCGGCCGACATCGTGCACGTGCCGTTCAACGATCTGGCGGCGGTGAAGGCGGTGATGGACGACCACACCTGCGCGGTGGTGATGGAGCCGATTCAGGGCGAGGGCGGCATTACGCCGGTCGACGCCGGCTTCCTCAAAGGCGTGCGCGAGCTGTGCGATCAGCATCAGGCGCTGCTGGTGTTCGACGAAGTGCAAAGCGGCATGGGGCGCAGCGGCAAACTGTTCGCCTATATGCATTATGGCGTGACGCCGGACATTCTCACCACCGCCAAGGCGCTGGGCGGTGGTTTCCCGGTCAGCGCCATGCTGACCACCGAAGAAATTGCGTCGGTGATGCAGGTGGGCACCCACGGCACCACCTACGGCGGCAACCCGCTGGCCTGCGCGGTGGCGGAGGCGGCGTTGGACGTGATCAATACGCCGGAGGTGCTGAGCGGCATCGAACAGCGCCATGCGCTGTATGTGCAGGCTTTGCAGCATATCGGCGATAAATACGGTATTTTCACCGCCATTCGCGGTATGGGGCTGCTGATTGGCGCCGAGCTGACGCCGCATTATCACGGCAGGGCGCGCGACTTCCTCACCGCCGCCGCCGCGCGCGGGCTGATGATCCTCAACGCCGGGCCGAACGTGATCCGTTTCGCGCCGTCGTTGGTGGTAGAACTGCAGGATATCGAGGCCGGCATGGCGCTATTCGAGCTGGCGGTGCAGGACGTGCTCAACGCCTGAAGCTCGTGCGGCATATGACGGGGCGCGGCATGCCGCGCCCTTATTGATCGCGCAGTTTGCGTTTGAGCCAGATGCCGTGGTGCGGGCGCTGGCGCCAGGCCAGCGACGAAATGGTGTGCATCACGTTCAGGTGCGACAAAATGCGCCGAAGATGGCGCTCCATCTCGGTGACGGGCATGTCCGGATGCAGATCCGGCGGCTGCATGATGCCGCTGTTGCCGCTGCTCGGGCCGTCGTATTCCAACCGCTGCTGGCAGCTTTGCAGCGCGATTTCACAGGTTTGCAGATACGCTTCCGCCAGTTTCGGCGTCAGCATGTAGTGCTCGCGCGCCAGAATGGTCATGGCGTTCAGGTGTTCGACGATGAACTGGCTGTGCGTCACCCACAGCCGCATGTCCGCCAGATAGTTCGACGCGAATCCCGGCTCCTGCATCGCCTGATTGAGCGAGGTGAACAGCGCGTTGTGCGCCTGGTTGACCTGCATGCGGGCGTAGGCCAACGCGGTGGCGTCCGGTTCAGGCTGCTTGAGCATCAGCCGTAGCGCGGTTTGATCGTTCTCCAACGCCTGATGGGCATTCTTGCGCAGCAGCCCGCTTTGCCACTGTGGCCACAGCCAAATGGTGCCGCCGAACGCCAGCACGCAGCCGATCAAGGTATCAATCAGGCGCGGCACCAGAAAATGCGAGCCGTTCAGCGCCAGCAGCTGCAGGGTGTAAACCGCCGTGATCGTAAAGCCAATCACCGACAGCCCGTAGTTCTTGCGCGAAACCAGGTAGGCCAGCAGCGTGATCACCAGCATGATGCTCAGCGTTTCTCCTTCCGGCAGCTGCAACTGCAGCAGCCCGGCCGCCAGCAATAGCCCGGCGATCGTGCCCAGTGCACGGTGCTGAATACGCACCCGGGTGGCGTTATACCCGTTTTGGCTCACCAGCATGATGGTGAGCAGGATCCAGTAAGGTTTCGGCAGGTTGAACACTGCCCCCAGGCTGCTGCCGACCGCCAGCGTCACGCCCAGCCGTGCGGCGTTGCGCAGGGCGGTGGATTTGAACGACAGGTAGCTGGCCAGCGCCGGCCAAAACGGCAGGCGGTGCTGGCCGGGCATCAGGTCGCGGCGGTACAGCGGATGCTGGGTGCGCAGCAGGCGGGCGATGCGGCTGAAGTGGTAGTAACAAAACTGGCCGACCGGGTTGTCGGGATGCTGCGACGCCATTTTTTCCAGCGCGGCCAGCTCGTGGGTCATGGAGAAGCGCTTCGAATGTTGATGATAGAGAATATCGTGCGCCACTACGCGCAGCCGGCCGGCGATCACCTGGGCATTGCGGCGAATGATCGCTTCGGCCTGGCTCTGCTCCACCAGTTTTTGCACCTCTTCCGGCAGATGCAGGCTGACGGTGATGTGCTCCTGCAGGTCCATCGCCACCTGAAAGGCGCGCTGCAGGCGCTTTTGTTCGAGGTTGCTGGCGTGCGGCAGGAAATTAAGCTGTTGGTACAACAGGCTGATCAGGTCCATCACCTTTTGCTGGCGCACCAGCAGCGGCGGCAGCGCGGTTTGCGGATCGGTGTGCTGGGTCAGCAGCGAATATTTGGCTTCGAAGTAGTCCGCCAGTTCCAGGTAGAGCTGGCTCAGCGTCTCGCGCATCGGCTGCTCTTGCCACAGCTTGAACCAGAACCAGGTGAACAAGCCGTACCAGGCGGTGCCGATCGCGTACAGCAGCGGTGCCTGCCAGATAGGCACCGTGCCGGCCGTGCTGAGGGCGAAGATGGCGGCCACCAGCGCCGCCGGCAACAGCCGGGCGTGCAGCGGGCTGATTTCACCGGTGACGCCGAGCAGCAGCGCCAGGCCCAGCATCAGCGCCGGCAGCGGCACGTGCCACAGCAGGGCCTGTTGCAGCAGCACGCTGCTGAAGGCGAACAGCGAACCGCCGACGATCAGCCGTTTAAAGAAGCGCTTATGCGGCGTGTCCAGACCGGCGATATTGCAGCAGGCGGGCACCAGAGAGAACATCAGGCCGAGCTGCAGCTGGCCTATCAGCAGGCCGAACAGCACCGGCAGGCACAACACCAGCGTTTGTCGCAGTGCGTAGTTGATTTCCGGGTGGTAGATCAGGCGGCGCCACATGGCAGAGAGCAGACAAAAAAACGGCGCAATCTGCGCCGTTTCTTCAGGGATTAACGGGTGCCGTAGACGACAATGGTTTTGCCGTGGGCGGAAATCAGGTTTTGATCTTCCAGCATTTTCAGAATACGGCCAACGGTTTCACGCGAGCAGCCGACGATCTGGCCGATCTCCTGGCGGGTGATCTTGATCTGCATACCGTCAGGGTGAGTCATGGCGTCGGGTTGCTTCGCCAGATTCAGCAGGGTTTGCGCGATGCGGCCGGTAACGTCCAGGAAGGCGAGGTTGCCCACTTTTTCGGAGGTGACCTGCAGGCGGCTCGCCATTTGGGCGGACAGACGCATCAGGATGTCCGGGTTCACCTGGATCAGCTGGCGGAATTTCTTGTAGGAAATTTCGGCCACTTCACAGGCGGTTTTCGCGCGAACCCAGGCGCTGCGCTCCTGGCCTTCTTCGAACAATCCGAGCTCGCCGATGAAATCCCCCTGGTTGAGGTAGGACAGGATCATCTCTTTACCTTCTTCATCCTTGATCAGCACCGCGACGGAGCCTTTCACGATGTAGTAAAGCGTTTCGGCCTTTTCACCTTGGTGAATCAGCGTACTCTTCGATGGATATTTGTGGATATGGCAATGAGACAGGAACCATTCGAGAGTAGGGTCTGTTTGCGGTTTGCCGAGAACCATTCGCTGTTATCCTCTGTTGTTATCGCTGCCTTGTGTCACAGGGGTCAGAGTTCCCTGTAAAACCCGCCTGTAGCCGCAGTCATGAGCGAGGGCTACCGGCAAGTTTTGAGGCGTGTCATAAAAATACGCTGTCGCTCTAGCATATTAACTTGCCGTAAGCGCTGCAAGCTACATTCTGTTAACATACCGGTAAAGGAGCCTTTCTCTGGGCGTTTCCCTGAAATTCAGTGTCCCGGAAAGATTTATTGCGGCTCTGTTTGTAGCACAGAGTAAGGCGGGTGTCTCGTGTTGTCTCGCTTCAGCATGATTAGCATCAGGTTACGTTGCCTGTTTCTATGCGAAAGCGTACTCTGATTTTAAGAAATCAACCGGAGTGACCAGAATGCAGGCAAGAGTTAAATGGGTGGAAGGGTTAACGTTTTTGGGTGAATCGGCCTCCGGCCACCAGGTGCTGATGGACGGCAACGCCGGTGATAAAGCGCCCAGCCCGATGGAGATGGTGCTGATGTCGGTGGGCGGCTGCAGCGCGATCGACGTGGTGTCCATCCTGCAAAAAGGGCGCAACGACGTGCGCGACTGCGAGGTGAAGCTGACCTCCGAGCGCCGTGAAGAAGCCCCGCGGTTGTTCACCCACATCAACCTGCACTTTATCGTTACCGGCCAGGACCTGACCGACAAGATCGTCGAGCGTGCGGTGAACCTGTCGGCGGAGAAATACTGCTCGGTGGCGCTGATGCTCAACAAGGCCGCCACGGTGACCCACAGCTTCGAGATCCGCCAACCGGCGTAATCGGGACGGGGCGCGGCCTGCCGCCGCGCTCAACGCATTTATTCGATCTTCTTGCCTTCCAGCAACCGCTGCACCAGCGGCGCCATGATCAGCTCCATCGCCAGCCCCATCTTGCCGCCCGGCACCACTAACGTATTGATGTGCGAGATAAACGAGCCCTGCAGCATCGCCAGCAAATAGGGGAAGTCAATTTGATCCAGCCCGCGGAAGTGGATCACCACGAAGCTTTCGTCCAGTGAGGGAATCGCCTTGGCGGCGAACGGGTTGGAGGTGTCCACCGTCGGCACGCGCTGGAAGTTGATGTGGGTGCGCGAGAACTGCGGCGTGATGTAGTTGATGTAATCTTCCATCGAACGCACCACCGAATCCATCACCGCTTCGCGAGAGTGGCCCCGCTCGCCGGTATCGCGGATCAGTTTCTGAATCCACTCCAGGTTGACGATCGGCACCACGCCGACCAGCAGATCGACGTGGTTGGCCACGTCGTGGTGATCGGTGACCACGCCGCCGTGCAGCCCCTCGTAGAACAGTACGTCGGTCGGTGCCGGCAGCGGTTCCCACGGGGTGAAGGTACCCGGCACCTGATTGTAGGGCACCGCTTCGTCGTAGGTGTGCAGATACTTGCGCGAGCGCCCGGTGCCGTTCTTGCCGTAGTCGATAAAGCTCTGCTGCAGCAGGCCGAAGTCGTTGGCCTCGGGGCCGAAATAGCTGATGTGTCTGCCCAGATCGCGCGCCTTGCGGATCGCCGCGTCCATTTCCGGCCGGGTGTAGCGATGGAAGCTGTCGCCCTCCAGCTCGGCGGCGCGGATGTTGAGCTGTTGGAAGATCTTACGGAAGGCCACGCTGGTGGTGGTGGTGCCGGCGCCGCTGGAACCGGTCACCGCGATAACGGGATGTTTGGCAGACATGATGGTTGTCACTCCGTGTTGAATGCGCCGGCGTCAGGGGATTATTGTGGCTCTTGTTGACGCTCTCTATCTCAGGAAAAAATGGCGCGCGCTGGTTGGCAATGCCCCATTGTTACCTGATTTTTTCCGTCAGTCATAGAACCGAGCGCCACTAAATTTCTTCCTGCCCGGCGCGGAACTGGCCGCGCGGCATGATGTTGACGCTCTCGTGCAGTTCCGACCACACCAGCACCACTTCGCCGTTTTTCAGCTGGCGGCGCACGTCCTCCACCTTCTGTTCCAGCGAGCGTTCGTGTTCGCCGTAATCGGTGCCTTCGCGCAGTACAAAGGATTCGATCAGGCTGTTCAGGGTGTCGGTTGCCAGTTCTTGCCAGGGAATGATCACGTCGGGATGTCCAGATAAGGGGAAAGCCAGGCCGGAATGCGATGTTCCAGCCACATGTGCGGTTTTTTCAGCGTGCCGCCGACGAAGCCGACGTGGCCGCCGTACTCGGTCAGCTGATATTCGATATTGCGCGGCAGGCCGGCGACGTCGGGGATCACCTCATGGGTCATGAAGGGATCGTCCTTCGCATGGATGATCAGCAGCGGCGTCTGAATAGCCGGCAATAGCGGCAGGGCGCTGCAGCGGCGATAATAGTCGATGGCGTCGCTGAAGCCGTGAATGCGCGAGGTGATGGCGTCGTCGAATTCGCGGATGCGTCGCAACCCGTTCAGCTGTGACAGCTTGAGCGGCAGAGTGTCCGGGTAGTGCAACAGCTTGCGGGTGGCGTTTTGTTTCAGCTGCCCCAGCAGGTAGCGCTGATAAACGCGGGAGAAGCCTTGCTCCATGCGGTAGGCGCAGGGCTCCAGCATCAGCGGCGCCGAGACCACCACCGCCGCCTGCAGCAGGCTGTCGGCGCCTTGCTGCGCCAGATAACAGGCCAGCATGTTGCCGCCGAGCGAAACGCCGACCGCCGCAGTTGGCACCTCGCCGTAGCGATCGCGCAGCCAGCGCAGGAAGAAGCGCGCATCTTCGGTTTCACCGGAGTGGTAGATGCGCTGCTTGCGGTTGGGCACGCCGCTGCAGCCGCGAAAGTGCATCACCACGCCGAGCCAGCCACGCTCACGCCAGGCGTTGAGCAGGCCATGCGCGTAGGGGCTGTAGAAGCTGCCTTCCAGGCCGTGGAACAGCACCGCACGCGGTTTGTCGCGCGCCTGCGCCGGATCTTCGCTCCAGGCGAGATCGACGAAATCGCCGTCGGGCAATTCCAGCCGTTGCCAATGCGGTTTCAATAACACGCGGCGGCGCACCAACCGCGGCAACAGCGTTTGCAGGTGCGGGTTACTGGCCCCGGTCAGAGGGCGAAAAGTGTTAGGCATAGGCTGAGTAAAAATGTTGTGGGCGGCTATTGTGAGATCCCTAGCGCACTGTTAGCTTCAATACCAAGAACTAACAATGATACTGCAAAAAAGCGCCTTGGGTGAGGAGCACCCGTGCCATGGAACCGAGTTTATTCCTTTCGATGCTGGGCTTCCTGTGGGTCGCCGCCATCACGCCTGGCCCCAATAACCTGCTGTTGACCACCTCCGGCGCTAACTTCGGCTTTATGCGATCGCTGTGGCTGATGGTCGGTATCATGCTCGGCATGCAAAGCATTTTGCTGCTGGTGGCCTTCGGCGTCGGCAGCCTGATTCTGGTCTACCCGTCGCTGCACCTGATCCTGAAAATCCTCGGCAGTCTGTACCTGCTGTGGCTGGCGTGGAAAGTCGCCACCGCCGCCTATGAAAAGCTGGAAACCGACGTGGCGCCGCCGCAGCCGGTGCGGCTGTATCAGGGCTGGCTGCTGCAGTTCCTCAACCCGAAAGCCTGGCTGATGGCGCTGGGGGCGGTGGCCAGCTTCAGCCTGGCGGGCGATAACTACAACGGATCCATTGCGGCGATCGCGCTGGGCATTTTGGGGGTCAACATTGTCGCCGGCATTATCTGGCTGGCGTTCGGCACCGTGATCGGCCGCCTGCTGCGCAGCAAAAAGGCCTGGGTTATCTTCAACGGTTCCATGGGGTTGTTGACCGCAGCCTGTGTGTTACTGATCTGGCATTAAGGAGCGAACGATGGCGGAAAATTATTATCACGTGGTTGCCTTTACCGGCAAAGGGCTGCGCGGCAACCCGGCCGGGGTTTGCCTGCTGACGCAGCCGCTGCCGGCGGCGCGGCTGCAGGCGATCGCCAACGAGATCGGCCTGCCGGAAACCAGCTTTGTCTGGGATGACGGCGACATGACTGCTATCCGCTGGTTTACCCCGGAACGCGAGGTCGATCTTTGCGGCCACGGCACCCTGGCGGCGGCGCATGTGATGTTCAGCGCGATCAATCCGGCGCTGCAGGATATCCGCTTCCGTTCGGCCGGCGGCGAGCTGTTCGTCAAGCGCGATGCGCAGGACGGGGAACGGCTGGTGCTCGATTTCCCCGCGCGGCCGCCGCAGAAGGTGGCTGAACCGGCGGGCCTCGCGGCGCTGCTGGGCGTGCAGCCGCAGGAGGTGTGGCAGGCGAAGGCGCTGATGGTGGTGCTGGAAAACGAGGCGCAGGTACGCGCGCTGCGGCCGGACATCCCGGCGCTGATCGCGCTGGCCGGGTGTGCGGTAATCGTTACCGCGCCGGGTGACGTTGTGGACTTCGTGTCGCGCTATTTCACGCTCGACGGCGGTGAAGATCCGGTTACCGGCTCCGCGCACTGCACGCTGATGCCTTACTGGACGGCGCGTCTCGGCCGCCATCGGCTGCATGCGCAGCAGATCTCGGCACGCGGCGGCGAACTGTTCTGCGAACTGCACGGGGATCGTACGCTGCTCGGCGGCTATGCACACGTGTTCTTGCGCGGGACGATCGCGCTGTAACCCGCGTTTATATTACTCACGGTAATAAAGAAGACTTTTTTATTCTTTTATAGCCCGTCATCGCTCAGATAAAACTGTCAGCAACTGAACAGATTTTTATCAACGGAGCGGAACATGGCGGGCAAACTCTTTTCCTTACGCAACGCGGCGCTGTTGGCGCTGTCGCTCAGTGCAGCCAGCGCCTACGCGGTGGACGTGACCGTGGCGTACCAGACGTCGGCAGAACCGGCCAAGGTGGCGCAGGCGGAAAACAGCTTCGCCAAACGGTCCGGCGCGACCGTCGACTGGCGTAAGTTCGACAGCGGCTCCAGCGTGCTGCGTGCGTTGGCCTCCGGCGATGTGCAGATCGGCAATATCGGCTCCAGCCCGCTGGCGGTGGCCGCCAGCCAGAAACTCCCCATCGAAGTGTTCCTCATCGCCTCGCAGCTCGGCAGCTCCGAAGCGCTGGTGGTGAAGAATGACATCAAAAGCCCGCAGGATCTGATCGGCAAGCGCATTGCGGTGCCGTTTATCTCCACCACCCATTACAGCCTGCTGGCCTCGCTCAAGCATTGGGGCATCAAGCCTGAGCAGGTGAAGATCCTCAATCTGCAGCCGCCGGCCATCGCCGCCGCCTGGCAGCGCGGCGACATCGACGGTGCCTACGTCTGGGCGCCGGTGGTCAACGAACTGGCCAAACAGGGCAAGGTGTTGACCGACTCCGCGCAGGTGGGCGAATGGGGCTCGCCGACGCTGGACGTGTGGGTGGTGCGCAAAGATTTTGCCGAGCAACATCCCGAGGTGGTGACCGCCTTTGCCGCCAGCGCCCTGCAGGCGCAAAAGGCCTACCTGGCGGGGCCGGAACAGTGGCTGAAAGATCCGAACCACCTCAGCACGCTGGCGCGCCTGAGCGGCGTGCCGGCAGCGCAGGTGCCGGAGCTGGTGAAGGGAAACCGTTATCTGCCGGTGGCGGATCAGGTTGCCCAACTCGGCCAGCCGGTGGACAAGGCGATCCGCGATACCGCCGAATTCCTCAAGCAGCAGGGCAAGATCCCCCAGGTCGACAGCGACTACAGCGCTTACGTGACCGACCGTTTTGTGAAACAGGTGCAGGCTGCACCGCAGTCGTAAGGAAGCGGGATGCTAAACGTCAATCATCTTTCAGCAGAGTATCAGGGGCGGCCCGCGCTGCGTGACGTGTCGTTCCAGATCGCCGCCGGGCAACTGGTGGTGGTGCTCGGCCCGTCTGGCTGCGGCAAGACCACGCTGCTGAATTTGATCGCCGGGTTTATCGAGCCTTCAGCTGGCAGCATCACGCTGGATGGAACGCCCGTTCACGGCCCGAGCGCCGAACGGGGCGTGGTGTTCCAGCATGAGGGCTTACTGCCGTGGCGCAACGTGGTGGATAACGTCGAGTTCGGCCTGCAGCTGGCCGGCGTCGGCAAGGCGCAGCGCCGCCGGGTGGCGGAGCAGATGCTGCAGCGCGTGGGGCTGGCGGGTTATGAACAGCACTTTATCTGGCAGCTTTCCGGCGGCATGCGCCAACGCGTCGGCATCGCCCGCGCTCTGGCCGCCGATCCGCGGCTGTTGTTGCTGGACGAACCGTTCGGCGCGCTGGACGCGTTCACCCGCGAGCAGATGCAGGAGTTGTTGCTGTCCATCTGGCGCGATACCGGCAAGCAGGTGCTGTTGATCACCCACGATATCGAAGAAGCAGTGTTCCTCGCCAGCGAATTGCTGCTGCTGTCGCCGGGGCCAGGGCAGGTGGTGGAGCGGCTGTCGCTGAACTTTGGCCAACGCTATGCCGACGGCGAAGCCTGCCGTGCCATCAAGTCCGATCCTGAATTTATCGCGCAGCGCGAATACGTGCTGGGCAAAGTTTTCCAACAGCGCGAGGCCTTGCTATGAGCCTGCATTCCACTCTGAAGGCCGCGGCGCAGCCGCAGGGCAAGGTGGCGCGCCGTTTCAGCGTGCCGCGCAACGTTTGGCTGAGCGGCGCCACGCTGTTGACGGTGTTGATCGTCTGGTGGGGCGTGACGGCGTTGCAGCTGATCAGCCCGCTGTTTTTGCCGGCGCCGCAGCAGGTGCTGCACCAGCTGCTCACCATCGCCAGCCCGCAAGGCTTTATGGACGCCACGCTGTGGCAGCATCTGGCGGCCAGCCTGGGGCGCATTCTGGTGGCGCTACTGGCGGCGGTGATCGTCGGCATCCCGGTGGGCATCGCCATGGGGCTGAACGACACGGTACGCGGCATCCTCGATCCGCTGATTGAGATCTATCGCCCGGTGCCGCCGCTGGCCTATCTGCCGCTGATGGTGATTTGGTTCGGCATCGGCGAAACCTCGAAGATCTTGCTGATTTATCTGGCGATCTTCGCGCCGGTGACGCTGTCTGCCGTGGCCGGTGTGCGCAGCGTGGCGCAGGTGCGGGTGCGAGCCGCCCGCGCGTTGGGCGCCACGCGTTGGCAGGTGCTGCGCTTCGTGGTGTTGCCGAGCGCGCTGCCGGAGATCCTGACCGGCATCCGCATCGGGCTGGGCGTCGGCTGGTCGACGCTGGTGGCCGCCGAACTGATCGCCGCCACGCGCGGCCTGGGATTTATGGTGCAATCCGCCGGTGAGTTTCTGGCGACCGACGTGGTGTTGGCCGGCATCGGCGTGATTGCGGTGATTGCATTTGGGCTGGAGCTAGGGCTGCGTGCCCTGCAGCGCCGATTGACCCCGTGGCATGGAGTACAGCAATGAACGAACGTCTGAATATCACCCCACTGGGGCCTTACATCGGGGCGCTGGTGGAAAACGTCGAGTTGGCCCGGCCGCTGGGCGATGGCCAGTTTGAACAGCTTTACCATGCCTTGCTGAAGCATCAGGTGCTGTTCTTCCGCAATCAGCCGATCACGCCGCTGCAGCAGCGCGATCTGGCCGGCCGCTTCGGCGATCTGCATATCCATCCGGTCTATCCGCATGCCACCGACGTGGAAGAGATCATCGTGCTCGATACCCACGACGACAACCCGCCGGACAACGATAACTGGCACACCGACGTGACCTTTATCGACAACCCGCCGCTGGGGGCGATCCTGGCGGCCAAGACCTTGCCTTCCACCGGCGGCGATACGCTGTGGGCCAGCGGCATCGCGGCCTACGAGGCGCTGTCGGCGCCGTTCAGAACGCTGCTCGCGGGGCTGCGTGCGGAGCATGACTTCACCAAGTCGTTCCCGGAACACAAACATCGCGGCAGTGAAGAGGAGCATCAGCGCTGGCAGCTGGCGGTGCAGAAAAACCCGCCGCTGCTGCATCCGGTGGTGCGCGCCCACCCGGTCAGCGGCCGGCAGGCGCTGTTCGTCAATGAAGGCTTCACCACGCGGATCGTCGACCTGGCGCCGAAAGAGAGCGACGCTTTGCTGAACTTCCTGTTTGCTCACATCACCAAACCGGAGTTTCAGGTGCGCTGGCGCTGGCAGGAAAATGACGTGGCGATCTGGGATAACCGCGTGACGCAGCACTACGCCAACGCGGATTATCTGCCGCAGCGGCGCATCATGCACCGTGCGACCATTCTGGGGGATAGGCCTGTTTACAAGGCCTGAGGCTTAGGCTTCGAACGCCTGCGTTAACTGTTCCAGCTGTTCCTGCGCATCCAGCCAGGTCATTTCCGTCTCTTCCAGCGCGGATTTGGCCTGGCTTTGCTTTTGCAGGCAGTCGGTCAACTCGGCCTTGCGGCTGATATCGTACAGTGCGGAATCCGCCAGCTGTTCCTCCACCGCCGCCAGTTCGGCGCCCAGTTTTTCCATCTGCTGTTCCAGCTTGGCGATCTGCTTGCGCAGCGGCTGGGTCTGCGTACGGAACTCCGCCTCGCGGCGTTTTTGATCCTTGCGCGCCTGCGCGCTGTTGCCGCCGCTCTCTTTTTCCGGTGCGTCCTGCTGGCTTTCCTGGCGCTGCAGGTCGACAAGCCACTGCTGGTAGTCGTCGAGATCGCCCTCGAAAGGCTCGACCTGGCCGTCGTGCACCAGGTACAGATCGTCGGTGGTGGAGCGCAGCAGGTGACGGTCGTGCGAGACCACCACCAACGCACCTTCGAAATCGATCAGCGCTTCGGTCAGCGCCTGACGCATGTCGAGATCCAGGTGGTTGGTCGGTTCATCGAGCAGCAGCAGGTTAGGGCGCTGCCAGACGATCAGCGCCAGCACCAGCCGCGCCTTCTCGCCGCCGGAGAAACGTTCGGTCACTTCGCTGACCTTGTCGCCCTGGAAACCGAAACCGCCCAGATAGTCGCGCAGCTGCTGCTCCAGCACCCGTGGGGCGATGCGGCTCAGGTGCTGCAGCGGCGATTCGTCGGCGCGCAGGAATTCCAGCTGGTGCTGGGCGAAGTAACCCAGCTTGATGCCTTTCGCCAGGCCTATCTCGCCGCTCAGCGGTTCCAGGGTGCCGGCCAGCAGTTTGATCAGCGTCGATTTACCGGCGCCGTTGCGGCCGAGCAGGCCAATGCGCGAGCCGGGCACCAGGTTCAGCTTGATTGACTTCAGGATCACTTTATCGCCATACCCGGCGCTGACTTTGTCCATGCGCAGCAGCGGGTTCGGCAGGCTTTCCGGCGGACGGAAGCTGAAGGTGAACGGGTTGTCGACGTGTGCCGGGGCGATCAGTTCCATGCGCTCCAGCATCTTGATGCGGCTCTGCGCCTGCTTGGCCTTGGTGGCCTGCGCGCGGAAACGGTCGATATAGCTTTGCAGGTGCGCCACTTTCTCTTGCTGGTGCTGATACAGCGACTGCTGCTGCGCCAGCTTGGTGGCACGCTGGCGTTCGAACGACGAATAGTTACCGGTGTATTCATTCATCGTCTGCTGTTCGATATGCAGGATCTTGTCGACGATGGGATCGAGGAAGTCGCGGTCGTGCGAGATCAGCACCAGCGTGCCGGGATAGCTTTTCAACCAGCGCTCCAGCCAGATCACCGCATCGAGATCCAGGTGGTTGGTCGGTTCGTCGAGCAGCAGCAGGTCGGAACGGCACACCAGCGCCTGCGTCAGGTTGAGGCGCATGCGCCAGCCGCCGGAGAAGTCGCGCACCGGGCTTTGCAGCTGTTCGTTGGAAAAGCCGAGGCCGTGCAGCAGGCTGGCGGCGCGGGAGCGGATGGTCCAGGCGTCGATGGCGTCCAGCTTGCCGTGCAGGGTGGCGATGGCGTGGCCGTCGTTGCGATCGTTGGCCACCTGCAATTCGGCTTCGAGCTGGCGAAACTCGCGGTCGCCGTCGATAACATACTCGATCGCCGCTACGTCCAGCGCCGGCGTCTCCTGGTTGACCCAGGCCAGCGCCCAGTTGCCGGGGAAGGTAAAGCTGCCGCCGTCCGCCGCGATCTCGCCCTTCAGCAGCGACAGCAGCGTGGATTTGCCGCAGCCGTTTTTGCCCACCAGGCCGACCTTCTGACCTGGATTAACCGTCGCCGTGGCGTTGTCCAGCAGGACGCGGATGCCGCGTCGGATTTGTAGCGAGGAGAATACAATCATAAAGCGCCGTATGTTCAGAGTATGTTAAATTATCATTAAGGTAACAGAACGCGCACCGCGCGCTGTTTTTGTCTTTGCGATGCATGGTAACGGAAAACCGCTACCCTGACGACGCTTTGGAGGGGAATGATGTCGCAGCCGCCCAAGGTCTTGCTGCTGTATGCCCATCCGGAATCCCATGACTCGGTGGCGAACCGGGTTTTGCTTCGACCGGCGCAGCAGTTGGAACATGTCACCGTGCACGATCTCTACGCGCACTACCCTGATTTTTTTATCGATATCCATCACGAACAACAGTTGCTGCGTGAGCATCAGGTCATCGTGTTTCAACACCCTCTGTATACCTACAGCTGCCCGGCGCTGCTGAAGGAGTGGCTGGATCGCGTGCTGTCGCGCGGCTTTGCCAGCGGCGTGGGCGGCAATGCGCTGGCGGGCAAATACTGGCGTTCGGTGATCACCACCGGCGAACCGGAAGGCGCCTACCGCACCGGCGGTTATAACCACTACCCGATGGAAGATATTCTGCGGCCGTTCGAGCTGACCGCCGGGATGTGTCATATGCATTGGCTGACGCCGTTCGTGGTGTATTGGGCGCGGCGGCAAAAGCCGGAGGTGCTGCGCAGCCATGCGGACGCCTACGGCGACTGGCTGAGCCACCCGCTGCCGCGCGGAGGGCGGTGAGCATGGAAGGATCGACCTTACTGACCGCCATTTTACTGTTCCTGTTCGCCGCGGTGGTGACGGTGCCGATCGCCCGTCGCCTGGGGATCGGCGCGGTGCTGGGCTATCTGATCGCCGGCATCGCCATCGGCCCCTGGGGATTGGGCTTCATTCGCGACGTCGACGAGATCCTGCACTTCTCTGAGCTGGGTGTGGTGTTCCTGATGTTTATCATCGGCCTGGAGCTGAACCCCAGCAAACTGTGGGAGCTGCGGCGCTCGATCTTCGGCGCCGGCGCCGGTCAGGTGTTGATCACCGCGGCGGTGCTGGGCGCGTTGCTGTACCTGTCGCACTTCGCCTGGCAGGCGGCGGTGATCGGCGGCGTCGGCCTGGCGATGTCTTCCACCGCCATGGCGCTGCAGCTGATGCGCGAGAAGGGCATGAACCGCAACGAAGGGGGGCAGCTCGGCTTCTCGGTGCTGTTGTTCCAGGATATGGCGGTGATCCCGGCGCTGGCGCTGATTCCGATTCTGGCCGGTGCGGGCGGCACCAGCGACGACTGGGCGAAGATCGCGCTCAAGGTGGCGGCGTTCGGCGGCATGCTGATCGGCGGCCGCTTCCTGCTGCGGCCGCTGTTCCGCTATATCGCCGCTTCCGGCGTGCGCGAGATCTTCACCGCCGCGGCGCTGTTGCTGGTGCTCGGCTCGGCGCTGTTTATGGAAGCGCTCGGCCTGTCGATGGCGCTCGGCACCTTCATTGCCGGCGTGCTGCTGGCGGAGAGCGAATACCGCCACGAGCTGGAAATTTCCATCGAGCCGTTTAAAGGGCTGCTGCTGGGGCTGTTCTTTATCTCGGTGGGCATGGTGTTGAATATCGGCGTGCTCTACACCCATCTGGCCGAGGTGTTGATCGGCGTGCTGGCACTGGTGACGGTCAAATCCGGCGTGCTCTACGGCGTGTCGCGCCTGTTCGGCCTGCGCAGTTCGGTGCGCCTGCAGTTCGCCGGGGTGCTCAGCCAGGGCGGTGAGTTTGCCTTCGTGCTGTTTTCGGCGGCGGGTGCCCAAAAGGTGCTGCAGCCGGATCAACTCTCTTTGTTGCTGGTGGTGGTGACGCTGTCGATGATGACCACGCCGCTGCTGATGCAGGCCATCGACCGCATTTTGGCGCGCCGCTATAACGCCAAAGACGAAGACGAGGAGACGCCGTACGTGGAAGATGACGACCCGCAGGTGATCATCGTCGGCTTCGGGCGATTCGGCCAGGTGATTGGCCGCCTGTTGATGGCCAACAAAATGCGCATTACCGTACTGGAGCGCGACGTCAGCGCCGTTGGCGTACTGCGGCGCTACGGCTACAAGGTCTATTACGGCGACGCCACCGAGCTGGAGCTGCTGCGCGCGGCGGGCGCCGAGAAGGCCAAGTCGATCGTGATCACCTGCAACGAGCCGGAAGACACCATGGAGATCGTGCGGCTGTGCCAGCAGCACTTCCCGAACCTGAGCATTCTGGCGCGGGCGCGCGGCCGCGTGGAGGCGCACGAGTTGCTGCAGGCGGGGGTGAAACAGTTCAGCCGCGAAACCTTCTCCAGCGCGCTGGAACTGGGGCGCAAGGCGCTGATGGAGTTGGGCATGCATCCGCATCAGGCCTTCCGTGCCCAGCAGCATTTCCGCCGCCTGGATATGCGCATGCTGCGTGAACTGATGCCGCCGCATCAGGGCGACGTGGCGCAAATTTCCCGCGTCAAAGAGGCGCGGCGCGAGCTGGAAGAGCTGTTCCATCGCGAAATGCAAAAAGAAAGCCGCCAGTTCGACGGCTGGGACGAATACGAATAAGCGGGAGCATAACGATGTCTGCAACACGTAAGAGATTTATCGCCGGGGCGGTGTGCCCGAGCTGTAGCGCCATGGATACGCTGGCGGTATGGCGGGAGGATCAGGTGGAAGTGGTGGAGTGCGTCAAGTGCGGCCACCATCAGCGCCAGACCGAACAACAGGTGGAAAAACACGTTCGCCCGCAAGAGCAGGTGATCGGCATTTTCCAGCCGAAGTAGCGTTTTTTTATCCCGGAGGGTACAGCGGGGCAGATTTCCGTTACAATCTGTCCGGAAAAGGCGCGCATCCCGATAACGGTGTGCGTCCTAGTAGCCAACGGTAGGAGATATCATGAAAGTAGCAAAAGACTTGGTGGTCAGCCTGGCTTACCAAGTACGTACAGAAGACGGTGTTTTGGTTGATGAGTCTCCGGTGAGCGCACCGCTGGACTATCTGCACGGGCATGGTTCTCTGATCGCAGGTCTGGAAAAAGCACTCGAAGGCCACGACGTTGGCGATCGTTTTGACGTTCACGTCGGCGCGAACGACGCGTACGGCAACTACGACGAAAACCTGGTGCAGCGCGTACCGAAAGACGTCTTCATGGGCGTTGACGAACTGCAGGTCGGCATGCGTTTCCTGGCTGACACCGATCAGGGCCCGGTACCGGTTGAAATCACCGAAGTTGACGGCGACCACGTGGTGGTTGACGGCAACCACATGCTGGCCGGCCAAAACCTGAACTTCAACGTGGAAGTTGTCGCGATCCGCGAAGCGACCGAAGAAGAACTGGCGCACGGCCACGTACACGGCGAGCACGACCATCACCACGAACACGGTGAAGGCTGCTGCGGTGGTCACGGCCACAGCCACGATCACGACCATGGTCACGACCACGGTAAAGGCGGTTGCGGTAACGGCGGCTGCGGCTGCCACTAAGCAGAGCGCAGTGACGAGACAAGAGGGCGGCCATCGGCTGCCCTTTTTTATGCGCGGCGCACCGGGCGCCGAACGGCACAACAGGACATGCCATGGCCACCATGAAAGACGTTGCGCGGCGCGCCGGCGTTTCCACGGCCACCGTCAGCCGGGTGATCAATAATACCGCCTACGTTGAACCGGTGACCCGCGAACGCGTCGAGAAAGCGATGCGCGAGTTTAACTACCACCGCAACGCCGCCGCACTGGCGCTGGCGAAAAGAAGCGGCACTATGCTGGGGTTGCTGACCGGCAACCTCGACGATCCGTTTTTCTCACGCCTGGCGCGGGGCGTGGAAGACATCACGCGCCAGGCCGGCGTGCGTTTGATGTTGTGCAGCGGCGGGCATCAGGCTGAGCTGGAAAAAAGCGGCCTCGACTTTCTCATCAACCAGGGATGCGAAGCCATCGTGGCGCACGTCACGCGCATGGGGGAGGAGGAGCTGCTGCGCTACGCCGCCCACACGCCTGCGCTGGTGCTGATCAATCGTTGTCTGCCCGCCATCGCCAACCGTTGCATCTGGCTCGACAACGCGAGTGCGGCGCAGGCGGCGACCGAGCTGCTTATTCGCCAGGGGCATCGAAGGATCGCCTGCGTGACGGCGGATCTGCCGATCGACGACCGTGCGCAGCGGTTAGCGGGTTACCGCAAGGCCCTGGCTGCCGCCGGCATTGAGGTGCCCGGCAGCTGGATCATCAGCGTGCCCTTTAACGAGAGAGGGGGTGAACTGGCGGCCGAGCGCGTTCTGGCCAGCGATCAACGCTTCACCGCCGCAGTGACGTTCAACGACGTGATGGCTGCCGGCATGATGCGCACCTGCCACCAACGGCACATTCAGCTGCCTGAGGCGCTGTCGATCGTCGGTTTTGACGACATTGCCCTGGCGAAGTATCTCCACCCCGCGTTGACCACCGTGCATTACCCCATCGAGAGAATGGCCCGGCGCGCCGCGCGCCTGGCGCTACAGATCCACAGCGGCAGCGACGTTGCACCACGGAACAACCGCTTTTCGGCTGAACTTATTCTGCGAGACTCCGTAGCCGACGGCGAGCCGCATGAGCAAAGCAAGCGCGGCGAATGAGAGACAGCTCACACAACGCCACCTCATGAAACCGATTACATCGCCGGTTGCCTGCGCTCACATCCTCCGATTACCGAAGCCATTACGCTGTTGCAGTACCCCATCTTCAACAGGAGCCGTATATGGATAATAAGAAAACGCTCAACCTTGGGCTGGCGACGCTGCCGATTGTGGCCATGCTGTTGCTGCTCATCATCGGCTATGGCCAGTTTGGCCTGCGTATTGAACCGCTGCTGCTGGTTTCCGCCGCCATCGCCGCCGCGTTGGCCTGGTGGCAAGGCTACCGCTGGGACGACATCATCGAGGCCATCGTGGCCAAGCTGGCGAAGGCGATGCCGGTGATCCTGATCCTGATCTGCGTGGGCGGCCTGATCGGCACCTGGATGATCAGCGGCACCATCCCTTACATGGTGTATTGGGGGCTGAAGCTGATCAGCCCGCAATACATTCTGATCGCCGCGTTCTTCATCACCAGCGTGATCTCGGTGTGCACCGGCACCTCGTGGGGAGCGGCTGGCACCGTGGGCGTGGCGCTGATGGGCGTGGCCGCCGGTCTGGACGTGCCGCTGGCCGCCGCGGCCGGGGCGGTGGTGTCCGGCGCTTACTTCGGCGACAAAATTTCGCCGTTGTCCGATTCGACCAATTTCGCGGCTATCGTTGCGGATACCGATCTCTACAGCCATATCCAGCATCTGATGTACACGACGCTGCCGAGCTTCATGCTGGCCGCCGTGGTGTACCTGATCGCCGGCCACAGCGGCGCGGTGGGCAGCGTGGCAACGCCGGAAAAAGTGACCGAAATCGTCGGCGCGCTCGAGGGGCTGTACCACTTCAATCTGCTGCTTATCCTGCCGCCGGTGCTGGTGCTGTGGGGCGCGGTGACCAAACGGCCGGTGATCCCCGTCATGTTGGCCGCCTGCGCGCTGGCGATCGCCATCGGCGTCGCGCTGCAGGGCTTTAGCCTGCAGCAGGGGCTGAATGCGTTGATGGATGGCTTCAATCTGTCGATGTTCGCCACTCAGGGCCATAACGTCGAAGGGATTGTCGCCGATGTGCCGCGCCTGCTGAACCGCGGCGGCATGTTCTCGATGATGAGTACGATCCTGCTGGTGTTCTGCGCCTTTTCCTTCGCCGGCGCCCTGACGCTGACCGGCGCGCTGACGGTGATCATCAGCCGGCTGCTGAACGTGGTGCACACCACCGGCCAGCTGATCGCCGCCACCGTTGCCACCACTCTCCTGGTGACCGGCGCGACCAGCGACGGCAAGCTGGCGCTGCTGATCCCGGCGGAGCTGTTTAAAGGGGCCTATCGGCGCATGGGGCTGGACAACAAAAATCTGTCGCGCACCGTCGAAGATGCGGGCACCGTCATCGAACCGCTGATCCCGTGGACGGCCGCCGGCATTTACATGGCCACCACGCTGGGGGTCAGCACCCTCGATCTGCTGCCGTGGGCGATCCAATGTTATGCAGCGGTGGTGTTCGCCCTGATTTATGGGTTCACCGGCTTCGGTATCGCCAAACTCCAACCTCAGAACGACTTGCAGCGTAAGGAAGCCTGACATGACGAGTCATTTCAACGCCATCATCGATCGCCACAACACCGGCTCCGTGAAGTGGGACTTCATCGACCGCTATCTGCAGCTGGACGGCAGTGAACTGTTGCCGATGTGGGTGTCCGATTTCGATTTTCCGTGCCCGCCAGAGGTGCAGCAGGCGCTGCATCAGCGGGTGGACCACGGCGTCTTTGGCTACAGCGAACGCGACGACGCCTATTATCAGGCGGCGATCGACTGGTTTGCCAAGCGGCACGATTTGCCGCTGCGGCGCGAGTGGTTCACGTCGATTGAAGGGGTGGTACCGGGGTTGGCGATACTGATCCAACTGCTCAGCCAGCCGGGGGACGGCGTGGTAGTGCAGGGGCCGTACTATGGCTCGTTCGCCAAGATAACCACCCTGAACGGCAGAGAGGTGATTGAAAACCCGCTGCTGGAAACCCCGCAGGGATACCGGATCGATTTCGACCAGCTGGCCGCCTGCCTGGCGCAGCGTAAACCGCCGCTGTTGTTGCTGTGCAATCCGCACAACCCGACCGGCCGTTGCTGGCGCCGCGAGGAACTGGAGCGGCTCATGGCGCTCTGCCACGCCCACGAGGTCACGGTGATCTCCGATGAAATTTGGGCCGATCTGCTGCTGCCCGGCGAGACGTTTACGTCGGTGTTGCATCTGGGCGAGGAATATCGCGAAAGGGTGATTGCGGCGACGTCCGCCAGCAAAACGTTCGGCCTTTCCTCACTGCGCATTTCGAATTTCCTGATCCCCAACGCCCGGCTTCGGCAGGCGTTTGTCGATCGGCTGAACGCCCACGGGCTGGATGTGTTCAACGCGCTGTCGATGACGGCGGCGACCGCGGCCTACCAACGGGGCGCTGCCTGGCTTGATGAGCTGCTCGACTACCTGGCGGAGAATCGACGTTGGTTTGAGCAGGCGCTGGCGGCGGCCGCGCCCTGGTGCACGATGACCCGGGCGGAAGGGACCTATCTCGCCTGGCTGGATTGCCGCGCGCTGGGTTTGAACGATGCTGACTTGCAGCAGGCGCTGGTGGCGGTGGCGAAGCTGGCGCCGTCGATGGGTAGCGGTTTCGGCCCGCAGGGGAGCGGTTTTATCCGCATCAACCTGGGGTGCCCGCGCCGGTATCTCGAGCGTGCCGTCGCAGGGCTGGCACGCCTGAAATAACCCTCAATAGTGCGGCGGCGGGGTTTCTTCCGATTGTGAGGCGATCATCGAGGTTTGGGTCGAGCGCAGCTTGTCGGTCAACATGCGCAGATGTTCGCGCATCTTCAGCATTTCCATTTGATGCTGGATGACGGTCTGGTTGAGCTCTTCGATGGTGAGCTCTTGGAAGGCCTGGCGGCTCTCCAGTTCTTCAAGCCGCTGTAGCAGGCGTTGAATGTCGGCGTTGTGCATGAGGTTACCTCTGACGCGATAAAATCCTGATTCGGCGCTATGGTAACAGCTGGCGCCGGGTTTGCCCGCGCTATTTCTTTGGGCGGTGCGCAACGTTGCGACCGGCAGTGTAAAGTGCTGAAAATCTGCGCGCCCGATACGCCGTTTTTTGCTAACCTCGCCGAATATTCTGCAAGAAAAATCTGATTTATCATGCGAGTAGCACGCGGCGGGAAACTTCTTGGCAAAGCGGGAGTCACACTTTGACTCGATTGGTTACCTGTGCGACTGTTTTGTTTTGTTTCAGACAGCTATAGTAGCCCGGTTATCTTACCTAATGATTGTTTGGGGCATTGCTTCAGACACTGGAGAAATGGATGAAATCTTTGTTTAAAGTCACGCTTCTGGCAACCACCATGGCTTTTGCTCTGAATGCGACCCAGGCCATGGCAGCCGATGCTGCCCAACCGGCAGAAGCCGCTAAACCTGCGGACGCGGCAGCAGCACCGAGCACCGGCAAGTTCAAGAACGACGACGAGCAAGCGGCTTACGCACTGGGCGCCTCGCTCGGCCGTTACATGGACAACTCCCTGAAAGAACAAGAGAAGCTGGGCATCAAGCTGGACAAAGATCAGCTGATCGCCGGCGTTCAGGACGCGTTCGCCAACAAGAGCAAGCTGAACGACGCCGACATCGAGAAAACCCTGCAGGGCTTTGAAGCGCGCGTGAAGGCTTCCGCTCAGGCGAAGATGGAGCAGGATGCCAAGGACAATGAAACCAAAGGCGCCAAGTACCGTGACAGCTTCGCCAAAGAAAAAGGCGTGAAGAAAACCGAATCCGGCCTGCTCTACCAGGTAGAGAAGCCGGGCGCGGGTGAAGCGCCGAAAGACAGCGACACTGTGGTGGTGAACTACAAAGGCACCCTGACCGACGGTACCGAGTTCGATAACTCCTACACTCGCGGCGAGCCGCTGTCGTTCCGTCTGGACGGTGTGATCCCTGGCTGGACCGAAGGCCTGAAGCACATCAAGAAAGGCGGTAAAATCAAGCTGGTGATCCCACCGGCGCTGGCCTACGGCAAAACCGGCGTTCCGGGCATCCCGGCTAACTCCACGCTGGTGTTCGACGTTGAGCTGCTGGACGTGAAAGCGGCCCCGAAAGCCGACGCTAAAGCCGAGAAACCAGCGGACGCGAAAGCAGACGCCAAAGCGAAATAATCTCGTCGCTCTGTTTGCCACCGCCGCGGATGCCCTCCGCGGCGGTTTTCATTTCGGCCGCCGCCGCCTCTCGCGCCATTGAACGCTTGACGCCTGCCGGGCATCGGGCTTAACGTCAATACCACGCGCAAACGCAAGGACTTTGCTCCGGCCGCTTTGCTAGACTAATAATTCTGATTTATCAGTCATGCGTCTGCCCCTTAGGGCGTGTACCTAAAATTGTTCCCGACCGCCTCGCCCGCGGATGTCGTCGTGCCGTTTGATGCCGAACTCAGCCAGCCGCGCTGCGGATGCCTGACGGCGTGCCGACGACGGCAGCGAGCCGGTCCGAGCGGTTTTAGCTGCGCCCCCTGGCACAGGCGATCTATGAGGGTGGTATCTTCGATGTCGAATTCGCTTTTATCCAGCGAAGCCAGCGAACTTGATTTGCTGAATGAACGTCCGTTTACTCAAACGGATCATGAAATCCTGAAATCCTATGAAGCGGTGGTCGACGGGCTGGCGATGTTGATCGGCGGCCACTGCGAGATCGTACTGCACGCGCTGGAAGACCTGAACAGCTCAGCGGTACGCATCGCCAACGGTGAACATACCGGGCGTAAAATCGGCTCGCCGATCACCGATCTTGCGCTGCGCATGCTGCACGACATGGCCGGCGACGACAGCAGCGTATCGAAAGCCTACTTTACCCGCGCCAAGAGCGGCGTGTTGATGAAGTCGGTGACCATCGCCATTCGCAATCGCGAGCAGCGGGTGATCGGCTTGCTGTGCATCAACATGAACCTCGACGTGCCGTTCTCGCAGATCATGCAGACCTTTATGCCGCCGGCCACGCAGGACGTGCCGTCGTCGGTGAATTTCGCTTCTTCCGTCGACGACCTGGTGGCGCAGACGCTCGAGTTCACCATTGAAGAGGTGAACGCCGACCGCTCGGTGTCCAATAACACCAAGAACCGCCAGGTGGTGCTCAACCTCTATGAGAAAGGCATCTTCGACATCAAGGATGCGATTAACCAGGTGGCGGAGCGCCTGAATATCTCCAAACACACCGTCTATCTGTATATCCGCCAGTTCAAGAGCGGCGATCTGTTGGGAAGCGACCGTTGATGCTCGATTATTGTCTGTTGGTCACCGGCCCGGCTTACGGCACGCAACAGGCCAGCAGCGCCTATCAGTTCGCTCAGGCTTTGCTGGCGAAAGGGCACCGGCTTTCCAGCGTCTTTTTCTACCGTGAAGGGGTGTTGAACGCCAACCAGCTGACCGCGCCCGCCAGCGACGAGTTCGACCTGGTGCGCGGCTGGACGCAGCTGGCACAGCAACACGGCGTGGCGCTCAACGTCTGCGTTGCTGCTGCGCTGCGCCGTGGCGTCACCGACGAGCAGGAGGCGGCGCAACAGGGGCTGGCAAGCGCCAACCTGCAGCCCGGTTTTACCCTGAGCGGGCTGGGTTCCCTGGCCGAAGCGTCGCTGAGTTGCGACCGTCTGGTGCAGTTCTGAGGATATGATGAAACGAGTCGCTTTTGTTTTCACCCACGGGCCGCACGGCGGCGCCGGCGGGAGGGAAGGGCTGGATGCGCTGCTCGCCACGTCGGCGCTCAGTGAAAATTTGGGGGTGTTTTTTGTCGGCGATGGCGTATTGCAGCTGTTGCCGGGCCAGCAACCGGAAAAGATTTTGGCGCGCAATTACATCGCCACCTTCGGCGTGCTGCCGCTGTATGACGTGGAGCGGTGCTATCTGTGCCAGGCTTCGCTGCAGGAGCGTGGGCTGAGCCAGGTGACCGATTGGGTGCTGGATGCGGAAGTGCTGGCGCCGGACGACCTGCGCCGCGAACTGGCCGGCTACGACGCCGTGATGACGTTTTAGGATCCTCTGATGCTGTATACCCTGAGCCATTCGCCAAACCAATGTGACTTACCTGCACTGCTGCGCCTGACGGCGGAGGGCGACGCGCTGCTGCTGCTGCAGGACGGCGTGCTTGCAGGCCTTGCCGGCAGCGCCCATCTTGAATTGCTGCTCGCCGCCCCCATATCCCTTTATGCGCTGCAGGACGACCTGGAAGCCCGGGGATTGGTTGGTCATTTTTCGCACAAAATCACTGTCATCGGCTATAATCACTTCGTTGAATTAACCGAACAACACCGCAGCCAAATGGCCTGGTAATGAGAGTGATGTTGTATATTTCTTGACACCCATACTGGTCAGCCATAAAATTCTGCGTCCTCGTACTTTGCCAGTAGTGCATACGAGGGGATTTATCACATGTTTACGAAGCTAGTACGAAGCAAAAACCAGGAGCTTTTTTAATGGCAACAATTAACCAGCTGGTTCGCAAACCACGCTCTGTGAAGGCTGCTAAAAGCAACGTTCCAGCGCTGGAAGCCTGCCCGCAGAAACGTGGCGTATGCACCCGCGTATACACCACTACCCCGAAAAAACCAAACTCCGCACTGCGTAAAGTTTGCCGTGTGCGTTTGACCAACGGTTTCGAAGTGACTTCCTACATCGGTGGCGAAGGCCACAACCTGCAGGAACACTCCGTAATCCTGATCCGTGGCGGTCGTGTAAAAGACCTGCCAGGTGTGCGTTACCACACCGTCCGTGGTGCACTTGACTGCTCCGGTGTTAAAGACCGTAAGCAAGCTCGTTCCAAGTACGGCGTGAAGAAGCCAAAGGCTTAATGGTTCTCCGTTAAGTAAGGCCAAACGTTTTAACTTTAATGTCAAAATAAACTCGTAGAGTTTTGGACAATCCTGAATTAACAACGGAGTATTTCCATGCCACGTCGTCGCGTAATCGGCCAACGTAAAATCCTGCCAGATCCTAAGTTCGGATCTGAGCTGCTGGCCAAATTTGTAAATATCCTGATGGTAGACGGTAAAAAATCTACTGCAGAAGCAATCGTCTATACCGCGCTGGAGACCCTGGCTCAGCGTTCTGGTAAAGATCACCTGGAAGCTTTCGAAGTCGCTCTCGACAACGTTCGCCCGACTGTAGAAGTTAAGTCGCGTCGCGTTGGCGGTTCTACTTATCAGGTACCAGTTGAAGTCCGCCCGGTTCGTCGTAATGCTCTGGCAATGCGTTGGATCGTTGATGCTGCACGTAAACGCGGTGATAAATCCATGGCTCTGCGCCTGGCGAACGAGCTGTCTGACGCAGCAGAGAACAAAGGTTCTGCTGTTAAGAAGCGTGAAGACGTTCACCGTATGGCCGAAGCCAACAAGGCGTTCGCCCACTACCGCTGGTAATCACCCGGCTGTAGTCATGCTAACCAAGCGGGCGCGTCAAATCGGCCCGCTTGGGTTAACTGAACTTGAACGCCCTAGGAATAGAGGAATCAAATGGCTCGTACAACACCCATTGCACGCTACCGCAACATCGGTATCAGTGCTCACATCGACGCCGGTAAAACCACCACTACCGAACGTATTCTGTTCTACACCGGTGTAAACCACAAAATCGGTGAAGTTCATGACGGCGCTGCCACCATGGACTGGATGGAACAGGAGCAGGAGCGTGGTATTACCATCACTTCTGCAGCGACTACTGCTTTCTGGTCTGGTATGGCCAAGCAGTTCGAACCGCATCGCGTAAACATCATCGACACCCCAGGGCACGTTGACTTCACCATCGAAGTAGAACGTTCCATGCGTGTGCTGGATGGCGCGGTAATGGTTTACTGTGCTGTTGGTGGTGTTCAGCCACAGTCTGAAACCGTATGGCGTCAGGCTAACAAATACAAAGTGCCACGTATCGCGTTCGTTAACAAAATGGACCGTATGGGTGCTAACTTCCTGAAAGTTGTTGGCCAGATCAAATCTCGTCTGGGCGCTAACCCTGTTCCTCTGCAGCTGGCTATCGGCGCAGAAGACAAATTCACCGGCGTTATCGACCTGGTGAAGATGAAGGCGATCAACTGGAACGAAGAAGACGCAGGCGTAACCTTCGAATACGAAGACGTGCCGGCTGACATGATGGATCTGGCTGAAGAATGGCGCCAGAACCTGATCGAGTCCGCTGCGGAAGCTTCCGAAGAGCTGATGGAAAAATACCTGGGCGGCGAAGAGCTGACCGAGGAAGAAATCAAATCCGCTCTGCGTCAGCGCGTGCTGAACAACGAAATCATCCTGGTTACCTGTGGTTCTGCGTTCAAGAACAAAGGCGTACAGGCGATGCTGGATGCGGTAATCGAATACCTGCCGGCACCAACTGACGTTCCTGCGATCAACGGTATCCTGGACGACGGTAAAGACACTCCGGCTGAGCGTCACGCAAGTGATGACGAGCCGTTCTCTGCTCTGGCGTTCAAAATCGCTACCGACCCGTTCGTAGGTAACCTGACCTTCTTCCGCGTGTACTCCGGCGTTGTTAACTCCGGCGACACCGTGCTGAACTCCGTTAAGGCTGCGCGTGAGCGTTTCGGCCGTATCGTTCAGATGCACGCCAACAAGCGTGAAGAGATCAAAGAAGTTCGCGCAGGCGACATCGCCGCTGCGATCGGTCTGAAAGACGTGACCACCGGGGACACCCTGTGTGATCCAGACTCTCCAATCATCCTGGAGCGTATGGAATTCCCTGAGCCGGTAATCTCTATCGCCGTTGAACCGAAAACCAAAGCTGACCAGGAAAAAATGGGTCTGGCTCTGGGCCGTCTGGCTAAAGAAGACCCGTCATTCCGCGTATGGACTGACGAAGAGTCTAACCAGACCATCATCGCCGGTATGGGTGAGCTGCACCTCGACATCATCGTTGACCGCATGAAGCGTGAATTCAACGTTGAAGCTAACGTGGGCAAACCTCAGGTAGCTTACCGCGAAGCGATTCGCGCGAAGATTACCGATGTTGAAGGTAAGCACGCCAAGCAGTCTGGTGGTCGCGGTCAGTACGGTCACGTTGTGATCGACATGTACCCACTGGAGCCGGGCTCTAACCCGAAAGGTTACGAGTTCATCAACGACATCAAAGGCGGCGTAATTCCTGGCGAATACATCCCTGCCGTTGATAAAGGCATCCAGGAGCAGCTGAAGTCTGGTCCGTTGGCTGGCTACCCGGTTGTAGACATGGGTATTCGTCTGCACTTCGGTTCTTACCACGACGTTGACTCCTCTGAACTGGCGTTTAAACTGGCCGCGTCTATCGCCTTTAAAGAAGGCTTTAAGAAAGCGAAACCAGTTCTGCTTGAGCCTATCATGAAGGTTGAAGTTGAGACTCCAGAAGAGAACACCGGTGACGTTATCGGTGACTTGAGCCGTCGTCGCGGCATGCTGCGCGGTCAGGAATCTGAAGTGACTGGCGTTAAGATCCACGCTGAAGTACCGTTGTCCGAAATGTTCGGCTACGCAACTCAGCTGCGTTCTCTGACTAAAGGTCGTGCATCATACACCATGGAATTCCTGAAGTATGATGATGCGCCGAACAACGTCGCTCAGGCCGTAATCGAAGCCCGTGGCAAATAAGCCGCAGGGTTAAAACCAAAGTCCCGTGCTCTCTCCAGAAGGGGAGAGCGCTATAGTAAGGAATATAGCCGTGTCTAAAGAAAAATTTGAACGTACAAAACCGCACGTTAACGTTGGTACTATCGGCCACGTTGACCACGGTAAAACTACCCTGACTGCAGCGATCACTACCGTACTGGCTAAAACCTACGGCGGTTCTGCACGTGCTTTCGACCAGATCGATAACGCGCCAGAAGAAAAAG
>NZ_JAMYWQ010000044.1 GCF_024160145.1 Serratia nevei
TGTGGTGAAATTGATAATGCCAAGAGCCTGGGAAAGTTCCATTTTAAGGGTCCATGACGATGCCATGGACCCTTTGTACAGCAACCACAGGATCGGTCAATTGATCCTTAAACGATCGGCATTAGGCGACCGCCGGCTTTTTTATTCCCAAGGCAGCGCCAGCTGCCGCTCCAGCTGCGGATCGAGCAGCGTCACATGCAATCCCACCAGCCGCACGCCGCGCCCTTCGCGCCGCTCGCGCCACGCCTGCCGCGCCACCTCCAGCAAATCCTGCCGGTTCAGCACCGGGAACACGTGCTCCTGGGTGGTTTGCTGAAAATCCTGAAACTTCAGCTTCACGCCCTGTCGGGCGATGTGCAGATCCGGCTTCACCTTGCGCAGACGCATCTCCAGCTCGGGATAGAGTTTGTCGATAATCAGCGTTTCGCAATCTTCCCAGTCATGAATGTCTTCCGCCAGCGTGCGCTCCACCCCCACCGATTTGCGCAACCGCTCCGCCGTGATTTCACGCCGATCGATACCCTGGCAGCGCTCCCACAGCACCCGGCCGAACTTGCCGAAGCGCTTGAGCAACTGCGCCAGATCGTATTGCTGCACATCGGCGCAGGTGATAAGCCCCACTTCCTCCAGCCGTTTGGCGGTCACCTTGCCGACGCCGGGGATCTTGCTGAGCGGCAGCTGCTGCAAAAACGCCGGCACCTGCGCCGGCGTGATCACGTATTGCCCGTTCGGCTTGTTCATCTCGGAGGCGATTTTGGCAAGAAACTTGATCGGCGCCACGCCGGCTGACGCGGTGAGGTTCAGTTCGTCGGCGATCGCCTGGCGGATCTCCTGGGCGATCAGCGTCGCCGAGCCGTTGCATTGCGGACTGTCGGTCACGTCGAGATAGGCTTCATCGAGCGACAGCGGCTCGATCAACGGGGTATAGCGGGCGAAGATTTCACGGATGTGCAGCGAGGCCTCTTTGTAGGCCGCCATGCGCCCCGGCAGCAGGGTGAGATGCGGGCACAGCTTGAGCGCCATCGCCGTGGACATGGCGCTGTGCACGCCGTAGCGCCGCGCCGGGTAGTTGGCGGTGCTGATCACCCCGCGCCGATCGGCGCTGCCACCAATCGCCAGCGGGATATCGCGCAGGCTGGGATCGTCGCGCATTTCCACCGCCGCGAAGAAGCAGTCCATATCGACATGAATGATTTTACGCATCGCACCCTCCAGTAACACTGTATAAGTATACAGTCAGATACCGAAAGCTCAAGGCCGCAGGGTTCGACGAAAGCGCCGTTTCCGTCAGATATTTCCGCGTTGTTAAAAAAGCTTAATTTTTCAATAGTATGATTTCCGCCAATCCGTGCGGTTCACCACAACGATAACGACAGGGTACCCTACATGATCAGATTCTCTCATTTGTTACTGGCTTCCGCGCTGTCGCTGAGCGCACTGGCGGCCAGCGCTACCGGTCACGCGCCGGCGATCGTCGCCCACCGCGGCGGCACCGCCGATGCGCCGGAGAACACCCGCATCGCCATCGAAACGGCGCTGAAAAACGGCGCCGATGCCATCTGGATCACCCTGCAGGAATCCAAAGACGGCATCATCGTGCTGTATCGCCCTTCGGATCTGAAAGCGTTGACCAACCGGCAGGGCCCGGTTTCCTCCTATACCGCCGCGCAGCTGGCCGAGACCGATGCCGGCTGGGCCTTCGCCAGGGGTGACGCACATCCGTTCCGCGGTCAGGGCATCGGCATTCCGCGGCTCGACGACGTGCTTAAAGCGTTTCCGCATGTCACCTTCTATCTGGACATCAAATCCCCGGACGCCGATCCGGCGCAGTTTGGCCAGGCGCTGCTGGCGACGCTGGAAAGCACCGGCAGCCTGAACCGCACCCGCGTCTATTCTACCGACGTCAAATACCTGCAGGCGCTGCCGCCGGCCATCCCGCGCTTTGAAAGCCGCGACGAGACCCGCACGCTGCTGGCCAACATCACCATGGCGCACCAGTGCGACGTCAAACCGGACAACCGGCAGCCGCGCTGGTACGGGCTGGAGCTGAAGCGGGAGGTAGAAGTGGTGGAGAAATATACCCTCGGCGAAGGGCGTTCGAAGGCGTTTCTAACCTGGGATAAAGAGTCGATGGACTGTTTCCGCTCGCAGGGCCCGGCGCACATCATCCTGTTCGGCGTCAACTCGCCGCAGGAGTATCAGCAGGCGCTGGCGCTGGGCGCCGACGGCGTGATGGTCAACTCACCGGCCGAGGCAAAAAGCTTCCGCAAGGCGAAATAAAAAACCCGGCCAAGGCCGGGTTTTCGCTACAGAATGCGGTGCTTGTCCAACTGCTCGCGCCGCAGTGCCGCTTTGGCTTCGCGCTTTTTGCGCGCATCGCAGGGTTCCGGGCAGTCGCAGACTTTCTCCATCCCCAATGCGGTGATGCCGCCGCAGCTGCCCTGCAGGCTTTTGCGTTTGAACACGTAGCCCAGCGACATGCCGCCGACGATCAGCAGGAACAACACGAAGGTGGCGGCGAATACCGTCAGCATAGCAACCTCACGAACTCTTCTTCAGATAGGGTTTGAACGCATCCGAATAACGCTCCTCAAACCCGTCGGCGGTTTTCACGATCATGAACACCGGGATGCCCAGCAGGTTAGCCAGCGCCATGCCGCGTTCCGGCCCCATCACGTTCAGGCCGGTGGACAGGCCGTCGGCGGTCATACAGGTCGGGCTCAGCACGGTGATCGACACCAGGCGGTGGTTGATCGGCCGGCCGGTGACCGGATCGATGGTGTGCGAATAGCGCACCCCTTCCTGCTCGAAGTAGTTGCGATAGTCACCCGAGGTGGCGATCGACATCTCTCCCGGCTGGATCACCAGCTGCGCCTGCTGCTGCGTGCCGGCGGTCGGGCGCTCGATGGCGATGCGCCACGGCTTTTGTTCGCCGTTGTGCCCGCGGGTGCGCACCTCGCCGCCGATATCCACCATGTAGTTTTGCACGTGTTGCGATTGCAGATACTCCGCCACCACGTCCACGCCGTATCCTTTGGCGATCGACGACAGGTCGACATACAGCTCGGGGATGCTTTTCACCAGCGCGCTGCCCTGCACCGCCAGTTTGTCGGCGCCGGTCCAGGCGCGGCGGTGCGCCAGCTCCGCTTCGCTCGGCACTTTATCCGGCCGCCCTTCCGGGCCGAAGCCCCATAGGTTGACCAACGGCCCGACGGTCACATCCAGCGCGCCATCGGTGACGCGGTTGATGCGCAGCGCTTCGCGCACCACCTCTGCGGTCGCCGGCGAAACCGGGAACGGCCGGTCAATGTCGCGGCTGGCGTTGAAGCGGCTCAGCTCGGAATCCGGCCGGTAGGTGGACATCTGGTCGTTCACCTGCTCCAGCCGTTTATCGATCTCCGCCTGCATCTCGCGCGCCGACGGCGTATCGTCGCCGGTCACGTAACGGATCGAATACGAGGTGCCCATGGTTTTACCCGTCAGATCCACCTGTTCCGGCCCGCAGCCGGTCAGCAGCAGGGTGGCGCTCAGCGCCACGCCCGTCAGCCAGTTCTTCATCGCCAATGCGCGCATTTAGCCACCAAAGTCATCCAGCATGATATTTTCGTCTTCGACGCCCAGATCTTTGAGCATCTTGATCACCGCAGCGTTCATCATCGGCGGCCCGCACATGTAAAACTCGCAGTCCTCCGGCGCCGGGTGGTTCTTCAGGTAGTTCTCCAGCAGAACATTATGGATAAAGCCGGTGTAGCCGGTCCAGTTATCTTCCGGCTGTGGATCCGACAGCGCCACGTGCCAGGTGAAGTTGTCGTTCTCCGCCTGCAGCTGGTTGAAGTCGTCTTCATAGAACATCTCGCGCAGCGAACGCGCACCGTACCAGAAGGTGATCTTGCGCTTCGAGTTCAGGCGCTTGAGCTGATCGAAGATGTGCGAACGCATCGGTGCCATGCCCGCGCCGCCGCCGATGAAGATCATTTCGGCGTCAGTGTCCTTGGCGAAGAACTCGCCGAACGGCCCGGAGATCGTCACCTTGTCACCGGCTTTCAGCGACCAGATATAGGAAGACATGATGCCCGGCGGCACGTCCGGCTTGTTCGGCGGCGGTGTGGCGATACGCACGTTGAGCATGATGATGCCCTTCTCTTCCGGGTAGTTGGCCATCGAGTAGGCACGCACCGTGGTGTCGTTCACCGTCGAGCGGTAGCGGAACAGGTTGAATTTGTCCCAGTCGCCGCGATACTCCTGCGGCACGTCGAAGTTGGCGTAGCTGATGTCGTGCGCCGGGGCTTCGATCTGAATGAAGCCGCCCGCGCGGAACGGCACGTCCTCGCCATCGGGGATCTTCAGCTTCAGCTCTTTGATAAAGGTGGCTTTGTTATCGTTGGAGATAACCTCGCACTCCCATTTCTTCACGCCGAAGATCTCTTCCGGCAGCTCGATCTTCAGGTTCTGCTTCACGTTCACCTGGCACGCCAGGCGGCAACCCTCTTTCGCTTCGCGCTTGTTGATGTGCGAAAGCTCGGTCGGCAGGATATCGCCGCCGCCCTCTTTGATTACCACCCGACACTGACCGCAGGAACCGCCGCCACCGCAGGCCGAGGAGACGAAAATCCCCTGGCTGGAGAGCACGTTGAGCAGCTTGTCGCCCGCCGGCGCATGGAAGCTCTTATCCAGATCGCCGTTGATCTCCACCGCGATGTCGCCGGTGTTCACCAGCTTCGATTTGGCGAACAGGATCAGCAACACCAGCACCATCACGATGGTGGTGAACATGGCTACGCCTAAAATAATTTCCATAAATTCTTCCCGCCTTTACAACTGAACACCGGAGAAGGACATGAAGCCCAGCGCCATCAGTCCGGTGGTGATAAAGGTAATGCCCAGGCCGCGCAGTCCCGCCGGCACGTTGGCATACTTGAGTTTTTCGCGGATCCCCGCCATGGCGACGATCGCCAGCATCCAGCCGGTGCCGGAGCCGATGCCGTACACCACCGATTCGGCGAAGTTGTAGTCGCGCTGCACCATGAAGGACACGCCGCCGAAGATGGCGCAGTTCACGGTGATGAGCGGCAGGAAGATGCCGAGCGCGTTATACAGCGACGGGAAGAAACGATCGAGGATCATCTCCAAAATTTGCACCAGCGCCGCGATCACGCCGATGAAGGTGATGAAGTTGAGGAAGCTCAGATCGACGCCTTCCACCAGCGCGCCGTCGCGCAGGATCAGGTTGTAGACCAGGTTGTTCACCGGCACCGAAATGCCGAGCACAATGGTCACCGCGATGCCCAGGCCAAACGCGGTCGAGACCTTCTTCGACACCGCCAGGAAGGTACACATCCCGAGGAAGAACGCCAGCGCCATGTTCTCGACGAACACCGCGCGCACAAACAGGCTGATATAGTGTTCCATCGGCCTTTACTCCTTTTCGATCTGCGCCGGCTTCAGAGTGCGCAGCACCCAGATCAGCAGGCCGATGATGAAGAACGCGCTCGGCGCCAGCAGGAACAGGCCGTTCGGCTGATACCAGCCGCCGTTCTGCACCGTTTCCAGCACCGGGACGCCGAACAGCTTGCCGGAGCCGATCAGCTCGCGCAGGAAACCGACCAGCACCAGGATCACCCCGTAGCCCAGCCCGTTGCCGATGCCGTCCATAAAGCTCTCGATCGGCGGCGACTTCATGGCGTAAGCCTCGGCGCGCCCCATCACGATACAGTTGGTGATGATAAGACCAACGAACACCGACAGCTGCTTGGAGATCTCGAACGCATAGGCGCGCAACAGCTGATCGACCACGATCACCAGCGAGGCAATGATCGCCATCTGCACGATGATGCGCACGCTGTTGGGAATATGATGACGGATCAGCGAGATGAAGAAGCTGGAGAACGCCGTGACCAGCGTCACCGCAATGGTCATCACCACCGCCGTCTCCAGCTTGGTGGTCACCGCCAGCGCCGAACAGACGCCCAGCACCTGCAGCGCAATCGGGTTATTGTCGAACAGCGGCCCCAGCAGGACCCGTTTTATCTCTTTGGAATCAGCCATTTTTCAGCGCTCCTTCACGAACTTTTTTCAGGAACGGGCCGAAGCCGTGCTCGCCCAACCAGAAATCAAACGTATGCTGCACGCCGTTGGAGGTCAGCGTGGCGCCGGACAGGCCGTCCACCCCGTGCACATCCCCCTGACGCGCGCCGCCTTTCACCACGCGGATCGCCGGCTGGCCGTTATCGTCGAACAGCTGCTTGCCGACCCACTGCTGGCGCCAGGCCAGGTTCTCGACCTCACCACCCAGCCCTGGAGTTTCCCCCTGGTCGTAGTAGGTGATGCCCTTGACCGTGTTGCCGTCGTTATCCAGCGCCACGAAGGCGTACATCATCGACCACAGACCGGTGCCGTATACCGGCAGCACAATCTTGTTCACCTGGCCACTTTCATCGCGCACCAGGTAAATTTCCGCCTGATTGCTGCGGCGCTTGATGCCGGCCGGATCGTCGCCCGCCGTCAACGCCACGCTTTTGGCGTCGTCGCGCAGCGCAGCGCCCAGATCGAACGCCGCCTTACCGGCGACAAACTCGCCGCTGCTCAGATCCACCAGACGCGGCTCGATGCGCTCGCTGTACAGACTCTTGACCTGCTCGCTCTCCATTTTCGGCTGCAACAGGCCGGCTACGTCGAGGATATTGCGCTGCTTATCGAGCAGCTTTTGCTCCTGCTGTTTGGACTTCAGGCCGACGGCGGAGCCCGCCACCACCACTGAACACACCAGACACAGCAGCAGCACCACCAGCAGCGTTTTACCGATGCCGTCGTTTTTCGCTTCATTCGCCACGGGCTTTTCTCCGCTTGATGTTGGCCTGCACCACCAGATAATCGAACAGCGGTGCGAACAGGTTGGCGAACAGGATCGCCAGCATCATGCCTTCCGGATAGGCGGGGTTGACCACCCGGATCAGCACGCACATCACGCCGATCAGAATGCCGTACCACCATTTCCCCTTGTTGGTGAAGGAGGCGGAAACCGGGTCGGTCGCCATAAAGATCATGCCGAAGGCGAAGCCGCCCAACACCAGATGCCAGTACCACGGCATGGCGAACATCGGGTTGGTATCGGAACCGATGGCGTTGAACAGCAAGGCGGAAGCCACCATGCCGAGCATCACGCCGGCGACGATGCGCCAGGAGGCCACGCGGCCGAACAGGATAATCGCCCCGCCGATCAGGATCATCAGCGTGGACACTTCACCGATGGAGCCGGGAATGTTGCCCAGAAAAGCGTCCATCCAGCTGATGGACTGGCCGGTGGCCACGTTGCTCAGGCTGTGCGCCCCGCCTGCGCTCCACTGCGCCAGCGGCGTCGCGCCGGAGAAACCGTCTGCCGAGGTCCACACCAGATCGCCGGAGATCTGCGCCGGATAGGCGAAAAACAGGAAGGCGCGGCCGGCCAACGCCGGGTTGAGGAAGTTGCGCCCGGTGCCGCCGAAGATCTCTTTGGCCACCACCACGCCGAAGGTGATGCCCAGCGCGGCCTGCCACAGCGGCAGGGTCGGCGGCACGATCAGCGCGAACAGGATAGAGGTGACGAAGAAGCCTTCGTTGACCTCATGCTTGCGGATAATGGCGAACAGCACTTCCCAGAAGCCGCCGACGATAAACACCACGGCGTAGATCGGCAGGAAGTAACAGGCACCCAGCACCATCTTGCTGACCCAGCCGGCATCAGCCGCCAGCGAGGCACCGAGCCACTGCGCCAGGCGATAATGCCAGTCGCCCGCCAACACCTGTTGCAGCTCGTCGCCGCTGTACAGATGATGCAGCGCCGGGATCGCCTGCTGGCCGACGTTGTACATGCCCCAGAACATCGCCGGGAACACCGCCAGCCACACCAGGATCATCATGCGTTTCAAATCGATGGCGTCGCGCACGTGCGAAGCGCCGCGCGTCACCGTGCCGGGGGTATAAAACACCGTGGTGGTCGCTTCATACAGCGGGTACCACTTTTCCAGTTTGCCGCCCGGCGTGAAGTGATGCTCTATCTTCTCAAAATAATTCTTCAGGCCCATCGGTTATCCTTCCTGCTCAATCTTGGTCAGCACCTCGCGCAGCACCGGCGCGTACTCATACTTGCCGGGGCAAACGAAGGTGCACAGCGCCAGATCTTCCTCGTCCAGTTCCAGACAGCCCAGCGCCTGCGCGCTGTCGCTGTCGCCCGCCAGCAGATCGCGCAGCAGCAGCGTCGGCAAAATATCCAGCGGCATCACCCGCTCGTAGTTGCCGATCGGCACCATGGCGCGCTCGCCGCCGTTAGTGGTGGTCGAGAAGGCGAACAGTTTGTTCTTCAGGAAGTGGCCCAGCGTGGTGCGGGTAATGGAGAACTTGTTCGGCGAAGGCACGATCCAACCGAACAGCTCTTTGTCGCGTCCTTCTTCCAGCACCGACACCTGCGAGTGGAAGCGGCCGAGCCAGGCATTCGGCCCGGCGGCGTGCATGCCGTTCAGCACCGAACCGGAGATCACCCGGTTCTCGCCGTCTTTCAGGCGGCCGGCGGTCAGCTCATCGAGGCAGGCGCCCAGGCGGGTGCGCAGCAGCGCCGGCTGCGCCACCTGTGGCCCGGCCAGCGCCACGACCCGGCGGGTATCGAGCTTACCGGTGGTGAACAGCGTGCCGATGGCGATGACGTCCTGGTAGCCAATGTGCCAAACGGTTTTCTTCAGGCTGACCGGTTCCAGGAAGTGAATGTGGGTGCCCACCAGCCCGGCGGGATGTGGGCCGGCGAATTCGCTGTAGGCGATCTGCGGGCCGCTCTGCTGGCCAACCGAGGCGCCGGCGGCGTGGCATACGTGTACCTTGCCCGCCGTCAGGCGCGCCAACACCACCAGCCCGGCGTTGAACGCCGCCTGCTGTTCGGCGATGATCACCTGCGGAGCGGCGGCCAGCGGCTGGGTATCCATGGCGGTAACAAAAATAGCGCGCGCTTCACTGCCGGGGCTCGGCGTTTTGCTGAACGGACGGGTGCGCAGCGCGGTCCACAGGCCGCTGGCGATCAGTTCGCTCTCGACCTGTTCGCGCGGCAGCTGGGCCAACTCACCCAGCGGGTAGTGCGCAAACTCGAGCTGCTCGTCGCCGCCGTTTTCCAGCGCAATCACCACCGATTGCAATACGCGGCGCTCGCCGCGGTTAATCGCGGCGATACGGCCGCTGGCGGGAGCCGTGAAGAAAACCCCGGGGTTTTTCTTATCTTCGAACAACGCCTGGCCTTTCTTAACGGTATCGCCTTCCTGCACCAGCATGGAGGGACGCATTCCGACATACTCTTCCCCAAGCAGGGCAACATGCTGAATGTTCGGGCCGTCTTGGATCGCCTGAACCGGAGCCCCGGCTATCGGCAGATCTAACCCTTTTCTGATCTTAATCATAGGATTTATACGATGTAGTTTGGTTTACACGTCTGCCCGGCCCCAGAGGCGGGTGCTGACGATGCCAGGATTGCCGGGCAGTGCGCACGACGGCACGCCCAACATGAACTTTCTCGCAGTAAAAAACAGGGGTAACGCGCATTCCCTTGATTTCCCCCTTTCCGTTGTTTGCGCGACAGTCGATGTGTTAACGGCCCGTAGCCCAATAACCATCAAAACGGACGGGTTATATGCCATAACTCCTGCCGCTCCAATCGCCACAGCGCGTTAAATTGAAGGGGGAATATTAACATTGTTCGCAACATTGTTCTGCGTTCCGTAGTGACTTGGGTCAAGCAAACGCAATTAAATTTCGCCTGTTTTTCACTACTTATCGTTAAAATCTGCCGGTCATTTCACTTTTATCGAGCTTTGTCGTTTTTTTATACATATCACGTATTGCTAAAAATAAACGCGCTGGTAATCTGGCGGTGTTTTGCAGCAGTAAAAACAATAATCAGTGGCATGCTGGCCAACGTCATTGCGCCGGCAGATAAATATAAGCAGGAATAATAATGAGCAAAATCGCGCTGTTGTTTGCGATGCTTGTTTCTATGCCGATGATCACGGCCTGCAGCGCCAGCGAGCAGGTACCGGAAGCGCCGGTAGTTAAACAGCAATTATTGGGTTCACCGGTCTATATTCAGATCTTCAAAGAGGAACGCAAGCTGGAATTGTATGCCAAAATGGGCAATGAATTCCGCCTGGTCAATACGTTCCCGATCTGTAATTTCTCCGGTGGGCTGGGTCCTAAACGCCGTGAAGGCGACTTTAAAAGTCCGGAAGGCTTTTATAGCGTCGACGCGCGCCATCTGAAACCCGACAGCAAGTATTATCGGGCGATAAATATTGGTTTCCCTAATGATTACGATAAGTCGCAGGGCTATTCCGGCGCTTATCTGATGATCCACGGTGAATGCAAATCGATCGGTTGCTACGCGATGACCAACACCTATATGGATGAAATCTATCGCTACGTTGAAGCCGCCTTCGCCTATGGCCAAAGCCGCGTCGACATCAGCATCTACCCGTTCCGCATGACCGATCAGAACCTCAAGCGCCATGCATCATCCAGCTATATCGCCTTCTGGCGCCAGCTGAAACCGGGCTACGATTACTTCGCGAAGAACCACCAGCCGCCGATGATGACCGTAGATAACGGCCAGTATGTGCTGGGTCAACCGTTGATGAGCAGCGGCCAGATGACGCAGTACGCGTCAGCCAGCCCGGCGCCCAACACCAACCCCTTCGCTCAGAACAAGCCGCTCACCGAAGTGAAATAACGCGAATTCGCCTGGCTCAATCTTGTGCCAGGTTTCGTTGGCGGTCAGCGGTTGGGTGGCGATCACCGTGACCACATCGTTCGGTGTGGTCTGCTGCTGAAAATCGATTTCCACGTCCTGATCGAGCAGCGTCGCCTTGCCGAACGGCGCGCGGCGCGTGATCCAATACAGGTTGGTGGAGCAATAGGCCATCACGAAGCGCCCGTCCGACAACAGCATGTTGAACACCCCTTTCTTGCGCAGCTGGCTCGCCAGCAGGCCGATGTAGCGGAAAACCGCCGGCCACTGGCTCGGAGTGCGCGGGTATTTCAGCGCCAGCTGGTGCAGCAGCCAACAGAATGCGTATTCGCTGTCGGTCTGGCCGACCGGGCGAAACGTGCCAGTATCCAGCTGACGGTAGCCTTTCAATTGGCCGTTGTGCGCGTAGGTCCAGTTGCGGCCCCACAGTTCACGGGTGAACGGGTGGGTGTTTTCCAGCGCCACTTCGCCGCGGTTGGCCTGGCGAATATGGGACACCACCGCACAGGACTTGATCGGGTAGTCCTGCACCAGGCGGGCGATCGGCGAGTTGAAGCTCGGCTGCGGATCCTTGAATGTGCGGCAGCCGTTCCCTTCATAGAAGGTAATGCCCCAGCCATCCTTATGCGGCCCGGTGCGGCCGCCGCGCTGTACCAGGCCGGTAAAGCTGAAGCAGATATCGGTCGGTACGTTTGCGCTCATCCCGAGCAGTTCACACATCGCCAGCACTCCTTAACCACACTGACACAGGCTGTGCGAGCGCAGCATGCGGCACCCGCGGTCTTATTCATGGGGAGCCGCAGCTCCCCGCAGGCTATCAAGCCTTAACCATCTCTTTTTCGATCAGCTGAATCAAGATGTGAATCGCTTTGATGTGGATTTCCTGAATGCGGTCGGCGTAGCCGAAGTGCGGCACGCGAATTTCCACATCGGCGGAACCCGCCATCTTGCCGCCGTCCTTGCCGGTCAGGGTGATCACTTTCATCCCTTTGGCGCGCGCCGCGTCGATGGCCTTGATGATGTTGCCGGAGTTGCCGGAGGTGGAAATGCCCAACAGCACGTCACCTTCGCGGCCGACCGCTTCCACATAGCGGGAGAACACATACTCATAGCCGAAATCGTTGCTGACGCAGGACAGGTGGCTGACGTCCGAGATGGCAATCGCCGGGTAGCCCGGGCGGTTTTCGCGGTAGCGGCCGGTCAGCTCTTCGGCGAAGTGCATCGCGTCGCAATGGGAACCGCCGTTGCCGCAGGAAATCACTTTACCGCCGGCTTTGAAGGAGTCCGCCAGCAGCACCGCCGCGCGTTGAATGGCGTCGATGTTGGCGTCGTCATTGATAAATTTCGCCAGGGTATCAGCCGCTTCGTTCAGTTCACTGCGAATAAGGTCGTGGTACATGAGGAACCTCTTGTTATCGTCAAATCTTCCGCTCCGCAGTGTACCGGATCGCGGAAACAGCGAGAAGCATTCTCAGCCAAACAGCGCGCCGGTTAGGGAAGCGGAGAGGTTTTTGATGATTGGTGCTGTCAGTTTGTGACCTGAGTTGTAATTAAACTGTAAACGCATTGATAAAAATTCTGCCTTGTACTAAAACCTATTACATACACACAACAGGTCAGACCTCTTACTACTTCGGAGCTTCTTATGATGGTTCTTAGTATTGTCGTTTTACTGGCTCTCCTCGGCGTGGTGTTCTACCACCGAGTGAACCTTACCCTCAGCAGCCTGATCCTGGTGGCGTACACCGCCGCCATGGGCGCGATTGGCCTGTGGAGTTTCTGGCTGTTGCTGCCGCTGGCGATCGTGCTGCTGCCGCTGAACCTTTCCTCCCTGCGCCGTTCCCTGCTCTCCGCACCGGCGCTGCGCGCCTTCCGCAAGGTGATGCCGCCGATGTCCACTACCGAGAAGGAGGCGATCGACGCCGGCACCACCTGGTGGGAAGGCGATCTGTTCCGCGGCGCGCCGGACTGGAACAAGCTGCACAGCTACCCGAAACCGCGCCTGACGGAAGAAGAGCAGGCGTTTATCGACGGCCCGGTGGAAGAAGCCTGCCGCATGGCCAACGACTTCCAGATCACCCACGAACTGGCCGATCTGCCGCCTGAACTCTGGGCGTACCTGAAAGAACACCGTTTCTTCGCGATGATCATCAAGAAAGAGTACGGCGGCCTGGAATTCTCTCCTTATGCTCAGGCGCAGGTGCTGCAAAAACTGGCCGGCGTTTCCGGCATCCTGGCGATCACCGTCGGCGTGCCGAACTCCCTCGGCCCGGGCGAACTGCTGCAGCACTACGGCACCGAAGAACAGAAAAACCACTATCTGCCGGGCCTGGCGCGCGGCGACGAGATCCCTTGCTTCGCGCTGACCAGCCCGGAAGCGGGTTCCGATGCCGGTGCCATTCCGGACGTCGGCACCGTGTGCATGGGCGAATGGCAAGGCAAGCAGGTACTGGGCATGCGCCTGACCTGGAACAAGCGCTACATCACGCTGGCGCCGGTCGCCACCGTACTGGGCCTGGCGTTCAAACTGCATGACCCGAACCGCCTGCTGAGCGACAACGAATCCCCGGGCATCACCTGTGCGCTGATCCCGACCAGCACGCCGGGCGTGGAGATCGGCAACCGCCACTTCCCGCTGAACGTGCCGTTCCAAAACGGCCCGACCCGCGGCACCGACGTGTTCGTGCCGATCGATTACATCATCGGCGGCCCGAAAATGGCCGGCCAGGGCTGGCGCATGCTGGTTGAGTGTCTGTCGGTCGGTCGCGGCATCACCCTGCCGTCCAACTCTACCGGCAGCCTGAAATCCATCGCCCTGGCGACCGGTGCCTACGCGCACATTCGCCGTCAGTTCAAGATCTCCATCGGCAAGATGGAAGGGATCGAAGAGCCGTTGGCGCGCATCGCCGGCAACACCTATGTGATGGACGCCGCCGCTTCGCTGATCACCTATGCGCTGGTGCAGGGCGAGAAGCCGGCCGTGCTGTCGGCCATCGTCAAATACCACTGTACGCACCGCGGCCAGCAGTCGATCGTTGACGCCATGGACATCGCCGGCGGTAAAGGCATCATGCTCGGCGAATCCAACTTCCTGGCTCGCGCCTATCAGGGCGCACCGATCGCCATCACGGTGGAAGGCGCGAACATCCTGACCCGCACCATGATGATCTTCGGTCAAGGCGCGATCCGCTGCCATCCTTATGTGCTGGATGAAATGGCGGCGGCGCAGAGCAACGATCTGAACGCCTTCGATAAATCGCTGTTCGGCCATCTGGGCCACGTCGGCAGCAACAAGGTACGCAGCTTCTGGCTGGGCCTGACCAACGGCCGCACCAGCGCCACGCCGACCAAGGACGCGACCCGTCGTTACTATCAGCAGTTGAACCGCCTGAGCGCCAACCTGGCGTTGCTGTCAGACGTTTCCATGGGCGTGCTGGGCGGCAGCCTGAAGCGCCGTGAGCGCATCTCCGCTCGCCTGGGGGATATCCTCAGCCAGATGTACCTGGCTTCCGCCGTGCTGAAACGCTTTGACGACGAAGGCCGTCAGAAAGAAGATCTGCCGCTGGTGCATTGGGGCGTGCAAGACAGCCTGCATAAAGCCGAACAGGCGCTGGATGACCTGCTGCGTAACTTCCCGAACCGCTTTATCGCCGGCGCGATGCGCTTCGTGGTCTTCCCGCTCGGCCGTGTGCATACCGCACCGTCCGATCGTCTGGATCACCAGTTGGCCAAGATCCTGCAGGTGCCTTCCGCCACCCGCAGCCGTCTGGGGCGCGGCCAGTACCTGACGCCGAGCGAGCATAACCCAATCGGCCTGCTGGAAGCGGCGCTGGCCGACGTGATGGCCGCCGAGCCGATTCACGAACGTCTGTGCAAGGCGGCCGGCAAAAACCTGCCGTTCACCCGTCTGGATCGTTTGGCGGAACGCGCGCTGGAAGAAGGCAAGATCAGCGCCGACGAGGCGAAGATCCTGGTGAAAGCCGAAGAGAGCCGTCTGCGCTCCATCAACGTGGACGACTTTGCGCCGGACGCGCTGGCGGCCGCCAAGCCGGAAAAGCCGGCGGCGCAGTCTAAGCGCCAACAGCAGACCGAAGCGGCTTAACGCCAATTCCCACTCCACGCATCCAAGGGGCGATCATCATCGCCCCTTTTTCTTTTCTTGCATCACAAACTGCGCACCGCCCCGCCCGTTGGCTGATGGTGTCAGGCAGGATCCACGAGCACCCGTCTTTTCAACCGCTGACCGTCAGCTTGTCGTAGCCGCGCAGGCGGTAATTCACCACCGACACCAGCCAGCAGAAGATGAACACGGCGATCACCCAATAGCCCATCTCCCCCAGATGATCGTTGAGCCGCGCGACGGCGTCCCACAGCGGGCCGGACAGCGCCAGCTTGTCGGCGATGAGCCCGAGCGCTTCGATACCGCCGATAAACACCGCGATGATCACCGACGCCGCCGTGATGGTCATGTTGTAGTACAGCTTGCGTATCGGTTTGGAGAACGCCCAACCGTAAGCGCCAATCATCACGAAGTTGTCGATGGAGTCGATCAGCGCCATGCCGGCGGCGAACAGCGCCGGGAACAGCATGATGCTCCACAGGTTCATGCCATGGCCGGCGCCGGCGGCGGAAATCCCCAGCAGCCCGACCTCGGTGGCGGTGTCAAAGCCCAGGCCAAACAAGAAACCCACCAGGTACATGTGCCAGCTCTGGTTCACCAGCCTGAACAGCGGGCGGAAACAGCGCGCCAGCACACCGCCGCCGCTCATCAGCAGATCCAGCGATTGATGCGCCGGCAGCTCGCCCGCTTTCACCTGCCGGAAAGTACGCCACACGGAGATCAGCACCAGCAGATTGATAAAGGCCACCGTCAGCAAAAACAACGAGGACACCAGCGTGCCGATCAGGCCGCCGGTTTCGTGAAACCAGCCCATCTGGCGGCTGAACATCATCGCCGTGGCGGCAATGGCGGCCGAGGCCAGCACCACGATGGTCGAGTGGCCAAGCGAGAAGAAGGTGCCGACCGCCACCGGCGTTTTGCCCTGCTGCATCAGCTTGCGGGTCACATTGTCGATCGCGGCGATGTGGTCGGCGTCCACCGCATGGCGCAGGCCAAAGCTGTAGGCCAGCAAGGCGGTGCCCATCAGCGCGGCGTTGTCGTTGAACACCGCCAGCGCCAGCAGCCAGACGACGACGTTGACCGCCACCAGCCCCAGCAACAAGTACACCGCCCGCCGCCGGGCCGCGCCGTGCAATCCTTCGGAAATTACCGCCATATCCACACTCCTGTTTTATCGTTATGTTCAAATCGATGGGTTAGCGCCGCACCGCGATCACCGCCGGATTGGCGCTCAAAAACAGCCAGGACGCGATCACGAACGGCATGGTCAGCGACGGTATGCCCAGCGGGGCCAGCAGGGTATTGAAAGCCCCCTGCACCAGCACCGTGAAAATCACGCCGAGCAGCGTATAGATCAGCACCCGCCGGCCGGGTGGGTTGAAGACGGAGCCCAGCGCCACCGCCGTCAGCACCGCGCTGAAGGCGTACAGGCCGGCGAAGACCGCCTGCGGATCGGCGCCGATCGTCAGCGATGTGGCCACCGCCAGCAACGCGCCGAAAAAGCCCAGCAGCATCGCGCGCGGCGACGAAACCGCCAGCCCGAGCAACAGCAGCAGGCCGCCGCCCACGCTGCTGCACAAAAAAACCTGCGAGACGCCGTGCAACGCGCCGCTTAGCATCTCCGCGACGCCGACATGCGCGTTGAACACCGCGCCATCGGCCGGGATGCCCGCCGCCGGCAACCGCACATGCCGCAGATGGCTGAACGGATAACTGGCCAGCAGCACCGTCCAGGTGGTCAGTACGAAAGGCGCGGTCAGCGCGGCGATCTTCCAGGCGCGTAACAGCCGATTGAGGCCGACGGTGACGATCACCGAAATCGTGCTGCTGAACATCACGCCTATCCACAGCCAGCCAGAGGGCAGCAAAAAGGTCGGCAGCGCGGCGCCGACCAGGCAGCCGTTATAGCCATACAGGCCGCTGCGCAACGCAGCGCGATCGTCCACCAGCCACGCCGCACTCAGCGTCGCCGCAGCGGTGCCCAACAGGCAGCCGAAGGCCACCTGCGGCAGCCCTTCTTCCCAGGCGCCCACGAAAATGGCGATAAAAAACAGCAATCCGGTCAACGGATTATTTTGAAACATCACCTGTGAACAGCCGCGCAGCACCGTATCCACCGCCGTTGCTGCCCGGCTGCGGGCGCACAGCCCGGCCCAACTCCACCTTGTCGTCATGACCGTATCCCGCTGCAGATTAGCGCCAGAGAAAGGGCTCGGGCAGCGTCACGCCCAGGATCTCTTCCCGGGCGACGCGCCAGAAAACGCGAATGGCCGCCTTCACCTGGCGCGCCTCTTTACCCAGGGCCTTAAAGATCAGCCCGCACTCGTTGGGCAGCTGGCTGACGCCGCTGGCGATCCCTTCAGCCTCGTCATAATGGGGCGCGATGCGCTCGAGGATCCGCTGATGGTGCTCGGGCGGCGTCAGCAGGATCACATTGCCGAATACGTCGAACGGCCCCATCACGCCGACCTCATTCAGCGGGTGTTTATGCGGTTCCAGCACATAGCGTTCGACAAACAGCGTTTTGCCCTCGGGGCGGCAGGCGCTGATGCGCGAGGAGTACACGTCGAACCTGAACCCGCGATCCGCCTGATGGTGTTTGCGCCCCGACATCAGGATCTCGCCGTAGAGCAGCGTCGCCGTCGGGTGCAGCGTAATGCGGGTATCGGTAATGAAGCGCGAACCGCAGTGGGGGATCACCGGATCGGGCATCATCTCCAGGTAGCTGCCCTCTTCGAGCGTCAGCGTCTGCATCTGCGCCGCGTAGTTATTTTCCATGGTGTGGATCTTGGTCGCCGACTGGGTGGTGACATGCCCGCAGGCCTGGGGGGCGACCTGTACCTCGAGCGTCAGACGATCGCCCTGCAAGATGCACCCCGAGGTGGAGATGACGAACACGCACGGCATCTGCGGCAGCGCTTCATCCCAATACAGTGCCCGCTGCACCAGAAACGGCACACGGCGCTCCATCTGCCGCAGCACGCTGCGATGCCCGCTTAGCGCAAACCCCAGCCTCAGATAGCCGGTTTTGCCCACGCCGCCGCTGGCCATCTGCGGCGGCTCATCCTGATAATCGGCCAGCTCCGGCGCCTCGGCGCCAAGCTGCGCGACGCGCCTCGCGGCTTCGCTGACCGCCGTCATACCGCCGCCGACGGCGCATGGGTGAACAGGAAATCACGCATGATCATGTTCACCAGCTCGTCGATGCCTTCGCCGGTTTTGCAGTTGGTGAGAATATAAGGCCGCTCGCCGCGCACCACGCGAGTGTCATGCTCCATCACCGCCAGGCTGGCGCCGACATAGGGGGCCAGATCGATTTTGTTGATCACCAGGATGTCGGCCTGCACCAGGCCCGGGCCGTTTTTGCGCGGGATCTTTTCCCCTTCGGCGACGTCGATGACATAGATGTAAAAGTCCGCCAGCGCCGGGCTGAAGGTCAGCGTCAGGTTATCGCCGCCGCTCTCGATCATCACCACGTCGCTTTCCGGGAAGCGGGCCTCCATCTCCTCTACCGCCGCGATATTCATACTCGGATCCTCACGCACCGCGGTATGCGGGCAAGCGCCGGTTTCCACGCCCAGAATTTTTTCCTCGTCCAGGATCCCCTTGAGCGTACGCTTGACCTGTTTGGCGTCTTCGGTGGTGACGATGTCGTTGGTGATGATCAGCGGGCTGATGCCGCGCTCGATCAGGCGCGGCGTGATAACTTCAATGATCGCGGTTTTGCCCGAGCCTACCGGGCCGCCGATACCGATGCGGGTAATTTTTTTCACTCTGATCGTTCCTTTTATTAGTTGCTGAACAGTCGGGTAAACGCGCCGACGTGCAGCGCGGCCAGGACATCGGTCACCGGCGCGTAAGAGGCCATTTGTTCAACGCCGCCGCGTTCGGCTTCGTCGCAAAAAACGTCGATGTCCCGGTTGAGTTGAAACAGGATGCGTTGGGTGTCGATATGGGTGACGCGCATCAGGCGCATGGCGGCGCTGAGAATGGTCATCGCCACGCCGTACTGATGCATCACCGCCACCTCGCGCGGGCCGGCGCCCAGCGCCGTCATCACCACCGCCTGCGTCACCGGATAGGTGCCGGCGGCGCGGCCGGTTTTGATCTGCTCAAGCCACCAGACCACCTCGGGTTCGTCGCAAATGGCCGCCGCCATTTCCGCCAGCTTTTTTCCCATCCGCACCACCATGTTGCGGCCCTCTTCGTTCAGCTTGCGGTTGAACAGCGCCCAGTCGTGGCCGATCGCCGCCTCGCGATCGCCCGCCTGCAGCGCCCGGCAGGCCGCCGCCACCGCCCGGCCGTCGCCGCCCGCCGCCTGTTGCAAGGCAGTGCGGGTGAACGACTGCAGCGTGTCGGCATCGCGCACGATGCCGGCCTGGATCGCCGACTCGACGCCGTTGGAAAAGGCGAACGCCCCCACCGGCAGCACCGAGTCGGCAAACTGCAGGATGCGAATCAACTGGACGGCGTTCATTTCAGTTTGATCACATGCTGGCCGAGGAAGGGGCTGTCGACATGCACATGGGTGGCGGAATCCTCCGCGCCGCCGAACAGCAAGCGCGCTTCGGGCTGGGTCAAATGCGGCAAAATGCTTTCGCCCTTCACGAACGAATAAGGCAACGCGTGGAAGCCGTGGGTTTTCATCACCGAATCCATCACCTTGGTCGCCACCGTCAGCGGAATAAAGATGCGATTCCCTTTGATGACCGATTTCCAGTGCTGATTGCCCAGCGCATGCCCCAGTTCGAACGCGGTCTTCAGCACCGTCTCCCTATCGGTCGCCAGCAACGACTCAAGATGGATGACCATCACGTCGCGCAGGTTCATCTGCACCACCACCGCGCTGCGGTTCGCTTCGTCCCAGAGCAACACGTCGCCGTCGGCCAGCACCTGATGACGATCGAGGGAGATGCCAAGATCCTGGCCGTCGCGGGTCGTTTTGCGGCAGCGGCTTTTCTGCGCCTCCCACTGCGACAGCGCCAGCACGTCCAGCGAGGCATGCTGCAAGCGCTCGCGCCAGTCGGCATCCCGTTTGATATTGCCGAGTATCTTTTCAATTACGATCATGAGCGGCGGTTCCTAGCTGAAGAAGTAGCGTTGATTAAGCACGGCGGTGGCGATCGGCTTCACCGTGGCATGTTCGCCGTTGACCTTGACCGCGAAGGTTTCGGGGTCCACCTCAATGTGCGGCGTTTCCGCATTGCGCACCATGTCCTGCTTGGAGATCGCCCGGCAGTTATGCACCGCCATCACCTGCCGCTCCAGCCCCAGCTTCTCTTTGATACCGTCGTGCAACGCGGCGCCGGAGACGAAGGTGACGCAGGTTTCCTGCAGCGATTTGCCCATGGCGCCGAACATCGGCCGGTAGAACGTGGGTTGCGGCGTCGGCAGCGACGCGTTGGGATCGCCCATCACCGCCCAGTTGATCATCCCGCCCTTGATCACCAGCTTCGGCTTGGCGCCGAAGAAGCGCGGCTCCCACAGCACCAGATCGGCCATCTTGCCGACCTCGACCGAGCCCAGCACGTGGCTGATGCCCTGCGCGATCGCCGGATTGATGGTGATCTTCGCCACGTAGCGCAACACGCGGAAGTTGTCGTGCTCCGCGGCGTCTTCCGGCAGCTTGCCGCGCGCGACTTTCATCGCGTGCGCCGTCTGCATCACCCGCAGCCAGTTTTCGCCGACCCGCCCCATCGCCTGGGAATCGCTGGAAAACATCGACAGCACGCCCATGTCGTGCAGCACGTTTTCCGCCGCGATGGTTTCCGGCCGCACCCGGCTTTCGGAGAACGCCACGTCGGCCGGCACATTGGGATTGAGGTTGTGGCACACCATGATCATGTCGAACAGTTCGGCCTGGCTGTTGATGCCGAACGGCAGCGTGGGGTTGGTGGAGCTTGGCAACACGTTCATCTGCGCGGCGACCTTGATGATATCCGGCGAGTGCCCGCCGCCGGCGCCTTCGGTATGGAAGGTGTGGATGGTGCGTCCTTCAAAGGCGTCGATGGTGTCCTCGACGTAGCCGCCTTCGTTCAGGCTGTCGGTGTGCACCGCCACCTGAATGTCCATGTCGTCGGCCACGCGCAGCGCGTGGCGCAGCGCGGAGTTGGTGGCGCCCCAGTCCTCATGCACTTTCAGCCCCGCCACACCGGCGGCGATCTGTTCCACCAGCGGCGCGGCGTGCGAAGCGTGCCCCTTGCCGAGCATCCCCACGTTGACCGGCATAGTCTCGAAAGCGCGCAGCATGCGGTGGATATGCCAGGGCCCGGCGGTCACGGTGGTGCCGTTGGAGCCGTCGGTCGGCCCGACGCCGCCGCCGAAGAACGTCGTCACGCCGTTGGAGAGCGCATGCGCCGCCTGCTGCGGCGAAATGAAGTGAATATGCGTATCGATGCCGGCGGCGGTCAGGATCAGGTGCTCGCCCGAGATGGCGTCGGTGCTGACACCCACCACCATGCCGGGCGTAACGCCGTTCATCATCGCCGGGTTGCCGCTTTTGCCGATGCCGGCGATCAGCCCGTTCTTGATGCCGACGTCCGCCTTGATCACCCCTTGCCGGGCGTCCAAAATCGTCACGTTGGTAATCACCAGATCCAGCACGTTATCGCTGGTTAATCGGTTGTCGGCGCCCATGCCGTCACGCAGCGACTTGCCGCCGCCGTAGACCGATTCCTCGCCGTAGCCGCGCAGGTCTTTCTCTATTTCAATAAACAGTTGCGTATCGCCCAAACGAATTTTATCGCCGGTGGTTGGGCCGAACAGCCCGGCATATTCTTGCCTGGAGAGGGTTGGCATGCGTTATTCCTCGCTCGTTTTCGTCGGCGCCTGATCGAGGTTTTTATAACCCAGCTCAATAGCTCGCTTTACATCTATCGTTTTCTTTACCCTTTCACCGGCCGCTACCGGGCTGTCACCCGCCCAACCGTCCACCAGATTATTAAAACCGTAGACCGTTTGTTTGCCGCCGATGGCAATAAGCGCCACCTCAATCTCGTCGCCGGGTTCAAAACGGATCGCCGTCGTGGCAGTGATATTCAAACGCTTGCCAAAGGCGGCGGCGCGATCGAATTGCAAGGCTTTATTGGCTTCAAAGAAATGAAAATGCGAACCGACCTGAATCGGCCTGTCGCCGGTATTACGCACCGTTAAAATAAGGGTTTCGCGATCTTCATTGAAGGTGATGGGGCTTTCTGACAGGATATAGCCGCCGGGCGGCACGTGCTTTTCTTGGTCATGCTTTTTCATCGAAATACCTGCGCTGATAGGGTTTATCCGTGGCAATAAGGAACGCAAACCGCACTTACTGAATCGGATCGTGCACTGTCACCAGGCGGCTGCCGTCGCTGAATATCGCTTCGACCTGTACATGCGGGATCAGATCCGCCACGCCGTCCATCACGTCATCGCGGCTCAACACCTGCCGCGTATCGTTCATGACTTCTTCCAGCGTTTTACCCTCACGGGCGCCTTCCAGCGCTGCGGTGGTAATAATCGCCACCGCCTCGGGGTAATTCAGCTTTATCCCTCTGGACTTTCGCTTTAATGCGACGTCGGCCAGGGTATAGACCATCAACTTTTCGATTTCTCTAGGCGTTAATTGCATGGAGCACTCCGATCTCGATAGGAATAATCAGACAACATGAAGCCAAAGGTGATTACGGATTAATAACCTTGCGTTATTTATTTGCGTTTATCTGCCCATCGAAACAATCTAGGAGGGAATATTGAGATATTCAACCCGCGACGTTATTCACGTTAGAACATAAATTAGCGCATACAATAAAAACGTAACGGCGCCGTGATAGTTTTTATCGATAAAAGATCTTTTTTTCGCTTCCTACCCCCTCGACAAAACGTTCAAAAAAGATACAAATCACCCTGTGTTATTTTCATCATCTCAACCAAACCCAGAAAAATAAACGTGACCGTCACCACACGGCCAATATTAAAGACATGTAACCAACGGTCAGGAAATATAATTAAATTTACAAATAAGACACGAGCGAAAATACATTTTTAGTTAAAAACAATTTATCTATTCTATTGCTGATACCAATAAGTTATTAAAAATAAAAAACCCGGCCGCAGCCGGGTTCGCCTCATGGCCGAGATCTTCAGCCTTGCTGACGAATGCGCGCCAGCAGCGCGTCGATATGCTCGATCTGCGGCGCGTTGACGATCAGCGTGCGCCCCAGTCCCAGCGCATGACGCTGACAGTCGAGGCGCATATCGGCATCGGCGATGCTGTCCAGATCGGCGACGTGCGCCAGGCCGATGGTGCGCCGAATCAGTTCGGTACCGCAGTACCCGACCGCATCGGTCCAGACCTGTTGCAGGAACTGCTCGGCGTAACCCGGCGTCGCCAGCGCCGCATCGCGGCTTTGCTGATGGCACAGCGCCAGGAAGCGGTCGGCAAAGATCAGCCACAGCTCGCGCACATCCTGTAGCCGCTGCTCGCGCCCGGCGGCGGCGTCGCGCGGCCCGAGCAGCCCCGGCAGGCCGCAATAGTTGAGCAGCAGGTTGCCCAATGCGGTGCCGATATCGAAACCGATCGGGCCGTAGAAACCGAATTCGGCGTCGATCGCTTTCAACCGCCCTTCCGCCACGAAGATCGAACCGCTGTGAATATCCCCGTGCAACAGCGCCTCCGCCTTGCTGAGGAAGCGATGTTTCAGGCCGGCGACCGCCAGCTTCAGCGACGCATCCTCACGCAGCGCCAGCACCTGCGGCAACAGCGCCGCCTCGAACAGATTGCGCTCATGGTCGATGTAAGGATCGGTAAAGAACAGATCTTCGGTGATCTGGCACAGCTCGGGGTTGGTGAAACGGCTGACTTCCGCCTTCTTCTGCTGCGCCGACTGATAGAAATCGGAGGTATGGAACAGCGTCTGCGCCAGGTATTCCGCCAACTGCCCGGCCGCCAGCGGGTGATAGTGGCCCTGCACCAGCTCACTGCGCCAAATGCGATGATCGGAGAGATCTTCCTGCACCATCACCGCCAACTCGGGATCGTGATGCAAGACTTTGACCGTATGCCGCGGGCAGAAACCGCCGTGGATCAGCAGCGTTTCCGCTTCGATGCGCGCCCGATCCAGCGTCAGCGGCCAGGATTCGCCCACGCAGCGCACGTAGGGTAGCGCCTGTTTGACGATCACCCGGCTCACGCCTTGGCGATCGCGGATCTTGAACACCAGATTCAGGTTGCCGTCACCGATCTCGTCGGCGCTGACCAGTGCCTGCGGTTCAGACACCCGACCGTATTGGCGGGCGTATTCAACGGCGTCGGCAGCCGTAAACGTACGATAAAGCGACATTCCCCAACCCCTCTGTTCTCTCTCACCGATCCCAGCGACTCTGTTTATTTAGACGTAAAAGCATTTAGACGTCTATACATCTGGAAGTCATGTTGGCAGAATAGCGTTTCAGATGCAATAACCACGCAACAAGGAATTAACCGCCGATGCAAGCGCTTAACACCACCAGTTTGACCCTGCAGGACAACCGCCTTTGGATCCTCGATCAGCAAGCCCTGCCGCAGGAAAAGCGGTGGCGCGCCTGCGACAGCGTGGAGGAATTGGTCGGGCACATTCACAGCCTGCGAGTGCGCGGCGCGCCGCTGATCGGGCTGTCCGCCAGCCTGCTGTTGGCGCTGCTCGCGGAACGCGGTCTGCCGCGCGCCGGGCTGGAACAGGCGCTGCGCACGCTGCGCGCCGCACGGCCGACGGCGGTCAACCTGATGAACAATCTTGATCGCATGAAGCTGGCGCTGGCGGAGCCTGATTGGGTGCCGGCGATGGTGAACGAAGCGCTGCGCTTGGTGGAAGAAGACCGCCGGCTGTGCGATCGCATCGCCGATCGCGGCGCTGAACTGATCAAACCCGGCAGCCGCCTGCTGACCCACTGCAATACCGGCGGGTTGGCCACCGCCGGCGTCGGCACCGCCATCGGCGTGCTGCTGCGCGCCCACCGGCAGGGCAAGGTGCAACAGGTGTGGGTCGATGAAACCCGGCCGCTGCTGCAGGGCGGCCGTCTGACCGCCTGGGAACTGGGCGAGTTAGGCATTCCCTATCGGCTGATCTGCGATTCGATGGCCGCCAGCCTGATGGCGCAGGGCCAGGTCGATGCCGTATGGGTCGGCGCGGATCGCATCGCCGCCAACGGCGACGTCGCCAACAAAATCGGCACCTACAGCCTGGCGGTGCTGGCGCACTACCACGGCATCCCGTTCTACGTGGCCGCCCCGCATACCACCCACGATCCGCACTGTCCGGACGGCGCCGCCATTCCGATCGAACAGCGCGCGGCGGCCGAAGTCACCGGCGTTTCAGGCAGCTTCGGCGCCTGCCAGTGGGCGCCGAACGAAGCACCGGTCTACAATCCGGCGTTCGACGTCACGCCCGCGAAGCTCATCAGCGGATGGGTATTCGACAGCGGCGTGATTACGCCGCAGCAGGTTGAAATGGGGATCTTCCGACGGGCCTTGGGTTAAGCACTCAGTCCAGACGCGGATAGTCATCGGCGATCTTGTCGCCGGTGAAATACGCCACCCAGCCTTCCGGGTTGTCGAACACCCGGATCGCGGTGAAGTGGGGTGCCGATCCCATATCGAACCAGTGCCGGGTGTTGGCCGGCACCGAGATCAGATCGTTCTTTTCGCACAGGATCTGGAAGATCTTGCCGTCCAGATGCAGGCAAAACAGCCCTGCGCCTTCGACGAAAAAGCGTACTTCATCTTCGCCGTGCGTGTGTTCGGACAGGAATTTTTCGCGCAGCGCCTGGCGCTGCTCGTGGTCCGGCCGCATGCTGATCACGTCCCAGCTCTGGTAGCCCTTTTCCGCCACCAGCCGGTCTATCTCATGCTGGTAGGCGGCGATCACCGCCGCCGGCTGCGGGTTGTCGCCCAGCTCGCGATCCGCTTGCCAGCGCTCAAAGCGCACGCCGATCTGCGCCAACTGGCGCTGGATCTCCTGCGCATCGCGGCTCTGCCACAGCGGCTGCTGCGGCGCGGTATCGCTGAATATGGTCAATCCACTCATGAGACGAACTCCCCTAAATCGATACGATCAAAACGGTTAACCTGCGGATGCCGGCTCTGCGCGTCCGCCTCATCGCGGATTAGCTGGCAGGTATGCCAGCCGGCGGCCTGCGCCGCATCCAGCTCCTGGCGGATGTCGGACAAAAACAGCAGCTCGTCGGGCGCGATGCCGATAGCCTGCGCGATGTTACGGTACGATGCGGTTTCACGCTTGGCGCCGACGTGCGTATCGAAATAGCCGCTGAACAGCGGTTGCAGATCGCCCGCGTCGCTGTGGCCGAACAGCAGCTTCTGCGCCTCCACCGAACCGGAGGAATAGACGTAGAGCTTGACTCCCTGCCGCTGCCAGGCGGCCAACTGCCCCGCGACCTCCGGATACAGATGCCCGCGGAAGTCCCCTTCGCGGTAACCGCTGCGCCAGATGATGCCCTGCAACGCCTTAAGCGCGGTAGATTTACGGTCTTCATCCATAAAGCGGTACAGCGCGGCGATCAGCGCGTCAAGATCTGCCTGTGGTTGGTCAATTTCAGCGCGCAGCGCCGCCAGCGGCGCGGCGACTTCGCTCTCAGCGACATGGCGGCGCACAAAATCCGCCAGCCGTTCGCGGGCGTAAGGGAACAGAACCTGATGCACAAAGCGAATATCGCTGGTGGTGCCTTCAATATCGGTCACGATAGCGCGGATCATTTCGCCTCCAGTAAGCGGCGTTGCAGTTCACACTGGAACAGGAATTCTAGCCCTTCGAGATGGCGGCGGGCTTCCACCACCTGGCTCCCCCAGCAATACAGGCCGTGGCCGCGTACCAGAAAGCCGTATTGCAGCGGCGTGGCCTCGGCATAGGCCGCCACCCGCGCCGCCAGCCGGGGGATGTCCTGATCGTTGTCGAAAATAGGGATCGCCACGCTGTCCAGGTGGCTGCGCTGGCCCGCCAGCGACTTCTGCATTTCGTACCCCTGCAGCACCAGCGCATCGCCGCGCTCCACCCGCGACAGCACGGTCGCGTTGACGGAATGGGTATGCAGCACCGCGCCGATATGCGCAGACAGGCGGTAGAGCAGCGTATGCAGCCCAGTCTCCGCCGATGGCGTGCGGCCGCTCGGCACATGATTGTCGGCGATATCCACCCGCAGAAAATCGGTGGCGCTGAGGCTACCCTTGTCTTTGCCGGACTCGGTGACCAGGCACTGACGTTCGTCCAGGCGCACCGACATGTTGCCGCCGGTCGCCGGGCACCAGCCTTTGTCGCCAATCCAGTGGCAGGCCGCCAGCAATGCGGTAAGTTGCGGATTCTCCGTCATTATTATCGTTTCCCGTTCGGTAAGGCGGCCGGCAAATGAGGCTTGGCCTGCCGCGTGGCGGGCTAAGCACTTTTTTGCATTTAGCCATCTAAGCGTCTTGATTGCCAAATACTAGCATCGTGTTATATTGACGGCAATATAAGCGCCTGGAGTATTCACCTGCTATGAGCACTTCCGCATTGGTTCCCGAAAGTAAACTGCCCTCGCTGGGCACCACCATCTTTACCCAGATGAGCGCGCTGGCGCAGCAGCACCAGGCGATCAACCTGTCGCAGGGCTTCCCCGATTTCGACGGCCCGGACTACCTGAAAGAACGTCTGGCCAGGCACGTCGCCCAGGGCGCCAACCAGTATGCGCCAATGACCGGCGTGGCGCCGCTGCGCGAAGCCATCGCCGACAAAACCGCCGAGCTGTATGGCTGGCAACCGGACGCCACCGCCGAAGTGACCGTCACCGCCGGCGCTACCGAAGCACTGTTCGCCGCCATCAGCGCGCTGGTGCGCCCCGGCGACGAAGTGGTCTGCTTCGATCCCAGCTACGACAGCTATGCGCCGGCGGTCACGTTGGCCGGTGGCATACTCAAACGTATCGCCCTGCAGCCGCCTGCGTTTGCCGTGGATTGGCCAAGGTTCGCCGCCGCGCTGTCGCCGCGCACCCGCCTGGTGATCGTTAACACGCCGCACAACCCGTCCGCCACCGCCTGGCAGGCGGAAGACATGCAGCAGCTGTGGCATGCCATCGCCGAACGTGAAATCTACGTGCTCAGCGACGAGGTTTACGAACACATCTGCTTCGCCAACGGCGGGCACGCCAGCGTGCTGGCTCACCCGCAGCTGCGCCAGCGCGCGATCGCGGTGTCCTCTTTCGGCAAAACCTTCCACATGACCGGCTGGAAAGTGGGTTATTGCGTGGCGCCCGCCGCGCTGAGCGCCGAGGTGCGCAAAGTGCATCAATACCTGACCTTTTCGGTCAATACCCCGGCCCAGCTGGCGCTGGCGGATAGCCTGCGCGCCGAGCCGGAGCACTGGCGACAGCTGCCGGCGTTCTATCGCGCCAAACGCGACCGCTTTGTGCAGGCGCTGACGCGCAGCCGACTGGAAATTTTACCCTGCGCGGGTACATACTTCTTGCTGGCGGACTACAGCGCCATCTCCAGTCTGGACGATGTGGCATTCTGCCATTGGTTAACCGAGCACGTGGGCGTGGCGGCCATTCCGCTGTCGGTCTTCTGTGCCGATCCTTTCCCCCATAAATTGATCCGGCTGTGCTTCGCTAAACAGGACGCCACGCTGGATGCAGCTGCGGAGCGGTTATGTCGACTTTAAAAATTACCCTGTTGCAGCAACCGCTGGTCTGGCGCGACGGCCCCGCCAACCTGGCGGCTTTCGATGCGTTGCTGGCGCCGATCGTCGGCCGCGATCTCATCGTCTTGCCGGAGATGTTCACCACCGGTTTCGCCATGGATGCCGGCGAGAGCGCCCTGCCTGAACAGCAGGTGATCGACTGGCTGCACGGCTGGGCGCTGAAAAGCCACGCGTTAATCGGCGGCAGCGTGGCGCTGAAAACTGACGAGGGGGCAGTCAACCGCTTCCTGCTGGTCGAGCCGGGCGGCCAGGTGCACGCCTATGACAAACGCCACCTGTTCCGCATGGCCGGCGAACACCTGCACTACCAGGCCGGCAACCGGCGTGAGATCTTCGAATGGCGCGGCTGGCGCATCCTGCCGCAGATCTGCTACGACCTGCGTTTCCCGGTCTGGGCGCGCTATCAGCAGGATTACGATCTGGCGCTGTACGTCGCCAACTGGCCGGCGCCGCGCAGCAACCATTGGCAAACGCTGCTGGCGGCGCGGGCGATTGAAAATCAGGTGTACGTGGCGGGCTGCAACCGGGTGGGCGAAGATCCCAACGGCCTGAGCTACAGCGGAGACAGCCTGATCATCAGCCCTCAGGGCGAGATCCTAGCGGATGCGCAGCCCGGCGCGGCCACGCGGCTGGACGCCGAGCTGTCGCTGGAAACCCTGCAGAGTTACCGCAGCGCCTTCCCGGCCTGGCGCGACGCCGACAGCTTTCTGCGTCTGGACTGAATGCCCGGCCCCCTAGCCGATAACGCAAGGAGAAGTGATATGGATATGACGACGCTCTTGCTCTATATCGTGGCCGTCGCGGCGGTCACCATCACACCGGGCCCAACCATGCTGTTGGCGCTCAATAACGGCGCCACCAAAGGCAAACGCGTCGCCGCCTGTGGGATTGCAGGCGCGGCGCTGTCCGACCTGCTGTTGATCGGCGCCGTCGGCTGCGGCCTGGGGGCAATATTGCAAGCTTCCGAACAGCTTTTCACGCTGGTCAAATGGGCCGGCGCCGTTTATTTGTTCTATCTCGCCTGCCAACTGTGGCGCGCGCCGCTTGGTGCCCCGCAGGCGGCGCAGGACTCCATGTCCGGCGCCCGCAACGGCCACGCTGCGTTTATGCGCTCGCTGCTGGTCGCACTCTTCAATCCCAAGGGGCTGCTGTTCTTTTCCGCCTTTCTGCCACAGTTCATTCGGCCAGAGGGCGACGTGGCACTGCAATACGTCATTCTCGCTCTGGTGACGGCCCTGATCGATATTGCCCTGATGAGTCTCTATGCGCTTGGCGGCCATCATGCCATGCGTATCTTGTCCGGGCGCGCTCTGCGCTGGCTGAACCGTACCTGCGCCGGGCTGCTGGCCGGATTGGCCGTCGCCCTGAGCCTCTATCGCCGTAACGCCTCGTCTTAGGGATGCTGCCCTGCCAGCAGGCTACCCCCAGCCGGCGTCAATGCCGGAAAAGGGCGGCGCGTTCAGCACCAATAGGCCATGAAGTTGACAGTAGCGCGATCCAGATCGCGTTCGCCAATCAGGTAACGCCGCAGCGTTTTCACCGTGGAAGACTCGGCCGCCACCCAGGCATAAAAAGCGCTGTTACCGGCCGCCCGTTCCCACAGCACCTCATCGCTCAGGCTGCTTTCCGCCAGGGACTGTGCTTGGGCGCACGCGGCAGCGGGGATATCCACCCGCTGGCGCACCGCTTCCACCAGCAGCGTGCCGTGCGCCAATTGGCGGCCCACGTCGCGCGGCAGCCAGTAAACCTCGGCAAACGGGAAGCGGGCCAAATCCAGGCAATCTCCCGCCACCGGCACCTCGAAGAACGCCTGCACCCGCGGCGGATTGGCCTGCTGCGCCAGCTGCTCCAGAATGCCCATCGCCGCCGGCACCGCCGTCTCATCGGCGATCAACAGCGCCTGCCGCAACTGCGCCGGCGGCGCCCATTCGTAGCCGCCGCTGTCGCCGTCGAAGTCAGCGTTGGGGGCGACCGTCTGAAGGGCGTCGCCCGGCTCGGCGTGGGTCGCCCAGGCGGAGGCCGGGCCGTTTACGCCATGCAGCACGAATTCGACGTCCATCTGATGCTGCTCGCGGCGCAGCGCACGCAGCGTATAGGTGCGCATCACCGGACGCTGCTCTTTGGGGAGCGCCATGTAATCGCCGTACCAGTCCGGGCCGTTGACCAGCTGCGGGATCGTGCCGTCCGCCGCCGGGAACAACAGTTTGATGCGCTGATCCGGCGCTTCCAGCTTCATCCGATGAATATCCGCACCTTCAAACACGCAGCGCACCAGCGAAGGTGAAATCAGCGTTTTGCTTTTCAAGGTGATATCAAAAATTCTGTAGCTGGCGGACATGTTCTCGATTCTCCGGCAACGGTTGTCGCTTGTACCTATGGCCGATCGGCTACCGTTTGACGGCGTGGAGTGCGCGATCGTGCTGCGGGTAAAATGTTAATAAAACTAATTAATTACGTTAATGTATCGCAAAAAATCATATCATGATTTTATTGATAACAAGAAACGTTATTGATAAAAGACTCATTCTCAAAAAATAACGTAATAACAATATCACCTGGGAAATAACGATGAAACGCAAACACCTTTGGGTATTGAACCCTTGTCTGCTGGCGATGCTTGCGCCAGCCGCCTGGGCAGAAGATCAGAAAGCCGGCGCCGAAGAGCAGATGGTGATCTCCGCCAGCCGCTCGCACCGCAGCGCGGCCGAAATGGCGCAGACCACCTGGATCATTGAAAGCCAGGAGATCGAGCAGCAGGTTCAGGGTGGCAAAGAGATCAAGGACATGTTGGCGCAGCTGATCCCCGGCATGGACGTCAGCGGCCAAGGCCGCACCAACTATGGCATGAATATGCGCGGCCGTTCGATGATGGTGATGATCGACGGCGTACGCCTGAATTCATCGCGCAGCGACAGCCGCCAATTGGATTCGATCGATCCGTTCAATATCGATCATATTGAGGTGATTTCCGGCGCAACCTCGCTGTACGGCGGCGGCAGCACCGGCGGCCTGATCAACATCGTCACCAAAAAGGGGCAACGGGAACAGCAGGTCGAATTACAGATCGGCGGCAAAACCGGCTTTGGCGGCCATAACGATCGCGACGAGAACGTGGCAGCGGCGGTCAGCGGCGGCAACGACAACACCTCGGGGCGTCTGTCCGTTTCTTATCAGCGCTATGGCGGCTGGTACGACGGCAAAGGCAACGAGGTGCTGATCGACAATACCCAAACCGGCCTGCAGTATTCCGATCGCCTTGACGTGATGGGCACCGGCACCCTCAACATCGACGAACACCAACAGCTGCAGCTGACCACCCAGTACTACAAAAGCCAATCCGACGGCGACCACGGCCTGTTCCTGGGGGAAAACTTCGCGGCGGTAACCGGCAACGCCAAGGCATACAACAGCGGCAACTTAAACTCCGACCGCCTCCCCGGCACCGAGCGCCATCTGATCAACCTGCAGTATTCCAACACCGATTTCCTCGGCCAGGATCTGGTGGCGCAGGTCTATTATCGTGACGAAACCTTGACCTTCTACCCGTTCCCGACGCTGGCGGGCAAAGCGCCGCACTATTACGTCGGCAGCATTGGCGCTTCGCAGCAGAAAACCGATTTCTACGGCGGCAAACTGACGTTAAACAGCAAGCCTGTCGATGCGCTGACGCTGACTTACGGCATTGACGCCGAGCATGAAAGCTTCAACGCCAACCAGCAGTTCTTCAACCTGGCGAAGGCGCAACAGTCCGGCGGCATGACGCTGGAGAACGCCTACAATACCGGCCGCTACCCAAGCTATACCACCAGCAACCTGGCGTCGTTCCTGCAGGCCAGCTACGACATCAACCCGATTTTCACCCTGAGCGGCGGCGTGCGTTACCAGTACACCGAAAACAAGATTGACGACTTCGTCGGCTATAGCCAGCAACAGGCGATCGCCACCGGTGCCGCGACTTCTGCCGACGCGATACCGGGAGGGAAAACCGACTACAACAACGCGCTGTTCAACGCCGGCCTGCTGGCGCACCTGACCGATCGCCAGCAAACCTGGTTCAACTTCTCTCAGGGCTTCGAGATCCCGGATCCGGGCAAGTATTACGGCAACGGCACCTACGCGTTGAACGGCGGCCATTACCGGCTGCTGAAGAGCGTCAACGTCGGCGATTCCAAGCTGGAAGGCATCAAGGTCAATGCCTACGAGCTGGGTTGGCGCTATACCGGCGATAATCTGCGCACGCAAATTGCCGCCTACTACTCGCTGTCCGACAAGAGTATTGCCATCAACAAAACCGACATGACCATCAACGTCAATGCGGATAAGCGCCGCATCTATGGGGTAGAAGGCGCGGTGGATTACTTCTTTGCAGACAGCGACTGGAGCGCCGGCACCAACTTCAACGTTATCCGTTCCGAAACTAAGGTCAACGGCGAATGGAAGAAACTGGTGGTGGATACCGCCAGCCCATCGAAAGTCACCGCCTATGTCGGCTGGGCGCCGGGCGACTGGACTCTGCGTTTACAGTCGCAGCAAACCTTCGACGTGTCGGACGACGGCGATTACACCAAGGCCAACTCCACCCAGGGCCGCAAGATCGATGGCTACAACACCCTCGACTTCCTCGGCAGCTATACCCTGCCGGTAGGGAAAATCAGCTTCAGCGTGGAAAACCTGCTGGACAAGGAATACACCACCGTTTGGGGCCAACGCGCGCCGATCCTGTACAGCCCGACCTACGGCTCGCCTGAGCTGTACAGTTATAAAGGCCGCGGACGCACCTTCGGCTTGAACTACTCGGTGTTGTTCTGAGGATAAGGGGCCGGTCTGCCGGCCCCGTTTATTGGGCCGCACCGTTTTTCAGAGAGCAGAAACGACGAAGCCCTGAGTTATCGCTAACTCAGGGCTTCTGAATAGTGGCGGAACGGACGGGGCTCGAACCCGCGACCCCCTGCGTGACAGGCAGGTATTCTAACCAACTGAACTACCGCTCCGCGCCATTCCCTCTTGCGGGGGAACGAGGCGCATATTACGGACGCCTCTCGGTTCCGTCAACGCCTTTTTCTCACCAAATGAACCGTTTGCACAGTTTTTCAACGAAGGTTCATCCGGTGCGTTTTTTTCATGCAAAAACGCCGTTATTCGGCCGGCGCCCCGCGCCACAGGCAGCTGCCACCCTTCTTCGCCACCAGATCCAGGCGCGCCTCGTGCGCCTGCACTTCTTCGTCGCTGGCGTAGACCACTTTCATCGCCGTCGCCGGGCGGACGATGCGCTGAATTTCTTGCGCGGTATCGTTTTGCTGGGTATCACCTTCCATCTGGAACGCTATCGAGGTCTGACCGCCGGTCATCGCCAGATAGACTTCCGCCAGGATCTCGGCATCGAGCAATGCGCCGTGCAGCGTACGCTTGCTGTTGTCTATCTCATAGCGGCTGCACAAGGCATCGAGGTTGTTGCGCTTGCCCGGGAACAGGCGGCGCGCCATCAGCAGGCTGTCGGTGATGGTGCAGAAGGTCTCGGTCTTCGGGATACCCTGCTGCAACATGCGGAATTCGTGATCCATAAAGCCGATATCGAACGCCGCGTTATGGATCACCAGCTCGCCGCCGCGGATAAAGTCGAGGAATTCGTCGGCAACCTGATCGAAAGTCGGTTTGTCGGCCAGGAAATCGTCGCTGATACCGTGTACGCCGTAGGCTTCCGGATCCACCAGCCGATCCGGCTTGATGTAAACGTGGAAATTGCGCCCGGTCAGGCGACGGTTAATCACCTCAACCGCACCGATTTCAATGATGCGGTGCCCTTCGTAGTGCACCCCAAGCTTGTTCATACCGGTGGTTTCGGTATCGAGGACAATCTGTCTGGTGGTTGTAGAGATCATATTGCAGTGCTCACAGCGCTCGTTTATGTCAGACTTGGCTTTTATAAAACTGATAGGAAGAGTCTACCAGAGATGCTCAAACAGGTAGAAATTTTCACCGACGGCTCCTGCCTTGGCAACCCCGGCCCCGGTGGCTACGGCGCGATATTACGCTATAAGCAGACGGAAAAAACCTTCAGCGAGGGTTTTCGTCTGACCACCAATAACCGCATGGAAATGATGGCGGCGATCGTGGCGCTGGAAGCGCTGACCGTACCCTGCGCCGTGACGCTCAGCACCGACAGCCAGTATGTGCGCCAGGGCATCACCAGCTGGATCCACAACTGGAAGAAACGCGGCTGGAAAACCGCCGACAAAAAGCCGGTCAAGAATGTCGATCTGTGGCAGCGATTGGATCTGGCCATTCAGCGCCACGAGGTAAAATGGGAATGGGTCAAGGGCCACGCCGGCCACCCGGAGAACGAACGTTGTGACGTGTTGGCGCGCGAAGCAGCCGGTAAACCGACGCAGGAAGACGTCGGTTACCAACCGGAAGCCTAAGGCAGCTTGCGGTAACTCTTGGTCGCGCCCACCGCGCGGCTGAGAGACGGTTTTCTCGCCCCCAGCTTCATCGGCGTGGGCGTCAGCGGCAAGGTGCGCTTACGCGCCACGATCACGCTCATGCAGCCCAGCGCCGGCAAATGGGTGCAGAGAAATTTGCCCCCTTTGCGGTGCCACGGCAGCACGTGAAAACGCGCCTGGTGAAGCACCTCATAATTCAGCAGGCTGAGCCAATCCAGCAACCGCATCTGGGTAAACATGCGGCTGACATAGGGTTGGCGGCGACGCAATCCAGGCGCCAGCTTACCCAATCCCAGCAGGCTGAACGGATTGAAGCTGCTGATAACCAACCAGCCGTCGTCGATCAACACCCTGTCTACCTCACGCAGCATGCGGTGCGGATCGTCCGCGTAGGACAGCGTGTGCGCCAACAGGCAGGCATCCACCGATTTGGCGGCAAACGGCAGTTGATAAGCATCGGCGATCACCTGCAACCCCTCTCCCGCCAATCCTACGTTGACCTGATGGGAAATCGCGCATTTGTCCGTGGCCAGCTCGGCGCTGAGTGAACCCATCTTCAGCAGATGGAAACCGAACAGCTTCGGCCACCAGGGTTGCAACTGCCGCTCGAGCGCTTCACGATAGTACTCCCCCCACGGCAGCTCCGCCCAGGACTGCGGGCCGGTAAGCTTTTGTAGAGTATGGGCTGGTTTCATGATTTATTATCTTCTTTCAAGCCGTTGCCAACGAGAGGTACACCATGAATCTTATCAGCATTCCCGCCTTCCAGGACAATTACATTTGGTTATTGGATGACCGGCAGGGGCGCTGCATTATCGTCGATCCGGGTGAGGCACGGCCGGTACTCGAGGCGCTGCAGCGCCTGCAACTGACGCCGAGTGCGATCTTGTTGACCCACCACCATCACGATCACGTCGGCGGCGTGGCGCAGATAGTGGCGCAGTTTCCAGGCCTTGCGGTTTATGGGCCGCAGGAAACGGCGGACAAAGGCGCCAATCATATCGTCCGCGACGGCGACACCGTTGAAATCGATGGCCGAGAGTACACGACTATCGCCGTTCCCGGCCATACGTTGGGCCATGTGGCATTCTATAGCGCCCCTTATTTGTTCTGCGGCGACACAATTTTCTCCGCCGGCTGCGGCAGGCTGTTTGAAGGCACCGCGAAACAAATGTACGACTCATTTCAACAACTCGCGCAACTTCCCGATAACACCTTAATTTGCTGCGCGCATGAATATACTCTTTCAAATCTTAAGTTTGCGCGGGCCATTTTGCCGGAAGATCGAGAGATTGAAACATATCAACAACATGTTGAAGCGTTAAGGGCAAAAGACCAAGCCAGCGTGCCGACTACATTGCAATTAGAGCGCAAAATTAACCTGTTTTTACGCTGCCATGACACTGATTTACAAAATAAATTAGGCTTTAATTCACCACCCAAAAGCCTTCATTCAGTTTTTTCCGAATTACGCCTGCGGAAAGATAACTTCTAAGCTTTTAGTTGTGTTATTTGGCGAAGCAAAGTATTATTGCTCGTCTTTTAAGCAACTACATTGACACACACATGAAGGCTAAAGCGATATTTCTCGCCTCAGTCTTGCTAGTGGGTTGCCAGTCGTCCAGGCAGGACGCACCGGCGCCAGAACAGCATGCACAGAGTTTGTCTTCGGCTGGTCAAGATGGTGAAGCAGGAGAGTACACAGCAAATGGCCGAGCGAGCTCGGCGCGGTGGTTGGATAACAACAGTCCCGCCGCGCAACAGGACCTGTGGAACTTCATTAGCGACGAGCTGAAGATGGAGGTTCCGGAAAATTCCCGGATCCGTGATCAGAAAAGAAAGTACTTAAAAAGTAAGAGCTATCTCCACGATGTAACATTACGGGCAGAGCCGTACATGTACTGGATAGTCGGGCAGATTAAGAAACGTAATATGCCGATGGAACTGGTACTGCTACCCATAGTGGAGAGCGCTTTTGACCCACACGCCACGTCAAGTGCCAACGCCGCAGGGCTATGGCAAATCGTGCCGCAAACGGGTCGTAATTATGGTTTGAAAAACAATCAGTGGTATGACGGTCGACGCGATGTCGTCGCCTCGACAACCGCTGCGCTTAACATGATGCAGCGCTTGAACCGCATGTTTGACGGCGACTGGTTACTGACCGTAGCCGCCTATAACAGTGGTGAAGGCCGCGTGATGCAAGCGGTGAAGGCAAACAAACGTCAGGGTAAGCCAACCAATTTCTGGGCATTGTCGCTTCCGCGTGAAACGTCGATCTATGTCCCGAAAATGCTGGCGCTGAGCGACATCATCAAGAACAGCAAGAAGTACGGCGTGAAACTCCCGAAAACGGATGAAACCCGTGCACTGGCGCGTATCGATGTCGGACAGCAGATCCAGCTGACTCAGGCGGCTGAGATGGCAGGGCTTTCGGTCACCAAGATGAAAGCTTATAACCCAGGCTACAAAAAAGGCGTTACGGCACCCAACGGGCCCCATTACATCATGGTTCCCAAAGGGCACGCCGATCAGCTGAAAGACTCGCTGGCCGATGGCCAGATCGCCGTGACTCAGCCAACGACGCAGTTGGCAAAGAACAGCGGTTTGTCCGGTGGCAGTTTGTATAAAGTACGCTCCGGCGACACCTTATCGGGCATTGCCAAGCGGCTGAACGTTAAGACCAGCGATTTGCAGAGTTGGAACAACTTGCGCGCCAAGAGCGCCCTAAAAGTTGGGCAAACCCTGCAAGTGGCCAGCAATACGGGCAGTAACAGCAGTATCACCTATCAGGTTCGCAAAGGTGATTCGCTCGCCAGTATTGCACGTCGTCACGGCGTCGATATTAACGACGTGATGCGTTGGAATTCAACGCTCGGTAAAGGCAGTCTGCAACCTGGTCTGAAGTTGACCCTGTTTGTCGGCAACAAGCTAACGCCGGATACCTAAGTTTCCGGCACAAAAAAAGCACCCCTCGGGGTAATGCTGGTCACTTAAGGGTGACCAGCAACTTTTTTATCTGGATATTTCCTGCTTCTGGCCCGGAGTTCTCTAGGATAACTTCGCTCTCTGCGCCCTGGTAGTACCAGCCATTTCGCCTGTTCAT
>NZ_JAMYWQ010000165.1 GCF_024160145.1 Serratia nevei
GAGTTTAGCATCTACCCGTCAATTCCTTTGAGTTTCAATCTTGCGATCGTACTTCCCAGGTGGGATACTTAATGCTTTCGCTCAGACACTAACTGTGTATCGCTAATGTCGAGTATCCATCGTTTACGGCGTGGACTACCAGGGTATCTAATCCTGTTTGATCCCCACGCTTTCGTGCCTCAGTGTCAATGACTGTGTAGTAAGCTGCCTTCGCAATTGGTGTTCTATGTCATATCTAAGCATTTCACCGCTACATGACATATTCCGCTTACCTCCAAAGTATTCAAGATAAATAGTATCAATGGCAGTTTCCGAGTTAAGCTCGAAGATTTCACCACTGACTTACCTACCCACCTACGCACCCTTTAAACCCAGTAAATCCGGATAACGCTTGC
>NZ_JAMYWQ010000045.1 GCF_024160145.1 Serratia nevei
GAACAGGCGAAATGGCTGGTACTACCAGGGCGCAGAGAGCGAAGTTATCCTAGAGAACTCCGGGCCAGAAGCAGGAAATATCCAGATAAAAAAGTTGCTGGTCACCCTTAAGTGACCAGCATTACGCCGCGGCGGGTTTTTTATTGGCTTCAGCCCAGGCGTTTAACGCCATTCCTTGAAGCGGTTGATCAGCGCATTGGTCGAGCTGTCGTGGCTGCTGATTTTCTCGCTGCCTGCCAGCTCTGGCAGGATGCGGTTAGCCAGCTGTTTGCCCAGCTCCACGCCCCACTGATCGAAGGTGAAGATGTTCAGGATCGCGCCCTGGGTGAAGATCTTGTGCTCGTACAGCGCGATCAGGCTGCCCAGGCTGAACGGGGTAATTTCGCGCAGCAGAATCGAGTTGGTCGGACGGTTGCCTTCAAATACTTTGAACGGCGCCACATGCTTGACCTGCTCAGGGGTTTTGCCCTGCGCCGCGAACTCGGCTTCCACCACTTCCAGCGACTTGCCGAACGCCAGCGCTTCGGTCTGCGCGAAGAAGTTGGACAGCAGTTTGGCGTGATGATCGCCCAGCGGGTTATGGCTGATGGCCGGCGCGATGAAATCGCACGGCACCAGCTTGGTGCCCTGGTGGATCAGCTGGTAGAACGCATGCTGGCCGTTGGTTCCCGGCTCACCCCAGATGATGGGGCCGGTCTGGTAGTCAACCGGGTTGCCGTTGCGATCGACGTACTTGCCGTTGGATTCCATGTTGCCCTGCTGGAAGTAAGCGGCAAAACGGTGCATGTACTGATCGTACGGCAGAATGGCTTCGGTTTCGGCGCCGAAGAAGTTGTTGTACCAGATACCGATCAGCGCCAGCAGCACCGGCAGGTTTTTCTCCGCCGGCGTTTCGGCGAAGTGCTTGTCCATGGCATGCGCGCCGCTCAGCAGCTGCTCGAAGTTGTCATAGCCGATGGACAGCGCGATCGACAGGCCGATCGCCGACCACAGGGAATAGCGGCCCCCTACCCAATCCCAGAACTCGAACATGTTGTCGGTATCGATGCCGAACTCGGCCACCGCCTTGCCGTTGGTGGACAGCGCGGCGAAGTGCTTGGCCACGTGCTGTTGATCGGCGGCGCTGCTCAGGAACCAGTCGCGCGCGCTGTGGGCGTTGGTCATGGTTTCCTGGGTGGTGAAGGTTTTGGAGGCCACCAGGAACAGCGTGGTTTCCGGGTTCAGCGGCTGCAGCGTTTCGGCGATATGGGTGCCGTCGACGTTGGAGACGAAGTGCATGTTCAGGTGATTTTTATATGGGCGCAGCGCTTCGGTCACCATGTAAGGGCCGAGATCCGAACCGCCGATGCCGATGTTCACCACATCGGTGATCGGCTTACCGGTGTAGCCTTTCCACTCGCCGCCGATGACGCGCGCGCAGAACTGTTTGATCTTGGCCAATACCGCGTTCACTTCCGGCATCACGTCTTTGCCGTCGACCAGGATCGGGCTGTTGCTGCGGTTGCGCAGGGCAATGTGCAGCACCGCGCGATCTTCGGTGCGGTTGATTTTCTCACCGGCGAACATCGATTTGATGGCGCCTTGCAGATCGGTTTCTTTCGCCAGCGCCTGCAGCTTCTCCAGGGTTTCCTGCGTGATACGGTTCTTGGAATAGTCCACCAACATTTGGTCGTTGAAGGTCGCGGAGAACCGGGAGAAACGATCGCTGTCCTGGGCGAACAGGTCGGCGATCCGTACGTCTTTCATCTGTGCATAATGTTGCTGCAGGGCTTGCCAAGCAGCGGTTTGACTAGGATTGATATTTTTCATAGCAACACTCTTAGGCTTGAGAATAAAAATGACGCGTTTGTCCGATTGTAGCCTGTTCGACTGTGATTATGATCTCTTTTCTTGCGATAGGCGCTAACTGTCAACGCATTGCCGCCTCGTTTCAGCTTTCGCTCTATACTTTGGGCTAACGGCCTGTTATCGGGGTTGCCAACTTGTCATCAGGCTGTGTCATCGTCGCTCATTTCGTCATTTGAAAGGGATCTCGCTTATGGAATTATCCGCCCCGCTCATGTTGGTGCTGATCGGCCTGGCGTCGCTGCTGGCGCAGTGGCTGGCCTGGTTGCTGCGCCTGCCGGCCATTTTGCCGCTGTTGCTGTTCGGCATCGTGCTCGGCCCGACGGTGCATCTGGTACAGCCGGATCTGCTGTTCGGCGATCTGCTGTTTCCGCTGGTGTCGCTGTCGGTGGCGATCATCCTGTTCGAGGGGGCGCTGACGCTGCGTTTCGAGGAGATACGCGGCCTCGGCGGCGTGGTGCGCAATCTGGTCACCGTCGGCATGCTGATCACCTTTCTGGTCATCAGCCTCGCCAGCTGGTGGCTGCTGGATTTCCCGCCGGAGTTGGCGGCGCTGATCGGCGCGGTGACGGTAGTGACCGGCCCGACGGTGATCGCCCCGCTGATGCGCGTGGTGCGGCCGAACGCCAACATTAACCAGGTACTGCGCTGGGAAGGGATCGTCATCGATCCGGTCGGCGCCATCTTCACCCTGCTGGTGTTCGAATTCATCGTGCTCAAGCAGAATGCCGAGTCCTATACCCACCTGTTTTGGACGCTGGGCGTGACCGCCGCCGTCGGCCTGATCGCCGGCGCGCTGTTCGGCTATCTGCTCGGCCTGGCGCTGCGCCGCGTCTGGCTGCCGCGCTATCTGCAAAACCTGGCGGTGCTGGCGATCATGCTGACCGCCTTCGGCGTTTCCAACGCCATCGCCGACGAATCCGGCCTGCTGACCGTCACGGTGATGGGCATCTGGCTGGCCAACATGCGCGATGTCGATACCAGCGATATCCTGGCATTCAAAGAGGAGCTGTCGGCGATCCTGATTTCGGCGCTGTTCATCATTCTGGCCGCGCGGCTCGATATCCGGGCGCTGTGGAACATGGGCTGGCCGCTGCTCCTGCTGCTGCTGGCGGTGCAGTTCATCGCCCGGCCGCTGTGCATCGCGGTGTCGACCTGGCGCTCTTCCCTGCACTGGCGAGATCGGCTGCTGCTGTGCTGGATCGCCCCGCGCGGCATCGTCGCCGCGGCGGTCAGCTCGCTGTTCGCGCTGACGCTGCAACGCAGCGGCTATCAGGGCGCCGACCGGCTGGTCACCGTGGTGTTCGCCATCATCATCGGCACCGTGGTGCTGCAAAGCCTGACCAGCGGCATGATGGCGCGCTGGCTGCGGGTACAGCAGCAAAAGCCGCGCGGCGTGCTGATCGTCGGCGCCAACAGCGTGGCACGCATGCTGGCGCAGGCGCTGCTCAAGCTGAACGTGCCGGTGATCGTCACCGACAGCAGCTGGGAATACTACCGTCAGGCGCGCATGGACGGCATCCCGGCCTACTATGGCCACGCCTACTCCGAACACGCCGAGAACTACCTCGATCTGAGCAATATCGCCCAGGTATTGGCGCTGTCGCCCAATCGCCACCAGAACGCGCTGGCGGTCTACCACTTCGGCCATCTCTTCGGCGAGGATCACGTGTTTGCCATTCGTTCGGGGGCGCCGCTGAAAGGGCGCGGCGCCAGCGCGGAAAGTTCGCGTTTCCGCCGGCATGAGATTTTATTTAATCAGGAAGCCACCTACGGCCGCCTGAGCAGCCTGCTCGCCAAAGGGGCCACCATCAAAGCGACCAAATTGAACGAAAATTTCGGCTGGCTGGAGTATTTGGAGAAACATCAGGGTGTTATCCCGTTATTCAGCCAAAAGGAAGACGGTTCTCTGCAACCGATTGGCGCCGGTTCCACGCCCGCGATGCCCTGTACGCTTATCGCGCTGGTACAAGATGAAAATCCCTCACTGTCTGTACGTTGACAGAATGGCGATAACCGGCTATTCCTAACAGCCTACTTGCGCACCCGGTGCGCAAGCCAGAAGAGGCGCGTCGCCCAGGTAGAGTGTCAGAGGAGCCGTTTCTCCGTTGACGGCACCCGAGGGGGAGCGACGCCGAGGTAGGGTAATGGCCGGCCATTATCGTATCGACTACAGGGGCTGAATCCCCTGGGTTGTCACCAGGGGATCGCCCGCAGGGCGATCGACAAGGTGGGGCGCTTCTGGGTGTATCGTAGCCTGACCTCTACGCCTGCCCCCTGTTTACCGCTCTCCCCTTGTGCCAAGGCTATGGAATTACAGTGCCCCCAGACGGGCATCCCTGACACGAGGTTTCTAGATGAACCAAGCAGCACCCCAGCATTCCACCGTGGTAGCCAAGTTCGGCGGCACCAGCGTCGCCGACTTTGAAGCCATGAACCGCAGCGCCGACGTCGTGCTGGCCAATCCGCAGGTGCGCCTGGTGGTATTGTCCGCTTCGGCGGGCGTCACCAACCTGCTGGTCGCCCTGGCAGAGGGTTGTGAGGCCGACAAACGCAATCACCAGCTAGATGAAATTCGCCGCATCCAGTACGCCATTCTCGATCGTCTCGCTGCCCCGGCGGTGATCCGCGAAGAGATCGACCGGCTGCTGGAAAACATCGCCATGCTGTCGGAAGCCGCGTCGCTGGCCACCTCGACGGCGTTGACCGACGAGCTGGTTAGCCATGGGGAGCTGATGTCCACCCTGCTGTTCGTTGAAATCCTGCGCGCCCGCAACGTGCAGGCCGAATGGTTCGACGTGCGTAAAGTGATGCGCACCGACGATCACTTCGGCCGCGCCGTGCCGGACTGCGCCGCGCTCAGCGAACTGGCGCAGGCGCAGTTGCAGCCGCGCCTGCAGGAGGCGCTGGTGGTCACCCAGGGCTTTATCGGCAGCGAGCCGAAAGGCCGCACCACCACGCTCGGCCGCGGCGGCAGCGACTATACCGCCGCGCTGCTCGGCGAGGCGCTCGGCGTTGGCCGGGTGGATATCTGGACCGACGTGCCGGGCATCTACACCACCGATCCGCGCGTGGTGCCGGCGGCCAAGCGCATCGACAAAATCGGTTTCGAAGAGGCGGCGGAAATGGCCACCTTCGGTGCCAAAGTGCTGCATCCGGCCACCCTGTTGCCGGCGGTGCGCAGCGACATTCCGGTATTCGTCGGCTCCAGCAAGGATCCGGCGGCCGGCGGCACGCTGGTGTGCAACACCACCGAAAACCCGCCGCTGTTCCGTGCGCTGGCGCTGCGCCGCAAGCAAACGCTGCTGACGCTGCACAGCCTGAACATGCTGCACGCGCGCGGCTTCCTGGCCGAGGTGTTCAACATTCTGGCGCGCCACAATATCTCCGTCGATCTGATCACCACCTCGGAAGTCAGCATTGCGCTGACCATGGACACCACCGGCGCCACCTCCGTTGGCGGCAGCCTGCTGACCACTTCGCTACTGACCGAGCTGTCGTCGCTGTGTCGGGTGGAGGTGGAAGAGAACCTGGCGCTGGTGGCCATCATCGGCAACCAGCTGTCGCGGGCCTGCGGCGTGGGCAAAGAAGTGTTCGGCGTGCTCGATCCGTTCAATATTCGCATGATCTGCTACGGCGCCAGCAGCTATAACCTGTGCTTCCTGGTGCCGGGCGAAGAAGCCGAGCAGGTGGTACGCACCCTGCACCACAACCTGTTCGAATAAGTTATTATTTCCTGATTGCGGGCGCAGCATGCTGCGCCCCTGCGTCTAAAAAATCCGTTCAAAACCGGCAGGGGTTCAACCTGTTGAACCCGCAAAAAACACAACCACACCCACCGTTCTTCATCTGGCTAAGGAAAACCTGCATGCTGGCATTATTCACGCGCTTATTCCCCCTGTGGGCGATACTGCTGTCCGTCGCCGCCTTTTACACCCCAACCCCCTTTACCGGCATCGGCCCCTACGTCAGCCCGCTGCTGATGCTGATCATGTTCGCCATGGGCGTCACGCTGCGGCTGGACGATTTCAAACGCGTGCTGGCACGCCCCGGCCCGGTGGCGGCCGGCATCTTCCTGCACTATCTGATCATGCCGCTGGCGGCCTGGATCCTGGCAATGCTGTTCCGCATGCCGCCGGATCTGTCCGCCGGCATGGTGCTGGTGGGCAGCGTGGCCAGCGGCACCGCGTCCAACGTGATGATCTACCTGGCCAAGGGTGACGTGGCACTGTCGGTGACCATCTCGGCGGTCTCGACGCTGGTCGGGGTGTTGGCCACGCCGCTGCTGACCCGCCTGTACGTCGACGCCAGGATCAGCGTCGATATCATGGGCATGCTGCTGAGCATTCTGCAGATCGTGGTGATCCCGATCGGCCTCGGCCTTCTCGTCCACCATACCCTGACCAAAACGGTGAAGCGCATCGAGCCGCTGCTGCCGGCGCTGTCGATGGTGTGTATCCTGGCGATCATCAGCGCGGTGGTGGCGGGCAGTCAAAGCCACATCGCCTCGGTCGGTTTGGTGGTGATCGTCGCGGTGATCCTGCACAACGGCATCGGTCTGCTGAGCGGCTACTGGGGCGGCAAGCTGTTCGGTTTCGACGAATCCACCTGCCGCACGCTGGCGATCGAAGTCGGCATGCAGAACTCCGGGCTGGCGGCCACGCTGGGGAAAATCTACTTCTCGCCGCTGGCCGCCCTGCCGGGCGCGCTGTTCTCGGTCTGGCACAACCTCTCCGGTTCGCTGCTGGCGGGGTATTGGTCCGGCCGGCCGATCAAGCAAAAATAAACGGCCAACGGGGACGCAAACATTTGCGTCCCCGTTCTTCTCTGCGAAATTTCGTATTTCCCACTGGTCGGATTGTCATAATTCCCCTCATCCCCTATCATCCGTGAAAAATAAAAATTCAGATTCTTCCTATCCATGCCGATAATGTAGGCAAGAGGAAGAGCGGTTCTACTTTTTTTAATTAATTAAGTCGCCAGGGTTGCCCGCCATAAAAGAAGCAGCCTAATTATTATTTAGATCTATACCCACCGTCTTATTTGCTGCGGCAGATCAAGATATCTCGCAATGTGCATGTCGCTCATTATTTCGGGCCGGCCGTCGGCCGCCCGTGGTTAACCTCATGGATTGGGCAGGCTGCCTCGGTAGCCTCTCATAATGGATTACAATGATAAAAAAAATGACCGCCTTGACGCTGTTGGTCAGCACGGCCCTTTCCGCCGAAACCCTGCCGGACGCCCACATGATGCGGGATATGTCGATGGGGGAGTCGCGCCGCGCGCTGCAAGACAGCTCGCGTGAAGTCAACCAGTTGATCGAGCAACGCCGCTACCAGCAACTGAAACAGCAACGCCTGCTGGCGGAGCCGGAACCGGCCGCGCCCGCCCTGCCGCAGTCCGCACAGTGCCTGCCGATCGCCGGCGTTTATCTGCAGGGCGTTACCCTGCTCTCGCCGGCCGATTTATCCGCCCTGAGCGCGCTGCCGGAACAGTGTATCAGCAGCAACGATATCAATCGCCTGACCCGCGAATTAACGCGCCTTTATGTGCAAAAAGGCTATATCACCGCACGCGTGCAAATTGTTCGCCCTAATTCACAGGGGGAATTGGGGTTAAGCGTGACGGAAGGATTTATCGAGAAAATAGAGGGCGGCGATCGCTGGGTCAACAGCCGTTTATTATTTCCGGGGCTGGAAGGCAGGCCGTTGAAATTAACCGAGCTCGATCAGGGATTGGATCAGGCCAATCGTTTGCAATCAAATACCACCAAGCTGGATATATTACCCGGTCGCCAGGTTGGCGGTTCGGTCATTCGTTTGCGCAATCAGCATGCCAAGCCCTGGCTGATAACCGCCGGCACGGACAACTATGGCCAGAAAAGCACCGGTCGGTGGCTGGCGCGCGCCACCGCCACGCTGGACAGCCCGTTCGGCCTGTCGGACTTCGTTAGCCTGAACGCCAGCAGCACGCTGGAAAACCCGGCTCACCGCTATAATCGCGCCTATACCCTGCTCTATTCGCTGCCGTACGGCGCGTTCACCTTCAGCGGATTCGCCAGCTTCTCGTCCTATGAAAACCACCAGCAGCTGCCGCACAACGTGGTCAAACTGCACGGCCAGACCCAACAGTACGGGCTGCGCAGCGACTACGTGTTTTACCGCGACCACGATCAGATAGCCAGCCTGAGCGGCCAGTTGACCTACAAGCGTATCGACAACTACTTCGAAAACGTACGCCTCGAGGTCAGCAGCCCGACGCTGGCCCTGGCCGAGTTGAGCGCCAGCCACCTGCAAATTTTGCCTAACGGGGTATTCAGCGCCAACCTCAGCGTCGAACAAGGCCTGCCGTGGCTGGGTGCCGGCCGCCACCCAAGTTCGGTGCACCTCGACAGCCAGTTCACCAAGGGCAAGCTGTTCGCCAACCTGAGCCAGCGCCTCAATCTGGGCGGCGCGGCCTATCAGCTCAACAACCTGTTCTACGGCCAGTACAGCCGCGACCCGCTGCCCGGCGTGGAGTGGCTGAGCCTCACCGATCGCAGCGCCGTGCGCGGCTTCAGCCGCAGCACCCAGTCCGGCGACAACGGCTGGTATCTACAGAACACGCTGTCGCGCAGCTTTAATCTGGGTGCCACCACGCTGACGCCGCGCCTCGGCGCCGACGTCGGCCGCATCTTGCCGCGCCAGGACAACTCGGGCTGGCGCAGCAGCGCCGGCCTGAGCAGCGGCGCCACGTTGCGCTATCGGCAGGCGCTGGTCGATCTCGAGGTCAGCCGCGGCTGGATCTTGTCGAATCACGCCACGCCGGAAGATCCCGTTCAGGTACTGGCGCGCTTTTCTTACACCTTTTAATCAGCAGTTTTGCAGGATCCCACGGCAATATACGGAGAGACATGGATGAAAAATAATAACTTCAGGCTTTCAGCAGCGGGCAAACTGGCCGCCGCGCTGGCGATTATTCTCGCCGCTTCCGCCGGCGCCTACGCCGCCGAGATCGTGGCGGCCAACGGCGCCAACGGCCCCGGCGTTTCCACCGCCGCCACCGGCGCGCAGGTGGTCGACATCGTCGCGCCGAACGGCAACGGGCTGTCGCACAACCAGTATCAAGACTTCAACGTCAACCAGCCCGGCGCGGTGCTGAACAACTCCCGCGAGGCAGGGCTGTCGCAGCTGGCCGGCCAGCTGGGCGCCAACCCCAATCTGGGCGGACGCGAAGCCAGCGTGATCCTCAACGAAGTGATCGGCCGTAACCCTTCTCTGCTGCACGGCCAGCAAGAGATCTTCGGCATGGCGGCCGACTACGTGCTGGCCAACCCGAACGGCATCAGCTGCCAGGGCTGCGGGTTCATCAACACCAGCCGCTCCTCGCTGGTGGTCGGTAACCCGCTGGTGGAGAACGGCCTGCTGCAGGGCTACAGCACCCTGGACAACCGCAATACCCTGAGCCTCAGCGGCACCCTGAACGCCGGCGGCGTGCTGGACCTGATCGCGCCGAAGATAGACAGCCGCGGTGATGTAATCGTGCAAGACTTCACCCACCGCAACGGCAGCGTGACGCCGGCGGCGATCAACGCCATCAGCGGCCATAACCGCGTGGCGCGCGACGGCAAGGTGCTGGCCAGCGTACAGCCGACCACCGCGCTGGACAGCTACTACCTCGGCAGCATGCAGGCCGGGCGCATCAACATCATCAACACCGCGCAGGGCAGCGGCGTGAAGCTGGCCGGTACGCTGGCCGCCGGCGATGAGCTCAAGGTGAAAGCCTATGATATTCGCAGCGAAAGCCGCGTTGAAGACGCCAGCAGCAACCGCAACGGCGGCGACAACTACCAGAACTACCGCGGCGGCATCTACGTCAACGACCGCAGCAGCAGCCAGAAGCTGACCCGCACCGAGCTGAAAGGCAAGAACATCAGCCTGGTGGCGGATAACCACGCGCACCTCACCGCCACCGATATTCGCGGCGAAGACATTACGCTGCAGGGCGGCAAGCTGACGCTCGACGGCCAACAGCTGAAACAGACGCAGGGCCACACCGACGACCGCTGGTTCTACTCCTGGCAATACGACGTCACCCGCGAGCACGAGCAGCAGCAGCAGGCAGGCAGCACCGTCGCCGCCAGCGGCAGCGCCAAACTCGTCAGCACCCGGGAAGATGTGAAACTGCTGGGCGCCAACATCAGCGCCGACCGGGCGCTGAGCGTCAAAGCGGCGCGCGACGTGCAGCTCGCCGGGCTGGTGGAGAAGGATAAGTCCACCGAGCGCGGCTATCAGCGCAACCACACGTCCAGCCTGCGCACCGGCAGCTGGAGCAGCAGCGACGAAAGCGAAAGCCTGAAGGCCAGCGAACTGCGCAGCCAGGGCGCGCTGACGCTGGAGGCCGGCAACAACGTCACCACCCAGGGCGCCAAACTGCACGCCCGTCGCGATCTGACGGTCAATGCCGGCAACCAGATCCAGATCGGGGTGCAGAAAACCGCCAACGCCAAAGCGGTGCGCGATGACAAAACCTCCTGGGGCGGCATCGGCGGCGGCGACAACAAGAACAACAGCAATCGCCGCGAGGTCAGCCACGCTTCCGAACTGACCAGCGACGGCACCCTGCGTCTGAACGGCGAGCAGGGCGTCACCCTCACCGGCAGCAAGGCTCGCGGCAAGGAAGGCGGCCTGGTCACCGCCACGCAGGGCGGCCTGCGCATCGACAACGCGCTGAGTACCACCGTGGACAAAATCGACGCGCGCACCGGTACCGCCTTCAACATTACCAGCAGTTCGCACAAGGCCGACAATAGCTATCAGAGCAGCACCGCCAGCGAGCTGAAGTCCGATACCAACCTGAAGCTGGTCAGCCGCAAGGATACCGACGTGATCGGCAGCCAGGTCACCAGCGGCGGCGAGCTGAGCGTCACGTCGCAGACCGGCAACATCAACGTCAAGGCCGCAGAGCAACAGCAAAAAATCGATGAGCAGAAGACCGCGCTTACCGTCAACGGCTATGCCAAAGAGGCCGGCGACAAGCAATACCGTGCCGGTTTGCGCATCGAACACACCCGCGACAGCGAAAAAACCACCCGCACCGAAAACCGCGCCTCGACCCTCAGCGGCGGCAGCGTGAAGCTCGAGGCGGAGAAGGACGTGACCTTCAGCGGCTCCAAACTGGTCGCCGACCAAGGCGACGCCAGCGTCAGCGGCAACAAGGTCTCGTTCCTGGCAGCCGACGATAAAACCACTTCGAACACCGAGCAGACCAAGATCGGCGGCGGTTTCTACTATACCGGCGGCATCGACAAGCTCGGCAGCGGCGTGGAAGCCGGCTACGAGAACAGCAAAACACAGGCGCAGAGCAGCAAGGCGGTCACCTCCGGCAGCGACGTCAAAGGCAACCTGACTATCAACGCCCGCGACAAGCTGACCCAGCAAGGCGCGCAGCACCGCGTCGGCGGCGCCTACCAAGAGAACGCTGCCGGCGTCGATCACCTGGCCGCCGCCGACACCGCCAGCAGCACCACCACCAAAACCGACGTCGGCGTGAACATCGGCGCCAACGTCGATTACAGCGCCGTGACCCGCCCGGTCGAGCGCGCGGTCGGCAAGGCGGCCAAGCTGGACGCCACCGGCGTCATCAACGACATCGGCAGCATCGGCGCGCCTAACGTCGGCCTGGATATCGGCGCACAGGGCGGCAGCAGCGAAAAACGCAGCAGCAGCTCGCAGGCGGTGGTCAGCTCAGTGAAAGCCGGCAGCATCGACATCAACGCCAAAGGCGAAGTGCGCGATCAGGGCACGCAATATCAGGCGAGCAAAGGCGCGGTCACGCTGACGGCGGACAGCCACCGCAGCGAAGCCGCGACGAACCGCCAGGAAGAACAGAACCGTGACACCCGCGGCAGCGCCGGCGTACGCATCTACACCACCACCGGCAGCGATCTGACCGTGGACGCCAAGGGCGAAGGCGGCACCCAGCGCAGCAACAGCAGCGCGAGCCAGGCGGTGACCGGCTCGATCGACGCGGCCAACGGCATCAACGTCAACGTGAAACAAGACGCGGTTTATCAGGGCACCGCGCTGAACGGCGGCAGCGGTAAAACCACCGTCAACGCCGGCGGCGATATTCGCTTCGATCAGGCCAGCGATAAGCAGAGCGAAAACCACAGCGGTTTCAACGTCAAGGCCTCGGCGAAGGGCGGCTTCACCGCCGACAGCAAAAACTTCGGCGCCGGCTTCGGCGGCGGCACCCGCAACGGTGAAAGCAGCGGCAGCACCGCCCAGGTCGGCAACGTCAGCGGCCAACAGGGCGTGGAGCTGAACGCAGGCCGCGATCTGACGCTTCAAGGCACCGACGTCAAGAGCCAGGGCGACGTCACCCTGAGCGCAGGCAACAAGGTCGCGCTGCAGGCGGCAGAATCGACCCAAACGCGCAAGGAAAGCCAGCTGTCCGGCAATCTCGATCTGGGCGCCGGCAGCAGCGACAGCAAGGAAAAAACCGGCGGCAGCCTCTCCGCCGGCGGCGCCTTCGACATCGCCAAGGTGAATGAGTCCACGACCGAGCGCCAGGGCGTCACGCTCGCCTCAGACGGCAAGGTCACCCTGTCCGCCGGCGGCAAAGGCGATGACGCTCTGCATCTGCAGGGCGCCAGGGTCAGCGGCACCAGCGCCGCGCTCGAGGCGAAAAACGGCGGCATCCTGCTGGAGTCCGCCAAGAACGAGCAGCACAAGGACAACTGGAACCTGGGCATTAAAGCCAACGCCAAAGGCGGCCAAACCTTCAACAAGGACGCCGGCGGCAAGGTCGATCCGAACAGCGGCAAAGATACCCATACGCTGGGCGCCGGTCTGAAGGTCGGCGTGGAACAGCAGGATAAAACCACCCACGCCAACACCGGCATCACCGCGGGCAGCGTGGCGCTCAACAGCGGCAAGGACACCCGCCTCGCCGGGGCACGCGTCGATGCCGACAGCGTACAGGGCAAGGTGGGCGGCGATCTGCGCGTTGAAAGCCGCAAAGACGTCGAGAAAGGCGTGAAGGTCGATGTGGATGCCGGGCTGAGCCACAGCAACGATCCGGGCAGCAGCATCACCTCCAAGCTGTCGAAGGTGGGCACGCCGCGCTACGCTGGGAAAGTGAAAGAGAAACTGGACGCCGGGGTGAACAAAGTGACCGACGCCACCACCGACAAGTACAACAGCGTGGCGCGTCGCCTCGATCCGCAGCAGGACACCACCGGCGCGGTCAGCTTCAGCAAAGCCGACGGTAAAGTGACGCTGCCGGCAACGCCGGCCGGTGAAAAACCGCAGGGCCCGCTGTGGGATCGCGGTGCACGCACCCTCGGCGGCGCGGTGAAAGACAGCGTCACCGGGCCGGCGGGCCGCCAGGGGCAGCTCAAGGTCAATGCCGAGGTGGTGAACAACAACGCGGTCGGCGAGCAATCGGCGATTACCGGTAAGCACGGCGTGACGCTGCAGGTCGGCGGCCAAACCCAACTGACCGGCGGCGAGATCCGCAGCCAGCAGGGCAAGGTGGAACTGGGCGGCAGCAAGGTCAGCCAACAGGACGTCAGCGGCCAACGCTATCAGGGCGGTGGCCGCGTCGATGCGGCGGCCACGGTAGGCGGCCTGGCCGCCGGTGCGGCGAAACAGGGCGTTGATGGCAACGTGCCGTTCGTCAGCGGCCATGCCTCAACGAAACAGGCGGATGCCAAAGCCGGCGTGTTCAGCGGCAAATAACGCGCCTCTCCTAGGCAATGCCCCCGGTGAAAACCGGGGGCATTTTTTTACAGCGTGCTTGGGGTGTCTTCCCAGTCGCGATCGTCGTCCCTCGCATCCTGATCCAACACGTTGTAAGCCACGGCGCAAAACAGCGAGTTCAGGCGCTTCATGTCCCCCAACAACCCCAAATGCAGCGAGCTGGTCTCGATGCTCTGCACGTTTTGCTGGTGCAGGCGATCGACGTGCGCGTGCGCGTAGCGGCGATCCAGAATGCGGAAGCGGTGCTTGGAACGGCGCAGACGCTTGGCGCTGGTAACGTCGCCGGACAGGAACACCGACAGCCCCAGGCGCAGGTTGCCGATCAACCGCTCGTGCAGCCCGTCCAGCTCCGCCAGCCCTTCCGTCGAGAAGGCCCGGCGCGCGGCGTGCGACTTGGCGCCCACATCGCCGGCCATGCGTTCGATGATGTCGCCCGCCTGTTCCAGGTTGAGCGCCATTTCGATGATCTCCGCCCAGCGGCGCGAATCTTCCTCACCCAGATCCTCCTTCTGGATCTGCGCCAGATACAGCTTGATGGCGGTGTACAGCACGTCGACGTCGTCGTCCAGGCGCCGCACCTCTTTATCCACCCCTTGTTTGCCGTGCAGCACTTCGCGCTGCAGGATCATCATGTGTTCCACCACGTCGCCCATGCGCAGCGTTTCGCGCGCCGCGTTGGCCAGCGCCAGCGTCGGCGTATCCAGCGCGCTGGCGTCCAGATGGCGCGGACGCATGCGCGGATCGTCGGCCGCCACGTCGACGATCAGCCGCTCGCACAGCGTCGCCATCGGCCCGGCCAGCGGGATCATCACCAGGCAACGGATCAGGTTGTAGAACACGTGGAAGTAGATCACCAGTTCTTCGTTACCGCCGGGAAATTGCGCCATCACGTCCGCCAGATAGGCGACGAACGGCAGCACCAGCACGCAACCCACCAGTTTGAACAACAGGCTGCCGAGCGCCACGCGCCGCCCGGCGGCGTTCTGGCCGCTGGCGTTGATCATCGCCAACAGGCCGCTACCGAGGTTGGCGCCGATCACCAGGCAAAGCGCCACCTTCAGCGAAATCACGCCGGACGCGGTCAGGGTGGCGGTCAGCAGCACCGCCGCCAGGCTGGAATAACTGACAATGGCGAACAGCGCGCCGGTCAAGGCGTCCAGCATCACGTCGCCGGTCAGCGACGAGAACAGCACTTTGACCCCGGCCGCCTGGGTGATCGGCGTGGCGGCGGCCACGATCAACTCCAGCGCCAGCACGATCAGCCCAAGTCCGATCAGGACGCGCCCGATCTGGCCGATCCGCATCTGTTTGCGGCTGAGGAACAGGAAGACGCCGATCAGGATCAGCAGCGGCGACAGCCAGGAAAGATCGAAGGTCAGCACCCGCGCCATCAGCGCGGTGCCGACGTCGGCGCCGAGCATGATCACCAGCGCAGGCGCCAGCCCCACCAGCCCCTGCGCGACGAAAGAGGTCACCAGCAGCGCCGTGGCGTTGCTGCTTTGCACCAGCGCGGTCACGCCGATGCCGGAAACGAACGCCAGCGGCTTTTTCTCAACGCTGTCGCTCAACACGCGCCGCAGATTGGCGCCGTAAACCCGCATGATCCCGGTGCGCACGATGTGGGTACCCCACACCAACAGCGCCACGGAGGAAAGCAGGTGAAGAAGGGTCAACACGGAAGATACGCTCCATTAACGCCCGGCCAAAGGAGGCTGATACCCGATGCCTGTCAGGCGGCGCGGACGGGACGGTTCTGTTCGCCGCAGCCGGCAGGCTAAAAGATGACGGGTACAGCGCGCGGTCCCGCCTGCCGGGCGTAGGTCTGGCAGGACAGCGGGCGGGCGGCAGACCGCAGAAGAGAAGGATTAATGCGGCGGCGGAAAGGGCCCGGCGCCGCGCTGCAAAGTCATGCAACTTCCCGCAATACAACAGGTTCCAAGTGTAGCCCAATTTCCGCGCCGTCGGGCCGCAGGTCGGCCACCGAACGGTTGAGCACGTCAACCAGCAATTCTACACCGCGAACCTGAATCCGATAGCGTACCACATTCCCGAGCAGACTGTGGCCCAGGATCACCCCGCCGATCCCCTGCCCGACCGGCAACAGGCCGATCGATTCGGGCCGGATCGCCACCTTGCCGGCATAGCTGCGTCCGGTCAACTGGGCGGCCTGTTCGGCGCTCAGCAGGTTGTAGTTGCCGATAAACCCGGCGGCGAAGGCGTCCGCCGGCTGGGTATACAGGGTTTCCGCATCGCCGCTCTGCACGATCTGCCCCTTGTTCATCAGCACGATGCGATCCGACAGGGTCAGCGCCTCTTCCTGATCGTGGGTGACGAAGATCGCCGTCAGGTTCAGCTCACGCTGAATGCGCCGGATCTGTTCGCGCAGGTGTTTGCGGATGCGCGCATCCAGTGCCGACAGCGGTTCGTCGAGCAACAGCAGCCGCGGGCGAGTGACCAGCGATCGCGCCAGCGCCACGCGCTGACACTGGCCGCCCGACAGCTGATGCGGATAGCGCTTCGCCAGATCGCTCAGCTCCACCAGCGCCAGCACTTCCTGCACCCGCTGGCCGATCTGCCCGGCCGCCAGCTTCTGCATTTTCAGGCCGAAGGCCACGTTGCCTTCCACCGTCATATTGGGAAACAGCGCATAGCTTTGGAACACCATGCCGATGCCGCGCTTTTGCGGCACCAGCGGCACCAGATCCTGGCCCTGTAACAGAATTTGCCCGCTGTCGACCGGGGTCAGGCCGGCCAGGCAGCGCAGCAGCGTCGATTTGCCGCAGCCGCTCGGCCCCAGCAGGGTGACGAACTCCCCCTCTTCGGCGGTAAAATCGATATCCTGAAACACCTGGGTCTGGCCATAGTGTTTGTTCAGGCGGGTGACGTTGAGATAAGCCATCGGGTTAACCCTTGTTTTTATTCAGCAGGTTCGCCAGCCAGGTGACGAGCAGCACCACGGCGAAATAGGAGATGACCAGCGCGCTGGTAAAATGCCCGCTGCCGTTGCGCATATTGAACAGGTAGACCTGCAGCGTTTCATAGCGGCTGCCCACCAGCAGGTTGGCGAACACGAATTCGCCGATCAGGAACGAGAACGACAGCAGCACGGCGATCGTTCCGCCCTTGCGCAGGTTCGGCAGCACCACCAGCAGCGCCGCCTGCCAGGTGCTGGCGCCGAGCAGGTGCGCGGCGTCCATCAGATCGCGCAGGTTGATCGCCTGCATGTTGTTGCTGATGGCGCGGTAGATAAACGGCAGCGCGATGGTGAAATAGCAGCCCACCAAAATCCACGGAGTGCCGAGCAGCGGCAGCGGATCGGCGGCGAACAGCTGCATCAGCCCCACCGCCGACACCACCGGCGGCACGGCGAACGGCAGCAGAATCAGCACGTTCATCACCGCGTCCAGCTTGGGAAAGTAGTACGCGATCACAAACATCGCCGGCAGGATCACCACCACCGACAGCAACAGCGTGCCGAAGCAGATCAGCAGCGAGTGCCACAGCGCCTGCAAAAAGCGCGGATCGCTCCACAGCGCCGTCAGCCACTTCAGGGTAAAACCGTCCGGCAAAATGGTGGCGCCCCACTGGGTGGCCAGCGCATAAATCAGCGTCGCCGCCAGCGGCAACAGCAGGATCAGCAGCAGTAGGCCGGTCACCGTGCGGTGGTACAGGCGTTCAACACGCGACATGAGCATTCTCCAGCCGATTATGAGCGCGCATTAAGGTAGCTCCTGCGCAGCATCCATTGGTGGATCACCGTGATAAACGCCATCATCACCACCAGCAGCATCGCCAGCGCGCTGGCCAGGTTCGGATCGAGGGAGATGTCCCCCGCTACCAGCGCCGAGATGCGGATCGGGATCACGTTGAAGTTGCCGGTGGTCAGCGCGTACACCGTGGCGTAGGCGCCCAGGGCGTTGGCCAGCAGGATGACGAAGGTGCCCATCAGCGCCGGCGCCAGCACCGGCAGGCCGATATGCCGCCAGTAGCGCCAGGGGCCGGCGCCGAGCAGCGCCGCCGATTCGCGCCAATCGGCGCGCAGCGCGTCGAACGCCGGATACAGCAACAGCACCCCCAGCGGGATCTGGAAGTAGGTATACAGCACGATCAGGCCGCTCTTCGAATAGAGGTTGAAGCTCTCCATCAGACCGTATTTGCGCAGCAGTAGCGTCAGACAACCGTTCAGCCCCAGCAGGATGACGAAGGCGAACGCCAGCGGCACCCCGGCGAAGTTGCTGGTCATGTTGGTGAACGACATCACGAAGTCATGAAATCGGGTCTGGCCAAGCTGGCGCAGTGAGTAACTGCCCACTAATGCAATCAGCAAGCCGTAGACGCTCGACCACAGCGAGATCTCCAGCGAGAACTGAAACGCCTGCAGGTAGAACGGCGAGGTGAGGATATCGACATAGTTGCCCCATCCCCAGCCGCCAGTCTCGCTGAAAAAGCTGTGAACGGCGATCCATACCAGCGGGGCGATCTGAAACGCGCCGAACAGCACGATAAACGGCACCAGGCACAGCGCGGCTAACCATTTGGTTTTACCGTTCATCGCGCATCCTGCGCCAGCAGCGCCCGGCAGCGCGGCTTGTCGTGCGGTGCCTGCAGCAGTTCGCAAATCGTGCCGCACAGCTCGATTTGCTGCGGGTCGGCATCGTCCAGGCTGAAGCCCGCGCCGAACACGAACAGCGGCACCTGGCGCTCTTCCGGCAACACGCCGCCGTGGCTGCGATCGTCGTTCATGCCGTGGTCGGCGGTGACCAGCACCTGGTAACCGGCGGCCAGCCACTCGGGCAGATAGCGTGACAGCGAACCGTCGGCGCGGCGCGCCGCGTTACGGTACTGCGGCGAAGAGAGGCCGAAGCGGTGCCCGGCGTCGTCGATGTTCATCGGGTGGATCAGCAGAAAGTCCGGCTGATGACGCAGACGCAGGCTTTCGGCGTCGTCGAACAGATGGCTGTCGGGATAGCCGTCGTCGTAATAGAAATGCCCGTGCTGGATCGGCAGCTCAGGCGCGTCGGTATGGCGGTCGCGCGCGGCATCGAACGGCGTGCGGTTATACAATTCGCTGAACCAATGATACGCGGCGGCGGCGGTGGTCAGCCCGGCGGCGCGCGCGTAATGAAACACGCTTTGTTGATGAGAAAGGCGCGAGACGTGGTTGTGCACCACGCCGCTCTCCACCGGCGTCACGCCGGTGAGGATGCATTCATACAGCGGCCGGGAGAGCGAGGGCAGCTCGCTCTCCAGCAGGTACAACCGTCCGCGTCCCGCCGCGCATTCGGCCTGCAGATAGCCCATGGCGTCGTGCGCCACCCGGTAGTTGAGGCCGTCCAGCAGTACGAGGATCGTTTTCATGGTGCGTTAACTCACTGCTGCATAAACATAATGACGTTTTCCTGCCACAGGCGCGGCAGCGCTTTGGCACTCTGTTCCCAGGCCGCCGGATCGGCGATCGGGTGCGCGTTCTTGTACTGCTCGGCCGGCAGCAGCTTGGCCTTGACGTCGTCCGGCAGCGTCAGGTGCTCGGCGCGGATCGGGCGGGCATAGCCGCGCGCCAGGTTGATCTGGCCGGCGTCGGAGAAGATGTATTCGCGCGCCAGCTTGGCGGCGTTCGGGTGCTTGGCGTATTTGTTGATGATGGTGGTATAGCCGGAGGTGATCGAGCCGTCCGATGGGATCAGCACTTCAAAGCGGGTTTTGTCGATCTGGTCGCGGTAGTTCAGGCCGTTGAAGTCCCATACCACGCCGACCTGCACTTCCCCTTTCTCCAGCGATGCGATCACCGGGTTGCTCAGGCTCAGGCGGCCGGCCTTGGCCAGCTTGCCGAAGAATTCCAGGCCCGGCTTGAGGTTTTTCTCGTTGCCGCCCATGGCATAGGTGGCCGCCAGCACGCCGCTGGCCGCCTGCGACGCGGTGCCGACGTCGCCGATGGTGACCTGATAGCTGCCCTTCAGCAGATCGGCCCAGCTGTGCGGGATGTCTTTCACCTGCTGCTTGTTGATGATGAAGGCGATGGTGCCGGTGTAAGCCAGCGCCCAGTGGCCGTCTTTGTCTTTCGCCCAGTCCGGCACCTGATCCCAGGTGGAGGGTTTGTACGGCTGCGTTACGCCCTTCTGCACCGCCACCGGGCCGAAGGCCGCGCCGACGTCACCGATGTCCGCCGTGGCGTTGTTCTTTTCCGCATCGAATTTGGCGATCTCCTGTGCGGAGCTCATGTCGGTATCGACATGCTTCAGGCCGTATTTGCTCAACAGATCTTGCCAGGTGCCTTTCCAGTTGGCCCAGCTGTCCGGCATGCCGACGCTGTTGACTTCGCCTTCTTTTTTCGCGGCCTGCTCCAGCGCCGCCAGATCGGTATCCGCGGCCCAGCTCATCTGGCTGGATAACACGATGGCACTGGTTAACACAGAAGCGCACAAACGTTTCATAACTGATGCTCCAGGTGGTAGTGTGGGGATGGCTGGACTAGTCCAGCAAGGACCAAACCAATCTAGCGGACGAATGTGATAATTATATGTCAGCTTAAAAAAGCGACAGTTTTATCACCCATTGCAACGGCGAAAACGCGACGCTGGTCTACCTTAAGGGAGGCCAAACGCACTGAAACGGGACACCCGCTGTATGAGTGAAGCACCGACCACCGTCGCCACCATCTGCCAAACGCTGAACGCCCGCATCACCGCAGGCGAGTTTGCCGTGGGCGGCAAACTGCCCTCCGAACGCGCCCTGAGCGAACAATTCGCCACCACCCGCATTACCTTGCAGGAGGCGCTCGGCCAGCTGGAGGCGCAGGGCGTCATCTACCGCCAGGTGCGGCGCGGCTGGTTCATCTCGCCCCCGCGTCTTATCTACAACCCGCTGCAGCGCAGCCATTTTCACGCCATGGCGCAGCAGCAGGGGCGTGCCGCCCATACCGAGGCGATCGACAGCGCGCCAGTCACGCTCGACGCGCCGCTGGCCGCCCGCCTGGCGCTGCCCCCCGGCGCCGAGGCCTATCGCATTCGCCGGCTGCGCTATATCGACGGGCGCGCGGTGCTATACTGCGAGCACTACCTCAACCCGGCCTACTTCCCCGGCATTCTGGACGAAGACCTGACCCAGTCGCTGACCGCGCTGTACGCCGCGCGCTACGGCATCCACTACGGGCGGGTGCGTTTCGACATGCTGCCCACCCTGCTGCCGCAGCCGGCCGCCGCCATGCTGAAGGTGACCTACGGCAGCCCGGCGCTGTTCATTACGCGGGTGAACCGCGATCAGCACGACCGGGTGATCGATTGCGACCTGGAGTATTGGCGTTACGATGCGCTGCACATCGACGTGGAAGCGCAGTAAATGACAAGGGCGCATCGCTGCGCCCTTAAAGAGGAAATCAGTCGGCGTCGTAGCCGAGGTTAGGCGCCAGCCAGCGCTCGACCTCGCTCACGCTCATCCCTTTACGCACTGCGTAGTCTTCCACCTGATCGCGCTGGATCTGCGCCACCGCGAAGTACTTGCTTTCAGGATGGCTGAAGTACCAGCCGGACACCGCCGCCCCCGGCCACATGGCGAAGGACTCCGTCAGCTCCATGCCGGTGTGGCGGTTGACGTCCAGCAGCTGCCAGATGGTCGCTTTTTCGGTGTGCTCCGGGCAGGCCGGGTAACCCGGCGCCGGCCGGATGCCCTGATAGTTTTCGCGGATCAGCTCTTCGTTGCTCAGGCTCTCGTCGGCGGCATAGCCCCAGTGCAGCTTGCGCACCTGCTCATGCAGGTATTCGGCGAAGGCCTCCGCCAAGCGATCCGCCAGCGCTTTGACCATGATTTTGTTGTAATCGTCGTGCTGCGCGTCGTACGCCGCCGCCAACGCGTCCTCCTCCAGCCCGCCGGTCACCGCGAAGGCGCCGAAGTAGTCGGCCTTGCCGCTGCTTTTCGACGCCACAAAGTCCGCCAGGCAGTAGTTCGGGAAGTCGGTTTTTTCCGTCTGCTGACGCAGATGGCGGCTCACCGCCAGCACCTCGTCACGCCGTTCGTCGCGGTATACTTCCACATCGTCGCCGACGCGGTTGGCCGGGAACAGGCCATAAACGCCGCGCGGGTTGAGGCTGCGCTCGGCCGCCAGCCGATCCAGCATCTGATTGGCGTCGTGGAACAGGCGCTTGGCCTCTTCCCCCACCACCTCGTCTTCCAGGATGCGCGGGTATTTGCCCGCCAGCGACCAGGTCATGAAGAACGGCGTCCAGTCGATGTAGTGGCGCAGCGTCTCGATGCCGGCCGCCACCGGGAACACGCCGAGCTGCCGCGGCGCCGGCGGCTGATAATCGGCCCAGTCCAGCGCCATGGCGTTGGCGCGTGCCTTCTGCAAATCGACCGGCGGCGTGCGCGGCTTTTTGCGCGCATGCTGAATGCGCACCGTTTCATACTCTTTGCGGGTGCGCGCCACAAACTCGTCGCGCTGGGTGGCGGACAGCAGCGCCGACACTACGCCCACGGTGCGCGAGGCGTTTTGCACGTAGGTGGTCGGGCCGCTGTAGTTTTGTTCGATTTTCACCGCGGTGTGCGCCTTGGAGGTGGTGGCGCCGCCGATCAGCAGCGGCAACGTAAAGCCCTGGCGCTCCATCTCTTTGGCCACGTTGACCATCTCGTCGAGCGACGGCGTGATCAGCCCCGACAGGCCGATGATGTCCACGTTCTCCTCGCGCGCGGTGCGCAGGATTTTCTCCGTCGGCACCATCACGCCCAGATCGACGATTTCATAGTTGTTGCACTGCAGCACCACGCCGACGATGTTCTTGCCGATGTCATGTACGTCGCCCTTCACCGTCGCCAACAGGATTTTCCCCGCAGAGGTACCCTGCTGCTTGCTGGCCTCGATGTACGGCTCCAGGTAGGCCACCGCCTGCTTCATCACGCGGGCGGATTTCACCACCTGCGGCAGGAACATCTTGCCCTCGCCGAACAGATCGCCGACCACGTTCATCCCCGCCATCAGCGGCCCTTCGATCACTTCGATCGGGCGTTCGGCCTGCTGCCGCGCTTCTTCGGTGTCCAGCTCGATAAACTCGGTGATGCCCTTCACCAGCGAATATTCCAGCCGTTTCTCCACCGGCCAGCCGCGCCATTCGGCCTGCTGCACCGCCACGTCATTATCTTTGCTGCCGCGGTATTTTTCGGCCAGCTCCAGCAGGCGTTCGGTGCCGTCCTCGCGACGGTTGAGGATCACGTCCTCCACCGCGTCGCGCAGCTCGGCGCTTAAATCGTCATAAATCGCCAGCTGCCCGGCGTTGACGATGCCCATGTCCATGCCGTTGCGAATGGCGTGAAACAGGAACACCGCGTGGATCGCTTCACGCACCGGATCGTTGCCACGGAACGAGAACGACACGTTAGACACGCCGCCGGAGATCATCGCGTGCGGCAGGTGGGTTTTGATGTCGGCGCAGGCTTCGATAAAGTCGACGGCGTAGTTGTTGTGCTCTTCGATGCCGGTAGCGACGGCGAAGATGTTCGGGTCGAAAATGATGTCTTCCGGCGGGAAGCCGACGCGCTCGGTCAGAATGTTATAGGCGCGGCGGCAGATCTCGAACTTGCGCTCGCGGGTGTCCGCCTGCCCCACTTCGTCGAACGCCATCACCACCACCGCGGCGCCGTAGCGGCGCACCAGTTTGGCGTGATGAATGAAAGCCTCTTCGCCTTCCTTCATCGAGATCGAGTTGACGATGCCCTTGCCCTGAATGCACTTCAGGCCTTTTTCGATTACTGACCACTTGGAGGAGTCGATCATGATCGGCACCCGGGCGATGTCCGGCTCGCCGGCGATCAGGTTGAGGAAACGCACCATCGCCGCTTCGGCGTCGAGCATCCCCTCATCCATATTGATGTCGATGATCTGCGCGCCGCTCTCGACCTGCTGGCGCGCCACGTCGAGCGCCTCGCTGTATTTCTCTTCTTTGATCAGGCGCTTGAATCGCGCCGAACCGGTGACGTTGGTGCGCTCGCCGACGTTGACGAACAGGGTATTGGCGTCGATGGTCAGCGGCTCCAGGCCCGCCAGGCGGCAGGCGACCGGGCTCTCCGGCAGCCGGCGCGGCGGCACGCCCGCCACCGCGTTGGCCATCGCGGCGATATGTTCCGGCGTGGTGCCGCAGCAGCCGCCGATGATATTGAGGAAGCCGGCCTGCGCCCACTCCCCGACCTGCCGCGCCATCTCGGCCGCATCCAGATCGTACTCGCCGAAGGCGTTCGGCAAACCGGCATTCGGGTGCGCGGTGACGTAGGTCTCCGAGATGCGCGCCAGCTCGGCGACGTACTGACGCAGTTCGTCCGGCCCCAGGGCGCAGTTCAGGCCGAAGGTCAGCGGCTTGACGTGGCGCAGCGAATTGTAAAACGCTTCGGTCGTCTGGCCGGACAGGGTGCGGCCGGAGGCGTCGGTGATGGTGCCGGAAATCATGATCGGCAGTTCCACCCCCAGCGCTTCGAATTCGGTTTCCACCGCGAAGGCGGCGGCCTTGGCATTCAGGGTGTCGAAGATGGTTTCGATCATGATCAGATCGACGCCGCCCTCCACCAGCGCGCGGGTCGATTCGCGGTAAGCCGCCACCAGCTCATCGAACGAAATGTTGCGAAACGCCGGATCGTTGACGTTTGGCGAGATTGACGCGGTGCGGTTGGTTGGCCCCAGCACCCCGGCGACATAGCGCGGTTTTTCCGGCGTGCGCGCCGTCCATTCGTCGGCGCAGGTGCGCGCCAGACAGGCGGCCTGATAGTTAATCTCGGCGGACAGCGACTCCATGTGGTAGTCGGCCATGGCGATAGAGGTCGAGTTGAAGGTATTGGTCTCAAGGATATCGGCGCCCGCCTCAAGATAGGCGTAATGAATGGCGGCGATCACTTCCGGCTTGGTCAGCACCAGCAGATCGTTATTGCCTTTCAGATCGCTGCGCCAGTCGGCGAAACGCTCACCGCGGAAATCGCGCTCGTCCAGACGATAGCTCTGGATCATGGTGCCCATGCCGCCGTCCAACACCAGGATGCGCTGCGCTAACTGGCGGCGCAGTTGTTCTACTCGATTCGTCACTGTAACCCCTTCCATTGCCATCCCGCCCATCGCTCAACTGCCGCAAAAACCAACGAGTCATCCTAGCACAGCTTGTAGGGACAAAGGGCCAGGCGACCATTGAGAGTTTTTCAGGTTGTGTGCCAACACCTCCGATGAGCTGGCGACGGCTTGCAATTCATCGACAAAAAACGAAAATGAATTCCATCATACGGAAAAAGGAATCTCACCCATGGCCACTCCTGCTCCCGCCAAACGCGGCAAGAAGCCCCGCGCAGCAGCCCCGGCCGCCAGTGCGGCGACCGGCCAGGTACAATCGTTGACCCGTGGCCTGAAGCTGTTGGAGTACATTTCGGAAGCCCAGGGCAACGTGGCGCTGACCGATCTGGCGCAGCAGGCCGGCCTGCCGAACTCCACCACTCACCGCCTGCTTACCACCATGCAGCAGCAGGGATTCGTGCGCCAGGTCGGCGATCTCGGCCTGTGGACCATCGGCTCGCACGCCTTTGTGGTCGGCAGCAGCTTCCTGCAAAGCCGCAACCTGCTGGCGATGGTGCATCCGACGCTGCGGCGCCTGATGGAAGAGTCCGGCGAAACCGTCAACCTGGCGGTGCTGGATACCAGCGAGTACCAGGCAATCATCATCGATCAGGTGCAGTGTACTGCGCTGATGCGCATGTCGGCGCCGATCGGCGGTAAACTGCCGATGCACGCCTCCGGCGCCGGCAAGGCGTTCCTCGCCACCCTGCCGGACGATCAGGTGACCAAACTGCTGCACAAGAAAGGCATGCACACCTACACGCCGCACACCCTGACGCCGCACAACCTGAAAGAGGGGCTGGCGCAGATCCGCAAACAGGGCTTCTCCTTTGACGACGAAGAGCACGCGCTCGGCCTGCGCTGCGTGGCGGCCTGTATCTTCGACGAGCACCGCGAAGCCTTCGCCGCCATCTCCATCTCCGGCCCGGTGTCGCGCATCACCGACGATCGCGTGATCGAACTGGGGGCGCTGGTGATCCACGCGGCGAAAGAGATCAGCCTGGCCTACGGCGGCGTGCGCTGATCCCCCCTCCGAGGGCGCCCCTGCGCGCCCTCTCTCTCGATTCCTTGCTCTGTTGTCAGCATGTAACAGGCTGTCGGCATCCTGTTTAGCACGCAGGAAAAAAGCTTGAAGCCGATCACAGTTAACGATCCTCACGGCGAAAGCCCATTGCAACCGCTCACGCTTCCTTCGACAATGTTACCGATAACATGTTACCGGTAACAAACAAGCTGAACGAAGGTAACGTCACCCGGTGTTTTGGAGCCAAGCCATGACCAACAATCAAAATCGCATTTACGTCGTTATGGGCGTTTCCGGCAGCGGCAAGTCCGCCGTCGCCGCCGCCGCGGCCCGCCAACTCTCCGCCGGCTTCCTCGACGGCGACTTCCTGCATCCGCGCAGCAACATCCTGAAGATGGCCGCCGGCGACGCGTTGAACGATGACGATCGCGCCCCGTGGCTGGCCGCGCTCAACGACGCCGCCTTCGCCATGCAGCGCACCAACAACGTGTCGATCATCGTCTGCTCGGCGCTGAAAAAGCAGTACCGCGACCGCCTGCGCGCCGGCAACGGCAACCTGTCGTTCATCTATCTGCACGGCGAATTCCCGGTGATCGAATCCCGCCTGGCGGCGCGTAACGGCCACTTCTTCAAACCGCAGATGCTGGTCACCCAGTTCGCCGCGCTGGAGCAGCCGGGCGCCGACGAAAGCGACGTGATGGCGATCGACATCAACCAACCGCTGGACGCGGTGATCGCCGATACCGTGCGCCATATCCAGAGCTTCCTGCCGCAGGACGTGTGCGCGTGAGTACCGTGACGCTGGTCGGTACCGCAGTCGGCTCGGTTTTACTGCTGTTATTCCTGGTGATGAAGGCGCGCATGCACGCCTTCGTCGCGCTGATGCTGGTGTCTATCGCCGCCGGCATCTTCTCCGGCATGCCGCTGGACCATATCGCCGACACCATGCAAAAAGGCATGGGCGACACGCTGGGCTTCCTGGCGATCGTGGTGGCGCTGGGGGCGATGTTCGGCAAGATCCTGCATGAGGTCGGCGCGCTCGACCAAATTGCGGCGCAATGGCTGAAACGATTCGGACAAAGCAAGGCGCACTACGCGCTCGGCATCGCCGGCCTGATCTGCGCGCTGCCGCTGTTCTTCGACGTGGCGGTGGTGCTGCTGATCGGCATCGTATTCGCCGTGGCGCGCCGCACCGACGGCAATATCGTCAAGCTGGCGATCCCGCTGTTCGCCGGCGTGGCCGCCGCCGCCTCCTTCCTGCTGCCGGGGCCGGTGCCGATGCTGCTGGCTTCGCAGATGAAGGCCGACTTCGGCTGGATGATCGCCATCGGCCTGGTGGCGGCGGTGCTCGGCATGCTGATCGCTGGCCCGCTGTACGGCAGCTTTATCAGCCGCTTCGTCAACTGGCCAATGCCACCGGAAGAGAACGAGCCGACGCTGACCAAGGGCAATCTGCCGTCGTTCGGCTTCAGCCTGGCGCTGGTGCTGTGCCCGCTGGTGCTGGTCGGCATGAAAACCATCGGCGCGCGGCTGGTCACCCCCGGTTCGCAGCTGCAGCAGTGGCTGGAGTTTATCGGCCACCCGTTCACCGCCATCCTGCTGGCCTGCCTGATCGTGATTTACGGCCTGGCGAAACCGCGCGGCATGAGCAACGAACAGACGCTGGCCATCTGCTCCGCCGCGGTGCAACCGGCCGGGATCATCCTGCTGATGACCGGCGCCGGCGGGGTGTTCAAACAGATCCTGGTGGATTCCGGCGTAGGGCCGGCACTGGGTGACGCCATGATCGGCGCCGGCCTGCCGATCGCCGTGGCCGCCTTTGCGCTCTCCGCCATGGTGCGGGTGATCCAGGGCTCGGCCACCGTCGCCTGCCTGACCACCGTCGGCCTGGTGCTGCCGGTCACCAGCCAGCTCGGATTGAACGGCGGGCAGTTGGCCGCGCTGGCTATCTGCATCGCCGGCGGCTCCATCGTGCTGAGCCACGTCAACGACGCCGGTTTCTGGCTGTTCGGTAAATTCACCGGCGCCAACGAACTGCAAACGCTGAAAACCTGGACGGTGATGGAAACGATTCTGGGCAGCGTCGGCGGCGCTATCGGCATGATTGCATTCACGATGTTTTAAATCCTAAATCGCCCCCGGCCTTGCACACCAGGGCTGCAAATCACCCCGGGGGCACCGCCACAGGCGGCGACGATAACAACAGCAATGTGAGGAAGGCATGATTAACCCAACCTTGTCCCGTGTCACACAGCGCATCATCCACCGTTCCCAGGCCAGCCGCGCCGCCTATCTGGCGCGTATCGAAGCGGCCCGTTCCCAAACCGTCCACCGCGCGCAGCTGGCCTGCGGCAACCTGGCCCACGGCTTCGCCGCCTGCCAGCCCGATGACAAGACGGCGCTGAAAAACATGGTGCGCAGCGATATCGCCATCATCACCGCCTACAACGACATGCTGTCGGCCCACCAGCCGTACGAACACTACCCGCAGCGGCTGAAACAGGCGCTGCAGGCGGTGGGCGCCGTGGGCCAGGTGGCCGGCGGCGTGCCGGCGATGTGCGACGGCGTGACGCAGGGGCAGGACGGCATGGAGCTGTCGTTGATGAGCCGTGACGTGATCGCCATGTCGGCCGCCGTCGGCCTGTCGCACAACATGTTCGACGGCGCGCTGTTCCTCGGCATCTGCGACAAGATCGTGCCCGGGCTGGTGATGGCCGCCCTCTCCTTCGGCCACCTGCCCGCGCTGTTCGTGCCGGCCGGCCCGATGAGCAGCGGTTTGCCCAACAAGGAAAAGGTGCGCGTGCGCCAGCTGTACGCCGAGGGCAAGGCCGACCGCCTGGCGCTGCTGGAAGCCGAGGCCGCGTCCTATCACGGCATCGGCACCTGCACCTTCTACGGCACCGCCAACACCAACCAGATGGTGATGGAAGTAATGGGCCTGCACCTGCCGGGCGCTTCTTTCGTGCATCCGGACACGCCGCTGCGCGACGCGCTGAACGACGCCGCCGCGCGCCAGGTGACCCGGCTGACCGACACCGCCGGCAACTACCTGCCGATCGGCCGCCTGGTGGACGAGAAAGTGGTGGTAAACGGCATCGTCTCGCTGCTGGCCACCGGCGGCTCCACCAACCTCACCATGCATCTGGTGGCAATGGCGCGCGCAGCGGGCATCATCATTACCTGGGACGATTTCTCGGAGCTGTCGGAGGCGGTGCCGCTGCTGTGCCGTATCTATCCGAACGGCCCGGCCGACATCAACCAGTTCCAGGCCGCCGGCGGCGTGCCGCTGGTGGTGCGCGAGCTGCTGCAACACGGGCTGCTGCACGAAGACGTGCACACCGTGGCCGGTTTCGGCCTGCACCGCTACACCCAGGAACCCTGGCTGGATAACGGCCAGCTGGTGTGGCGCGAAGGCGTGGCCGGCTCGCTCGACGCCAGCGTGATCGCCAGCGTTGCTCAGCCGTTTGAGCATCACGGCGGCACCAAAGTGATGGCCGGCAATCTGGGCCGTGCGGTGATGAAAACCTCGGCGGTGCCCGCCGACAACCAGATTATCGAAGCGCCGGCGGTGGTGTTCGACTGCCAGCACGACATCGTGCCGGCGTTCGAAGCCGGCAAGCTGGATCGCGATTGCGTGGTGGTGGTGCGCTTCCAGGGGCCGCAGGCCAACGGCATGCCGGAGCTGCACAAGCTGATGCCGCCGCTGGGCGTGCTGATGGATCGCGGCTTCAAAGTGGCGCTGGTGACCGACGGCCGCCTGTCAGGCGCCTCCGGCAAGGTGCCTTCCGCCATCCACGTCACCCCGGAAGCCTATAGCGGCGGCCTGCTGGCGAAAGTGCGCGACGGCGATCCGATCCGCGTCAACGGCCGCAGCGGCGAGCTGCAGGTACTGGTCGACGCCGACGAACTGGCGCGGCGCACGCCATGCCAACCCGATCTGAGCGCAGAACACATCGGCTGCGGCCGCGAGCTGTTCGGCGCGCTGCGCAGCCAGCTGTCCGGCGCCGAACAGGGCGCCTGCTGCATCACATTTTAATCGATAGCCTGGCCGCATCGCCGCCTGGCGGCGGCCACAGAGGAGAACGTCATCATGAACAAATGGAAAACAAGCGCCGAGCAGATCCTGACGGCGGGGCCGGTGGTGCCGGTCATCGTGATCAACCAGCTGGAACATGCGGTGCCGCTGGCGAAAGCGCTGGTCGCCGGCGGCGTGCGGGTGCTGGAAGTGACGCTGCGCACCGCCTGCGCCCTGGACGCCATTCGCGCCATCGCCCAAGAAGTGCCGGAAGCGATCATCGGCGCCGGTACGGTGATCAACCCGCAGCAGCTGCGTGAAGTGACCGAGGCCGGTGCGCAGTTCGCCATCAGCCCGGGGCTGACCGACGAGCTGCTCAAGGCGGCCACCGCCGGGTCCATTCCGCTTATTCCAGGCATCAGCACCGTTTCCGAGCTGATGTTGGGCATGGATTACGGCCTGCGCGAGTTTAAATTCTTCCCGGCGGAAGCCAACGGCGGCGTAAAAGCGCTGCAGGCGATCGGCGGCCCGTTCCCGCAGGTGCGCTTCTGCCCGACCGGCGGCATCTCGCCGGACAACTACCGCAGCTATCTGGCGCTGAAAAGCGTGCTGTGTATCGGCGGATCCTGGCTGGTGCCGGCGGACGCGCTGGCAAGCGGCGACTATGCCCGCATCACCGAACTGGCGCGCGCCGCCGTCGCGGGCGCCCAGGCCTGATTTACATCGCAGCGGTGGCGGCCGGCAGCGCCGCCCCGCTGCGCTGGCTGAACCGCTGCTTCTTGCGGTAAGCGAACACGTCTTCCACGTGCCCCTCGCGGATGCGCTGCTGCAACCCGCGCCAATACTCCGCGGTAAACAGATCGCTGTGCAGCTCTTCAAACACCTGCCGAATGCGCCGATCGCCGCACAGGAAGTGGCGGAACTCCTCCGGGAACACGTCGTTGGGCGCGATGCTGTACCACGGCTCACTGGCCAGCTCGTCCTCCGGATAACGCGGCGGCGGAATGTCGCGGAAGTTAACCTCGGTCATGTAGCAAATCTCGTCGTAGTCGTAGAACACCACCCGCCCGTGGCGCGTCACGCCGAAGTTCTTGAACAGCATGTCGCCGGGGAAGATATTGGCGGCGGCCAGCTGCTTGATGGCATTGCCGTACTCTTCGATCGCATCGCGCATCTGCTGGTCGTTGGCCTGCTCCAGATACAGGTTCAGCGGCGTCATGCGCCGTTCCATATACAGGTGCTTGATCACGATGCGATCGCCGAGATCTTCCAGCTTGCCCGGCACTTCGCGCCGTAGCTCCGCCAACAGCTCTGGGCTGAGGCGCACCTTGTCGACGACGAAATTCTCATACTCCTGGGTATCCGCCATGCGCCCGACGCGATCGTGCTCTTTCACCAGCTGATAGCAGGCCATCACCTGCGCCTGCGTCACCTCTTTTTGCGGGGCGAACTCGTCCTTGATCACTTTGAATACCCGATCGAAGGACGGCAGGGTGAACACCAGCATCACCATGCCCTTCACCCCCGGCGCGATGATAAATTGCTCCTGCGACTGCGCCATAAAGGTCAGGTATTCGCGATAGCATTCGGTTTTGCCGTGCTTCTGGCAGCCGATCGCCATGTACAGCTCGGCGGTGGTTTTGCCCGGCAGGATCTCACGCAGCCACTCCACCATCGCCGCCGGCAGCGGCGCGTAGACCATGAAATAAGAACGGGCGAAGCCGAAGACGATGCTGGCCTCGGCCTTACCGGTCAGGCAGGCGTCGATAAACAGCGCGCCCGATTCGCTGTGGTGGATAGGCAGCAAGAACGGATAAACGCCGTCGGCCAGACGCAGCTTGCCGACCAGCCAGGCGGCCTTGTTGCGGTAGAACAGTTCGTTGGCGATCTGGAAGGTTGCCCCCGCCAGCTGCTGCGGGCTGAAGGCGCGTTGCAGCGCCTGAGTGATGTAGCGAATATCGCGCGTCAAATCCTCCCACGGCAGCCGCAGCGGCAGATCGCTCAGCACGCTGCGCAGCATCGCCGGCAGATCGCCATTGGGCGTGAAATCGCGCGCCAGCGGACGCGGGATGTCGCGAAAGCGCCGTTCCGGCTGCGAACTGAACACGAACAGCTTGTCCGGCGTCAGATCGCGGTGCTTGAACAGCCGGCAGTAGACCGAGTTAAAGAAGCTTTCGGCGATCTCGAAACGCGGATAGTCCGGCAGCAGGTCGATATAAACCGCTTTGACTCGGCTGGGGAAGTCGGCGTCGAAGTATTTCTGCCCGGTGATGCATTTGAGCTGCTCCACCACCAGGCCGACGTGATGGTCGTACAGATGGATGCGCTTTTTCATCGCCTGCTGCACCGCCGGCCAGTCAGCCTGCTCGAAGCGCTGCTGCGCGCCGGCGGTCACTTCCAGAAAGCGGCCGTACTGCGCATCGAAGCCCTGCAGGATCGTCTGTGCGATCAACAACTCCAGTTTTGCCGCCATCCTTACCCCCGCCAGAAAAAGAAGCCTGCGCATGCAGGCTCCGGGTGAAACGTCTTCAAGCTTGCCGCATCAGAACTGCTGTTCTTCCGTCGAACCGGTCAGCGCGGTGACCGAAGAGGCGCCGCCCTGAATGACGGTGGTGACCTTGTCGAAGTAGCCGGTACCCACCTCCTGCTGGTGCGACGCAAAGGTGTAGCCGCGATCCACCGCGGCGAACTCCGCCTGCTGCACCTTCTCGACGTAGTGTTTCATGCCCTCGCCCTGCGCATAGGCGTGCGCCAGGTCGAACATGTTGAACCACATGCTGTGGATGCCCGCCAGCGTGATGAACTGATACTTGTAGCCCATGTCCGACAGCGCCTGCTGGAAGCGAGCGATGGTCTGATCGTCGAGGTTCTTCTTCCAGTTGAACGATGGCGAGCAGTTGTAGGCCAACAGCTTGCCCGGGTATTTGGCGTGGATGGCGTCGGCGAAGCGCTGGGCGGCATCCAGATCCGGCGTTGAGGTTTCGCACCACACCATATCCGCGTAAGGGGCGTAAGCCAGGCCGCGGCTGATCGCCTGCTCGACGCCGGCATGGGTACGGAAGAAGCCTTCCGCCGTGCGCTCGCCGGTGATGAAGGCGCTGTCATACGGATCGCAATCGGAGGTCAGTAGGTCGGCCGCGTCGGCGTCGGTGCGGGCGATCACCAGCGTCGGCACGCCGAGCACGTCGGCCGCCAGGCGCGCGGCGACCAGTTTCTGGATCGCTTCTTGCGTCGGCACCAGCACTTTGCCACCCATGTGGCCGCATTTCTTCACCGCCGCCAGCTGATCTTCGAAGTGCACCCCGGCGGCGCCGGCGGTGATCATCGCTTTCATCAGTTCGAAGGCGTTCAGCACGCCGCCGAAGCCGGCTTCCGCATCGGCGACGATCGGCAGGAAATAATCGGTGTAGCCTTTGCTGCCCGGCTCAATCTGGTTAGCCCATTGGATCTGATCGGCGCGGCGGAAGGTATTGTTGATGCGCTCGACGACCTTCGGCACCGAGTCCACCGGATACAGCGACTGGTCAGGGTACATGGCCGCCGCGCTGTTGGCGTCTGCCGCCACCTGCCAGCCGGACAGGTAGATAGCCTCGACGCCGGCTTTGGCCTGCTGCAGCGCCTGGCCGCCGGTCAGCGCGCCCAGGCAGTTCACGTAGCCTTTGCGCGCCTTGCCGTTCAACAATGCCCACAGTTTGGCGGCGCCGTTTTGCGCCAGGGTGCATTCCGGGTTGACCGAACCGCGCAGGTTGATCACGTCTTCGGCGCTGTAAGGGCGAGTGATGCCTTCCCAACGGGCCGATTTCCATTCCTGTTCCAGCTGCTGGATCTGTTGAGAGCGAGAGGTAGACATAATTTTTATCCTTTCAGTCGTGTAGGGTTGATTGGGAAAATTCAGGCCAGCAGCGCATAGCCGGGCAGCGTCAGGAAATCGATTAATTCATCTTGTGTGGTGATGCGCTCCATCAGGCGCGCCGCCTCTTCGAACCGGCCGGCGTTAAAGCGCGCTTCCCCCACTTCTTCACGCACCACCAACATCTCTTCTTGCAGCATCTGGCGGAACAGCGCCTTGGTGACCGGGCGCCCGTCGCTCAGGCTCTTCTCATGGTGGATCCACTGCCAGATAGACGTACGGGAGATCTCCGCCGTCGCCGCATCTTCCATCAAACCGTAAATCGGTACGCAACCGTTGCCGGAGATCCAGGCTTCGATGTACTGCACCGCCACGCGGATATTGGCGCGCATCCCCGCTTCGGTACGCTCGCCGTCGCACGGTGCCAGCAGCTGTGCGGCGCTGATCGGCGCGTCTTGCTCACGCAGCACCTCCAGCTGGTTTTGGCGATCGCCCAGCGCTTTGCCGAACACCTCCATCACCGTATCCGCCAGCCCCGGGTGCGCCACCCAGGTGCCATCGTGGCCGTTGCCGGCCTCCAGCTCTTTGTCCGCCCGCACCTTGTTCAACACCCAGGCATTTTTCTCGGCGTCTTTGCTCGGGATAAACGCCGCCATACCGCCCATGGCGAACGCGCCGCGCTTATGACAGGTTTTGATCAACAGGCGCGAATAGGCGCTGAGGAAGGGTTTCTCCATGGTCACCGACTGACGATCCGGCAGCACGCGATCGCCATGATTCTTCAGCGTTTTGATGTAGCTGAAGATGTAATCCCAGCGGCCGCAGTTCAGGCCGACGATGTGATCGCGCAGGTGGTAGAGGATTTCGTCCATCTGGAATACCGCCGGCAGGGTTTCGATCAGCACGGTCGCTTTGATGGTGCCGCGCGGCAGATCGAAACGATCCTCGGTAAAGCTGAAGACATCGCTCCACCAGGCCGCCTCTTCCCAGGACTGGGTTTTCGGCAGGTAGAAATACGGGCCGCTGCCCTTGGCCAACAGCTGGCGATAGTTGTGGTAGAAATACAGCGCAAAATCGAACAGGCCGCCAGGAATAGCTTCATCGCGCCACAGCACGTGTTTTTCCGGCAGATGCAGGCCGCGCACGCGGGCGATCAACACCGCCGGGTTCGGTTTCAACTGGTAGATTTTGCCGGCTTCATTGGTGTAGGAAATGGTGCCGTTAACCGCATCGTGCAGGTTGATTTGGCCGTCGATGACTTTGTCCCAACTTGGCGCCAGCGAGTCTTCGAAGTCCGCCATGAACACTTTTACGTTGGCGTTCAACGCATTGATCACCATCTTGCGCTCAACCGGCCCGGTGATCTCGACCCGGCGGTCACGCAGATCCTGCGGAATGCCGCGGATCTGCCAGTCACCCTCACGAATGGAAGTGGTTTCCGAAATAAAGCCGGGCAGTTCGCCGCGATCGATATTTTGCTGCCAGCGGACACGCGCCGCCAGCAGCTCGTTGCGCCGCGGCGTGAATTTCCCCACCAGTTCCGCCAGGAATTCAACCGCTTCATCCGTCAACACCTGGCGCTCCGCTGCGGCAAAACCCTGCGTAAACCTTAATTCCGTGCCTGCTATCTGTTGTGTCATGACCTTGCTCCTTCCCGTCGTTGCGCCCGAGCGACCGGCGCATTTTCATCAGAAATCACTGTGGATCAGGGCGGATGAAACGATCCCAAACTGGTCAGATCTCATCCCGATAGCTCTAAGAATACTCAACAAAAAATAAAAATCAAAAACCATTTCCATTTTATTATTAAATATTTTATTAACACTTTATTATCAAACTGTTAGGTAAAATAACAACGCTAGCAGGTAAGGAAATCGCTTCCAGCAACTTGACGAGCACGTGCTAATACCTTGTTAAACAATGGGTTTTAGGGCGGAGTGACGGAGAAAAAGAGGATCGTGCAGAGGATCAGCGGCGCGGCGGCCTCGATTCAGCCGCCGGCGAGCAGAAAAAATCAGTCGAGCGTCGGATTCATATGGCGCAGATCGTACGGCGTGATCTGGTAGACGTAATAGTTGAGCCAGTTGGAAAACAGCAGATGGCCATGGCTGCGCCAGGTGGCTTTCGGTGTCAGTGCGGGGTTGTCATCGGGGAAATAGTTGAGCGGTACGGCGGGATCGAGGCCTGCATCGTTATCGCGACAATACTCCCCCGCCAGGGTCAACGCATCATACTCCGGATGGCCGGTGACAAACGCCAGCCGCTTATCCCTGCTGGCGAACAGGTAGGCGCCGGCCTGCTCGGATTCAGCCAGAATATCCAGGTCGGTATAGTGGCGAATCACCTCGGTCGGGAAATCGGCATAGCGTGAATGCGGCGCCAGGAAGCTTTCGTCGAAGCCGCGCGTCAGCAACGCATGCTGCTGCAGCGTTTGGTGCGGATACACGCCGGAGAGCTTCACCTCGCGCGTCATCTTGGGAATGCCGTACAGGATGTTCAACGCCGCCTGGACTGCCCAGCACACGAACAGCGTGGAGGTAACGTGGTTCTTGGCCCAGTCGATTACCCGTTCGATCTGCGGCCAATAGGCGACATCGCAAAAATCGACCAGCCCCAGCGGCGCGCCGGTGACGATCAGGCCATCGAAGTTCTCGTTCTGGATATCCTCGAAGTCGCAGTAAAAGTTGTTCAGATGCTCGGCCGGCGTGTTCTTCGATTCGCGGCTATCGATACGCAGCAGCTGGATATCAATCTGCAGCGGCGAGTTGGACAGCAGGCGCAAAAACTGGTTTTCCGTTTCGATCTTCTTTGGCATCAGGTTGAGGATCAGCACTTTCAGTGGCCTGATTTCCTGTGTTTTTGCCCGTGAGGATGTCATTACGAAGACATTCTCATGGCGCAAGAAATTGACCGCAGGTAACTCATCAGGAACACGAATCGGCATTGCTTAACCCTCACACATCCATTTATACGTTTAGACTTCTAGATGCCCGAAGATAGCGTTTTTTTCAGGCGCTGTCGAGTATTCGGCAGAAAGGTGAAAATGTTTCATTGCGCGATCGGCACCAGGATATGCATAGAAGGAGTAAAAGGGATGAAAAGCAAAAAGGCCATCCTTGCGGATGGCCTCTTGGCTTATTTGATGCTTGGCAGTGTCCTACTCTCGCATGGGGAGACCCCACACTACCATCGGCGCTACGGCGTTTCACTTCTGAGTTCGGCATGGGGTCAGGTGGGACCACCGCGCTATTGCCGCCAAGCAAATTCTTTTTTCTGCCGAACTTCCAAACCCACTTTAAATAAAGTGGTGCTGATACCCAGAGTCGAACTGGGGACCTCACCCTTACCAAGGGTGCGCTCTACCAACTGAGCCATATCAGCACGCTTAATTTGATGCCTGGCAGTGTCCTACTCTCGCATGGGGAGACCCCACACTACCATCGGCGCTACGGCGTTTCACTTCTGAGTTCGGCATGGGGTCAGGTGGGACCACCGCGCTATTGCCGCCAGGCAAA
>NZ_JAMYWQ010000046.1 GCF_024160145.1 Serratia nevei
GGTCAGGGAGTCGGTGAACATCTACAACACACAGCGGCCGCACCTGTCGCTGAAATACAAAACGCCCGATGAGGTTCATCGGGCGTTATCCGGCTGAAAAGTGTCAACCTATATCAGGACTAGTCACCGAAAATCACTCGATGTCGAGCGGGTCTTCGGAGAGGATGATGCCGGTGTTGTCGGCATACAGGTGATCGCCGGAGAAGAAGGTGACGCCACCGAAATTGACGCGGATATCGCTTTCGCCCACGCCTTCGCTCACGGCACCCACCGGGATCGCCGCCATCGCCTGAATGCCGATGTCGAGCTCTTCCAGATCGTCCACCTGACGCACCGCGCCGTACACCACGATGCCTTCCCATTCGTTCTGGGCGGCCAGGCGAGCCAGTTCGGCGTTGATCAGCGCCCGGCGAACCGAACCGCCACCGTCGACCAACAGCACGCGGCCGCGGCCGTTTTCTTCAAGCAGATCGAACAACAGGCCGTTATCCTCAAAGCATTTCACCGTGGTGATCTGCCCGCCAAATGAAGTACGCCCGCCAAAATTGGAGAACAGAGGTTCAACAACGTTCACCTCTTCATGATAGATGTCGCAAAGTTCGGAAGTATCGTATTTCATAGGATTTTACGTCTGTTTGCCGCTGGAATGTTCAGTATATCCCTTTATTCGCCCTGTTGGCAAAATCATCAGTTTTTAACTGAGCGCCACGCCGACGGCGAACAGCAGGTTGGCCAGCAACGCCGCCTTGACCATGTGCTCCAGCATCGGCCGCATGCCGACCGGCGTCGGGTCGCGCAGCACACGCAGGCCGTGGCGCACCAGCAGCGGGATCGCCAGCACGAACAGCCAGCCCCACGGGCTGTGGAGATTGAACAGCGTAAACAGCGCGAAACACAGCACCGCGCCGCCGAGCAGCAGGGCATGGTAAATGCGTGCCTTGTGCGGGCCGAGACGCACCGCCAGCGTGTTCTTGCCGTTTTCGCGATCGCTCTCGATATCCCGCAGATTGTTGATGTTGAGCACCGCCGTCGCCAGCAGGCCGCAGGCGGTGGCCGGCAGCATCACGACGCTGTCGAAGGTGTGCGTTTGCAGATAGTAGGTGCCGGCCACGCTCAGCCAGCCGAAGAACACCAGCACCGAGATGTCGCCCAGCCCCAAATACCCGTAGGGCTTGTTGCCGACGGTGTAGGTGATGGCCGCCACGATAGACAGCCCGCCCAGCACCAGAAAGCCTACCACGTCGCTGGGTTGCTCGCAGGCGACGGCGATCAGCGAACAGCCGGCGAGGGCGATCAGCACCACCGTCACCACCAGCGCCCGTTTCATCTGCGCCTGGGTGATCATGCCTTTTTGCATGCCGCGCAACGGCCCGATGCGATCTTCTTTATCGCTGCCTTTGACCGCATCGCCGTAGTCGTTCGCCAGGTTGGAGAGGATCTGCAGCAGGCCGGCGGTCAACAGCGCCAGCAGCGCCACTTCAGGTTTCAGGCTGCCGTGCCAGGCGGCGATGGCCGAGCCGACCACGATGGAAGCAAAGGCCAGCGGCAGGGTGCGGGGGCGTAGACTTTCCAGCCAGGCGGAGATCGGAGTGGTGGAGGTTGATGAGCTCATGTTTCGCTTCTGTCAGTAAGTTGCGGTGTCCGTTAGAAATAATTGTGGGAGGCAATGCCTCCCACACAGATGACTGACAAGACAATGATTGAGCGATTATAGGATAAAACGACTCAAATCTTCATCCGCCACCAGTTCATCCAGATGACTGCGCACGTAATCCGCATCAATTGTAATGGATTGACCGTTAATTTCACTCGCATCGTAGGAAATATCTTCCATCAGACGCTCCAGCACGGTGTGCAGACGACGCGCGCCGATGTTCTCGGTGCTTTCGTTGACCTGCCACGCGGCTTCGGCGATGCGGCGGATGCCGTCGGCGGTGAACTCGACGTTGACGCCTTCGGTGCCCATCAGCGCTTTGTACTGTTCCGTCAGCGACGCGCTCGGCTCGGTCAGGATGCGCTCGAAGTCTTCGGTGGTCAGCGCCTGCAGCTCAACGCGGATCGGCAGACGGCCCTGCAGCTCCGGGATCAGATCCGACGGATTGGCGGTCTGGAAGGCGCCGGAAGCGATGAACAGGATGTGGTCGGTCTTCACCATACCGTGTTTGGTCGACACGGTGCAGCCTTCCACCAGCGGCAGCAGATCGCGCTGCACGCCTTCGCGCGAGACGTCCGGGCCGGCGCTTTGGCCACCGCGCTTACAGATTTTGTCGATCTCGTCGATAAACACGATGCCGTGTTGTTCAACCGCTTCGATCGCCTGCTCTTTCAGCTCTTCCGGGTTCACCAGCTTGGCGGCTTCTTCTTCCACCAGCAGCTTGAAGGCTTCTTTGATCTTCAGCTTACGCGGCTTTTGCTTCTGGCCGCCGAGGTTCTGGAACATCGACTGCAGCTGATTGGTCATCTCTTCCATGCCCGGAGGCGCCATGATTTCCACGCCCATCGGCGCCGCGGCCAGATCGATTTCGATCTCTTTGTCATCCAGCTGGCCTTCGCGCAGTTTCTTGCGGAATGCCTGGCGGGCGGCGGACGGTTCCTGGTTTTCTTCCGGCTGGCCCCAGTTGTTCTTGGCCGGTGGGATCAGCACGTCGAGGATGCGCTCTTCGGCCAACTCTTCGGCACGGGTGCGGTTTTTCTCGATCGACTGCATGCGCACCATTTTGATGGCGGCATCGGTCAGATCGCGGATGATGGAATCCACTTCCTTGCCCACATAGCCCACTTCGGTGAACTTGGTGGCTTCAACCTTGATGAACGGCGCGTTGGCCAGCTTCGCCAGACGACGGGCGATTTCGGTTTTACCGACGCCGGTCGGGCCGATCATCAGAATGTTTTTCGGGGTCACTTCGTGACGCAGCATCTCGTTGAGCTGCATCCGGCGCCAGCGGTTGCGCAGGGCAATGGCGACAGCGCGTTTGGCCTTGTTTTGGCCAATGATATAGCTGTCCAGTTCGCTGACGATCTCGCGCGGGGTCATTTCAGACATGGTATTCGATCCTTACGCTTTGGAAGGCAATTCTTCAATGGTGTGGAAATGGTTGGTGTAAATACAGATGTCGCCGGCGATGTTGAGGGATTTCTCAACGATGTCGCGGGCGCTCAGCTCGGTATTTTCCAACATGGCGCGGGCTGCGGCCTGGGCGTACGGGCCGCCGGAGCCGATGGCGATCAGATCGTTTTCCGGCTGCACCACATCGCCGTTGCCGGTGATGATAAGCGAAGCGGTTTCATCGGCGACCGCCAGCAGCGCTTCGAGCTTGCGCAGCATGCGGTCGGTGCGCCAGTCTTTCGCCAGCTCGACGGCGGCTTTCACCAGGTGGCCCTGATGCATTTCCAGTTTGCGTTCAAACAGTTCAAACAGCGTGAAGGCGTCAGCGGTGCCGCCGGCGAAACCGGCGATCACTTTGTCGTTATACAGGCGACGCACTTTCTTGACGTTACCCTTCATCACCGTATTACCCAGGGTAGCCTGGCCATCACCACCGATGACGACCTGGCCGTTGCGGCGTACGCTTACAATTGTTGTCACGAGCAGACCCTCGTTAAAGACGGAAAGAAGTCCCCGCAGCGCCTGCTTTCGCAGACGCTACGAGGGATATTGAGAGTATAGATGGGGGGGGATTGACGCTTTTCAACCCCCAACGGAGAGGGGAATGCAACTCGACATGCCAACGCCCTTCAGGCGCGAAAGGGTTTTGTCCGCAGCGGCGCGGCTGGTGTATGGGCCGAGCATCACGCGATTCCAACCGCCGCCGGCGGTGATGCGGCTCTCGATGCCTTCGAACGCCAGGCGCGCCCGCACGGATTCAGCCTGATCGGTGGCGCGGAACGAGCCGCATTGCACCATCCACTTCTGTTTCGATTCCGGTTTGGTTTCCTGCTTGGCCGTTTCCTGTTTCACTTCCGGTTTGGGCTCCGGCTTCGGTTGCGGCTTTGGCTCAGGCTGTTTCACCTGCACCGGCGGTTGGGTGATCGGCTTCGGCTGCGGGTGCTGCTGCACCGGCGCGGTAGTGGCCCCGTTGTTGAACGGGTTGCGCGGCGGCTGACTGACCTGCTGCTGTTGCTGTACCGGTTGCTGCTGCATTGGCGGTTGTTGCATCTGCTGCTGGCGGGTGCTGCGCGCGTTGACCTGGCCCGGATCGTTATACGGCACTTCGTTCAGCTGCGTCGGACGCTGCTGCATGTCGGCCTGCATCTGCTCCAGCAACTGCCGCTGTTCGGCGGTCAGCTGAGTTTTGGAATTGAGCTCGCCGCCGGCCGTCGGCTCGGTCGGGGTTTGCACGCCGATCTGCCGGTTTTCCAGCTCTTTGATATAGCGCCAGCGCTCTTCCGGCTTCGGCGGCAGGCCGTTGCCGGGGCGCGTGGTGTGCGCAGGCAACAACGGTGCGTCTTCCGGTTTGTTGTGCGTAATGAAATAGAGGCCACCGACAAAGACAACCAGCAACGCGGCGGCTAACGCCAGCACGGTTTTGGAAACCTTCGGAGAACTGCGTTTTTTACGGCTGGGGGTTTTACGCTTAGCTCCTGCTGCGCGCCCACGGCTTACATAGTCTTTTTGTGCCACTATTATTCCGCTGTGTCCTGATGAGAGGATAAGTCCGTCATGTTACTGAACCCTAAAATATTTGACTAGCGTTTCGGGGCAGCGGTGCTGCCTCTGATAATCAATTCACTGTCTAATAGCCGGGAGCCGCTGGCCACCGTCTGGCCGTTCAACTGCTCCAACAGCAACAACATCGCCTGCTGGCCGATCTGGAAGCGCGGCTGCGCCACCGTGGTCAGCGGCGGATCGCAATACTGCGCCAGCTTGAGGTCGTCAAAGCCGACGATCGACAGATCCTGCGGCACCCGCAGCCCCATCTTCTTCGCCTGGGACAGCACGCCGATCGCCATAACGTCGCTGTGGCAGAACACCGCCGTCGGCGGTTTCGGCTGCGCCATCAGCGCCGTCAGCGCTTGCGCGCCGGCTTCGTAGGTAAAATCACCCCGGGTAATATAGCTGCTTTCGACGGTAATGCCATTACGGCGTAGCGCCTGAACGTAACCCTGCAGCCGATAATGGCTCAGCGGCATCTGTTCCGGCCCGGCGACGCAGGCGATCTGCCGGTGGCCTAATTGATGCAAATAGTGCACGGCTTCAAAGGCGGCGGTCAGGTTGTCGATGTGCACCGTCGGCAGTTCCAGCTCGGGGGCGAACTCGTTGGCCATCACCATCGGCGGCAGGTTGCGCTGTTCTTCCTTGCTGGCGTCGAACGGCAGGTTGGAGCCCAGCAGCAGCATGCCGTCGATCTGTTTGGTGATGATCAGATTGACGAAGGTGCGCTCTTGCTGGTTTTGCTGCGCGCAGTCGCCGATCAGCACCAGATAGCCTTGTTGGGCGGCGGTCTGTTCGATCCCCTGGATCACATCGGCGAAAAACGGATCGCAGATGTCGGGCACGATCACCAGGATGGTGCGGGATTCGTTGCGCTTGATATTGCGTGACAGAGCATGAGGAGAATAACCCACGGCCAGGACGGCCTGTTCCACTTTCTGGCGCGTCGGCGTTGACACCTTTTCCGGGTTCATCAGCGCACGCGATACGGTAGCCGTTGAAACGCCCGCCATTTCGGCGACGTCTTTCATGGTCGCCATGGATAACTCTTTCTTGTGTTCCAACGCCTTTCTCCTTGCGTCAGCCCCATGCCGACGCCACTACTGCTGTTTGCTCACAATGTCCGGCATGCGGTGGCGAGATTGTTGTCATTGAGCGCCACTCGCGTTTGGGCACTCCGTCGCGCTGCGATGTGGCGACAAAATTTGCCCTTGCAGACATTCTAAACAGAATACGCCCCGCCTTTGTTACCTAATTTGCATAAAAAATGTGACCTGAGAAGGTTTTTTAGCGTTCGCTCGCAATTTCAAGGGTAAACGTTTGCACTGCGGCAGCTAAATCGGACTTTTCCGGGTTCAACTGTCGATCGGATCGACATCCAGCGTCCATTTCACCTTGCGCGTTTGCGGCAGGGTGCCGATCAGCGGCAGCGAGCTTTTCATCAGCTGTTGCAGGACGCGCCGCGTCGGGTGTTGCAGCAGCAGCTGCCAGCGGAAGCGGCCGCCGCGTTTGGACTGGAGCGCCGGCACCGGGCCCATCACCCACAGCGAGTCGTCCTTCAGCGGACTGGCTTCCAGCAGGTTGCGCAGCTGTTGCAGGAACAGCGGGGCCTGCTGGTTGTCGTGATCTTCGGCGCGCACGATGATGTGGCTGGTGTAAGGCGGCAGAAACACGCTGTTGCGCTCCGCCAGCGTCTGTTTGGCGAAGGCGTCGTAACCCTGTTGCAGCAGCACCTGCAGCAGCGGGTGCTCCGGATGGTGGGTTTGCAGCAGCACTTCCCCCTGTTTGCCCGCCCGGCCGGCGCGCCCGGAGACCTGGGTATACAGCTGAGCGAAACGCTCGGCGGAGCGGAAGTCGGCGGAGAAAAGCGCGCCGTCTACGTCCAGCAACGCCACCAGGGTGACGTCGGGAAAATGGTGGCCTTTGGCCAGCATTTGCGTGCCGATCAGAATGCGCGCTTCGCCGCGATGGATATCCGCCAGGTGCTGCTCCAGCGCCCCTTTGCGGCTGGTGGTGTCGCGATCGATGCGGGTGATCGGCGTGTCGGGGAACAGCGGTGCCAGCTCCTGCTCCAGCTGTTCGGTGCCGACGCCCACCGACACCAGGTGGGTGGAGCCGCACTGCGGGCACTGGTGCGGCACCGGCCGCTGGCTGTCGCAGTGGTGGCAGCGCAGCTGGCGCTGGTGCTGGTGGAAGGTGTAGTAGTGATCGCAGCGCTGGCACTCGGCGATCCAGCCGCACTCGTGGCACAGCAGCGCCGGGGCATAACCGCGGCGGTTGAGGAACAGCATCACCTGATTACCGGCTTTTAAATGGTGCTGCATGCTCTTCAGCAGCGGCTGCGACAGGCCGACCTTCAGCGGCAGCCCCTTCAGATCGATCAGGTGCTGCGCCGCCGGTTTGGCGTTGCCCGCGCGCTGGGTGAGCTTCAGCTGGCGGTATTTGCCCAGCTGGACGTTGTGCAGCGTTTCCAATGCCGGGGTAGCGGAGCCCATCACCATCGGGATGTCCTCTTCCCGGGCGCGGAACACCGCCAGATCGCGGGCGTGGTAGCGCCAGCCTTCCTGCTGTTTATAAGAGCTGTCGTGCTCTTCGTCGATGATGATCACGCCCAGCTGACGGAACGGCGTGAACAGCGCCGAGCGGGTGCCGATGACGATGGCGGCTTCGCCGCTGCGCGCGCGCAGCCAAACCGCCAGCCGCTCGCTGTCGTTCAGCCCGGAGTGCAGTACGTCTACCGGCGCGTTGAAGCGCTCGCGGAAGCGGGCGATGGTCTGCGGCGTCAGGCCGATTTCCGGTACCAGCACCAGCGCCTGGCGGCCTTTGGCCAGCACATTTTCAAGCACGCTGAGGTAGACCTCGGTCTTGCCGGAGCCGGTTACCCCGGCCAGCAGCCAGGCGGCGAACTGCTCATCCTCGCTTCTAATCGCCCCGACGGCGGTGGCCTGTTCGGTGTTCAGCCGCAGCCGCTCGCCGAGCACCGCGAAGTTGGGGCGCCAGTCGTGCGTGTCCGCGATTTGGGCGCGCAGATCGATCAGCCCTTTGGCGCGCAGCGCCTGCAGGGCGCTTTCCGTCAGCTCCAGCTGGCTGACCTGGTGGCGATAGACCGGGCGTTGCAGCAGCGCCGCCAGCGCCTGTTGCTGTTTCGGCGCGCGTTTCAGGTTTTCGGGCGGGGTGGCGCGCCCCTCTTCGGTGGCGAACCATTGCCACAGCGGCGCGGCCTCGGCCGGTTTGCCTTGCCGCAGCAGGATCGGCAGCGCGTGGAACAGCACTTCGCCGATGGGGTAGTGATAGTAATCGCTGGCCCAGCGCAGGATGCGCCACAGGCTGGGGGAGAACAGCGACTCGGCGTCGATCACGCTGTCGATCGGTTTGAGCTTGTCGAGCGGCAGTTCGCTGGTGTCGCTGCAGCCGGTGACGATGCCGATCGCATGCTGCCTGCCCCAGGGCACGCCCACGCGCGCGCCGGCCACCGGCTGCATGCCGGGCGGCAGCAGATAGTCGAAGGTGCGGGCGAGGGGGACCGGCAAGGCAACGTGTACGACGGGCATGATCTCATCCAAATTGAAAAAAGTGGGCATCAGTTTACACGGCGCATCGGCAAATGTACGGTTCCGATTGCGCGCCCCGACTAATGCTGTATAATTTGCCGCCTTTGGTATAATTCGATACCAAAATTCTATTATCAACCACGTGTGGTGTCTGGCGAAACAGGGCTGGATAGCGACACGGCCTTAACTGAGGTTTCCCATGAAACAAGGTATCCACCCAAAATACGAAGAAGTTACTGCTAACTGCTCTTGCGGTAACGTGATGAAGATCCGCTCCACCGTGGGCCACGATCTGAACCTGGACGTTTGTGGCGCATGCCACCCGTTCTACACTGGCAAGCAGCGTGACGTTGCTACCGGTGGCCGCGTTGACCGCTTCAACAAGCGTTTCAGCGTACCAGGCGCTAAGAAATAAGATTTCTTATCGTCCGATGAAAAAGGCGCCTTTGGCGCCTTTTTTCGTTTCTGCCGCCGGCGTTCGCCGGGCGGTTCTCAATATTCCCAGGTATCGGGATCGACACCCAGCTCGCGCATCAACGCTTTTGCGGCTTCCGGGATTTCATCGCTGCGCTCTTTGCGCAGGTCTTCATCGTTCGGCAGCGGCTGGCCGGTAAAGGCATGCAGAAACGCTTCGCACAGCAGTTCGCTGTTGGTAGCGTGGCGCAGGTTGTTCACCTGGCGACGGGTCCGTTCGTCGGTGAGGATTTTCAGGACCTTCAGCGGAATGGATACCGTGATCTTTTTGACTTGCTCGCTTTTTTTACCGTGTTCAGCGTAAGGGCTGACATACTCGCCGTTCCACTCAGCCATGGGACACCTTAACTTTGTCAGAAAAATTACAAAATTCTAAAAACCGGGCAATTATGCCCGATCTTCACTGTTCTCACTAAATAAATGTCAATTTTACGCGACCAGGGTCACTGAATGCCCCGCCTCGGCCGGACATTGTGGCTTAACATCTTATCGTCATGTCATATCGGCATAATTTTAGCGGGTATTGTGTCATTGCTCAATCTATACGCAGAGAAGTTTAGATGTCCAGATGTATTGACGTCTATTAATCCTGCGATTACTCTTTAGGCCTCATTCACCGAACCGAGAGCCGAGCGAGCCCATGACGCGTAAACCAGCCACGATTGCCGTACGCAGCGGCCTGAACGACGACGAACAGTATGGCTGCGTTGTTCCGCCGATTCATTTGTCCAGCACCTATAACTTTACTGACTTCAACCAACCCCGAGCCCATGACTACTCGCGCCGCGGCAACCCGACGCGCGACGTGGTGCAACGCGCGTTGGCGGAGCTGGAAGGCGGCGCCGGAGCGGTGATGACCGGCAGCGGGATGTCGGCGATCCATCTGGTGACCACCGTGCTGCTGAAGCCAGGCGATCTGCTGGTGGCGCCGCACGACTGCTACGGCGGCAGTTATCGGTTGTTCGACAGCCTGAGCAAGCGCGGCGCCTATCGCGTGCTGTTCGTCGATCAGGGTAATGAAGGAGCCCTGCAGCAGGCGCTGGCGCAAAAGCCGAAGCTGGTGCTGATTGAAAGCCCCAGCAATCCGCTGCTGCGGGTGGTGGACATCGCGGCGATCTGCGCCGCCGCGCACGCAGCGGGCGCGTTGACGGTAGTGGACAACACCTTCCTCAGCCCGGCCCTGCAACAGCCGATCGAACTCGGTGCCGATCTGGTGGTCCACTCTTGCACCAAATACCTGAATGGGCATTCGGACGTGGTGGCCGGCGCGGTGATTGCCAAAGATCCCGAGTTGGCGGTCGAATTGGCCTGGTGGGCAAACAACATCGGCGTGACCGGTGGCGCGTTCGACAGCTATCTGCTGCTGCGCGGCATGCGCACGCTGTCGCCGCGCATCAAGGCGGCGCAACAAAATGCCGAAGCGATTGTCGGCTATTTACAGCAGCAACCGCTGGTGAAAAAGCTGTATCATCCCTCCCTGCCGGAAAATCCGGGGCATGAGATCGCCCGCCGGCAGCAGCGCGGCTTCGGCGCGATGCTGAGTTTTGAACTGGACGGCGATGAAACGGTGCTGCGCCGTTTTCTCTCTGCCCTTGAGCTGTTTACTCTGGCAGAATCGCTGGGCGGCGTAGAAAGCCTGATCTCGCATGCAGCGACCATGACCCACGCCGGCATGGCGGCGGAGGCGCGGGCAGCGGCCGGCATCTCCGAGAGCCTGCTGCGCATTTCCGTGGGTATTGAAGACAGTGAAGATTTGATTGCCGATCTGGAACGCGCTTTCCAGGCGGCGGCAACGAGGTAAGCATGAATGCAATTGCTGTAGCAGGGCCGGTGAGCGGGCGTCAACTGCACAAGTTTGGCGGCAGCAGTCTGGCGGATGTGAAGTGTTATCTGCGTGTGGCCGGGATTATGGCGGAATACAGCCAGCCGGGCGACATGATGGTGGTATCGGCCGCCGGCAGTACCACCAACCAGTTGATCAACTGGCTGAAGCTCAGCCAGAGCGATCGCCTGTCTGCGCACCAGGTGCAGCAGACGTTGCGTCGCTATCACAGCGATCTTATCGGCGGCCTGCTGCCGCCGGAAAGCGCCGAGCCGCTGATCGCCGAGTTCATTCAGGATCTGGAACGTCTGGCGGTGCTGCTGGACGGCAAAGTCGACGACGTGTGCTATGCCGAAGTGGTCGGGCACGGCGAGATCTGGTCGGCGCGCCTGATGGCGGCGGTGCTCAACCACCTGGACATGCAGGCGGCCTGGCTGGATGCGCGTGATTTCCTGCGCGCCGAGCGCGCCGCGCAGCCGCAGGTGGATGAAGGCCGTTCTTACCCGCTGCTGCAGCAATTGCTGGCCCAACATCCGGGCAAACGCCTGGTGGTGACCGGCTTCATTTCGCGCAACGACGCCGGGGAAACCGTGCTGTTGGGGCGTAACGGCAGCGACTATTCCGCCACTCAGGTCGGCGCGTTGGCTGGCGCGGCGCGCGTTACCATCTGGAGCGACGTGGCCGGGGTGTACAGCGCCGACCCGCGCAAGGTGAAAGACGCCTGTCTGCTGCCGCTGCTGCGCCTGGACGAAGCCAGCGAGCTGGCGCGCCTGGCGGCACCGGTATTGCATACCCGCACCCTGCAGCCGGTTTCCGGCAGCGATATCGATCTTCAGTTGCGTTGCAGCTACCAGCCGGAGCAAGGCTCGACGCGTATCGAGCGCGTATTGGCGTCCGGCACCGGCGCCAAGATTGTCACCAGCCACGATGACGTGTGCCTGATTGAGCTGCACGTCGCCGCTCAGCATGACTTCAAACTGGCGCAGAAAGAGTTGGATCTGGTGCTCAAGCGCGCGCAGATCAAACCGCTGGCGGTGGGCATTCATCCTGACCGCAATTTGGTGCAGCTGTGCTACACCTCCGAGGTGGTCAACAGCGCGCTGACGACCCTGCAGGCCGCGGCGCTGCCGGGTGAACTGCAGCTGCGCGAAGGGTTGGCGCTGGTGGCGATGGTCGGTGCCGGGGTATGCAAGAACCCGCTGCACAGCCACCGCTTCTATCAGCAGCTGAAAGATCAACCGGTTGAGTTTATCTGGCAGGCGGAAGATGGCATCAGCCTGGTGGCGGTGTTGCGCCAGGGGCCGACCGCGCTGCTGATCCAGGGGCTGCACCAAAGCCTGTTCCGCGCCGAGAAACGCATCGGTTTGGTGTTGTTCGGCAAGGGCAACATCGGGTCGCGCTGGCTGGAGCTGTTTGCCCGCGAGCAGACCAATATCTCCGCACGCAGCGGTTTCGAATTTATCCTGGCGGGGGTGGTGGACAGCCGCCGCAGCCTGCTGAACTACGACGGGCTGGACGCCAGCCGCGCATTGGCGTTCTTTGAGGACGAGGCGCAGGAACTCGATGAAGAGTCGCTGTTCCTGTGGATGCGCGCGCACCCGTTCGACGATCTGGTGGTGCTCGACGTGACCGCCAGCGAAGAGTTAGCCGGGCAGTATCTGGATTTCGCCAGCTACGGCTTCCACGTGATCAGCGCCAACAAGCTGGCGGGCGCCTCGTGCGGCGATACCTATCGCCAAATTCGCGACGCCTTCGCCAAAACCGGCCGCCACTGGCTGTACAACGCCACCGTCGGCGCCGGCTTGCCGGTCAACCATACGGTGCGCGATCTGCGTGACAGCGGCGACAGCATTTTGGCGATCAGCGGCATCTTCTCCGGCACGCTCTCCTGGCTGTTCTTGCAGTATGACGGCACGGTGCCGTTCACCGAGCTGGTGGATCAGGCCTGGCAGCAGGGGCTGACCGAACCGGATCCGCGGGTCGATCTCTCCGGTCAGGACGTGATGCGCAAGCTGGTGATCCTGGCGCGCGAAGCGGGTTACGACATCGAACCGAACCAGGTGCGGGTCGAGTCGCTGGTGCCGGCGGGCTGCGAGCTGGGCTCCGTCGATCAGTTCTTCGAGAACGGCGAGGCGCTGAACCAGCAGATGCAGCAGCGCTTTGAGGCCGCCAGCGAAATGGGCCTGGTGCTGCGCCACGTGGCGCGTTTCGACGCTAACGGCAAAGCGCGGGTCGGCGTGGAGGCGGTGCGTCCTGAGCATCCGCTGGCCTCGCTGCTGCCGTGCGACAACGTGTTTGCCATCGAAAGCCGCTGGTATCGCGATAATCCGCTGGTGATCCGCGGGCCGGGCGCCGGCCGCGATGTGACCGCCGGCGCGATCCAGTCAGACCTTAACCGATTGGCGCAGCTGCTTTAATCCTTTGCGGGCGCGGGTTCACCGCGCCCCTTTGCTTTTCCTGCCAGACTTATCCCTGCCACTGTCATGAAATTCCCTCGTTGAGCGGGTGAGGATTAATCATCTTATTCCCCTCATTTTCCTGTTGACTCTTTAGCCAACATGCGGCATTTTCTATCTAGACGTCTAAACGTATAGACGCTCATCAAGATGAAATAAAAACGGTGATCGATAAGAGGTGAGCAGGGTATGAGTTTTTTCCACGCAAACCAGCGGGAAGCGCTGAATCAGAGTCTGGCGGAGTTGAACGGCCAGATTAACGTATCATTCGAATTCTTCCCGCCGCGCACCAGCGAGATGGAAGAGACCCTGTGGCAGTCGATCGATCGTCTGAGCATCCTCAAACCCAAATTCGTTTCCGTCACCTACGGCGCCAACTCCGGCGAGCGCGATCGCACCCACAGCATCATCAAGGGGATCAAAGAGCGCACCGGCCTGGAGGCGGCGCCGCACCTGACCTGCATCGACGCCAGCCCGGCGCAGCTGCGCGACATCGCGGCCGACTACTGGAACAGCGGCATCCGCCATATCGTGGCGCTGCGCGGCGATCTGCCGCCGGGCAGCGGCAAGCCGGAAATGTACGCGACCGATCTGGTGGCGCTGCTGAAAGACGTGGGCGACTTCGACATTTCCGTCGCCGCCTACCCGGAAGTACACCCGGAGGCGAAGAGCGCCCAGGCTGATTTGATTAACCTGAAGCGCAAAATCGACGCCGGCGCCAGCCGCGCCATCACCCAGTTCTTCTTCGATGTCGAGAGCTACCTGCGTTTCCGCGATCGTTGCGTCGTCGCCGGTATCGATGTGGAAATCGTGCCGGGTATCCTGCCGGTGTCCAACTTCAAGCAGCTGCAGCGCTTCGCCACCATGACCAACGTGCGGGTGCCGAGCTGGATGACCAGCATGTTCGAAGGGTTGGACGACGATGCGGAGACCCGCAAGATGGTTGGTGCCAACATCGCCATGGACATGGTGAAGATCCTCAGCCGCGAAGGGGTGAAAGATTTCCACTTCTACACGCTGAACCGCGCCGAGATGAGCTACGCCATTTGCCACACGCTGGGCGTGCGCCCGGTGGCCGCCGCCTGACAGGCTTGTTCCATTGAGAAAGGGCGCCGCTTGACTCCGGCGCCCTTTTTTTGTGGGTGCGAATAATAAAAAAGCGGCCCCGATAAACGGGGCCGCAGATGAGACTCACTAGCCGGTGTTGCGCATCCCGGCGGCGACGCCGGCGATGGTGACCATCAGCGCCTGCTCGACGCGAGCGTCCGGTTGCTCCTGCTGACGCGAACGGTGCAGCAGCTCGGCCTGCAAGACGTTCAGCGGGTCGGTATAGACGTTGCGCAGCGCGATGGATTCGGCAATCCACGGCAGGTCTTCCATCAGGTGCGCATCGTTGGCGATGGTCAGCACCACCTTGATATCGCTTTCCAGCTGGTCGCGCAGCTGTTGGCCCAGCGGCCACAGTGCTTTATCCACCAGGCGCTGATCGTAGTATTCCGCCAGCCACAGGTCGGCCTTGGCGAACACCATTTCCAGCATGGCGATACGGGTGGAGAAGAACGGCCAGTCGCGGCACATCGCCTCCAGCTCCGCCTGCTTGCCGGCTTTCACCGCTTCCTGCAATCCGGCACCGGCGCCGAGCCAGGCCGGCAGCATCAGGCGGTTCTGCGTCCAGGCGAAGATCCACGGAATGGCGCGCAGGCTCTCCACGCCGCCGTTCGGCTTGCGTTTGGCCGGGCGTGAGCCCAGCGGCAGCTTGCCCAGCTCCAGCTCCGGCGTGGCCGCGCGGAAGTAGGGCACGAAGTCCGGGTTTTCACGTACGTAACCGCGATACATCCGGCAGGAGGTCTCGGACAGATCGTCCATCAGCGCCCGCCACTCTTTCTTCGGTTCCGGCGGCGGCAACAGGTTGGCCTCGAGGATCGCGCCGGCATACAGCGCCAGGCTGCTGATGGTGACTTCCGGCAGGCCGAACTTGAAGCGGATCATCTCGCCCTGTTCGGTGACGCGCAGGCCGCCCTTCAGGCTGCCCGGCGGCTGCGACAGCAGCGCCGCATGCGCCGGTGCGCCGCCGCGGCCGATGGAGCCGCCGCGGCCGTGGAACAGCGTCAGCGCCACGCCGGCCTTTTCACAGGTTTTGATCAGCGCATCCTGCGCACGGTACTGCGCCCAGGAAGCCGCCATCACGCCGGCGTCTTTCGCCGAGTCGGAGTAGCCGATCATCACCATCTGTTTGCCCTGAATAAAGCCGCGATACCAGTCGATGTTCAGCAACTGGGTCATCACGTCGTCGGCGTTGTTCAGGTCGTCGAGGGTTTCGAACAGCGGGGCGACCGGCAGCGCGAACGGGCAGCCGGCCTCTTTTAGCAGCAGATGCACTGCCAGCACGTCGGAAGGCGTGCGCGCCATCGAAATCACGTAGGCGGCGATCGAGCCCTGCGGCGCTTCGGCGATCACCCGGCAGGTTTCCAGCACTTCCTGGGTGTCGGCGCTCGGCTCCCATTTCAACGGCACCAGCGGGCGTTTGGAGTTCAGTTCGCGGATCAGGAACGCCTGTTTGTCGGCTTCCGACCAGCTTTCATAGTCGCCCAGCCCCAGATAACGGGTCAGCTCGGCGATGGCTTCGGTATGGCGGGTGCTCTCCTGGCGCACGTCGATGCGCACCAGCGGCACGCCGAAGCAGCGCACCCGGCGCAGGGTATCCAGCAGTTGGCCGTTGGCGATGATGCTCATACCGCAGGCCTGCAACGACTGGTAACAGGCGTACAGCGGCTCCCACAGCTGCTCGTTGTTCACCAGCAGGTCGTGCGGCTTCAGCACGCGCTCGCCCTTCAGGCGGCCTTCCAGATAGGCCTGGGAACTCATCAGCTGGCTGCGCAGCTGCTTCATGATTTCGCGGTACGGTTCCTGCACCTCGTTGCCGCCGGCGCGGGCGCGCAGCTCAGGCGTACATTCGGTCATCGACAGTTCGGAAACCAGCACCTGGATATCGCGGGTGAACAGGTCGCAGGCTTTCCAGCGGCTGAGCAGCAGCACATGGCGGGTGATTTCGGCGGTGACGTTCGGGTTGCCGTCGCGATCGCCGCCCATCCAGGAGGTGAAGCGCACCGGCACCGCTTCCGCCGGCAGGCTGTAACTGATGGAGTTTTCCAACTGCTCGTTGAACTCGCGCAGGAACGCCGGCACGCCTTCCCACAGGCTGTTTTCCACCACCGCGAAGCCCCATTTGGCTTCGTCGATCGGGGAGGGGCGATGTTTGCGAATTTCATCGGTGTGCCACGACTGGGCCACCAGCTGGCGCAGGCGGCGCATGATCTTGTTGCGTTCGTAGTCGGCCAGATCGTTGTGATCGAGCTGGCTGAGGCAGGTGTTGACCTCCACCAGCTTGTGGATCAGGGTGCGGCGGGTGATCTCCGTCGGGTGCGCCGTCAGTACCAGCTCGATGGAGAGTTGCGACACCGCCTGCTGCAGCTCTTTGTCGCTGAGCTTTTTGTCCTTGAGGCGGCTGAACAGTTGCGCCAGCGCTTCCGGGTTGCTGGCGGCCTCGCCGTTGGGTGAAATGCTGTGGTACTGCTCGGCGACGTTGGTCAGGTTGAGGAACTGGCTGAAGGCGCGCGCCACCGGCAGCAGCTCGTCGTTGGACAAGTTCTGCAGGGTGGAGAGCAGCTCCTGGCGATGCGCTTCGTTGCCGGCGCGTGAAGATTTGGAAAGCTTACGGATGGTCTCAACGCGATCGAGAATATGCTCGCCCAGCGCTTCTTTGATGGTATCGCCGAGCAATTTGCCGAGCATACTGACATTACTGCGCATTGCCGAATATTGTTCGTTCATATAACCCCTGACCCAGTTCTGTATGATTTTTATCTTGTAAATAAATTTCACGCGTCAGGCGCAGACCGCCTGCCTGATCACATCGCGTTCCTGTCCAATCGTCAATTGACACTATTTTTAGCAAAAAAACATCAAAATCGGCGCATTTTCTGAAATTTAATTACGCCGTGTCGGTTATCAGCGTGGCTTATTTCGCCGTTTGCTACTTATTTCGAGTTAGGGGAAGCATAAAGCATTTCCCCTGTTAAATGTCGGGTTTATTGCCGGCAAAAGTGACTGACCAACTGGCCCAACAGTTTGCGCGTCGGTTCGATAAACGCGGTGTCGATGTATTCGTCCGGCTGGTGGGCCTGATCGATGGAGCCGGGGCCGAGCACCAACGTCGGGCAGACCTGCTGCACGAACGGCGCTTCGGTGCAGTAGTTGACCACCTGCGTGCGGGTGCCCAGCAGTTCCTCGATCACCGCCACCATGCGGTGGTCGGTCGGGCATTCGTAACCCGGCACCGACGCGTGCAGCTCTTCGATAGTCAGGCGGCCCGGCCAGCGTTGGCTCACCGGCTCCAATGCCTGATGCATCAGCTCGTTGATGTTGTCGAGCGTCATGCCGGGCAGCGGGCGGATATCCAGGTGCAGCTCGCAGCAGGCGCAGATGCGGTTGGCCGCGTCGCCGCCGCTGATATGGCCGAAGTTCATGGTGGGATAAGGCACGGCGAACGCCGGGTTGTTGTAGCGTTCCTGCAGGGTTTTGCGCAGCTCCATCAGGCGGCCGATGGATTCGTGCATCAGATCGATGGCGTTGACGCCGCGCGCCGGATCGCTGGAATGGCCGGACTGACCGACGATGCGAATGGCGTTGGCCATGTGGCCCTTGTGCGCGCGCACCGGCTGCAGCGAGGTCGGTTCGCCGATGATGGCGAAATCCGGACGAATGGCGGTGGAGGCGGCGAAATAACGTGCGCCGGCCATCGTCGTTTCTTCATCTGCGGTAGCCAGAATGTACAGCGGCTTGGTCAGTTTGCTCGCGTCGATGTCGCGTACCGCATCCAGAATAAAGGCGAAGAAGCCTTTCATGTCGGCGGTGCCCAGGCCGTAGAGCTTGTTGTTGTGCTCGGTCAGGGTGAAGGGATCGCGCGTCCAGCGGCCTTCGTCGTAAGGCACCGTATCGGTATGGCCGGCCAGCAGCAGGCCGCCGCTGCCTTCGCCGATGCTGGCCAGCAGGTTGAATTTGTGGCGCGATTCCGGCACCGGCTGTACGTCGACGCGAAAGCCCAGATCGGCAAACCATCCGGCCAGCAAGTTGATTAACGCCTCATTGCTCTGATCGAGGCCGGCATCGGTGGCGCTGATCGACTTCGTTGCGATCAACGCCCGGTACAGCTCAATAAATGGAGGTAATTTCATCTTCACTGTTGACAGCCTTTGGTTAGGATAGTATCAATATTCATGCATTTATTTTGAATAAAAATACAGTAAGCCGAAGCGTAAGGGAACCCGATACCCGGATGTTTATAAAAGCATCAACGCCAGGCTCCGTGGGTGAACGGCGCAACAACGCTGGCTAGCCCTGTTACCTGGGTCGCAAGCGACCGCACGTCAGTTGAGAAGGTGAAAGGCCACATGTTGAATACGCTGATCGTTGGTGCCAGCGGTTACGCCGGAGCGGAGCTCACGGCTTACCTGAATCGCCACCCACACATGAACATAACCGCTTTAGCGGTTTCAGCGCAAAGTGCAGATGCAGGAAAGTTGCTTTCCGATCTCCATCCCCAGTTGAAAGGCATCGTCGATCTGCCGCTGCAGCCGTTGACCGACGTTGCCAAGGCGGCGCAGGGCATCGACGTGGTGTTTCTCGCCACCGCCCATGAAGTCAGCCACGATATCGCCCCGGCCTTCCTGGCGGCGGGCTGCGTGGTGTTCGATCTGTCGGGCGCCTTCCGCGTGCAGGACGCCGGTTTTTATAGCCAGTACTACGGTTTTGAACATCAGCATGGCGCCCTGCTGGAGCAGGCGGTATACGGCCTGGCGGAATGGCAGAGCGACAAGATTAAACAGGCGCAGCTGATTGCCGTGCCGGGGTGTTACCCGACGGCGGCGCAGCTGGCGCTGAAGCCGTTGATCGAGAAGCAATTGCTGAACCTCGACCAGTGGCCGGTGATCAACGCCACCAGCGGTGTCAGCGGCGCCGGGCGCAAGGCCAGCATGACCACCAGCTTCTGCGAAGTGAGCCTGCAGCCGTACGGTATTTTCACTCATCGGCACCAGCCGGAGATCGCCGCGCACCTGGGCGTGCCGGTCATCTTTACGCCGCACCTGGGCAATTTCCCGCGCGGCATCCTTGAAACCATCACCTGCCGCCTGAAGGCCGGCGTAACCGCGCAGGACGTGGCCGCCGCCTATCACGCCGCCTATGACGACAAACCGCTGGTGCGGCTGTACGACCAGGGCGTGCCGGCGCTGAAAGCGGTGGTGGGGCTACCGTTCTGCGACATCGGTTTTGCGGTGCAGGGCGAGCACCTGATCGCCGTGGCGGTGGAAGATAACCTGCTGAAAGGCGCGGCGGCGCAGGCGGTGCAATGCCTGAATATCCGTTTCGGCTTCCCGGAAACCCAGTCACTCCTTTAAACCAGCGTGAGTAAACAGCAATGAACCCGTTAATTATCAAGTTAGGTGGCGTGTTATTAGACAGTGAAGAAGCGCTGGAGCGTCTGTTTACCGCGCTGGACAGCTACCGGCAGCAGCATCAGCGCCCGCTGGTGATCGTGCACGGCGGCGGCTGCGTGGTGGACGAACTGATGAAGCAGCTCTCTTTGCCGGTGGTGAAAAAGAATGGCCTGCGGGTCACGCCGGCCGATCAGATCGACATCATCACCGGCGCGCTGGCCGGCACCGCCAACAAAACGCTGCTGGCGTGGGCGATTAAACACCAAATCAACGCCGTCGGCCTCTGCCTGGCGGATGGCGGCAGCGCGGTCGTGACCCCGCTCGATCCGGCATTGGGGCACGTCGGCAACGCGCAGCCCGGTTCGCCCGCGCTGCTCAATACCCTGCTGAGCGCCGGCTACCTGCCGGTGGTCAGCTCCATCGGCATCACCGCCGAAGGGCAGTTAATGAACGTGAACGCCGATCAGGCGGCGACGGCGCTGGCGGCGACGCTGGGGGCGGATCTGATCTTGCTGTCGGACGTCAGCGGCATCCTCGACGGCAAGGGGCAACGCATTGCGGAAATGACGGCGCAAAAAGCGGAACAACTGATCGCGCAAGGCATCATCACCGATGGTATGGTGGTGAAGGTGAATGCGGCGCTTGACGCCGCCCGCACCCTCGGCCGCCCGGTGGATATCGCCAGCTGGCGCCATGCCGATCAGCTTCCTGCTTTGTTTAACGGCGTGTCGATTGGCACCCGGATCCTCGCTTAATTTTAGAATTAGAAAGGAATAGATCATGCAAAACCAAGGCATCAAAAAAATCGTTCTGGCGTACTCCGGCGGCCTGGATACCTCGGCCATCATTCCATGGCTGAAAGAGAACTACGGCGGCTGTGAAGTGGTGGCGTTCGTGGCGGACATCGGCCAGGAGCGCAGCGATCTGGAAGGCGTGGAGCAAAAAGCCCTGCAGTCCGGTGCCTCTGAATGTCACGTGGTCGATCTGCGTGAAGAATTTATCCGCGATTACGTTTATCCGGTGCTGCAGACCGGCGCCCTGTACGAAGGCAGCTACCTGCTGGGCACCTCGATGGCGCGGCCGATCATCGCCAAGGCGCAGGTCGAGCTGGCGTTGAAAGTAGGCGCCGACGCGCTGTGCCACGGTGCGACCGGCAAAGGCAACGACCAGGTGCGTTTCGAGACCACCTACACCGCGCTGGCACCGCAGCTGAAAGTGGTGGCGCCGTGGCGTGAGTGGAATCTGCGTTCCCGTGAAGCGCTGCTGGATTACCTGAAAGAGCGCAATATCCCGACTACCGCGTCGCTGGAGAAGATCTACAGCCGCGATGAAAACGCCTGGCACATCTCCACCGAAGGCGGCGTGCTGGAAAGCCCGTGGAATGCGCCGAACAAAGATTGCTGGGTGTGGACCGTCGATCCGCAGGAAGCGCCGGATCAGCCTGAGCAGGTGACCGTGACCGTTGAGAAAGGCCGCGTTGTGGCGGTTAACGGTAAAGCGCTGTCGCCGTACCAGTGCCTGGAAACCCTGAACGCGCTGGGCGCCAAGCACGGCGTCGGCCGTATCGACATCGTGGAAAACCGCCTGGTGGGCATCAAATCCCGCGGCTGCTATGAAACTCCGGGGGGCACCATCATGGTGGCGGCGCTGCGTGCCGTCGAACAGCTGGTGCTGGATCGCGACAGCTTCAAATGGCGCGAGCAGCTGGGCCTGGAGATGTCCTATGTGGTGTACGACGGCCGCTGGTTTGCGCCGCTGCGCCGCTCGCTGCAGGCCTCTGCCGAAGCGCTGGCGGAAGAGGTGAACGGCGAAGTGGTGCTGCAGCTGTACAAAGGCCAGGTGACGGCGACCCAGAAGAAATCCGCCAACAGCCTGTACTCCGAAGAGTTCGCCACCTTCGGCGAAGACGAAGTTTACGATCACAGCCACGCGGGCGGCTTTATCCGCCTGTTCTCTCTGTCTTCACGCATCCGCGCGTTGAACGAGAAAAAGAATAAATAATCGATTGGCGTGACTCTGCAAGGGCGCAGCATGCTGCGCCCTTTCGCATAAAAATTCAGGAGTAAGATATGGCACTTTGGGGCGGACGGTTCACTCAGGCGGCGGATCAGCGGTTCAAGCAACTCAACGATTCGCTGCGGTTCGATTATCGCTTGGCGGAGCAGGATATCGTGGGCTCGGTGGCCTGGTCGAAGGCGCTGGTGACCGTTAACGTGTTGACCGCAACGGAGCAACAGCAGCTGGAGCAGGCGCTGAAGGCGCTGCTGACGGAAGTCCAGGCCGATCCTTTGGCGATCGTCCAAAGCGATGCCGAAGACATCCACAGTTGGGTGGAGCAGAAGCTGATCGAGAAGGTCGGCGATTTGGGCAAGAAGCTGCACACCGGCCGCAGCCGCAACGATCAGGTCGCGACCGATCTGAAGCTGTGGTGCAAACAGCAGATCGGCGATCTGCATCAGGCGATCGTCCAGCTGCAGCAGGCGCTGGTGGAGACCGCCGAAGCCAACCAGGATGCGGTGATGCCGGGGTATACCCACCTGCAGCGCGCGCAGCCGGTGACTTTCGCGCACTGGTGCCTGGCCTATGTCGAGATGCTGGCACGCGATGAGAGCCGTCTGCAGGATACCCTGAAACGGCTGGACGTCAGCCCGCTGGGCAGCGGTGCACTGGCCGGTACCGCTTATCCTATCGATCGCGAGCAGCTGGCCGGTTGGCTGGGCTTCGCCTCGGCGACCCGCAACAGCCTGGACAGCGTATCCGATCGCGATCACGTGCTGGAGCTGCTGTCCAACGCCGCCATCAGCATGGTGCACCTGTCGCGCTTCGCCGAAGATCTGATCTTCTTCAACAGCGGCGAAGCGGCGTTTGTCGAGCTGTCCGACCGCGTGACCTCCGGCTCTTCGCTGATGCCGCAGAAGAAAAACCCGGACGCACTGGAGCTGATCCGCGGTAAATGCGGCCGCGTGCAGGGCGCGCTGACCGGCATGATGATGACGCTGAAAGGCCTGCCGCTGGCGTACAACAAAGACATGCAGGAAGACAAAGAAGGGCTGTTCGACGCGCTCGACACCTGGATGGACTGCCTGCAAATGGCGGCGCTGGTGCTGGACGGCATTCAGGTGAAACGCCCGCGCTGCCAGGAAGCGGCGGAGCAGGGCTATGCCAACGCCACAGAGCTGGCGGATTACCTGGTCGCCAAGGGCGTGCCGTTCCGCGAAGCGCACCATATCGTCGGCGAGGCGGTGGTAGAAGCGATTCGCCAGGGTAAACCGCTGGAAGCGCTGCCGCTGGCAGACTTGCAGCAGTTCAGCGCGACGATCGGCGACGACGTTTACCCGATGCTGGCGTTGCAATCCTGCCTGGACAAGCGTGCGGCCAAAGGCGGCGTCGCACCGCAGCAGGTGGCCGCGGCAATCGCCGCAGCGAAACAGCGTTTGGCCTGACGACGACAAGGGCGGCCCGGCGCCGCCCTTGAGCCTTTACCCCGCCAGGCGTGCACACAGATAGCGGTTCAGGCTCACGCCTTCCTCCATCGCGCCGATCGCCAGCCGGCGATGCTGTTCCGGCGTCATGCGCAGCACCAGTTTTCCGCTGAAGTTCTTTTCCGCCAGCGCCTGCGGCGGCGTTTCGCCTTGCGCCAGCATATCGGCGATTGTTTCGCTCACGACTTTTTCGATACCCTCCAGTGCGCCGGTACGCGTGGCCGCCAGCCAGGACAACGAGGGGAATTCGGCGCACAGCCCGACATATTCACGATCTTCCGCTGACCAGGTGATGCGATAGGTATAGTGTTCATGCTTTTCCATGTTCTTCCTCCATTCTGGCCAGTGCGGCGATGACCTGCTTAACCTGATATGCCTTGGCTGCGCCGTTGTTGCCGCGTTGGATATTGATGCGCGGATCGCCTGACCAGGGCATGCGATAAACGTGATGGCTGCTACCGTTTATGCGCGGCGGCCCAAACCATCGCACGCAGATTTTCGCTAACTCGGCGAATTTGATGCTGTTCTGCCGCTGTTGCAAATCAGCGATGTCATCCCTGATCTCGTTCATGCTGCCTCCATTTTAGTATCATTATTGGTATCGTTTCAATGTTGAAGTATAAAAAATGAGCGCAGAAGGGCCGTGAGGCAAGAGGAGGGAGGAAAATGTGGAAAGTGCTGCGCAAAAAACCGGGCCTGAAGGCCCGGTGGGGATGAACGGAGAATGAGGGGCTATTCGCCCGGGCAGCGCTGGCAGCGCTCGATTTCGGCCGTGCCGAGTTTGAGCTTCGCCTGCAGATCGCGCAGCGCGGTGCGCAAGCCTTCTTCGATCACCGGATGATAGAACGGCATGTCCAGCATCTGATCGACGGTCATCTGCTGCTGGTGCGCCCAGGCCAACAGGTGCGCGATGTGCTCGGCGTCCGGGCCGATCATTTCCGCGCCGAGGAAACGGCCGCTGCCTTGCTCGCCATAGACGTGCAAAATGCCTTTGTTGCGCAGCATCACCCGCGAGCGGCCCTGATTCTCAAACGAAACCTTGCCCACTTCAAAGCAGCCGCAGGCGCTGAATTTTTCGCTCAGTTCGCGGAAGGTTGAGCCGACCATGGCGATTTGCGGATCGGAGAACACCACCGAAATCGCGCTGCGGCGCAGGCCCGGGTTGATCTCCGGGAAGCTGCCGGCGTTGGCGCCGGCGATGCGTGCCTGATCGCTGGCCTCATGCAGCAGCGGCAGTTGGTTGCTGGCGTCGCCGGCGATGAAAATATGCGGTACGCTGGTTTGCATCGTCAGGCGATCGGCCAGCGGTACGCCTCGGGCGTCGAGCTGCAGGCCGGTGTTGTCGAGGCCCAACCGATCGACGTTGGGGCGGCGGCCGGTGGCGGCCAGCACGTAGTCCACCAGGATCTCCTGCGGTTGGCCCTGCAGATCCCGATAGCGGATAAACACCTTGTCGCCTTCGCGCTGCATCATCTCTACCTTCACGTCGGCGTCGAGATAGAACTCTTCCCCCAGCGCTTTGGCGGCGTAGTCGCGCACGGCGCTGTCGGTGAGCGGCCCGACCGCGCCGCCGATACCGAAGACCTTGGTGTCGACGCCGAGGCGGTGCAGCGCTTGCCCCAGCTCGAGCCCGATGACGCCGGGGCCGAATACCGCTACGGACTGCGGCAAATCATCCCAGTTGAACAGGTCGTCGTTGACGATCAGACGATCGCCCAGTGCGTTCCACGGCGCCGGCCAGCTGGGGCGGGAGCCGGTGGCGATCACGATGCGCTGCGCCACGATGCGCGTATGCTCATCGACCTGCAGCGTGTTGTCGTCGATAAAGCGGACATAGCCCTGAATTTTGTCGCCGGCCGGGATCTCGTCCACGCCTTCCAGCACGAAGCCGACGAAGCGGTCGCGTTCGCGCTTGACGCGCGCCATCACTTCGCGTCCGTCGATGCGGGTTTTACCGGTTGGATGCACGCCAAAGCCCGGCGCGCGTTCGATTTGATGCACCGCTTCGGCAGCGGCGATCAGCAACTTGGATGGCATACAGCCAACGCGCGCACAGGTGGTGCCGTAAGGCCCGCCTTCGATCATCACCACGCTGGGGGTAGACAGTTTGGCCGCGCGATAGGCGCCGAGCCCTGCGGTGCCGCCGCCGATGACCGCGACATCAACGTTCAACAGTTTCATATCCGCTCCTGAAAGGTAAAAAAAGGGCGGGCCGTAGCCCGCCAAAGTTCACGTTGGCTTTGTTATTACTTATTAAGCTGACAGGAACGTTTCCAGATCGTCGCTGCCACCGATGTGACGGCCGCCGATGAACACTTGCGGCACCGTGGCGCGGCCGCTGACGGCGCGCAGGCTGACGGTGGTGGCGTCTTTGCCCAGCACGATCTCTTCATACTGAATGCCGCGCTCTTGCAGCATCTGTTTGGCCTTGGCGCAGAATGGGCAGCCCGGTTTGGTGAACAGGGAGACCGATTCCTGCACTTTGAATTCCGGTGCCAGGTATTTCAACATGGTGTCGGCATCGGACACTTCAAACGGGTCGCCCGGCTTGTTCGGCTCGACGAACATTTTCTCGACCACGCCGTCGCGCACCAGCATCGAATAGCGCCATGAACGCGGGCCAAAACCCAGATCCGCTTTCTCGACCAGCATGTTCATGCCTTTGGTGAATTCACCGTTGCCGTCCGGCACGAAGGTGATGTTTTCCGCATGTTGATCGGCTTTCCAGGCGTTCATCACGAAGGTGTCGTTCACCGAGACGCACAGAATACCGTCGACGCCGTGCTGTTTGAATACGCTGGACAGCTCGTTGTAGCGCGGCAGATGGCTCGAAGAGCAGGTCGGCGTGAACGCGCCCGGCAGCGAGAACACGATGACCGTTTTGTTTTTGAACAGGTCATCAGTGGTTACATCAATCCATTGGTCGCCCTGACGGGTGTGGAAAGTAACCTGAGGAACTTTCTTGCCTTCTTGACTGGTAAACATTGATTAACCCCTTAATTAGGAAAAGTAATTTTTAGCATTTAGCGCGATATCGCTTCGTTGGGACACATTATTGTCGCTGGGACTTGATAGATCTAATCGCTGATTGCTATCTTATCTATCGCCATGAGCTATCATGGAATGGAGGGAAACAATGAATATTCGTGATTTAGAGTATCTGGTCGCCTTGGCCGAGCACCGGCACTTCCGCCGTGCGGCCGATTCATGCCATGTGAGCCAGCCCACGCTAAGCGGGCAGATCCGCAAGCTGGAAGACGAGTTGGGCGTCATGCTGCTCGAGCGCACCAGCCGCAAGGTGCTGTTCACCCAGGCGGGTCTGTTGCTGGTGGAGCAGGCGCGTACCGTGCTGCGCGAAGTGAAAGTATTGAAGGAGATGGCCAGCCAGCAGGGCGAAGCCATGTCCGGGCCGCTGCACATCGGCCTGATCCCGACCGTGGGGCCTTATCTGCTGCCGCAGATCATCCCGACGCTGCACAAAACTTTCCCGAAACTGGAAATGTACCTGCACGAAGCGCAAACCCAGCAACTGCTGGCGCAACTCGACAGCGGCAAATTGGACTGCGCCATTCTGGCATTGGTGAAGGAAACCGAGGCGTTTATCGAAGTGCCTCTGTTCGATGAACCGATGAAGCTGGCGGTGTATTCCGATCACCCGTGGGCGCAGCGCGAGCGCGTGGCGATGCCGGATTTGGCGGGAGAGAAGCTGCTGATGCTGGAAGATGGCCACTGCCTGCGCGATCAGGCGATGGGCTTCTGCTTCCAGGCGGGCGCGGACGAGGATACCCACTTCCGCGCCACCAGTCTGGAAACGCTGCGCAATATGGTCGCGGCCGGCAGCGGCATTACCCTGCTGCCGTCACTGGCAGTGCCGCCGCAGCGCGAACGCGACGGCGTCTGCTATCTGGATTGCTACAAGCCGGAACCGAAGCGCACCATTGCGTTGGTGTATCGCCCCGGCTCCCCACTGCGCAGCCGTTATGAGCAGTTGGCCGAAGCGATCCGCGAGCACATGCAGGGTTACATCGACAACGCGTTAAAACAGGCGGTTTAAGCCGTTAAGCGCCGCCACTCGGTAGGCTTCGGCCATGGTCGGATAGTTGAAGGTCGTATTAACGAAATACTCGATAGTATTGCCTTCACCTTTCTGTTCCATGATCGCCTGGCCGATGTGGATGATCTCCGCCGCACGCTCGCCGAAGCAGTGGATCCCGAGGATCTGCAGGGTGTCGCGATGGAACAGGATCTTCAGGCTGCCGACGTTCATCCCGGCGATCTGCGCGCGCGCCAGATGCTTGAACTGAGCGCGGCCCACTTCATACGGCACCTTCATCGCCGTCAGTTCCTGCTCGGTTTTGCCGACGGAGCTGATTTCCGGAATGGTGTAGATGCCGGTCGGGATATCTTCGATTAAGTGCCCGCTGGCTTCGCCGGAAGCGATCGCCTGCGCGGCGATGCGGCCCTGATCGTAGGCGGCGGAAGCCAGGCTCGGATAGCCGATCACGTCACCGACCGCATAGATGTGCGACAGCGCGGTTTGGTACATGCTGTTCACCTTCAGCAGCCCGCGGCTGTCCGACTCCAGGCCGACGTTTTCCAACCCCAGCGAATCGGTGTTGCCGGTACGGCCGTTGGCGTACAGCAGGCAGTCCGCTTTCACCTTCTTGCCGGACTTCAGGTGCACAATGACGCCGTCTTCGGTGCCTTCAATCTTCTCGAACTCTTCATTGTGGCGGATCACCACGCCGTTGTTCCAGAAGTGGTAAGAGAGCGAATCCGACATTTCCTGATCGAGGAACGCCAGCAGGCGATCGCGGGTGTTGATCAGATCGACCTTGACGTTCAGACCGCGGAAGATAGACGCATATTCGCAGCCGATCACCCCGGCGCCGTAAATAATCACGTGGCGCGGTTCATGGCTCAGCTCGAGAATGGAGTCGCTGTCGTAGATGCGCGGGTGATTGAAATCGACGTTGGCCGGATGGTAAGGGCGTGAGCCGCAGGCGATCACGATGTGATCGGCGCGGATGGTGTCCTGGGTACCGTCCATGTAGCTGACGCTGACGGTGTTGGCGTCGATGAAGCGTGCGTCGCCGGCGAACAGTTTGCACTGGTTCCGCTCATAGAACCCCTGGCGCATGCGGGTCTGCTGGCTGATAACGTTATCGGCGTGGCGTAAAATGTCAGGGAAGGTCGCGCTGAGCGTGCGCGAGTTGTTGTAAAGCGGGTTCTGGTTGAATTCGATAATGCGGCTGACGGCGTGGCGGAGGGCTTTGGAAGGGATGGTGCCCCAATGGGTACATCCGCCGCCTACGTTGTTGTACCGTTCGATAACGGCCACGCGGGCGCCCTGTTTCACCAGCCCCATGGCGGCACCTTCACCACCAGGGCCCGAGCCAATCACAATGGCATCAAATTGATAGTGCTGTTGCATGTAGGAGAGACCTGTTTTTTTATACAAGATTACAACGGTATCTTAACATCATAGCGCTGCTCACCCAATCACCATTAGGCTTTTTGAGTCAAAGCACAATCGGCTCAGGGTGGAAGTGTGATAGCGCGCGTTAGTATAAATGCTGTTGCAATAAAATTTGCTATATTGCCGAGTCTAGGGCGTTAGACTGAGAAAATGGAACCTATCCGGATATGCATATGGGCGTCAGAGCACAACAAAAAGAACGGACTCGTCGTTCCCTGATCGAAGCCGCATTCAGCCAGCTGAGCGCCGAACGCAGCTTCGCCAGCCTGAGCCTGCGGGAAGTTTCACGCGAGGCGGGTATCGCGCCCACGTCGTTTTATCGCCATTTCCGCGATGTGGACGAGCTGGGGCTGACGATGGTGGACGAAAGCGGCCTGATGCTGCGTCAGTTGATGCGCCAGGCGCGCCAACGCATCGCCAAGGGCGGCAGCGTGATCCGCACCTCGGTATCCACCTTTATGGAATTTATCGGCAACAACCCGAACGCCTTCCGCCTGCTGCTGCGCGAGCGTTCCGGCACGTCGGCGGCATTCCGTGCGGCGGTGGCGCGCGAGATCCAGCACTTCATCGCTGAACTGGCGGACTACCTTGAATTGGAAAATCACATGCCGCGCAGCTTTACCGAAGCGCAGGCGGAGGCGATGGTCACCATCGTGTTCAGCGCTGGCGCGGAAGCGCTGGATATCGACGTCGAGCAGCGGCAGCAACTGGAAGAACGGCTGGTGCTGCAGCTGCGGATGATCTCCAAAGGGGCGTATTACTGGTATCGTCGCGAACAAGAAAAAGCTTCTGTGTCCCACGTATAAAAAAGGTAAAAATGATGGAAAAACCAGGCCGTGAAAATGGCACCTTACTGCTGGCGTTGATTGCCGGCCTTTCGATCAACGGTTCCTTTGCCGCGTTGTTCAGCTCGGTGGTGCCGTTTTCGATCTTCCCGCTGATCGCGTTGGTGCTGGCGGTGTATTGCCTGCACCAGCGTTACCTGAACCGCGCCATGCCGGACGGCATGCCGAAGCTGGCGGCGGCATGCTTCCTGCTGGGGCTGCTGCTGTACAGCGCCATCGTGCGCGCCGAATACCCGCAGATCGGTTCCAACTTCCTGCCGTCGGTAATCTGCGTGGCGCTGGTGTTGTGGATCGGGGTCAAACTGAAGGCGCGCAAGGCGCTGGATGCGCCGACTCAAGAGCCGTAATGAAACGGGGCGCCATGATGGCGCCCCTGTCGTATCAGCGGTGCTTTTCCAGCAACACGCCGCATTCCATGTGATGGGTGTACGGGAACTGATCGAACAGCGCCAGGCGGCTGACCCGGTGCGTGGCCTGCAGCGTTTCCAGGTTGGCGCACAGCGTTTCCGGATTGCATGAGATATACAGAATGCGCGGATAGGCCTGCACCATCTTCACCGTTTCCTCGTCCAGCCCGCTGCGCGGCGGATCGACGAAGATCGTCTCGCAGTTGTAGCCGCTCAGATCGATACCTTTCAACCGGTTGAATTCGCGCACCCCGTTCATCGCCTGGGTGAAATCTTCCGCCGCCATGCGGATGATCTGCACATTGTCGATATGGTTGGCAGCGATGTTGTACTGCGCCGCCGCCACCGACGGCTTGGCGATCTCGGTCGCCAGCACGCGCTCGAAATTGCGCGCCAGCGCCAGTGAGAAGTTGCCGTTGCCGCAATACAGCTCCAGCAAATCGCCTTTGGAACCGGCGGTCACCGCCAGCGCCCATTCCAGCATCTGCACGTTCATCGCCGCGTTGGGTTGAGTGAAGCTGTTTTCCACCTGACGGTAGATCATGTCGCGGCCGGCGACCGGCAGCACTTCGTCAACATAATCTTGGTCGAGCATGATTTTGGTCTTCGACGCCCGGCCGATCAGCTGCAGGTCGAAACCCTGAGCGCGCAGATCGTCGCGCAGCTGCTCGGCGCGCCGTTGCCAAACGTCATCCAGCTTGCGGTGGTACAGCAGCGAGGCGATGATTTTACCGCTTTGCGTCGACAGATAATCGATCTGGAACAGCTTGTGACGCAGGATCGGCTCCGGCTTCAGCGCGGCGATCAGGGCGCTCATCAGGCGGTTGATCAGTTCGCTGGCGGCCGGGAACCGATCGACGCGAATACGCTGCTTGGTCTGCTGATCGAACATGATGTGGTACATGTCGTCCGCGTCGTGCCAGATGCGGAATTCGGCGCGCATGCGGTAGTGGTCGACTGGCGAGCGGAACACCTCCGGCTCGGGCGCCGCGAACGGTGACATCAACGTCTTCAGACGGGCGACTTTCTCCGCCAGTTGGTCATCGTAACGTTCAATAGGCAAATTCTCGGGCGTCATGTGTTTCTTCTCGTCAGGCAAATTTGATCAGCGGGGATTGTAGGGAATCAGCCCGTGAAGTCCAGTTTTGTCGTGTTTATTATTTGTAACATTAATAGCAGTCTAGACATCTATTTTCATTGATCGTAGCATTGCCGTCCGGCCTCAAGCAGCGAGTGAAAAGGGAATCCGGTGTGAATCCGGAGCTGACGCGCAGCGGTAAGGGGAAGTCACGGCGATAGCGTTTTGACGCAGACACTGTCCATTGCAGGATGGGAAGTCATCGCCCGTTGCCGGTCGCACCCCACGGCCCGCAAATCCCAAGCCCGAAGACCTGCCGGTGTTACGTCGCAATGTCCGTGGCCGTCGCGAACTACCGGCCATGATCCTGCGGCATCCGCCAATTAAGTTTGGATGCTTTTCTCATGACAATTACAAAAAACGCGCTGCTGGCGGTGGTCTCCTCCGTCACGGCTTTTTCTGGATGGGCGCAAGACAACACGACAGCCACGAATGGCGATAACCTGGTGGTGACCGCCAACCGCTTCCCGCAGCCGGTTTCTTCCGTGCTGGCGCCGACTTCCATCGTCACCCGTAACGATATCGATCGCTGGCAGGCCAAGAGCCTGACCGACGTGATGCGCCGTTTGCCGGGCGTGGACATCGGCCAAAACGGCGGACTGGGGCAAAAAAGCTCGCTGTTTATTCGCGGCACCAACTCCAGCCATGTCTTGGTATTGATCGACGGCATTCGTCTGAATCAGGCCGGCGTCAGCGGCTCTTCCGATCTCAGCCAAATCCCGATTTCGCTGGTGCAGAAAGTCGAATACATCCGCGGCCCGCGTTCGGCGGTGTACGGTTCCGACGCCATCGGCGGCGTGGTCAACATCATCACCACGCGTGAAAAGAATGGTACTACGCTCTCTGCAGGCGTGGGCTCCAACGGCTATCAGTCCTATGACGCGTCGACCCAACAGCAGCTGGGCGACAGCACCGTGGCGACGGTGGCAGGCAATTACACTTATACCAAAGGGTATGATGTGGTGGCCTATGGCAGCACCGGTATGCAAAGCCAGCAGGACCGCGATGGTTTTATGAGTAAGTCTCTGTATGGCACGCTTGAGCACCAGTTCAGCGAATCGGTCAGCGGCTTTGTACGCGGATATGGCTATGACAACCGCACGGCGTACGATGGTTACTATTCCTCCCCGACCAGCCCTCTGTTAGATACTCGCAAACTGTACAGCCAAACCTGGGATACCGGATTGCGTTATAAAGAAGGGATTTACGCAACACAATTAATCGGCAGCTACAGCCATAGCAAGGATTACGATTACGATCCTCGTCGCGGTATGTATGACAGCTCGGCCAGCTTGGTGGATTCCGAACAGTACAATCTGCAGTGGGGCAATACGCTGCAGGTTGGAGAGGGTACCGTAAGCTCTGGCGTTGACTGGCAGCAACAGAAAATCAAGCCGGACTCCACCACCGTGAAGGGTGAAAAAAGCCAACGTGATGCAGGCATCTACCTGACTGCGCAGCAACTGATTGGCCCGGTAACGTTGGAAGGCGCGGTTCGAGGTGACGATCATTCCGAGTTTGGCTGGCACGGCACTTGGCAAACCAGCGCGGCCTGGGAATTCGTCGAGGGATACCGTTTTATCGCTTCGTATGGCACGGCGTTCAAAGCACCGAATATGAGCCAGCTATACGGCAATTTCGGCAACAATACCGATCTGAAACCGGAAGAAAGCAAGCAGTGGGAAGGCGGCTTTGAAGGACTGACCGGCCCGGTGACCTGGCGTATCTCCGGTTATCGCAACGACATCGACAATTTGATCGATTCCACGGGAGAAACCAACTACGTCTATTACAACGTGGGTAAGGCGACCATCAAAGGGATTGAAGCCACTGCCTCGTTTGATACCGGCCCGCTGACGCACCAGATTGGCTATGACTATGTCGATCCTCGCAACGCCAAGACCAATGAAGTGCTGCTGCGGCGCGCGAAACAACAGGTGAAGTATGAGCTGGATTGGCAGCTGTATGACTTTGACTGGGCGGTGACTTATCAATACCTGGGTCAACGTTATGACAAGGACTACAGTACCTATCCGGAGCAAAGCGTGAAACTTGGCGGCGTGAGCCTGTGGGATCTCGCAGTTTCGTATCCGGTCACATCTCATCTGACAGTTCGTGGTAGAATTGCCAACCTGTTTGATAAAGATTATGAGACGGCCTATGGCTACGCTACTCCAGGAAGAGAATACTACCTCACTGGAAGCTATACCTTCTAACAGCACCGCCACACCTCGCCCGACGGTGCTGGTTTTCGATTCCGGCGTCGGCGGGCTGTCGGTATATCAAGAGATTCGGCAGTTGCTGCCGGATCTCCACTATATATACGCTTTCGACAACGTGGCGTTCCCCTACGGTGAGAAGTCCGAAGAGTTTATCGTTGAGCGTGTGGTGGAGATTGTCGGCGCAGTGCAGCAGCGGCATCCTCTGGCGATCGTCGTCATTGCCTGTAACACTGCCAGCACCGTCTCTTTGCCGGCTCTGCGCGAGCGCTTCAGTTTCCCGGTCGTGGGCGTGGTGCCCGCCATCAAGCCTGCCGCCCGTCTTACCGTCAATGGCATTGTCGGCCTGTTGGCGACTCGCGGCACCGTACAGCGCAGCTACACCCACGAACTGATTTCCCGTTTCGCTACCGACTGCAAGATTGAGCTGCTGGGCTCTTCAGAGCTGGTGGAGCTGGCGGAGGCCAAGCTGCACGGCGAAGCCGTGCCGCTGCCGGTGCTGAAAAAGATCCTGCATCCGTGGCTGAGCATGCGCGAGCCGCCGGATACCGTCGTGCTGGGCTGCACCCATTTCCCTCTATTAGCTGAAGAGCTGATGCAGGTGTTGCCGGAAGGCACCCGGCTGGTGGATTCCGGTGCGGCGATTGCCCGTCGTACCGCCTGGCTCATCTCGACGCAGGAAAATCTGGTCTCGAGCCAGGAAGAGAATCTGGCGTATTGCATGGCGTTAAATGAGGATACTGACGCTTTATTGCCCGTTTTGCAGGGCTACGGCTTTAAATCGTTGAAAAAACTGCCGCTTTAACGGTGTTTTGGTTAAACATTCAACGGTCGGAAAAAATATTGAAAATAGGGGTTGCGGCCCGCCGAGAACTCCCTATAATGCGCCTCCACTGACCGGGAACAACGACTGACAAGCCGCCGGGTCAGCGAGAGGAAAGCGAAATAAACGCTTGACTCTCAGGGCGAAAAGCGTAATATACGCAGCCCGCGCCGATGAGTTTCTCGGCACTGCTCTTTAACAATTTATCAGACAATCTGTGTGGGCACTCCACAAGACGATA
>NZ_JAMYWQ010000166.1 GCF_024160145.1 Serratia nevei
CGTGCCAGCCGCCGCGGTAATTAGATACCCCAGTAGTCCACATCGGGTGCCAGCAGCCGCGGTAATTAGAAACCCGTGTAGTCCGCCTAATGTGCCAGCAGCCGCGGTAATACGTATGTCGCAAGCGTTATCCGGATTTATTGGGCGTAAAGCGCGTCTAGGCGGCAAGGAAAGTCTGATGTGAAAATGCGGAGCTCAACTCCGTATGGCGTTGGAAACTGCCTTACTAGAGTACTGGAGAGGTAGGCGGAACTACAAGTGTAGAGGTGAAATTCGTAGATATTTGTAGGAATGCCGATGGGGAAGCCAGCCTACTGGACAGATACTGACGCTAAAGCGCGAAAGCGTGGGTAGCAAACAGGATTAGATACCCTAGTAGTCCGTAGCCC
>NZ_JAMYWQ010000047.1 GCF_024160145.1 Serratia nevei
ACGACAGTAAACGCACGGGTCGAGTGGGATGGGAGAGATTATGGGAAGGATGGTTCAAACTGCAAACCATCCTTGAGGGTTATCTGCTGGCCAAGTCTCTCGAGCAAGAGATCTGATCAAGAGACAGCCGCCAGGGCCCCTTACCGTCATTATTCGCTTACTGCCAATCCACCAGGCAATAGTGCTTCTTGCCGCGGCGCAGCAGCGTGAAACGGCCGAACAGACGGTCGGCGTCGCTGAAACGGTATTCGGCATCGGACTGTTTCTCGCCGTTGATGGTCACCGCGTTGGAGCCGATCATCGTGCGTGCCTGGCCGCGTGACGGCACCAGTTCGGCATTGACCAGCGCCTGCTGCAGATCGGCGTCGCCATCCAGTTTGATGGTCGGCATGCCGTCCTGCGCCAGTTGGGCGAAATCCGCTTCGGTCATGTCGTGCAGCGCGCCGGAGAACAGACTCTGGGTGATGCGCTGAGCGGCCGCCAGGCCCTCTTCGCCGTGCACCATGCGGGTCACTTCTTCCGCCAGCACATACTGGGCGCGCGGAGCCTTGCCGCTGTTCTTGTCTTCTTCTTCCAGCGCGTTGATGTCTTCCAGGCTCATGAAGGTGAAGAACTTCAGGAAACGGTAGACGTCGGCGTCGGCGGTGTTGATCCAGAACTGGTAGAACTTGTACGGGCTGGTTTTTTCCGGCGCCAGCCAGACCGCGCCGCCTTCGGTTTTACCGAACTTGGTGCCGTCGGCCTTGGTGATCAACGGCACGGTCAGGCCGAACACCTGCTTCTGATGTTGACGACGCGTCAGATCGATACCCGAGGTGATGTTGCCCCACTGATCGGAGCCGCCGATCTGCAGCTCCACCTGATGGCGATTGTACAGCTCGGAAAAATCGAAACCCTGCAGCAGGTTGTAGGAAAACTCGGTGAAGGAGATGCCGGAATCGTCGCGATTCAGGCGCTGCTTGACCGCTTCCTTGTTGATCATCTGGTTGACGGAGAAGTGCTTGCCGATGTCACGCAGGAAGGTCAGCACGTTCATGCCGCCGAACCAGTCGTAGTTGTTGGCCGCGATAGCGCTGTTGCTGCCGCAGTCGAAATCGAGGAACGGGGAAACCTGTTTGCGGATCTTCTCGACCCACTCGTTCACCGTATCGGTGGTGTTCAGCTTGCGCTCCGCCGCTTTGAAGCTCGGATCGCCGATCAGGCCGGTGGCGCCGCCCACCAGCGCCACCGGCTTGTGGCCGGCCAGCTGGAAGCGCTTCAGGCACAACAGAGGAACCAGATGGCCCAAATGCAAGCTGTCGGCGGTCGGATCGAAACCGCAATACAGTGCAATTGGCCCTTGCGCCAGTCGCTCCGCTAACGCTTCCTCATCCGTAACCTGGGCAACGAGGCCCCGCTCTTGCAGTTGTTTAATCAAGTTGCTGCTTGCCATCAATGACTCCATGTATAAACGAATGCACCTTTGCCGGTACACGGCCTTTCGCCCAGTGGCGAAATAAAAATTCAGGGTAGCGCATAGAATAAAGCGCCGGCGACGTCAGCACCAGCGCTTAGAGGGGATTTTCCGTCTTCAGGGTGCCAGTCGGTCAATTTTCCAGTCATTCCCGTCCCGCTGGTACAGGAAACGGTCATGCAGGCGGTGGGCGCCCCCCTGCCAAAACTCGACGGAGTCGAATTTCACGCGGAATCCGCCCCAGAAACTCGGCAATGGCACTTCGCCCTGCTGAAACTTCTGCTTCAGCTCAAGGAATTTGCTTTCCAGCACGCCGCGCGCGGAAATGCGCGACGACTGCTGCGACACCCAGGCGCCGATTTGGCTGTCCTTCGGCCGGCTGTTGAAATACTTCAGCACTTCGAAGGTCGACAGGCGCTCCACCTGACCGAGGAAGATCACCTGGCGATCGAGCATGTGCCAGGGGAACAGCAGGCTGATATGCGGGTTGTGCGCCAGCTGTTGCGCCTTGCGGCTGCCGAGGTTGGTGTAGAACACCAGCCCCTGCTCATCGAAATGCTTCAGCAGCACGATGCGCTGATAGGGCTGACCGTGTTCGTCGACGGTCGCGACGCACATGGCGGTCGGATCGGCCAGGCGCGCGTCGCAGGCCTGTTTCAACCAGCGCTCGAACAGCTCGAGCGGGTTGGCGGTCAGATCGTTGCGGCGCAGGCCGCCTCGGGTGTATTCACGGCGCAGGTCCGCAACATCAAACTCATTCTTTTCAATCATCTGGGTTATCGACCAACTGAAAAAATCCGTCGTTACATTCTGCGCCTGCGGCGTCAGGAACTCAATCGCTCCGACGCCGCCATTGACCTTCACTCCGTCAGCACGCAGTCGCTCATCACTACCTTGCCGTTACGTTCAAGATAGGCATTGCGGTCTTTCGACCAGAAAGTGTATTTGCCGTCGCTGTATTTGGCGCCGGTCAACGCCAGCACCTGCTTGAGATGCAGCTGCTCGCCATCCATCAGCAGGCTGACCTCGCTCGCCTTGCCGTCGAGCGCCACCGTCAGCGGCGTGGTGCCGCACTGATAGTGCATCGTCTGGCTGCTTTGCGGCAGGATGTAGCTGCAGCCGGACAGCGCCAGCGCGCCGGCGACGAAAATGACTTTTTTCATGCTGTTGCTCCTTAGAAAAATCCTTCACGGGCTATCCTAACAGAGCTAACGGCCCCCCAACGGCAAAACCGGATAAATCCCACCCAGCACCGTTTCGCGGCTGGCGCCGGTCACCGAAGGCAGGTTGCCGGCCTGGCCGGACAGCGTGCGAAACGCCAGCCAGGCAAAGGCCAGCGCCTCCATATCGTCACCGCTGACGCCGCAATCGTCGGTCAGCCCGACCTCCGTGCCCGGCAACAGCGCCGACAGGCGCGCCATCAGCAGCGAGTTGCGCGCCCCGCCGCCGCACACCAGCAGGCGTTCGCAGCCGCCGGCCAGCAACACCTGTTCGCTGATGCTGACGGCGGTCAGCTCCGTCAACGTGGCCTGCACGTCGACCGGCGCGATCGCCGGCAGCCCGCCCAGCTGACGCTCCAGCCAGGAGATGTTGAAATACTCGCGGCCGGTACTTTTCGGCGCCGGCAGCGTGAAGTAAGGATCCGCCAGCATCTGCTGCAACAGCGGCAAACAGACCCGCCCCTGCATCGCCCAACCGCCGTCCCGGTCGAAAGGCTGCGCGCGGTGACGCCACACCCAGGCGTCCATCAGCATATTGCCCGGCCCGGTGTCGAAACCGCGCACCGGCGTGCCGGGCAACAGCAGGGAGAGGTTGGCGATGCCGCCGATGTTCAGCACCATGCGACGCTCGACCGGGTGCCCCAGCAGCGCCTGATGAAACGCCGGCACCAGCGGTGCGCCCTGCCCGCCGTAGGCCATGTCGCGCCGGCGAAAATCGCCGACGGTGGTGATATTGGTCAGCGCGGCGATGCGGTTGTTGTCGCCCAGCTGCATCGAGAAACGCGCGTCGCCTTCCGGTTCATGCCACACCGTCTGGCCATGGCAGCCGATGGCGGTAATGTGTTCCGCGTCAATGCCGGTTTGCTTCAGCAGGCCGAGCACCGCCTCGCCGAACAGCGTGCCCAGCTGCGCGTCCAGCCGGCCGACGGCGGCCAGCGTGGTCTGCTGCCCCTGGCACATGCCCAGGATCTCTTTTTTCAGCGCCATCGGCATCGGATGGCTATAGCTGGCCTGTTGCGCCACCATGCGATCGTCGATCGCGGCCAATACCACATCGATTCCGTCCAGACTGGTGCCGGACATGACGCCTATATAGCGGCCTGACTTCATAGCAACATCCTCTAACCCGCGCGGTAAACAAATTTCATTCTGATAAATAAACCAGAATTGCCGGATTAACGCCATGAATTATGATGCTTTTTTTACAGGCCGTGAGCCAGATGCCGCCTCATTGCGCCGCTGCGGCACGGGTTATGTGTTAAACCGTGCCTTAACCGGCAACGGAATGTCGCCGACGCTGTCATAAAGGTAAACCGCGGTTTATTATTGGTTGAACAGAGAAAAGTTAAGCTGCCTGCAGTGATGGAGCATGGTGATATGCCCGGCTTTCAGCCATACTTTGTCTATCGTTTACCGAATCTTGCCTGGTGAGCATTACCAGGTTACGGACTACTACCATCAGGAGTTTTATATGATCAAGCGTCTTCTCGTCGTCGCCGTCGCCGCCGTTACGCTGGCAGGGTGCGCCAATGAATCCATGTCCGGCGATGTTTACTCGTCCTCGCAGGCCAAACAGGTGCAAACCGTCACCTACGGGACGCTGGTTTCCGTTCGTCCGGTTAAAATTCAGGGCGGCGAAGGCTCCAACACTATGGGGATGATCGGCGGCGCGGTGATTGGCGGGCTGCTGGGTAACACCGTCGGCGGCGGCACCGGCCGTACGCTGGCCACCGCAGCGGGCGCTATCGCCGGCGGCGCGGCGGGCAACAGCATCGGTGAAGTGGCCGGCCGTACCTCAGGCTACGAGCTGGAAATCAAAACCGACCAGAAAGAGAACATCGTGGTGGTACAGAAAGCGGGCGACACCAAGTTCAGCCCGGGCCAGCGCGTACGCATGGCGCGCATGGGCGATACCATCACCGTTTCTCCGCTGTAAGTCAGCCGGCGGCAAACGGCAAACCGGAGGCAAACGCCTCCGGTTTTATTTCTGATGCTGTGAAACTGTAATCGTAGAAAAATAAGAATATTATTATTTGTTCTGCAGTTCGGTGATGTTTTGTTCTAACTTGCCAATCAGCCCTACCAACAGATGCACTTCGTCGACGGTAATGCCGCTTAAAATCTCACTGCGCGTTGACGTGATCACACTGTCCACTTCCCTGATGATCGGATCGGCCGCATCGGTCAGCTTGATGCGCTTCGCGCGGCGATCGTTGGCACAGGTGTGACGCGTAATCAGCCCTTTTTCCTCCAGTTGGTCCAGCGTACGAACCAGTGACGGCTGCTCGATACCGATCGCCTTGGCCAACTGGATTTGCGACTGTTCCGGCGGCAAGCGATTGATATTGTGCAAGGTAACCCAGTGTGTTTGGGTCAGCTCCAACGGCTTGAGCCGATGATCGATGAGCGCGCGCCAAACACGAACTAATCGTGCTAAATCTGAACCTAATGTTGAATCCACTTCCCCCTCCTTATAATTAGCATGCTAACATTACCTCCCAGAGTTTAGACTATTTTGGGTAACTCACATTAAAAACACAAATGTATATAATGTATATTGTGGAAATAGCCACTATTTTTAGCCGCTATTGTTTAATCGTTATGCAAATATTCAACATATTCACCCTTAGGGATTGTTAATGTGAATACATCATGGTTACACACCTCATCGCCCTTACCCGATTTGGTCCTGGGGGCATCGCTTTATTTTCCACCTGTATTTAAAGCTTTTTTGCTAGGACTGGTCTTATGGCTGCTGATTCATCAGCTGCTGAGAGACTGGATGTATTCCGGCGAAATCTGGCATCCCATGTTGATGGACCTGTCCATTTTCGTTCTGACCGTCAGCGGTTCCTTATGGATTTTAGCGAGTTGGTAACCCATGCAGCATAAAACATTAAAATACTTTTCTACGGTGATCGTCTGCGCCATTGCCGTCTGCGCCGGTTGGTGGCTCTGGAATTATTATATGCAATCGCCGTGGACCCGTGACGGAAAAGTGCGCGCAGAACTTGTCAATATCACCCCTGAAGTTTCTGGAAGATTAGAGAAAATAAGCGCGAATGACAATCAGTTCGTACCTGCGGGAAGTCTGATTTTTACCCTCGACCCGGTGCCTTATCAGATCGCGCTGGACAATGCCGAGGCCGCGGTGGCAAAAGCGCAATCCGATCTGGCCAAGGCGGACCACGAGGCCGCCCGCCGCCGCGGTTTGCCGCGTAGCGTTATTTCCGCTGAAGATTTGGACGCGTCCAATTTAGCCGCTCAGGCAATGAAGGCCGCCTATAAAGCCGCCCTGGCCAACCTGGAACAGGCCAAATGGAATTTGAGCAAAACCAAAATCTATGCGCCAACTGACGGTTATATCACCAACCTGCAGGCGCGGGTCGGAAACTACGCCAATGCCGGTACGCCCCTGGTGGCGTTGGTGGATGTGCACTCGTTTTATGTGCTCGGTTATTTCGAGGAAACCAAGCTGAAGCATATAAAAGAAGGCAATAAAGCGGACATCGTTTTATATAACGGCAACACGCCGCTACAGGGCGAAGTGGAGAGTATCGGCCGCGCCATTTACGATCAGAGCGTTGACAGCAGCAACGATCTATTAATGGACGTTAAGCCCAATGTTCCCTGGGTACGGTTGGCGCAGCGCGTGCCGGTGCGGATAAAATTGCTCAACCTCCCCGCCGATTTGACGCTGGTGGCCGGCACCACCTGCACCATTTCTATTCATCAGTGGAACTAAAGTGTGAACCTGCCTTTTCTGGAGTGGCGCCGCACCCCGTGGGGTAAGGCGAGCGGCGGCCAATGGCGCTATGCGCTGCGCAACTCGCTGGCGATGTGTCTCGCGCTTTGGATGGCGTTCGTGCTCGAACTCGACGAGCCCACCTGGGCGCTCACCTCCGCCGCGGTGGTCAGCTTCCCCACCATCGGCGGCGTGATCAGCAAAAGCATCGGCCGCATCTTCGGCAGCCTGATGGGTGCCGCCGCGTCGGTGGCGATCGCCGGCCACTGCCTGAACGATCCCTGGCTGTTCACGCTGTTCATCGCCGCCTGGATCGGGCTGTGCACCTCTATCTCCAACCACTACCAAAACAACGTCTCTTACGCATTCGCACTGGCGGGTTATACCGCTGCCATCATCGCCTTCGGTACGGTCAACGTCACCGATACCCAGCAGATCTTCGATATCGCGCAGGCGCGGGTCTGCGAAGTGATCACCGGCATTCTGTGCGGCGGGTTGATGATGATGATCCTGCCCAGCACCTCCGACGGCGAAGCGCTGCTGACCTCGTTGCGACGCATGCAGCTGCGCCTGCTGGAGCACGCCGCCATGCTGTGGCAGCCGGAAAGCACCGCGCAGATGCGCACTTCGCATGAGGGGGTCATCGGCCAGATCCTGACCATGAACCTGCTGCGCATTCAGGCATTCTGGAGCCACTACCGGCTGCGGCGGCAAAATAATCTGCTCAACTACCTGCTGCACCAACAATTGCGTATTACCAGCGTCATCTCCAGCCTGCGCCGCATGCTGCTGAACTGGCCGGATCGCCCCGCCAATCTGATGCCGGTGCTGACGCAACTGCTGGACGAGCTGCGCGATCCCGCCACCGATAAATACCGCTTGGCACGTCTGCTCCAGCAGATCGCCCCGCAAGATCCCGCGGATTACCGCCACCGTGCCTTCTGGCTGCGCCTGCGCCATTTCTGCTGGCTTTACCTGAGCTGCAACCGCTGGCTGCTGCGACTGGAAAGCGCCACGGCGGTCAGCGATCTCCAACCGCCGCGCGTCACCTCGCTGGCGCGCCATACCGACAGCTACGAGGCCGCCTACAACGGTCTGCGCACCTTTTTGTGCATCGTGATCGGCTGCGCCTATTGGATTAACACGCAGTGGGACGCCGGCAGCGCGGCGCTGACGCTCACCGCCATCAGCTGCGTGCTCTACTCCTCCACGCCTTCGCCGATCAACAGCGTCAGCACCTTGCTCAAGGCGATACTGTTGCTCTCGGTCACCTGCTTCGTGGTGAAATTCGGTTTGATGATCCAGATCGATGACTTCTGGGTGTTCTGCGCCTTCCTGTTCCCGATCCTGGTGACCATGCAGATGCTCAAGCTGCAGAACCCGCCTTATGCCGCGCTCTGGGGGCAACTGATCGTCTTTATGGGCTCGTTCCTCTCCGTCAGCAACCCGCCGAGCTATGACTATCAGTCCTTTATCAATGACAACCTCGCTAAAGTCGTCGGCGTGCTGCTGGCCGGGCTGGCGTTTCAGATCCTGCGCCCCAGCTCGGACAAACGCAAAAGCCGCCGCATCATCCGCGCGCTGCGGCGCGATTTTATCGATCAGTTGAGTAAACGGCCGCAGCAGAGCGAAAGCCAGTTCGAATCGCTGATCTACCATCGCATCAGCCAGCTCAATCAAAGTCAGGATCAGGAAGCGCGCAGCTGGCTGCTGCGCTGGGGCGTGGTGCTGCTTAACTGCAGCCATGTCGTCTGGCAATTGCGCGACTGGCAGACCCGTTCCGATCCGCTGTCGGCGGTGCGCGACGTCTGTATTCACTGCCTGCGCGGCATCATGACGGAGAAAGGCGTACAGCACAGCTCGCTGGACGCCACATTGCTGGAGCTGCTGCGCATGAGCACTGCGCTGGCGCACCACCCCGAACAGGCGGCGCGCGATCTGGCCGGCCTGATTTGGCGGCTCTATTGCTCGCTGCAACAGCTGCAACAGGCGATTGGCCAGCCCGCCGCCGCGCCGGCCGTCAGCGGCGGGTGATCACGGGATCACGCCGCAGGCGAAGCGCTCGCCGCCACCGCCGAGCGGCAGTGGATGATCCGAGTGGTTATCGCCGCCGGCGTGCACCATCAGCGCCTTGCCCTCGATTTCGCTGATTTTCTTCAGCCGTGGCGCCAGTACCGGATAGGTCGCCATGCCGTCGGCGGTCACATAGATGGCCGGCAAGTCGCCCAGATGCCCGTCGGCATATGGCCCGAGGTGCTTTCCGGTCTTCTGCGGGTCAAGGTGCCCGCCGGCCGCCAGTGCCGCCACCGCCTTGCCATCCTTCATGCCCGGCTCGCAGCTGCCTTTTTCATGCACGTGGAAGCCGTGTATCCCGGCCGGTAACGCTTTCAGGCTCGGCGTAAACAGCAAGCCGTACGGCGTTTCGCTGATGACCACCTTGCCGATGTCCTGGCCGATCCCTTGCCCGGTCACCAGATGCATCTCAACGTCGGTCGCCGCCTGAGCCGCACCGCACGCCATCAGGCCAAGCGCCGCATACCAATAACGTTTCATCAATCAGTCTCCTTAATGTCTCTGCTGAGCTTTCAGTATAGGAGAACCGGCGCAGGCACTGTTAACCAACGCACAATCTCATCAGTTTGATTCGCACACCTAATATTTAGGGCTAATACTATTTCTACCGATGTTGGTCCTCTGACCAGCTGTCGTTCGGCTAACGTTGTTTCCCTGTTTCCACCGCCGACGCACGAGAGTTCACTCCCCGGCCAGGCGGCGTACTTCATAAGGAACTGATATGGGCATCTTTAGCTATAAGGATCTGGACGAAAACGCATCAAAAGCGCTGTTTTCCGACGCCTTGGCCATCTCTACCTACGCTTACCACAATATTGATAACGGCTTCGACGAAGGCTACCACCAGACCGGCTTCGGACTGGGCCTGCCGCTGACGCTGCTCACCGCGCTGATCGGCAGCACCCAATCACAGGGCGGCCTGCCCGGCATTCCCTGGAACCCCGACTCCGAACAGGCGGCGCAAGACGCGCTGAACAATGCCGGTTGGTCGGTCATCAGCGCCGCGCAGCTCGGTTACGCCGGCAAAACCGATGCACGCGGCACCTACTACGGCGAGACCGCCGGTTACACCACCGCCCAGGCCGAGGTTCTGGGCAAATATGACAGCGAAGGCAATCTCACCGCCATTGGCATCTCATTTCGCGGCACCAGCGGCCCGCGCGAGTCGTTGATCGGCGATACCATCGGCGATGCGATTAACGATCTGCTGGCGGGCATCGGGCCGAAAGGCTACGCCGACGGTTACACGCTGAACGCCTTTGGCCAGCTGCTGGGCGACGTGGCGAAGTTCGCGCAGGCGCACGGGCTGAGCGGCGAAGACGTGGTGGTCAGCGGCCACAGCCTCGGCGGGCTGGCGGTCAACAGCATGGCGGCGCAGAGCGACGCCAACTGGGGCAGCTTCTACGCGCAGTCCAACTATGTCGCCTTTGCCTCACCGACCCAATATGAAGCCGGCGGCAAAGTGATCAACATCGGCTATGAGAACGACCCGGTATTCCGTGTGCTCGACGGCACCACGCTGACCGCGGCGTCGTTAGGCGTACACGATGCGCCCCATGCCTCCGCCACCAACAATATCGTCAACTTCAACGATCACTACGCATCAGGCGCCTGGAACCTGCTGCCGTTTTCCATTCTCAACGTGCCGACCTGGCTGTCGCACCTGCCGTTCTTCTATCAGGACGGTTTGATGCGGGTGCTGAACTCCGAGTTTTATTCGCTGACCGACAAGGACTCGACCATCATCGTCTCCAACCTGTCGAACGTGACGCGCGGCAATACCTGGGTGGAAGATCTGAACCGCAACGCGGAAACGCACAGCGGGCCAACGTTTATCATCGGCAGCGACGGCAATGATTTGATCAAGGGCGGCAAAGGCAACGACTACCTCGAGGGCCGCGACGGCGACGATATTTTCCGCGATGCCGGCGGCTATAACCTGATCGTCGGCGGCAAAGGCCACAATATCTTCGATACCCAACAGGCGCTGAAAAACACCGAGGTCGCCTACGACGGCAACACGCTTTACCTGCGCGACGCCAAAGGCGGCATTACGCTGGCGGACGACATCGCTACCCTGCGCAGCAAAGAAACCTCCTGGTTGATTTTCAACAAAGAGGTGGATCATCAGGTGACCGCCGCCGGATTGAAATCGGATGCAGGCCTCAAAGCCTATGCCGCCGCCACCACCGGCGGCGACGGCGATGACGTCCTGCTGGCTCGCAGCCACGACGCCTGGCTGTTCGGCAACGCCGGCAACGACACGCTGATCGGCCACGCCGGCGGTAACCTGACCTTCGTCGGCGGCAGCGGCGATGACATCCTGAAGAGCGTCGGCAACGGCAATACCTTCCTGTTCAGCGGCGATTTTGGCCGCGACCAGCTGTATGGCTTCAACGCCACCGATAAGCTGGTGTTTATCGGCACCGAGGGTGCCAGCGGAAACATCCGCGACTACGCCACGCAGCAAAACGACGATCTGGTGCTGGCCTTCGGCCACAGCCAGGTCACGCTGATCGGCGTCTCGCTCGATCACTTCAACACCGATCAGGTGGTGTTGGCCTAAAGATCGGCGTAAAAAAAGCCGGGCGCTGTCGCCGCCCGGCTTTCCTCTCTCTGCTCCGCCTTAAGGCACGTCATACCCCAGCGCCGCCTTGCGAATGCGGAACCATTGCTGGCGGTTCAACACCAGTTTCTGCGCCTTCAGCGCCGAACGCACCCGCTCAATCTTGCCGGAGCCGATAATCGGCAGCGGCGACGACGGCAGGCGCATCACCCAGGCGTACACCACCTGCTCGATGCTCTCGGCACCGATCTCCTGCGCCACCCGCTGCAGCTCGTCGCGCAGCGGCTGGAACTCGGCGTCGTTGAACAGGCGCCCGCCCCCCAGGCAGGACCAGGCCATCGGCTTGATGCGCAGTTGCTGGCACTGGTCGAGCGTGCCGTCGAGAATGGCCGGTTGGTGAATCGGCGAGATCTCCACCTGGTTGGTCGCCAGCGTGAACGGCAGGCGCGACTGCAATAGCTGGAACTGCGCGGGCGTAAAGTTGGAGACGCCGAAATGGCGCACCTTGCCGCTTTTGTGCAGCGCAACGAAGGCTTCGGCCACGTCGTCGGCGTCCATCAACGGATCCGGCCGGTGGATCAGCAGCAGATCGAGGTAGTCGGTATGCAGATGGCGCAGCGATTGTTCCGCGCTCTGCACGATATGATCGCGGTCGGTAATGTAGTGGCCGATCGGGTTGCCGGGCTTGGCGGTGGTGGCGATGCCGCACTTGGTCACCAGCTCCAGCGACTGGCGCAGCGCCGGCTTCAGGCGCAGCGCGTCGCCAAACGCCTGTTCGCAGGCATAGCCGCCGTAGATATCCGCGTGATCGGCGGTAGTAACGCCCAGTTCGACATGCTGTTCGATGAACGTCAGCAGCTGCTGCGGCGACATGCCCCACTCCATCAACCGCCAGTAACCGCAAATCATGCGGGAAAATTCAGGCCCCTGCGGCGCGAGACGAATACGTTCTACCATTGCGAAAACCTCATGACATTAGTTGTCAGCCAGCATACACAAGCCAGCGAGGCACAGGGAAGCGCTAAGCCGCACGAACGTGCGGCAGATCAGGAAAGGTTAAAACAGCGACGGCTGTTCCGGCAGCGGCTCGTCGGGGGCCTTATTGGCGCGCTGCAGGCGCAGGAAGCGTTGGCGGCACAGGCGCAGTACCTCGCGTTTTTGCGCGTCGCTCATGTTCATCCAGCCGAAGCGCTCCTCGCGGCTGCGCAGGCAGCCACGGCAGAATCCACGATCGTCGGCCTGGCAAATGCCGCGACACGGGCTGGGGATGTCGAAAAATTCAAGCTGCTGCGCCACGGGGCCTCCTGCATTCTCTTGCTAATTGAAGACGCCATCGCCGCCGCTGGCAAGTCCCTTTTCGCCACGGCGGCGAAAATAGTCGCGCAAATAGCGCAGCGCCTGGCGGCTTTTCTCCGGCACGTTACGCTCGAGCGTCAGCGCGTGCAGCCGCAGCGGCGCCGGCCGCCACTCCGGCAACAGCAGCAACAGCTCGCCGCGCTGCAGCTCGTCACCAATTTCATACAGAGGCTGAATGGAAATGCCCAGCCCGGCGCGGGTAAAGGCCCGCATCACGTTCATGCTCTCGCTGACGATCTGCCCTTCCGCCAGCCGCAGTTTAACCTGCTGACCGGACTGGTGCAGCAAGTCCAGATGGGCCCCGCTGTAACCGCTGGAGATCCAGCGGTGCTGCACCAAATCCTGCGGTTTTTCCGGCACCCCATGCTGGCTGAGGTAACGCGGCGCGGCGCACAGCACCATCGGCCACGCCGTCAGCGGGTGCGCAATCATATTGGCGTCCGCCAGCTGCCGGTTGGCCCGCAGCGCAATGTCAACCCGTTGCTCTATCATATCGACGATGCGATCGTCCGCCAGCACCCGCAGCGTCAGCTTGGGATGCGCCTGCAACAGCGGCGACAACGCCTCCGCCAACGAACGGCCGCCGATCCCGACCGGGGTGGCGATGCGCAGCTCGCCCACCAGCGTATCCCGCAGCTCCGCCAACCGCTGTTCCGCCAGCTGCGCCTGTTGCAGCATGGCCTCGCAGCCGGGATAAAACGCTGCCCCCGCCTCGGTCAGCGCCAGACGGCGGGTGGAACGGTGCAACAGCGGCACCCCGAGCGCCTTTTCCAGCGAGCGCATGTGCTGGCTGACCGCCGACGGCGTCATGCCCAGCCGCCGCGCCGCGCCGGCCAGCGATCCCTCCGCCACCACGGTGGCGAACACCGCCATTCGATTGAGTTTATCCACGATTATGAAGTTTTACTTAATCAAGAAAGCATGAATATGGCACTAATCGCGGCTATTGTTAAGGACTAGAGTAGAACCCACGCAGCAGGCACAGCGGCCTGCCTCACGATATTGAACCCATCCCCGAAGGAGCATGCAGATGAAAGTAGCCATTATTGGAGCAACCGGTTTTGTTGGCCGCCGCGTAGTGGATGAAGCGCTGGCGCGCGGCATTCAGGTGACGGCGATCGCCCGCCAGAAAAAAGATTTGCCGCAACACGCCAACCTGACCGTCGCGCTGGGCGACGTCGCCGATACCGCCTGGCTGGCGGGACAATTGCGCGGCCAGGATGCGGTGATCAGCGCCTACAACCCCGGCTGGGGCGAAGACAACCTGTATGAGAAGACCGCCCGCGGCGCTCAGCAGATCCTTACCGCGGTCGAACAGGCCGGCGTCAAGCGCCTGCTGGTGGTCGGCGGTGCCGGCAGCCTGGAAGTGGCGCCGGGCGTTGAACTGGTGGATACGCCGCAGTTCCCGGAAAATATCCGCCCCGGTGCGCAGGCGGTACGCGAGCTGCGCAACAAGCTGCGCAATGAATCGGCGCTCGACTGGACCTATCTCTCGCCGGCGGCGCTGCTGGAGCCGGGCAAACGCACCGGCCAGTTCCGTCTCGGCACCACCCAACTGCTGATGAACGGCGAGGCGCCGGCCAGCATTTCAGTGGAAGATCTGGCGGTCGCTATCGTCGATGAGATTGAAAAACCCCAGTTTATTCGCGCGCAGTTCACCGCCGCCTATTAATCTGCCTTGTCGCCAGGCCGCCCGGCCTGGCGTTTTCCCCGCATTATCCGCCGCCAGTATTCTGAATTTCTAAGGTTTTCTTAAGTTTCATCCGGTAGATTTCAAGGCATTATCTCCTCTCAGGATCCAGATTTGACAATGTGGTTACGCCAACGCTTACAGTGCACCAGCCTCGGTTTTATCCTCGCCACCGCCCTGTTCTTCACGCTGTTTCAAAACGCGTTATTTCTGCACCGCGCCTGGTCGTATATCACCTTCGATAGCGTCCACAGAGTAATTTTCGCCGCCAGCATGCCGGTGGTGATCTTCTGTGCGCTGAATATCATCTTCAGCGTGTTGAGCGTGCCCTACCTGCGCAAGCCGCTGGTCATCTTGTTGCTACTCGGCAGCGCCGCAGCCAACTATTTCATGTACAGCTATGGCGTGGTGATCGACGGCAACATGATACAAAACGCCTTCGAAACCAACGCTCAGGAAGCAACGGCGCTGCTGACGCCGCGCATGGGATTGTGGCTGGCGCTGCTCGGCGTTCTGCCGGCGGTGGCGGTCTGCTTCACCCATATTCGCCAGACCCGCCCCTGGTGGTACATGGTCGGGCTGCGCGCCGCCAACGTCATGCTGTCGCTGGTGGTGATCCTGATCGTCGCCGCGCTGTTCTACAAAGACTACGCTTCGCTGATCCGCAACAATAAAAGCGTGGTGAAGATGTTGACGCCTTCCAACTTCGTCGCCGGCACGATCAAGTTTACCGAGCAGCATTACATCACCCGCAATCTGCCGCTGGTGAAGATCGGTGAAGACGCGCGCAAAGGGCCGCTGATCGCCGGGCAAGCCAAGAAAACGCTGGTGATCCTGGTGGTGGGCGAAACCGCCCGCGCCGAAAACTTCTCCCTCGGCGGCTACGCGCGCGAAACCAACCCGCGCCTGAAGCAGGACGACGTGGTCTACTTCAAGAACGCCAGCGCTTGCGGCACCGAGACGGCGATCTCCGTACCCTGCATGTTCTCCAACATGCCGCGCAGGGAGTACGACGCTCCCCTGGCGGCGCACCAGGAGGGCATGCTCGACGTGCTGGCGCATGCCGGCGTCAACGTGTTGTGGCGCGATAACGACGGCGGCTGCAAAGGCGCCTGCGACCGAGTGCCGCACCTCGACATGACCAAATTGAAACTGCCGCAGGACTGCGACGGCGAAGTGTGCATGGATAACGTGTTGCTGTACAAACTGAACGACTACATCAGCAGCCTGAAAGACGACGGCGTGATCGTGCTGCACCAGATGGGCAGCCACGGCCCGGCTTATTACCGCCGCAGCACACCAGAATTCCAGCGCTTTTCGCCGACCTGCAACAGCAATCAGATTCAGGATTGCAGCCATGAGCAGCTGGTGAACACCTACGACAACACCATCCTGTATACCGACGCGATGCTCGATGCCACCATCAGGCTGCTGCAGCAGTATGACGACCGCTTCAATACCGCGCTGGTCTATTTGTCCGATCACGGCGAGTCGCTGGGGGAAAACGGCATGTACCTGCACGGCACGCCTTATGTCTTCGCGCCGAGCCAGCAAACGCACGTGCCTTTCCTGATGTGGATGTCGGCCGACTATCAGCGCAACTTCGGCATCGATCGCCAGTGCCTGAACATGCTGGCGGCAAAGGACGAGGTGTCGCAGGACAACCTGTTCCACACCCTGCTGGGCATGCTGAACGTACAAACCCGCGAATATCAATCCCGGCTGGATATCCTGCAGCGTTGCCGCAACGCGGCGTAAGCGCTTAACTTCCTCGTGCCGCTGGGGCACAATAGTTTGCAGACAACCGGCGTTTTGTGCGCCGGTTTTTTTATTCCCATTGTCCTAGACCAATCGGTCTATTATGCTCGGCACCATGATGACCAAATCAACGCATTGCAACGTGGACACACGTGAACATCTGCTCGCCACCGGCGAAACCCTCAGCCTGCGCCTGGGCTTTACCGGCATGGGGCTCAGCGAACTGCTGGCCACTGCGGGCGTGCCGAAAGGCTCGTTCTACCACTATTTCCGCTCGAAGGAAGCCTTCGGCGAAGCGATGTTGCAGCGCTATTTCGCGCATTATGATGCAGAAATGCAGGCGCTGTTTGCCGATAGGCACAGCGATGCCCGCCACCAGCTGCTCGGCTATTACGCCCAGGCCATCAGCTACCACTGCCGCAGCGAATGCCACAACGCCTGCCTGGCGGTGAAGCTTTCCGCCGAGGTGAGCGACCTGTCGGAACCGATGCGCCACGCGCTGGAAACGGGCACCGCTCGCGTGATTGGCCACCTGCAGGAGGCCATCGAGCGCGGTATCGCCGAAGGTTCGCTGTCGGTGGCCATGAGCCCGGCAGCGACCGCAGAGACGCTGTACTCACTGTGGCTCGGTGCCTCGCTGCGCGCCAAGATCCGCCGCTCGCTGGCGCCGTTGACCAGCGCGCTGGAAAGCATCGAGTTACTGCTGCGCCCGCCGCAGCCGTAACGGCAACCGTCTATTTTTATTGATAAACGCAGTTCATGGTTTTTTTATCGCCCACCACTAGACGACCAGTCTATTAAATACAGGATGCACTATGAAGACTGAAAAATTGCTCTCTCCGCTGAAGGTTGGCGCCCTTACCCTGCCCAACCGCGTGTTTATGGCGCCGCTGACGCGTCTGCGCAGCATCGAACCGGGCGATATTCCTACGCCGCTGATGGCGGAATATTACGCACAGCGCGCCGGTGCGGGCCTGATCGTAACCGAAGCGACACAGGTTTCCTTCCAGGCGAAAGGCTACGCCGGTGCGCCGGGCCTGCATACGCCAGAGCAGATCGCCGCGTGGAAACACATCACGCAGGCAGTGCATGATAAAAACGGCCATATCGCGGTGCAGCTGTGGCACGTAGGCCGTATCTCCCACGCCAGCCTGCAGCCGGGCGGGCAAGCGCCGGTCGCCCCTTCGGCGATCAACGCCGAAACCCGCACCACCGTGCGTGATGAAACCGGCGCCTGGGTGCGCGTACCAACCTCCACGCCGCGCGCACTGGAAACCCGCGAGATCCCGGGCATCGTCAACGATTTCCGCCAGGCCACCGCCAACGCGCGGGAGGCCGGCTTCGACTTTATCGAACTGCATGCGGCCCACGGCTATCTGCTGCACCAGTTCATGTCGCCGGCCTCCAACCAGCGCACCGACCAATACGGCGGCAGCATCGAGAATCGCACGCGCCTGACGCTGGAAGTGGTCGACGCGGCGGTTGCCGAATGGGGTGCCGAACACATCGGTATTCGCATCTCGCCGCTGGGGCCGTTCAACGGGCTGGACAACGGTGAAGATCAGGAAGACGCGGCGCTGTACCTGGTCGAAGAGCTGAACAAGCGCAACATCGCCTACCTGCACATCTCCGAACCGGACTGGGCCGGCGGCAAACCGTATTCCGACGCCTTCCGCGACTCGGTGCGCGCCCACTTTAAAGGGGTAATCGTCGGTGCCGGCGCCTACACCGCCGAAAAAGCCGAAGCGCTGATCGAAAAAGGTTTCATCGACGCGGTGGCCTTCGGCCGCAGCTACATCGCCAACCCGGATCTGGTGGAGCGCTTCCGTCAGCATGCACCGCTGAACGAGCCTAAGCCGGAAAGCTTCTACGGCGGCGGTGCCGAAGGCTATACCGACTATCCGTTTCTGGCCAAGTAACCTGTCCTGATCCCAAACGGCCATGCGATTGCCTGGCCGTTTTTTTATGCGCCGCACGCAAAAAGGCCCGCACGGGGCGGGCCGGTGTTCCCTGGTGTTGTTTATACTGCAGTTCAATTTCTACACGGTTACCGCCTGAATTGATAATTGATTGTGCAGATCAATTACTTCGTATCGATCGGTACGCTCGATCAATATTTAAACACCCGCGGCGCGAAGCCAGCATGTGACACTGTCACCTACCCGTCACGTTGAATTCCCTTGCGGGACAAGGCTATACTCGCTTGTGCTGCAATCCACCCGCCGTCTGCCACGGCACAGTCAATCCAGAGGAATTATGCGCTTACTCCATACCATGATCCGCGTCGGTGACCTGCAACGCGCCATCGACTTCTACACCAAGGTATTAGGCATGCGCCTGCTGCGCACCAGCGAAAACCCAGAGTACAAATACTCGCTGGCTTTCGTCGGCTATACGGAAGAGAGCGAAGGCGCGGTTATCGAACTGACCTATAACTGGGGCACCGACAGCTACGAGATGGGCACTGCCTTCGGCCACCTGGCGCTGGGCGTGGACGACGTTGCCGCCACCTGCGACAGCATCCGCCGCGCAGGCGGCAAGGTCACCCGCGAAGCCGGCCCGGTGAAAGGCGGTACCACGGTGATCGCCTTCGTCGAAGATCCGGACGGTTACAAAATCGAGCTGATCGAAAATAAACACGCCGGCCAGGGCCTCGGCCACTAAGCCTTCCCCAGGGCGCACATGCGCCCTGCTGATCTCCGCGCGATAGCGCCTGCAACCGGGCGCAAAATTTGCCATAATGCGCGCTGCATTCGATGAAGATAAGAAACTGATGGCCGAGAAAAGTGATCTTAACGCCCTGAGTGGTCGTTTTCGTGGGTTTTATCCCGTAGTAATAGATGTTGAAACCGCCGGCTTCAACGCCAATACCGATGCGTTGCTGGAGATCGCCGCCGTGACGCTGAAAATGGATGAAGACGGCTGGCTGCAACAGGACGAAACCCTGCATTTCCACGTGGAGCCTTTCGAGGGCGCCAACCTGCAACCGGAAGCGCTGGCGTTCAACGGCATCGATCCGCACAACCCGCTGCGCGGCGCGGTCAGCGAATATGACGCGCTGCACGCCATTTTCAAGGCGGTGCGCAAAGGCCTCAAGGATCGCGGTTGCAACCGGGCCATTATCGTGGCGCACAACGCCAACTTCGATCACAGCTTCCTGATGGCCGCGGCCGAACGCGCCGGCCTGAAGCGCAACCCGTTCCATCCGTTCGCTACCTTCGACACCGCCGCGCTGAGCGGCCTGGTGCTGGGCCAAACGGTGCTGGCGAAAGCCTGCATCGCCGCCGGCATGCCGTTCGACAGCAGCCAGGCACACTCCGCGCTGTACGACACCGAACAAACCGCCCTGCTGTTTTGCGAGCTGGTCAACCGCTGGAAACGCCTCGGCGGCTGGCCGCTGCCCACCGGCGATCTCGCCGAATAACGCAACAAAAAAGGCGGCCCAGTTTGCACTGGCGCCGCCCGTTACGCGATAACCGCAAGCCCGTCGATTAAGACTGCTGGTCTTCCTGCGCTTTATACTTTTCTGCGGTTTCTTTGATCAGCTGCTGCAATTCGCCGCGCTGATACATTTCGATGATGATATCGCACCCGCCGACCAGCTCACCGTCAACCCACAGCTGCGGGAACGTCGGCCAGTTGGCGTATTTTGGCAGCTCGGCGCGAATATCCGGGTTTTGCAGAATATCCACGTAGGCGAAACGCTCGCCACAGGCGGACAGCGCTTGCACAGCCTGAGCGGAGAAACCGCAGCTCGGCAGCTTTGGCGAACCTTTCATGTACAGCAGAATCGGGTTTTCAGCGATCTGGTGCTGAATTTTTTCAAGTGTCGTCGTCATTTATTGCTTCCTCAAGCCACATTTCATGGCTACAACATGCATCACGCAGGCTATTGTAGCGGCTGGAACAGTCGCAAGAAAACGCCATCTTTTGCAAGGATATTCGCCCGCTGCCGATCGCGTTTCACCGGCCACGTCATTCCGGTCAAAACATACGCTGAGAATAACATTTTTAATCCGACCATTTCACTAATATATTGCGCCGCGACAACGGCGCGGCCGAATTATATCCGCCGCCGCCAGATGGCGTTTTTTCATACAGCAACAGGCTGATTTTGAAACAAAAAAAATGTCATTAACGTTTTCTCACAATATGGATTATTATTTATGAGTTCTTCGCTGTTTTATATGGCGAAATTCGGGAATACTGTAACTCTTTCGATATCCGTTTCGGGGCCAAGGTTGGTGACGTCGACATGCGTTTAATTCTTACGCTCTTTGCGCTGCTGTTTACGCAGCTCTTCTTCAATTTGGCGCATGCTGCGCCGCAGGCGCGTGTTGCCGCCGAGCAGCGTAAAAGCCATGCTAATGAAGCGCGGCCCGATGACCGCAGAAAAAAGAAAGCGGACAAAGCCGCCAAAAAAGCCAAAGTGACGGCCCCCGAGAAAAAAACCAAGACCGCCAAGGCGAAAAGCGAGAAAAGCGCGAAAAAGGTCGTCAGCGCCAAACCCAAGGCCAAAGCGCAGAAAACCGCCAAGATTAAAGTCACCCCGCCGAAAAAGGGCTATAAAAAAGGCTATGGTCGCCACCGCGAAGCCGGTATGGCTACCGCCAAGCTGGCACGTGAAGAAAAGCCGTTGAAACTCAGCCCGGCGCACAAAAAACGCTACCAGCACGCCAAGCAGACCGCGATGGCCAAGCTGATGGGCCAGATGGGCAAACCTTACCGCTGGGGCGGCAGCTCGCCGCGCACCGGCTTCGACTGCAGCGGCCTTATCTATTACGCCTACAAAGACGTAGTGAAAATCAAGATGCCGCGTACCGCCAATGAGATGTATCACCTGCGCGACGCGGCGCCGATCAAGAAAAGCGAACTGGAAAGCGGCGATCTGGTGTTCTTCCGCATCAACAACCGCGGCGTGGCGGACCATGTCGGCGTCTACCTCGGCAACGGCAAATTCATCCAGTCGCCGCGCACCGGCGAAGAGATCCGCATCAGCCAACTCGACAACGACTATTGGCAGAACCACTACATCGGCGCACGCCGCGTAGTGACGCCGAAAACCATTCGTTAATTCCCTGTTCTGCGCGGTTGCGGCCCCGGCCACAACCGCCTGCTCAAGCTATCGCCCATCGCACTTCCCCACGCGCATTTCTCGCTTTTCCGCCTGTTTTTTATGATGAAAATTGTTAAGATTGAATGACCACAATAAAAAACGGCCCATCCGGCGCTCGCCCCGGCGGGAAACGCATGGCGCTGTAAAGGAGGAAGCAATGTCGTTTGAATTACCTGCATTACCGTATGAGAAAAACGCGCTCGAGCCGCACATCTCCGCCGAGACCCTGGAATACCACTACGGCAAACACCACAACACCTACGTGGTGAACCTGAACAACCTGGTGAAAGGCAGCGAGTTCGAGGGCAAATCGCTCGAAGAGATCATCAAGACCTCTAACGGCGGCGTCTTCAACAACGCGGCGCAGGTGTGGAACCACACCTTCTACTGGCACTGCCTGTCGCCACAGGGCGGCGGTGAGCCGCAGGGCGAACTGGCGGCGGCGATCGTCAAATCCTTCGGCTCTTTCGCTGCCTTCAAAGAGCAGTTCACCGATGCCGCCGTGAAAAACTTCGGCGCCGGCTGGACCTGGCTGGTGAAGAAACCGGACGGCGCGCTGGCGATCGTCAACACCTCCAACGCGGCCACCCCGCTGACCGGTGAAGACAAACCACTGCTGACCGTTGACGTGTGGGAACACGCGTATTACATCGATTACCGCAATGCGCGTCCAAAATACCTGGAAAACTTCTGGGCGCTGGTCAACTGGACCTTCGCAGCGGAAAACCTGGCGTAAGTTCAGGCTTTGACAGGACAAGGCGCAGCCAGGCTGCGCCTTTTTTAAAACCGGCGGGAAATCAGTTCAACGCGGCAACAAAGCTGAAAGCGATAATCATCGCCAATGCGCAGACGGTGGTGAACAGCGACATCTTCAGATCGGTATCCATGACAACTCCTTTAAAATGGGCTTTCCTAAGGATAAAAGGCGCACAATTAGTACGTCAAATCATTTTCCCACAGTTCGCCGATAAAATCTTGTTATCATTTCCCGGTTTATAATCTCGATTACCTCTTCCACTTTTGTTCAATATGCGACAAAATTCGCAGTTCACAACTGCGTACCGGCATTCATGCCCCTCCTGATTAAGCGCTGAAGACTTCAACACACTAAAAACTCAGTTTTCGCTTCTCTGGAGAAGGATCTACGTAGGCAAACGATTAACATCACACTTACATGCTGTAAACATGTGAGTTCAGGAGTCATTCCTTACATGGCAACGATTAAAGATGTGGCCAAACGCGCGGGCGTTTCCACCACCACCGTTTCGCACGTCATCAATAAGACTCGTTTCGTCGCCGAAGAGACCAAAGCGGCCGTGTGGGCCGCCATCAAAGAGCTGCACTACTCGCCGAGCGCCGTGGCGCGCAGCCTGAAAGTCAATCACACCAAGTCGATCGGTCTGTTGGCCACCTCGAGCGAAGCCCCCTACTTCGCCGAAGTGATCGAGGCGGTGGAAAACAGCTGCTACAGCAAAGGCTATACCCTGATCCTGTGCAACTCGCACAACAATCTGGACAAGCAGCGCGCCTATCTGGCGATGCTGGCGCAAAAACGCGTCGACGGCCTGCTGGTCATGTGCTCCGAGTACCCCGATCAGCTGTTGGGCATGCTGGAAGACTACCGCAACATCCCGATGGTGGTGATGGACTGGGGCGCGGCACGCGGCGATTTCACCGACACCATCATCGATAACGCCTTCGAAGGCGGCTATCTGGCCGGCCGTTACCTGATCGAGCGCGGCCACCGCGATATCGGCGCCATTCCGGGCCAGCTGTCGCGCAACACCGGCGGCGGCCGTCACCAGGGCTTTATGAAGGCGCTACAGGAAGCGCATATCGAGATTCGCGAAGAGTGGATCGTTCAGGGCGACTTCGAGCCGGAGTCCGGCTACAAGGCGATGCACCAAATCCTGTCGCAAAAGCAGCGGCCGACCGCGGTATTCTGCGGCGGCGACATCATGGCGATGGGCGCCATCTGCGCCGCCGACGAGCTGGGGCTGCGAGTGCCGCAGGATATTTCCGTGATCGGTTACGACAACGTGCGCAACGCCCGCTACTTCACCCCGGCGCTGACCACCATTCACCAGCCGAAAGAGCGCCTGGGCGAAATGGCCTTCACCATGCTGCTGGATCGCATCATCAGCAAGCGCGAAGAGTCGCAGGTGATCGAAGTGCATCCGAAGCTGGTCGAACGCCGCTCGGTCGCCGACGGCCCGTTTATCGACTACCGCCGCTAATCCCCCGCGCCGGAAGCCTGCACGGCTTCCGGTTCCGCCTCGCTCAGCCACTCCTGGTTCAGCGTCTCCCCATCGCCCAGATACGCCAGCAGCCAGCTCATCGCCGGTGAGGGCTTATCCTGTTGCCAGGTCAGGCAGCAAGGGCTGGCGGGAAACGGCTGCTGCAGCTGCAACGCTTTCAGCTCACCGCGCTGCACCAACGGCAGCGCCCGATGCGCCGGCATCATGCCGACGCACAGCCCGGCGCGCAAACAGTCGAGCGCCGAGCTCCAGTCCGGCACCACCAGCCGCCGCTGGTTATCCAGCGTCCAGGTGACACGCTTGGGCAGAGTGCGTGAAGTGTCCTCCAGGCAAAGCGAAGGGTACGGCCGCAGCCGATCGTCATTCAGCGGCCCCGCCAGCTGCGCCAGCGGATGCTGCGGGCTGACCACGCACAGCCAGTTCATATAGCCCATGTCGCGGAAGGCGAAACCGCCGCCGACCGGCACCGCCCGCGTGGCGCCGATCGCCATATCCGCCCTGCCGTCCACCAACGCATCCCACACGCCGTTGAACACCTCGGGTTGCAGCAGCAGCTCGACGTCGGGGAAATGGCGGTAGAAATCCAGTACCAGCTGGCGGCTGCGCTGCGGTTTGACGATGATGTCCACCGCGATATTCAGCTGGCCGCGCCAGCCGTTAGCCACCTGCTGACAGTGGCGACGGGTGTCGAGCATTTTTTTGATAACAACTCGCGCGTCCTTGATAAACAGCGCACCGGCCGGCGTCAGCTCCACGTCGCGGTGACGCCGCTCAAACAGCGGCACCGCCAGCCATTGCTCCAATTGCCGAACGGTATAGCTCACCGCCGACGGCACCCGGTGCAGCTCCTGCGCCGCCGCGCTGAAACTGCCGGTGCGCGCCACCGCGTCAACAACTTCAAGAGAATATTCAGACCACATCGCTTTGCCTTCAATTTTTTTAACAGCACTTTGCAAATATTACCGTTTCACAAGCAGAGATCCAGCCGGATACACTGGCCGGCGCTAAAAACCTGCGACATTAAAATATTAACGAGAAATACCATGCGAAATTCCTTTGGCTTTATGTTCTACCTCGCCGGCCTGAGCATGCTGGGTTATCTGGCGACCGATATGTACCTGCCCGCCTTCGGCGCCATGCGGGAGGAGTTGCAAATTTCCACCGGCGCGGTGAGCGCCAGCCTGAGCATCTTCCTGGCCGGCTTCGCCTTCGCGCAGCTGCTGTGGGGGCCGCTCTCCGACCGTCTGGGCCGCAAACCGGTCTTATTGATCGGCCTGACGCTGTTCGCTCTCGGCTGCCTGGGCATGCTGTGGGTGGAAAACGCCGTGCAGCTCTGGATCCTGCGCTTTATTCAGGCCGTCGGCGTCTGCTCCGCCACCGCCATCTGGCAAGCATTGGTGGTCGACCGTTACCGCGAAGGCCAGGCCAACCGCGTGTTCGCCACCATTATGCCGCTGGTGGCGCTGTCGCCGGCGCTGGCCCCGCTGCTGGGTGCCTGGTTGCTGAACCACGCCAGCTGGCGCGCGATCTTCGCCGCGCTGTTGGTGATCACCGCGCTGCTGCTGCTGCCGACGTTGATGCTCAAAGAGCGCGCCAAAACGCAACCCACCGCCGATGTGCCAAAAAACGGCGCCAGCTTCTGGCAGCTGTTGAAATCGCCGGTGTTCAGCGGCAACGTCGCCATGTACGCCGCCTGCTCGGCCGGCTTCTTCGCCTGGCTGACCGGCTCGCCGTTCATCCTCGGCGATATGGGCTACGGCCCGAGCGACATCGGCCTGAGCTACGTGCCGCAAACGCTGGCCTTCCTGCTGGGTGGCTACGGCTGCCGCGCCGCGCTCAAACGCATCAATGGCAAAACCCTGCTGCCGTGGCTGCTGGTCGCTTACGGTGTCAGCATGGTGGCGCTGTATCTGGTGGCGACCCTGACCGATCCGACGCTCACCACGCTGCTGATCCCGTTCTGCGTGATGGCGCTGGTCAACGGCGCCGGCTACCCGATCATGGTGGCGAATGCGCTGATGCCGTTCCCGGAAAGCAGCGGCAAGGCCGCCGCGCTGCAAAATACGCTGCAGCTGGGGCTGTGCTTTGTGGCGAGTATGCTGGTATCGGCGTTCATTGCCCAGCCGCTGTTGGCGACGGTGACGGTGATGGTATCGACGGTGATCCTGGCCGCGCTGGGGTATTTCCTGCAGCGGGGAAAAGCGGCCGATGCGCAGCGGAAGGCGCAGCGGGAACATGCTAACTCATCGTCATAATTACCAAGTTTAATAATCACTTAAAGAATATGCGTGCCGAGTGCGATTTACGGTTGAGTCAACGCCTCGGCGCGCCTATACTCAAAAACAACCTTGTAAAGTAACACCTTATAATCTCTATATCTCAATTAGCTTTTGTGTACGCGCTTTGCGTCACACTCTTTTTTTAAGGATGCGTTTATCCCGCGCCGTTCGCGCCGGGTAGCTTCTTAAAATTTCCTCTGTTCATAGTCGGATATCAGACGCCGCGGGCCTATTTTCCGCCGGTAAACGTATGTACCCGCAGAAATTGTCTAAGCTGTTTCCTAACGGGTCATCAGTCAGAAGAAGGTGATGGAGAAGCTATGAGTTCATCGTGTATAGAAGATCTGAGCATCCAGGACAATCAGTGGTACCGTATCGCGCATGAGATGCTCGGCCTGGCCGGCATTGAAATCAACGGTTCGCGCCCCTACGATATTCAGGTTAAAAACCCCGATTTCTTTAAACGCGTCTTGCAGCAAGGGTCGCTGGGGCTGGGCGAAAGCTATATGGACGGCTGGTGGGAATGCGAGCGGCTGGATATGTTCTTCCAGCGCGTGGTCAGCGCCGGGCTGGAGAAGAAACTCCCCCACCACCTGAAAGATACCCTGCGCATCGCCGCCGCGCGCCTGACCAATCTGCAATCGAAAAAGCGCGCCTGGATCGTCGGCAAAGAACATTACGATCTCGGCAACGATCTGTTTACCCTGATGCTCGATCCTTACATGCAATACTCCTGCGGCTACTGGAAAGACGCCACCACGCTGGAGGAGGCGCAGGAAGCCAAACTGCGGATGATCTGCGAAAAACTGCAGCTGCAGCCAGGCATGCGCTTGCTGGACATCGGCTGCGGCTGGGGCGGCCTTTCCGCCTACGCGGCGAAAAACTACGGCGTATCGGTGGTCGGCGTGACCATTTCCGCCGAGCAGCAGAAACTGGCTCAGGCGCGCTGCGCCGGGCTGGATGTGCAGATCCTGCTGCAGGATTACCGCGATCTGCATCAGCAGTTCGATCGCATCGTCTCCGTCGGCATGTTCGAGCACGTCGGGCCGAAAAACTACCGCACCTACTTCAACGTGGTGGAACGCAATCTGGTGCCGCACGGCCTGTTCCTGCTGCATACCATCGGCTCCAACAAAACCGACATGAACGTCGATCCGTGGATCAACAAATACATTTTCCCGAACGGTTGCCTGCCGTCGGTGATCCACATCGCCCAGGCCAGCGAAGGCCATTTCGTGATGGAAGACTGGCATAACATCGGCGCCGACTACGATCGCACGCTGATGGCCTGGTTCGAACGCTTCAAGCAGGCGTGGCCGCAGCTTGCCCCGCGCTATTCCGAACGCTTCGAGCGGATGTTCAGCTACTACCTGAACGCCTGCGCCGGTGCGTTCCGGGCGCGCGATCTGCAGCTGTGGCAGGTGGTGTTCAGCCCGAAAGGCGTTGAAGGCGGCATTCGCGTCGCGCGCTGAACGCTTTCCCAATAAAAAAGCCCCGGCAACATCATCGCCGGGGCTTTTTTTTGCTCTTTAGGACCCTGCGGGTTAACCGCAGTAAACGCGAATGATTTTATCGTTGCTATCGCCGAGGAAGTTCAGGCGGCGCAGGTTGAAATCCATGGTAACGGCAGAGTTGTACGGAATGGCGCGCACCTTGGCGTCGATCCGCACGCCTTCCAGCGAAGTCATCGGCTTGCCGACGAAATTTTGATACTGCGAAGCGCCGCAGGTATCGTCCGCATCGGCCATTGGCGCGCCGGCGCCCTGCTCAGGTGAACTGCTGCAGGCGCTCAGCGCCAGCAACGCGGTTAACAACAACGTTTTCCCATAAAACTTCACGCGTTTCTCCTCTCTGCTTATGATTCGATGCCGGCGGCAACGCCAGAATCGCTGTCAGTCTTTGTGCGCAGGCGCCATCGCCGCCGCCAGCGTCGCTTCCCGGTTGGCCAGCACGCGCTCGACGGTGTCCACCACCGCCTGCGTTTGCGGATCGATTTCGATGTTCACCTTGTCACCCAGGCGTTTCTTACCCAGCGTGGTGCGATCCAGCGTTTCCGGGATCAGGTGCACGCAGAAACGGTTATTCACCACTTCGCCGATGGTCAGGCTAATGCCGTCGATACCGATGAAACCTTTATGCAGCACATATTTCATCAATTCCGCATTCGGCATGCGCAGCCACACCTGGCGGTTATTTTCCGACGTGTAAATTTTGGCCACTTCCGCCGTGCAGATAATATGGCCGGACATCAAATGACCGCCAATTTCGTCATTGAACTTCGCCGCCCGCTCGATATTGACGATGTCGCCCAGCGCCAGATCGCCGAGGTTGGTCAGCCGCAGCGTTTCCTTGATCAAATCGAAGCTGACGCGGTTGCCTTCCACCTCGGTGACGGTCAGGCAGCAGCCGTTATGGGCCACCGACGCGCCCAGCTCCAGCCCCGGCAGCAGCTCGGCGGGCATTTCGATCACGTGGGTGCGGAAATTGGGTTTCTCATCAATGGCGACCAGCGGCGCGGTGCCTTGTACGATACCGGTGAACATATGTGCCTCTTCTGACTAAATAGGTTAAAACACTCCCGGCAGTGTGCCCCAGTTGGCGCGGAAAACCAAATCCGCGTAGGCAAAAAACGCGCGCTTGCGCATTTAATAACTATTTATCTGCGGCGTTTGCTTAACGACGCCGAGCAGGTACAATATTTTTGACAAAATTCCGCTATTTTAATTGTTGTCCTCTCGCGGCAGCCCTCCCTCCCACATATATAAATAGAAAGGTGTATGCGTGCAGAAGTACTTAATTGAAGCGCGTAGTTTATTGGCTCTCGCTATCCCGGTCATCATCGCGCAAATATCGCAAACCGCCATGGGCGTGGTGGATACCATCATGGCCGGCGCCTACAGCGCCACCGACATGGCGGCGGTGGCGGTCGGCACTTCAATCTGGCTGCCGGCCATCCTGTTCGGCCACGGCCTGCTGCTGGCGCTGACGCCGGTGATCGCCCAGCTCAACGGCGCCGGGCGGCGCGATCGTATCGCCCATCAGGTGCGTCAGGGGTTTTGGCTGGCTTCCGGCGTGTCGGTCCTGCTGATCGTGGTGCTGTATAACTGCAAGTTCGTCATCGACATGATGCACAACATCGATCCGCAGCTGGCGGATAAAGCCGTCGGTTATCTGCACGCCATCATGTGGGGAGCGCCGGGCTACCTGTTCTTCCAGGTGATGCGCAACCAGTGCGAAGGCCTGTCCAAAACCAAGCCCGGCATGGTGATCGGCTTCCTCGGCCTGCTGGTGAATATCCCGATCAACTACATCTTTATCTACGGCAAGTTCGGCATGCCGGAGCTGGGCGGCGTCGGCTGCGGCGTCGCCACCGGCAGCGTCTACTGGATCATGTTCCTGATGATGCGCTGGTACGTGAAGCGCGCGCCGTCGCAGCGCGACATCAAACGCCAAACCGGCGATCTCGGCGGCCCTGACTGGGCGGCGCTGAAGCGCCTGATCGGCATCGGCATGCCGGTGGCGCTGGCGCTGTTCTTCGAAGTCACGCTGTTCGCCGTGGTGGCGCTGCTGGTTTCGCCGCTGGGGATAGTCGCGGTCGCCGGCCACCAGATCGCACTGAACTTCAGCGCGCTGATGTTCGTGCTGCCGCTGTCGCTGGGCGTTGGCGCCACCATCCGCGTCGGTTACCGTCTGGGGGAAGGCTCGGTTGAAGGTGCCCGTGTCGCCGCCTACTCTGCCATCGGCGTTGGCATCACCATGGCCGTCTGCACCGCGCTGTTTACCGCCACCTTCCGCGAACCGATCGCCCTGTTGTACAACGACAGCCCGGCGGTGGTGGCGATGGCCTCGCAGCTGATGCTGTTGGCAGCGCTGTACCAAATCTCGGATTCCATCCAGGTGATCGGCAGCGGCGTGCTGCGCGGTTATAAAGACACCCGCGCGATCTTCTTCATCACCTTCATCGCTTACTGGGTGTTGGGCCTGCCGAGCGGCTACCTGCTGGCCCTGACCGATGTGCTGGTGCCGGCGATGGGGCCGAGCGGTTTCTGGATCGGCTTTATCATTGGCCTGACCTTCGCCGCCATCATGATGGCGCTGCGCATGCGCTGGCTGCAAAAGCAGCCGACCGCCATCATCCTGCAGCGATCCACGCGCTGAATCCGCGCCCGGCTGGTTTCATCCCCGGCCGGGCTGCGGGTTTGCGGAAAAAAACGCCGGACTGCGCACAACCTCAGCAATCGCGTGAAATACCGAATAAAATTGCGCTTTTCCCCTTGCCAGCACGCGGGTAGCTCGTTAATATTCGTCCCCGCTGTCAGCCATGACAGACAGGAAAAGATGCGTCCGTAGCTCAGTTGGTTAGAGCACCACCTTGACATGGTGGGGGTCGGTGGTTCGAGTCCACTCGGACGCACCAAATTCCTGAAGCCGTACAGTGCGTCCGTAGCTCAGTTGGTTAGAGCACCACCTTGACATGGTGGGGGTCGGTGGTTCGAGTCCACTCGGACGCACCAAATTTCAGAAGCAGTGCAGTGCGTCCGTAGCTCAGTTGGTTAGAGCACCACCTTGACATGGTGGGGGTCGGTGGTTCGAGTCCACTCGGACGCACCATATTGCTGATTCATCTCTCCCCCTGTCGCGTTATACTTCCCGTTGTTTCATCTCTGCCCGACCGCCCGATTTGTATATCGTTCGCGCCGTGCTACCGCCATCAGCCATCAGGAACGCCACATGACCACCTTTACCGCCAAAACCGCCTTTTTACCGCTCGACAATGGCCTTGCCCGCCGTGAAGGCGTGATGAGCGACGGTTCACCGGCGGCAGAAGTGCGTTTCGAGGCCGGCGCCTTCGGCCAGCTGCAAAAGCCCCCGCACGCGCGGCAAACCCGGGTGATCTCCGGTGAATTCGAGTTTACCCTCGGCGGCGACACCCGGGTGGTACGGGCCGGCGAGAGCCTGATATTGCCGGCTAACGTCGCCAGCGGCTGCTTCTGCCTGAGCGCCGGCGTGCTGCTGGAAATCCCCCAAACGCGCTAAACCTCTATTTACAGCAAGGTTATTTGCGCAACAAGCGCCCGCAACGCGTTGCATTTGCGCCACATTTGCCCCGGTTTTGACCCATCCGCCGCGCCGCTGCGGTTTTTTATTTTGTTTCCCACCGCTTAGCCTTTATAATGCGCAACGTCTATCAGTTGAATGGTTTCAGCCCTTGATCTGCGAAAACGCAATAACAACACGATCTGATCTTACCCCGTTGCGCAGCATCCCCGCGCCCCCGCGCGGGCTGAATTTTTCCGCCCCGCTTCAACTGTCGTCACCTATCCTTAACTATGTTTTTCACCACCAGGCACGGCCCAAATTCCCTACCGGCGTAAACCGCACCGGTCAAATTCGTTTTTTTATCCATCACAACTTGTAGAAAACTCCGCCATGAAAAAGACCAAAATTGTTTGTACCATCGGTCCAAAAACCGAATCGGAAGAAATGCTGACCAACCTGCTCAATGCGGGCATGAACGTGATGCGTCTCAACTTCTCTCACGGCGATTATGAAGAGCACGGCAACCGCATCAAGAACATGCGCGCCGTGATGGCGAAAACCGGTATCAACGCCGGCATCCTGCTGGATACCAAAGGCCCGGAAATTCGCACCATGAAGCTGGAAGGCGGTAAAGACGCTTCGCTGGTCGCCGGCCAAACCTTCACCTTCACCACCGACCAGAGCGTGATCGGCAACAGCGATCGCGTGGCGGTTACCTACGCCGGCTTCGCCGCCGACCTGAAGATCGGCAACACCGTGCTGGTTGACGACGGTCTGATCGGCATGGAAGTCACCAACGTGACCGAAAACGAAGTCATTTGTAAGGTGCTGAACAACGGCGACCTGGGCGAGAACAAGGGCGTCAACCTGCCGGGCGTCTCCATCCAGCTGCCTGCGCTGGCCGAAAAAGACAAACGCGACCTGATCTTCGGCTGCGAACAAGGCGTCGACTTCGTGGCGGCGTCCTTCATCCGTAAACGCTCCGACGTGCTGGAGATCCGCGAACACCTGAAAGCCCACGGCGGCGAGCAGATCCAGATCATCTCCAAGATCGAAAACCAGGAAGGCCTGAACAACTTCGACGAGATCCTCGAAGCGTCCGACGGCATCATGGTTGCCCGTGGCGACTTGGGCGTCGAGATCCCGGTCGAAGAAGTGATCTTCGCCCAGAAGATGATGATCGAGAAATGCAACCGCGCACGTAAAGTGGTGATCACCGCCACCCAGATGCTCGATTCCATGATCAAGAACCCGCGCCCTACCCGCGCGGAAGCCGGCGACGTTGCCAACGCCATCCTGGACGGTACCGATGCCGTCATGCTGTCCGGCGAGAGCGCCAAGGGCAAATACCCGCTGGAAGCGGTCAACATCATGGCCACCATCTGCGAGCGTACCGATCGCGTGATGCCTAGCCGCATCGATACCCTGAACGACCGCCGCAAGCTGCGCATCACCGAAGCGGTGTGCCGCGGTGCGGTTGAAACCGCCGAGAAACTGGACGCGCCGCTGATCGTCGTCGCCACCAGCGGCGGCAAGTCAGCGAAATCCGTGCGTAAATACTTCCCGAACGCGGTGATCCTGGCGCTGACCACCAATGAAACCACCGCACACCAGCTGGTGCTGAGCAAGGGCGTTATCCCGCAGATGGTCAAGGAAATCGCCTCAACCGACGACTTCTACCGCATCGGTAAAGAAGCCGCGCTGGCCAGCGGCCTGGCGCAGAAAGGCGACGTCGTGGTGATGGTTTCCGGCGCGCTGGTGCCGAGCGGCACTACCAACACCGCCTCGGTACACGTGCTGTAATATAAAACGTGACATAATTACCTTGATCAAAACGCCGCTTTGCGGCGTTTTTTTTATCGGCAGTAACCTATTTTTCTCAAAACGCAACCGCGAACCGCTCATTATTTGGCTAATAACAAATCGGAGTAGTCCCATGGAAGCCGGCTGTTTTCCCTCGTTTTTTTAACTAATTTGTAAAACCAGATGCAAGTTTGAGCGAACGATCAAAATAAAGCACCCCAACACTAAAAAATTATTCTCTTTCGAAAAAAGTTTGTGTAATACTTGTAACGCTACATGGAGATTAACTCAATCTAGAGGGTGTTATAATGAATCGTACTAAACTGGTACTGGGCGCGGTAATCCTGGGTTCCACTCTGCTGGCTGGCTGCTCTAGCAACGCTAAAATCGATCAACTGTCTTCTGACGTTCAGACTCTGAACGCTAAAGTTGATCAGCTGAGCAACGACGTGAACGCAATGCGTTCTGACGTTCAGGCAGCTAAAGACGACGCAGCACGCGCTAACCAGCGTCTGGACAACCAAGCTCACGCTTACAAAAAGTAAGATAGCTTCGGTTATTGAAAACGGCGCACATTGTGCGCCGTTTTTTTTGCCTGCCCGTTGGCCCTTGCTCCCCTCCCACAGGCAAAAAAAAGAGGTTCAGCACGCTGAACCCCTCTTCGAACGCTGACCCGTCCTAAATAGCGTTGACACATTTTACTCACGCACAGAGGAAAATGTGATGAACCAGTATGTTAAACGCACACAACGCGATTATTCTCTATCCTTTAAATTAGCCGTTGTCGAACAGGTCG